>NZ_WVQW01000004.1:0-293241 GCF_013110635.1 Ruegeria sp. HKCCD6604 | reverse complement strand
TGCCGCCAAGCTCGACGTGCAAAGAGTGGAGAGGCGTGCGCTTCGGTGTGGTCATTTCTTCAACCTTTCAATCAGCGGGACTGGTCGCGGACGACCATGACGGTGCAATGCGCATTGCGCACGACACGGGCCAGGTTCGGGCCAATCTCGTAGTTCGGAAAATCGCCCTTGGTCGATGCCATGACGATCAGATCAAAGCCTTCCTTGTAGGCAAGCTTCAGGATTTCGCGGTAAACACTGCCTTCTTCGACATGGACCGGCACGTCGGAAGCCTTGGCATGATCCAGAATCGCCTGAACCGCACCCCGCACGTGGTCTTTTGCGCCGGCACCATAGTTGGCGGGCAGGTTTGGCAGCTGGATGATCTCGGGGATGACGGCAACCGCATGCAGTTCGGCACCGTAGAATTTTGCCTGTTCCAAGGCGGTCGGCAGGGCCAGTTTCCACGAGCGGTCGTCGGTGTGATCAATGGGCAGCAGGATTTTCGTGGCCATCACGTCTCTCCTCGAGATATTGAATTCGGTTTCAAAGGCGGGGGGCCGGGATGGCCCCCCGTTTTGGTCGGGCCGAGCTTATTCGGCAGGTGTGCCGCCCGGCTCTTCGGACTTGCCGCCCGAGGCGAAGAACTCTTTCGTCAGTTTGAAGACGATCGGGCTCAGCAGCGCCAGGGCGATCAGGTTCGGGATGGCCATCATGGCGTTCAACGTATCGGCCAACAGCCAGATGAAGCCCAGATCTGCAGTTGCGCCGAAGTAGATCATCACGATCCACAGAACGCGGTAGGGCATCAGGGATTTCACGCCCAGCAGGAACTCGACACATTTCTCGCCGTAGAACGACCAGCCGAGGATGGTGGTGAAGGCAAAGATCGACAGAGCGATGGCGATCAGGTACCCGCCGATACCCGGCAGTGACAGTTCGAACGCGTGGCTGGTCAGCGCCGCACCGGATTCACCCGATGTCCATGCACCCGACGCGATGATGGCCAGACCGGTGATCGAGCAGACGATGATGGTATCGATGAACGTACCCAGCATCGCGATCAGGCCCTGGTTGACCGGACCCTTGGTTTCGGCAGCGGCGTGCGCGATCGGGGCCGAACCCAGACCGGCCTCGTTCGAAAACACACCACGTGCCACACCGAAGCGGATGGCGGCCCAGACGGCTGCACCCGCGAAACCACCTTCGGCGGCGGACGGGGTGAACGCATAGGTAAAGACCAGCGACAGCGCATGTCCGATGTTGCCGATGTTGATGAGAAGAACCAGCAGGCCCGCGATAATATAGGCAACGGCCATGAAGGGGACCAGCTTACCAGCAACCGCACCGATGCGGGTGATACCACCCAGGATAACGGCTGCGGTCAGAACCATCAGAACAACGCCAGTGACAGAGGTGTTCAGGCCAAAATTGGCTTCCAGCACCTGAGCAACACCGTTGGCTTGCACACCGTTGCCGATGCCGAAGGCAGCAACCGCGCCGAACAATGCAAAAGCCACGCCCAGCCAGGCCCATTTCGCACCAAGACCGTTCTTGATGTAGTACATCGGGCCGCCGACATAGTTGCCCAGTTCATCTTTCTCGCGATATTTTACGGCACAGACGGCTTCGGCATATTTGGTGGCCATGCCCACCAGGGCGGTCATCCACATCCAGAACAAGGCGCCTGGACCGCCCAGGAAGACAGCAGTGGCCACACCGGCGATGTTACCTGTACCGATGGTCGCCGACAGCGAAGTCATCAGTGCGTTGAACGGGCTGATCTGCCCTTCGCCCTGACCTTCACGGCCTTTGAACAACAGGCTGAAGCCCGTGCCAATGCGCAAGATCGGCATAAATTTCAGCCCGACCTGCAGGAAGAAGCCAACGCCGAGGATAAGGACCAGCATCATCGGCCCCCATACGACGCCATTGATGGCCCCTACGATTGAATTTAACGCTTCCATGGTTTCCCTCCCATTTGCGTTTGGTTTATGCCCCGGTCGCGATGGCCCGCTGGCGGGCCTGCTTGAGAGCAGTGAAATCTTCGTCGGCATGGAACGATGAACGGGTCAGCGGCGTGGCTGACACGTGCAAAAAGCCCTTGGAACGGGCGATCTGTTCCAGTTGGGCGAACTCCTCGGGTGACCAGAACCGGTCAATCGGATGATGTTTTGGTGTCGGTTGCAGATACTGCCCGACCGTCAGAAAATCGACATTGGCCGCGCGCAGATCATCCATCACCTGACGCACGTCGTTCAGAGTTTCACCCAGCCCGACCATCAGACCCGACTTGGTGAAAATCTCGGGGTTCGAGCGTTTGGCATCGTCCAACAGCCGCAGCGAGGCATAATAGCGCGCGCCGGGGCGAACCGTCGGATACAGGTGCGGGACGGTTTCCAGGTTGTGGTTGAACACGTCCGGCGCTGCGTCAAAGACGATTTTTGCGGCGTCGCCCTTGCCCAGGAAGTCGGGGGTCAGAACCTCGACAGTGGTGCCGGGGTTCTGATGGCGTACGGCGCGGATTGTCTGGGCGATATGCTCGGCCCCGCCGTCGGCCAGATCATCGCGATCAACCGACGTGATCACCACGTGGCGCAGGCCCAGTTTCTTGACCGCCGCCGCAACCCTGCCGGGTTCGAACGCGTCCAGCGCATCGGGGCGGCCGGTGGCCACATTGCAGAACGAACAGCCCCGCGTGCAGATCTCGCCCATGATCATCATGGTTGCATGGCGCTTGGACCAGCATTCGCCGATATTGGGGCAGGCCGCTTCTTCGCAGACTGTTGCCAGACCGTGATCCCGCATCAGACGCCGGGTTTCGTAATACGCGGCGCTTTCGATCTTCTTCTTGCGAATCCATTTCGGTTTGCGCGGGATGACACTGTCGGCCTTCTTGGCCTTTTCCGGGTGACGTGGTCGAAGCTGGATGGTCATCTGGCTGTCCTCACTTACGCGTGGATTGCGCGGCCCATGGCATCGAGGCAGGCTTCCTTGACCGTCTCGCCCATCGCCGGGTGCGCATGACAGGTTGCTGCAACCTCGGCGACGGTCGCGCCTTTAGTCATGGCCAGTACCAACTCGGCGATCAGATCGCCGCCATGGGCACCGCAGATATGGGCTCCGAGGATCTTGCCGTCGGAACCGGCCAGAACCTTGACCGCGCCATCTGTTTCACCCGTCGAGCGCGCCCGCGAATTGGCCATGAAGGCAAACTTGCCGACAGCATATTCGACGCCCGCGTCTTTCAGGGCCTCTTCGGTCTGACCAACCGAGGCCACTTCGGGATCGGTGTAGACCACACCCGGCACGGTGTTGTAATCGACATGACCGGCTTCGCCGGCCAACATCTCGACACAGGCAACGCCGTCCTCTTCGGCCTTGTGGGCCAGCATCGGGCCGGGAACACAATCACCAATGGCATAGATGCCGGGCACCGACGTCTGGAATGTGCTGTCGACTTCGACGAAGCCACGCGGGTTCACGGCCACGCCCAGCTCTTCCAGCCCAAGCCCGCGCGTCACCGGGCGACGGCCCACAGCGATCAGAACCTTGTCGGCCTCGATCGCCTCTTGCTTGTCCTTGCCGAGGCGGTCCACGGTCAGGGTCAGGCCAGCCGCGGTTTTCTCAACCGATTTGAGGGCTCGGTCCAGTTGGAACTTCAAACCGCGTTTGGACAGCGCCCGCTGCGCCAGCTTTGCGATCTCGCCATCGATGCCGGGCAATACGCGATCCAGGTATTCGACCACGGTGACCTTGGCGCCCAATCGTGCCCAGACCTGACCCAGCTCCAGTCCGATGACACCCGCACCGATCACCACCAGATGATCCGGAACGCTCTGCAACGCAATTGCGCCGGTGGAACTGAGCACATCCTGCTCATCAATCTCGATCCCCGGCAGTGAGGCCGGCTCGGATCCTGTCGCGATCAGGATGTTCTTTGCTTCGTATACGCTGTCGCCGACCTTGACCTGACCAGTGGCCGGGATGCTGGCCCAGCCTTCGATCAGATCGACGCCGTTCTTCTTGAACAGGAACGCGATGCCCTTGGTCAGATCACCGACGATCTTGTCCTTGCGCCCCATCATCGCACTAACGTCGATGCTGGCCCCCTCGACCGCAATGCCTTGGGAGGAGAGATGCGCAAGCTCGGCATATTTGGCCGAGGAGGTCAGCAACGCTTTGGAGGGGATACACCCCACGTTCAGACAGGTACCGCCCAGTGCGCCGCGCCCTTCGACACAGGCCACATTCAGC
Source organism: Ruegeria sp. HKCCD6604 (assembly GCF_013110635.1). Lineage (NCBI taxonomy): Bacteria > Pseudomonadati > Pseudomonadota > Alphaproteobacteria > Rhodobacterales > Roseobacteraceae > Ruegeria > Ruegeria sp. HKCCD6604. The sequence goes on along the minus strand of NZ_WVQW01000004.1, from coordinate 289,005 downwards.
CCCAGCTGAGCCGCGCGGATCGCGGCAACATAGCCGCCCGGTCCGCCCCCGATAACGATGAGGTCATAGGTATTCATTTCGCGCACTCTCAGTAGATCGGGTAGCTTGCGCAAAGAGCGCGAACCTGTTTGCGGGTTTCCTTTTCGACGGTTTCGTCACCGTCAGGAGACTTCGCGAGCGCCTCCAGAACATCACCGATCAGATGGCCGATCTGCCTGAACTCTTCCGGGCCAAAGCCACGGCTGCACCCGGCGGCGGTGCCCAGACGGATGCCGCTGGTGATGGTGGGTTTTTCCGGATCTCCGGGAACGCTGTTCTTGTTGCAGGTAAAGCCGGCCCGTTCGAGCGCCGCCTCGGCGTCCTTGCCGGTTACGCCGATCGGGCGCAGATCGACCAGCATCAGGTGGTTCTGGGTGCCGCCAGAAACGATGTCACATCCGCGCGCCATCATGACGCTGGCCAAGGCCGATGCGCTGTCAACGACGCGCTGCATGTATTCCTTGAATTCGGGTTTCAGTGCCTCGCCAAAGGCCACCGCCTTGCCTGCGATGACGTGCATCAGCGGGCCACCCTGCAGGCCTGGGAATACGGCCGAGTTGATCTTTTTCGCCAGCGCCTCGTCATTGGTCAGGATGATGCCGCCACGAGGGCCGCGCAGCGTCTTGTGCGTGGTCGAGGTCACGACATGTGCGTGTCCTACAGGCGAGGGGTGCAGGCCGGTCGCCACCAATCCGGCAATATGAGCCATATCGGCCAGCAGCCATGCGCCAACCTCGTCCGCGATTTCACGGAATCTGGCAAAGTCGATCTTTTGTGAGTAGGCGGACGCACCTGCGATGATCAGCCTGGGCTTTTCCGCCCGCGCCAATTCGGCGACCTGATCATAATCGATCAGCCCTGCATCGGTCAGGCCGTACTGCACGGGCCGGAACCATTTACCGGACTGCGCCGGTTTCGCACCGTGGGTCAGATGGCCACCTGCGTCCAGCGACATGCCAAGAATGGTATCGCCCGGGTTCAGCAGCGCTAGCTTGACGGCCCCGTTGGCTTGTGCGCCGGAATGGGGCTGAACGTTGGCATATTCACAGCCAAACAGCTTCTTGAGGCGTTCGATCGCCTCGACTTCGACCTCGTCAACATATTCGCAGCCGCCATAATAGCGGCGGCCCGGATAGCCTTCGGCGTATTTGTTGGTCAAGACCGAACCCTGCGCTTCGATCACGGCCTTCGAGACAATGTTCTCCGAGGCGATCAACTCGATCTGTTCCGCCTGGCGTTCACCCTCGCGCGAAATGGACGCAGCAATGACGGGATCTGCCTCAATCAGCGACGTTTTGAACATAGTCTCCTCCTTTTGCCCCGAATCCTCAGTACGAAACTTTGTTTCCTATAGGGGAAATAGCGCGCCTTAGGCAACAAAAATCTCTTATTCAAGAAGTTGCGTATATATTGGGAGGCATGTAACCTTTGATAAAACAGGGGGAATTCAATGGGCGACGAAAGCCGAAATGATGTTTCCGGACAGGAATTTCAGGATGAAGGAGAGGCTCTGGGCCGCTCCATCCGCGATGCGCGGCGCGCGAAAGGGTGGACTCTGGAAGAAGCCGGCCGCGCTGCGGGTATCGGGCGCTCGACGCTGTCCAAGATCGAAAACAACCAGACGAAGCCAAGCTTTGACATTGTACGGCGTCTGACACAGGCCCTGGATATGAGCACCCCGCAGTTGTTTCTTCAGTCGGGTCAATCCGGCATTTCAGGCCGCCGTGATTTCACTCCGAAGGGGGAGGGAGAATTCAAGGATACGCCCACTTACCTGCATGAACTGCTTTGCCCCGAACTGACCAGCAAGCGAATGCTGCCCTATATCGCGACAATCAAGGCGCGCGACCTGTCGGAGTTCGAGACGTGGATCCGACATTCCGGAGAAGAATTCATGTATGTGCTCAGCGGTGAACTCATCTTCGTTTCTGAACATTACCGCCCTTTGCCAATGAAGGCCGGTGACTCGCTTTATTATGACAGCGGAATGGGGCATGGGTGTATTTCGACCAGCGAAGAAGACGCCAAGGTGCTGTGGGTTTCGCTGGAATAGCCCCCAGGGTTCTGTGGTTTTCCAGAAAAGCGGGCATCGCCATGCGCACCCGTTTCAGCCGTCAGACAGGCTTCGGTGGCGAAACGCCGTCGGTGTCTGGCCGAATTCTGCCTTGAATGCCCGCGTCATAGCGCTGGCGTTTTCATATCCGCATCGACCGGCGATTTCGGCGATGGACTGCTCGGTATCTTCTGCCAGATTGCGTGCAAGGTTCAGTCTCATTCGGCGGTACAGCGCCTGCGGCGTGGTCTTGAGCTCCGCCTGAACGCGCATTTCGATCCGCTTTTGCGAACACCCGATCTTGCGGGCCAGTTCCCTGATCGAAAGAGGTGTTTCAAGGTTCGCCTGCATGACGGCCAGTGCGCGATTGACCAAAGTGTCTTCGGACTTCAGAGGCAAAGGGTAATGATCCTGCCCATTTCGGCTCATCAGAAGATGCCCGACTTCCATGGACAGAAGAGGGCCGTGATCCCTGCGGATAAGGGCCGAGGCCAGATCGAACGCGGCCATGGCCCCGGAACAGGTCAGCCTGTTGCCATCGATGACAAAACGTTCCTGCACCGCATCCACGGCCGGAAAGCTTTCTTCGAACCGGGAAAGTTCGTCCCAGTGAATGGTTGCCCGGTGCTCATCCAGCAAACCGGCCCGGGCCAGCAGCCAGCTGCCGGTATCCAACCCTGCCACTTGCCGGTGTTTTCGGGCCGCAGCCAGCACGATGCGTGTGGTCGATCGCGTGTCCAGCTTGCGATATCCATAAGACGGCATGACCACCAGAACGTCGCCTTGCTGGTCAGAGATTGAACCATTCGGTGTAACGACAAGGCCACTGGAACTTTGCACGGGGTCTCCGTCCATGGAACAGAAACGCCATGAATACAAAACCTGCCTCGACAGGTTGTTCGCAGCCCTGAGCGGTTCGACCATGTTTGCAAGGCAATGGTTCGAAAACCCGTTGAAGAGCAGGATGTTGTAGTGTCGCGTCAAAATTTTCGAATTTGGCATGATTTGATATCAACTCTGCATGTCGCGACCATGAGCGATGGCGTTTGGTTGGTCAACCACCGATCCAGGGAACACGCGCCATGCAGTTTGGTCTGACAGAAGAACAGGACATGATCGTCTCGACGGTCCGAAGCTTTGTTGAAAACGAAATCTACCCGCATGAAGACGCGGTCGAGCGCTCGGGAACCGTGCCTCCTGAGCTGGGCGAGCAGATCAAGCAGAAATGTATCGATCTGGGCTTTTATGCCTGCAACTTCCCCGAGGAAGTCGGCGGCGCAGGTCTGTCTCATCTGGATTTCACCTTGGTCGAGCGCGAGCTTGGCCGCGGGTCAATGGCGCTGACGCATTTCTTTGGGCGCCCGCAGAACATCCTTATGGCCTGCAACGACGAGCAGCGCGAACGGTATCTTCTGCCTGCCGTACGTGGCGACAAGATGGACGCTCTGGCGATGACCGAACCGGATGCGGGTTCGGATGTGCGTGGTATGAAATGCCAGGCGGTGCGCGATGGCGGTGACTGGGTTGTCAACGGATCGAAACATTTCATCTCGGGCGCGGAACATGCGGATTTCTTCATCGTTTTCATCGCGACCGGCGTGGACGAAACTCCCAAGGGCCCGAAGAAACGCATCACCACTTTCCTGGTGGATCGCGGTACTCCGGGGTTTGAAGTGCGCGAGGGCTACAACTCGGTCAGCCACAAGGGCTACAAGAACTATATCCTGTATTTCGACAACTGCCGTCTGCCTGACGCACAGATCCTGGGCGAGGTTGATGGCGGTTTTGCCGTGATGAACGAATGGCTTTACGCAACCCGCCTGACGGTTGCGGCGTTCTCGGTCGGTCGCGCGCGGCGCTGCTTTGACTATGCGCTGAACTATGCGGCCGTGCGCAAACAGTTCGGCCAGCCCATCGGCAAGTTTCAGGGCGTCGGCTTCCAGATCGCCGACATGATCACCGAGATCGATGCCGCCGATTGGCTGACACTCGCGGCCGCGTGGCGTCTGGATCAAAACCTGCCATCAAACCGCGAGATTGCCTCGGCCAAGCTCTATGCCTCGGAAACGCTGGCGCGGGTGACGGATACCACACTTCAGATATTCGGGGGTATGGGTTTAATGGACGATTTCCCGATTGAACGGTTCTGGCGCGATGCCCGGGTCGAGCGCATCTGGGACGGCACCAGCGAAATTCAGCGCCACATCATCAGCCGCGATCTTCTACGTCCCTTGGGCGCCTGACCATGAACAAAGACCTGACCCAGCTGCTGCGCCCGAAAACCATCGCCGTCATCGGTGGCGGCGCGTGGTGTCAGCAGGTTGTTCTGCAATCCGAACGCATGGGCTATGCCGGTCAAATCTGGCCGGTGCATCCCAAAGCGTCGGAAATTGCGGGTCACAGGGTTTTCGGCCACATCGAGGACCTGCCCGCAGCCCCGGATGCGGTTTTCATCGGTATCAACCGCCACGCCACCATCGAGGCCGTTCGTGTCCTGTCCAGTACGGGCGCAGGTGGGGCGGTGTGCTTTGCATCGGGCTTTTCCGAGGCCGTTGCCGAAGATGACACCGGCGGGGACTTGCAGGATCAACTGATTGCAGCAGCCGGTGACATGCCCATTCTTGGCCCGAACTGCTATGGGTTAATCAACGCGCTGGATGGGGCGCTGTTGTGGCCGGACCAGCACGGGGCCACCCCTGTGGGCAAGGGCGTGGCGATCCTGACGCAAAGCTCGAACATCTCGATCAACCTGACCATGCAGAAACGTGGGTTGCCGATTGCCTACATGATGGCATGCGGAAACATGGCCCAAACCAGCCAGGCCGAAATCGCCTCGGCCTTGATCGATGATCCGCGCGTAACCGCAGTGGGTCTGCATATCGAAGGGTTCAAGGACATCCGGGAATGGGAGGCGCTGGCCGCCAAGGCTTATTCAAAGGGCATCCCGCTGGTCGCCTTGAAAGTGGGTGCGTCGGAACAGGCACAGGCCGCGACGGTCTCGCACACTGCGTCTCTTGCAGGCAGCGATGCGGGCGCGCAGGCCCTTCTGGACCGGCTGGGCATTCCGCGTCTGTCCGCGTTGCCGGACTTTCTTGAGACGCTGAAACTGTTGCACTGCTATGGGCCGCTGCCGGGTGGCCGCATCGCTTCGATCAGTTGTTCAGGGGGTGAGGCGAGCCTGATCGCGGATATGGCGGTTGGTACGGGCCTGAGTTTTCCGCAGTTGAGCGATGACAAAAGGGCGCGCTTGCGTGACGCGCTTGGCCCTATGGTCGCGGTGAACAACCCGCTGGATTATCACACGTATATCTGGCGCGACGAAGAGGCGATGGCACAGGCCTGGTCGGGCATGACGGGTGACGACATCGACCTGACGTTCTCGATCGTCGACTATCCGACGACGGATCCGACCGACTGGAGTTGCGCGACCCGAGCTGCGTTGAAAGTGCGTGCTGAAACCGGCGCCCGGTTTGCGATTGTTGCGACGCTGCCTGAACTTCTGCCTGAAGACGTCGCGCAAGACCTGATGGCCGGTGGTGTTGTTCCATTCATGGGATTGCGCGAAGCGCTGGCGGCCACGCGCGCCGCGGGTCAGATTTCGCCACCGTCCGCACATCCTGTCTGGTTGCCTGGAAAGGCTGAGGCGACCCAAACCCTGACCGAAGGCGAATCGAAACGGGCGCTGGCCGAATGCGGCCTGCACGTTCCGCAAAGCCGCACGGTTTGCGGCCCGGCAGAGGCCCACTCGGCCGTGCAGGACATGGAAGCCCCCTTTGCCGTGAAAGGTGTTGGGCTTGCGCATAAATCCGAACACGGCGCTGTTCGGCTGGGCATCAAGGCCGAGGATGTGGCCGATGTCGCAGCCGAAATTGGCACAGATAGCATCCTGATCGAAGAGATGATCACCGGAACCGTTGCTGAATTGCTGGTCGGTGTCGTCCGTGACCCGGCGCATGGGTTTGTCCTGACATTGGGGGCGGGGGGCGTGCTGACCGAAATCCTGCGCGACACGGCGTCAGTGCTGGTGCCAAGCACGCCCGAGGACATCCGTGCCGCGCTTGGCAAATTGAAAATTGCCCCGCTTTTGGCAGGCTATCGCGGCCAACGGGCGGCTGATATGGATGCAATCATCGCCGCAGTAGACGCCGTTCAGGCCTATGTCATGCAAAATGCCGACACGCTTGGCGAGGTCGAGATTAACCCGCTCCTGTGCACGCTGGACAAGGCCGTTGCCGTGGATGCACTGATAAGAAAGGCCTGAGATATGGACCCGATCAAAACCCGCCGCGACGGAGCGATCCTTGAGGTGACGCTGGACCGGCCCAAGGCCAACGCCATCGATCTTGTCACCAGCCGCAGGATGGGTGAGGTATTCGGCGCGTTTCGCGACGATCCAGAACTGCGCGTGGCCATTCTGACGGGCGGCGGAGAGAAGTTCTTTTGCCCCGGCTGGGACCTGAAAGCAGCGGCCGACGGGGATGCGGTAGACGGGGACTATGGTGTCGGAGGGTTCGGCGGCTTGCAAGAGCTGCGCGACCTGAACAAGCCCGTGATCGCGGCCATCAACGGCATCGCCTGTGGCGGCGGGCTGGAGTTGGCCCTGTCAGCCGACATGATCCTTGCCGCCGATCACGCCACGTTCGCCCTGCCGGAAATCCGCTCGGGGACTGTCGCGGATGCGGCCAGCGTCAAACTGCCCAAGCGCATCCCTTACCACATCGCGATGGAGTTGCTGCTTACGGGCCGTTGGTTCGACGCCGAGGAAGCCAATCGCTGGGGGTTGGTGAACGAGATCGTCACCTCGGATCAACTGATGGACCGCGCCTGGGAACTGGCCCGGCTGTTGGCCTCGGGACCGCCCCTGGTTTATGCCGCGATCAAGGAAATCGTACGCGATGCTGAAGATGCCAAGTTTCAGGATGCCATGAACCGCATCACCAAGCGTCAGCTCAGAACCGTGGACGTTCTCTATGCCAGCGAAGATCAGCTGGAAGGCGCGCGCGCCTTTGCCGAGAAAAGAGATCCGGTCTGGAAAGGGAAATAGGCAGACGTTTCCCGTGATCGCAGAGCGTGAATTTACCATTTACTGATCCGCGCGGCACGTGCACAGTTAGGCATGCCGTATTTCGAACGAAAACCATATGTTAGTGCGTCTCGGGCGGTCAGCCCGATTGCTCCGCAGCCCGACGATCAACCGATTTCCGATATAGCGCGCCGCGTGCTCGAAACAGAGCGGGGCCCACGGCGACATCTGGATGGTCCGTTCAGGTGTCGCAAATCCTGCCATCCCGGCAGCACCGCCTCCATTCTATTGTCCTTTGAAGCACCCGAAGGCGCGGCCCCTGTTCAGATGCAGTTCGAACCGGGCGATCTGACCAATCCGAACGGCGACATTCTGCCGGCGAACCGCATCAGTGTGATCCCGCCACAAATCCAGCTTGAGCCGGGGGAAGCAACGGATGTTGCTGTTGCGGTGACTATACCCGACCTCTCCGAACCCGGTGAATATCACGGTCGGATCGCCTGTACCGGAACGGACCAGACCTCGGTTGTGGTGATTTTCGAGGTGGCGGGCGCTCAGACCTGACGGGTCACCAGATAGTCCATGAACTGCCCCAGAAACGCGCGCGGCCCGTCTTCTGTGCCCGCGAACACCCGCGCGAACTCATTACGGGCCGCGGCCAGCAGATCATTCGCTGCGTCCTGCGCATAGCGGATGCTGCCGTAATGGCTCATGCGCTCCAGCACCCAGGCGACATCTTGCGTCGACCGGGCATCGCGTGGGTTTGACAACATCTCGGCCAACCGTGCCTGTTCAGGCTCTTCCGCCTTCAGGCCAAGCTGGCCCAGCATCAGCGTGCGTTTGCCTTCATAGATGTCGCCGCCGATTTCCTTGCCGTAACTGTCCTGTGAGCCGACGAGATTCAAGACGTCGTCCTGAATCTGAAACGCTGCACCTAGGAAAAAGCCGAAGGCGTTGAAATCATCCAGATTCAGCGCGCCGGACGCGACATCATGTGGCCGCGCAATCAGGGCCCCGATGCGCATCGGGTGAATGAAACTATACCAGCAGGTCTTTTTCAGACACATCCTCAGATAATCTGATGCATCGACGTTCAAACGGTTGTCGCGGATCCAGCCAAGCTCCAGCGCCTGACCTTCGATGGATTGCTGCAACAGATGGTCGAACTCATCCACCACGCGCATACCGGTTTCCGGGCCCAACGGACCCAGGTTCTGACGCAGCAGACGCAGGGCAAGCGATTGCATCCCGTCGCCGGTATTGATCGCCAGGGGTACCCCAAGCCGCTTGTGCATACATTCGCGCCCGCGCCGGAAATCGCTTTGATCTTCGATGTCGTCGTGGATCAGAAAAGCGTTGTGCAGCAGCTCTAGAACCGCGGCCGAGACCCTTGCATTCTCGCTGTTTCCGCCGAAGGCTTCGCATGTTGCCAACAGCAGGGCGGGCCTCAGGCCCTTGCCCGAGGTTTCGATGTAATCGCGCATCGGACCATACAGATAGGCCTGAGGCTCACCCGTCGGCAACAGGCCCAAAAGCGTTTCGCGCGCCTGATCCCCGTAGAAGGTCAGGGTTTTCAGAAAATCCTGTTTCGCCGCAGGATCCAAATGCGCGGTTCCGGATTTCACAGGCTCAGCCCTTCTGGGTGATGATCACGCGACTTTTGTCTTCCCGCGCGCCGGATCGTTCCGGACCGCCGCCAAACGCAGAAAGCGGTTCGTCAGAAATTGGCAACGCCCCGGACAAGGCACCTGATTGACCACTGTCCCGACCCAGATCATACGCGACATCTTCCGCCAGCTCATCCCCCGGGATCGGCAGATCCGCGGTGGGCTCGTAATTCGCGATGAGGTCGAACAGCTCTTTCGGGGGGCAGATCATTCGAAGCGCTTCGGCAACGGCTGGCTCCTCGGTGATGCCGCCGGGTTTTGAATATTCCGCCGCCGGTTCCCCTATGGCGGCAAGAGGGCCATCACCGCCACGATCAACTCCTGCCGTGTCCTGACCCATTTTCAGCGCGGCTTCGACCGCAACCGCGAACCGATTGTCCCACGGAAGGCCAGCTTGATAGCGGGCATAATCATAGGCGCGCAGCGGTTTCAGGATGTCGGGTTCATGCAGGTCCCAGATCTGGCAGGGCTCGGCATCCGATCCACTGCGTTGAAGAATGGCGTTGACGGCCCGACGCGCGGCCTCGTTCGCCCCTTCCATCGTGGCAAGGTCGGTAAAAGTGCGGACGTAATCCGATGCCAGGAAGAAATTCGGGATGAGCGTGGCCGCATCCGGGCGCAAGCGCCAGCTGTTGATACGGTTGACCAACAAGGGTTCGACATTGCTTTGACGCTTGGGGTCGTTCGGGTCTTGAACGATATCAGGATCGAGGAACCAGTAGTTCATATCCTCGTCCCGCAGAATGGTCTGGCCATCCACGTTGATGCTGCGCTTGAGCTGTTCCCAAACCTCTTTTGCGATCTCTTCCCGGCTGCAATCGCGCGCGGTTTTTCCGTTCAGCCCCGGCTTGTCCCATTCGGAGATATCGATTGACAGCAGGCCTTTGGTCTTCCCTTCGGCCCAGTTTTCGAAGTTGATCCCCGGCCAGAACTGTTTTTGCGACACAGCCGTCAAAGCCCATGGGCTGTCGATGAAAATGACGTGGCCGTGGGTCAGCTCGACATCCTTGGTCAGATAGAACTGAATGCCGTTCATCCATTGCACGTCATCGGCCAGCAAAGGCAATTTGGCAAGTGCGGGGTCAACCGCCATCATTTCCGGGGTCACAAGCGGTGCCATGCGTTCAATCGGCATGGCGCTGATGAACCAATCCCCCGTGACCTGCTTTTCTTCGCCATCCTGTTCGACCGTTGCGCCGACGATCTTGCCGTTCCGGCACTCGATTCCGGTGACTTTGGAGTCAAAATTGTACACGACCCCCTTGCTAGTCAGGTAATCCAGCCACGGTTGAATCCAGACAAGATTGGTGGGCCCGTTCAGCAGCCTGTTGCAGTGGGGTTCGGGCGTGGCGATACCCAGCTGAAGCTGAACAGCAATGTCCCCCACTGTCTTCGTGCTTGCCGTCGTGGCCTTGGCGGCCACCAACGAACGGGTCAGGCCGATGGCAAGGAACTTCTGATAGGCTTCCGAACGGTCCTGCGCGCCGATGAAATCCCACCAACCGATCCGTTCATATTCGTCAAACCGGCGTTCCTTGCAGGACGTCGCGATCCGCCACATGCAGGCGACAAAATGTTCGACATCCTCATACGCGATCTGGTCCCTCGGCGAAAGCGCGAAGGCAATGGTCTTGAAGGCATCCGCAACATCCTTGAGCGTGCGGGGGAACCGTTCCGGGACAATGATGCCGGGCTTGTCGAACTGGCTGACCAGAACTTGCGTGGTCGGGACCAGATTGTCAAAGCATGTGCCCTTGTCGTAATACGGCGTGCGGGCCATCGTGTCGGTGATATGCCGATAAAAGTTCGGAAAGAACCTGAACCCATGTTCACCGGGCAGCCAGGGCCGTTTCACGCCGGGCGGATAATTGGCCCCATCCATCTCGGCCCATTTTTCCAGCGCCTTGATGTGTTTCGCTTTCGAGCCATGATCCCCTTCACCCTTCATCACGGGAATGCTGCGGGCCTTGCCGCCGGGGATCAGCTGGCGTTCGTGGACTTCTACCTCGAACCCGCGTTCAATCAGTTCGTGCGCGGCGCTCATGCCAGCCACGCCTCCCCCAAGAATGACAACCTTGTCAGGCATCGGAAATTCCTTTCGCGGAATAGACGTCAAAGCGCAGGGTTATGTCTGACAGGCTGGCTTCGCCAATGCCAAAACCCTGCACCCGATTCATCCAGCTGAAATGCGGATTCGAGGTCAGGTAACGCGGTGCAAGCCGTACCGGAGCCGAAGCGGGCAGATTGCCCTTGGACAATGCCGCATATCCGTCCGGGCCGAAGTCACACACACCCGTATCTTCGAACAGGATCGGAGCTTGTCCGATGGACGGTCTTATAAGTGCCTTTGCATGAAGCAGCCCCACACCATCCGGCCGAACGCGCATCCAGTCTCCTCCGATCGGTTCGATCACCCCTTTCAGATGCGGGCCTTCGACGGTGCCCCCTTCTTTGATGGCGAAATGCAGCCAAATCCCGTCCGGCGTCTCGCCCGAGGGGTGAAAGCTGCTTTCGAACGGCACCACAAATTTGGCGACATGTTCCAGTACCGGCGGCGCCACTGCGGTTTTTGCCGGTTCCGGTGCGGCAGGTTCAATTTCTTTTTCGGGCCCGGGGTCAAACTCGCGCCCTCCCGACGTCAGCACCGGACGCCAGGACAAGGTTTTTTCCTGTTTGACCGACGGAAGAATGGCTGCGAATTGTTGAAACCCTGTTTGCGGGTCCCGCAACAAGGGCCACCCGCGAATGGCACGCTCGGGGCCGCCATCTTCCGAACAGATCAGACGTAGCGTGTCATGCGACGACACGGATGGGCCGGCTTCCACCAACACCCGACTGAGACCGTCTGCGTTGATCGCCTCGGACCAACGCAGCGTCACGCCCCGATCTGAAAACTCGCGCACGACCCGATCTCCGGTCAACAGGTTATGGTGCGGACGGCCTTAGCTTCCTTGATCCTGAGATGGAACTTCTGCTGCACGCGGAAGACGTGCTCGCCCTCGGCAGAGGTTTGCAGATACTTCACGGCGATATCCGAGGGCACGACGATTTCAACCGGTGCACCCAGCAGGGACACAAGCACTGCCTTGTCCGGGGGCAGGGTGCTGGAACGCAGCAACGGCCCGTCCAGGAACGGGAGAATGCTGTCACGTGGCAGCACCATCGAATTCGGCAGCGGGGTCGTGACCGCACGGAACAGACCGTTGCCCATCACACAGGCATAGGGGCCCAGATAGCCATGCGTTTCCAGCGCGCTGATGCCCTCGACGACGGCCTCGAAAACATCGGTTCCGCTATAGTTCTTTTTGGACGTGGATTTGGTTTTGCCTTCGCCCGCTTCAAGCAATCCCGGATATTTGCCACCGCCGCTGATCGTATAGATCTGCGGCAATGAGTCGGGCGCGCCGCCGGCGTGTTTGGGGGCCTGTCCGGTGCCGGGTTGACCGTTGAAAACGATGTCATCCTCTACCCGTGCCACAACGGCGGCCGCTCGGCGGAACATGATCTGAGCCGCCGTCAGTTCCGGATCAGCCACCTGTGCGCCTTTCAGGTACACGTTCACCGATACGGTGGTAAGGCGCAGTGTATCATAATCGTTCACGTCAAGACGTTGCTTGGATGCACCAGATGAATTGTCCACCAGATCCAGCTTGTTCAGCGGGACGGATTGCGTGTCAGCGGGCAGCGGTCCGTACAGGGGCAGGAAACTGGCGGCCACCCGGGCGCGAAGCGCCTCATCATGGACGGCCTTTTTCACGGCGCTCCACTGATCTTCATTCCAATCCAATGCATCGGTCATTGCAAATCCCTCTCGGTGCTGCTGCCCAATTCGGCGGGGCAGTCAATCTTGTTCATTTTTCTTCTTTCAATCTGTCCAGCAGATCGCGGGCCCGCTGCTCCTGAACAACTCCACGGCAATCCCGTGCAAGCGAAAGCGCTTGTTCCGCCTCGCTGATTGCAGCGTCCAAGTCCCCCTTTGCGGCATAAGCCTTTGCTCGCACACGGTGATATTCAGGTTTGTTCAACGTCTCGCCGCGTTCCCAGCCGGGAATGCAGACGGTTTCCAGCCGGTCCAAAGCCTGATCAACATCTCCGTGATCAATCATCAACTCAGACAGAACAATCTGATTCTGAGGAAAAGTAAAGTTTCCACCAGATTTGGAAATCAGGTTCATGCATGTCTCGATGCGTTCCGGAACACCTGCGATGTCGCCCTTTCCAGCCTGCGCGAGGCCCATATAGATGTCCTGCATCGCATGAAGGTAAAGAAACCCTTCCTCATCCGCGACTTTTCTGGCTTCTTTCATCGTCACGTCAAGCCGGTCCCATTCCCCCGCATAGGGTAGGAACATGCTGCAAGCGCCCATGACGTAGACAAGGTTGGGTGCGTGGTTCAGCGCCCTGCTGACCTCGATGGATTCCACACGCGCGGCCTCGGCTTTTTCGAACTTTCCTTGCTGCCACAGCAGGCATCCCTGAATGGCCAGCAATGACGCGGCCGTGGAAGACTGGGTCATGGGCATCATGGCCATATCCAGCTCGGGTGTGATCAGGGCGAATGCGCGCTCCAGCTGTTGTTCGCATTCCGCAAATTCCCCGCGGAAGTAATGCGTAAAGCTCAGCGCCCGCGCCGCCAGCACATTGGCGACGGGGTCTTCGGACATGCTGGCCATCATGTCCAGCGCCTGCCCCATTTCCATCGCTCGGTTCATCTGACCGGCAACAAAGAAATGGGTCCAACGGCAGAAGGTTGCGGCAAAAAGCGTCTCGCCGTCGCCCAAAGACTGGGCCAGTTCCATCGCCCGGGCGGCAGTTTCGCCGACCTGATCGGACGACCACCCGTAGATCGCCATATAGGCGGGCAGAATGTTCATCTGAACCCGAAGCTCGAAACCGTCGCGATCCGCGTTGGCCTTCATGGTTCCGATGTTGCGCAGGGCGGCCCGGAAAGCGGAGATCGCGGGCAGGTTCGCCAGTCGGGACAACGCCACTTCACCTGCCGTGACCCAATTGGCGACGGCTTCATCCTTCAATCCGCCAAGATCGCAGTGATGCGCGACGGTATCGGGGGCCGGGGTTCCGAATGCCTTGTGACCGTCCAGCAGTGCTTGGGCGATTTTCAGATGAACCTTCTGCCGGTCTTCCCGCAGCAAGGAATTATAGGCCGTATCCTGAACCAGCGCGTGGTTGAACGTGTATGTGGCCGACCCTGAATCGCTGGTGATCAGCACGACGCCAGCCGCCATAAGCTGCATGAGGGCGCTTTCCACATCCATGTCTTCATGCGCCACCGCGTGGATCATCTGAGCGGTGAAACTGCGCCCGATGACCGATCCGAGCTGGGCGACTGGTTTGGCATGTTCCATCCGGTCAAGACGCGACATCAGCGAGTCCTGAAGGGTGGCCGGGACGCTCAGTGCATCCAGAACCTCGGCGTTGATCGGGGCATCCTGGGGCAGCTGGTCCAGAACCGCCTTTGTCATTTCTTCGATATACAGCGGCACGCCATCCGCCTTTTCGATGATCTGCCTGATCAGGATGACAGGCAGGCTGTACGGCTCGGCCACGCGCCGGACCAGTTCGGATGCCTCGGTAGTGCCAAGCGGAGACAGATCAATGCGCGCGGCTCGGCTTTCCAAATGTTCCGGAGGTTCGTATTCAGGTCGGTGCGACAGAACCACCAGTACCGGAAAGTTGCTCAAGGCGGATGCAAGTGCATCCAGTACATCCAACGTGGTCGCATCGGCCCAATGAACGTCTTCGACCACCAACAACAACGTGCCGCGTCTGTCACACAGGCTGCCCAGACTGCGCAGCATCACGTCAAGAGATTTGCGCGCCTTCTTCAACGGGTCGGATTCTGACGGGGCGCCGGTCTCGATGCCTGCCAGATCCAGAAGAACGGGCAAGTCCGCGTCACTCAGCCGTGAGGCCGATTGCACGAAGTCCGAAATCGCCGCCCGGATACTTTCATTTGATTTGTCGCCCGAAACGCGCCTCAATTCTCCGACAATCGGGTGCAGCGGAAGACTGGTCAGGTGCGGGATGCACTGCAATGTAAAGGGTTTGACCCCGATTGTTTCAGACAGTGACTTGATCAGCCTCGACTTGCCGATTCCCGCAGCCCCCCCGACAAGCGCCAGCCGGCCCGAGCCTTCCTGCGCTTCGTTCCAAAGCCGGGTCAGGGTGGAAAGATCATCATGCCGGGCGACAAGATCAACCGCAGATTGACCCACCCGCGCGTCGAACCGGCTGGTGGACATGATTTCCGACACCACGCGATACACTTTGCGCTGATTGTCAAAGCCTTTCAGCTCGTGGCTGCCACGTGGTTCGAATTCAAAGGCACCCTGGGTCAGCCTCCAGGTTTCTGAAGAAATGATCACTTCACCTGGTTCGGCCAGCCCCTGAAGGCGGGATGCAAGATTCGCCGTTTCACCCACCAGAAAGTCCTGGGATCCCAGGCTTTTCGAAGAAACAACGCCCACGACAACCATCCCGGTCGCAATGCCTGCGCGCAGGTCGAGCTTTTCTCCAAACTCGTTTTCAAGGTTCTGAACGGCCTCGATGGTCTCCAATACGGCTCGTACGGCCCGTTCGGCATCATCTTCCATGGCCTTGGGGTATCCGAAATACACCATTATGCCGTCGCCCTGCCGATAGGCCAGATGGCAGCCGTGCTGCTTCAGGGTGCCGATCGCCGTATCCAGATACAGGTTCATGATCTGCATCAGGTCTTCCGGATCATATCGCTGAGCCAGCCGGGTCGACCCCACAAGATCGCAGAAAACCAAAGTCAGCTGCCGCCGCTCGGCCTTGGACTGGACTTCGGGCCGCTTCGACGCTTCCTGCGATTTCAGCCTGGCCTGCGCCTTTCGAAAGCGCTTCCTTTCACCAACCGTCAACCCGAGATCACGCAGTTCCGGATCCGTCAATTCGTCCAGAATCTCGTCGTCTACGCCTTCTCTCTGAAACAGAGTGGCATAGTCATTCAGATCTGCCAGATGAAGGACTTTTGAAATGCGTGGTGATGCCTCAAGGACTCGCGTCATTGTCTTGCGACTCCTTCCATAACTGTCCCCCTGTTTTCCCCTTAATACATATACATAATGTATATGTATAATCCAAAAGTAGAGAGGTATTCATGCTGAATCCATAGCAGGAACAGGCGGCACTGTTAACTTGTTACATTGATTGACCGGTTTACTTCAGAATTTCCACGTCGTCACGCGCATTTCCTTGGAAATCATAAGGTTCAAGTCTCAAGTTGACTTTGCTGGCAAGGTTTCAGGGCGGCCGAACGACCAGATATGCCGGTCTGCGCCTGACGTCACGTCAAGGCTGACAGACGTGCAAAAGTGCCGTGGCCGACATGAGATACCGGGCAGAAAGGCAGACTCAACCCGAGCGCCAGCAAGAAGCCGACGCCCGAACGTGCTTCGAATGGAAACATCTAAGCTCCAGGCGCATCCCGTATTTTGCCCGGCCCGTTCTTCTCGGGCATCCCGGCTCCATGGAAAGCGGCTCAAAGATCTGAGACGAGGCAGAAAACATCCGGTATCCAGGGCGGATCCGGCCGTGGATGAAACCCTATTCCTCGGCCACGGCTTTCACATGGGCCGCAAAGGACGGAGCCAGCATCAGGGACTTGCACCGCTCGAACCGGTTGGTGGCATAGGCCCAGAAGTCTTCGGCGGGGTTTTCATCCGCATGCTGGATCAATCCCCACAGCGTCCACAGCAGGTCGCACATGGCTTTATAGATCACCATGCGCCCGATCTGAGCCTCGCTCGGCGGGTTTCCGAAATAGGCGGTCAACATTTCCTGTTCCTGTTCGTCGTTCAGCCCGGCTTCGACCGACAGATCACCCAGATCCCAAAGGGCATCGTTCATGCCTGAATACTCGTAATCCACGATCCACATGCGCTGGCCGTCATCCAGAAAATTCTCGCACAGAGGGTCGCAGTGGCTCGGGACCAATGTCCCGGGTTTGTCCCGCAGCACCTCGCGGATCGGGGCCGCCTCGGCCACGACGTCCGCGTAACCCTCTGGCAGGGTAGCGTTTTTGTCCGCAAGCACCTTCATGTAGTCGTTGATCATCGAAAACAGCTCGAACCGAAACTTGAACGGCTCGGGGGCATCGTGCAACTGCCTCAGCGCCTTTCCCGCTCGGGCGGCAGACCCGGGGCGCGTCGCAAACATCTCGGGTGTCATCGTGACGATGTCGGGTACGCAATCACTGATCATCACGCCGGATGCCGCGTCTGCCCACAGAACTTCGGGGCCGACCACGGTTTTCGCCGCCACCCGTGCGTTGTGGATTTCAACTGCGCGGTCGATATAGGCTTCGGTGCCTTCACCGGGGATGCGCACGATCACCGTCCTTGGCCCGCCTTCGACGCGATAGACCAGATTGGTCAACCCGCCCAGCCGCTGGGTGTGAATGTCCGCCTCGGCAAGGGTTTCGAACCCCGCCACGTTGCGAAGGGCCTGAATAATCTCATTTGTTGGTTCATTCTGCATCGCTCTCTCCCTCAGGCTTTCAACCGGCTGTTTGCCGGGTCGTAAAGCGGCCCGTCCACGCGGCGGATAGCGTGGCGTTCGCCGAACACCTCCACTTCGAAATCTGACCCACCAGCCAGTCCCGCAGGCAGATAACCGTAGAGGATGCTCTTGCCGACGGTAAACCCATAGCCACCGCTGCATGCCAGCGAGACTGTTTTGCCGGAATGCAATATGGTCTCCCCTCCGGTGATCGGCAGCCGCTCATCGGTGATGAACGTACAGAGCTGCCGCTCGGGGCCGGTCGCTTTCTGCGCCTCCAGCACCGGGCGCCCGATGAAGCCCTGTTTGGATTTCAGATGGACCCGCGCGCCAAGGCCCGCTTCGATTGGTGAATAGTCGGGGGTGATGTCGGCGCTCCAGTAGAGATAGCCTTTTTCCAGCCGCAAGGACTCGATCGTGCGGTAGCCGATGTCGCGGATGCCATGGCTCTGACCGGCCTGCCAAAGCAAGTCATAGACATGCAGGGCGAACTCGGTCGGGATATGTAACTCCCATCCCAGCTCTCCGATGTAACCTATGCGGATCGCGCGAACCTTTGCCGTTCCCAAGGTGATCTCTCGGGCCGTTGCAAAGGGAAACGCATGGTTCGAGACGTCTTCTTCCGCGATGGCCTGCATCACATCCCGTGCCTTGGGGCCGCAAATGTTGATGACGGCGCGTGCCGACGTCATTTCGATCAGCTGCGCGCGCCCATCGCGGGGCAGGTGACGTCGGATCCAATCCGCGTCATGCACGCCGAATCCGGACCCGGTGACGATGTAAAAATGGTCCCGCCCCAATCGGGTGACGGTGATATCGGCTTCAACGCCCCCGCGATCATTGCACAATTGGGTGTAGATCACCGTGCCATCCGGCTTGTCCATATTTGAAACGGCAAGGTTTTGAAGGGCTTCCAGTGCGCCGGGGCCGATCAGTTCGAACTTTGAGAAACTGGTTTGATCGATCAGAACGACCCCGTCGCGCGCGGCCTTATGTTCCTGTTCGGCATAGGTTTTCCAACCCGGCGACAGGAAATCCAACGGATCCACCGGCTCTACACCGGCCGGAGCGAACCAGAGCGGTCGCTCCCAGCCATTTTTTGACCCGAACACCGCGCCATGTTGTTTCAGCCGCTCATGCAGGGGCGACAGGCGCAGGTTTCTGGCCGTTTCCGCCTCCTGCCCCGGATATCGCATCTTGTAGTGATGCGCGTAATGCTCGACCGCGCGAGGATACATGAAGGCGCGCGTGGCGTGATGCGGGCTGAACCGGCGCACGTCCAGAGGCCACAGATCAAGGCTCGGGCGGCCTTCTACAATCCACTCCGCGATCATCTCTCCTGCGCCACCACCTGCCGCGATGCCGTACAGAAATCCGGTCGCCAGCATCAGGTTTCGCAGTTCAGGCGCCCATCCCATGACAAAATCGCCATCCGCGGAATAAGGGATGGGGCCGTTGATCACCTGCCGGATTCCAACCGTGTTGACGACCGGCGTAACCTGACCTGCCAGTTCGGCAAGGGGGGCAAACCGCTCCAGGTTGTCCGGCAAAAGCTGCCGGACAAACGCGCCCGGAATACCCCTGTCGCCGAATGGCAGCGTGTTGTCCTCGTACCCGCCGATCACAAGCCTCCCGCCTGCATCCGGTTTGTAATACACCAGCCGCTCGGGATCCCGCAGGGTTGGCAAGCGTTTTACAAGATCGGGGTCGGGCAGGGGTTCAGTTACGATGTATTGATGCTCGACAGCGCAGGCCGGGACAACAACCCCGAGTTTCGCTGCCAGTTCGCGGCTCCACATTCCGGCGGCCAGAACGACGGTGTCCGCTTCATAATCCCCTTCCGATGTCATCACTTTGGTGATGCGATCGTTATGGATTTCAAAATCGGTGACCTCTACGGATTGGCGGATCCGGGCTCCGTGCATCCGGGCACCGGATGCGATTGCCTGACACAAGCCTGCGGGATCGACATGACCGTCTGAGGGGATGAAGGCCGCGCCTTCCAACCCTTTCGCGTCGACATAGGGGAAAAGCGCCTTGGCCTCGGCGGCCGAGATTATTTCCATCTCCAGATCAAAGCTGCGGGCCATTGTCGCCAGGCGC
Organism: Ruegeria sp. HKCCD6604; assembly: GCF_013110635.1. Classification (NCBI taxonomy): domain Bacteria; kingdom Pseudomonadati; phylum Pseudomonadota; class Alphaproteobacteria; order Rhodobacterales; family Roseobacteraceae; genus Ruegeria; species Ruegeria sp. HKCCD6604. The sequence goes on along the minus strand of NZ_WVQW01000004.1, from coordinate 269,576 downwards.
TTTGCTTCCAGAAGCCGCTCTTTGCTTGCCGCCAGGCGCAGGCTTCCGACTTTCTTCCAGTCGAATTCCATCCCGGTTTCTTCGGCCAGACGATCATACAGCGCCACGGACCGTTTCAGCATCCGCGTCGTGTTGCGCGATGACCGCAACTGCCCGACAAGCCCCGCCGCATGCCAGGTGGCCCCCTCGGTCAGGGACGCCCTTTCCAGAAGAACAACATCCGTCTCACCGGACCGTGCGAGGTGATACGCGATGGAGCATCCGATGATGCCCCCGCCAATGATGAGATGTTTGACCGAATGCGTTGTCATGCGTTCACCTACTTCAAATGACATGTCGTCATCAAAAGTCGCAAAACAACAAAAAGCAACAAAAATGTTTGAAACATGTTGAAAATGGTCGCTTGAACAGCGTCAACCTTGCAAGTAACCTGATGAAATCAACAAATATCGCGGCGCTTCATGTCGAAATACGAGCAAGACATCCTCAGCACGGTAAACCTGCATGGGCGAATTTCGGTCATGGAACTGGCGCGCATTCTCAACGTGTCGGACCAGACCGTAAGGCGAATCGTGAAGCCGATGGTCGCCAAGGGCAGCCTGTCCAAGGTGCATGGTGCATTGGTCAGCACTCAAAATGTGCTGGATCCTCCGTTTCTGGCCCGCATGGCGCAGAACCGCGCCGCCAAAGTCGCGATTGCCGACGCCGTTGCGGCGCGGATACCGGACGGTTCGGCCATTGCCATCGACACGGGTTCGACCTCGGGCTTCATTGCTCAGGCACTTCGCGCGCGCAAAAACCTCACGGTGGTGACAAACTCGGCCTTCATCGCCGCCACGTTGTCGATGGAAGAGGGCAACAGGGTCTTCATGGCGGGGACGCAGTTGCGCAACCACGACGGCGCCGCTTTCGACCGCGCCGCCTATGACGTCATTGCAGGCTTCTCGGCCCGGACGGCCATATTGTCGGCGTCACTGGTGCATCCCAGCAAGGGCTTCATGGTCTATGATCAATGCGAAGCTGATATGGCCCGGGCGATGTCTGATATTGCTGACCAGACCTTCATGGCGGTTGATTCCACAAAATTCAACGAGGCCCAGACCAGCCCGGCGTTGCGCCTGCCCAGATTGACCGAAAAGGACGTGCTCATCACCGATCGCACATTGCCCGCATCCTTTCAGTCCTTACCCGGAGATGCGGAATTGGTGATCGCGGGCGTGAAATCACATGAAGACAGTCATTGACTTGGTGACGACACTGCCCGGCCCGACGTAACAAGCCGGTTCCACCGAAACGGTGAAACCGGCTGTGTTTCAGGCTGTTGCGCCTTTGATGCGAATGGCAGTGCCGAGGCTTCCTGCACAGACTCCGACCACAATAGCTATGATCAGTTCCAGTGGCTCTACATGCGCAAACTGGAAGCCTGCGAAAACCAGCGTCTCGAATACGCCGACTGCGCCGCCCAATGCCGCGCCCAGCCACAGCTTGCGGGTCATCATGCCCAGCGCCAGACCGAGTATGCCCGGCAAGCTCAGGACGTTGCCACCGATGGTTCCAAGTAACTCTAACATCTCTGCCCCCACATCACTTCGAGCTGTTGTTCAGGAAATCGCGGATGTCGTCACCCGCGGCAGCGTGCTCCTGCACAACTTCATCTTCCAATGCAGCAGTCACCTTTTCGTATGTTTCCAGATAGTTGGGTGGCAGGCTGTGGGCGATGCCCTGGTGGCAATCGATACAGGTCATACCGTTGTCGATGGCACGTTGGTGTTCAGACGCGGCGCGGGTTTCCTGAATGGTGAAGTCCATGTAGTCAAAGTTGTGACAGTTGCGGCACTCGCGGCTGTCAGACGCCTTCATTTTCTTCCAGACGGCCGAGGCCATCGCCAGGCGGTGATCCTCGTATTTCTCGGGTGTGCTGATGGTGCCCACCAGTTCATGATAGACGTCCTTCACGGCCATGATCTTGGCTTTGATCTTGTGGTTCCATTCATCCGGAACGTGGCAGTCTGAGCAGATCGCACGCACGCCGGAGTGGTTGTTGTAGTGGATCGTCTCGCGATACTCACCCAGGTTCGTTTCCATCGTGTGACACGAGACGCAGAACTCTTCGGTGTTGGTCAGTTCCAGGGTCCAGTGAAATCCGCCCCAGAACAGGATACCGGCCAGAAATCCGGCAAGGATCAGAAAGCCCGAGCTGAACATTACCGCCGGCGTCCAGATCGCGTTCCAAAGGCGACCCAGAAAGCCGCGTTTTTCGGGGGAGTCTGCCATGTCGGTGCTCCTTTCAGTCTTGTTTTGGATCAGTTGCCGGTCGAGGGCTGGAACACGTTTTCAACAAGCGGCGGCGCGTCCGCCTGCGGAACGTGACATTGGTTGCAGAAATAACGGGTCCCGGCGACGCGGTCCAATTCGCGGCCTTCGCGATCCAGATAGTGTGTCATTGAAAGGGTCGGTGCGTTACGCTCACCTGCCTTGGACCAGTCATGGCAGGACAGGCACTGATTGGTGCGCACATCAATCTGATATTGCTCGATCGAATGCGGAATCAGCGGTGGCTGCTGGCGATAATTACGTTGCATCCGTCCTTCGACATTTTTGTGAATCTGATCCAAAGGGATCGGCTCGTCTACGTCCGCGCCCCGCAGGGTTTCGACTTGAGCGGACTGGGCAAAGGCCCATCCGCTCAGCAACACTACGGGTAGAAGGGCAATTCCGCCTGTAACGATTGATCTTTTCATCTTGGCACTCCCCTAGATAGGTCTGGCAGCGCGCGGCTCAGGCGCGGCAACTGGATCGGAAGGTTGAACGACATGGTCGTCGAACCGGTGAGTAAAGTTGAAGACGTCGACTGCGCAGACATCGATGCAGCGTCCGCAGTTTGTGCAGTCGGGTGACAGGATCAGGGGCGAGCTTCCCGGCTTGCCTTTCAGCGCGGGTGAGATCACCTGATTTTCAGGACAGACCGCATAACAATCCATACAGTCATCACAGGCCGTGCGATTGGCGGCACTGACCCGCAGCAGGCTTTTCGACCCGATCAGCCCGTAGAACGCGCCCACCGGGCACAAATGACCGCACCAGCCATGGCGTGAGACGAAAACGTCAAACACGAAGATGGCCGCGATCATGGCCCAGACAAAGCCCATGCCGAATACCAGCCCGCGATGCAGCATGGTGATCGGGTTGACCAGCTCCCAAGCGATCACGCCGCTCAGGCCCGAGGCCAGCAGCACGGTTGCCAGAATCCACAGCCGGGTGCCGCGCTTGGGTTGCCAGCCTTTCGGCAGGTCCAGTTTGCGATGCACCCAGTTGGCCGCGTCTGTCACCGGGTTTATTGGGCAGACCCAGGAACAATAGACACGGCCGCCAATCAGGGCATAGACCACCAGAACGATCAGCCCACCGATCAGCGCGGTCATTTCGGGCCAATGACCTGCAACGAAGCTTTGCAACAGGATTAACGGATCGGTCAACGGCAGCACACCCAGCGTCAGTGACCCTGCCAAATTGCCCTCGACAATCCAGATGCCGAACCACGGGCCCAGCAGAAACAGAACCAGAAAGAACAGCTGGCTTGCGCGGCGCACCAGCAAAAAGCGATGCGCCCCGATCCACCCTTTGCCTTCAACGGCCTCCTGACCGACGGGCATGTGCGTGCGAGTACTCATTGCCCCACCCCCGGCAGATCATATTCAGGGGCAAAACCGCCGGGCGCGGCAAGATTGTCGGTTCCCGGTCCGGGCAAACGATCCGGCAGATCGATGATCCCCTCGACCACCGGCGCGCCTTTGGCGGCCTTTTCCTCCCAACCCTTGCGGTAATGCTCGGCCGAACTGCCGCGCGCCAGCCGGGCCGGCAGAACCTTGATCGCGGCCTCGGGCAGAACACAGCTTTTCTCGCACATGCCGCAGCCGGTACAGCGTTCGGCATGAACGGTTGGAATGAACAAGGCATGATGACCCGACCGGGTATTGTGCGCCGTCTCCAAAGTGATCGCCTCGTCAATGACGGGGCAGACGCGATAGCAGACGTCGCAGCGCAGACCGAGGAAGTTCAGGCAGTTTTCCTGATCGACCAGAACGGCAACACCCATCTCGGCATCGTCGATATTATCCAGCCCGGGGTCCAGCGCCCCTGTTGGACATGCGGCGACACACGGAATGTCGTCGCACATTTCGCAGGGAACATCCCGGGCGGTGAAGAATGGTGTTCCCGTCGCCACCGCATCCGAGCCGAGCTCGGCCAGTTTCAGGGTATCGTACGGGCAGTCCCGCACGCATAAACCGCAACGGATACAGGCCGACAGGAACTCCTTCTCGGGCAATGCGCCGGGTGGGCGCAATGCATCGGCGGGCAGGGCGCGGGCGTCGCGGGCCAGATAGGCCAGCAATGATCCGGCGACCACGCAGCCGCCCGCCGCCCGCGCCGAGTCCTGCAGGAACCGGCGCCGCTGCGGCGAAAGGGGTTTATCGACAAGAGACATGGGAACGCCCCGTATGATCCTTGCTGGTTACGCGCGCTCAACCTTGCAGGCGCACTTCTTGAAGTCGGTCTCTTTCGACAGCGGGCAGGTTGCGTCCAGCGTCAGCTTGTTGGTCAGCTGGTGCTCATCGAACCACGGCATAAAGACCAAACCGCGTGGCACCTTGTTCCGACCCCGGGTTTCGACACGGCTGGTGACCTCGCCGCGGCGGGTCGACAGAACAATCTCTTGACCCCGGCGCAATCCCCGATCCTTTGCGTCCTGCGGATGCATGTAGACCACGGCAGCGGGATAGGCGCGGTGCAGTTCCGGCACCCGGCGTGTCATCGACCCTGAATGCCAGTGTTCCAGCACGCGACCGGTGCACAGCCACAGATCGAATTCCGCATCCGGCTCCTCTGCTGCGGGCTCGTATGGCGCAAAGATGATTTTGGCCTTGCCATCCTTGTGGCCATAGAACTCCACGCCGGCACCCTCGGACACGTAGGGGTCATAGCCTTCGCGGAAACGATAGAGCGTTTCCTTGCCATCCACGACCGGCCAGCGCAGACCGCGGGCCTGGTGGTAGGTTTCGAATGGTGCCAGATCATGCGCATGGCCGCGCCCGAAGTTGGCGTACTCTTCGAACAGACCTTTCTGCACGTAAAAGCCGAAATGCTCGGATTCGTCGTTGTCAAAGCCTTTGGCGGTTTCCGACAGCGGGAACTTGTCGACGCTGCCATTGGCAAAAAGAACGTCATACATGGTCTTGCCGCGATGCTCGGGCATGGTGGCCAGCAATTCTTCGCCCCAGACCTCTTCGACGGTGAAGCGTTTCGAGAACTCCATCACCTGCCACAGGTCCGATTTGGCCTCGCCCGGGGCCTTGACCTGCTGCCGCCAGAACTGGGTGCGGCGCTCGGCGTTGCCATAGGCGCCTTCCTTCTCGACCCACATGGCGGTGGGCAGGATCAGGTCAGCGGAAACCGCAGTGACCGTCGGGTAGGGGTCTGAAACAGTGATGAAGTTTTCCGGGTTGCGGTAGCCGGGATAGCCTTCCTCGTTGATGTTCGGCGCAGCCTGCATGTTGTTGGTGCACTGAACCCAATAAGCGTTCAGATCGCCATCCTTCAGCTTGCGGTGTTGCAGCACGGCGTGGAAACCGGGCTTGTCAGGAATGGTGCCGGCGGGCACGTTCCAGGCGGATTCGCAGATCTCGCGGTGCTTTTCGTTCATCACCACCATGTCGGCGGGCAGGCGGTGCGCAAAGGTGCCTACCTCGCGCGCGGTACCGCAGGCCGACGGCTGACCGGTCAGCGAGAAGGGCGAGTTGCCGGGTTCCGAAATCTTGCCCACCAGCAGGTGCACGTTGTACATCAGCGAGTTCACCCAGGACCCGCGGGTATGTTGGTTGAAGCCCATGGTCCACAGGCTCATCACCTTGCGGTTGGGGTCGGCATATTGCTTGGCCAGACGCTCCAGCTTGTCAGCCGGAACACCGGACAGTTCCGAGGTGTATTCCAGCGTGTATTTCAAAACGGCTTCGGCATATTCCTCGAAGCTGATCGGCTCCAACTTGCCCGAGTTCGGGTTTTCAGCCTCTTGTTGCAGGGGGTTGTTGTCCCGCAGGCCGTAACCGATATCGGTGGCGGTTTTGGTGATGTTGACGTGGTTTTTGACGAACTCTTCGTTCACCGCGCCATTCTGGATGATGTAGTTCGCGATATAGTTCAGGATCGCCAGATCGGTTTGCGGCGCAAAGACCATGCCGTTGTCGGCCAGCTCGAACGAGCGGTGCTCGAAAGTCGAAAGCACATGCACTTCGCAACCCGGCTTCGTCAGGCGGGTGTCGGTCAGGCGCGACCACAGGATCGGGTGCATCTCGGCCATGTTCGATCCCCACAGCACGAAGGTATCGGCGTGCTCAAGGTCGTCATAGCACCCCATCGGCTCATCAATGCCGAAAGTGCGCATGAAACCAACCACGGCCGAGGCCATGCAGTGACGCGCATTGGGATCAATGTTGTTCGACCGGAACCCGGCCTTCATCATCTTGGCGGCGGCATAGCCTTCCCAGACCGTCCACTGCCCCGAACCAAACATCCCCACGCTGGTCGGGCCCTTCTTGGCAAGGGCCTCTTTCCATTTGGCGGCCATCACATCAAAGGCTTCATCCCAGCTGACCGGTTCGAACTCGCCATTCTTGTCATACTGACCGTTGGTCTTGCGCAAAAGCGGTGTGGTCAGGCGGTCTTTGCCGTACATGATCTTGGACAGGAAATAGCCCTTGATACAGTTCAGGCCCCGGTTCACCGGTGCGTCCGGGTCACCTTGCGTGGCCACCACGCGGCCGTCCTTGGTACCCACCAGAACCGAACAGCCTGTACCGCAGAACCGGCAGGCAGCCTTGTCCCAGCGAATATCGGGCGCGCCGACCTGAGCGTTGGCCTGACCTGTGGCCATGGGAATGCCCGCAGCCGAGGCAGTGGCTGCCGCTGCGGACGCTTTCAGAAATGTACGACGGGATTCAGAGATGGTCATTGCATGGGCCTCCTGGTGGACGGTTGGCTTGGAGCATCAGGACGCGGAGCCGTCTCCGCGAGATCTTCGAAATGGTGATAAGTCAGTGACAGTGAGATCACTCCTGGGATCTGGTGCAGATCCATGATGGTGTCCGAGGCCAACCTGTCGGCCGTATCCTCGACAACAACTACGAAACGGCCGTCCTCGGCTTCGGCATGAAGCTCGACGCCCTGGGTTTCGGCCATCGCCGCGCGTGCGGCATCGGTGTAATCGGGGGCGATGTGGACCAGACAGCCACAGATGTTCATTGGGTCACCTCCGGGTGTTGTGGGGCGGGGCGGTGCATCACGATCGCCCCGGCGGGGCAGGCGGCGGAACAGCTGCCGCAGCCGATGCAGGTTTCTGTTTCAAGCGCCGGTTCCGCGCGTCCGCCCAGTTGCAGGCGAAAGCGGATGGCATCCTGATCGCAATTGTCCTGACACAGGCGACAGCTTACGCCGTTCGTCGACAGGCAGCTTGAGTCATCTATTCGTGCGCGCCATGGCCATTCGGCAACACGTTCCGACAGCAACGCCGGGGTCGGACAAATGTCAGCGCAGTCACCACACAAGGTGCAACCGCCTGCGGACAGGTCCAGAACGGGGAAACCGGCATCGTCGAATGTGATGATGTCTTCAGGACAAGCCGCAGCGCAGTCTTCGCAACGTGTGCATAGATCGCTGAAGCCAGTTGCAACTGCACCCGGCGGACGGATCGCATCTGGGTCCTCCCGCAGGGCACGCGCGCTTAGAAAAGCGCGTCTGCTGGTCATCTGGCTCATAGCTGGCGACTCGAAATTGGATTGATAGGTTCGCGTCCTTACTTCCTAGCTGCCTTAAGCAGCGCACGAATTGACCTATATCATACTTTAATATTTTTTTTGTTCGGTCTGAGATTTGTAATTCTTCATTAAACGTTCAATTCGATACGGGCGTCGGGGAAGAACTCCAGGATCTCTTTGGCTCTGCCGGCGGATGCCGCGCAAAGTGCAGTGGACAACCCATCCGCAATTGCCGCTTTCGGGGCAGAAACCGAAACGGTCCTGTCGCGGCTTGAAGGCCCATCCAAGGTAATGATGTGTCCGACTCCCTGGCTGATCTGAGTCGCCAGCGTTGAAGATGTCGCCACTGCCCGATCGTTCAATTCAATCCGCTTCAGAACCGTTTGGTCCGGCGCCGCCAATCCCACTTTCCATGGCGCACCGTCACCACGCGCACCCAGGGCGGCAACCTCTCCCATATTGACCAGAACATCACGCAGACCATGAGCACGCAGCAGGTCGGCGATCCGGTCGGTGATCGCGCCCTGCGCTATACCGTTCAACGTCAGCGCCGATTTTCCGGGCACCGGAAGGCGAATGGCCGAGGCGTCATAAATTACCTTTTCCCAGCCTATCGCCTGCTGAACTTCAACCAGATCATCCGGGCGCGTGCCCGCAGCCAATGCCGTCCACACGGGTTGAATGCTCGGATCAAATGCGCCACCCGATGCCTGATGCAGCGCTGAGCTGAGGCTTAGCACCTTCAACAATTCAGGAGCGGGCGCCGTCAGCACACCATCGCGATTCAACCGGCTGAGCTGCGATTGCGGACGATACAGGCTGAAGGTGTTTTCCAGCCGGGCAATCTCGGTCTCCATGGCGGCCATGATGGGTGCAGCTTCGGCGTCCGTCAGGCCCACAAGGCGCAGGCTGGCGGTAGCACCCAACGCGGTCCCGTGCCAGCGCGCGTCCGAGGCCGCAAGTGGTGTGGCCGCAGCACAAGCGGCTGAGATGATCAGAAATCGGCGGCGCGACAAGGCGGTCATACGGGGGTCTCCAACGACAGTTCAAGATCGACAGGGCCAAGCACTTCGGTGTCCGGAATGTCCGGCAGGCCCAGTGCCGTTCCGCCGTAGATCTCAATGAATGCCTGAGCATCGGCAGGATCGGCAAAAGGCACCACTTCGCGGGCGCCCATGCCACCTGCCACATTGGCGCCGACAACAAAGGTCGCGCCATCCGCGGCGATCCAGTTCGAGATACCCGGCTGCCGCCAACTTGGCGCAATACCCATGTCGCTGACATAGACGGCTGTGATGTCGGCATCACGTTCAGGGCTTTTGAGGTATGCCACCATGTCGCGCACCTGCGCAAAAAACAACGGTGCGGGATATCCTTCCAGATGGATCTGCCCCTTGGGCCCGCCATGTTCGGCGATGTTCATCTGGCAGAAATAGCTCAGCGCGTCCGGGGTCAGATCCACCGGATCGGGGGCCTCGGCCAAGTCTTCCTTGCAGGCCGCCAACGCGATCAAGGCAATCAGGACGAGGGGTTTCATGGCTCGACCCTCCGGAATGCAAGCCGCGCCAGGGCAAAGCCGATCACCGGCCAGATCAGCAGCGATGCAGGCGCGGCCCAGATGGGCAAGGCCTGTGCCGCCCCGGTCATGCCGGATGCCATGGCCACGCCTTCCGTTGCGGCGATGTTCCACAGACGGAATGCGTCGGCCGGGTTGGCCACCATCACCCATGGAAAGACGGATTGGGTAAAGGTGCCGCCCTTGTCCATGACGACGGCCCCCAACAGGCCCAGATCATAGAGGACGACAAAAACCAGCCAGAGCCCGGCCGACAGACCTGCCGCCGCCGTAGCCCCCTTAGCCAGGGCAGACAGCAGGTATCCCAGCGCCAGAAACACGGCGCCCAGAAGGATGGATGTGAGGATGAGACGGACCAACGCCATCAGGCTTTCCGACCCGGCACCGCCAAAGAAGGCCGCCACCGCGCCGGCGGTACCGAAACCGACCGTCATGGCAAAGGCCAGCGCTGCAAGATGTGCGGTGAACTTGCCCAACAGGATTTCTCCGCGCCCCGCAGGGTAGGACAACAGCAGCGACAGGCTGCCCCGGTCCACGTCTCCGGCGATGGCGTCGAACGAGATCATCAGCGCCAGAAGGGGCGCGAGGTAAACCGACAGCGTGGTCATCGACGCAACCGAAACGGTCAGCATGTCAACGCCCAGCGTTCCGGTTGGCGCACTGCCCGCAAAGGTCAGCGCCAAGGCGAACAGCACCATGATCAGCGTCGCCACCAGCAGCCAGCGATTGCGGCGCAGGATCAGCATTTCGGTACGGGTGATGGCGAGGAAGCGGGTCATGGCCTCTCCTCCTGTGCATAATGGCGATAGAGGTCTTCCAGCTTGGGCGGGGTCATTTCCACATCCGCCACGGCATCGCCCAATCCGGCGATCCGGCGCAGGGCTTCCATCTTGTCGGCGGGGGAACACAGCAGCTCGACCGAAGCGCCGTTGATCCGGTTGCCGCCCAGTTCGGCGGCCAGCACGTCGGCGTTGGCGCTTGCACGCACTTTCAGACGGATCGGCAGGCCTGCAAGGGCCGACAGGTTGGCCAGTGTGTCATCCGCGACCATCCGGCCCTTGCGCATGATGGCGATGCGGTCGGTGCGGGCCTCGACCTCGGTCAAGGCATGGCTGGCGATCAGCACGGCGGTGCCCTGCGCGGCAAGCTCGTCGATGATGGCATAGAGGTCCTGGCGCGAGATCGGGTCCAACCCACTGGTGGGTTCATCCAGCAAAGCCACTTTCGGCTGGCCCAGCAGAACCTGTGCCAGACCCATACGTTGCCGCATTCCTTTGGAATAGGTGCCGATCCGGCGGTCCAGGGCATCGCTCAGACCTACGCGCTCCAGCAGACCGGCCACATCCGCCCTGGTGCCGGACAATTTTGCAAACAGGGTCAGTTGCTCGCGCCCGGTCAGGGCCGGGTGGAAGGATACCGCCTCGGGCAGATAGGCCGTTTCCCGCCGCGCCTTGGCGCTGCCGGGGGTGGCGTCTCCGATCCGGATGGCTCCGCCTTGGATCGGCGTCAGGCCAAGGATGGATTTGATCAGGGTCGACTTGCCAGCGCCGTTATGGCCCAGCAGCGCAACGCGCTGACCGGGGGCAAGTGACAGGGTTATATCGTCAAGAACGCGGGTTTTGCCACGGTCCTTGCTGACATGGTCAATAATCAGGGCCTTATCCGTCATGAGGCACCTTTTCCATAGCTGGGGGTTCAAGGGGTTGCATCAATGGATTGCTGTCCATCACGCCACCGGGCAACAGTGCCGGAAAGGCGGATTGTGACCAGCGCACCAGCTGCACGGCAGGAGAGCCGAGCAGCAGTTTGGCTGCGGGTTGGGTCCACAGCACATGGTCCATCGAGTCATTGGGGCGATAGGGGGCATCGGCAATGCCGTTGCCATCCACATCATAGGCGGCAAAATCGGACCAGTAGTTGCCGCGCCCGTCTTCGGACCACTCGACCCATTTGGTCGAGACGTATTTCACCTGCGTCCGGTTCCCGACAAAGGCGTTGCCGACGATCCGGTTGCGTTCGCTGCCGGCGGTGAAATGGATTCCGATGCCGCATCCCTGGAACCAGTTGTCGGTGAACTCGTTCTTGTTGGAGTTGTAAAGGAAAGTGCACTTTTCCTTGGCACCGATCACCACGTTTCCGGTGATCTCACTCTTGTTGGCGTAGTTCAGCATCACGCCGTGTTCACGGTCACCGATCGAGACGTTGTCTGCGACCTTCACATTTGTCGTGAACATGACCGCATAGCCCAGATCGTTACCGATCGAGACATTGTCGCTGACCACTGAATTGTCGGCATACATGTAGTGCACTGCGAACCGGAGGTCGCGGAACAGGTTGCCTGTAAAGGTGTTCTTCTTGGACGAGTTCACGAAGATTCCGTCGCGCCCATAGCGGATATCATTGTCCTCAACCCGCGCACCGGGTGCATTCCAGACATAAACGCCATTGCCACGGTCATTCATCCGCTGGTCCTGACGTCCTTCGATCCGGTTGCCACGCACGATGCTGTCCTTGGCACCATGAATGTCGATGCCGTAAAGATTGCCCAGCAGCACATTGTCTTCGACCACCGGCGCGCGGGCCGTCTTGGTCAGCTGGATTCCGCTGTCGATCCCGTCATGGCTTGAGCCCGACCCGATCACAGTCAGACCGCGCACGGTCACGCCCGGGCCGGTTACGGTGATGACGCTGCCGGTGCCTTGCCCGTCAATGGTGGCCTGTCCCAGCCCGTCGATGGTGACGGGCCGGTCCAGAACCAGATGTTCGGCATAAACACCGGGGCTCAGGCGGAGGGTGTCTCCATCCGCCGCCTGAGCCAGTATTTCATTGATGGCCCCCGCCCGGTTGGGCACATCCCAATCCGCCGCCCAAAGGGGCGAGCCGAGCAGGAGCGGTATGAGCAGGGGCCAGCGCATGGGTCAGGCTCCTTGCGGTTCGACCAGCATCCGGCCGCGCATTTCCATGTGCAGCGCATGGCAGAACCATTGGCAATAGAACCAGTGCACGCCCGGACGGTCGGCGGTGAAGGTGACCGAGGCGGTTGCCATCGGTGCGACTTCCATCGCGATGCCGTAGTTGCCCAGGCAGAAGCCGTGGGTCACGTCGTCCACGTCATCGAGGTTGGTGATGTAAACCGTCACCTCGTCACCTTGTTTGACGGTGAACTTCTCGAGACTGAAAGTCGGCGCCTGCGAGGTCATGTAGACCCGCACCTTGTTGCCGTCCCGGATCGGTTCTTCCGCACCTTCTTCCAGATCGATGCCATCGGCTTCGGCCTGTTTGCGGGCGTCTTCCCAGGTAACATCGTTGCGATCCCAGACGTTGACCGGGTTCACGATGTCGCTGCGAACGATGATCGAGTCGTGCGGCTCGGCAAAGGTCGGGCCGTCATGCACCACTTTCATCTCATCCGACGAAATGTCGATCAGCTGTTCGTTCTCAGGTTTCAGAGGACCAACGTTCAGGAACCGGTCTTTCGAGAACTTGTTCATCGAAATCAGCCACTTGCCGTCGGCTTCCTTGGTTTCCCCCATGGAGGTGGAGTTGTGACCCGGCTGATAATGCACGTCGACCTTCGAGATGATCGGGTCCACGTCCTCGCCATTGTAGGCGCGGATGGCCTTGTCGATGTTCCACTTCACGATCTGGCTGTCCAGGAACAGCGTGGTGAAGGCGTTGCCCTGACCATCATAGGCGGTGTGAAGCGGGCCAAGACCCAACTGCGGTTCACCTACGATGCAGGACCGCGGGTCGGCGTCGCTTTCGAACAGGGCGTCCAGCTTGGTGACGTCCATGATCGAGACGGTCGGCGACAGCTTGCCGTTGATGCAGACGTGCTTGCCGTCTGGCGCGGTGTTGATGCCGTGCGGAGAGTTCGGGATCGGAATGTAACGGGTGTATTTCTTGTTCTGACCCTTGCGCCCGTCCAGAACCTTGACGCCTTTCAACTCCTGATAATCGCCGGCTTCGATACCTTTTTCGATCTCGGCGATGTTGAAGACGACGACGTGGTCCAGCTCGTTCTCGGTCATCTCGGCCAGGTTCATGCCCATTTCTGAGTTGTACGAGGTCGAGAAGGCGTATTTGCCCTGATAGTCGCAATCGGTGTTGTCGAGGTTGCCCGACACGATCACCTGCCATGCCACTTCCATGGTGTCGCCGTCCAGCGCGGTGAAGATGTTCACGTATTGCGACGGATCGTCCAGCACGCTGCCATCGTTGACCAGCGGTGTTTCATCTTCACCATTGGCAAAGACATAGCCGGTGCGCGGGAATTTCTGCGGACGCAGGCCGTGGATCGCCTTGGCGTTCGGGATCTCGGTGATCTTGTCGCATTTCATCACGTCACAGCGCACACGCGCGACGCGGGTGTTGGCCTTGTCGTTCATGAACAGATAACGGCCGTCATAGGTGCCGTCGGTGAACGACATGTGCGGGTGGTGAAGGTCGCCGTTGTCATAGGTCTTCATGCCGCGCTTGGCGAGAAACTCCTTGGTTTCAGGCAGCAACCCTTCGGTCATGATCTTCAGTGACTCGTTGGTCTGACCCCAGCCCGTGGCCGAGCAGCGATTGAACACCGGCACCCGCATCAGCTCGCGCATGGACGGAAAGCCCAGAATGCGCAGCTCGCCGGTCTGACCCGAGGACCAGAAACCGTAATACTCGTCCAGTTCGCCCGGTTCGAGATTGGCATTGGCCGCGGCGCTCGCCTGTTTCGCGGTCATCAGGGTCGAGCCCAGACCGGTCCCGGCCAGCACGGCACCGGTTGCTGTTGCACCCAGCATCCCACGGCGTGTGACGGTTAGTTTGTTGTCATGTTCCGACATGTTCGTTCCTCCTTTTAGGAAACGGATTGCGGTTTGGCGTTCGGATGGTTCGCCGGTGGTTGTCCGAGCGGGGTCTTCATCTGGACCGATCCTGTCTTGGCCCGCCGTTTCAGCTGGCGGATAACGACGGGACATTTGTCCTCGGACTGGTAGAGCACCTGACAATGCAGGCAGGTGACGCACTCGTTCGGATTGATCTCACCGGTGGGGTGGATCGCCTGAACGGGGCATTCATTGGCGCAGGTCTGACAGGGCGTGCCGCAATCCTTGTAGCGGCGCAGCCAGTCGAACATGCGAATACGGGCAGGGATCGCCAGTGCTCCGCCCAGCGGGCAGAGATAGCGGCAATAGAACCGTTCGATGAACAGCCCGATCCCCAGCAGGACCAGCGCAAAGACTACGAAAGGCCAATCGCGCATGAATTTCAGAATGATCGCCGTTTTGAACGGCTCGACTTCGGCATATTTCTCGGCCAACGGGATCGAGATGAAGCTGAGCCCGAAAAGACCCAGAAAGATCATGTATTTCGCGGGCCACAGGCGTTCGTTCAGACCCCAGGGCAGCGTCCATTGCGGCACTTTCAGCGCGCGCGCGATCTTGTTGGTCAATTCCTGCAACGCGCCGAACGGGCACAGCCATCCGCAATAGGCCCCGCGACCCCAGAACAACAGTGCGGCGGCAACGGCGAACCATTGGATGAACACCAGCGGGTCCAGCAGGAACGCATCCCACGAGAATCCTGTGCGCAGGCTGCCCGCCAGTGCCATCAGGTTCACCACGCTCAGCTGCGCGTTGGCGTACCAGCCGATGAAAAACAGGGTCATTGTCAGGTAGCCGATGCGGAACCAGTAGAAGACCCGCGCATTCATCGTCGCGTGGAACTGGAAGAAGAACGTCGCGGTCAGGACCAGCAGCATGACGCCAAGAACGGCGATTTCGACGGTGCGATCCTTCCAGATGCGCTGCCACAGGGCAGCCTTGGCGGCGGCTTCGCCGGTCGCATCGTCGACAATCTTTGGGGCTGCGACGGGCAGCAGGTAACGGTCGGGCAGTTTGTAGCCCAGATCGAATGTCAGAAAGGTTTTCTCAACAGCACCCACGGCACGCTGTACCAGCAGTTGCAGGCGGAACGGCTCGGTCGGGTCGAACTCGGCATCGGCGGGGATCTTGAAGATGTCCAGCTCCGTGAAACTGGGTGCATCCGGGGCTGCAACCTTGCCAAGGCGTACTTGCTGTTTGTCGTAGAACCGGACCGAATTGTCGCCCTGGATCAACTGGATCCGATCGAAAATCCCGCCGCGCACATAGCCTGACCCCTTGAAGCTGTAGGCACCGCGCCCCAGCACCAGAATGGCCTGTTCGCCCTCGTCCAACCAGTTCACGAGGTTCTGGTACTCGGCGTCGCCCAGCAGTGACTTGCCGATCGACGGAACCGAGACAAGCGCCATATGCATGTCGATGAAAGTGTCATCCGGTTCGCCCGGTTCGGGGCGCTTGATCGCGCGCTGGTCTCCGGTGGCCTCGAAGGCGGCATTGACCTGCCCGACATCCAGCGTCAGCCGCCGGATCGAGCCGTCACCCGAGAGGGTCGACCAGTCATAGACCGCATTCTGCGCCATATCGACTTCGCGCCTTGGCCCGTCGGCCTGCAACGGCGACAGGCCGCCCAGACCCAATGCACGCGCCACCTTGATACCGCCACGCACAAGGCTGTCGTCGATCACCATGATCGTGACCGTCGCCCCCGAGATGATGTCGAGGTCGTGCCCCTCACCCCCGGTTTCGGCTTCAACCTTCAGGTCAAGGCCCGCATAGCCTTCGGTCAATTCAACCATGCGGGAATTGGGGATGCCGATCAGCACGATGGGTTCCGAGTGCTTGACCAGTTGCACTCCGGTCAACACAGCGTCGTTATCGATGGCGGCAACGACGTGGATCGGTTTGCCGGAATAACCCGTCGTGCCAACAAAGTCCGAGGTCAGGAATGCCCAAGCAACGGTCTCGCCGCCCTTCAGGACAGGGGCGACCCTGACGTTATCGCGCACCGGGCCAAAGGCATCGGCGCCAGGGGCCAGATCGGCAGGTTCGATGTCAGGCAGGAAACTGGCCAGGCTGTCGGCATGGGCGCTGGTCGCCATCAGGCAGGACAGAGTGAAAGCCAGCAGGAAATGGATTGCGCGACTTACGACCACGGCGCACCTCCGATTGCTAGGGTGGACGCCACGGACGCGCGCAGGGCGCGTTCAAATTCTTCTTGGGTCGCGAACGGGGGCCCTCGGGTTTCGGGCCACAGTCGCCTTGAGTTGTACAAAATGCACAGATCCCCGATTGCAGCGGGTACTATCCGTGCATTCTCGGACTGCATCAGCAGCGGCAGATCCGGCAGCGGGGCTGCCGTTGTCACCGCGCACAGCGCGCAATCGGCGCATTTCGGGCAAGGCGCGGTCGGGTCATCAGTGCCTTCCTCAAGGTCCACTTCAACCCAGACCGCCCCTGCCTCCGAGCAGATCTCGATCCACATGCTGTCCCCGGGACTCGCCAGCACCGGGCCAAGCATCTGCAAAAGCAACAGGAAAATACCCACCAAACCGCACACCGCGCGGGACACGCGATCAAACAGGCTATGCGGGGGGCGGACGGTAGGCATTGAGAATCCAGCTCGGCGTTCTTTTCAAAAACTTAGGGGAATCTTCCAGGCGAAGACTTGACTTAGGTCAGGTGCCTGAAAATTTGCACCTACCCGTCGGCCTCGTCCATCAATCCGCGCAGCCACCGACCGGCCAGCCATGCCGCAGGAATGCCCAGCGGAATCGACCAGAGGATCGCCGGCACCGGTTCAATTGCGCCGAACCCGACGCTGTGCAGGATAAGCCCGAGCAAAAACAGGTTGATGGCCACGGTCAACGCCGTGGCCGGATACAGCAGAATGGCCAGTTTCCAAACTGGCCATTTCCCCTCAGTGGCTGGTTCCTTCCGAGAAGGTAATCTTGTTCCAGACATTGTATTTCCCCGAAGGTTTGCGCATCGGCAGGCGGCGGATTTCCTCCAGCGTCTGCGCGTCGTAGACGATCACCGCGCCGTCATCTTCCCAGATCGAAACCAGTGCGTGGCTGCCATCTCTGGTGAACTCGACATGGGCCACGGTCTTGCCCGGCGCAGGGCGCAGTGTTTTCACGATTTCAAGGCTTTGCTTGTCGATGACGTGCATCGCGTCCTTGTTGGGGCCAAAGAAAACGTCTGCCCAGACATAAGGCGAATTCTCATGGCTGCGCATGAAAAACCCAGGGCCTTCGGTCTTGATCCGTTTGATGGTTTCCCAGCTTTCCATGTCGATCACCGACACGGCGCCGTCTGTCAGGTGCGGCGTGGCCATTACGGTCGTATCGCCGTGTTTCCATGTGATCCCCGAGCCCAGATGCGGCATTCCAGGCAAATCCAGATCGGCCACCTTGTGCCCGATCACCAGATCAATCACTTGCCCGCCCTTGCCATCGCGGGACGCCCCCATGACATATTCATAACTCTGGTCGAAAAAGAAGTCGTCCAGATAGTCAGCCGTGGTGATCTTGCGCACAGGGAAAGGATCAGGGTTCTTGAACTGACCTTCGATGCGGAAATCATGACCAAGCCCGGATTGCGGGGGATTGGCGCCGTAGAACACTTCCCAAATTTCGGGTACATCCTTCAGTGCCAAAACAAAGCTTTCCCGCGGGGGGGCCTGGTAGACCGCAGAGACGCGGCTGGGCAGGCCCTTCTTGCTTTTGACCTCGATGACCTTTGCTACGGAAAGGTCTTCGGTGGACAGCACCGTCAGGCTGTTGGGCAGGTAATTCGCCACGGCCACCCATTTGCCATCGCCCGACATTGCGATGTTGCGGCTGTTCAGGCCGGCACGCACACGGCCCACCTGTTTCAGCGCCCAGATGTCGTACTTCTGGACCCACCCGTCGCGGGACATGATGAAGACATACCGCCCATCCGGGCTGAACTTGGGGCCGCCATGCACGGCGAAGGGGGTTTCGAACCGGTCCAGAACCTCGAACGTGTCACCGTCCAGAACGCTGACATGGTGATCTCCGGTTTCCACCACCAGCGTAATGTTCATCGGGTCGCTGTCCCAGACAGGCGCATCCACCGGTACATATTCCTCGTCCAGCGTCCGGCTGGCCAATATCTGGGCCTCGCCCCATTCGGGGTCGGATTCCAACGGCGATTTCAACCAACCGGCCAGCTCTTCGATTTGCAGAGCATCCAGCTCGTGCGAGAAGGCCGGCATTTGTGTCGCCGCGCGCCCTTCCGCGATTACCGCAGCAACCCGGGGACCCCGCATGCGTTTGAGCGTTTCAGGGATCAGCGCGGGGCCAACCCCGCCCAGACGGTTCTCGCCGTGGCATGAGGCGCAATGTTCGGCGTAATCCGAATGGGCATCTGCCCAGGCGGTGCCCGCCAGCAACACCGAGCACAACGTACCGAATGTGAGTGTCTTAAAAGAACTGATGCGCCGGATCATGGCTTTTCCCCCGAAACGGTGTGACCTGAAGGCGTTCCCCTGCATCATCCACACCGATTTCCTGGTTGGACAGGTAACAGGCCGGATCCTCGGCCCAGGGATCACCGGTCAATTGCAGGGCGCGGATGCGGGTATTGCCGCCGCACACGTCGTTGAGTTCGCAGGCTCCGCAGCGCCCCTTCAGCGGGCGTGGGCGGGTGCGGAGCATGGCAAGCATCGGATCATCGCCGGTCCAGAGTTCGGAAAACGATTTGGTCTTTACGTTGCCCACCGTGTAGTCAGACCAGTAAGTGTCCGGATGGACCCGGCCGAGATTGTCGATATTGGCGACGCCCAAACCACTTGAGTTTCCACCCCACGCGGCTAGGTGCGCGCGCACATGTGCAGCCTTTTCGGCGTCGAAATGCGTGCGAATCCAGTTCAGGAAATACCCGGCATCAGCGTCGTTGTTCCCCGTCACGATATCCAGCGGACGGCCGCCCGATGCGGCTTCCCAGGCGCGTTCCAGCAACAGATCCAAGCCTTTGCGCGTGCGCTGATGCGCGGCATCTTCGCCCCGGTTCTTGTCGCCGCGCCCCGCATAGACAAGATGCGACAGGTAGAACTTGTCGACACCTTCATCATCACAAAGGCTCAGCAAGTCAGGCAAGTGATGTTGCGTGCCTTCGGTCAGGCAGAACCGCAGGCCAACCTTGATGCCGCGCTTTTTACACTCTCGCACGCCGCGCAGTGCGTCCGCAAAAGCGCCCTCGACGCCGCGAAACCAGTCATTCGTCGCTCCGATCCCGTCCAGCGAGATGCCGACATAGTTGAAGCCCACATCCGCTATCATATCGGCGGTTTCGTCATAGATCCGGGTCCCGTTGGTCGACAAGGCCAGCATTGGCACCAGATCACGGGCGCGTTTTGCAATGTCGAAGAAATCGAACCGATCCAGCGGTTCCCCACCCGAGAGGATCAGGGCCGGGACGCGAAACTGGCCCAGATCCTCAAGGGTTACCATGGCTTGCTCATGGCTGAGCTCACCCGGGAACGCGACATCCGCCGAGACGGTGTAGCAATGGCGGCACTTCAGGTTGCAGCGCCGCGTCAGATTCCAGATCACAACCGGCTTTACCGGGCCGGGGCGCCGTTTGCGCACCGGTGTCGGCTTGACCAGCTGATGCATGTATTCGGTCAGGCGGAACATGTTTCAGCCTTTCTGTTTCAGGCGCAGCCCGGTCTTTTTCAGGATGCGCGTCGAATAGAGGATGTCGCTGCCGCGGCAGGCCGATCCCAGAATCGCGGCGATCTGGCCGCGTTTGTCCTCGACCTCGTCGCGCGAGCTGCCATGAACCATGGCGAACAGGTTGTAGGGCCAGTCTGGCAGGGCGCGGGGCCGTTCATAGCAATGGGTGACGAAAGGCAGTGCCCCGATATGAGCACCCAGTTCGGTGATCAGGTCATCCTGCACGTCCCAGACGGTCATGCCGTTAGATGTCATTCCCAGCTTGTAATGGTTGGGGGCTGCTGCGATCCGTCGGATCACCCCGCGCGCCTTCAGCGCGGCCAGCCGGTCCAGCAATGCGGCCTCGGTCAGGCCCAGATCGGCAGCGACCTGCGCATAGGGTGCGGCCACCAGCGGCAGTCCCCCTTGGAGCGACTCGATAATCTGTCTGTCTGTTGCGTCGATCATGCCGCCACCCGGAAGCCGATGAAAAATTCCTGAAGTTTGGGGAAACGGAGAACACTGATCCCCGTTTCCCGTTCGATGGCATCGGCGGTGGCCTCGATCCCCTCGGGTATTTCGGTGGCCAGCACGAACCACATGTTCAGCCGGTGCGTGCGTTCATAGTTATGTGCCACCTCGGGATGTGCATTGACTTTGGTCAGGACGGTTTCGAATTCTTCGTCTGGAACGGCCATTGCGCAAAGGCAGAAAGCCCCACCCATGGCCGCGGCGTCGAAAAACGGACCAAAGCGCGTAATGACGCGGCCATCTTTCATGCGGCTCAGACGCGACAGCAATTCCGCCTCGGACAGGCCAAGCTCTGCGGCGACGGTTGCGTAGGGGTGTGAAGTAAGCGGCAGATCCTCTTGCATACGATTCAGGATCGCGCGATCCGTTTGGTTCAGCGTCATGCGGCGACCTCCTTTGCCTGAATCAGCGCGCCGGTCTGTTTGAAACAGCGGGTTGAGAACAGGACCTTGTTCCGTGCTCCGGCCAATTCGGGCAATGCAATCGCACCGGCCAGAACATCCAAAGCCTCTTTGCGTGTGCGGGCGTGGATCATGGAATACAGGCGATATGGCCAGACATCGGGAACCGGATTACGCTCATAGCACAGGGTCACCCCCGGGAAGGCGGCCAAAGCCGGACCCGCGGTTTCAATCTGTTCTGCCGGCAGATCCCAGACCACCATCGCATTGGCCGACCAGCCAAGCGCCCGGTGACGCACAATGACGCCGAGCCGCGAGATTATTCCGGCGGCATGCAGGGCTTCGACCCGCTCCATCACGTCTGTCACATCCCGTTTCAGCGAACGAGCCAGAGCGGCGTAGGGTTCTGAGACCAAAAATAGCCCGGAACTCAGAGACTGTAGCAGGCAACGATCGCCCTTGCGCATGACGGATGCATCGACCTTTCGTGCCGTGGGTACGTTTTTGGCTCCGCCTGTCATGCGAAAACCAAGATCCACGTTGAAAGGGCGCACCAGCCGCAGGTCCAGCACCTGCAATCCGGTGGATCGACTGATCCGCGCCAGGGTATCGTTGACATGCGCGCGGTCCGGTCCGGTCGCGACAAACCACAGGTTCCAAGCGTCTTCGCGTTGATAATTGTGGTTCACCCCGGGCTCGGCATCGATCAGGGCGGCGACCTCCTCCAACCGATCTTCCGGAGCCGCCACGGCAGCCAGGGTGCTGGCCGTCACCGCGCCGGGCGTGATGGTGGCGCCAACCCTTGTAATACGGCCTGTGGCGCGCATTCGGGACAAGCGATGAATGACTTCGGCTTCGTCCAGCCCGAGTGCGCTACCCAACATCTGGAACGGTCTCTCGGTGATCGGGAAGTCGCGCTGAAATTCGTCCAGCAGGCGGCGGTCGATCGGGTCCGTGATATGTCGCATCGGTTACAGCCCCGTTCTGTGCGCACGGGCGGTGAAGAAGATGCCGGACGGGCTGTCCGCGTCGATCTCGCGCAGTTTTTCAAAACTGTGCGTGTCGTAGACCATGACCTTGTTGGCATCGCGCACGCTGATCCAGACTTCATGCCCGCGTGGCGTGAACTCCATGTGCAAGACCGCCGGGCCGGGCTTGAGTTCGTGGATGATCTGTTTGCTGACACTGTCGATCACCTGAATGGTGTCATTCAGCGGGTGGGCGAAATTCACCCAGACCTGCCGCCCATCGGGACGGGCCATGGCAAAGACCGGTTGCCCGTGGGTTTTGGTCCTCCCCGTTTCGGTCAGAGTGTCGGCGTCGATCCACAGAACCTCATGATGGCCGACAGCGGGCAAAACGAACTCGCGGCCCGTCAGCGCCCAGCCTTCCAGATGAGGCATCTTGTAGACCGGCATTTCTTCCTGACCACGCCCGTAATCGGGCAGAACGCGGATCGGTTCGGGGGTTTCGGCCCACAGATCCAGCGCGGTCAGGCCGTCCTCGCCGAACAGACCGGTGATATAGGTGCGGCCATTTGCAGTGATCAGCGCGTCATAGGGGTTCTTGCCCATGTCCGGGATCTTGGTGATCTCTGGTGCGCCTTTTGCGAAATCGGCAATCCAGGTTTCCCCAGTGTCCCACATCGTGAAAACGAACCGCCGACCCGGCGCATCGACCAGGCCGATGGTTTTGCTGTCGGTCGGGATGTCAGCGATCATCTCAAGCGTGTCCGCATCGAATACGCGCACGCCACCGGGTTCGTAATTCGACACGGCCACCAGCTTGCCATCGTCCGAAATCGCCCCGCCGATGGCGTTGCCGGCCTGCACGACGCGGTTCACGATCTGGCGGGTCACGATGTCGATCTTGGTCAGCCCGCCGTCGCGGCCAAACACATAGGCAAACCGTTCATCGGGCGAATAGACCAAAGACGCATGCGACAGATCACCCAATCCCTCGATCCGGGCCAGAGCTGCGCGGTCGGATTGATCCACAAGAAGCACCGAGCCCTTGGCGCGTTCGATGACCAGGCCAAGGTCGCCTGTCGCGGTCGGTTCAGCCTGCGCTGTGGTGATCATCAATGTGGCTGCAAGGCCAAGAATGAAGTGTTTCATTGTGCCTCCTGTTCCAGCAGGTAACGGGCGATCCATTCGGCCTCTTCTTCACTGATCAGGGGCCGCCACGGGGGCATTGCGGTGTCGGGGATGCCGTCAAGGATGACGCTGGTCAAAACATCCGCGTCGTAGTGTTCAAGTGTCTCACTGCGCAGATCGGGACCAAGACCGCCCTTCAGGGACAGGCCGTGACAGGAACCGCAATCCTGATGCACAAGTCTTTTCAGGGTGTCGGGATCGATGACATCCGCCGCGAAGGCGGAGGTCGCGGCCAGAACCGCAATGGTCAGACCGGTTCGCGCCGCCCACCCCGAGCGACCCGGCGATCTGTCGGTGCATGTTGGGACAGTCCCCTGATCTCGTCTTCCCAGCTTAGCCATGGGCCTGTTCCAGAAGCTCGGCCACAGGCCGTTCGGCATAAAGCGAAACCACCTTGCCAATGATAAACAGCGTCGGCGCCTTCAGGTCGGCTGCACGCACATCCGTGGCCAGTTGGTCAAGCCGTGACACTAGACGACGCTCATCAGGTGTCGTGGCCTTGCCCACCGCCAGAACCGGCGTCGAGCCCGGCAGGTTTTCGGTCATCAACCCCATGGCGATCTGACCGATATTAGCGACGCCCATATAGACCACCAGTGTCGAGTCCGGATCGGCAAGACGTTTCCAGTCCAGATCCAGCACTTTGTCGGCCTGCCGATGTCCGGTGACATATTGAACCGAAGTCGCCAGCCCGCGATGGGTCAGCGGCACACCCGTCGAACAAGACGCCCCCTGGGCCGCCGTGATGCCCGGTGCGTATTCGACAGCGACACCGCGGGCCATCAGATAGGCAGCCTCTTCCGAACCGCGACCAAAGATCATGGGGTCGCCGCCTTTCAGCCGGGCGACCGTGTGACCTGCGCTGGCTTCTTCAAGCAGTATTTCGTTGATGCGGTCCTGCGGAACGGTGTGGCATTTGGGGGCCTTGCCGACAGGGATCAGCCTGGCGCTTTCCGCGTGCAAGTTCAGAATGTCGGCGGACACCAGCCGGTCATAAACCACGACATCCGCTTCTTGCAGCATCCGCAGTGCGCGCAGGGTCATCAGCTCGGGGTCGCCGGGGCCTGCGCCAATCAGAAAAACCTTACCGCTCATGTGCAAACTCGCTTGGTCTGAAAGTCTTCGAGACCCGGTATCCCATGCAGATCCGTTGCGTTTGCAAGACGTTGCTGGGTGAGCCGGGCGTGTCATGGGGGAAGATTGGCCCAATCGAAAACCAACCTCCTTGACATAAGTTAAGGAGCGCGGGATTTGCGCCCGCGCTCCTTCATCCTGCCTGTATTGTGCCTTGTTTCAGGGTTCGACGGTGATCATTCCGATCATGTTCTGTGTCTCCCAATGCGGGCCGCACAGATAGTCCTGTGAGCCGGGCGTGAGAAAGGTCAGTTCAACAGATTCCTCGGGGAACAGGCGATCACTTTCAGGTTGGCTGCCATCCTTCAACAGGACGGAATGGCTGGTGCGTTTGTCGACATTCACCCATCGGACAGTTGTACCTGCCTTCACGGTCAATTCGGATGGGCAAAAATTGTATTTGTACATCAGCACCACTTCGGCGTCTTCGACGGCCGACGAAGGCTGACCGAACAACTCGACATAGCGCTCTTCGGCCTCGGCGCAGATTTCGGCGGTTTCGTCCGCCCAGGCGGGCGCGGCCAGAAGCAGCAGCGCGGGAAGAAGGCGTTGGGGTTTCATGGTCCATGTCTCCTTTCCAAAAGTGGCCGGGGCCGGTTGACCCGGCCCCGATCCGTCATTGTTTGACCACGTTGATGAACGCGCTGTCATCATCCAGCGCCAGGCTGGTATTCAGCGTCACGTGGTGGAACCTTGCGGCGGTAAAATCGTCGTGGATGGCAAAGCCAACGGTATAGGTCTTGCCCGCCTCCAATGGCACATCACCGGGCGCGCCCGAATTCAGGGGGCGCGTAAACACCACGGTCCACATGCCACCGGACAGCTCGGCCGATGCGGCGATTTCACCATCATTGACCACGCGCTGCTCCAACAGATAGCCATTGGTGGCGCTTCCGTCGGCGTAGACACGCATCAGGTCAAGATAGGTGCCGTCGGCCAGATACTGCTCGATCTGTTCCTCGGCCTTCAGTTTGTCCCAGCCTCCCAGGGCCTTGCCACGGCGACCCTTGACCTCAACATCCGTGCGGCTTTCGCTGATGTATTTGGTAACGGTGTCCGTGGCATTGAGGCGACCGGCAACATCCGCATTTGCCGCGATCGCATCCGCTTCGGGCGCAAAAGGCATATAGGTGTTGTCGGCGTGGCACGAAGCCCAGCATCCCACCTGATCGCCCAGCTCGATACCAGTGCCGGTAATCATCATGGCAACCTTGATCTGGTTGTCCGGGTCCATCTTGCCGCCATCGACGAACGGGGCAGGGTTGTGACCCGCGTCCGGCCATTGCAGGCGAATGTACAGGTTTTCGTCGTCATGCGCCGCCTGAACGGTTGCGTCGATGACACCGCGTTTGCCCGGAATCGGGGTCGGTTCCAGATCTCCACCCGCAACGATCTTGTTGCCGATGGTGTCCAGTTCCTTGGCGTGACAGGTGGTGCACTGATCCCCGCCTTTGGTCAGGGGGCGCGCGCCACCATGGAACTTGCCGTTCTGGACCCATTCAAACGAGGCCTGACCAGGGTAAAACAGTTTCAGATCCGCCGCGGCCACTGCGTTCCAGTCGATGTTGGACCCAACGTCGCTTGCTCCGCCAGAGGGCGCCGCGGCGTCTTCACCGGAGGTTTTTGCGCGTTCTTCATCCAAAGCAGCGTCAACAGCCGCTGCGATCTGGGCCTGAACGGCCTCTTGCTGAGCCTTTTTGGCGGCTTTTTCTGCTTCTGCTTCAGCGGCCTCTTTGGCTTCAATCTTTTCGAGACTGGCCAGATATTCCGGGGGGATGGGCCGGATGAAGTCCGGATTCGGTGCTTCAAGCTTTTCCAGATACTCTTCGTCCGCCCGGTCGCGTGCATCCGAGTGTGCAATCCCCTTGTGGCAGTCGATACAGGTCTGTCCGACAGTCATCGCATTGAGGTGCTGCTGACGGGCGCGTGGTTTCTGGAATTCGGGCATCATCGATTCGAAATCGTGACAGTTGCGGCATTCGCGCGAGTCTGTGGCCTTCATCCGCTCCCATTCGTTCATGGCCAGATGTACACGTTTGGCCTCGAACTTTTCACGGGTGTTGATGGTACCGACCATCTTGCCATACAGCTCTTTGGACGCCTTGATCTTACGGATCATCTTATGTGTCCAGTCTTTGGGAACATGGCAGTCGGAACAAACAGCCCCCACACCCGACCGGTTCACGTCATGGATCGTGCCGGTATATTCTTCGTAAACAAAATCTCGCATCTCGTGACATGAGATGCAGAATTCCTTGGTGTTCGTGGCTTCCATTGCGGTGTTGAACCCGCCCCAGAAGATGATGCCGGCGGCAAAGGCCGCGGCGATACCGGCCACAGGCATTCCCCATAGGAAATACCGGCGCCAGATCGGTTTTTTCTTTTCCGGTTCGGAGGTCATATCCGGGCTCCGTTTTGGCTGTATTGTCTGGCCCTTGGTGGCAGGCCGGTGAGTTTGGCTGATGACTCAAACAAGGAAAGGGCGGGCGAGGGGCCCGCCCTTTCCTGTGGTCGTCCTGACCTCGTCAGGTGACGTGGTTCGACCGGTTGTAGACGTTGAACTTGCCGGTCGGGGCATAAAGCCCATCGATGCGGCCGATTTCTTCCAGCGTTTTGGCGTCGAAGATCACGATCTGACCATTGGGTTCCTTCGAGTCCGACAGGTTCCACTTGGAAACCCATACCTCGGTACCGTCAGCGTTGAATTCGAAGTGAACAGCGGCGCTGCCTTCGTCTTCAGTGATCTGGATCGTCTTCACGATTTCGCCGGTTTCTTTCGAAATGACCTGCACGGATTGCTGCACTTCCGGTTCCGGATGCTTAGTCTGGTCAGCCCAGATGTAATCCGAGTTCGGGTGGGTGCGGACGAACAGGCCGGGGCCGTCGGTTTCCACTTCGTAGCAGACTTTCCAGGCGTCATCCGGACGGTTTTCAGGATCGTTGCCCCAAACGGTCACGGTACCGACACCAAGGTGGGTTGTGCCCGCCACAGGGCCACAGTTCGGGTCGACCCAGTTGGCGCCCGGACCAGGGTGCGGCAGCGCGGCTGTGTCGATCATCGCCTCAAGCTTGTGGGTTTCGGTATCGACAACCACCATCTTGTTCGACGCGTTTGCGGCGATCTGGAAATACCGGCCTGTCGGATCGAAGAACCCGTCATGCAGGAACTTGGCGCTGTCGATCTTGTCGATCCGAAGGTTGTCCAGATCGGTGTAATCGACCTGCCACAACTGTCCCAGCTCTTTCACGGCAACGATCCAGGTGGGTTCATTCGGAGTGGTGTAGATGGCTGCCACACGGGCTTCTTCCACATACTCACCATCAACGTTCACGCCGCGGGTCGATACGACCTTGACCGGTTCCATGGTCTTCGCGTCAACGATTGCAAAGTGCGGCGGCCAGTAGCCACCACCGATGACGTATTTACCATCGCCGGAAACGGCGACGTCACGGGCGTCATATGCAATCTTGACTTCGGATACCAACATCTTGTCCGGCGTCTGCCAAAGGTCGATCTTGGTCATCTTGCCGTCGCGACCCATTGTGTACCAGAAGCGACCGGGGTGTTCCGGCTCGGTCAGGCTGTGGTGTTCGGACGCTTTCAGAACGTGCACGGCGTAGCCAGTGGGGATGTGGGTCAGCACCTCTTTGGTGTCGCCGTCGATCACGGCCACCTTGCCTACGTCACGTTCGATGACGACAAAGAAGTTTTCCCAGTTGCGGCCGTGCAGCGGCTCGGTCGGATAGTCCTCTTCTTCGACATAGACCTTACGCGTCGCCATCATCTGTTCCAGCGACATTTCAGGTGGTTTTGGCGGCTCCATCATGATGTAGGTCGCCATATCCTTGATTTCCTGCTCGGTCATGATGTCCGAGAAGTTGTTCATGCCGCCTTCGGTTCCCCAGGCGATAATCTTTTCAAGGCGTTCCTGTCCCAGTTGCAAGGTGCCGCCTTCGGTTACAGTGCCGTCGGCTGCGGTCTTCTTCCAATGCGGTTCCAGGGTTTTACCCGTGGCCCCTTTGCGCAATACGCCGTGGCAGCCTGCGCATTGTTCGAAATAGAGCTGTTTAGACGATTCAAAGGCTTCTTCGCTCAAAGTTGGCTCTTCGGCGAAGGTCGGAGCAGCGACGCTGCCCAACAACATTGCCAATCCGACCCCTAAGGCGCGGCCGGGTTTGTTGTAGCTGATTCCAAGTGACATGATCACTCTCCATATGCGTGGTGAGGCGGTGTCGAGAGTGAAACATCACGTGGATGTCATCCTTGACCAAAGTCAACGGCAAGGGTGCAGACAAAGCACTTTGGAAAGAAAACACAGATCAAAACCGCCAATAAATCTTGTGTTTCTCACACATGTTTAAGCCCAGTCTTGATTTTGGTTAAGGGCGCCGGGTCATGCGGGCACTACACATTGTTCAACGGCGGGAAAAGCTATGGAGAGCAGGCATGACAGCTGTAATCGCGCGTGTTTTCAGTGAAGGGTTCCGGGTCTTTTTTCTTTCGGCGGGTCTTTACGGTATGTTTGCAGGAGTCGCGTGGGGCGTATGGTTGGCGTCGCTCGACGGGCTGATGCCCTACATGGAACAGAGTTACGCGATGCCGCCGGTGATGTGGCACGCGCATGAGATGATTTTCGGGTATGCAACGGCCGCCTTGGGGGGGTTTTTTCTGACCGCCGTGCCGAACTGGACCGGTGCGCCCGAGGCGCGGGCCCGCTTTATCACGCTTGTCGCATTGATCTGGATGGCCGGGCGTCTGGCGGTCTGGTTTTCCGGAGTGTTGCCACCTCTGTTCGTCGCACTCGTGGACCTGAGCTTTGTTCCCATTCTGGCGCTGAAGATTGCCAGTCAACTGGTTCGTCGGCCCAAGCCCCAGAATATGGTGTTTCTGTATCTTCTGGTTCTGATGTTGGCCTCGAACGTTATGGTTCATTTGGAATGGATGGGGGTCACGGTGGATACGCTGAACACCGGTATCCGGGCCGGGCTTTTGACCTTGTGTTCGATGATCGCGATCCTGGGTGGCCGGATTACGCCGGCTTTTACACGCAATGCCATGAAAAGAGCGGGTCAACCCGAAGCATCGTGGCCGGTATCCGTGGCCTGGCTGGACAGGGCGACGATGATTCTGGCGCTGTTGCTGCCCCTGCTTGTGCTTGCACTTGATGTCGGGCCTGTTGCGGGGGCCGTTGCTTTGGTGATGGGCAGTGTTCAACTGATGCGCATGGCGCGTTGGAGAACAGGCTGGGCCTTGCGTCAACCGATCCTGATCGCGCTGCATCTGGGTCTGGGGATGCTGGCGCTGGGTCTGATTCTCTGGGGGGTGGCGGCCATCGGGATGGGAAATGAGATCGGCGCGCTCCACGTTCTGGGCATTGGTTGCGTTGGTGGCATGACCCTTGCCGTAATGAGCCGCGCCGCCTTGGGCCACAGCGGTCGCCCCCTTGTCGCGCCAAAGCCCATGGCGATTGCCTATGGTTTGATGGCGGTTGCAGCGCTTGTGCGTTGGCTGGGATCCGACATGACAGGAGGGTACATGACGGCGATGCTGACAGCGGATGGATTTTGGATCGCGGCAATGGGGCTGTATCTGTTTGCCATGTGGCCTGCCCTGACCGGCCCCCGCGCCGTGCAACAGCCCTGACGCCTGTTCGGGCGGCGCTTATCGTTCAGCGACCAGTGGCCGCGCGTTCTTGATATGACGATGGACCAAAGCCCGAGCGCGTTTCCCTTTTTCCGGTATCCGTCGTGCGGCCAGCGGAACGTAATTGCGCTGATCCAATTCAGGGAACAATTCAAGAATTTCCGCCCGTGCGTTCGGGTGAACACTGGACAAGGCCTGCGCACCGGTGAGCAGGCTTTCGGAAGGTGCGCCTTCCGCATAGATGATCTCGTGACGGTCGAACAAAAGATGGACATAGGTCACAGCACGGGTGTCATCAGCGATTGAAATGCCGGGCACGCCGACAAGAATGTGAGCAGGAACAAGAACCTCTTCGGCGTCGAACATTCTGACGGCAATCGGCGACCGGACCAGCATACGGTGTTGCGGTGACACGAAAAGATCACGCTGGGGCAAGTGATCGCCCAGTGACCCGGCCTCGATCCGGATGGGCTTCAGCCTGGGACGGGCGCGAAGCGCCGCTTGGTCCAGATGTCGCGTGCCGATCCAGCGTATGTGTTGCGGTCCGTTGTCGGCGGTGACGACCACGTCACCCACCTTCAAATCCTCGATGGGCCTCGGACCTTCTGGAGTCATTATCAACGTTCCGGCTACGAAGCACGGCACGTCAATGATAGTGGTCGGATCAGTTGTGTCAGGAGCATTGGTCGGCGTAACATTCACGATGTTCATCGAGTATGTCGTGCCGGGCACAAGGGGTTCAGAGGTTATGTAACCACCCAAAGTTCCGTCAACTTCCACACGATAAACTGTAATAGTACCCCCGCCTGGTTTGGACAGAATATAGGATTCTTCCAGGTAAATTGGGCCACTAAGAAAGGTGGTCGAGCCATCAAGGGTGGTGATGGTGCCGGTTTGCGTCAGATCATCGCCGTCTTCGTTGTCGAAGCGGTCGCCGTTGAAAACATCGCCAGTATCGACAATGGGTGGTCCGCCGCCGTTTTGAATAAACCCACCGGCTGCGTCTGTCACGCTGAACAAACGACGATCCGTGTCAGGATCAAAATTGACATCCAATGTAACCGTATCCGGCCCAATCGTATTCACCGTGATTACGCCGGGCGTATAACCGATATAGGAATAGTTTGCCATTTTAACCCATCACTCTCTGACACGGAATTTACACTTGTTCTCTCAAGCGCTTGGATAACTCCGCTATACTAAAATGTCGACGCGACATTCCTCACGATTGGTTCAGATATCAAGGCGAACCCCAGGCTTTTTCGTGGTCCTTGCTGTTTGTCAGGCATCCGACCTCGTTCCAGAGCATACTTGAGAAGTCTTGACTTTCGTTAAGGCACTCCCGCGTCCCGCCCGTCATGTTGCAGACACTAGCTAATCTGCGCAAAGGAGAGCGCAATGCGAGACGTCATGACAAAGAGCATGGCCCGCAATATTTTTTATGGCGGGTCACTGTTCTTCATTCTCATCTTTCTGGCCCTTTCGGCCCATTCCCACTGGTATATCGTCAATTCCGAAAATGCCGCAAAGCTGGATGACAGTGTGGTCCGGGGCAAGCATGTCTGGGAAAAACACGCCTGTGTGAACTGTCATTCGATTCTGGGTGAAGGGGCCTACTTTGCTCCGGAAGTCGGCAACGTGATGACCCGCTGGGGCGTGCTGGACGACCCGGAATCAGCCTTTGAATCCCTCAAGGGCTGGATGGAAGCACAACCGACCGGCATTCCCGGTCGTCGGCAAATGCCCAATTTCAACCTCAGCGACGAAGAACTCCGTGACCTGACCAACTTCCTGATCTGGACGGACAACATCGACGCGCAGGGCTGGCCGCCCAACGAGGCAGGCTGAGAAAGGGAACGAAACAATGAAATACGAATCCCAAAAAATCGCCTATGCCTACTTTGCGGTAGCCATGGCGTTGTTCGCGATACAGGTGATCGGCGGCCTTCTGGCCGGTTTCATCTATGTATTCCCCAATTTCCTGAGTGAGCTTCTGCCGTTCAACATCGTGCGGATGCTGCACACCAACTCTCTGATCGTCTGGCTGATCCTGGGTTTCTTTGGTGCGGCCTACTTCCTGATCCCGGAAGAAGCCGAGCGCGAGATCCACTCGCCCAAGCTTGCCTATCTACAACTGATCATCCTTGTTGTCGGCACGTTGGGCGTGGTCGTCACCTATGTCTTCAACCTGTTCGAAGGCAACTGGCTGCTGGGCAAAGAGGGGCGCGAGTTCCTGGAACAGCCCAAATGGGTCAAGGCCGGTATCGTCGTGGCTGCATTGATCTTCCTTTACAACGTGTCGATGACCGTTCTGAAAGGCAAGAAGACAGCCATTACCAACATCCTGCTTCTGGGCCTTTGGGGTCTGGCGCTGCTGTTCCTGTTCGCCTTCTACAACCCGGGCAACCTGTCGCTGGACAAGCAATACTGGTGGTATGTCGTCCACCTGTGGGTCGAAGGTGTGTGGGAACTGATCATGGCCTCGATCCTGGCCTATCTGATGCTCAAGCTGACCGGTGTTGACCGTGAGGTGGTCGAAAAATGGCTATACGTCATCGTCGCCGCCGCACTGTTCTCGGGCATCCTTGGCACAGGTCACCACTATTACTGGATCGGCACGCCTGCATACTGGCAGTGGATCGGTTCGATCTTCTCGAGCCTCGAGGTGATCCCGTTCTTTGCGATGATGGCCTTTGCCTTCGTCATGGTCTGGAAGGGCCGTCGTGACCACCCCAACAAGGCCGCGCTGCTGTGGTCGCTGGGCTGTGCCACGCTGGCTTTCTTCGGTGCCGGTGTCTGGGGCTTCCTGCACACGCTGCACGGGGTGAACTATTACACCCACGGCACGCAGATCACCGCAGCCCACGGCCACCTGGCCTTCTACGGCGCCTATGTCTGCCTCAATCTGGCGATCTTCAGCTATGCGATGCCGATCCTGAAGAACCGTGATCCCTATAATCAGGTTCTGAACATGGGCTCGTTCTGGCTGATGACCAGCGGCATGGTCTTTATGACCTTCGTGTTGACCTTCGGAGGCACCGTGCAGACACACATGCAGCGCGTGGTCGGAGACTACTTCATGGACGTACAGGACCAGATCGCGATCTTCTACTGGATGCGTCTTGGCTCTGGTCTGGTCGTTGTCCTTGGGGCGCTGCTGTTCATCTATTCGATCTGGGTTCCCCGCAAAGAGGTCATTGAACCCGGCGCAGCTGAAACCCCTGCGGAGTGATGGATATGGATGGCTCCATGAACCTGAAAGAGGGGGCGGCAAACGCCCCCTTCTACCTGCCCCAGGGCGATGAATGCGATGTCTTCACCGCCGCTTACAAAAACGACCTGCCGGTTCTGCTGAAAGGCCCGACGGGCTGCGGCAAGACCCGGTTTGTGGCCCATATGGCTGCGAAACTTGGCCGCCCGCTTTATACAGTGGCCTGCCACGACGATCTGGCCGCCGCCGACCTGATCGGGCGCTACTTGCTGAAGGGCGGCGAAACCGTCTGGGTCGATGGCCCTCTGACCCGCGCGGTGCGCGAAGGTGCGATCTGCTATCTCGACGAGGTGGTCGAGGCGCGCAAGGACGTCACCGTCGTGCTGCACCCGCTGACCGACGATCGGCGCATCCTGCCGATCGACCGCACCGGAGAAGAGCTTGAGGCCGCGCCCGGCTTCATGCTGGTGGCCTCGTACAACCCCGGCTATCAGAACATCCTGAAAACCCTCAAACCCTCGACCCGGCAGCGGTTCATCTCGCTGGAATTCGACTTTCCCTCACCTCAGATGGAAGCCGAAGTGGTCGCGCAGGAAAGCGGCCTGCCGCTGGAACGCTGCAAGCCGCTGGTGCGGCTGGCGGGCAAGCTGCGCGGGCTCAAGGGTCAGGACCTCGAGGAGGGCGTGTCCACCCGGTTGGTCGTCTATGCCGCGACGCTGATCGCGCAGGGCATGTCCACCGACCGCGCCATCCTTGCCGCCATGATCGAACCTCTGACCGATGACGAGGATATCAAACGCGGGCTCCTCGATCTTGTCACCGCCGTCTTTGGGTGAGGCCGGCGATGGTCAGGATCGACTTTGAGCCATGGGAACCCGAAGAAACGATCGGGAAACTGTGGCACACCCTTGCCAGCCGCCTCGATGCACCCCAGGTGCATGTTGGAGCCGCGGTCGACCTTTCCGAGGTCGCGGGGCGGCTGGCAGTCCTCTTTCGGGGGCTTGGGGGTAGTCCGGGCGTTGAATTGCGCCCGGTCTCACCCGAGGTTTCGCGCCACCGCCTGAGTTGGCGCCGCAAACTTGCAACCGAAGTGGAATTGATGCCGCGCGCCTCGTTCGACGGAGAGGTTTTGCGTCTGCCCGACCGTCTGGCAGTATTTCCCGCACGCGAGGCAAACGGCGCGCTCTTTGTCTGGTTGGCCGCCGCCGCCGCCCATGCCGGAACCCGAATTGACGAAGATGATCCACTGCGTGCCGACCTGCGTGCCTTGATCGCCGCCCGGCATATGGTCGAGGCGACTCTGGACGATGCGCCTGGCTTGCGTCCGCTGTATACCGAGCTGTGCAAGGGCGTGCTGTATCAGCGCGACATCCCCAGCCTGCCGCCTGCCGAGGCCGCGGTTGAAGAACTGATCCGTCATATGCTGGGCGATCCCAAGCCCCTGTCGGATCAGGCCGAGCACCTTCTGGCACTTGACGACGACCTGATCGCACCGCGCGGCTATCAGCCGATGCGTCCGGTTCCCCTGTGGCCGGAGTTGCGGGCAGTTGGGTTCTCGGAACACAACGAGGTTGAAAACCCCGATACCGAAGGCCCGCCAGAGGAATCCGGCGAAAAGACACACCGTGCCCGGCGCCGCAAATCGGATCAGGCCGAGCGCAGCGACAGTTTCATTCTGCACAAGTTCGAAGCCATCCTCAGTTGGGCCGAGTTTCTGAATATCAACCGTCGCATCGATGACGACGATCCCGACAACGCCAAGAAGGCGGCTGACGATCAGGAAGAGATCGGTCTTGGCCAGATTTCCAAGGCGCCGCCTACCAAGTTGAAGCTTCACCTTGATCTGGCGCCCGAAGACGTCAACCGCGAACGCCTGTCAGGCCGTATTCTATATCCCGAATGGGACGTGCGGACGGGTCAATACCTGCCGGATCATGTGAACGTTCTGCTTTCGGAAGCCGATATCCGCGACGATGCCGCCGAGTTCGGCAAGGATCCGGCCACTGCGCGCCGCATTCGCGCCGTCAAGCGCCAATTCGAGGCGCTGCGCCCGGGGCGCGTGATGACCCGGGGCCATCTGGACGGTGACCAGCTGGATATGGAAGCCGCCGTTCGGGCGCAGGTTGACCGCTGCGCAAATGGTGAAGGGACGGAACGCGTCTGGATGCAATCCCGCCCCGAGGCCCGCGATCTGGCGGTGTCGATCCTGCTGGATGTCAGCCGATCCACCGAAAGCGCGGTCACGGGGCGTGCCGTGATCGATATCGAACGCGAGGCGCTGGCGGCCTTGGCGTGGGGCCTCAACGCTTGCGGTGACGATTTCGCCATTCATGCGTTCAGCTCCCTCAAGCGTCAGCGCGTCTATGTGCAGCGTTGCAAACGGTTTGACGAACCGATGGGAACCAAAGTTGAACAGCGCATCGCGTCGCTGCGCCCCGGACATTATACAAGGTTGGGCGCGGCAATCCGGCACTGTTCCTCAGATCTGGCCAGCCAGTCCCGCAAGCGCCGATTGCTGCTGGTTATCACCGACGGCAAGCCAAACGACCTGGACCATTACGAGGGGCGTCACGGCATCGAAGATACCTGCATGGCCATACGCGAGGCGCGCCGGGCCGGACAGTCGGTGTTCGGCGTTACCATCGATAAAACCGGCAAAAGCTGGTTTCCGCGCATGTTCGGGCAGGGCGGTTTCGCCGTCATCCCAGATCCGCATCGCCTGACCATGGCCCTGCCGCAGGTCTATCGCCAGTTGGTCGGCGCATGAGTGATGCCTCTCTGATCGACGAACTGCCGGGCGAGTTCCTGATGTGGGTTCTGATCATTTCGGAACTGCTGGTCTTTGGCGCGGGGATGATCGCCTTCATGGGGGTACGTCTGACCGATCCGGCGGGCTTTGCCGAGGCGCAGTCGCATCTGCATCGCACGGGTGCGGCCTTGAACACCGCGGTATTGGTGACATCCGGCTATCTGGCCGCACAGGCGCTGCATTGGCGGCGGAACATGCAACGTTTGCGGGCCCGATTGGCGTTGATCCTTGCGGCGCTTCTGGGTGTCGTGTTCCTGATCATCAAGGGTGCGGAATACGCCGACAAGGCGTCTCAGGGGATAGGATACGAAACGCATCCATTCTTTCTGTTCTACTATATGTTGACCGGCTTTCATGCCGCGCATGTCCTCGCCGGGGTTGGAATTCTGTTGCTGGTAGCCTGGCGCGACGACCCCAGTAGCGTCGAAGCGGGCGCACAGTTTTGGCACATGGTGGACCTGGTCTGGATCATGCTGTTTCCAGTGATCTATCTGTTGGGATAGTCAGATGGCCCAACCTTCATCTTTGACCAAAGAACCTCGCCAAGGGCCGCCGAACCCTCTGACCCAGGCCTGGCTTGCGCTCTTGGCCCTCAGCGTGGGATCCGCGCTGCTGACCTTGATTGGGGCACCAACCGCGATCATTGCTGGCGGTATCCTGTTGCTGGCGCTGATCAAGGCCCGCGTGATCCTGAAACACTATCTGGATTTGGAGAACAGCCAAAGCTGGCTGCGTGGGTTCACCATGGTATTGACGGGATTTTCAGTAGTGATCTTTGCGCTCTACCTGATCTGAGGCAAAAAAAATGCCGCCCCGAGAGGCGGCATAAGTCAAGCAAAGGGGGGCTGGTTACTGAGCGGCCTGTGGGATCCGCGCGATCTGACAACGCTGCCAGAGCGCCGACAAGGCACCAACCAGATGATCGATATCCTCATCTGTGTGGACCGGGGACGGCGTGATCCGCAAACGTTCGGTGCCCTTGGGGACAGTGGGATAGTTGATCGGCTGGATGTAGATGCCGAATTCTTCAAGAAGCGTATCCGAGATGAACTTGCACTTCACCGGGTCGCCCACCATCACCGGGATGATATGGCTGGGGTTCGGCAGATGCGGTATCCCTTCCGCATCCAGACGGGCGCGCACCTGATCCACACTGGCCTTTTGCAGATCACGCTCGGCGCTTGACTGCTTCAGATGCCGGATAGATGCGGCAGCACCGGCCGCGATCGAAGGCGGCAGGGCCGTGGTGAAGATGAAGCCGCTGGCAAAGCTGCGAACGAAATCGCACAGCGCTGCCGAGGCTGCGATGTACCCACCAACCACGCCGAAGGCCTTGCCCAGCGTGCCTTCGATCACGGTCAGGCGATCCATCAGGCCCTCACGCTCGGCAATACCACCGCCGCGCGGGCCATAGAGGCCGACGGCGTGAACCTCATCCAGATAGGTCATCGCGCCGTATTTGTCGGCCAAGTCGCAGATTTCCTTGATCGGCGCGATATCACCATCCATGGAATAAACGGACTCAAAGGCGATCATCTTGGGCGCGTCGGGGTCGGCAGCGGCCAGTTTGGCCTCCAGATCCGCAAGATCGTTATGTTTCCATATCACCTTCTGCGCCCGTGAGTGGCGGATGCCTTCGATCATCGAGGCATGGTTCAGCGCATCAGAGAAAACGATCAGACCGGGGATCTTCGCAGCCAGCGTTCCCAGAGCGGCCCAGTTTGATACATAGCCCGAGGTGAACAGCAAAGCGGCCTCTTTGCCATGGAGATCTGCCAACTCTGCCTCAAGCAGCACGTGGTCATGCGTCGTGCCCGAAATGTTGCGCGTTCCGCCCGCACCGGCGCCACAACGCTCCAGCGCATCGTGCATGGCGTTGATGACCGCAGGGTGTTGCCCCATTCCAAGGTAGTCATTCGAGCACCAGATGCGCACATCTCGCTGGATCGAACCATCGGTCTGGCGTGCGTTCGGGAAGGCTCCGCAACGTCGCTGCAAGTCGATGAAAACCCGATAATTCCCTTCATCTTTCAAAGCGTCGAGGCTCTGGCTGAAAAATCGCTCGAAATCCATCTGACATGCTCCCCGGATAACTGGCTGTGAACCGACCCTAGGGCAGCGACGGGCCCCGTGACATGACAATTGTCAAGTTGATCGTCAAGAAAAAGACTGGCACTGCCACGCCGGCTTTGGCATAGCAGGGCATTGGGGATGATATCCCGGGCCATCGCCCGGACTGGATGAAGAAGGGAGTGCCTTCATGTCACACGAGGCACAAAAGGCGATTGCGCGGCAGTCTCTGCTTCTGCGCAGCCTGCCGGATCAGCATGTGGATACTTTGCTGCGGCAAGCGATTTGGCGGCAATATGACCGTGGCGAGACGATCTTTCTGCAAGAGGAAGAAGCCAAGGCCGTGCACGTCGTGCTGGCGGGTTGGGTCAAGCTGTTCCGTATCTCTCCGACCGGGGCGGAAGCGGTGGTGAGCGTTTTCACCCGCGGAGAAAGCTTTGGTGAGGCCGTTGCGCTGCGCAACGTGCCGTATCCCGTGTCCGCCGAAGCCGTTTCAGCCTGTGAAGTGATGCACATTCCCAGCCCGGTGCTGCTGTCCCTTATGAAGGAAGACCCGGAAATCGGCGTTTCAATTCTGGCTGCGACATTCACGCATCTGCATGCTCTGGTGGCGCAGCTGGAACAATTGAAGGCGCAAACCGGGGCGCAACGCGTCGCAGAGTTTCTGTTGAACCTGTGCGATCGCGATTCCGGTCGCTGCGAGGTGGAACTGCCTTACGACAAGATGCTTATCGCCGGACGTCTTGGGATGAAGCCCGAAAGCCTGAGCCGCGCGTTTTCGCGGTTGAAACCCGTTGGCGTCAAGATCAACAGGAACCACGCGGATATCGCCGACATGGACGATTTGCGCAACTACGCCGAAAGCGACACCAGCGAGAGGTGATTGATCACCGGCGGCCGGACCGTTCGGCGCTGCAAATTCACGGAAAACCCGTTATCCGAAACTGGCCAGCTCCTACGGGGGCTTCAGTCGGGCGCTTTTGCGCGTGACCGGCTGTCTTCCACGCTTTCCTAAACCTCACTATCCTGATCAGCAGTGCCATCCATCGGCACGAGTCTTTTGCATGAAAATGAAGGGGCACCTGGTCCATGATAGACGCAGCGCTTTCAAACTATCCCCGCGCAAGGTTGATGACATCGGTTACCCCGGTCGAACGGCTTGAGCGTCTTTCTGACCAATTGGGGCTGGATCTGTGGATCAAGCGCGACGACCTGACCGGGCTCAGCTTCGGCGGAAACAAGACCCGCCAGCTGGAATTTTATATGGGCGAGGCGCTGAGGCAGCGGGCGGACACCATCCTGATCACAGGTGCCGTGCAATCCAATTTCGTGCGCACCGCGGCAGCTGCGGCGGCAAAGCTGGGAATGTCATCCGTTCTTCAATTGGAAGACCGCGTGACGAATATGGGAGAGTACTACCATCGATCCGGGAATGTTCTTCTGGCACAGCTTCTGGGGGCGGAACATATTGGCTATCCCAAGGGTGAGGACGAGGCGGGCGCGGACGGCGCTCTTCACGGACGCGCCGAGGAACTGGTTGCCATGGGTCGGAAGCCATACGTGATCCATCTGGACATAGATCACCCTCCGCTGGGGTCATTGGGCTATGTGGCGGGGGCGGCCGAGTTGCATACTCAGATCAGCGATTTCGACGCCGCAGTGGTGCCGTCGGGAAGCGGGGCAACCCATGGTGGGTTCCTGGCCGGATTGCGTTTGGTCGGACAGACTGCGCCTGTCTACGGCATATGCGTGCGTCGCGATCAAAACCAGCAGCACGCGCGACTGCAAAACGTCCTAGGGCGATTGGCGACCATGATGGGTTTCGACCCTGCTTTGGTCATGGAAGACATCTATACCTGGGACGGCGCCTTGGCGCCCGGATATGGGCGGATCGGTCGCGCAACCCGCGAGGCGTTGACCCTGATGGCGCGCTCCGAGGGCATCTTTCTTGACCCTGTTTATTCCGCCAAAACCTTTGCAGGGCTTCTTGGACTGGTTGAACAAGGCGCCATCGAAAAAGGCCAGAAAGTTGTTCTGCTGCACACGGGCGGTCAACCT
The DNA here is from genome assembly GCF_013110635.1 of Ruegeria sp. HKCCD6604. NCBI lineage: Bacteria > Pseudomonadati > Pseudomonadota > Alphaproteobacteria > Rhodobacterales > Roseobacteraceae > Ruegeria > Ruegeria sp. HKCCD6604. Next base: position 229,635 of record NZ_WVQW01000004.1, on the reverse strand, counting down.
GCGCTGTTCGGATATCAGGACGAGTTGCAACCAAGTTGACGCAGCGAAGCTTTGCGCCTGTGGTCCTGCGGGGCGACAGGATGGATGGAAGGGTGCTGCCCGCCGAACTGGCCGGGTAAGTACCCTACGACACTTTCGATTGATTGAGCAAAGACATGGCCCGCGCGACATCGCGGGTCTGCGCGCCGCCAACAATCATAGCCAGAATCTTTCCAAGATCAGGCGGCGAGGCCGGTGAGCAGCCAAAGCGGTCGCAAGTTTGCACGTAATCCACCGCTGTGCGCAGTTCGAACATTATTGCCTGCTGTTTGCGTGCGGTTTCCAGAGCCTCCGTGAACAGATCATCTGCGGCAGTGTCCATGGACCGCACCAACGCCTGTATCCGATCCGTCTCGGGCTGAGCCCAGGCTTCATTGGTCAGAACCTGCTGTTCACGGGCTTCATCCAGCAGGCGCTGAGCCGCCTTCGGGTCGTTCGCCTTCAATGACGCTTCGGCAAGGGCCGTCAGGAACACCGGCTTGTAGTTTCCGGCCCCGCTGGCCCACCAGGCTTCGGACGCCTCGCGCATTGCTCGGATCGTTTCCGGGCCTGGCTTGATCTGCGCGTCCGCCCAACACCGCCAAACATTCGCCGTCAGTGTCATGAAGGGGAAGGTGTGTTTGGTCGCCAGTTCCTCGAGGCGCGCGGCAACGTCGTAAACCTGTTCAGGTTCACGCCGCAACAGGTGCAGCATACACAGATATGTCAGCGTCTGTGCCAGGCTATGAGCGTGATTGAGTTTCTGCGCCGCCGAGATCGCCTGATGCTGAATCTCGAGCGCGCGGTCGGGTTCTCCGCGCAACCAGACCGTCATGCTCAGGAAGCAGGATGTAATGGCGGCATGATCCGTGCCGTAGACATAGGCAAGACGGCTGTGCTGCTGAGGATCATACAAGCGCAACGCTTGTCGCAGATGTGCATAGGCGGCGTCCTGCTGCCCGATATGCAACAAGACGGCACCCATGGCCCGATGGGCAATCATTATGTGATGCGTTTCGTCGGTCAGCTTGGACAGGTCCAGCAACTGCGCCGCGACGTCCTTGGCAAGGTCGTATTCGCCGCGGACCAGATGATACGCATAGAGACCATTGAGCACAGGGAACAATTGTTCGGTTTCGCCCAGCCGATTGCACAGGTCGCGGATCCGGGCATACACCGCACCCGTTTCATCGGCCGCGATGCCAGCGGTCGAGCGCAGAACGCCGGCCCGCAATGTCTGGATCTTGGTTTCCATGCGGTCGCGGTCAACCGAGTCTTCCTGCTGTTCAAGCAACGCCAACGCACGCCCCAACTGAGTGACTGCTTCAATCCCGGCCGAGCGTTCAACGGCACGTTGCCCGGCCAGATACCAGTGTTCTATCGCTTCGTCCGGCATATCTGCCATCGTGTAGTGATGAGCCAGAATTTCCGGACCGGCAGAGTTTTCGCGCAACGAGGCAGAGTTCAGTGCTTGGACCACACGCGCATGCAGCGTTCGCCTCTCGCGTTTCAGCAGGCTGTTGTAAGCGGTGTCGCGAATGAGAGCGTGACGATAACTGAACGTTTCCTCGGGCTCTGAGGCTGAAACAATCACGATCCCGGCATCCACCAGCAAATCCAGACCGGAACGTAACGCCCGTTCATCAAAGCGGGACACGCTTGCAATCATCGGATAAGAGAATTGCGGGCCAATGACAGCGCCGATCTGTGCCACTTCCTTGGCCGAGCTCAGTCGATCAAGACGAGCCATCAACGCGTCATGCAGTGTTTTCGGCACAGTGGGTGATGGCGTGGACCGGTCGATCGTATAGGCGTCGGCGCGTTCGGTCAGAAGATCGGATTCCAGCAGATCCTTCGTCACCTCTTCTACGAACAGCGGGACACCGTTGGATCTGGCGGCAATCAGACGGTGAATTTCGTCCGGGACGGTCTTGCCTTTGGCAACATCGTTCACGATCTCTTTGACCTGCGCGAAATCCAGTTGTTGAAGCGCGACGTGCATCAGGTTGCGTGATTGTGGCCAACCCGAATCAAAGCCTGTCCGATAGCTCATGACCATCAGCAGGCGCGCGTCCTCTATCCGGGTTACAAGCTGATCAAGCAGAGTCTTTGTCGTTGGATCGATCCAATGTGCATCTTCAAACAGCAACAGGGTCGGGGTTTCCTGCGCCATGCCGATCACATGGTTGACCAGCATGTCCAGCGTCTGCTTCATGATCTGCTCAGGGGTCAGATCCAGCGGGCCAAGCCTGTCTTCAAACGGGACCGACAACAGTGCCGCAGCCAGTTTCAGTGACCCTTCAGAAGGATCGCCCAGAACGCCGTGGATCTTGTTCAATTTTTCGTCCGCACTGTCACCGGCCCGCAGTTCGGCCGCGTTTTCAAGCTGGCGAATGATCGGGTACAACGCGCTTGCGTCATGAAAGGGCGAACACTGAAATCGAAGCTGTCGGTGTTTTGCGTCCGGGATCGTGCGGCGAAGCTCTTCGATCAGCCTGGATTTTCCTATGCCCGCCTCGCCCGAGACCAGCACCACCTGACCTTGACCCTGACGGGCCAGCTTCCACTTGCTTTGAAGGGTTTCATGCTCCTGCGCGCGCCCGACCAATGAACTCATCCGGGCGTCGTCTGCCGCAAGAAAACGGCTGAGAGTCTGGCGCGTGCCGGTGACCTGCCAGGCTTCGACCTCTTTGGCAAAGCCTTTCAATTGAAACGTGCCACGGCGCACATATTCGAACGCATCACCCGCCAATTCCCGTGTCGTCGGCGCGACGATCATTGTCCCCGGATCAGCCATCGATTGAAGCCGTGCGGCAAGGTTCGGGGTCTCGCCCATGGCGGTGCCATCCTCGAACATCTTCTCTCCCCGCAGGTCACCGACGACAACCAGGCCGGTCGCGATCCCTATGCGGACTTCAAGATGAGCATGCGTGCGGATTTCCGGAATTTCGCGAACGATCCGAAGACCTGCATGAATGGCGCGTTCCGGGTCGTCTTCATGCGCATGCGGAAAGCCAAAAAACACCATGATGCCGTCGCCATAGTAACTGGCGATATGCCCGTCAAAAGCGGCGACCGCAGCGGCGCAGGTCTCTTTGAACAGCCTCAGAACCTCGGCCAGATCTTCAGGATCCAGCTTTTGCGATATCGCCGTCGATCCAACAAGATCGATGAACATGACTGTCAGCTGTCTGCGCTCTGCAATGATGTTGGGTTCCTGATGCGTGCGATGTGATCCCGCAGGCTGCCCGGTTTCAACCCGTATTGCTTTCAGAAAGCGGCGCCTGGGTCCAAGGGGCAGCCCGATCGTGACAAGGTCATCGTCGCTCAGTTCCGGCAGATCACCCAGTTCGACCTCGTGCCGGTAGAAGGCATCGACATATTTGTACAAGCCGTTTCGGATCAGCCATTCATCAATTTCAGCCATTTGACCACCATGCATGGCCGCGACCAGGCCGATCCAAGCATTCCCCATTTCCCTCTGGTTGAAAGGACCAGCCCCGGGCGCAGTCCGGGAAAACACCACCCTATCAAGGACGACACGCGAATTCCGGTCAAGTGTTCAATTTAAGGGTGAGGAAATTTCATTGCGCGAAACGGTATCGGAGCCTGCCATCTCTATTCGCCGGTCCGAAAATCGATGTGAATGTGATTGCCGTCCGGATCCCAGACGTTCAACTGAACGGTGTCGATCGCCGTCAGTTCCACACGGCGATAGGAGACGCCATTTGTTTTGAGATGCGCTTCGAACCGATCCAACCCTGTCGCCGAAAAAGCGAAATGCTCAAGCTTCAGGTCTGCGTCCGAACCCGTGGCCTCGGCCTGGACACCGACCAGATGCACGAAGGCGTTTTCTTCGACATAAAGCCAGGCTCCGGGAAAGGGGAAGGGTGGGCGTGGCCCGACCCGCATCCCCAGCACGTTGCAGTACCATTCGATCATCTCGTCCAAACGCGTGGTGCGCAGATTGACATGATCCAGTGACGTGATCCCCATGGCCTAGCCTCGGGTCCATTTGATCGAACATCCCATTGAGGGTGTCTGATCTTGGGGGCCTTGCCCGGTCTCGGCAATTTGCAGCATCGCATTGACCAATTCTGGTTCGCGCTTGCTAGTCTGGCCGCGGCCCAGATTGTCCAGACGGCCCCGGTACTGCAACTTTCCATCCGCATTCAAACCGAAGAAATCCGGAGTGCAGACAGCACCATAAGCCTTTCCTACGGATTGATCCTCGTCCACGAGGTATGGAAAGTTGAAGCCGTTCTGCCGTGCAAATTCCAACATGTTCTGCGGCGAATCTTCGGCGTAATCGCGATAGTCGTTCGACATGACCGCCAACACGCCGATCCCCTTGGACATCAGCAGGTCCGTGTCCTGGGCAAGCCGGTCCGTGATCGTTTTGACATAGGGGCAATGATTACAGATGAAGGCGATCAGCAACCCGTTTTGCAGATGATCGGACATCTTGAAGGCCCGACCGTTCGGGTCTTTGAGCGTGAAGTCCGGGGCGTTCCAACCGAAATCGCAGATCGGAGTGTCGAGCAGCATGATTGTCCTTTTTGTGACCAATTGGCATGTTCAGACCAGCTTAGCTGACGGGCGCCGTTAAGTAGAGCGAGATTTCCGGCGTCATGTCTGCGACGGAATGCGCCTGCAAACGTAGCTGGTTCAGATCAGCAGCGTTGACAGGCTTGGGTAATAGCTGAGCAGAAGCAACACCAAAGTTACTGCGATCAGGAAAGGCCAAAGCGATTTCAGGATTGAACCGGGCGATGTGCCGCTCATGGACGAGGCGATGTACAATCCGATCCCGACCGGGGGCGTCAGCAGCCCAAGCACAAGGTTCAGGCAAGCAACAATGCCGAACTGATAAGGGCTGATATCATATGACCCGGTTGCAATCGGCAGCAGGATCGGAGTGATCAGGATGATCGCGGCGATGCCATCGATCACCATTCCAACCAGCAAAAGCGCAAGGTTCACGATCAGCAGGAACACGAACGGGTCCGAAGTGATCGAGGTGATCAACCCAGCCAGTTGCTGTGGTATTTCCTCATAGATGATGACCCAGCCGAACACGCTGGCGGCCGCGATCATGAACAGGATCATCGACGCGTTGGCCGCCGTGCGTTTGAACATCTGTGCCAGGTTGCTCGGCTTCAGGTCCCCGTAGACCAACCAGCCCACCAGAAACGCGATCAGGGACGCGATTGCGGCGGATTCGGTCGGTGTGGCGATCCCGAACAGAATGCCGCCTATGATCGACATCGGGATCAGCAGGGCGGGGGCCGCGCTGATCAAGGCCTGGACGGCTTCGGCACGCGTCATCCAATGCCCTTTCGGAAAGCTCTGCCACCACCCGATCAGGGTGATGACCGATGCAAAAGCCCCGGCAAGGATCAAACCGGGCAGGATTCCTGCAATGAACATGTCACCAATCGGGATCTGAGCCAGAACACCGAAGATGACAAACATCATCGACGGCGGGATGACCGGAGCCAGCAGCCCGCCCGCGGCCGTCGTGGCAGCGGCGAAACCCTTGTCATAGCCCTCCTCCTCCATCGCGGGGACCATGGCGCGCGACATCACCGCGATCTGCGCCGTCGCAGACCCGATGATTGCCGCCATGAACATGTTTGCCAGCAAGTTGATATAGGCCAGCCCGCCGCGAAACCCGCCGACAAATACCCGGGCCAGCGCGACAAGGCGCCGGGTCATGCCGCCTTCGTTCATCAATTCTCCGGTCAACATGAACAGAGGAATTGCCAGCAGGCCGTAATTCTCAAGACCGCCGAACATTTTCTGCGCGAAGCTGTCATAAAGAACCGTGTTGCCGCTTTCCCAGATGTACCAGATGGCCGTGATCGCCAGCACGATCGCCACGGGCACGGACAGAAGTAGAGTGGCCAGAAAGACGATGGGGCTCATGGCTGTGCCCCTTTGCCCGGGGGGCTCAGCAGATGCATGGTGGAATGCAGTGTCGCGCCCAGTGCGAAAAGCCACATCACCAACCAGAACAGATACTTTGGCAGGCCCAGGGTCAGCGTTGGCTCGGCGTAGATGAAATTGAATGTCTGACCTTGAAACGCCGCCACGTCAAATCCGCTGCTGGCGATGTCCAGCGGAAGGAACCAGCGCCAGCAGAACCACAGCATCGCAAGGGAAAAAGCAAACACGACCACGTCCACACCCTTGCGGATCAATGGTTTCGCGCGTTCGGGCACGTTGTCGGAAACGATGGAGATCGACACCGAGCTGCGATGGTGCAATGCGGAAGACGCGCCCAGAAAAGTCATCCAGACCATCGCGTAGATCGCCAGCTCATCAACCCAGAACAGGGCGTTGCCCGCCGTTCGCGTCACGACATTCAACAAAATCAGAGCCGTTATGCAGACTGCCAGAAAGGCAGCGCACCACAACTCGACCCGCGCCAAGCCTGCCGACAGCCGATACAACATCGCTGCTCTCCCGTGAAAAAGGGCGCAGGATCGAGCTGCGCCCCTTTCGTCATGCCGTTTTCGTTATTTTGTTTCTGCCGCAGTCTGCCGCAAAGCGTCAAGGGAAGAGGTTTTCTGGGACCAGATCCCGTTCCACTCTTCGATCGCGTCGCCAAAGAACGAGGCATCAACCTTTTTGTAGGCTTTGCCAGTGCCCTCGATCTGCTCCAGCCATTTGGCATCGTTTTCAACGTAGGCATCAATGGTGCTGTCGACATGCTTGGCCATGAGTTCCGCGATCATCGCGCGGTCTTCTTCAGACATACCAGCCCAGACCTTGGCCGATACCAGCCCGACCATCGGGAACATCATGTGATCCGACTGCACGATCGTGTCGGCGTGTTCATAATATTTCAGAACCCAGATCAGCTCGGCGTCCATGTCGATGGCGTCGACCTGACCATTGGCCAGCGCATCATAGACGGCAGGCAAGGGCATGGGCGTGGGTGCCGCCCCCACCGCGTTGTAGAAGTCGAGGATCGGCGTGAAAGGCGTGATCCGCAGCTTGAGGCCAGACAGATCTTCGGCGGAGGAAACCTCGCCCCGGCTGACGATCTGGCGCAATCCTGCCATCCCATATCCTAGTCCAACGACACCAACCTGCCCCGGCAAGGGTTCCAGCATGGATTTGGCCGTATCGGATCGCAGGATGCGCCCCGCGTGTCCAATGTCATCTGCCAGATAGGGCGCATAGAACGCCCCCAACTCGGGCGCGCGGTTCGAAACTTCAGCCACGGTCATGAAAGCCATGTCCAACGCGCCGGTCTGCAATTGTTGCAGCATTTCGGCCTCGTTCCCCAACTGGCGGGCCGGGAAGACCGATACCGAATGCGCGCCACCACTGGCCTCATTCAACTCGGCCCCAAACGCTTCGGCGGCTTTGGTCCAGATATGCGGTGGCGGCGTGATCAGACCCAACCGAAACTCTTCGGCGTGAGCGGCCACGGACGCCAATGCCAACGCAGCCGCAGAGGCGGCGATTTTTGCAAAATGTCTCATTACTTCCCCTGTTTGATCTTGTTTTACAACGTGACCCAGCCCTCGGGCGGTTCCTTTCCCGGGTGCACAGCCTGACAATTGGGGCAGGTGCGGTCTTGTTCCGAGGCATAGAACTTCTGATAAACCGGAGGCAGGTCATCAACGATGGACTTTAGCTGCATTTCCGCTCGATGCACCAGTGATCCGCATTCAAAGCAATACCATTCGATGGCGTCCAGCTCTCCGGTCTGGCGCTTGGGTTCAATCACAAGCCCGATCGAACCTTCCTGAGGGCGCTGTGGCGAATGGCGTACATGCGGAGGCAGCAGAAAAACCTCGCCTTCTCGGATCGGAACATCATAGAACTCCTCTCCGTCATAGATTTTCAGCACCATGTCGCCTTCAAGCTGGTAGAAGAATTCTTCCACCGGGTCATCGTGGTAATCGGTTCGCTTGTTCGGACCACCCACAACAGTGACCATCAGATCGGCGTCTTCCCAAACCTGACGATTCCCTACGGGCGGTTTGAGCAGATGGCGGTGTTCGTCGATCCAGGCCTTAAAGTTGAACGCTTTCAGTTTTGACATGTCCCACTCCCTATCCCGGAAAGTTTGGCGCGTTTTTTCATGACCGCAAAGAAATTATCAGCATCTCGCTATCCGATTTCCTTATACTGCCCGGCCTCACCCAGCTCAGACGCGCAGCCCGCTTTCATCAAATGCTTTGCGAATGATCGCTTTTTCGGCGTCGGTCAGTTCCAGCATCGGCGGACGTACACGGCCACCGACCTGACCCAGCAACTCTTGCCAGTACTTCCCGAATGCAGTGGGTTTGCCCGCAGGACGCGCGCGTTTCATCGCGTCGCGGACAGGGTTCAGACTGTCAAAGACACGTCGCGCTTCATCGGCCTTTCCCACAAAGGCCAGACGCGTGTATTCGTTCATCCGCTGATCGACCTTGCTTTGCAGCTGATAGGGCGGGGACGAGCAGAGATAGAGCTTCCAGTCCAGTTCCAATATGTTGTCCAGCCACTCATGTTCAGCCGAGGTCGAGACATGGATCCTGTCGCCCACCATATGGGTCAGCTTCACGTACATCTCGCGCGGGACCGAGTATTTTATCGCAACGATATTGGGTAAGTCCGCAATGCGAGCGCATTCTTCGGGTTGCATCAAATAGCCGCTGTCTGGATGGCTCCACATGGCGATGCCGATATCCAGTTCGTCACAAAAACGCTTGTAGTACTGGTACAAAACCTCTCCGCGATCGTGCACAAAGCTCAGAACCGGCGCGTGCAGTACGATGTAATCCGCACCGCAGTTCTGGGCGTGATGCGCCAGGTCCAAGGCCGTATTCATGTTCTGGTCCGAGACCGAGACGATTACACCGGCTTTGCCTGCGCATTCGTCAACGGCAATTTCGAAGTTGCGCTTGCGCTCTTCGATGCTCATCGAAAAGAACTCGCCCTGTTTGCCGGCGACGAAAAGGCCCTGGATGTCCAGATCATCGATCCAATGGCGGATGTTTGCACGCAGTCCCGATTCATCCAGAGACAGGTCATCATTGAACGGGTTCAGTGCCGCTGCCCATATCCCAGTCATATGTTCGCGGGCATAGGCCTTCGCATCGTGTTTTGAGTATTTCATTTCCAAAGTGGTCCCCGTGGCTTCATCAGGAACAAAACACACCAGGCGGGTCGGTCCAGTGCCATTTCAGGGAAATGGTTATCTGAAAAACATATACCACCAACTTACCAATTCAGATTTTTTCAATGCTGGTCTAGGGTCCAGACATGAAGATCGCAGTCATCGGAACCGGCGCAATCGCGCAGTTTGTGCAGCGCATGTTGCCAGAACATGGGCATGAGTTGGCAGCCATTCTGGTCAGACCACACCGCGTTGATCCAAAATCGCCCAAGTCAGTCGGTTCGGTTGATGACCTGCCGGCCGGAATCGAAATGGTTCTGGATTGCGCGGGGCACGAGGCATTGGCCGGTTTGGGTCCGGACATTCTGGCGCGAGGGCTGGATATCATCAGTGTCTCTGCCGGCGCACTTGCGGATCAGCAGGTCAGTGATCGGCTGAACAGGGCCGCGCGAAAGGGTGGGGCGCGGCTGCATCTGGCAAGCGGTGCCATAGGCGGGCTGGACTGTCTCAGCGCCGCAGCGGTCGGGCCGCTCAAATCCGTCACATATGTGGGGCGCAAGCCGCCGGCGGGGTGGAAGGGATCACTTGCCGAACACAGTCTTGACCTCGGCAACATCACCGCGGCTGAAGCACATTTTCAGGGTTCCGCACGAGAGGCGGCGCTGGCTTACCCAAAGAACGCAAATGTCGCCGCCGCCGTCGCCTTGGCGGGTGTGGGGTTCGATAACACACAGGTTCGTCTGATCGCCGATCCGACGATCCACAAGAACATTCACGAGGTCGAGGCTGAAGGCGATTTCGGCACGTTTCAGTTCCGGATCAGCGGCACCGCGCTGCCCGACAACCCGCGAAGCTCGGCGCTTGCGGCCATGAGCGTGCTGTCCAAGCTGGATCAGCTTTGCAAGCCGATTGTTCTGTAGCCATGGTTGGACGCCACTCTCGCATCGTTGACCGCGCCTTGACCCGCCTGAAGCTGCGACAGCTGCGTCTGCTGGTTGCAGTTGGCGCACATGGGAACATTCAGAATGCCGCGCGTGAGCTGGGAATATCTCAGCCAGCGGCAACCAAGATGATTCAGGATCTTGAACTGGATTTCGAAGTCAAGCTGTTCACGCGCACCAACCGAGGCGTTGTGCCAACGGTTTTTGGCGAAACTCTCATACGTCACGGGAAGCTGATATTTGCTCAGGTTTCCAATGCCGCGCAGGAACTGGACGATCTGAACGAAGGAAATTCCGGCCGTGTCGTGGTGGGAACACTGCTTGCAGCGTCAACTAGCTTGCTACCTGCCGCCATTGAACTGCTGTTGAAAGACCGCCCGAACGTTGCAGTCAAGATCAGCGAAGGGACCAACGAGGTGCTCATGCCCCGGCTGCTGTCGGGTGAGATCGACATGGTTGTAGGACGCCTGCCGTCGCACCGGCATCGCGACAAGATTCGACAGGAAAAACTGTTCGAGGATCGGATATTGGCCATTGTCGGCCCTAAACACCCGCTTGCGGGGCGGGACGCCGTGACCTTTGCGCAAACCAAGCCGTTTGGCTGGATTCTTCCCCCGCAAGAAACCACGTTGCGACGTCAGGCGGATCATTTTTTCGTCGGCCAGCAGCAATATGTGCCACCGGTCGCCATAGAATCCGTGTCCTACCTGACGAACCGGGCGCTGCTGCAATCCCGCGACCTGATCGGCCTTATGCCTGCCGAGGTCGTCGTCCAGGATATCGAAAACAACCATCTTGCCCAGCTCGCCTGGGAGGTTCCTTTCGGGCAGGGGCCGATTGGAGTGTCCTTCCGTGCCGATGACGATCTGTCGCCTGCGGGGCGCGCTTTCAAAACGGCTCTGCATCGGGCGGCGCAGAGCAGACAGACCAGATATTCGCCAATTTGATATCCGTATTCGCGCAATGCGCTTGAACTCATGCGAGGCATCGCGCGATCAAAAATCAAGGCAAATGGAGGCGCCGGTTTCATGTATCCAGAGCTCAGGCTGTTCATTGGCGGCACGTGGCGAAAAACCGGGCGCGATATCCCGGTTGTCAACCCGGCAACCGAGGAAGAACTCGGTCGATTGCCTTGCGCATCGGTGAAAGACCTGGACGACGCGCTGCAAGCGGCCGTCGAAGGCTTTCGACTGTGGCGCCGCACATCGCCGCGGGAACGCGCGGATACGATCCTGCGGGCGGCAGCCCTCATGCGTCAGCGGCAGGAAGAAATCGCGCATTCCATTACTCTGGAACATGGCAAGCCTTTGAAGCAGGCCCGGCTGGAGGTCATTCGCGGCGCCGAGTTCTTTGAATGGGATGCGGGCGAGGCGATGCGGACCTATGGGCGGATCATTCCGGCGGCGCAGGGGCACAAATTTGCAGTTCATCACCAGCCTGTCGGCGTTGTCGCGGCATTTTCGCCGTGGAACTTCCCCATGAGCCAACCTGCCCGGAAAATCGCCGGTGCTTTGGCCTCGGGCTGTTCGGTGATCCTGAAAGCGGCAGAAGAAACGCCTGCCGGCGCTTTGCACATAGCAAAAGCGTTCGAAGATGCCGGTCTGCCGGCAGGGGTTCTGAATTTGGTGTTCGGTGAACCATCCGAGATATCCGGCCATCTGATCCCGCAGGACCCCGTTCGCCTGGTGGCCTTCACCGGATCGACAACCGTCGGGCGTCATTTGACCATTTTGGCGGCCCGGCACGACACCCGAGTGCTCATGGAGTTGGGCGGCCACGCGCCGGTCATCGTTTGCGAAGATACGGATGTGCAATCGGCGGCCGTTTCAGGCGCGGTCCGCAAAATGCGCAATGCCGGTCAGGTCTGCACTTCGCCAACCCGTTTCTTCGCGCATGAGAGTATTTTTGACGCCTATGCGGCCGGGTTTGTTGCTAGGGCCAAAGCCACGGTTGTCGGCAATGGGCTTGACGCAACCGTTGAAATGGGCCCAACGGCCAACGACCGGCGCGTTCCAGCCTTGTCAGAGCTGGTTGAAGACGCAGTGGCACAAGGGGCAACGCTTGCCACAGGGGGATCGCGGCTTGGTGAGCGGGGATATTTCTTTGAACCCACGGTGTTATTGAACGTTCCTAAAGGGGCGCGGATCATGCGCGAAGAGCCGTTTGGACCGGTTGCGGTGATCAACCCGGTTGCTTCGCTGGATGAGGCGGTCGATCTAGCGAATTCAGTTCCATACGGGCTGGCGGGGTACGCTTTCACCAATCGGGCGGATTACATCGACCGTCTGATTGACGAGGTCGAGGTCGGTAATTTGTCGATCAACACGCTTGAAGCATCGATGCCGGAAACGCCCTTTGGGGGCGTGAAATCCAGTGGCTATGGTCGGGAAGGCGGAACCGAAGGCCTTGAGAATTACATGACGGTCAAGAACGTCTGGCATTCGGCCAAGATCTGCTGAAAAAGACCCCGGCACCTTCACCTGTCGACTTTTTCGCGACCAAGCCAGCCTTTTTCCTTTCGAAACCGACCAAAGGGCCAGCGCAACGCTGCGGTTGTGATTTCAATACCTGCGGAACCAACAAAGGCGGCAATGTGCCCTTCCTGATGGGGCGCCCGAACAGCGGATCATGACCTATGTCAATGACAGTAAACCCGCCTTGCTGTCCATTGGCCGGGAATTTCTGGCCGGACCGTGCGACAAAAACCATCGCGTCCTTTTGCCGGTGATGATCAGCGTTTCGGCTGACCTGCTGGGGGTTACCCGCCGGGCGGCCTGAACTCCGGAGGGACGGATGAACACTTGGCTGACGCTATCTGCACCAATCCCTGCCTGGGATACCGTGGGCTTCAAGAGGTCGTCGAGAGGGCCCACCGTAACGTCCACCCTTGGCATGGGCTCTGACTGCGCGCGCGTGTCTGAGCTTTGCGGCCAACCCGAGCCGGATTTGTCGTCCGGAAAAGAAGGCGGCGACGGCATAGGTCGCGCCGCACATGGTCGGCATGGCGTGGGCACGCTGCCGGTCGTTGGTGATCCCAACTCGGATTTGGAAGCGGTCAAAGCCGGTCTGCCCATTCTCGATCCGGCCGAACAGTCGGGATTCGCAGGACCCTTAATGTTTTCGGAGACTCAAAATGGCTGATGGATGCGCCTGTGACCGCCACGCCCACATGTATCTGACTGTAGATGACGCCCTTCAGCGCGGTCTTTCCGTCGCCGATCCTGTTGCCGAAACCGAGATTTTGCCGCTGGAACAGGCGATAGGCCGGGTTCTGGCCGAGGATTGCACCAGCAAGGTCGACATGCCTGCCTTCGACAACTCTGCCATGGATGGCTATGCCATCCGCACCGGTGATCTGGGCGATGGGCCGATGTTCGAACTGCCCATCGCCGGGCGCGTGGCTGCGGGCGACTGCGGTGACCATGATGCCCCTGAAGGCAGCGCTTTGCGCATTTTCACGGGCGCTCCGGTGCCGCCTGACTTCGATGCCGTGTTGATGCAGGAAGACTGCGATCTTCTGATCGACAGGATTCGATTCAGCCGCCGCCCGAAACCCGGCCAGCATATCCGGCGCGCGGGGGAAGATCTTTGTGCCGGGGGGCTGGTCCTGCGAGGCGGCTGTGAAATTGGACCGCGTGAGGTGGCAGCCCTGGCATCCGCCGGGTACGGCGAGGTCCTGGTGTTCCGAAAACTGAAGGTCACGATCTTTTCGACAGGCAGCGAACTGCGCCAACCGGGTGAGCCCCTTGGCCCCGGCCAAATCTACAACTCGAACCGATATATGCTGCTGGCGCTGTTGCAAAAACCCTGGATCGAACTGACCGACCGGGGGCCGGTCGTGGATGACCCGACCCGTCTGGAACAGGTTCTGCGCGAGGCGTGCGATGCCTCGGATCTGATCGTTACAACCGGGGGGGTGTCTGTTGGGGATGAAGACCACATGCCCAGACTGTTCAGTGAGATCGGCGGCGAAACCGATGTCATGAAAGTGGCGATGAAACCGGGTAAACCGGTCATGTTCGGGAGGCGCGGGCATGCTCTCTATGTTGGTCTGCCGGGCAACCCTGTTTCGGCCTATGTGACATGGCAGATAATCGGATCGCAGATGATGGCGCGCCGTGCGGGTCTGCGCCACAGGCCTCAGATACCTGTTCAGGCCGTGCTGGCTGAACCCGCGCAGCGTCACGCGGGCCGGCAGGAGTATCGTCCGGTCCAGATTGACGGCACCTCGCCCGAAGGCCTTCCCAAAGTGCGTCTGATGGCACCCTCCTATAGCGGCCGTGTTGCCTTGCTGGCGCAGGCAGACGGGTTGGCGATCATACCCGCTGAGATCGAAGATCTGCCCGCCGGGCATACGCTTGAATTGTTGAGGTTCTGATCCCCGCTAAACAGGTGCGTTGCCTTTTTTCCTGCAACTGCAACGCCGCGGTCATGGTGGGCAACCGGAGATCGGCCGGATGGTTGGCATCGCGTTCTTCGCGCGATGGCTGTGCCGGCCCGCGATGCATGCACCGGAAAACCGTCAGGTGGCGCGACAATCAAACCGAATACCGGCCTGAAAATTGTCGCAACCGATAAACTCCGTGACGGATTACGTCGTGACTGGGGCTTTCCCGGCGGCACATGATGCTTCGGCGCACTGAGGGTTAAGGACACAAATTCATGCGGTATTCGGCACTCGCGATTATGCGGCAGGTTTTGAACGGGCATCGGGGCTGGAAACCGGCATGGCGCGATCCCGAGCCTCAATCAAGCTATGATTTCATCGTGATCGGCGGCGGCGGTCATGGCCTTGCGACGGCATACTATCTGGCCAAGGAACACAACGCCGCCAGGGTGGCGGTTCTGGAAAAAGGCTGGATCGGTGGCGGCAACGTCGGGCGGAACACAACGATCATTCGCGCCAATTACCTGTTGGATGGCAACCAGCCATTCTATGAGCTGTCGCTGAAGCTGTGGGAAAACCTTGAACAGGACCTGAACTACAATGCGATGGTCAGCCAGCGCGGTATTCTGAACCTCTGTCATACGGACGCGCAGCGTGACGCGTATCGTCGTCGCGGCAACGCGATGATGTTCACCGGCTCTGGGGCGGAACTGCTGGATGCAGAGGGCGTTCGCGCGATGTATCCGTTCCTGAATTTTGACGATGCGCGCTTTCCGATCAAGGGCGGTCTGTTGCATCGCCGCGGTGGTACGGCGCGTCATGACGGTGTGGCCTGGGGCTATGCCCGTGCCGCGGATCAACGGGGGGTCGACATCATCCAGAATTGCGAAGTCAACGGGTTCCGCATCGAAAACGGAAAACTGCTGGGCGTTGAAACCACACGGGGTTACATCGGCGCCAAGAAGGTGGGCCTGGCGGTTGCCGGGTCTTCCGGGCGCGTGATGGCAAAGGCAGGGATGCGCCTGCCGATCGAAAGCCACGTGCTCCAGGCCTTTGTGACCGAAGGGCTGAAACCGGTGCTTGACGGGGTGATCACTTATGGCGCCGGACATTTCTATGTCAGCCAATCGGACAAGGGCGGTCTGGTCTTTGGCGGCGATATCGATGGCTACAATACCTATGCGCAACGCGGCAACCTGCCTGTGGTCGAGGACGTGGCCGAAGGCGGTATGTCCCTTATGCCGATGATCGGTCGCGCGCGCCTGCTGCGGATGTGGGGCGGCGTGATGGATATGTCGATGGATGGCTCGCCATTCATAGATCACACTGGAATTGACGGGCTCTACTTCAATGGTGGCTGGTGCTATGGCGGGTTCAAGGCAACGCCGGCATCTGGTTTTTGTTTCGCGCATCTGATGGCCACCGACCGACCGCATGACGTTGCAACTGCCTATCGGCTGGACCGGTTCAGAACCGGCCGGATGATTGACGAAAAAGGTGTGGGCGCACAGCCCAACCTGCATTGAGGAGGCCCGGACATGATCATCAATCATCCACTGCTTGGCCCGCGTGACGCGTCCGAATTCACCTATCTGGGCGACGCGAGCCTGATCAATCGGCCCGACTGGCAATCCGACACGGCCGCCGCTGAGTTTCACGACTATCTCTACCTGCGCGACAACCCGGCAGGAACCCACCGCGAGTTGTGGTTTCACGAGCAGGGCGACCGCTCGTGGCTGGTTGTGACACGCGACACGCTGACCCATGAAATTCTGGCAACAGAACTGGCGCGGGATGTAGCCCGCAAGACGGGGCGGGGAAAATGACCCAGAACAATCGTTTGCAGGGCGGTCTGATCGACCGGTCCAAAAAGCTGCGCTTTACCTTCGATGGCAAATCCTACGAAGGCTATCAGGGTGATACGCTGGCCTCGGCTCTGCTGGCCAATGACGTGCGGTTGGTTGGCCGCTCGTTCAAGTACCACCGTCCACGCGGTGTGCTTGCCTCGGGCTCGGAAGAGCCCAACGCGCTGGTCGAGCTGCGCACAGGCAACCGGCAGGAACCCAACACACGCGCGACCACGGTCGAACTGTTCGATGGGCTCGAGGCGACATCGCAGAACCGCTGGCCCTCGCTCGCCTTCGATGCGCTGTCGATCAATGATCGGCTTTCGCCCTTTTTGACGGCGGGTTTCTATTACAAGACCTTCATGTGGCCCAAGGCGTTCTGGGAAAAGCTCTATGAACCGATGATCCGCAAGGCGGCCGGTCTGGGCAGCCTGACGCAGGAGGCCGACCCGGATATCTACGACAAGGGCTATTTGCATTGCGATGTCCTGGTTATCGGTGCCGGTCCTTCCGGCCTGATCGCGGCGTTGACGGCGGCGCGGTCTGGCGCGCGGGTCATTCTGGCGGACGAAGACAGCCGGATGGGTGGGCGTCTGTTGTCTGACTGTGACCGGTTCGAGGGCATTTCGAATGCCGATTGGGTCGCGCAGACACTGGGAGAACTGGCGTCGATGGACAATGTGCGCCTTCTGACGCGCACCACCGTGTTCGGCACCTATGATCACGGCATTCACGGCGCCCTTGAGCGGGTCTCGGATCACCTTGCGGTGCCCGAGGCGGGGAAACCACGCCAGATTCTGTGGCGCATCTACGCGAAGCACTCGGTGCTTTGTGCCGGCTCTACCGAACGTCCGATTGCTTTCGAAAACAACGACCGACCGGGCATAATGCTGGCGGGCGCGATGCGGGCCTATGCAAACCGCTGGGCTGCGACACCGGGCCAGCGCGTGGCGATCTTCACCAACAATGACGAAGGACACCGCGCCGCACAGGATTTGATCAAAGCCGGGATCAAAGTTGTTGCCGTGATCGACCCGCGCCACGATGCACCGCGCATTGCCGAATGTGAATTGCTGGCCGGGGCGCAGGTCACGAACACGCAGGGCCGTCTGGGGCTAAAATCGATCAACGTGCAGATGGCCGATGGTCAGACCCGCCCCATCGAAGTAAGTGGTCTGGGCGTTTCGGGTGGGTGGAATCCGAATGTGCAACTGACATGCCATCAGCGCGGCCGCCCGCAATGGTTCGAACCGCTTGCAGCCTTAATCCCACCGGCTGAGCTGCCGAAAGGTATGGCTGTCGCCGGTGCCGCCGCGGGCAACCTGACCAGCCACGGGGCGATCGCCTCGGGCACCAATGCGGCACTTGCGGCGCTTGACGGCCTGGGGATCAGGGCCTGTCCGGTCAACCTGCCGAAAGCCGAGGATGATGAGATCCGTATCACCCCGTTGTGGCATGTGCCCGGCAAAGGCCGCGCCTGGCTGGATTTCCAGAATGACGTGACCGTCAAGGATGTCAAACTGGCCGAACAGGAAGGCTTCCGCAGTGTCGAGCATCTGAAACGCTATACCACCCTTGGTATGGCGACGGATCAGGGCAAAACCGCGAATGTCGGCGCGCTGGCCGTGATGGCCGAGATCACCGGCAAGAGCATTCCCGAAACCGGCACGACCATCTTCCGGCCACCGTACACGCCCGTGGCGATGGGGGCCTGGGCCGGGCGCTCGGTCGGAAAAGAATTCAAACCTACGCGACTGACGCCCAGCCACCAATGGGCCCAAGAACAGGGCGCGGTATTCGTCGAGGTGGGCCCCTGGCTGCGTGCGCAATGGTTCCCCAAGGCTGGTGAGACCCATTGGCGCGAGTCCGTGGATCGCGAGGTTCTGGCCGTACGCAGCGGTGTCGGCGTCTGCGACGTGACCACGCTGGGCAAAATCGACGTGCAGGGCGCGGATGCGGCAGAGTTCCTCAACAAGATCTATTGCAACGGCTTTGCCAAACTGCCGGTGGGCAAGACCCGTTATGGTCTGATGCTGCGCGAAGACGGTATTGCCATGGATGACGGCACCGCCGCCCGCCTGGCCGAGGATCACTTTGTGGTCACCACCACAACCGCAAACGCGGTTGGTGTCTATCGCCACATGGAGTTCGTGCGCCAATGCCTGTTTCCGGACATGGATGTGCAGATGATTTCGACCACCGACGCCTGGGCACAATATGCCATAGCGGGCCCGAAATCCCGCGAGTTGCTGCAAAAGGTCGTTGATGACGGCCATGACATCAGCAACGAAGGTTTTCCCTTTATGGCGTGTGGCGAGGTGACCATTGCCGGGGGGATCCCGGCGCGGCTTTTCCGCATCTCGTTCTCGGGCGAGTTGGCCTATGAGCTGGCTGTGCCTACCCGGTACGGTGACGCGCTGATCCGACATCTGATGGCGCTTGGAGAGCCCTTTGGCGTAACGCCGTATGGCACCGAAGCGCTTGGCGTTCTGCGGATTGAAAAGGGCCATGCCACCGGAAACGAACTGAACGGAACCACCAGCGCCCACAATCTGGCCATGGGGCGCATGGTCTCAGCCAAGAAAGACAGTATCGGTGCGACGCTCAGCGCACGCGAAGCACTGACCGATCCGGATGGCCTGGCTTTGGTCGGCATTCAGCCGGTCAACAACGCCGATACCGTGCTGGCCGGTGGCCATGTGTTCGACGAGGATGCGCCACACCTGCCGGAAAACGATCTGGGCTATGTCACATCGGCTGCCTATTCGCCGCACCTGTCCAGCAGCATCGGCCTGGCCTTTGTAAAACGCGGGGCGCAGCGATTGGGCGACACCGTGCAGATTGTCAGCCCGGTGGATGACACCAACATCAAAGCGACGCTTGTCAGCGCGCATTTCGTTGACCCCGAAGGAGAACGGCTCCGTGCGTGATTTTGTTACCAAGACCGCCATTGGCGGCAGTGAACCCAAACGGGACGTGGTCGGAACTCTGACCTTTCAGGAACGGGAGGATGTGGCGCTGGCATCCGTCTCGGCCCGGTTGGGACAGGAGGAAACCGTCAAAGCCAAACTTCAAACCGTTTGCGGAATCCCGGCGCCTGAGGCGGGGCGGTGGGAAAAGGGCGAAACCAGCAGCCTGCACTGGCTGGGCCCGGATCAGTACCTGTGCGAAGAAGCTTTTGCAGGCCCGTTGGACCTGGCCCGGCGTATGGAAACTGAGCTGGCCGGCATGGCGTCGGTGACCGATCAGTCGGACGCGTTCACACGCATCGACATGACCGGGCAGGGTGCAACAGGCTTGCTGCAACGCCTGACCGTTCTGGATGTCGAACAGATGCAGGCCGGAGCTTTCAACCGCACTGCAATCCACCATGTGGGGTGCTTGCTGCGCTGCAATGAGGCGGGAACGGATTTCTCGGTCTACGCGCCACGCAGCTATGCGATTTCAGTTCACCACATGCTGATCGAGGTGGCCAGGGCCCTGTGAAGGACGGTGCCCAAAGGACAAAGCCGCGTGTCTGGCGCCGCGGCTTCGTTCCTTGCGTTCCTGAGTCGGCGGCAGACCGAATTCGCGCCGATAGTTGCTTGAAAACGAACTGGCGCTGTCATACCCGACCGAAAGCGCGATTTCCTGCAAAGACTGGTCGGTGTAAAGCAGCTTCTGCCGCGCCGCATCCAGTCGCAGCCTGCGATAGTACCCTCCGGGACTGATCCCGGTTTCCTTCTTGAAATGCCGTTCCAATTGCCGGATGGACATGCCAACGCGCTTCGAAACCTGCTCGATCGAGATCTTGTTTTCGATGTTGTTTGCAAACAACTCGATGGCCCGTCGAACCGGGCGCGGCAGGGCATTGCGGGTCTGATTTTTGCTGTAGCCCGGCAAAACCTGCAACGTATCCGCATCGCGCAACGTCGCGTATTGGAACCAGCAGGCGGTTTCGACGGCAACCGCATCGGACACCTCGTCCGAAATCACGCCCAGCATGAACTCAAACACCGCTGAAGTCCCGGCAAAGGACATTCGGTTGCGATCTATCGTATAGAGCGTGTCACACAGGTTCACCCTGTCGAATTGTTCCTTCAAAGCAGCGGTGTAACAGAAATGTGCGCTACAGCTGTAACCATCGAAGAACTTTTCTTCCGCCAGCGCAAAAAGTGAGCCGCTGACCGAACCGATCCGCGCGCCACGGGACAATAGCCGTCGCAGCGCTCCGCCCGAAGCCTTGCGATCCTTCAACCGGGCTGAGGCCCCGGCAAAGACCAGCACGACGTCGGTTTCCTCAACCTCGGACAATGCCTTGTCAGGGTTGATGCTGAGGCGTGAGCTGGACATGATCTGTTGCCCATCTTCCGAAACGACAGTCCAGCCAAGACCATCGCTGCGGCTGATCTCATTGGCCACGCGCAGGGGGTCGATGGCCATGGACAAGGCAGCAAGCGGGAAATCTCCGAGGCACAGAAAGGTGAAATGGGTCATGCTTTGTCTCTTTGCCAGCACGATACCCCAACTACACCGATTTCGTCAGAACACCAAACGATGGGCGCGGCCGCGCTCGTATAGTTTTCGGTTCAACTCATCCGCTTGGGGCGCGCCGTATTCCAGCGCGAAAACAAACGCATGTGTAAGGTAAAAACAAGCGGCGTCGAGATCCTGATTTTGCTCGGCCCGGTCGGCTGCCTCGTGGTACAGCCGGATCAGCGCAGGCACATCATTATCCGCATGAGCCTGTAACAGTTGCTTGTCGAGTTCTTGCAGATCCAAGGTCAGCCTCTTACCGGAAACGCGAAGTGTGTTGGCCTGTACGCAATCATACGCTTTCTACCTTTTTGCGCCTGAGTCCCGATTTCCCAGCGTCGTTAGCGATGCGGACCGGCCCTTGATGAACCCATCAGACGCATCCGCATGCGTCTTTGCGCGATCGCGGAACATCGCCTGCATCTGCGATGTTCCTGATTGCAAATGACCGAGCAGGATACATCCGTGGCGCCCTCAGCCCATGATCCGGCCGGAAAGCCGCCTATGCCTCGGCACGGGCTTTTTCGATCTGAGTGGCCACCCAGTGGTGGAAACAATGCGTTGGGCCATCCATCGCGGGCGAGAAGCGGCCGCCGTCGAATTTGACGCCATGACGGCCTTTCTGCATGCCCTCGACCACGAACACGTCCTCTTCGAAAACGGTTTTCCAAAGCTGCGCGTTCTTTGCGCGCAACGCTTCGTGCTCGGGTGCGTCTTCCGGTTTTTTGGCGTAGTACAGCTCGATCCTTTCGTTCGACCGCTCATGCGTGATCGGATCGATGATGAAGGCAAATCCATGGTCGCGTTGAACACCCAGCAAGGTGTTCGGGTACACGACGATGTATTCCGCCCCTTCGTTCCACTTTTCGCTCAAATTCTGGAAGTCATCCAGTTTTTCGCCGTTCTGACCTTCAAACTGGCGATAGACGTAGGTGCCCTGACCCGAATACTTGCCCAGTTCATTGATGTTGTAGTGGTCTTCCAGACGCGAATAGCTGTTGAGACCCGGGTGAACCCAGGGCAGGTGATAGCTTTCGCAGAAATTTTCGACCGCCAGTTTCCAGTTCGACTCCAGCTCGAGCCGGACAGACGCGCCGGCGCCGCCATGATACATGGGCTGTTCAAAATCTTTCCAGCGTTCCATCAATTCGCGATGGACCTCTTCGAACTCCGGGGCGTTGCCATCCACATTTACGAAGACAACGTCGCGCCAGACATAGGAACGAATGCGGATCAGGCCCAGTTCAGCAAAGTCCAGATCTTCATGTGTGTTCTGTCCGGGGCCACCGACATGCGGCGCAGTGCGCAGTTCGCCATTCAGGCCGTAACACCAGCTGTGATAGGGGCATCGGATCGCGCCGCGGATTTTCTGCGGCTTGTCGACCAAAATCATTCCGCGATGGCGGCAGGTGTTCTGGAAAACGCCGATCTGCCCGTCACGGTCGCGCACCATCAGAAGCGGCACACCGAGGAAGTCGATCGGAAAGGCATCTCCCGCTTCGGGAATGTCCTTGCCAAAACCGATGCCCGACCAGTTCGCGAACAGGACCGCCTCCCGTTCCTCGGCGAAGACATCGGGATCGATATAATGCTCGTTCGGCAGGCCCTTGGCGGTGTTTACCGGGGTCAGAACAGACGAAAGCGCTGAATGCTTGTTCATCGGTTGCTCCTGAGTAATTCGGAATGTGTTGAACGTTACTCCCATTGGCCGGTCGAGCCGGCTTCATTCAATATCAAAAAACCTCATGGCCGATTGAGGCAGACTAAACCGAACCCCCGGACAATTCACCCAGCAACCAGTTTTTCAGCGCCAGGGCACCTTCTGTCAGTTGGTCGTCCGGGCGACCGACGAGGTAAAAATTGTTCGGGGCAGGGAGGCTGAATTCTTCCAGCGCAACAAGTTTTCCTGATGTCAGCATGGGCTGGATCAAGCGTTTCCACCCCAATGCAAGCCCGGCCCCTTTCCGGGCCAACTGCAACGCCAACGCATAGCTGTTTACGCGCGACTGCACCGGTACAACTCCGGTATATCCGAGGTCGTGAAACCAAGACGGCCAAGTGGTCCATGTGTTGTCCTGCGTTTCAAGGTGGATCAGGCGACGTTCGACCAGGTCTTCAAGGCTTGCCCCCTTCAGTTCCATGGCCATCTCGGGGCTACAGACCGGCGTCAGAGTATCACGGTACAGTTTAGTATGGTTCAGCTGCGAGTTCACGTCACGACCGTAACGGATGAAAAAGTCGATATCCGGTCTGTCCGAGAATGGCTTGTCTTGCGCCATCTGGTTCACTTTTACGTGCGGGTAGTCTTGCCAGAACCGGATGACCGACGGAGAAAGCCACAACGCCGCCACTGCGGTAGTGGACCCGACCGTCACCGGATTTTCTGAATCGCCGCTGCGAATCTTTTCAAGCACCTTCGATATCTGCCGGAACGACGAACCGAGCACTTCAAACAGGTCCTGGCCATCCTCGGTCAGCTCTACGCCCCTGTGCTTTCTGACGAACAGCGCCGAACCCAGTTCACTTTCCAGCGCTTTTATCTGGTGGCTGACAGCGCCTGGCGTAACCGACAGTTCGCCGGCCGCTTCTTTGAAGCTGAGATGCCGCGCGGCGGCCTCGAAGGCCGACAAAGTCGTGAGTGGTGGAAGATTATAGTGGCGTCGTGACATGGTGCTGCGTTGCTCAAAAGGTAGAGGTGAGTTACATTCATCCGAATGTGAGAAATTTTGCAATTGAAATCTATGTTTTTTCCTGCTGTTTGCGATCGGGTACAGAACCAAAGTCGACCGAGAACGAACAGGATGTGTGATGGATACACAAGTTGCCCGCCTCGTGCGCAAAACACGGCTGAGCCCGGACACGTCCGATTTTTGCTTTGAAATCGAAAACGGCCGCTTCACAAGCCTTCAACCCGGCGCACATGTCGATATCCATCTGGCCGACGATCTGGTGCGGCAGTATTCACTGTGGAGTTGGAGTCAGGACGGCCGTGTAATCAATGTCGCCGTCAAACGCGAAGATGAAGGGCGTGGCGGCTCGGTGGCCATGCACGCGCTTCAAGAAGGGGCGATGGTCGAAATCGGCGGGCCGCGGAATCACTTCAAACTCGAAAACCACGATCGGCATGTCACGTTGATCGCAGGCGGCATCGGGGCGACTCCGCTGGTTGCAATGGCGCGGGAGCTGATGAACCGCGGGCATGATTTTCAGGTCTACTACCTTGTAAGATCGAAAGAATTTGCAGCGATGGACGCGCAGTTCAGGGCCCTTGGGCTGGAGGAATGGTATCATTTGCATTGCGATGACACAGACGGCAGGTTTGATCTGGCATCGGTCATGCAATCGATGCCCGTCGGTGCGGATGTGTATACCTGCGGACCTGAACCGATGCTGAATGCTGTTCTGGAAGCAGGTGCATCCTTGCGTGGCGGGGCAATCCATTTTGAACGATTTGCACCCGCCTCTGACATCGACCACGACCCAAACGCGGAATTTCAGATCGAAATTCAGTCAACCGGCGCGGTCTACCCGGTCGGAAAGGAGGAAACCATTCTCGAAGTATTGCAGAACAACGGCGTGCAGGTCGATTTCGGCTGCTCTGAAGGGTTGTGCGGGTCATGTATCGTTGACGTTGTGTCAGGACACGTCGATCACCGCGACGGAATACTTACACCGCAAGAGCAGGAAAGCCACGAATTCCTGTGCACCTGCGTTTCGCGGGCCAAGTCCGATAAACTGGTCCTGAAGCTGTGAAGGACGCAGTGGTCACAACAAATCATGGCGCCGTAGTGTTCTCGCTAACATCGCAATCGAGTGAATTCGGTGGTCGCTTCATGTGATCGAAGTGTCGGATTCTCAAGTTAGAACATCTCACCCTTGCTATAGGTTTTTCGAAACTGGAAACCCAACAACCACTTTGGATGCTGCGACGATATTCAACCACAGGCTGACTTACCACTTAGGACCGGTGATGACAGCAGGCAGCAAGTAATCGGAGGAAATTTGCAGTAAGAGACGTAATGGGAGCACGCGTTATTACTGCAAGCCCAAGTTTGGGCTGAACACAACTCAACATCGGTTTGTGCAACGTGCATGATTGTCCACGTCGTGCAACGCGATGTTTTCCAGCACTTTTTCAGAAGAACAAAACGACACACTCGAGGAGGAACGCGCGATATGTCGATACCCGAACCTTTCACGGACGTTGAAATAGAAACGGCTGATTCCGGATTCTATGAAAACTACAGCGTCCCAATTGCCCTGATCAGCAAGGCCATCATGGTCGGGCTGGTCCTGTGGGCCCTGGTTTTCCCAGCGAATGCAAACAGCACATTGGGCAGCCTGAACAGTCAGTTGCTGGAGGTTTTCAACAGCTTCTACATCGTCATTGTCGGTTTTTTCTTCTTTTTCCTTGCCGTTGTTGCGATCATTCCGTCCACGGGTCGTCGGATCATGGGAACGCCGGGGGAAAAGCCCGAGTTTTCGAACTTCTCATGGTTCTCCATGATGTTCGGTGCCGGTCTTGGTGTGGGGCTCATGGTTTTCGCCACAGCAGAACCGCTGGGCCTTTGGGGATCTAACCCGGTTGTTGTTTCCGGCGCGGTCGAAGGTAACACACCTGAGGCATTGCAATCGGCTTACCGCTTCACTTTCCTGCACTATGGCTTCCACGCCTGGGCGATCTATGTCGTGACCGGCCTGTCGTTGGCTTACTACGCTTACACACGCGACATGCCTCTGACGATCCGCTCGGCGCTGACTCCGCTGTTTGGCCGTTTCGTCAACGGCTTTTTCGGCCACGTGGTCGACGTTTTGGGCGTTGTCGCGACGATCCTCGGCGTGTCCGTAACCATCGGTTATGGCGTCAGCCAGTTCATCGACGGACTTTATGCGATCACCGGCATGCAGTGGATCATGGATTTGGGTGGCGAGGTGCCGACCCCCAGCAAGGTTGGTCTGATTTCAGGCTTGGTCGTCATCATGGGCCTGTCGATCATTTCGGCGGTATCCGGTGTTGGCCGGGGTGTTAAGTACCTGTCCAACCTGAATCTGGTGCTGTCGATCATCTTGTTGGGCACTTTCGTGGTCTTCGGCTCGTTTGTCTTTGCCATGACCACTTATGGTACTGCCATGGTCGATTACATCCTGCACTTCCTGTCACTCAGCTTTAACGCCTATGGTCCGCTGTCGGCCGAAGCATTCGCAGCGGCCCTGCCGGCCGAGGCGCAAGCACATGCCGCAGACCTGATGGGTGGGGCGACCAACGCCTGGGGCAGCTTCGACGGCTTCAAAAGCGGTCTGGAAGGTGCAGCAGCCGAGTTGGACGAAGCAACCTTGGCCGCGGCTTATGCTGCGGGTGAGCAAGGTCGTCAATTCGGCTGGCAGGCAGGCTGGACCACCTTCTACTGGGCATGGTGGATCGCGTTCTCGCCCTTCGTGGGTCTGTTCCTGGCGCGCATCTCCAAAGGTCGCACCGTCCGCGAGTTCATCTTGGGCTGCGTGTTCGCACCTGCACTGGTGTGTTTTGCCTGGATGACCGTTCTCGGCGGCACAGCGATCGATCTGGAACTGGCAGGCGCGGCAGAAGGCGCGATCATCGGTGCATCGAACACCAACAAGCTGTTCACCACACTGTCCTACATGATCGACGGTGGGCTATTGTCCATGCTGAACGTCATGTGCGTGATCCTGATCATGACCTTCCTGGTGACTTCGGCGGACTCGGGTATTCTGGTGATGAACACCATCATGTCGGGTGGTAGCCAGGAAACCGGTATCAAGCACCGCATCATCTGGGGTGTGATCCTGACGGCAGTGATCGGTGCGCTGATCCTGGCGGCGGGTGAAAACAACCCTATGGACGCGCTGCGCAATGCCATGATCATCGGTGCGCTTCCGTTCACCATGGTGATGGGCCTGATGTGCGCATCGCTGGCCAAGGCGCTGTTCCGCGACAGTCAGCGTGACAAGCACTCTGCCAGCAGCACGCAGGCAGCCGAGTAAGGCGTAGGCACAAGAAAAACCTGGTCAGGCCGCCCGATCTGGGCGGCCTGTTCTTTTTTGGCAAAGCGTCGCCTTTGACGTGAAAAACCCCAATATCACCCCGAGGCCAAAGCCGCACTGATCGGCGAACCAAATCTGCCCCCTGTCGACCGGCCGCATGCCCCGTACGTCCGCCGCCCTTGGCTGACGTGGTGACAGTTTGCACACCGGACCGGCGGGGCCGCATCACCCGCCGGGGTCGATTTCCTTGCGGCTGCAACTTTGGATGAAAGGCCGCCTTAGGGCTATGGGCAGGGACTAGCGCTTACCTTGAACGGCATCGCTCAAGGTTTCGCCACCGATCTGGTCGTTCGCGCCTTGCGCAAGGCTGGGTGGGGCAAGGTTTTGGTCAATATCGGAGAGCATTATGCAAGTAGCCATCAGTGGCTGCTGGGTGTCTCGGATCCAGTGTACGGACCTGTCGAAGTCACGCATTTGAAAGACCGCGCCATCGCTACGTCCAGTCCCGGCGCCATGCGTCTGCGGTCCGGCAGTGCTCACGTAATCGACCCGATGGGCGAAAACGCTCCGCTTTGGTCAACGGTCAGTGTCCAGGCACCGGATGCTACAACGGCAGACGCGCTTTCAACGGCATTCTGTCATGCTTCTGAGGCTGAAATAGCAGCGACCCTTGCGCGGGCAGCCGGCGAGCGCATCGCGATCTGTGTGCGCCCCAATGGAAAAGTGGTGACACTGCAAAGATAAAAAGCCCCGGATCACACCGGGACTTTTCGATTTTACCGACCAATTCTTTACAAGCAGTCTTCAACCGCGCGTTTGGTCATGACCGAAACAAGATGGGCTCGATACGCCTTGCTCCCATGCAGATCCGCAATCATGTTCGCCGGATTTACACGCAGGTCCATAAGGGCATCAGGGCGAAACTCCTTGTTCAGCGCCTGTTCAGCCTCGGACCACCGGAAAACGCCGTCCTCGCTCGCGCCGGTAACCGCGACGCGTACGCCGTCCGCAAAGCGAGCCAGGTAGACCCCAACAAGCGCAAAACGCGACGCTGGCTGAAGGAATTTCCGGTAGCTCGCGGCTTGCGGTACCGGGAAACGGATTGATGTGATGATTTCACCCTCATCCAGTGCTGTCGTGAACATTCCCTGGAAAAAGTCATCGGCGGCAATCTGGCGCGCATTGGTCACGATAGTCGCCCCTGATCCCAATACGCCTGCCGGATAGCAGGCCGCAGGGTCATTGTTGGCAACCGAGCCGCCAATCGTCCCGCGGTTGCGGACTGCCGGATCGCCAATCTGACCGGCCAGCGCTGCAAGCGCTGGATACGACCCTGCGGCCTCGCGGGCGACGACAGCGTGGGGCGTCGCGCCACCG
Source organism: Ruegeria sp. HKCCD6604 (assembly GCF_013110635.1). Lineage (NCBI taxonomy): Bacteria > Pseudomonadati > Pseudomonadota > Alphaproteobacteria > Rhodobacterales > Roseobacteraceae > Ruegeria > Ruegeria sp. HKCCD6604. The sequence goes on along the minus strand of NZ_WVQW01000004.1, from coordinate 201,426 downwards.
ATCGACACCGATCCGTCATCCTCGATGCAAACGCCTTGCATCTCGGGAATTCCGCTGACCGACACCAACTTGGACGGGGCCGCCAACCGTTGCTTCAATGTTGGGATCAGCGTCTGTCCGCCCCCCAACGCCTGCGCATCCTCGGCGGCCAGTGCAGCAACCGCATCAGCGATGGTCGAGGGTTTCTCAAACTCGAAACTGTACATTTCGTCTTTCCTTTCCGAAAGGCGCGGATCCGCCCTTCATCTGGCTGTAAATATCTCGGGGGTCGTTTTTGGTTGCGCCATTGGTTCGAGAAACCAATGGCGACGGGCTGACCCCCGGTCCGCTCTCTCCACTCAACCGTTCATCGCCACCCAAACGCGCGACGGGCTGACCGGCATGTCGATATGGTCCACCGCCTTGCCGCCCGAATTCAGCGCGTCAAGAACCGCGTTGACGACCGCAGGTGGCGACCCGATCGCACCGGCTTCGCCACAGCCCTTTACGCCCAAGGGATTGTGCGTACATGGCGTCTGGCTGGAATGATCTACGCCGTAGAATGGCACGTCATCCGCACGCGGCATCGCATAGTCCATGAAGGACGCACTCAGCAGCTGGCCGTTTTCGTCATAGGCACAGTTCTCAAGCAGCGCCTGCCCGATGCCCTGACCGATACCGCCATGGACCTGACCATCCACGATCATCGGATTGATGATGTTGCCGAAATCATCCGCCGCAGTGAATTTCTCGATGCTGACCTGACCGGTTTCCGGATCGACCTCGACCTCGCAGGCATAGGCGCCTGCCGGGAAGGTAAAGTTGGCCGGATCATAGAAAGCGGTTTCCTCCAATCCAGGCTCCACTTCCAGCGGATAGTTGTGCGGGACATAGGCCGTCAGGGTCACATCGCCCCAGGCCACTGACTTATCAGTACCCGCAACGCTGAACTGGCCGTCCTTGAGCTCGATATCGGCCTCGGATGCCTCCAGCAAGTGGGCGGCGATCTTCTTGGCCTTGTCGATCACCTTTTCGGTCGCCTTGACCATGGCCGAGCCACAGACCGCCAGCGAACGCGAACCGTATGTGCCCATACCGAACGGGATTTTCGAGGTATCGCCATGTACGATCTCGACCATCGACTCGTCGATACCGATCATGTCGGCCACCACCTGCGGAAAGGCCGTCTCGTGTCCCTGTCCATGGCTGTGCGCGCCGACCATGACGCTGATGGAGCCTGTCGCATTAACCCGAACAGTTGCTGCATCATAGAGGCCCGCTCGGGCCCCGAGCATGCCGACAATGTTGGAAGGCGCGATGCCGCAGGCCTCGATATAGCAGTTAATGCCCAAACCCCGAAGCTTGCCGTTGGCTTCACTTTGCGCGCGCCGCGCTGCAAAACCTGCCAGATCGGCGGCGGCCTCAAGCTTGTCCATCGTTCCGTTGTAGTCCCCGGTGTCATAGGTCAGCGCCACCGGCGTGTCGTAGGGGAACTGCGTGATGAAGTTCTGTCGACGCAGGGCGATCGGATCGGCACCCAGTTCGCGCGCGGCTTTGTCGATCACACGTTCCAGCTGGTACGTCGCCTCGGGGCGGCCTGCGCCGCGATAGGCGTCCACCGGCACCGTATTGGTGAACATTGCCTTCACGTTCACCTGAATGACCGGCGTCTTGTAGTTGCCCGCCATCAGCGTGCCGTGCAGCCAGGTCGGGACCGAGCTGGAGAAGGTGGATAGATACGCGCCCAAATTGGCGTAAGTGTTGGTACGCAGGCCGACGAAATTGTTGTCGGCATCCAGCGCCAGCTCGATCTTGCTGACATGGTCGCGGCCCTGTGCATCCGACATGAACGCCTCGGACCGGCTGGCCGTCCACTTGACCGGGCGGTTGCAGGCCTTGGCGGCGAAGGTGCAGAATGCCTCTTCCGCATAGTGGAAAATCTTGGTGCCGAAACCGCCGCCCACATCCGGCGCCACGACGCGGACCTTGTGCTCGGGCAGGCCGAGCACAAAGGCGCACATCAGCAGCCGGATCACATGCGGGTTCTGCGACGTAGTATAGAGCGTGTATTCATCCGTGCCCCGACTGTATTCCGCCACGGCCACGCGCGGTTCCATCGGGTTGGCGACCAGACGGTTGTTCACAAGCTCCAGCGTGGTGACATGCGCGGCGTTGGCAAACACCTCGTTCACCTTGGCATCGTCCGCCTCACCCAGTTGCCAGTCATAGCAGATGTTGTTCTTCAGATCGTCATGGACCAACGTCGCGCCATCCTGCGCGGCTGCCTTCATTTCGATCACCGCGGGCAGTTCCTCGATATCCACTTCGATGGCCTCTGCCGCGTCGCGGGCCTGCTCAAGGCTGTCGGCCACAACGGCTGCGATCGGGTCGCCCACATGACGCACTTTGCCTTGCGCCAGAATGGGGTGCGGCGGCTCTTGCATCGGCGCGCCGTGCTTGTCGGTGACTTCCCAGCCGCAGGGCATGCCGCCCACGCCTTCGAAATCCTTGCCGGTAAACACCTTGACCACACCCGGCATGCCTTCGGCCGCCGAAGTGTCCACGGATTTGATCCGGCCATGCGCGATGTCGGACCGCAGAAAATGCACATAGGCCTGGCCATGTACGTTGATGTCGTCGGTATAATTGCCTGCTCCGGTCAGAAAGCGCACGTCCTCGCGCCGCTTGGAACTGGCTCCGATGCCACTGTCTTTGGGCATTGCTTGTTCTCCTCCCATAAACGGATGCTGCTGCATCCTTCACTCATCCCACGGGCGTGCTTCCGACGCCCGCAGCGGCATCATTCCGCAGCGATGCTGCCCACGTCCTGGCCGGATGCGGCCATGATCGCCTTGACGATGTTGTGATACCCGGTACAGCGGCACAGGTTGCCCTCCAGATACTTCCGGATTTCGGCCTCGGTCGGGCGCGGGTTCTCTTTCAGCAGCGCGGCGGCGCTCATCACCATGCCCGGAGTGCAGAATCCGCATTGCAGACCGTGGTGATCCTGAAACGCCTGCTGGATCACGTTCAACGACCCATCCGAATTGGCCTGACCTTCGATCGTGCCGACATCAGCCCCATCTGCTTCGGCAGCCAGCATGTTGCACGATTTCACCGCTTCGCCATTCACATGCACCACGCAAGCGCCGCATTGCGCAGTGTCACACCCCACATGCGTGCCCGTCAAAGACAGATGATCGCGCAGAAAACCGGACAGCAATGTCCGGCCCTCGACGTCTCCGCTTACGGCTTTGCCGTTCACGGTCATGGAAATTTTCATGACTTTCTCCTCCCTGAATTCCAAAGGATTAACCGCCTAACACGCGCTTGATCCAACCTTTCTTTTCTTCCCCGGACTCGCCTTCTTCCGAGGTTTCGGGCTCGGGCGCATCCTGAGGTTCGACCGCATTCTGAAAGTTCTCAAAGAACTGGTCGGCCATTTTTCTGGCAACCCCATCGATCACGCGCCCCCCCAACTGAGCCAGTTTGCCACCGACGCGTGCATCGACCGCGTAGGTCAGCAGTGTGCCTTCGGGGGCATCCGACAAGGTGACGTCGGCCACGCCTTTGGCAAATCCGGCCGCTCCTCCCTTACCTTCACCCGATAACTTCACGCTTTCAAGCTCCACGAGATCAGAAAGGGTTACAGAGCCTTTGAACGTCGCTTTGACCGGGCCTACTTTCTGCACGACGGTGGCCTCGAACCCGTTTTCGATCGAGCCTATCATCTCCTGACATCCCGGCACGCATTCCTTCAGAACTTCTGCCGACAAGAGCGAGGCCCAGACTTTGGATCGCGGCGCGGCGATGACGCGGCTGTCATTGAGTTCCATTTCACTTCTCCAAGTATATTTTTGTTACGCTACGCGGTGTTCGCAGCCTTGCCTATAAGACCTTGGGTGTAGTCACCGCAGCGCGGGCGGCGAATGTGTATGGCCGTGACGTTTGAATATTTCGGCGATGCGCCCTTCCTGCGACATCGCTTATTTGGAAACACCAGCATCATAGCTGTGTAACCGAAAATTGAAACGCGACTGATATTGGCTCAGGTCGCCAGCAGTTCTGATATCCTGGACGTCGGATAGTGCATTCACTGCGGTGGGCGACCAAGACGGAGTAGAAAACTTGGTCGTTCCTGACATGCTCGGGCATCGCCGGGCAGCCTGCAACCCGGACAAGAGAACGGCGAGCTGATCCGGTTCAGTTACAGAACATGTCACACGCTTCTGATCCTGATCCGGGGTGCGCGTTGTTATACGACCTTCCGCCAGTATGCGTGGTTTTCATTCGTTGCTAGGATTGGTTAGGCTGGAGACCATTTGAATGCAAAAGGCTATACCAGATGTTTGCTGAATCCGCCGCGCGCAATGATTTCGATAACGTTCTGATCGTTGATGACCATCCGTTGTTTTGCGACGCCTTGTCGATGACTCTGCAAAGTGTGGCTCAGATCCGGGAAGTCCATACGGCAGACCGACTGGAGGATGCCTTGGATCTGCTGGCAAGTGGGCTGAAGCCCGATGCGGTCATGCTGGATCTCAATTTGCCGGATGTGGACGGTCTGGAAGGTCTGATCCGCTTGAAGGCTTCCACGGACGCACCGGTAATCGTGGTGTCGTCGCTGACCGACAACCGCGTCGTCAGCCAGGTGATACAGGCCGGCGCATCGGGCTATGTCCCCAAGCACAGTCAGCGCAACGTGTTCCGTACTGCATTCGAGACCGTGCATGCCGGTGACGTCTTCGTGCCGGAAGGCTGCGTTTTGATCGACACAGAGGAAGACGACGAACACGGCGAAGCGGTCAAACGACTGGCGACACTGACAAATCAGCAGGCGCGCATCCTGCAACTGATCTGCGAAGGCAAACTGAACAAGCAAATCGCCTATGACTTGTCGATTGCGGAAACGACGGTCAAAGCGCATGTGACCGCAATAATGCGAAAACTGGGTGTCCAAAGCCGAACGCAGGCGGTTCTGATCGTCAAGAAAGCGTCCTTTGCCAGTGTCTTGCAAGACCAAGGCTAAGCGTCATACTCTCACGTCATCGTCGCGCTTTTAGGGAGGAGGCACGATGGACCAAGCAGTCGGGTGGGCAACAGCCCGGGCCCGTACGCCAGGCATCGTCAAAACGGCTTTTGCACGCCACGACACCGGGCAGTCGATCGAGACACTCAAACGCCAGTTGGGTGATGACGCACTTGCGCTTGTCATTCTTTTTGTCAGCCCGAACGCCGATGCATCCGTGGTGATCGCGGATGCCGAACGCGCCTTTGCGCCGACCCCGATTGTTGGTTGCACCACCGCCGGAGAGCTGGCGGATAATGGGTATTGCGAAGATCAGATCGTCGCGATCGGCCTGCCGCAATCCCATTTTGACATACGCACGGTTCTTGTTCCGGATCTGAACGAATTCGATTCCGACAGCATCATCAAAGAGATGATCCACAACAGAAATGCGATGATGGTAAACGCGCCCGACTGGAGCCATGAATTCACGTTCCTGATGATTGACGGGCTATCGACAAAAGAAGATGAACTGACGTCGGAATTGGCTGTGGGGCTGGGACCGGTGCCATTGTTCGGCGGTTCGGCGGGGGATGGAACCAAATTCGGGCGCACATATGTTCTGTATCAGGGGCAGGCAAGAAGCAACGCAGCCGTACTCACGCAGGTTCGCACGCCGTGTCCGATCAAGGTGTTCAAAACCGATCACCTTCTGCCCACCGCCCATCGCATGGTCGTGACCAAGGCAGACCCGGCAAAACGCATCGTTCAGGAAATCAATGCCGAACCCGCTGCCCGCGAATACGCCCGTATTCTCGGCAAAGACCCGGAACAGCTCACCACATTCACATTCGCGGCCCATCCAGTCGTTGTGCAAATAGGCGGGCAACACCATGTCCGCGCGATCCAGCAGGTGGCAGGAAATGGCGATCTCGTCTTTTTTTCGGCGATTGACGAAGGCTTGGTCCTGACGCTGGCAGAACCTCGGGACATGGTTGAACATCTACAGGAAGAAATCAGCCTGTTGACCGAGAAGCAGCTACCCGACACCATTTTGGGTTGTGACTGCATCCTTCGTCGGCTGGAGGCCCAGCAAAAGCAGAAGACGCACGCGATCTCGGACATCCTGTCCCGCCATCACGTGGTCGGTTTCTCGACTTATGGAGAGCAATTCAATTCGATCCATGTGAACCAGACCCTGACCGGCGTGGCGATATACCCGCCCGAGAAAGAGTAAGGTATGATCGAGCATCTCACAGACCCCTCGGACTCACTTGATCGTCAGAACGAGAAGCTTAGGAAAATCGCCGAAGCCCTGATGCGGCGGGTCGAAGAATCCACCAATGCCTCTGGCGCGGCTTATGCTCAGTTCCAACGGGCGGCGGTGCTTGAACAAGAGGTCCGCGCCCGAACGGATGACCTTGAGCGCGCGCTTGAGCTTCTGAATGACTCCAACGCCAGGTTGGCGCAGGCCAACAAGGAAACCGAAGCGGCGCGCGCAGATTTGGCAAATGCGATCGAAACGGTGCAGGAAGGCTTTGCCCTGTTCAATCGTGACGAAGAACTGGTGCTGTGCAACAGCCGGTTCGGGATGCATATGCCCGACATTCAGGAACAGCTGAACCCCGGCTTGCGCTTTGCTGAATACGTGGAACTGGTCAGCCAATCCGGGTTCCTGTCCTTGCCAGAGACAATGACCCCGGGGGACTGGGCCAAAAGCCGCCTGGATCGTCACGCAGATGACCACGTGGTGTTCAATGTTCGTCTTTCTGGCAATCGGTGGTCGCAAGTGTCCGAACACCGCACGCCAGACGGGGGCACCGTGATTCTGCAAACCGACGTGACAGACATCATGCGGATCGAACGGCAAGAAAGGGATCGCATTCTTGACGACAAGGCGCGGTTGATCCGCGCCACGCTTGAACATATCGATCAGGGCGTCTGCATCTTTGACAACAAGCACCGCATGATCGGGTGGAACACCCGCGCAAGCGAACTTTTGGCCATTCCGATCACGCAGTTTCAGATGGGCACGCGGTTTGAAACCCTGTCCAATCGCCTGGGCGACAACATCAGCTTTCAGAAAGGCATAACCGAGGCGGATCTGCTGGATTGGGTCAGCCGACCAACCTATCGCCGCCCTCTTCAGTTCCAGATGCATCGGGGGCGATCGAAAATCCTGTCGGTCTTTGCCCAGGAAATGCCCGATCGGGGCTTTGTGATTTCCTTTACCGATGTAACTGCGGAACGGAGGTCTGCGCAGGCTTTGTATGAAGCCAAGGAGCTCCTGGAACAACGTGTGGCGTCACGCACAATGGAACTTGCGGACGCGCTGAACGAGGCTGAACGGGCGAACGCGTCAAAATCGCGTTTTGTGGCCGCCGCCAGCCATGACCTGTTGCAACCTCTGTCTGCTGCAAAGCTCTATGTTGCGTCACTGGGCAGCGGTTTGGACACTGACACCGCCCGAACTGTCGCAGCAAAAGCAGAAAGCGCCCTGAACAGTGTCGAACACATTCTCGAAGCCCTGCTGGACATCTCAAAGCTGGATTCCGGGCGGGCCAAGGCGCATCTGTCCACGGTGTCGGTGGGCGAGCTTTTCTTGCAGATGGAAGACGCATTCAAGCCCGTCGCCCAGGCCAAGGGTTTGAGTTTGCGTTTTGTTGACACAAAGGCTCGGGTCACAAGCGATGCCAGTTACCTTCGGCGGATATTGCAGAACCTGCTTTCAAACGCGATCCGGTATACCGAGACCGGGAAAGTTCTTGTTGGTGTCAGGCATCGCAAGAACGCAATTGCTTTGGAAGTCTGGGACACGGGCATCGGCATAGCATCAGATCAAAGAGATATCGTGTTTCAGGAATTTCAGCGTTTGCATTCAGATGCCAGCGCCGCCGAAGGCATGGGATTGGGTCTTGCGATTGTCGAGCGGGCCTGCGGGTTGCTACAACACCCCATCCACCTGTTTTCCGAAGTTAGAAAGGGCACGGGGTTTTCGGTCGAAATACCTTTAGCCCGGGCGAAACCAGAGGTTTCTCTCTGCTCTTCAGTGGTACAAAAACCAAACTCGAATGTGCTGGGCAACACCGTCGCCCTGTTGATCGAAAACGATGAAAACCTGCGCGGCGCGTTGACCATGACCATCGAATCCTGGGGCGTCGAAGTTCTTGAATGCGAAAGCGAAAGCGAAGCGATTGGCCTTCTGCGCGAAATAGGTATCCTGCCAGATTTTGTTGTCGCAGACTATCAATTGAACAACGGGAAAACAGGTACGGACGCCATGCGTGCCCTGACGGATGAATTCGGGCATTTGCCCGGCTGCATTATTTCAGCCAATCGATCACAAGAGCTTGTCCAGCAGTGCAAACAAGCAAAGCTGCCGCTGTTCTACAAACCGATAGATGCGCAACAGCTCAAATCGACGCTGGAGGCCTCTGTTGCGCGCGGCATCTGAGTTCTTCAGGTTGTCGCCTGCGTCACAGTGCGGTCGCGTGTCTTTCAGAAATCTTCCGTCCGCGGGTTCGCGTTGGTCTGATCCAGCATCGATACAACTTCCGCCTTCCACCCCGCTTTTATTTTCAGCGCCAATTGCGACGGGGGGCGGTGATCCGGCGACAGGATGGCGTATTCGTATCTGAGGGGGTCCTTGAAAGGCAGGAATACCACACGGCCATGCGAGATGTTCAGTTTCCGTTCCGTCGCGACGGTTAACGGATCGACAATCGAGCAGCACTGCCCCGATCCAACAAACGGAATAAGCGGAAGAAAATACTGGCACGTCACACTTGGTTTGTAAGTGGCGGCAACCATCTGAAAAGCGCGTTGCACTTTCTTCTGAAAAGGGTGGGTGTCGTACAGTCCACCCATTGGCACATCATCGAGATCCGAAATCGTCACAGCCTTTTCTTTCGCCAACGGGTTGTCCCGATCCATTGCGCAAAAGCAGTCTCCGCTGATGATCTCTGCCGTGAATTGCGGCTTCTTTCCGACCGCGTGTTCGAAATCAGCAAACCCGAAATCAATGTTCTGAGTGCCTGCAAGTTCCATTATCTGTGGCGAACTGCGGGTTGACAGCGTAACCCGGATGTCCGGGTTCCCGCCAACTGAACGGCTGATGAAATTCGGGAAGGCAAAAATGGACGGTCCCGGCATGGCGGCAATGTTCAGATTGCCCGAACTTCCTTTAAGAAGCCCGTGCATCGTGCTGGAAACCGTAGATAATCTGTCCAGTATTCCGGTGGTCTCGGCCAGCAGGTAATGCGCCTCTGGCACTGGGATCAGACGCCGGCCTTTTCGTTCGAACAGGGTCAGTCCAAGACTTCTTTCCAGGTTCTTGATTGCTAGGCTGATAGCAGGTTGTGTCCTGTTCAGCTTCTTTGCGGTTTGAGAGATGGACCCGGTTTCCATCACCTCACGAAAAACGGTCAATTGAGCAAGGTTCATGTTTAATATATAAGCGAAACTTTCGTTTTGTTAAATATAACAAATTTGTATTTATGCTAAAACTCCATAGGCTGAACGGATCAGAATTCGGACAAACCGAATCCAATGATCCACAACTGGGAGCTTACGATGAGATTGATGAAATGCCTGACGGGTTTGGCTTTGGCGGGTGCATTGGCTGCACCGGCGCTTGCACAGGACCCAACCTTTTTCCGCATCGGCACCGGCGGTGCAGGCGGCACTTATTTCCCGATCGGCGGGACCATCGCCAACGGAATTTCGGCCCCTCCGGGCTCACGCCCCTGCGAAGAGGGCGGCCAATGCGGCGTGCCCGGGTTGATCGCGATTGCACAGTCGACAACGGCGTCAGTCTTCAACAATGCCGCCGTGCAAAACGGCGAGCTTGAGGCCGGCCTGGCCGCGGCAGATGTAACCCGTTCGATGTATCTGGGTGAGGGCAAGTTTGAAGGCAAACCCCACCCGAAACTGCGCATCGTCGCAAACCTGTTCCCGGAAGACCTGCACCTGGTTCTTCCCGCAGGTCAGACGATCAACGATCTGAGTGATCTCAAAGGCAAGCGCGTTGGTATTGCCCAAGCTGGTTCCGGCACGCAGGTGGCCGTGTTGCAAATGCTGGAAGCATGGGGCGTCAACCGTGACAACATGGATGAGGCCGAGTTGAACAACAGCCAGAGCGCCGAGCGTCTGGCCGATGGCCAACTGGACGCCTATTTCTACGCAGCGGGATGGCCGGTTGCCGCGATGGTGCAGTTGTCTTCGACCAAGGGCATGAACCTGCATTCCTTCAGCGATGAAGATTTGGCAAAGATCAACGAGATCATTCCTGCCTATATCCCGTCCGCTATCCCGGGTGGTGTATATGAAGGCATCGATTCCGAAACCAAGACCCCCGCGGTAAGCGCGATGCTGGTTGTTTCATCGGATCTGTCCGAAGATCTGGTCTATCAGCTGACCAAGGCCCTGTGGAACGACAACACGCGCAAGCTGCTGGACAACGGCCACGCAAAAGGCAAGCAGATCACGCCTGATACTGCGCTCGACGGCGTCGAGGCGCTGGGTGTTCCGCTGCATCCGGGTGCCGAGAAATTCTATAAAGAAGCCGGTCTTCTTCAATAACCACACCTGACTGTAACCTGTCGTCGGTGCCCCTTCCCGGGGCACCGCACTCTGGAATCATGCGAAATCGGGGGGCCATCATGTCCGAGACCCAGAAACTTGATGACCACGAACTGACGGCCGAGGAACTGGCGGCCATCGAAGAACAGTTCGACGAAGGCGCCGCTGTCCGGCAGGTCACGCCCACGGCAGGCAAGGTGTTGCGTGTCGTCGCCCTGATCTTTGCATTCTACGAATTCTTCACGGCTGGCTTCGGTTTGCCTGCCGACCACTGGCACATGGGCATCTATCTGGCTCTGCTGTTCATTCTGGTCTACGCCACGATCCCGATTGTCGGGGCCAAAAGCCTTTATGCTCTCAAAGTCAGTCGCTTCCGCATCGGCAACGTCCCTCTTTATGATCTGGTGTTCATGGCGCTTGGCATCATCGCCGCACTTTACGTTGGTTTCGCCTGGCGCGGCATCCCGTTCCTGGGGATCGAGGAACAAACCTTCCGCATGGGCAACCCAAACATCTATGATGTGATCCTCGGCGTCATCATCATCCTTCTGGTATTGGACATTGCGCGCCGCACGCTGGGTTGGGTATTGCCGCTGATCATCTGCGTATTCATCTCATACGCGCTGATGGGCCCCTATTTTCCCGGATTGCTGCAACATCCGGGCGTGAACTTCAAAACCTTCGTATCGTCAATGTACTTCCCGCAGGAAGGAATCTATGGCGTGACGCTTTGGGTCGTTTCGACCATCGTGTTCCACTTTGTCCTGTTCGGCGTGATCGCTCAGCGAACGGGGCTTGGACAACTGTTCATTGACAACGCAACCATTTTGGCGGGTCGCTATACAGGCGGTCCGGCCAAAGTGTCGGTGGTATCCTCGGCCTTTTTCGGCACGATCTCGGGCTCTTCGGTGGCCAACACCGTTTCGACCGGCGCGCTGACAATTCCCAACATGAAGCGCCTTGGATATCCCGGTCACTTTGCAGGCGGGGTCGAGGCCGCGTCTTCGGCCGGTGGTCAGATCACTCCGCCCATCATGGGCGCTGCGGCCTTCATCATGGCCGAGTTCCTGGAGGTGCCCTATACCACAATCGTGATCGCAGCGATCTTTCCGGCGATCCTGCACTATGTCGGCGTCTTTGCCGTGGTGCATCTGATGGCACGCAAGCTGAACCTGCAAGGTCTGGCGAAAGAGCAATTGCCGCAGCTCAAGGCCGTCTGGGCCGAGGGTTGGGCCAATATCGTGCCGCTGATCGGTCTGCTGGTGGTTCTGTTCACTGGATACACGCCCTTCATGTCGGCCTTCTGCGGCATATCTCTGGCGGTGATCGCGGGCATGTCGCGGATCAAGCAACCGCCAACACTGATCTACGCAGCGGCGTTCTTGGCCTTCGTGCTTTGGAAGTTCTCCGACGGTGGGTTCGACCTGTCAATGACCGCGATTCTGTGCGGATTGTCGGTAATCGCCACGCTGAACCCGCAGAAGCGGATCGAAGTGCCCGAGATGCTGCAAGCGGTTGAGTTGGGTGTGAAATACTCTCTGGCCGTGGGCGCTGCAGCCGCTGCGGTAGGTATCGTCGTTGGTGTGATCAACACAACCGGTATCGGTTTCCGCATCGGGTTCATGGTTACTCAGGGCGCAGGAAACCTCGCCGCGGACCTTTACAACATGATTTCGTTCGGCAGCTGGCAATTGTTTGCGATGGAAGACCTGCAATTGTTTATCTCGCTGGTCTTCATTGCCATCGTTTGCATCCTGATGGGTGCCGGCATCCCGACCACGGCGCTGTACATCATGCTCGTCTCGGTGGCGCAGCCGGCGCTGGCGCAGTTGGGGGTTCCACCCATCGCCAGCCATCTGTTCGTGTTGTATTACGGCGTGGTCTCCGAGATCACACCTCCGGTCTGTACGTCGGCCTATGCGGCGGCGGCGATTGCGAATTCCAACCCGTTCCGCACCGGGCTGTCCGCCTTTACGCTGGGACTGGGCAAGGTCATCGCGCCAATGGCGTTCGTCTATGCGCCGGTTTTGCTGTTCGTGTCTTCCACCGGGTTCGATCTTTGGGAATTCACCTATACCGCCGCCAGCTGTATTGCCGGCGTCATCGCCCTTTCGGCAGCGGTCGTGGGGTATTGGTTGCAGCCACTCAACCTCGTGTCGCGCATCCTGATGGCCATTGCCGGGATTATCTTCGTGGCGCCCACGCTGACGGCTGACCTGATCGCATTGGCGGTGGCGTCTCCTGTCATCGTCACACAGGTGATCGCCCGCAGCCGATTTCAAGCAACGGTCTGACATGCCTGAACAAGTGACCATCATCGGCGCCGGGATCGTCGGTCTGTGCTGTGCGCTCTCGTTGCAGGAGCGCGGTATTGCCGTGCGTCTGATCGACCGTGGAGAACCGGGGCAGGAGACATCGTTCGGCAATGCCGGTGTCGTCTCGCCCTGGTCGGTCATTCCACAGGCCACGCCGGGTATCTGGAAAACGATCCCCGGGATGCTGTTGGACCCGAAAAGCGCGTTGACCGTCAGACCTTCGTACTGGCCCAGGATGATACCCTGGGGCCTGAGGTTCCTGAAGAATTCAAGCGTGAAATCCGTACGCAATATCTCGGACGCAATGGAGGTGCTGTGCCGCCCTTCGATAGATCTGTACCGAAGACATCTGCAAAATACCGGGCACGAAGACCTTATTGTTGATTCCAACTATATCCACGCGTTTCGCAACCCGGATCAGGCTGACCTGAAAGAACTGGGATATCTGATCCGGCAGGAAAAAGGCGGACATCTAGAGCGGATCGACGGACCGGAATTGCGCCGGATCGAACCTGCGTTGTCCAGAGATTTCAAGGCTGCGATCCTGATCAAGGGACAGGCGCGGGTCACGTCTCCTGGCCGGGTCGGTGCGGTTTTGGCCGACAAGACACGTCAACAAGGCGCCGAGTTCGTGCGGACAGAAGTCAAAGAATTAAAGCGCACGGAAGACGGACAATGGCACTTAACGTCACCGGCCGGCGCGCTTCACGCCGATACTGTCGTGCTGGCCGCCGGGGTTTGGTCTGCCGGGTTGCTGAAACCTTTGGGTTTGCCCGTGCCACTGGTGGCCGAGCGTGGATACCATGTCCAATTCCCGACCCCCTCTGCCAGCCTGGAAAACTCGGTGATGGACGTGGACGCCAAGGTGGTGGCCAGTTCAATGCAGGACGGTCTGCGTGTGGCGGGCACGGCCGAATTCGGCAGCATCGACGCGCCGCCGGATCCACGCAAACAGTCGCTTCTGTCCGCACAGGCCCGCGCAATGATGCCGGATCTGAACACCTCGGATACACAGTTCTGGATGGGCAGACGCCCGTCTTTTCCCGACAGTTTGCCTGCGATCGGTCCGGTTGAGGGGCACAAGGGCCTGTTCACCGCCTTTGGTCATTCCCATTACGGTTTGATGATGGCCCCCAAAACAGGTGAGTTGGTGGCTGATCTGGTGTCAGGGCAACGCCTCAACATCCCATTGGATTCATTCGCCTTGTCGCGATTTTGACGCGCAACAACCACCGTTTCGAAGAAGGATTACCCCATCATGCCGATCTATCAGGGTGGACAGAATATCTGCGGAGCCTCTATCGGGGTTTTGTGTTTGGAAAGCTATTTTCCCAAACCTCCCGGTCATATCAAGAACCCTTCCAGCCTGCCATTCCCGGTGCTGTACGAGATGATAGATGGCGTCACGGTGCCTACGCTGCTGAACAATCCGACGCCTGATCTTCTGAACCCCTTCATAAAAGGCGCGCAACGGCTTGAGGCTGAGGGCGTGCGCGCCATTACCGGAAGTTGCGGGTTTCTCGCCCTGTTCCAAAAAGAGTTGGCTGCGGCCGTATCGGTGCCTGTCTTCGCTTCGAGCCTGATACAGGTGCCGTTGGCCTTTCACATGACCGGGGCCACCGCACCGGTCGGGGTGATTACAGCAGATTCGTCAGCGCTGACGCAACGCCATTTCGAAGGCGTTGGAGCGGGGGGTGTTCCGGTGGCCGTACAGGGTCTGGAACACACCAGTGAGTTTGCCGAAGTCATCCTGCGCAACGCGCGCACCCGTATGGACACAGATCTGATCGAGGCCGAAGTGCTGGACGCTGCACGCAGGCTGAAGCGCGAAACACCTGAAATACGCTCTGTGGTATTGGAATGCACGGATCTTCCGCCTTATGCAAAACGCATTCAGGAAGACCTGAAACTGCCGGTCTTTGACCTGACGACGCTGGCGCAAATGGCGCACAATGTAGGCGCGCGCACAGGGTATTGCGGGCTGATGCCGTGGGGCTGAGGCCCTTGCAGGCTCGTGTTTTCGTCCAATGGCTCAGACATGTCGAATAGCCGCGAAAACAGTCGCTATTTGCCGATGCTTTTCGACGGACCGGCACATGGGACTTTCCCTTGCTGAAACGGCTGGTTAAGAAGCCCTTCCATTGCCGTTTCAGGAGGCCCCCTTGGACCGTATCGCCCGCACCATAGCCACCGAGATCAATGCACGTCCCGATCAGGTCGGTGCTGCGATCAATCTATTGGACGACGGAGCGACGGTTCCCTTTGTCGCCCGCTATCGGAAAGAAGCAACCGGTGGGTTGGACGACACCCAATTGCGCCTTCTGTCCGAGCGTTTGACCTATCTGCGTGAGCTTGAGGCACGGCGGGAAACCATCCTGAAGTCGATAAAAGAACAGGGGAAGCTGACCGAAGATCTGAGTAAATCGATAGCTCGGGCAGAAACCAAGGCACAGCTGGAAGACATCTATCTTCCTTACAAGCCCAAGCGGCGCACCAAGGCGATGATCGCGCGTGAAAACGGGCTGGAACCCCTGGTCGAAGCCATTCTGGCCGATCGCGATGCGGACCCGGAAACACTGGCCGGGGCATACCTGAGCGAGGCCGTTGCCACCCCTCGTGACGCGCTGAACGGCGCGCGGGACATTCTGACCGAACGATTGACGGAAAATGCGACTCTGCTGGGTGAGTTGCGGGCCTTCATGCAGCGCGAGGCACTGCTCAGTGCAAGGGTTGTCGACGGGAAAGAACAGGAAGGCGCCAAGTTCAGTGATTATTTTGACCATTCCGAACGATGGGCGGATGTTCCGTCGCATAGGGCATTGGCGATGCTGCGGGCGTCAAAAGAGGGCATTGTTTCACTTGATATCGCGCCGGAACCGGAGTTCGGGGCAGCCCGGGCCGAATCCATCGTGGCCGCGCATTTGCAGACCCGTGGCCAAGGACCGGGTGATGCCTGGTTGCGCAAGGTGGCCGGGTGGACATGGCGGGTCAAGCTTTCGCTGTCGATGATGGTCGAACTGATGGCCGAACTACGCAGTCGGGCACAGGACGAGGCAATTCAGGTCTTTTCACGCAACCTCAAAGACTTGCTGTTTGCTTCTCCGGCGGGTGCCAAGGCCACTTTGGGCCTCGATCCCGGCATCCGCACCGGCGTGAAAGCGGCGGTGGTTGACGCAACGGGCAAGGTCGTGGCCACTGACACGTTATATCCCTTTCAACCCAAAAACGATTTGCGCGGAGCGCAGGCTGCCATCCTGAATCTGATCTCGGCCCATCAGATCGAACTGATCGCCATCGGAAACGGAACAGCGAGCCGCGAAACCGAACGGTTGGTTGCGAATACGCTGGCTCTGCTCCCCAAGGCGGTAAAAGCGCCAACCAAGGTGGTCGTGTCCGAAGCGGGGGCTTCGGTCTATTCCGCGTCGGAACTGGCAGCACGAGAGTTTCCCGATCTGGACGTTTCGCTGCGTGGGGCGGTGTCCATCGCCCGGCGATTGCAGGACCCTTTGGCAGAACTGGTCAAAATCGAACCGAAATCCATCGGTGTCGGGCAATATCAGCATGACGTTGACCAGCACCGCCTGTCGCAATCCCTGGATTCCGCGATCGAGGATGTCGTGAACGCGGTCGGGGTTGACCTGAACACGGCCTCTGCACCTTTGCTTGCGCGTGTGTCGGGGCTGGGCCCCGCGCAAGCCGAAGCCATCGTCGCCCATCGCGATCTGAACGGGCCGTTCCAATCGCGCAAGGACCTGTTGTCCGTTGCCGGGCTGGGGCCGCGTGCATTTGAACAATGCGCCGGGTTTCTTCGCATAAGGGACGGCGCCGAACCGCTTGATGCGTCGTCGGTGCATCCCGAAGCCTATGAAGTCGCCCGCCGCGTCGTGTCGACCTGCGGGCGGGATATCAGGCACATCATGAGCCATGAGGGGGCCTTGAAAGGCTTGCGGGCACAACAATTCGTAACCGAAGATTTCGGCCTGCCCACGGTTCTGGATATCTTTGCCGAGCTTGAGAAACCCGGACGAGACCCCCGGCCCAGCTTTGTCACGGCCACTTTCGCGGATGGCATCGAAGAGATAACCGATCTGAAGCCCGGAATGGTTCTTGAGGGCACCGTGACAAACGTGGCGGCCTTTGGGGCTTTTGTGGATGTGGGCGTTCATCAGGACGGTCTGGTTCACGTCAGCCAGTTGGCCGACCGCTTCGTCAAGGACCCGCATGAGGTCGTCAAGGCCGGGCAAGTCGTGAAAGTGCGCGTTGTCGAGGTGGATGTACCCAGAAAACGGATCGGGCTTTCGATGCGCAAACAGGGCGGCGGTGGAAAGCGGCGCGCCTGATCTGCAATCTGCACATTATCCGGGCGTAACGACATGAAGGCGTTACCCGCCGGAAATAGCGTGCAGACCGATACGGGCAGCCGGCATGCGTTGTTTTCATTGCGCGCTGAACTGGGTATCAGCAAGAGAGTTCGCAGCGCCGCCAATCGGATCGAAATGGAAACGACAGTTCATGCAGTACCACAACACGCCTTACGACAAGCTTCAGGTCGGTGATACTGCCGAGCTGGCCCGCACGTGCTCGGTCGATGATTTCTATGTGTTCGCCAACAATTCCGGTAACCACAATCCGCTTCATCTGGCCAGCGAAGACGGCGACGGCGACCACATCAACGAAGCGGTTGCCCCTGCCATGTTCGTGGGGGGCCTGATCTCGGCCGTTTTGGGGAACGTTCTGCCGGGGGCAGGGACGCTCTACAAATCGCAGCGATTTGATTTTGTGGAAAGGGCGCATGCCGGTGATGAGCTGGTATCCAAAGTCACCGTTCTGGAAAAGCGACCAAACCGGGAGGTTGTCTTTGAAACGGTCGTTACGCGCCCATCGGACGGTGCCGTGATCGTGAGCGGGCAGGCCGTTGTGATCGCGCCGGAGAAAGAGATGGTGTTCGCCGAGTTGGATCTGCCCGGGCTGGTGGTAAAACGTCATCGTCACTTTGATGCCATGCTGGAAAAGGTGCGCCCGCTGCCGCCCATGCCGACTGCCGTTGTGGCCCCGGAAGAGCCCAACGCCTTGGGTGGGGCGCTGCTGGCCGCACATGAGACGATCATCACACCCATTCTGATCGGTGACCCGGACAAAATCGCGAACGCGGCCGCCGAAATCGGAGCGTCGTTGGATGGGATTGAAATCATACCGCAGAGCGATCACGTCAATGCGGCCCATGCGGCGGTCGACCTGGTTGCAGAAGGTCGAGCGAAAGCGCTGATGAAAGGGCATCTGCATACGGATGAATTGCTGAAGGCTGCGCTCAGGCGTGAAAACGGCCTGCGCACCGGCCGCCGCTTTACCCATGTCTTTGTCATGGACGTGCCCGGACAACCCAGACCTTTGTTGGTGACGGATGCGGCGATCAATATCGAGCCGGACCTTGAAACCAAGATTGATATTGTCCAGAACGCAATCGACCTGGCCCTGTCGTTGGGGATCGAAAACCCCAGGGCGGGTGTTCTGTCTGCCATCGAAACCGTCAATCCGGCGATCCGATCCTCGGTTGATGCGGCTTTGCTGTCGAAAATGGCGGAACGCGGTCAGATCAAGGGCGGGCTTGTTGACGGCCCGCTTGCCATGGACAATGCCGTTAGCCTTGCGGCTGCGCGTTCCAAGGGGGTTGTGTCGGATGTCGCGGGCAAAACCGATATTCTGGTGGTGCCAAATCTGGATGCCGGGAACATGATGGCCAAGCAGCTGACCTATATCGCCAATGCAGAAGGGGCCGGTCTGGTCATGGGGGCCAAAGCTCCGATCATTTTGACCAGCCGCGCCGATGACGACAAAGCCCGGCTGGCATCCTGTGCCGTGGCGGCACTGCACGAAGCCTTTTCCTTACCGCGCACCGGAGCACCCGCATGACACATGTCGTGACACTGAACGCTGGATCGTCTTCCATGAAATTTGGTCTGTTCGAGCTGACCGATGACGATCCGATCATGGTGTGCACCGGCGCGGTCGAGCGGATTGGAGAGCCAGAGCCGCTTGTCAAGGCGAAGTCTTCCGACGGAAGTGTCCTTGCTAGCGGTACCGCCGGAGAAATACGCGATCACGCCGCAGCGTTGGACTGGGTTTTGAACCTGCTTGCGCGCTCATTTCCAAACAGCGACGTGACTGCGGTCGGGCATCGTGTTGTCCACGGTGGACCTGACATCGACGCTCCGGTGCCATTGACCAAGGCGTCCATTCAAGAGCTGGATAAGCTGTCCCCTTTTGCACCCTTGCATCAGCCGCACAATCTGGCCGGAGCCCGGGCCGCGATGGAACGTTTTCCGAATGCGGTTCAGATCGCCTGTTTCGATACGGCCTTTCACCGCAATCATCCGTGGGAGAATGACGTTTTTGCCTTGCCGCGCGAGTATTACGACAAAGGTGTTCGGCGATATGGCTTTCACGGGCTCAGCTATGAATTCATTTCGGATCACATGGCAAAGACAGCGCCGCTTTTGCACGAAGGGCGCGTGGTCGTGGCCCATCTGGGCAATGGTGCATCGATGTGTGCGATGATCGGAGGGCGCTCCGTCGGATCGACCATGGGGTTTTCGGCCCTTGACGGGCTGCCGATGGGGTCACGCTGTGGTCAACTTGATCCCGGCGTGGTCCTTTATCTGATGGACCAGGAAGGGCTGAGCGCTGACGAAATCTCAGACCTGTTGTTCCGGAAATCTGGGCTGTTGGGCCTGTCCGGGCTGTCCAACGATATGCGTACCCTGGAAAAGGCGGACACACGCGAAAGCCGACAGGCGATCAGCTATTTCACCTTCCGTATCCGGCGCGAGCTTGGCGCGATGGCAGCCATTCTCGGCGGTATCGACGCCTTGGTGTTTACCGGTGGGATCGGAGAAAACTCACGTCTGGTGCGTGAGCGGGTATGCTCTGGGATGGGGTGGCTGGGCATCGAGCTCAATCCTGATGCAAATGCGGACAATGACCGGATCATTTCAACCGATCTGTCCCGCGTCGTAGTGATGGCAATCCCGACCAATGAAGAACTGGTCATTGCCCGTGCGGCGGCTGACCTGTTGGCAAAACGCCCACGGCTCAGAACTGCCTAGCGATTTACGTCTCGACATAGGTCCAGCGATAGGCAGGCGGGGTCGGTCCCTTGTTCCGGCCGCCTTGCTGCATCTGTTCCCACGCATGGGCCAGAATGCCAACAGATCTGGATAGGCAAAACAAACCGCGTGCCAGTGGGGGCGCAAAACCCAACTCGGCATAGATCACCGCGGTGGCACCATCTATGTTCATTGGAACGGGCTTCCCTTTGCGCCGGGCCAACTCTGCCTCGATCGCCTGTCCGATCTGTAGGAACTGACCATCGCAAGCCCCGTCCTTCACAGCATCACGGACCAACGCCATCAGACGTGGTGCGCGCGGATCCGTCGGCGTGTGGAACCGATGGCCAAAACCCGGCAATATCTTTCCTTCACGCTCGATCCACTCGTCCAGCGTTTGATCCAACCGGCCAGGATGTTGCGCCACGAAATGGTACAGCATAACCGCTTGCTCGCCAGCCCCGCCGTGAATATCCCCCAACATGTTCACTGCGCTCGCCATCGCGTTGTTCAGGGGCAGTCCGCAGGTTACGGCCATCCGCGCCGTTGCGATCGAAGGCGCCTGAGGCCCATGGTCCACGGCGGCGACCAGCGCGGCCTCGAACAACCGGGCCTGCGCCCCAGATGGTCGGTCGCCACGAACCATGAACCAGATCATCTCGCTGAAACTGAGACTTCCGATCAGATCCTGAATCGGCTCTCCGCGCAGGTCGATCCGGCCCGGTTCCATATCGATGATGGAAGTCGTCCACCAATCGGACACATCGCTCATATGATGCCTTCCTTGCTCAAAGCGTCAATTTCCGCACCGGACAACCCAATTTCAGACCAGATCGCGTTATTGTCTGCCCCAAGTTCAGGCGGCGCGGTATGGGGCATTTGCCGTTCGCTGTCCATGACAATGGGGCTGCCTGCAAGTTTCATGTCTTCGCCCTGCACCCGCAAAGACCCGATCAGGCCGCGACCGGCAAGCTGTTCGTCATCAAGCGCCTCGGCCACGGTCAATACCTGCCCGGCCGGCACTCCGATTGCGTTGAGTTCGCTGACCCAGTCTGATGCCGCTCTGGTCCGCAAGGTCTCCTCCAGCGCCGCGCGCAGGGCGTGGCGATTGCGCTTGCGGTCTTCGCGCGTTTCATAGTCCGGGTGGGCCAGCAGGTCTTGCCGGCCCAGATGCCGGGCCAGTGCCTGCCACTGTTCGTCGCGGTTGGCGGCAATGTTGATGGGCGCGTCAGAGGTTGCAAATGTTCCTGATGGCGCTGACGTCGTGTTTTCGTTGCCATGGGCCCCGGGAATGGCACCGGCGATCAGATAGTTCGACACGACCCAACCCATTGTCGAGATCACGGCCTCGGACATTGCCACATCCAGATAGGCCCCGCGAGGATCCGCGTTCAGGGCGGCGGACACTGCAAAAGCGGCCGTCATCCCACCGATCGTGTCCGCCAAAGGATAGCCAACGCGATAGGGTGCGGTGTCAGGACCGCCGGTGACAGACATCACGCCACTGATACCCTGCACGATCTGGTCATAGGCCGGATCGCTTCGGCGCGGGCCATCCTGACCGAACCCGCTTATAGCACAGTAAATCAGGCTGGGGTTCACATCGCGCAAGACGCCATACCCAAGTCCAAGCCGATCCATCACACCGGGGCGAAAGTTCTCTACCAATACGTCGGCCGTCTGTACAAGGCGTTTCAGAAGCGCCTTGCCCCGTTCTGATTTCATGTTGAGCGTGATAGACTTCTTTTCAGCATTCTGCGCCAGAAAGCTGACGCCCATACCGGCCTTGTTTCTGGCAGGATCAGCACCCAGAACGCGGGCAAGGTCGCCACCGTCAGGGCGTTCGACCTTGATCACTTCGGCGCCCATGAGCGCCAGTTGATAGCAGCAATACGGACCCGCGAGGACATTCGTCAGATCGAGAACCCGTATTCCTGCCATTGGCTCAGTCACCGTCGGCAACTCCTGCGGCCCGAGCACGCGCCCGGCGCGCGCGATAGCTGGGCAACAGCACCAGCAGCACCGCGACAACAAGCAGACCCAGCGTCATCGGACGTTCCCAGATGAAAGCAATACCGTCATAGAGCTGCATCGAGCGGGCAAAGTTATCCTCCATCATCCCCCCGAGGATGAAACCGATCAGCAGCGGCGCAAGCGGGTAGTCGGCAAATTTCAACGCCGTGGCGCAAACACCGAAGCCAACAAGTATCAAAAGCTCGGTCGCGTTGTTCTGCCCGATATAGGCCCCCATCAGAGTGAAGAACAAAATGAAGGGGATCAGGTAATTGCGCGGAACCGAGAGAACCTTTGCGATATATGGGATCAGCGGCAGGTTCAGGATCAGCAGAACAAGGTTGCCAATGAACATTGACATGATGACGGCCCAGAATATCTGCGGCTCGTCCAGCATCAGCCGTGGGCCGGGTGTCACGTTCAGGGCAATCAGTGCGCCAAGCAGGATCGCGGTGGTGCCAGACCCGGGAATGCCCAGTGTCAGCAGCGGCACGAAAGAACCGGTGCATGCCGCGTTGTTCGCCGTTTCGGGCGCAGCCAGACCTTTTATTGACCCTTTACCGAATTCGTCCTGTTCCTCTTTCGGGGCAATGTTGCGCTCGACCGCGTAGCCGAGGAAGCTGGCAATCGTTGCCCCCGCACCGGGCAGAACCCCGATGAAGAAGCCCTGTACAGATTGGCGGCCGATCACCGGTGCGATGGCCTTGGCTTCACTGCCTGTGATGCGCAGGTCCTTGATCTCGCCGTCATCCCCCTGAAGGTTTTTGGGTTTGAGCACCAGAAACAGCGCTTCGGGCAGGGCGAACATGGCCATGGCAAGCGTGATGAAGCCAAAGCCCGATTGCAGATCCATGATACCCATTGTGAAACGCGGCAGGTTGAACAATGCACCTTCACCGACCGTTGCCATGATCAACCCAAGTAGCGTCATGATGACGGCTTTGGCCACTTGACCGGTGCCTGCGAAGGCTGCGATTGCCGACAGGCCCACGACCATAAGCGCGAAATACTCGGCCGAGTGGAACAGCAGTGCCACCGACGACAGAGCAGGGGCAAAGACCATCAACAAAATGGCTCCGATCGTACCGCCGGCAAAACTTGCAATAGCTGCAACAGTCAACGCTTTGCCCGCTTTGCCCTGGCGGGCCATCGGATAGCCGTCGAAACTGGACGCAACAGTGCCCGCGACCCCCGGCGCGTTGAGAAGGATCGAAGATGTCGAACCGCCAAAGATGGCGCCGTAATACACTCCGGCCAGCAGGATCAGCGCTGCGGACGGGTCGCCCATGGAAATCGCGACCGGGATCATGATGGCGATGATCGACATCGGCCCAAGACCCGGAAGCATGCCGATGAACGTGCCGATCAGGCACCCTGCGATCACCATCAGCAGGTTTTGAATTGAAAACGCCGTTTGCAGACCGATCAGAAGTCCTTCGAGCATGTCAGCCTCCGAAAATGCCCGGCAATGGGCGCATGTAGATGCCAAGAACTTCCTGAACCAGATACCAGACCGCGCCTGTGGCGATCAGCGCGACGGGTAGCATGACGTGCCATTTGCGCTCACCCAGAATGAAAGACCCGAGGATCAGAAAGGCCGAGGTCGAGATCAGAAACCCAACAGGGCGCAGGCAAAGCGCGTAAATCACCATCAAGGCCAGCAACATAAGTGCTTGATCAAGGTGGTATTCCCCCAGTCGCCGGTAATCGATATCGGCTTCCTTTGGTTCCGCCTTTTCAAAACCCAGCAAAATGATCGTGGTGGTAACGACACCCAGAACCGACAGCACTTTGGGGAAGGTGCTGGGCCAGATCGGATTTCGCTGCATGAAAGGGGGCAGGCTGCCGTCCATCGTGAACCAAGCGGCGTAGCCATATGTCAAACACACACCCAGAAGAATGAGCGCGATCCAGCGATCCAGCGCCATGAGAGCCCCTCCCTGTTCCTGTTCGTGGGAAGGCAGAGCGGCGGATCCGCTCTGCCGAAAACGGACTTAGAGGAAGCCCAGCTTTTTCATAAGATCGCCGATCTGCTGTTCCTGCTGCTCCAGGAACGTCTGGAAATCTGCGCCCGAGTTGTGGATGTTGACCCAACCATTGCGTGCACGAACCTCTTCCCATTCCGGGGTGTCGTACATCTTGGCAATCGCTTCTTGGTAGGCGGCCAGTTTTTCTTCGGGCAGGCCGGGGGCCGCGAAGAAGCCGCGCCAGTTCACGAAGGTGGTATCAATACCCTGTTCCTTCATCGTCATCGCGTCAGGAGCCGCATCAACGCGCTCTTCGGATGTCACGCCGATAATCTTGACTTCACCCGCATTCGCCAGATCGACCGCTTCCGAGAAACCGGTGGACAAGGCGGCGATTTCACCCGACAGCAGGGCCGCCATGGCTTTGCCGCCCGCATCATAGGGGATGTATTTCACGCCAAGCGCATCCTTGCCCGCTGCTTCCATCACCATCGCCGCCACCAGATGGTCCATGCCGCCGGGAACCGAGCCGCCACCGATCGCTGTGCCGCCTGGGTCCGCATCAAAAGCGGCAAGCAGATCCGCCATCGAGTTGATCGGGCTGTCTTTGCCCACAACGATCGCGGCATAGTCGCCGATAGTGCCCGAAACCAGCGTCAGATCGCGGAAGTTGTGAGGAAATACACCGGTCAATGAGCGGATCACGATCGGCGTCGAGTTCACCATCAGAGTGCCATGATTGCTGTCGGCATTTTCAATCAGGTATCCAATGGCTTTGCCACCACCGCCGCCCGACATGTTTTCGTATGACGCCGTGCCGACAAGGCCAGCTTCTGTCAGCGCTTCGCCCGTGCCGCGCGCCGTTCCGTCCCAGCCGCCACCGGCGCCACCGGGGATCAGAAAGTGAATGCTGTCCACGACCTGATGGCCATCAGCCAAAGCCGGCCCTGTCAGGCCAATTGCGGCCACAGCTGCGATCAGGGCGCGACGGCCCAGTGTGAATGTCGTCATGATGTCCTCCCATTTGACAACCAGCCGCATGGCGGCTCAGATTGGGTGGAACAAAAACACATCAACCTGACATCAACCTGTCACGCACGAAAAATAGCAAAAATCCCATGAAATTCCTCCTTGTGGAAGACAATCTTGATCTGGCGAACGCCATCTGTTCGCGCATGAGGTTAGACGGCCATGTGGTTGATCATGCGTCTAAATTGGACGAGGCGACCGCCTTTACCGAAACTCAGGAATACGACCTTATTCTGTTGGATATCATGTTGCCGGATGGGGACGGGCGCGACTTTCTCAAACGGCATCGCGCAGGTCGCCTGGACACCCCCGTGATCGTTTTGACCGCACGCAGCCAGGTTTCGGATCGAATCGGTTCGCTGGATCTGGGGGCCGACGACTATGTCACCAAACCGTTCGACCACGCCGAACTCGAGGCCCGCTGCCGCGCCGTTCTGCGTCGCAAATCCGGGAATTCACGGACAACGATTGAAGTGGGCGGAATAGTCTTTGATCCATTGGCAGGTCATCTGACCGTAGGGGATGAGACTGTTTCGTTGCGCAACCGGGAACTGCGCCTTCTGGAACTGTTCATCAGCGCGCCTGGTCAGGTTTTTTCGAAACAGAAACTGACCGACCGGCTTTTTTCATATGATGACGATGTCTCGGACAATGCTATCGAAGTTTACGTTGGCCGCCTTCGTAAACATCTTGAACCGTCGGACCTGAAGATCACCACGCTTCGCGGTCTTGGGTACAGGCTGGATCATGCCTCCTGATCCCCCTCCTGATCCCTATGTGTCAGGATCGCTTCGGAACAGGCTGGTCCTGACTTTGATCGGTGGTGCCGCGATATTGGCGTTTCTCCTGTTTATCGCCGTTCGCAACTATGCCGCACAGGTCGCGCAACAAGGGCAGGACAACATCCTGGGGGCGTCTGTCACCTCAATTCTAGACGCGGCCGCCTTGCGCGACGGTCAGTTGGAGGTTGATATTCCCTATGCAGCCTTCGCCATGCTCAGCACACCGTCCGACGACCGGGTTTTTTACGCAATTTTTCAGGATGGCGCGTTTCTTTCAGGATATGAAGATCTGCAGCAGGCCACAGGGCAATTCGACGGCAAGTGGAGCTTTCAAACCAGTCGGATAAGGGGTGAAACCATACGTCAGGTCAGTGCTCGGCGAACCTTGGTGGGCCTGAACAAACAAACCGTTATCGAGGTCGCGTTGGGCCAAACGCAGGACGCGCTTGCGGAAACTCTGGACCAGATTTCACGCAACGCGGCGATTTTGGGCGTCGGGTTCTTTGCCCTTACCGCTGCGCTGTCGTTCTGGGCCACCTCGTCTACGATTGGCCAATTGAACAGGCTTACGACCTCTGTCACCCGGCGCGGCCCGCAGGACCTGAGCCCGTTCAAAAAGCCCGTACCCCGCGAAATGGCGCCTTTGGTGGCGTCGTTGAACTCTTTGATGGGGCGACTGGATCAGTCATTGAGCCAATCGGAAGATTTCATCGCCGAAGCGGCCCACCGGGTGCGCACCCCTTTGGCAACCGTTCGATCTTATGCCGATGCCACGTTGCAGAGGGTTGAAAAGGAAGAAAATCGCGAAGCATTGCGCTCAATGGTGCGGGCGATTGATGAAAGCTCGCGCGCGGCGGGGCAATTGCTGGATCATGCGATGATCACGTTCCGCGCCGATCATCTGGAGCGCGAAGACATTGATCTCAATGCTTTGGTCCGTGATCTGGTGCAGCGTCTCACGCCAATCGCCGAGATGAAGGACTTGTCGCTTTCCCTGAGTGGCGATCCAAAGGTTTCCTACTCGGGAGATCCGATTCTTATTCAAAACGCTGTGCGCAACATGATCGACAACGCTCTGAAATATGCCCCTGCGGACAGTTTTGTACGCATCGAGGTTGTTTCGGAGCCACGCATTCAGATAATTGTCAAAGACCGTGGGCCGGGGTTTCCTCCTGACGAGATCGGCACTTTGACGCGCCGTTTTGAGCGCGGGAAGAACGCAAGCGGAACCATCGGATCCGGATTGGGCCTTACAATCGTTCAGGACGTGGCATCTGCGCATGGTGGCTCACTGGAATTGACCAATCGGCAGGGGGGCGGCGCGTGCGTTATCTTATCGCTTTGATTTTCTTCAGCCTTCCTGTCGTTGTTGCCGCCCAAACCTGGGAGGACAGGCAGGTTTTCAACGCCTCGGCAAATGAGGCGCATCTACGCGTGATCTCAAGCACGGACACCTTTCTGTTCGAACCCTTGATTGCGGGTTTCATCGAAGAAAACCCCGGTATCTCTGTTGAATACCTGGTGACCGGCACCGCAGATATCGACCGAATAGTCCGCGCCGCGCCGGAAGACTTCGATGTTGTCATATCCAGCGCGATGGATCTGCAACTGAAGCTGGCAAACGACGGTTTCGGGCGTATCATCGACGACATACCGCTGCCATCCTGGGCCCAATGGCATCAAAGCCTGTTCGCGTTCACATCGGAACCGGCGACAATCGTGATTAACCGCGCGGCCTTTGCCGGCGGCCCCATCCCCGAGACCCGGCAACAACTAATCGAAATCCTTCGTTTGCGTCCCGATGATTTCAGGGGCCGTGTGGGCACCTATGACATCCGTCAATCCGGTCTGGGTTATCTGTTCGCAACGCAGGATGCCCGCGCGTCCGAGACGTATTGGCGGCTTATGGAGGTGATGGGTGGATTGGACGTACGCCTGTACTGTTGTTCGGCGGATATGATCGATGACCTCGTCAAAGGTAAGATTGCAGTGGCTTACAACGTTCTGGGCAGCTATGCCGAAGCCCGCGCCGGAAGCAAGGACACTGTGGAAATCATTCTGCCGTCGGATTTTCAGACGACCATGATGCGCACGGCCATGGTGTTGAATGGCACCCCGCAACCGGACGCGGCCACGTCTTTTCTCAAACACCTGATTTCCAACCAAACCAAGCGGGTAGGCGACCCTGTTACCTTGCCGCCCTTGGCCCCACACGAAACTGGCACCGATCGCGAAATGATTGGGCTGGACCCGGGGCTCATGACATTTCTGGACAGGCTGAAACGCCGCCGTTTTCTGGCTGAATGGGAAAACGCGGTCATCCAGCGATAACCGCGTCCGCATCATTCGCGAAACGCGCGGTTGAAGTAGTCTGCCATCGGTTTCACAAGATAGGACAACGGCGTGCGTTCGTCGGTCTTGATCAGAGTCTCAACCGGCATACCCGGCAAAAGTTCCTGACCATTGAGCCGGTCGACCTCACCGTCATTCAGCACCACTTCGGCGCGGTAAAAAGTGAAACCGGACTGTTCATCCGTGAAGGTGTCCGCCGAGACGTTGTTGACCTGTCCTTCGAGTTCGGGCGTTTCGCGTTGATTGAACGCCGGAAAGCGCAGGGCAACGGATTGCCCGACATGCAACTGATCCACATGGATCGCATCCACCCGCGCTGCCACCAACAGCGGCGTGTCCTGCGGAACCACATACATCATGGGTTCGCCCGGCTGAATGACCGATTGCAGAGCAAAGACCTGACTGCCGTAAACCGTTCCGCTGACAGGTGCGCGAATTTCAAGCCTGGCCAGACGTTCCGCCAGGGACAAACGTCGTTCCCACAGCTCTGCCACCTGCGCCTGAACGTCCCGCAAAGTGGTGATCGCTTCTTCCCGCCGGGTCGCGGTCAGTTCGACAATCTTGATCTCGGTTGATGCAATCTGTCCCTTCAGGCGCGCAACGGAGGCTTCCAGTTTGCCGATTTCGCCTGTCAGACTGGCTTCTTCGCGTTGCAGCGCCAGCACGCGGCTGTTTTGTGTCAGACCCCTGCTCAACAGGCTTTGCTGATCCTTCAACTCCGCCTCGATCAACTCTGTCTGGCGGCGCAACGAGACCAACTGAGCCTGCGTGCCTGCGATCTCGCTTTCTATCTGAACCAACTGTTTGCGCAGTTGTTCGTCCTGCTTGGACAGCGTTTCCAGCCGGGCATCAAACAGATTCTGCTGTCCCTCAATCAGGTCGGGATCAATGTTGTACTCTTTTTGAACCTCGGCCAGGCGCGCCGCCAATTCTTCGGATGTCAGGCCATCCCGCTCGGCCTCCAGCCGGGCACGGCGGGCCAGCAGATCAAAGAGTTGAGATTCTACGATCGTCTGTTCCGAAGACAGAAATGTGTCATCCAACCGCAAAAGCAAATCGCCCGAGGCAACCGTATCACCGTCGCGCACGAAAATCTCGCCGACCACGCCGCCGTCAGGATGTTCAACGACCTGACGGTTGCTTTGAACTTCGATTACGCCCGAAGATACAATCGCCCCGGCCAGCCGCGTTTTCACGGCCCAAAGGCCCAACCCGCCGACCAGAATGCCAAGGGCAAGGAATCCCACCAGCGCAGGTATTTTGATGCCCCAGACGGGGACGGGTGTCTTGGTTGATTTTTTCGCCATTATTCACCTACGGGGCTAAGCTTGCGCTTAATCGCGCCCGCATTCTGGACCATTGCGTTCAGAACCTCGTCGCGGCTGCCGAACCTTACGACCTGGCCTTTTTCCACAACAGCAAGATCGTCACATTCCGAAATGGCCTGCGGGCGGTGCGTCATGATGATGGCGGCCTTTCCCGCTTCCTTGAGGCCGCGCACGGCTGCATTCAAAGCTTCGGTGCCATCTGCGTCGAGGGCCGAGTTCGGCTCGTCCAAAATGAGCAGAACCGGGTCGCCATACAGCGCACGGGCCAACGCAATGCGCTGTTTCTGACCGCCCGACAACTGACTGTCATTGCCTTCAAGGAAGGTGCCGTAACCCTTTTCCAATGACAGGATCAGTTCATGTGCCTTGGCCTTCTTGGCCGCCGCAACCACCGCTTCTGAATCCGGGTTTTCCGACATCCGTGCAATATTCTCAGCAACGGTTCCGTTGAACAGAGTGACCTGCTGCGGCAGGTATCCGATATGGCTGCCCAGATCGTTGGGATTGTATTGGTCCAACGTGGCGCCGCCCAACCGGATCTCGCCCGCCGCCGGTCTCCAAAGCCCAAGCAGAGCCTTGGCCAGGGTCGTCTTGCCCGACCCACTTTTCCCGATCACACCAAGCGCCTTTCCCGGTTCCAGTTTCAGGTTAACGTTCCGCAACGTTGGCGCAGTAGCACCCGGAGGGATTACCGTCAGGGATTTGGCTTCCAATTGGGATTTGGGGATCGGCAAACGAATCCGCTGTTCCTCTGGCGGTGTCTGGTCCAGAAACCGGTTCAACGAATTCCAGGCCGTGCGTGCCCGTTCGACCAAACTCCATTGGCCGACAGCCTGTTCCACCGGGGCCAAGGCCCGTCCCAAGAGAATCGAGCCCGCAATCATCGCCCCGGGCGTCATTTCGTTTTGCAGTACCAACCACGCGCCCAAAGCCAGCATGGCAGATTGCAGGAAAAGCCGAAGCGATTTCGTCAGCGACGTGAAGCTACCTGTCCAGTCACTGGCGGAAATGCTTTGACGCAAAGCTTCCGTACGCTGGTTCAACCACCGCCTGGTCACGTCCGCCTGCATTCCCTGAGACCGTACAACTTCTGCTGCCTGCCTCGCGTGTTCGGAAAAGGCATTCGCCCGCGCCGCAGCGGATTGTGCTTCGGCCACCTTACGGCTGGTCAGGGCCTGGTTGAGCAAAGCAATCACCACAAGCAGTACGCCACTTGCAACGGCCAACCAGCCAAGCAGTGGATGAAAAATGAATATCGCCCCCAGGAAGACAGGTGTCCACGGAATATCCATAACTGCAAGCAACACGGGCGAAGAGCACAAGGTGCGAATGGCCTCGAGATCCCGCAGTGCAGTTGCCGGAGCCGATCGCACCTGGGGCACCAGAGACCGACGCATTGTGGCTTCGAAAACGCGCTCATCCAGCTTCGACTGGAACCGCGCACCAAAGCGGGCAACAATACGACCGCGTGCATAGTCCAGCATGGCCATCAGCGCATAAAGCAACGCAACAAGCAAAAACAGTGCGGTCAGAGTTTCAACTGCCCGTGAACCAAGAACCCGATCATATACTTGCAGCATGAACAGCGGACCTGTCAGCATGAGCAGGTTGACGAAGATGCTGAACAAAAACGCCAAGGCCAGAAAGGCAATGCCCTGATTGCGCACGTTGCGCAATTCATGGCGAGGGGCCGCTGACAGGCGGTGTTGAGGTTTCACAGTTTAAAATCCACATCATTCGGACAGGCATCGCCGCATTTAGAAAGTTAGTTCAGCATTGCCAAGTTTGCACATGTTTTTTTGAGCAAGAAACCGCAGACTGCGGGCTGGAAGAAGCACTTTTTGGCCAACGTCGCAAAGACTGTCTCAACGTTTGAACTCGGTGGTTCCGACGCACAGCAACTATGCGGTAACTATGCGGTCGCGGCCAAAAGCACCTGACCAGTTCCGAGGTCTGGGCCAACGCAAGATCAGGTTGTCGGCGACGGATACGCCAATGATGGCCCGCACAATCCGCGTCAGGTGATGACTGATTGCAAAGCCTGCGTCAGCGCCCGAGATCAAAATAAGAGCGCCTACTCAGGCTGCACAGAAGATGCGTGTTCGCGCATTTCAGCAGCGCGACCGCACAAACTATCAGGGCCAATAGGACAAACGAATAATACCTCCTCGCAAAGATGTTTGGAGTATCACCGTGATCGATCGCGGAACTTCGCGCGGCACACTATGGGTTTAAGATGTTGCCAGAACTGCCTGGAAACACCGGTTGTGGCTTGCTGGCGGCAGGGTATGTTGCTACGGCTCCGCTCAAACCTTGGCGATTTGCTTTCACCCTTCTGTTTGGTTTGACAGAGCTGACAAGGCGGGCCTGCAGGGCCGGGACACCGATCGAAATCGCAAGCCTTTTCACCGATCTACGCCAGAAACGGCACCGTCAGTTTACCCGAACGGGCCGCCTCCAGCGCCAAAGGATCTTTAAATCCAAAAGCTGTCTTCGTCCAAATGGGGTGTAAGTGTCGGACTGGCCTCGTCATCCTTGACGTCCAAGTTCCCACTCAATACGGCGGCCAATGAGTCTTCGGAAACGTTAAGCGCCCCGTCCTGAGCCTGATGCAAGTTCACCAGTATGTAGTCGTCTTCTACGTCTTCGGGAGCCTCAAGGTCAGGGACGAACTTTAGAATATCGACCGTTTCATCCCAATCGGACACACCCAAAACTTCTTCGCCCATCGGCGTTTTCTGATCGCCTTCAGTAAACCGAGCGAGTTTGGGCAATCCGTATCCCACTGTCCCACTGCCATCGATATCAAAGCCATAGAAAGTTTCGACCGCGACCACGTCAGGGACGGTGTTGGAACTGACATATACACCATTGGAATCCGTGACCCATTCACCGTAAGTTCCGTCCGAATTCTTCCACAATACCCGGTAGCCGCCACCTGAAGCCTCGGCGTGAATGGCCTGCCATCCGGAGAAGCTGTTCGGTCCGACAGTGGCGTTGTTGAATGTCAACTTGGTGGTGCCGCCAATCAGATATTCACCTTGGGTTGTCGCCCCCAGCGTTGTCGCGCCGTTGGATTCAATGCTGATCGTTCCATGACCCGTCAGCCCGTCATTGTTCAAGTCTACACCATAGAAGACCTCTACATCCGCAACATTGGTGATTGTTGTACTGCTTTGGAACTCACCGGCCGCATTCGTCGTCCATTCACCGTAGGACCCATCCGAGTTCTTCCACAACACCCGATAGCCGCCACCCGAAGCCTCGGCCTGAAGCGCCTGCCAACCCGGGAAGCTGCCAGGACCGGCATTAGCCTGGTTGAGCTTCAAGTCGATGCTGCCGCCGATTACATATGCGCCATTGGTTGACGATCCCAGCGTCGTGGAACCGTTGGATTCGATGCTGGTCGTGATATGGCCGATTTGCCCATCATTGTTCAGATTTGCGCCATAAAAGACCTCGACATCCCTGACGTCGTCTATGCTGCTGCTGCTGACAAAACGACCATTGGCATCCGTCACCCATTCCCCAAACGTGCCATTCGCATTCTTCCACAGCACCCTGTAGCCGCCGCCCGAAGCCTCGGCGTGGATGGCCTGCCAGCCAGGAAAACTGCCCGAGCCGGCTTTGGCGCCGTTTATGGTCAGTTCAATGGTGCCATTAATTAAGTATGAACCTAGGCTTGACGAAACGAGTGTCGTGGAGCCAGTGGTTTCAACCGTGACCGTACCATGACCCGTCAGCCCGTCATTGTTCAAATCAGCACCATAGAAGGCCTCAACATCAGCCACGTTGCCGATGCTGCCGCTGCTGAGGAACTGACCATTGGCATTTACCGTCCATTCCCCGTACGTCCCATTCACGTTTTTCCACAGCACTTTGTAACCGCCGCCCGAAGCCTCGGCCTGAATGGCCTGCCAGCCGGCGATCGTGTTTTGACCAACAGCCTGACCATTAAATACCAGCGTCACGTTCGAGCTGCCTGCATCCAGAACGTAAATGCCCTGACTTGCATGTTTCAGTGTGGTGCCGGTCGTCTCGATATCCGAAAGCTGCATGGCAGCTTCGATATTCGAACGAGTATACGCCTGTGATCCATTCAGGAATTGAATGGCCTCGACATCATCTTCCACTGTGAAAGTGATACGTGAAACGGCATCGATAAATTCGTATTTCGTGCCGTTTTTAATGAACAGATAGCTGCTGATGGCGCTGACAAATCGGATTGTGTCAGTGCCGCTTCCTCCGGAAAACGAGCCGGCATTGTTGGTCACAATGGCCCAATCGTCGCCCTGGCCGCCGAAAACCTGGTCTGCGCCGGAACCGTTCGCCAGATAAATGGTGTCGTTCCCCAAACCGCCATAAACGGTGTTGTTGTTGGTTCCGTCGGACACTGAATAGATCTTATCGTGACCATGGTTGCCATTCAGAACGTTCTGAGCGGTATTCCCGACGATCACGTCGTCACCGGTCCCGCCGATCGCGTTTTCAATCACAACGCCATGCGCGATTGTAAAGCCGCCCTTTATGCCCTCTGCGTAAGACACTACGCCGCCGCCGGTCTCGGAATAATCCAGTGTTGCGGCCCGCAGGTCGATCCGCGCCTTCGAACTGCCGACATGCTGGATGGTATCGTTTCCACCAGTATCCCAAATAGACTGATAGCCGGTACCCGCAACGTTTGCCCAAGGAAGCGTGTAGGTATTGTTGGCAGAGTTGTGGTTGGTATTGGCGCCATACATCGCCTGCAACGCAGCAATGTCCAAAGCGCCAAGACCCGTTGAACCACCATAAGTCGCGTTGACAGAGAGAATTCCGTTCTTTTCGGTCCAGCCATCATTATACGACATCACCGTGTAGACACCCTGATTCAGGCTGCCGGTCCCGAAAGAGTCAAATGGCGATGTGACGCCATTCATCACGGTTGTACCCAAACCGGTGTCGTGGGGATGACCCAACCCTAGCGCGTGGCCCAGTTCGTGGAGCAACGTAGTAAAGAAAAACCCGCCCGGATCGCCGTTTCCATTTGCTCCGGCAGTCCAGTAGGCGGTGTTGAAAGCGCCTTCGGAGGGGTTGCGCGATGGCGTGTAGTGGTAGCCAAGCGTTCTAGGATTTAAAAAAAAGCTGGTGGGCGCAATGACCTCTACCAAGTCGGCGGAAGCGCTGCCGGATTCGACAAACCTCACATTTGCGACAGCCTCGATGGCAGAAAGAGCTGCTCGGAATTCCGCCTTGTATTCCGCAGTCCACGCTTGTGTGCCCGCGTATTGTTCGAAGTGATAAGAAATTGTGGTGGTGTTCGAGGGATTGCCGTCACCGTAGGCAACATAACCTTGTATTGGACTGAGCGGAGAAGAAGCGGAAGGTCTTGGTATTATAGTCGTAGTAGCCATTGCTCAGCCCTGTACCTCGGAAGATTAGATTGCGCTCAGATGCACGCTTAAATTGTTCTTTTTATGACAAACTACTATGCACCAACCCTTTTGAAACAGGAGGTGACACCAAGTTTCAAATGACACTTTCTTTCAACGGCAGAACCGTCGCATAAGTGCAACAGAAACCCGCGATCCCTGGCTGAACCGAGCGCCGAGATTGATTTGCTACGTTGAACCGTTGGCAACATACTCAGCAATGGCGGCCCGGCTGCCACGCTGCCATATCAGGGTCAGCCAGCGGGCAAAGGCGTTGGAAAACTGTGTGCTGATTCCAAAATCACCGCTGTAGAAACCCTGTTCCAGCCAAAGCTCAGGATCAGCTTTGGACGCCTTTGCAGTGCTGTTCAGGCTTTCCCATTGGGGATCATTGGGGGTGATCTCGGAGCCATCCTCACGAATACCCGCGCACATCCGGCACCAGAACGCTTC
The DNA here is from genome assembly GCF_013110635.1 of Ruegeria sp. HKCCD6604. NCBI lineage: Bacteria > Pseudomonadati > Pseudomonadota > Alphaproteobacteria > Rhodobacterales > Roseobacteraceae > Ruegeria > Ruegeria sp. HKCCD6604. The sequence goes on along the minus strand of NZ_WVQW01000004.1, from coordinate 166,106 downwards.
GGCGAGGGCGAGCCCGTTTGCAGAAGACCCTGATGCAAATGCATCGCGGAGCGACGGTAGCAAAAATCCAGGATGTCTTGCCGATCCGTCGAATGCAACCCTGCGTGTGGTGTCGTGAATCGCCGTGTTTGCAAATCGGCTCTCGATCAACTCAAGGTACTCATTTGCAGTGGTTTCGGGAACCGCTTCGACATGCGGAAGGATTTCTTCGACCTACACTTTTCGAAAAAACGCCACGATGTCCGGGTCCTTCATGCAGTCGGCAATCGTCGGAACACTCAGTACTTCTCCGACATTCGCCAACAGTTGATGACCTCCGTTCAAAATGCGCAACTTCATGGTCTCGTAACCATGGACGTTGTTGGTCAGTATTGCGCCGACGTTTTCGAGGGGCGGACGTCCGGCGCAGAAGGCATCCTCGATGACCCATTGACGAAAGTTCTCATGCGAGACGGGCGCTCTGTCATCGACGCCAAGGGCGCGGCATTGCGATACCAATTGGTCGGTCGTCGCTGGTACGATGCAATCCACCATCGAGTTGGGAAACGCGCCACGCCTGTCGATCCAGTTGGCCAGTTCCGGGTCGGACATGCGCGCCAATCCCACAACACAGTTTCGCAAAATCGTTCCGTTGCCCTGAAGATTGTCGCAGCTGAGCGCCGTGAACGGGTTGAGGCATTCGGCGCGCCGTCGTCTGAGTGCCGCAACCATTGCGCCAAAGGCCGTACGGGGCTGATTGGGGTTTTCTGCGTCATGACGGATATCTGCGTGATCGAAATCGAATGCGCCGCTGTTGGCATCCAGAAAATATCCCCCTTCGGTAACAGTCAGCGAAACGATCCGGGTGGCCGGGTCGGCCATCGCGTGGATGAGGGCAGCGTTGTTTTCTTCGATCGGCAGGTAATCGATCATCGGGCCAATCACCTCGGCGGACATTCCGTTTGGCCCCAACTCGATCAGCGTTGTGAGGCAATCCTGCGCCAGCAATCGTTCTCGCATGACGGCGTCATAGCTTCGCACACCCGCTCCGACGATTGCCCAGTCATGGGCCAACCCCTGCTGCATGAGCCGATGGATATACCAGGCCTGATGCGCGCGATGGAAGTTACCCAATCCTATATGAACGATGCCCGGCGTCAGATCCGTACGTTCATACATCGGAGTCTTCACGGTGGTTGGCAGCTTGGAAAGGCTCTCTTGCCGCAGCCGTGCAGGGGTTTTTGCGTTCGCCACAGGGTCCATCAGCTCATCCAATTTCCGCCGTCGACATTGTAAGTCTGCGCGACGATATACTTGGCCTCGTCAGAGGCCAGAAAAACCGCCATGCCCGTCAGGTCTTCCGCGCGCCCCATGCGGCCATATGGAACAGCTGCCGCCACTTCGCGCTTCTTCTGGCCAAGGGGCTTGCCTTCGTGTTTTGCAAAAAAGGCGTCCACGCCATCCCAGTGTTCGCCATCGACGACACCGGGGGCAATCGCGTTTACATTGATCCCATGAGAAATCAGGTTCAGCCCCGCTGATTGGGTCAGGGATATGATCGCCGCTTTGCTGGCGCAGTAGACAGCGACCAATGGTTCACCCCTTCGCCCGGCCTGCGAGGCCATATTGATAATTCGGCCTTTGGTTCCGTGTTTGATCATATGTTTGGCGACGGCCTGCATCGTAAACAGCGCGCCCGCGACGTTGATGTCAAACACACGATTGTAGTCGGCGCGCTCGATCTCGACGAATGGTGCGGCGCTGAAGATGGCCGCGTTGTTGATCAGAATGTCGATTGGGCCGAATTGCGCCGCGGTTTTGACTATGGCCTGATCGATGCTCTGCTGGTCGGTCACGTCCATTTCGACAGCGAAAGCTGCCGCGCCAATTCCAGCGACCGCGCCCTGCGCGCGCTGGATGTCGGCGACGGCGACCCGCGCGCCCTCTGCCACATAGGCCTTGGCAAATGCCAATCCAATGCCCCGCGCAGCCCCTGTAATCAGGGCGGTTTTGCCCGTCAGACGTTTCATTCGATCCGCAGACCGTCTGCGTCAAGTCTGTGGATCACATCGGCACGTGGGGTCAGATGAATGCGATCCCCATGGCGGAAACCAACCTCGCCATCGGCACGAACAGTGATTGTCTCCGCCAGTCCGGTGTCGTGGACGTGGAAAAACGTGTCCGAACCAAGATGCTCAGAGACGCTGACACGCCCGGACCATTCTCCTTCGGACTCCGACACCGCGATGTGTTCCGGTCGAATGCCGATCGTTCGTGCGCCGTGCTTTGCCGCTTCGGGCCCTTCGATAAAGTTCATCTTTGGCGAGCCAATGAATCCTGCAACAAACAGGTTGCGAGGCGTTCGGTACAGTTCCAGCGGGCTGCCAACCTGTTCGATCACGCCAGCCTGGAGCACAACGATCTTGTCCGCCATCGTCATGGCTTCGACCTGATCGTGGGTGACGTAGATCATCGTTGTCGCGAGGCGTTCATGCAGCTCGCTGATCTCCAACCGCATGCCCACCCGCAACGCTGCGTCGAGGTTTGAAAGCGGTTCATCGAACAGGAACGCGGCCGGTTCACGAACGATTGCCCGACCAATGGCGACGCGCTGGCGTTGACCACCGGACAACTGGCCCGGGCGGCGATCCAGGTAATCGGTCAGGTTCAGGACGCCGGCCGCACCTTCAACCCGCTTGTCGATTTCAGCCTGATCCAGTTTCGCCATGCGCAGCGGAAAGGCGATGTTCTTGCGAACGGTCATATGCGGGTAAAGCGCATAAGACTGGAACACCATTGCCAGCCCCCGTTTGGCGGGCGGCACGTCTGTTGCGTCTGCTCCATCGATTTCTATGTGGCCACTGGTGATGTCTTCCAGCCCTGCGATCAGGCGCAGCAGCGTGGATTTTCCGCAGCCCGAAGGGCCGACGAAAACGGTGAACTCGCCATCTTCAATGGTCAGGTCCAGCGGAGGGATGACCTGAACGTCGCCGAAGCTTTTGGTCACGGACTTGAGTTGTATGCGTCCCATGAGGAATGCTCCTTATTTCACAGCGCCGAAGGTCAGGCCGCGGACAAGTTGTTTCTGGCTGAACCAGCCAAGGATCAGGATGGGTGCAATTGCCATGGTCGAGGCCGCGCTGAGCTTGGCAAAGAACAGGCCCTCGGGGCTGGAATAGCTGGCGATGAAGGCCGTGAGCGGTGCCGCGTCAACAGCGGTCAGATTGAGGGTCCAGAATGCCTCGTTCCACGCCAGGATGAAGTTCAGCAGCACAGTCGAAGCAATCCCAGGGATGGCCATTGGGGTCAGGACATAGAGGATTTCCTCTTTCAGCGTCGCCCCATCCATCCGCGCGGCTTCCAGAATTTCACCCGGAATTTCGCGGAAATAAGTGTAAAGCATCCAGACGATGATCGGCAGGTTGATCAGCATCAGCACCACGACCAACCCTCCGCGCGTATCCAGAAGGCCCAGTTGGATGAACAGCAAGTAGATCGGGTACAGCACACCTACGGCCGGCAACATCTTGGTGGACAGCATCCACAACAGGATGTCCTTGGTTCGTTTGGACGGAACAAACGCCATCGCCCAGGCGGCGGGCACGGCGATGATCACGCCCAGCATGGTCGATCCACCGGCGATGATCACCGAATTCCACAAGAACCGCATATAGTCCGAGCGTTCCTGCACGATGGCGTAGTTTTCCAGCGTCCAGTCAAAGTTCAAAAACAGGGGCGGGCTGGCAATGGCCTGCGCTTCGGTTTTGAAGCTGGTCAGGATCGTCCAGAGGATCGGGAAGAAAATCAGCAGTCCAACAGCCCAGGCAAGGGCGGTGTTCAGCGATTTGCGTCGAGATGTGACAGCGCGGGCCATGAGTTTTCCTCCTCACGCGTCCAGGTTTTTGCCGACGATGCGCATCAGGAAGATCGCAACGATATTGGCAAGGATGATGGCGTAGACACCTCCTGCTGATCCGAGGCCGACATTCTGGCTTTCCAGCACACGCTGGAAGATCAGGTAGGTGAGTGTACGGGTGCCGAAAGCGCCGCCGGTGGTCACGAAGATCTCGGCGAAAATCGACAAAAGAAAGATTGTTTGGATCAGGATCACAATGGTGATCGCACGGCCAAGATGCGGCAGAAGGATGTGATAAAAGCGCTTCAACGGCGGTGAACCATCCATCTCGGCGGCTTCCAGTTGCTCGCTGTCCAGCGACTGAATGGCGGTCAACAGGATTAGCGTTGCAAAGGGCAGCCATTGCCACGAAACGATCATGATGATCGAGGTCATCGACGCCTCGGACAACCACGAGATCGGCTCGGCCCCGAAAAAACGCCACAGATGGGCCAGCAATCCATTGACCGGGTCCATAAACATGTTCTTCCACACCAGCGCAGACACAGTGTGCATGACGAAGAACGGCGCGATGACAAGGATTCGGACAATGCCTTGCCCCCACATCGGCTGATCCAGCAGCATGGCAAGCAGAATTCCGAGAATGACGATTATGATAAGAACACCGCCAACAATGACCAGTGTTGCCTGCACCGCGGGCCAGAATGTACTGGACGAGACAAAGCGGACGTAGTTGTCGAACCCGACCCAGCCCAGATCACCCCCGCGCAGAGGCAGATATTTCTTGAAAGAAAAGTACAGCGTCATCGTCAATGGCACGAGCATCCAGCCAAGCAGCAGGACCACTGCGGGTGCCATCATCAGGCGAGCAACGGATCGGGAGTGTTGAGTAGCCATTACGCAAACCCTCTCTGTTCAGGCGCAACTCAGCCTGCGAGAAAAACGCGAGTTGTGGAAGTGGAGAGAGCAGGGGACAGATCACCTGTCCCCTACTGGGAGGGATGCCTCAGTACCCTGCGGCTTCCATTTCTTCAGCCGTAAAGGCCTGCGCCTTTTCAAGCGCTTCATCTACAGTCTGCTGTCCGGCATAAACCGCCGAGAATTCCTGACTGACCTGTGTGGCAATGCCCGCGAATTCCGGAATCGCAACGAACTGGATGCCAGTATAGGGTGTTGGCTTGGCACAGCAGTTCTGCGGGTTGGCCAACAGGATCGACTCGAGCGTCATCTTGGCGAACGGAATGTCCTTGTAGTTCGCGTTCTCATAAAGCGAGGTACGCGCGCCCGGAGGGACATTGGCCCAACCTTCGTTTTCCGCCACCAATTCGATGTAGTCCTTCGAAGTAGCCCATTCGATGAACTGCTTGGCTGCATCCTCTTTCTGGGTTCCCGCCGGAATGGCCAGTGCCCAGGCCCACAGCCAGTTGGCGCGCTTGTCGACGCCTTCCGAATTTGGTGCCAGAGCAAACCCGACCTTGTCCGCGACAGTTGAATCATCCGGATTTGTCACGAAGGACGCCGCAACAGTGGCGTCGATCCACATTCCGCACTTGCCCTGTTGGAACAGCGACAGGTTTTCGTTGAAGCCGTTGGTCGCGTAACCGGCAGGGCCGGATTCATTCATCATGTCGACAAAAAAGGTCAGCGCCTCTTTCCATTCGGGCTGATCAAACTGAGGTTTCCAGTCTTCATCAAACCATCGCGCACCAAAGGAATTCGCAGTCACGGTGATAAAGGCACCGCCTTCACCCCAACCCGCCTTGCCACGCAGGCAGATGCCGTTGATGTCGTTGTCACGGTCCGTCATCGCAGCCGCCGCCTCGCGGATAAACTGCCATGTCGGCGCCTCAGGCATCTCCATCCCGGCCTTTTCCATCAGGTCGGTGCGATACATGATCATCTAGCTTTCGCCATAGAACGGTGCCGCATACAGCGTGCCCTCATGGCTCAGGCCACCCGCCATCGCAGGAAGCAGATCGCCGACATCATATTCCTCTGACAGTCCATCCAAAGGAACCAACCAGCCATTCGCGCCCCAGATCGGCGTTTCGTACATACCGATGGTCATGATATCGAACTGACCGCCCTTGGTGGTGATGTCGGTGGTAACACGCTGACGCAAGACGTTCTCCTCCAGCGTCACCCATTCCACGTCGATACCAGTCGCCTCGGTAAAGTTGTCGGTATAGCCCTGCATCCGAATCATGTCGCCATTATTGACGGTTGCGATCGTGATCGTTTCTGCATGGGCCGCGGCCGTTGCGACAAAGGTTAACGCCGTCGCCGCACGAAGTGCGTTCTTCAAATACATCCTTGTCCTCCCTGAGCTTGGATGCTGTACACAGAAAGTAGTGTGTAAATTGTCGCGACGTCAATAAAAACTTTACGCGCGTTAAAATTTGTAGGTTACGCGGAATCCGTCAAAACCAGTCTTGCGGGAAACAACGTTTCTGACCGCGTCTTGAATTTCCCTCCACTTTCAATGAGTTGAAACAGGGTTTCGACGCTGCGACCGGAAACATTGTCATAGTCATGAGCCGCCGTTGTCAGGGATGGGCAAGTGAACTGCGCGAAGGGATGGTCATCATTTGAGGCCACGCGCAGCGCGCAACTGTCATCACGACCGACGCGAATCCCCTGTTTGTAGCAAGCTGCAAGAAAGCCAATCGCCAGTCGATCATTGCTGCACAGAACCGAGTCGGTTCGCAAACCGCGCTCTTCCAGAACTTTCAGCGCCCCTCTTTGGCCGATTTCTTCAAACGCCCAGCCTTTGCCTTCAACTTTGATAATATGCGGCTCGAGTCCGAGACGTTCCATCACTTTGATATAGGCTTTCCTTCGCTTGTTGGCGTTTGGGTTCGCAGGTGTGCGCATTTCAAAGAACGAAGGCGGTTCACCAGTGCGGGTCATGTATTCGACGGTTTGTGAAACAAAGCTGAAGTTATCAGAACCAACGAATGCAGCCCCCAAACCATCGAGATTACTGTCAAACAAGATCGTCGGAACATTGGCACAGAATTTCTCTATTGCTGATCTGTCCGAAACGCGTCCGAGAGGCGCCAAAAGTACCCCTGCCGGCTTCATGGATTGCAGACCGTCCAGAATTTCGTTTTCCAGCTTTTGTTCACCATGAGAGCTGAACAGGAACGGACGGTATCCAGCCGCGATACAGCTTTGTTCCAGATAGCGTGCGATTTCAGCAAAGAACGGATCGGCCAGATACGGTACGACGATACCGATATTCTTGGTAAGCTTCCGGTTCTGGTTCACCGCGTAAATGTTGGGGCGATAGTCGAACCGTTCCAGCGCCTCTTCGATTCGGGCCCGCGTCGTGGGGCGAACGCTGTCGGGATCGTGAAAGTATTTGGATACCGTGGGGCGCGAGATGCCGCTGAGCGCTGCAAACTCTTCCATATTCTTTATCTTGGTCATGCCAGTCTGCCTGCTGGTTTTGTTCGTCGTGAACTTATCATAGATTTACATATTCTTTGCGCGCGCTAATAAATCAATAGCCAGAGCGGCCTCGTGCAACCAGCGCGCGACAAGGCGTTCAAAGGGATTTCGAGAGTGACGCCGGCCTTTTTGCAAGATTCATTCAAATTGATGACAAGGCTGGCAAAACGTATCCAGGAAGGTCTGCGTGTGGCTTGGCCGGCGCTTACGGCCGATAACTGTGGACCGAACAGCAGGCTTGGACGGGGTAAGAAAAAGGTTAGAATAATATGATCGAACACTGAACCCAAATTCTTGACGATCTTATCTAAGCGATTGGTTTTAAACTATGGATGCTATTGCCCAACTGACCAATTGGATGATTGCCGAGGGGCGTCGTTCGGATGACCCGGAAAAAGTGGTGTCATATTTCTGTTCGTCTCTGATCGAGGCGGGTGTGCCGCTCTGGCGGGTCAATATTGGTCAGCGTTTCGCCAATCCGCTGCTCATCGCATGGGGGATCGTTTGGACACCGGATGGCACCGAAAGCTATGACGTAACACATGAGACCATGCTGACGGATGGGTATGTCGGCAGCTCATTCGAATACATTCTAGAACACCGGAAGCCACTTCACAAAAGTCTACGGCAATTGGATCCCAAGACCGAGCACTCATCATATCTTGATTTCGCCGAGCTGGGTGGCACCGATTACTATGCTACGCTGCTATATTACGGAGACGGATCGCTGCACGGCTGCACTTTTGTCACCCGGTCGCCAGAAGGCTTCTCGCCCCGGCATCTGAAAATGATTGAGGATGCATTGCCCGCTTTGTCCTCTGCTCTGGAACCGGTCACGATGCGCAAGTCGTCCAAAGGTCTTCTGAGAACCTATCTTGGCGATGGGCCTTCTGATGCTGTGTGGAACGGGAGGATCAAGCGAGGGGAACGCACGACCCTTGACGCAGTTGTCATGTTCTCTGACCTGCGCGGTTTCACCGCTCTTTCGGACAGGGCATCCGAAGAGGACGTTTTCGACATGTTGAGTGGATATTTTGATCTGGTCGTGCAGTCTGTCGAAGAGAATGGCGGCGACATTCTCAAGTTTATGGGAGACGGCATTCTGTCGATATTCACCGTCGCGACACAGCAAGATTTGAACGACCAATGCAAAAGGGCAGCACGGGCCGCTCAAAGCGTATTGACCGATTTGGCCGCACTCAACCATCGCCGCGAAGAGGCTCGGAAGCCGCCTTTGGATATAGGCATCGGGATCAATGTCGGACAGGTCAGCTATGGCAATATCGGCAGTCCCGGCAGGCTGGATTTCACTGTTCTGGGTAGGGCAGTCAACCTCGCAAGCCGTATTGAGGTATTGACGAAATCCCTGGGCCAAAGAGTTCTGGCGACGTCAGCCGTTGCCGCTGCTTCGCCTGACCTGTTCTCTGCTTGTGGGTTTCACGAAGTTCGAGGGCTTGCCGGATCCATCGAGCTGTATTCTCTCGTCGAAAAGGAGCATCAAGGCAGTCCCATGCCGGATCGCCACATTGATCCGGACAACATGGATTGAGAATCGCAAGCTTCTACATTGTCCTCAATGGCCGGTTTCGATTTGGGCTGCGGGCGACCGGGCCTCGCACTGCGCTGACTAAGGTCCCGTCGCTGGACCTTTCGACGAGACGTATTCGCGCTCAAGGACCTGCGCGCATCCAAAGCTGGTGCTGCGGACACACCTGGCCTTTTCGCGTCACAAAGCAATCCGGGCCGAGGTCATGGCTTTTCCGTAACCACCCGCCATGAGGCCCGTGATCGCGCCATTCTCGATGTCCAGATCGACCTTTATCAAGCTCGGGCTTGCCGGGTTCATAAACACCCCTTGTTCGATTTCAAATGATCGCTGAGACGTGCCGCAAAAATCATGCAACACGCATGCAAGTGGCCCGGCTGCCATCCCCATGGCGGCTTCTTCATCTATCGCGTATCTGGGTGCGAACATACGGGTTGTGGCGTCCCGACTGGTGATTGAAGGGGCTTTCGTGAATACATAATAGCCAATCAGATCCAGTTGCTCGCTGATTTGCTTGATTTTGGCCAAATCTGGTCTGATTTTGGCAAGGCCCGCCGCATCCGAAAGACCGACGAGGATGAAGCTGTTGCCGGTGTTGACCAAAACCGGAGCAAACCTCTGATCCAGGTCAGTTTTGTCGACCCCGAGAGAGCTCAGCACATCGTCGAGTTTCACGCCCTTTTCGATCCATTCCTGAGCACCCGAGTAGCGTGGGGCCAATTGTTCCATATTGGCGGCGCCGTCTTTCGTGAGTATGCGCCTGGGGCCATCAACAGTTTCCTTTGACGTATCGGGCTTGGGGATCCGGCCAAGCGCATCAAGGTGAGAGAAGGCGGCGATTGTTGCATGACCGCAATGAGCGATGCGCCGGTTCGGTGTGAAGAAATCCAGCTTGAAGCCTTCCGTCTTGGACCGCGAGACAAACGCCGTCTCGGACAATCCAATTCTTGCCGCCACGGTTTGCATATCTTGCGCGCTCAGATCATCAGCGTCCAGAACGACGCCTGCGGGATTTCCTCCGGTGCCACCGTCGACAAACCCGTGCACGATTTCAACCGTGAATTCCTTGGCAGTGTTTGCTTGCGTGTTCATTGATCGTCTCCAAACATGAGGCCGCGCCCTTGATCGAGGCGCGGCCAGTTGCGCATCAGTTGCCGGCGGCGCTGATGCGGTTCAGGAATGCAGTCATCTGTTCCGCAATTTCAGGCCCATATTCTTCCAGCGCGAAGTGTCCGGTATCAAGCAGATGAAACTCAAGATCCTTCAGGTCGCGTTGATAGGGCAGGGCGCCTTCGGCCGGAAAGATGTGATCATTCTTACCCCACATCAGCAGCGCAGGTGGTTGATGCTCACGAAACAACGCCTGCCATTTCGGGTACTCGGCGACGTTGGTGCCGTAGTCCAGGAAAAGTTCAAGTTGCACCTCCTGATTACCTTCGCGATCAAGCAGGTATTGGACGTGCCAATAGTTGTCCGGGCTGATCAGTTCCGGCCTTTGTACACCATGGGTGAACTGCCACTTGGTCGCATCCAGAGTAAGAAACCCACGAAGCTGGTCGCCATTCTCTTTCAAGGGGTCGGCCCAATAGGCTTTGATCGGGTCCCAGAATTCGCGCAGCCCTTCCTCATACGCATTGCCGTTCTGAATGACGAAGCCGGTGACCCGTTCGGGCTGTTCGGCAAACATCCGGAATCCAACCGGGGCACCGTAATCCATCAGATAGACCGCGTATTGATCGACACCTTTCCGATCCAGCAGGGAGGTCATGATTTCGGCGATATTCGCAAAGGAATACTCGAAGTCTTCGGCTTGCGGCATATCCGACGCCCCAAATCCGGGAAAATCGGGCGCGATCACGTGATAGTTCTTGGCCAGTTCAGGGATAAGGTTGCGGAACATATGTGACGAGGTCGGAAACCCATGAAGCAACAGAACGGTTGGCCTGCTCGGGTCTCCGGCCTCACGATAGGCGATATTGACCTCGCCGATTTTTTCTGCGCGGAAATTGACCGCTTGGGTGGCTTCAATGCCGGTCTCACTTGCGATTGCAGGGGCCGGAGTTAATGGCACCGCGATGGTAAGCGCGAGAAGACTGGCGCTGAGGATGGATTTCAAATTGCGCGACATGGGTATTTCCTTTCTTGGGGTTTTGGGGCGCGTCTGAACGCGCGGGGTTCAGCATCGGTCAGCGTTTATGGCCGGGCTTTTCGTTGCGCTCTGCGTTTTGAGCTTTCAGTTCCGCCAGTTCATCGCGAAGCGGCGCCATGTGCTCTTCAAACTCTTCCAGGGTCAGGCGTTGGGGGATGTGCTGCGGGCAGTTCCAGTCCATCGCTTCAAGCTTGATCACAATGGCCCGCTCTGGCTGGCCCCTGTAATTCGGGTCATGCAAACGTTGCATCAGGGCCGGATCATCCGCGCCATCAACAAGTTTCGCCCGGCCCCAGATCTTGAGGCGTCTCCGGTTGGGATAGTCCATCAGGATCAATGAAATGCGATCGTTGTTCAGCAGGTTACCTGCGCTCAGATATTGCCGGTTGCCGCGAAAATCCGCGTAGGCAAGCGTCCGTTCATCCAGCACTTTCAGAAAGCCTGCCGGTCCGCCGCAGAATTGAACATAAGGCCAGCCGGTTTCAGAGACGGTCGCCTGATAGAAGCCGTCCCTTTGTGCGATGAAGCTGGCTTCGACCGGGCTGATGAGGTCTTCCTGAACGGCGCCGGCTAGAAACTTTGCATAGCCTTCAGCCGATCCGTTCTTGGCCTGTGTTGCACGTACGGAAGGCGTAAAAATGATTTCTGCAAATGGGCGTGTCATTGAATTCTCCGTCTCAACCGGGCAGAGCCCTGGGGTTGAGGTGAAGCTAGTCAAAGCTTGGGTGTTGCAGAATATCCCTATTTGGCAATATATTATTCCAAAATATGGAATAGTTGTTTGGATAGATTTCACGCACTGAGCGTTTTTGTGAAGGTGGCCGAGCTGAATGGCTTTGCTGCCGCAGCGCGCCACCTCAATATGTCGCCACCAACGGTAACCCGACTGGTCTCCATGCTGGAGGACAGCCTGGGGCTTCGTCTTTTTGTGCGCACCACGCGATCAGTCATGCTGACGGACAGCGGGCGAAGGTTTTTTGAAGATGCCAGACGCATTTTGATGGATCTCGAGGAGGCAGAGCGTGCCGCCGTCGGATCCTATGCCGAACCGACCGGGGAACTCAGCGTGACCGCATCGGTGTTGTTCGGCCGTATGTTCGTCACTCCGATTCTGGGTGGATTTCTGGAACTGTATCCAAAGATCTCTGCGCGCACTCTCTATGTGGACCGCGTGGTCAATCTGGTGGATGAGGGCCTCGACGTCGGCATCAGGATTGGAAATCTTGCAGACTCAAGCCTGATGGCCTTGAGATGCGGTGCGGTGAGGCAGGTCGTGTTTGCCGCTCCGGCATATCTTGATGCGCGCGGCGAACCAGACACACCCGACGACCTGGCCAATCACGCGATCATAAACTCAACCGCCCTGCACGCCTCGGCCCAATGGCATTTTCAAAAAAGCGAAATGGTTATGACAAAGCGCGTAAACCCGCGCATCAGCATGAACACCAATGACGCGGTGATCGAGCTGGCCCTGCAAGGGCATGGCATCGGGCGGCTTTTATCCTATCAGGTTGCACCCTACGTTGCGGACGGGCGGCTCAGGACCGTTCTGAATTCGTATGAGCCACCCGAGGTCCCCATCCATCTTGTGCATCAAGAGGGCCGCACCGTGTCTGCAAAAGTGCGCGCTTTTGTCGATTTTGCGGCCAAGCGTCTCATATCCGACCCCTATTTGGATGGATTCCAACACAGGCCTGTGAGTTAGGCCAAAAGATCCGCCGAACCACGCCATCCGGTCGCGACCAGGGTCGCCAGGGTCCTGACCGACAGATCACTCTGGGCATGCCCTTTGAGGTGATACAGCGCGAGGCCTGCCCATATGCGAACATGTGCAACCAAGCTTGCCACCAACTGGATCTGCCGGCACAAAACTGAAATCTCAGGTTCCGGGTGCACACGCTTTTCGAAGCGATAGGGCCAGCATTGAGCATGCAATCACGTTTGACCCATGGTTTAGTCGGTCTTGCCCCAAGCATCGTGCGCGATCAGCGCTGCTTCGACCCGGTTTCGGGCGTGGAGCTTGGACAGGATTGCCGTCATGTAGTGCTTTACGGTTTTTTCCTGAAGATCCAGTTGATCTGCGATCTCCCGATTGCTCATCCCCTTCGCCACACGTCGAAGTATTTCTTCCTCGCGATGCGTGAGATCATCCAGAACATCACTTTCTTTGGAAGCTTCCGCCTCTCTGTTGATCTGAAGCAGCACGCGCGAGGCCAGCCCGGGCGACACGAAACCTTCACCTGCGGCGATGCTGCGCAGTGAGGCCGTCAGTTCGCTGGCTGTCACACCTTTGACGATGTAGCCGATTGCCCCTGCTTCCAAAGCATCCGCAACGTCACTGTTGTTTTCCGAGACCGTCAATATCGCGATGAATGGCGGATTTGCCATGGCCGCGATTTTTCGCGTCGCATTTATGCCGCCTCCGGGCATCGAAAGATCGAGGATGGCGATGTCAGGTTGATGAATGCCGACAAGTGAAATTGCCTCATCCGCGCTCGAGCCGGCAGCGAGAACTTCGAACCCATCGGCTTCGTCCAATGTCCGGTGCAATCCGTCCCTGAAAATCGGGTGATCATCCGCTATTACGACAGATGTTGTCATGACGTACTCATCTTTCTGGGAAATAGTGTCATTGTGACAGAGGTGCCTTTGCCAGGGCTTGACCTGACTTCGAACCTGCCGCCGATACTCTCAACCCGATCTCGCAAGCCCAAAAGCCCCTGGCCTCCATCGTCACGCAGTACTTTTCCGTCCGAGGGGTCAAATCCGGCCCCGTCATCGTTGACATGAATGACGACCCGATCGTCATGCGCCTTGCAAATGACGGTGCATCGAGAATTCGGAGCATACCTGGCGGCATTGGAAAGCGTTTCCTGAAGGAACCGAAAAACACACAACTTGTCGGAGACGGACAACTCGATCGTCTGACTTCCCTGAAGTGAAACATCCGGCCGCAACGGGCTGTGTTCCGAGTGATCTTCTATCGCTCTTTTCACCACATCAATCAGTGGCAGATTGTCGATGTCCGGAGCGGACAACCCTCGCGACAAGGCACGAATTTCGGCCAAGGACTTCTGCAAAGACTGTTGAATCTCCTCGGCCTCCGCAGGCTTTTCAGGCCTGTCCGAGAATGCCGCCTCCAACCTGAGAGCCGCGAGGGACAGATATTGAGCGGGACCGTCATGAAGCTCGGAACCAAGTTTCTTCAGAAACCGGTCTGTTTGCGTGGCATATCGTTCCGACGCTTCGACCACGCGCGACCGCAGCCTGGCGTTCTGCTCTGCCATCTGCTCACTCTCCTTCAGACGCCGCTCCAACAGGCGCCCCTGACGTCGAATGGTGTTGTCACCGATTGCCACGATGGAAAACAGCACGATTGTACTTGCCGCAAACGCTGACCCGACGACCAGCCAGCTTGTCCGGCGGGCTCTGGCCATATCAACTTCCAGCTGTTCAGCTTTCTCGTAAAACTCTGCAACTGCAATGATATCTCCTGACCAGAGTTCTCGGATCGGGCTGTACACTTCAAGTAGCGGGATCCCAAGTGCTGCTTCTGCGGCGCTTTCGGCATGGTCGAGATCTTCGAACGAACCCGAAATCTCTCCGCTCCAGGCTCGGCTCAGATCGTCAGTCGGATCGAAACGGCTTCCAATGATGGTCGGATCCGACGCGTGCGCGATCACGCCGCCTTGCTTCCAAAACTTGAAGGACACAATGCGGTCACGCAGTGGCTGGGTCATGAAAATTTCGTCCAGTGCCCGCCTTGCTTGATCGGAAAGACGATCCCCGTATGCAAGTTCCTGACTGAGAGGGGATACGATGCTCTCCATATACAGCGCCGCGGAGTTGGCGGAGTTTTGGACAACTGCATTCTCGATCCGATTTGACACCCACACGCCAACTATCGCGGTGGCCGTTCCCATCACGACAATGCAGGCCGCAAGAAAAACTCGCGACAATGACCAATTGCGAACTGACAGATCGGAAGTCTCGGGTCTCATTTCACGTTCAACTATGAACGACAATCCCTGTCCGCGCCACCGACCTTGGTCTGAACTCATCAGCGTTCGGTTTCAGAATTTGGATCATGTCGACCCCTTGATCGCGCAATCGCGCAGGCGGCGGACAGAAGGCACGCGTGGCCTTGCAGGAGGTACACGGAGTTCGCTCAAAACTCCGTCCAGACGACCAGCGCATCGGCCCAAAGCCGTCCTCGGAGGAGCCACACCTACGGGCGAGTATTTTTTTGTCACCCCGGCAGAGCAATGGACAGGCGTTCAACCAAAGCTCTTTGCACAATGGCAAATCTGGGAGTGCGCGCTATCTCGTCCAGTGTCGCCACCCACAGCGGAACGTCTATTCCGGGATCAATTTCTGACGACCGATGAAGCCGAGGATCCGCATTCCCAATAAACGAGGGCAGAAACGCTTTGCCCACCCCGGATGCCGCCATCTGCTGAAGCACCAAAAAGCTGTCTGCCCCGTTGGTCATCTCATCGGCGCTGACATGTTCGGCCAACCATTTGGCGGGAAGCGAGCGGCTCAACGCCCCATCAAGCCTCATCCATTTTCGGTTTGGGGAACCGTCGTCAAAAACGCCGAATGACAGGGTTCCTGCACGTTCGCTGACAAGCCCTTCCTCAAGTTTGATCGAGGGTCGCACGGCGATGTCCGCGGTCAACCTCGACAGATCATGATGGCTGTTGCCACTTAACAAAGTCAGTTCCAAGCCGGGGTAAAGCCGCGATATCTCAGTCAATATTTGGGGCAGTACAAGCTGACAAAGGCTGTCCGTGGACGCAATGCGGACCTGACCCGCAGGGGACCGGTTGGCACCCACAATTGCCCGCTCTACGGAAAGTACCGCCTCTTCAACGCTTTCCATCGCCGAAAGAATTGCACTGGCCTCGGGCAGGGCGGTGTACCCTGACGGGTGTTTTTGAAAGATCACGCATCCAAAACGTTCTTCAAGCGCGGCGACTCTGCGCAGCACCGTTGCATGAGTGACACCCAGCGCCCCGGCAGCCGCATTCAGTGATCCGTGTTTCCTTACGGCCAGCGCGTATCGAAGATCATCCCAGTTTTGGTTGTGCATAAAATAACAAGGAACGACGAATAACAAACAATTACAAGAAAAATTGTTCAGGCTAGTATTCGACGCATTGAACAGGGAGACGCACAATGATCAAGAAAATCCCGGCCGTTGCGGCAGGTTTGTTGTCGGCAGCCATCATTGGATCAGCCATCGCCCATGAAAGCGAAAATCCTGCGGTGAAGGCTCGGACCTCAATCATGCAGCTCTATTCCTTCAATCTTGGCACATTGGGCGGCATGGCCAAGGGAGAGGTTGAATATGATGCCGAGGCAGCAACACGGGCCGCAAATAACCTGGTTGTTCTGACGCAGATCGATCAATCTGCGATGTGGCCTGCCGGATCCGACAATGCGTCCGACCCGTCCACCCGAGCCTTGCCAGCCATCTGGGAGAACTTCCCGGATGTAAGTGCAAAAGGTCAGGCCATGGCTGAAGCCGCGGTTGCGATGCAGGCGGCGGCAGGCCAGGATGTCGATGCCCTGAAAGCGGCGATGGGTGATCTGGGCGGATCGTGCTCGGCATGTCACAAAGCTTACAGGGCGCCGAAAGACTAAAGGAGCGCTGGCCATGCGGCGTTTGTTCATTTTCGCCGCAGGTATCGCTGTACTGGTCGGGCTGGTCGGTTTGGTGCTGACTCGTCCGAAAACAGTTGACCAGACACAACTGAACGGGGTTGTTCCGGATCTCAGTCGAGGTGAGACAGTGTTTTACGCGGCTGGATGCGCGTCCTGTCATTCTGCTCCGAACGCAACGGATGAGGAAAAGCTGGTGCTCGCTGGCGGCCGTCGGTTTGCGTCGGATTTCGGCACGTTCATAGCCCCGAACATATCCAGTGATCCGGTTACCGGCATCGGATCGTGGTCCGCATTGGATCTGGCCAATGCTCTGCTTCACGGGACCGGGCCCGAAGGACAGCATTATTTCCCCGCATTTCCCTATACATCCTACGCCAACATGTCAGCCGAGGACGTTGTTTCGCTGCATGCCTTCCTCGGCACTCTGCCGGCGGTTCCAACCGAAAGCGCAGCGCACGAGGTTGGCTTTCCCTTCAATATTCGACGCGGGCTGGGCGGGTGGAAGCTGTTGTATCTGAAACCGGGCTGGGTTGTGCAAGGCGATCTGACTGACCAGCAAATTCAAGGCCGATACCTGGTAGAGGTGTTGGGACATTGCGCAGAATGTCACACGCCGCGTAACGGGTTAGGAGGCCTGAAACACGATCTCTGGCTGACAGGTGCACCAAACCCCAGCGGAAAGGGACGCATCCCCGGGCTGACTTCTGCCCAACTGGATTGGTCCGAGGCTGATATTGCCGAATATCTGAAATCCGGCTTCACGCCGGACTATGACAGCGCGGGTGGTGAGATGGTGGAAGTCATCGAAAACACATCCCGCCTTACGGATGACGACCGTCTGGCGATTGCGGCCTATCTCAAGGCCGTGCCCGCGTCACCGACAGGCTCGCCGTCAGAGTAACCCTTTTTGGCGCCATGCGGCCGATGCCAGATGTCCTTGCCAGCCGTCAGCACGAAGCCGCAAGGCCTATTCCCTTTTCGCCAAACTCCTGTTTTACGTTCTGGGCACCGGAACGCAGCACACGCCCGCGTTTCTGTTTAGGATTGATTGAGGGTCGTGGCCAAATGACACAAAAAATCGCTCTTTGGTCCATTCCGATATCCCTGGCGGTACTGGCCCTGAAGCTGCTGGCCTGGTGGCTGACAGGTTCGGTGGCGTTGTTGTCGGACGCGATGGAATCCACCGTCAATGTCGCGGCGGCCCTGCTGGCTTATTTCGCGGTTCGGGTTGCAAACAAGCCCCCTGATGAAAACCACCCCTTTGGTCACAAGAAAGCTGAGTATCTTTCCGCTGTTGTCGAAGGCGCATTGATTGTGTTGGCGGCGTTCTTGATCATCAGAGAGGCCGTGCTGGCACTTCCCAATCCGCATCTTGAGGATGCGCCTTTTCTTGGAATCGCCGTCAATGTCATTGCAACGGGCGTGAATGGCGCATGGGCCTACTTATTGCTCAGAATCGGCAGGCGCGAGGGTTCACCTGCATTGGAGGCAAGCTCGCGGCATATTTTTACAGATGTCATGACGTCAGCGGGTGTCATCGCGGGACTCATGCTTGCACTTGTCACCGGCTGGCTGATCCTTGACCCGATCCTTGCAATTCTGGTCGCGCTGAACATCCTGTGGGAAGGATGGAAAGTCATTCGAGCGTCCGTTGACGGCCTGATGGATGTGAGCCTTTCCGACCATGACCTGCAAGTTGTTTCCGACACCATTGAAAACAATCTTGGCGCTGCGCTGGAGTATCACGACCTCAAGGGACGCAGATCCGCAAATATCATCTTCGTCGAGTTTCACCTCGTTGTGGACGGCGCGATGTCGGTCAGCGCGGCGCATGACATCTGCAACGAAGTCGAACACGCATTGGAACGCATTTATCCTGGTTCTGTCTTTGTCATTCATCTCGAACCCGATGATGAGTTGAAGGGCAACGGAGCAAAACCGAGCCAAATCTCCTAAACCACGCGGTGCAATCGATTACGACGGAAGTCGTGGTTTTGGCCGGGACGTTCGGCCTGCAATTCGTCAGACCTAAGCCCGATGTCGGGAAGCAACGCCCCGGGTAATCTGTCACCGACACCATGAGATGGGTCGAACAGAACTGGAGGCGAAAAAATGAAACTTCAAGGAAAACTGGGCCAGCTTCTCAGCACCGCAGCACTGGCTTCGTTGATTGCCGCGACGCCTTACGCGCCGAAGTTTGACGCGGAAGGGCGCTTGCACCTTGAACCAGCCTATGCCTTTGCCAAAAGCGGCAGCGGAAAAGACGGGGATGGCGGCGATGATGATCGGGGGGATGATCGTGGCGGCGAACGGGACGACAACTCGGGGTCGGGCAACAGTGGTCGCGGGGGTGATCGCGACGACGACAGGGACGATGACCGCGACGACGACAGGGACGATGATCGCGACGACAATTCCGGATCCGGCAAAGGTGGTCGCGACGATGATGACGATGATGACGACGACGATGATGATGACTCGAAGCGGTCGAACCGAGGCAGCGGCAAAAAGGATCAATCCCGGTCAGGAGGCGGGTCATCGCGCACTGCCGGCGTAACCAAGGTTGAGACGAACGCCAACGGCATCGAAGTGCGTTATGCCGATGGAACCAAAGAAGAAATCGAAAACGGTCGGTATGAAAGAAAGAATGCTCAGAACCGCACTGTGGAAGAACGGCTGGCGACAGGCGCCGATGTCTCAAGGCTCCGGTCATTGGCAGATGGTATCTCCATCGACAACGTGCGCGCGTCCGGCCAAGGAGGTTCTGCGGGAAGCCGCCCGACGAAGGTTGAACGTCAGGGCAACAATATCGAAGTGAACTATGCCAATGGCTGGAAAGAAGAGATCGAGTTTGGCCGTTACGAATTGAAGGACCCGTTCAACCGGACCGTTGTCGAGAGAAATGCAACCGCCGCTGACCGCCGGAGATTGCAGGCGGCAGCCAACTAGGCAACAATAACAGGTCGAAAGACAAAAGGCGGCTCCTCATCGTCAGAGGCCGCCTTTTCCTATCGTCATTGCCGCCGGTTATTGGCGTACTGCATTGCGATCAAGGGCTTCTTGCCCAAAGTGCTGACGCAAGATCCCGCCTAATACGACAGGCACGGGTATAAATGTCGCAACCCGCCATGACCCGAAGTTTCATGTATGTCCTGCCCCTTTCGCGCTTGCAACAACAACCCATCCACTGGTTGTGAACCCTGATCCTAGCGTTCACCGCGCCGATAGGGTGCCATCAGCGCAGCAGGCACCTCGGCCCTGCGGGCGACGAGAACGAGCGCGACGATGGAAAGCACATAGGGCGCCATCAGGAAGAGTTGATATGGCACGCCTTCAATCGCCGTTTGCAGCCGCAATTGGTATGCATCGAAAAAGGCAAACAACACGGCGCCAATCAACGCCTTGCCGGGCCGCCAGCTTGCGAACACAACCAGCGCGATGCAGATCCAGCCGCGTCCTTGAACCATGCCCGGAAAAAAACTGTTGAACGCCGTTGTCGTCAGGAACGCGCCACCCACTGCCATCAACGCCGATCCGAGAACCACTGCACCAACGCGAATACGGATGGGGTTCAGCCCCTGCGCCTCGACCGCGTGCGGGTTTTCACCTGTCATGCGAATGGCCAGCCCCAACGGTGTCCGGGCAAGGACGTAAGCCATCACAGCCACCGCAAACAGCGCCAGATAGGTCGGCAGGGCCTGGGAAAACAGGATCGGACCCAGAATGGGGATGTCGGAAACACCCGGAACATCGAGAGGCTGGAAAGGTTCTATCGTCGGGGGCAGATCGCCCACTTCAACAAGCAACCGGTAAAGGTAGTAAGCCAACGCGGACGCAAACAGCGTAATGCCAAGCCCCGATACATGTTGCGACAAACCAAGCGGGACCGTCAGCATGGCGTGCAGCAATCCCATCACCGCGCCGCAAAGCGCGGCAATCATCAGGCCCACCAGCAAAGGTGCGCCCATGTAGACGGCAAGCCAACCGCTCATCGCGCCCATGGTCATGATCCCCTCGATCCCCAGATTGAGAACACCCGAACGTTCACAGAGCAACGCGCCGAGGACTCCGAAAATAAGCGGCGTTGCAATGCGCAGCACGGACGCCCAGAGGCTGGTATTCAGCAGCAGATCAATTGCATCACTCATCGGCGCACCCGGTAAGTTGTGAAAAGAAGGGCCACGATCATGGTGAGCAGGCAGAGCGCCACGATCACATCGGCAATGAAGCTGGGAACGCCGGTTGCGCGGCTCATGGCGTCGGCCCCGACAAAAACTGTGGCAACGAATACGGCGGCGGCGACCACACCGGCCGGATGCAATGCGGCAAGCATTGCGACGACGATGCCGGCATAGCCGAATCCGGGGCTCATGGTCGTGGTGACCCCGGCTGTAACACCCATGACTTCGACGGAACCTGCCAGACCCGCCAAAGCACCGGAGAGCAGAGCCACACCCATGATCGTTCGGGGCAGAGAAACTCCGGCAAAGGCAGCGGCACTGGCGTTCAAGCCTGCGGCGCGTGTTTCAGCGCCAAAAACCGTGCGGGCCAAGATCAGCCAAACAACACCTGCTGCCGCGATGGCAAAAAGCAGCCCGATATGAAGGCGCGTGCGGGGGATAAGATCCGGCAGGCGGTACTCTCCGCTCACTGGCACGGAGGAAGGCCAGCCAAAGGCCATCGGATCGCGCATCGGACCCTCGATCATGAGGCCGACGAAAAGGATCACAATGAAGTTGAGCAGCAGGGTCGTCACCACCTCATCCACCCCGAAACGCAGGCGCAAATAAGCGGGGCCCGCCAACAGGGCCGCACCCGCCGCCATGCCCGCCAGCATCAAAATCGGTATACCGATCCACCCGGGAACCCCGAGAGAATGCCCGATCCAGGCGGTAATCAGTGCGCCGACAAAGAACTGCCCCTCGCCGCCGATGTTCCAAAGACGCGCCCGAAAGGCGACGGCCGCGGCCAGCCCGGTAAATATCAGCGGCGTGGCGCGGGTCAGCATCTCGGTGATCGAAAGGCGTGACCCAAGGGCGCCGGTCAGCATTTCACCATAGGCAGTCAACGGGTTCACACCTGCCGCTGCGATTAAACCCGCAGCCAATAACAACGCGGTAAAGATCGCGGCCAGCGGCGCAATGACCACAAGGTACAGCGGTACATATGTGCGTCGTTCAAGCCGCATCATCATCTTCCTTCCAGACACCTGCCATCATCAGGCCAAGGCGTTGCGGGTCAGCCTCATCAGCGGATATCGGTTTCGACAATCGACCCTTAACGATCGCCTGTATTCGGTCTGAAAGAGCTACGGCTTCTTCAAGTTCTTCTGAAATAAGCAGGATCGCAGCACCCTCGGCCCGTGTGGCCAGAAGCTCGGCATGAACTGCGGCAATTGCCCCTTCATCAAGGCCCCGCGTCGGCTGGTTGGCGAGCACGAAACGCGGTCCGTTGGTCAGGACTCGCCCCAGGATCAGCTTTTGCATGTTGCCGCCAGACAGCAGCCGTGTGCGCGTGTCGGGACTGGCCCCTCGGATATCAAATCGTTCGATAAGCCCTGCGGTGTATTCTCGGGCGGCGCGTTGTCGGACAAAGCCTCGGCGCGAAAACTCTGGTGTGCGCAGACGTTCAAGAACTGCATTTTCCCACAGGCTCAATTCACCTACGACACCTTCTGCATGGCGGTCTTCCGGTACCCTACCAGCGCCAGCCTGGATCATGCCACGCGGGCCCAGATGGCCGATATCCTTGTTCAGCAGTGTCAACTGCCCGGCGTTAGGGTGGATCAATCCAGACAACAGCCCGCCAAGCGAGGCCTGACCATTGCCTGATACGCCGACGATACCAAGGATCTCGCCTGCATGGACGGTGAATGACACGTCATCCAGCCGCAATTCACC
The DNA here is from genome assembly GCF_013110635.1 of Ruegeria sp. HKCCD6604. Lineage (NCBI taxonomy): Bacteria > Pseudomonadati > Pseudomonadota > Alphaproteobacteria > Rhodobacterales > Roseobacteraceae > Ruegeria > Ruegeria sp. HKCCD6604. The sequence goes on along the minus strand of NZ_WVQW01000004.1, from coordinate 143,553 downwards.
GTCTTCTTCCACGCGCACATCGTTTGCGACCAGAACCGGCGCGCCAATCTCGTGGTCTTGACGAACGGGTCGTTCCACCTTGCGGCCAACCATCAGTTCCGCCAACTCTCCGGGGGTGGTTTCAGGGGTCCTGCGTTCCGCGACCAACCTACCGCCACGAAGAACGGCAACACGGTCAGAGGCCGCCATGACCTCATGCAGTTTGTGACTGATGAAGATAAGCGACAGACCCTCTTTCGTCATGTCGCGCAGCGTCTCAAACAGGCGCATTGCCTCGGGCCGGGCCAGAACGGCCGTGGGTTCATCCAGAATCAGTATGCGCGCGTCTCGGTACAGCGCTTTCAGAATTTCGACGCGTTGACGTTCACCCACGGAAAGGGACTTGATCTTGTCGTCGGGGTTCACGGGCAGACCAAACCGATCCGCGATCTGCAACAACTTTGCGCGCGCCTCGCCACGTGCGGACCGTGCGCGTGTAAGGGGTTCTGAACCAAGCATGACGTTTTCAAGAACCGTGAGGTTGCCCGCAAGCGTAAAGTGCTGGTGTACCATGCCCACACCTACCTCGATCGCTGCGCGGGGCAGACCCGGAGGCAACGCTTTGCCAAACACCCTAACAGAGCCTTCGTCTGCTGCGTAGTGGCCGAACAGGATGTTCATCAGCGTCGTTTTGCCTGCGCCATTTTCACCCAACAATGCAAGGATTTCACCCTGGGCCAATGACAGGGTCACATCATCATTGGCGGTAAGCGTTCCAAAACGCTTTGTTATGCCGTGAAGTTCCAGAACCTTGTTCATGTGGGCAGGCCTGCGATTGGAGACGGAAAGGTAAGTTCGGGCGCACGCGCCTCGATCAGAGCGCCAAGTTTCAGCAGCCCAACATCCGAGCCGGGTGGTCCCATCAGTTGCACACCGATTGGCAGGCCATTTGCCATGCCAAAAGGCAATGCCAAAGCCGGCAAGCCTGCAACATTGGCAAGCGCTGCGTTCGGGGCAAAGGCCTCCAGCCGCGCCATGAGTTCATCTGCGGAGCCGCCAGACAGATCCAAACTGCCAATAACGGGCGGTGCAGACGATAGGACCGGCATCAGGACAGCATCGACAGAACTGAAAATCTTGCGAGCACGATATGTCAGACGAGCAAGCTGCCGTGTGGCCGCAAAAAGCGCGGTGGCAGATGTGGCACGGCCCTCGGCAGCCATGGCGGCGGCAAGCGGTGGAACCTGGTCATCAGATATCCTGAGTGCAATGAGCCACTCGGCCAGCGAAACAGCCAGTATCGTGCGTGCAATTGCATGAGCCTCGGCCCCCATCTCGTCCGGGGTACAAATGTCATACACCTCGCAGCCTGCATCGCGCAGAGTGTCAGCCGCATCCTTGGCGGCTTTGCACTGGTCAGTTCCGCAACGCTCGGGCAGTGCCAATGCAATGCGGGGGCGGTCCGCCGGATATACCGGGGCCATGGGCTGGGCTACGGCTTGAAAGGCGGTTTCCACATCGCGAACGGACCGTGCCAGAACCAGTTCTGACGCTATCCCCATCAGGTGATTGGTAAAATCAGGGCCTCCGGGCACCGCACCACGTGACGGCTTGAGCCCGGTCAAGCCGCAGCACGCGGCAGGTACTCTGATGGATCCGGCCGCGTCCGTGGCATGAGCAATGGCGACGATGCCGCCTGCAACCGCAGCCGCGGCACCGCCAGATGAGCCACCGGGCGTCAACGCGGGATTCCACGGATTGCGGGCCGCAACCATGCCATCTGGTTCACATGTCAGGGAAAGGCCGAATGGCGGTGTTGCCGACACGCCAAAAGGGATCAGGCCGGTCTGGCGCAATTCATGCAGCAGGCAGCTGTCAGTTTCGGGTTTTAGCCCTTGCGCGCGGATTGCTGCGGATCCGGCCGCAGCGGGTAGTCCTTTTGCGAAACCACCGAGGTCTTTCACCAAAAACGGAACCCCATGAAACGGACCCCGTTGGTCAGATGGCAATGCGTCTGCTGCCCTCGCCCCGGCGAGAGCCATGTCTTCGTCCAGAAATGCCACAGCCCCCAAATCCGCCTGCGCGTGGCAGGCAGAAAGACTTGCCTCCATCACGTCGACGGCAGAAATCTGCCCTGCCGCAATGGCAGCCGCAAGAGCCGTGGCATCGGTCACGTCAAAGCCCGCGGAATCAGGAGGGCTCGCTTTCGTCGATCGGAACATCCCATTCGCCGGATTGGATCGCGGCCTGTTTGGCCTCCATCGCCGGGATGGCGTCGGCAGGCACTTCGTCAGCGACATAGATCAGCTCATTGCCGCCATGGGCCATGAAGGAATATTCAGTATAGTTGCGCCCGGTGGGTTTGCCGGCCTGAACATCCGCCACGATGGCTTCGATGGTTGGCCCATAATTCCATATCGCGTTGGCAAAGACCGTACCGGGATAGCGCGGTGTATAATCGATAAGTGAACCGATGGCTTTCACACCACGCGCCTGAGCCGCATCCGCCGTTCCGATCCGTTCACCAAACAGGATGTCCGCGCCCGCATCGATCTGGGCAATCGCGGCTTCCTGCGCGCGGGCGGGATCAAACCATGCTCCGATGAAACCGTTGAGGAAAGTGGCGTCAGGGTTCACTTCACTGACGCCCATCCGGAAAGCATTGATCAGCAGGTTCACCTCGGGGATCGGATAACCGCCGACGGAACCAAAAACACTGCTTTCCGACATTTGGCCGGCAAGCATTCCGGCCAGATAGGCCGCCTCGTGGTTGCGGGTGCCGAAGACACCAAAATTGTCGCCCTCCGGTCCGCCGGAGGACCCCATCAAAAACGCGGTATCGGGGTAATCACCCGCCACTTCGCGTGCTTCGCGTTCCACCGCGTAAGACTCGCCCCAAATGATTTGCGCGCCGCCTTCGGCGTATTCGCGCATCGCACGGGGATAGTCGGTCGGAGCCACACCCTCTGAAAACTCATATTCGATCAGACCAGCCTCGGCGGCTTCCTGCATCGCCACGTGGATCCGGCTGTTCCATGCATTTTCGACCGGAGACATATGCACGCCAGCGACGCGGATCGCCGATTGTGCATTGGCGCGGCGGATATAAGCCGGCAGGGCCAGCGTGGCCGCGGCGCCGACCATCAGTTGACGACGTGTAGTGGTGAGTTTCATCGGAGTATCCTCTTCTGTTGGTGGCAATTATTTTTGTTCTTGGTCTTCCTGAATATTGGGCCTGGGCGCGTAATCCGCGGGATCCAGGGTCGAGGGGCGGCCGGGCAGGGAAAGCGCGGCCAGTCTTGGTTCGGTGCGCGCCAGCACCTTGCCGTTTTTGATGACGGCAAGACGTGTGGCTTTCATGCGAACAGCTTCAATCTGGTCACGCGCTTGCAGCACAACCATGTTGGCTGGGCCGCCTTTGCGAATTGTCGGGTCAGGCAGACCCATGGTCTTGGCACCGTTCTGGGTAACGGATGTGAAAGCCCATTCCATCGCTTCGCGGGATGTCATCGGCACCGCATGCACGCCCATATGGGCCACTTCCAGCATGTCGGCGGACCCAAGAGAATACCATGGATCCATGGTGCAATCCTGCCCGAAGGAAACGTTCACACCTGCTGTACGCAATTCTGGTACGCGTGTCAGGCCACGGCGGCGCGGATAAGTGTCCGAGCGGCCTTGCAGAGTGATATTGATAAGCGGGTTCGGCACGACGTTCATGCCGCTTTCCGCGATCAGCGGAACAAGCTTCGAGGCATAGTAATTGTCGTATGAATGCATCGCGGTGACGTGGCTTGCAGTCACACGACCCCCGAGCCCAAGGCGCGTGGTCTCATAGGCGAGGGTTTCCACATGGCGCGACATCGGATCGTCGCTTTCATCACAGTGCAGGTCCAGCATCAGGTCGCGATCTGCGGCAATCTCGGCCAGCCTCGTGACCGATCGGGCGCCTTCCGACATCGTGCGTTCAAAATGCGGGATGCCGCCCACCACATCGACCCCCATATCGAGCGCCCGGATCAGATTTTTCTCTGCATTTTCCACGCGGTACAGTCCATCTTGCGGGAATGCCACCAATTGCAGGTCAATATAGGGGGCAACCAGCTTGCGCACTTCCAGCAAAGCTTCGACACCCACCAACGGAGTTGACGAAACATCCACATGCGAACGGATGGCCAGCAATCCCTGCGACACGGCCAGATCGCAATATCGCATGGCCCGCTCAATCACCGCTTCGGGCGTCAGAAGGGGCTTCAGCTCTCCCCAAAGCGCGATGCCCTCCAAAAGCGTGCCCGAAACATTCATACGTGGCGACCCGAGGCTCAGCGTGGCGTCCATATGGAAGTGCGGGTCGACGAACGGAGGTGAAACCAGGCGGCCCGTTGCATCGATTTCTTCGCGCGCCTCACCCATGATGTCAGCGGCAATCTCCGCAACACGGTCGCCCTTGATCGCAATATCCACCGGTTCGCGGCCATCCGGCAAGCTGGCCCTTCTGATGATGATGTCAAACATTCATCCGCCCCCTAATTTGACCACATGGTAAAAGTATTCAAAAAAATTGCTATTTTTTTTTACGGTGTTCTGGAATTGGTGCCTGTGCCAGCCTCTCAACTGCTCATTATCAAAGCCCGACTGATTAAATTTTGGCCGTCTACAGCCCGGGATTTGGGGCAATGAACGCCCCGAGCCAAAAGAGCGCCCGGTTCATCCGCAAGATTGTTTGCCGATGCAAACAAAAGCTCTGCCCGCCACCGCACAGCGATTTTCGATGACCGGTGCGGCGAACAGGGGCGCCAGCCCACTGAAAAAAGCTCAACCAGAACGTTGTTTGGTGAAGACATTGACAATCCGCCATCTGAAAGTGCCGTGTTTCATCTCGAACGGAATTGGTGATACCTCCTTGCACGTCATGACCAATGTCGCGCCAACGATCCTTTCCACGGTTTCCAGCCAGTTTATCGATGACTGGCTGACGGCATTGCGTACGCTATGCCCCGAGGCGCAGTTGGCGTCGCTTCTCGGCCGGTCGGGTTTGGTCGCAGATACGCGTCACCCACATGGTCGCGTCACGTTGGATCAGATCGTATGTCTCTATCAACTTGCCGCAGTAGAGACCGGTGATGAGATGATGGGGCTTTGGAGCCGCCCAATCCGGCCGAGAGCCCTGCAACATCTTTTGACGACAGTCCGGGAAGCCACGTCTCTTTCATCGGCGCTTTATCGCTTTTCGACCTTCTGGAACTTGTTGCTGGATGACTATCGGTTTGATCTGGATGACGCCGACAACATGTTGGTGCTTACCCTGAAGCCACGGGGCGCGGCTCAAGTTCAGCGGTTCGGGCACATGCTGATACTCAAACTTGCCCACGGGCTCATGTCTTGGCTGGCGGGGCACGAAGTTCCGGTCAAGGCTGTCGATTTCGTGTTTGAGCGCCCCGACTTTGATCAGGATTACGCGGTCATCTTTCCAGCACCGCTGCGGTTCGGCCAAGGTGCCACCGCGATTTCGTTCGATCCGAATGCGCTGGGTCCAGTGCAGGCGCGCAGCACAAATGACCTTGACAGGTTTTTGCACAACGCGCCCCGAGACTGGATCTTCACCAGTTCGCGAGAGCACACCCAATCGCTGCGGGTGCGCACCTATCTGGTCCAATCAGGATGGGACGCGGCAACCCTGACCCAGACGGCATCCGCGATGCACATGACCCCCCGCACCCTGATCCGCAGGCTGCATGCGGATGGTACATCGTTTCAGGCCATCAAGGATGCCCTGCGGCGTGATATCGCTATCCGTGATCTTCAGGCGGGGCGCAAAAGCGTTGAAGCCATCGCACATGAAGTCGGATTTTCGTCGGCGGCCAATTTCCACCGGGCCTTTCAGCGCTGGACCGGAAGCACGCCGAGCTCATACCGCAGGGTGCAAATGTAGGGCGCCCGATTTGTCACTTTTAGACAATGATCTGTCATTGCACGAGATGGTCCCCAGCGGGCAGGATCGCCATATCTTGCTGTAGAAAAACGTTCTTATCGGAAGTTTTGCCCTCAAAAAATATCATCCCACTCATCCATGGCTTCCCGGTTGTGGCGCCATCTGAGAATGACCGTCGTGAAAGGATCCACCAATGTCAGACAAACTCGACACCATACTCCAAGCCGCACGCGACCACGCCGAGCAGGTGATCCTGCCCAATGTGGATGCCTGGAACGCCGCGAAGAAGTGGCCGCGCGATGCTTCGGACAAGGCCGGGGCCGCTGGTCTGACGGGGCTCTACGCCCCCGAAGAGTTTGGCGGGCAGGCCTTGCCGCTGGCAGAAGGCATACAGGTTTATGAACAACTGGGACGGGGCGATGGCGCATATGCCTTTGCGCTGTCGATGCACAACATCTGTACCTTTGCGGGCTGCGGCTATGGCACGGATGCCTTCAAGGAAAAGTGGGCGCGGGACCTGACATCTGGACGCAAGCTGGCGAACTTTGCACTGACCGAACCACAATCCGGATCGGACGCAACAAACATGTATTCGCGCGCCGTGGTCAATGACGACGGCACATGGACGATCAGCGGCGCGAAGGCATGGGTCAGCCTGGCGACCGAGGCGGATATCTATTTCACCGTGGTCAAGACCAGCGACGCACCCGGCCACAAGGACATGGCGATGATCGCCATTCCCGCCGACGCACCGGGCCTCAGTTTTGGGCCGCTTTATGATACCCCGTCCTACAACTTCCTGCCCTTGGCCGAAATGTACATGGACAAGGTCGTGGTCGATGAAACCAACATCATCCTGCCCATTGGTCAGGGTTTACAGGGCGCGCTCATGGCCATCGACATTGCCCGTATTTCGATTGCCTCAGGATGTTGTGGATTGATGCAATCCGCGCTGGATACGGCGTTGTCCTATTCCAAGAACCGCAAGATGTTTGGCGGCAGGAACCTTGATCTGGACGGGATTCAGTGGATGCTGGGCGAGGTTGCAACCGACCTTGAAGCCTCGAAACTTCTCTACCGAAAGGCGGCAGAATCCCTTGGCACGCCCGAAGGCCCCTTGATGGCGGCCCATGCGAAAAGGTTCGTGCCCGATGCCGCCGTGAAAGCCGCGAACACCTGTACGCAGGTCCTGGGTGGTGCGGGGCTGTTGCAACCCTACGGCCTGGATCGCTTGTCCCGCCTCGCGCAAATGTTGCGGATCGTGGACGGGACGACGGAAATCAGCCGTGTGGTCATCGGGCGAGCCTTGCAAAAGCGTGCGGCAACTCTGCCTGATCTGCCGGTACCGAAAGGTTTTGGCGAGACCGACTGAATGTCCCGCACCGGTTCGATCGGCGCCAATCTGAGATTCTGCGCAGACATCAGCAAGATCAAAAGGCCGGCCGCATTATTGCGGCCGGTTGCCTGAATGGTTGACCGTGGTGCTAACTCGCCATGCACAAGGTCGCGCAAAGCGTATGAAGCTTTGCTTTCTGACGGCACTGACATGTGGGACGGTGACCAGCGAAGGGCAGGGGCACGGGGGTTGAGAACATCAAAAATCCCGACCACTCAATCGAGCCCGAAACAAGCCAATCGCGATTGCGGAACATTGCAATCTGACGAACCCGGGATCTGCCAAAGCAGATATGCTCCATTGGGCATTGCAGTATCCCAGTCAATTGGGTCCACCGATATGTTTGGAAAACGAAGGGCTTGAAGGTGCCCACAATCTCTGAAGACGGGCGTATTCACAACACGTATAATGATGATTATGGTAAATTTATTTGGTGCGGGTGGAGGGACTTGAACCCCCACGCCTTGCGGCGCCAGAACCTAAATCTGGTGCGTCTACCAATTTCGCCACACCCGCAACCAAGCGCGTTTGCGCTGGAATGAAGCGGTCAATAACAAAGCTTGCATCGGAGTGCGAGAGGGAAAATTCGAGGAATACAAAGTTTGTGACTTGCCGGGCTGCCTCGTTGAGAATTGCAACCTGTTCCGGTCTTGTTGATACCGCAAGCAACACAACGGCCGAGAAACCAGAGGCATCTGACTCCCACCTTCAACCGGTTTGAGAGTACCTATATGAAGCTGCTTTACGGCTTTTGGTTCACATGTTGACGCCTGGCACAATCAAGTCGTCAAAAAACGCGCTAACGTTGAATAGACGCCAGCACTTCAGGTCGGAACTTGTGGCGCCAGACTTGGTGGAGAATCAAGGCACAACGGGCCAGAGTTGATGCAGTCTGACCCGCAAAACTGCCTCAGACTGTGCTGCTGGAACTGCCTGGGCATTTGGTTCCATCCTCCAGATCTGGTGTTTTCAGAAAAGCAGCGAAACATAAATAATTGTTTTTATTCAGAAGTATGAAGCCAAAAGGTTTTCGACCCTCAAATCATTCGAATGCACCGGAAAAGACGTCACCTCTGCCCCAATTGACTGCGCCGACTATGCATGCATACAAGCTTGCCGGACGTTTCTCGGTCTGATCTGCCGCATCGAAATACTCGCATCGGTTGAGGCATTCTTATGAGAGATCGACCACATTGCCGCCACAATTCAACCGCTAAAAAATCTTATTCGCGCCAAAATAACACCGCCTTGAAGGTACTTGTTGTTTATCAGGAGTTAATGAGTCTTTTTGCCACTTTGGCGCCGGTACGAGTTTTTTTGCTCAACTCCAATACAAGGCTTTCTGCTGTGACCGATTTGAATCCCTCCGCTGCCGCCGAGCAAGAAGCTGTCTTCTTCGCTCGTGAGAGTTTCCTTGGTGAGCTCAAGACTCTGAATCGCGACCACCCGACCACAGGCTTTGGCATTTCCCTTCGAACGCATTCGGGTGAACATTATCTGCTTGCGAACGCCCGCATGCCGTTACCCGCCGCAAAATCCGAAGGTTTCCCGACCGGGCGCCGCGTTGCATGCCTCGAGAACGGCGACCGCTTCAGCTCGATCGAAGTTCTGGCCGATTCCAAATCGTACGAGACCATTTCACCTCGGGCCGAGGCCGAAATACTGGGCAATGCATTGGACCTGATCGCGCGGATCGACACTCTGACAAGCGTTCCGGCAGGGCGTGTTGCGCATGCGCCCCAAATTGCTGCAACGGGAACCGGAGGTTAAGTATGGCGCGCAACGATCACCTTTTGTCTGTAGGCAACGAAGCACTGGCACCGATGACGGCGACCATGGCTTCACTGACGGCTCAGATTGATCAACTGACTGAGGTGGCTGATGCGCGCTCCTCGGCACGGCTGGCGACCCTCAAGACCCGGATGGAAAATTTTACCGCCAGCGTCACGATGGTGGGCCAGGTCAAGGCCGGAAAATCCTCGATCGTCAATATTCTTGCCGGGCGCCCTGGCCTGCTTCCGTCAGACGTCAACCCGTGGACGTCGGTGGTTACGACCCTGAACATCAACACGCGCCCGCCCGGTGATACAAAGGCCAAGTTCACGTTTTTCGAGCAGGAAGAATGGGACAACCTGATGGTCGGCGGCGGTCGTCTCGGTGAATTGGCCAATCGCGCCGGCGCAGATGACGAGATGGAAGACATCCGCCGCCAGATCGCCGAGATGAAGGCCAAGTCAGAGGAACGTCTTGGCAAACATTTCGACCTGATCCTGGGCCAAAGTCATCAGTATGATCATTTCGATGAGGAACTGATTCAGCGCTATGTCTGCCTGGGCGATGAAGATGATCCCGATATTGATCCAAAAACGGGCCGGTTTGCTGATGTTACCAAATCAGCCGAGCTGTATATGGACATTCCGCAATACCCCATCGCGCTGAAAGTGTGCGACACACCCGGTGTGAACGATACGTTCATGGTGCGTGAACAAATCACTCTGCGCAGCCTGCGCGGATCCGAAGTCTGCGTTGTGGTGTTGGCGGCAAGCCAAGCCCTGACGACCATGGACATGGCTCTGATGCGCATTATCGCGCAGTTCGAGAACCGGCAGATCATCCTGTTCGTCAACCGGATCGACGAGCTGTCCGATCCCGTGAACCAGGTTCCAGAGATCCGTGACCGCATTCAGGACACGCTGAAACAAAACAATATCGACACGAATACCAGCGTCGTGTTTGGCAGCGCATTATGGGCCGAAGCGGCGTTGACCGGGAACCCGGATATTCTGACAGAAGAGTCGCGCCAGGCTTTGAACACGTTCTACCTGGCCGCCGGCTTCGGTGATCAGGCGGCCTCGCTCGACAAAATCTGGGCGCTGTCCGGTCTGCCCGATCTGCTGCTGGCCATGAATGAGCGCATTGCAGAAGGTGCCGGAGCGCGCCTGATGGACCGCGTCCGCCATCGGGCGCGTAACATTGCCAGTCAGATCCGCGCGACTGCGGTTGCCAAGAATCTGTCCGATTGCGAAGGCGTTGCACGGGATCTCGACGGCGTATCGCCCGAAGAGGCGATAAACACGGTTTCAGCCGAATACGAAAAGAAAGCCGCCGAGTTGACAAATGCGCTGCGCGACAAAGTGTTGGAGCGTCTGAAGTCAGCCGAGGACAATTTCGTCAAACGCGCAACGGACTCTCTGATCGCGCATCTTGAAAAAAATGGCGAACAAGGCACGTGGCAATACGATCCCGCGGGTTTGCGGACGTTGCAAAAGGCTGCCTATTTCAGTTTCGCCCGCGCCATGCGAAAGGATGCAGGGGCGTTGTACGCAACCGCTGCTGCGGACGTCGAAGCGCTTTATCATAAGATACTCGGCAACCATCTGGGCGAATTCAGCATCGAAGCGCCCATTGTTCCCCGTGTTCCGCCGCCTCTCGGCATCGGCAGGACGATCGCACTGGACTTGCAAAGCACCTGGTGGCGACGTTGGTGGCAACGCCGAAAGGGGTTTGAGGCATATGCGGCGGACTACACGCGGTTGATCGCGTCCGAGGCAAACTCGATCACCAAGGATATCGAGGAAAACCAGATCGCGGCGGTTCTGGAAAACGTCCGTGCGATCCTGACGGATTTCCTGCGCGAGCAGAAGGAAACACTGCTGAGCATCTCGTCTTCTGCCGACAAGAACCCGGGTCAGACTGCGGCGGCGATGGCGGGCTTGCAGCCACAGAAATCCAAGGACGAGATTCTGGGTGACATACTGAAAGATCTAAGCAACGAAGCGGCATAAGTAGAAAAATGGCAAAAGATACACAAACACGCTTTGTTTCTCCGAAGGCATGGGAACGCATCGAGCAGTGGTCCCGTCGCAAACCGGTTTTCGCCCTGATGGGCGAGTTCAGCGCCGGTAAATCCACGTTGATGAACTTTTTGCTGCGAACGCAGACCTTGCCGACGCAGGTGACGGCAACCCAGTTGCCACCGGTCTGGTTTAGCTGGGGCAGTCAAGCGCCCTATATCAAACGCCATGACGGAAGCACTGAACTGATCGAGCTGGATCAGCTTGAAACCGTTGGCGTCAATGACGCACAGTTCATCCGCATCTTCCTTGAGGCCGATATTCTGGAAGCTGTCGACCTGATCGACACACCCGGCATTTCGGACCCCAAGATCTCGACGGATGTGTGGCAACGCGCGGTGGGTCAGGCAAACGGCGTTTTGTGGTGTACCCACGCGACACAAGCCTGGCGCGAAACCGAACGCGCGACATGGGTTTCCCTACCCGAGAGGTTGCAACACAACTCTTTGCTTTTGGTGACGCGGGCAGATGCCCTGAGCCTCAAAGACCGTCAAAAAGTACTGCGCCGCGTTAACCGCGAAGCTGGTCACCTGTTCAATCGGTCCATTTTGTTTTCGGCCCGCGACGCGATGACGGCCCGGGACAAGACAGGCGATGCCGAGATGTGGTCGCGCAGCGGCGGAGGCAAGATGATCGACAGTTTCCTGGAGATCACGGAGCAGATTATGGACAACCGCGCCGATCAGTTGGCTCGATACCAGATCGACAAGAGCCAGGCCGACGCACCCAAAGTCAAACCATTGCGCCCTGCCCGTTCATCAAGCGAGCCGACAGCCAAAGACGAAGCCACACCCTTGAGGTTGGTGAACCCCTTGGAGGCCGCCGGGCAATCGAACGCTGAAGGCGCTACAGTTGTAACCAGCTTTCCGGTACGGCCTGCCCGGGTCGAGCGGCGCTCGGATGAGGCCGAGCGGGTTCGGATCGATGCGGAAGAGGCTGAACGGCTGCGCGCAGAGATGACGGCAGAGCCGGTTCCGCTGCCCGTTGAACCCGACACAAGCGATGATTTGCGTTCCTTTTTCAAGGACACCTCGAATGACCCGCTGGAATTGACGAATGTCGCGGGCCTTGAGGATGACGAAGACGAATTCGAACTGTCCGTTGACGCCGATCTGGAGGACGCATTGGATGACGACACGGGCGCTCTGGATGATGCTGAAATCAGCCCCGCGCCTCTTGCGGCTGTTGACAATTCCGATGATGTGCTTGCCTCGCTGAACACTTCGATGCAAGAGACCCAGATCGTGCCGGATGGCGAAGAAGAGGAATCCGAGCAGGCCGATTTGGCTGAAGATCGCGGCATAGAAGTTTCTGTATCCTCGATTACGGCATTGATGGCCGCGCAAACCGGCAACACTGCGGATGAGTATGAGCCGGAACCCGAAACCAGCGGTTTGATCGAAGCGGCCACCACCGAACAGGTTGACGCAGTTGAAAGAAGCGTTGCCACGCTGAGTGGCCTGCCCGAAGTTGCGGTCGGATCGCCTCTCAGCGCGTCGGATATGTGGCAGGAGGTTTCGAGAAATGAAGACCTGCCGCAAGATGCAGAAGGGCTGAAGAATGTATTCAAGGCCTTTCTGGCCGAGTTTGATCAGATCGCCATTGAACACAGCGAAAGGCAAACCAAAGAGGCACTTCGATCCATTCCGAAAGCCAAAGAAAATAGCGGCGCTGAATGGCATGTGTTGTAAGGGTATCCGAATCGAGCTAGTGAGAAACTCATAAATGAAAACAATGGATTAGATGTCTATTCAAGCCGCACTGAACTCCGCCATGGAAACGATACCCGACTGTATAGCAGCCGGGTATATCGACATGGAGACAGGGATGCTTTTGGGCAGCTCTGTTTCAGATCCCGACTGCGCGGATTCGTTGGATGTTTTGGCGGTGGCTGTGGCCAATCTGTTTCAGGGGCGCGGAGTTGCAGCCTTTGAAGCGCTCTTGCGTCAGGCTGGCAGTGCAGACGAAGAAAACGCTGGCTTTGGGGAAGTCGCCGTTTTTTCCAAGGACAGGCTAAACATCTTTTTGCGGACCAAGGAATATCCTGATCATGTGGTCTGCTATATCTGTCGCAACAGTGCGAATGTCGGACTGGCGCTTACCAAATCACATCTCAGTCTGGGGCCGGTTGCGGCTGCGGTTTGAACGGGACCAGAGGGGGTCACGGCATGATGGACACGGACATTCTCGACCTGCTTGAAGATATCAGGCGGACCTCGGTCGCACGGCTGTCTCCGACCGTGAGGATCGCAGGAGAAACAGCGGCCGCGCGCCGTTCAGCGGTATTGCGGGCAATCCGTGGCACAGTATTGCCGCGCCGGTTGGAATTTACTGCCACAAACGGGGATTGTCTGGCAATCGAGGTGAACAGCTCCCGGATCACCGATGTTTTCAAGGTACCGGCAGGTGAGATTCCGGACTTTGAAACGGAATCACGCGCCGAATTGATTGAGAAGCTGGCTGGATTGGTGTCGGAGATCTCCGCATCGCCTGCTCCGCTTGAGTTGACTTCGGGCAGACCGGACACAGCGCTTGAAGTGGATGAGGTAGGTATCACCTTCAGCGAAATCGAGAAAGCCTGCGCCGCCATCGAGCTTCCGTCCGAGCCAATTGTTTCCGTCGTCCCGAGTGCTGAGAAACCTGTTGATGACTCTCTGCCCGCCGAGGCAACACCCGATGCAGCGGAAACACTTGCCCAACGTTTTTTTGAAGCGTCGAGCCGCTTCGCCTCGGGTCGTGTGTTTGTGGACAGTTCGGACGAAGCCGCACCTCTTTTGGAAGGCGTTTGCAAGCCATCTGAGCCGATGCATCCCGACCAGGACACGCTGGCCCGTTTTGTGGCTGATCTTGCCGGCTGGGATGGCGACTCTCAGCAAGAGAGTGAAGACCCGCAGTTGATTGTCATGCGGCCATCGGGCGGGAAAGGGGCCGGTCTGGCCGTTTTGAGTGACGGTGGTCAGATCGCGGTCGCCATCCACGAAGCCCGCAAACTGGGGGCGGTCGTCAACCTGTGGACCTCTTTGCAGGAGGCCGAAAAATGATTGCCTCCGTTGAATTCAAATTTTCGACTACTTCAATCTGTTTTTTATTGTAACCAGGGTAATGAGTAATGAGTGAAACACATCGCCGCGAACTTATTCGCATAGCAGAAGAAATGAACGGGGCAACCAATGATGAAACGCGCCAGTTCATTTCGCGCATCATTGGTGATCTTGGCAATCTGAAACCGTCAATTGCGTTTGTCGGGCAAATCAAGGCTGGAAAATCGCGTCTGATCAACGGCTTCACCGGTCAGGCCGAGTATTTGCCTTCGGATGTAAACCCCTGGACAACTGTTATCACCGATATGCATTTCGGGCACCCGTCCGGCAGGACCCAAGGTGCCGAATTCCATTTCTTCGACAATTACCAATGGCAATCGCTGATCGCCGAAGGTGAAGAACTGCGCAACATGTTTCCCGATGACGAGGACAGCTATAAGCGCGAGATGATCGAAGAACAGGTCGAGGCCATGAAGGTCCGGGCGCGTCGACGTCTGGGTGACAGCTATGAACAACTGCTGGGGCAACAGCACGATCTGGACGAACTGACGTCAGATGACCTGGCCAGATATGTCTGTGCCGGGGATGATCCGTCCGAAGACGGGGCTTTGGATCCGGGCAGTGATCGCGGGCTTTACAGCGACATCACCCGCAAGGCCGAGGTCTTTTTTGACCTGGGCCATTTTCCGTTTCCGCTGACGGTCACCGACACGCCCGGCGTGAATGATCCCCTGCTGATCCGCGAAGAAATTTCACGACAGTATCTGAAGGAATCCGATTTCTTTGTGGTGGTTCTGTCCGCGCATCAGGCATTGTCGCGCGCGGATCTGAAACTGTTCCGGTTGATGCAAGCGCTGGAACTTGGGCAGATCGTCGTCTTCATCAACCGCGTGGACGAATTGGGCGGCGGCGCCGAAGACGCGGCCAAGGTTCGTCTGGATGTATTGGACGGGTTGGAAAAGGCGCTCGGCAACTCGAACATCGATGTCCTGATGGGCAGCGCGCAATGGGCGCATTATGCTCTGACCGGTGATGAAACCGGAGTAAACCACGACCACGTTCTGGCATGGCTGCGCGCCCACCCGGAACAGATGCAGCAATATCTCAACGGTGTGGCCGAGATCAAACAAGGCCCGGGACCGATCAGCCGCGAAGCGGTTCTGCGCTTTGCCGCAATGATCGCGTCGGGCCTGCCCGATCTGCGTCGTCATGTCACTCAGGCTTTGACGGACGGACCGATCAACGAACAGTTGCGGATGGCCTGGCAACATCTCGACAGCTTCGCACGCGGGGAGCTTGAGCGCTCTCAGGTTCGTTTGCGGGCGCTGCAAGATGAAGACGGCTCGGATGTTCGAAATGCCGATGAAAGCGACAAGACACTTGGCGACCTACGCAAGTTGATTGCTGAAAAAACGCAGGAGATCACGCGTGACATGGATGATGTCCTGTCGAATCTGCGCGGGGTCATGGATGACACTGTCTCGGAATCGGTGGCTATCGTTGTGCGCGGACCGGACGGCCAGTCGCCTCTGCTGGCAAAAGGCGGAGAGACCGAGCTCAATTTTACGCCATTGCGCGAGCGTATGCGTGAACTGGTACAGGGGGCGTCGCAAGTTGTTCGGCAGCGCATGCTCAGCGAGCTTTACGCGATCGACATGCATTGCAATGCCGCCTTGCGGGCATTGCCGGGATGGCAAGAACCGGTCGACAATCGCATGAACACCAGTGCTGTACGTTGGTTCCGGCCTGACACCACCGCCCTGACCCGTGGCATTACCGTTGAATTGCGTGTAAACTGGCTGTCGCGTCTGATCTCGCGCAACAGCGTTGTGGCGCGTGCAGAACGGCTGATCGTGCAGGAATTCGAGCTGATCGGGGATGACCTGATCGACACGACCCGCGACGATCTGTTGGAACGGCTGAATACGGTTCTGGACCACTATATGGCCCTTCTGGCCGGTCATCTTGAACACCGGTCCAACTCAGGAGAGCTGAACGCCCAGGCGGAAGCGCAAGGTGCATTCGACAAAGCGCGTCGCATTGCAGCTGAGCTGGAGACGGTTTTTGGAACACCCGATGCGGATGAAAGACAAGCAGAGGCTGCGGAATGATTGAATTTCCCGGAACTGAAAAGGAAGTACGCCAACTGGAGCGCTTCCTGACCGCAACTGAAAACCTGACGCCTGACGAGGCGTTGGAGGATATGCGTGCGCGGGCTCTGACCCACGCTGAACGTCTGTCAAACGCGGTCAATATTGGTTTCGCCGGGGAATTCGGCGCAGGCAAGTCAAGTCTGGCGAACATGCTGGCTGGCGCGGACATTCTGCCAACTGGCCCGCAGCATCTGAAATTGCCGCTGGTGATCGTCGCCTACGCGGATGCGCCCGAAACGACTGTCGGTTGGTGGAACAGGGAACCAAAGACCTATTCCGGCATAGTGCTGGAAAAAGCGGCCAAGGAGGAGCCCGATTTCATATCGGTCGGCATCAATACTCCGGCCCTCAAGGAAATATCACTGTTTGATCTTCCGGGCTCGGGTGCTCTGGATGATACCTACAAGCCGACTTTGGATCTGCTGAACTTCGTCGATTGTGCCATCTGGTGCACAAATGGAACCAATGCCTGGCGCGAGACCGAGCGCCACTTGTGGTCTCAGGTGCCCCCCGAACTGAGGGCCAACAGCCTGCTGGCCGTAACACATGCTGATCTGCCACCGGTGCAGGGTGCCCTGGACCGCGTCCTTGCGCGCCTGAACAAAGAAAAAGAAGGAATGTTCCGCGCCGTTGTCCCAATTGGTACGCCGGTCGCCGTGCGTGCCATGGCGCAAGAGCCCGAGCCCGACTTTGCGCTTTGGGAAACCTGCGGCGGGCAAAACCTTGCGGAACACGTGCTGGAAGCGGCATCCGACCGGCGCCGTGGCGATCTCGAGGCTGCGCGGAAAGATTTGCAGCAGGACTTCCTGCCCTATCTTGAGGCGCTGAAGGGCGCAGAGCCAGAACCTGTTTCGAATGATACCGCATCAATGCATTCAACGCTTGGGTCTGCCCTGCCCCCGTTGAACAACCCCATTCTCGAGGACTGGCTGGCCGCAATAGCAAGCATCTATGAAGATCTACGTGAAACCTCTGACATCGAACCAGCCGCGTTTCTGAGCAGCTGTCAGGAGATCGTCGAAGATTTTGCGGAACGGCTGGAACAAGGTGGCGAAATCGACCCCGAAGCTGATTGGATTCCCGCAGAATTTGAAAAGGCGACAGATTTGCTTTTGTTGCTGCAATTCGAAAGCGGGGACGCACCATTGAAGGACGCAATCAGCATTCTGGCGCAGCTGGGCGACAACCTTGCCTGGGCTGGAAGCACGGTCGCAGCGGCGCATCCGAAAACCGGAACCTGACGCTTTCCCGTCAAGATTGAGCTGCATTGCAGCGATTCGAAGGGCCGAGGAATCGGCCCTTTATTGTTTCGAATTCGTGGACCAACACGCTTGATTTCGGGTTTAAGTTTTCAATCAGCCCATACTCATTGTCTATATATAGATCCGCATATACCACTAGGCACAACATATGCCATCATGCGAAAAACGATCCATAGTGAAGCCATCAGGCGGCCCCAATAAAGTCAAATTTGAAACGTCTAACCGTTCTTAAGTGTCCTGCGGTTGTTTTTGGTTGTGAGTTCGTGGGCTGTCGGCCCGGTTTTTCTAAGCCGCAAAATGAATAGAACGGGCGGATTGAAATGAGCCACAACCAGGCTGTCGGCGCGACGCGCGACGAACCGAAAATTGAAGGATTGCAGCCAGGCGCAAAGCTGTTGCGCGGGCAGTATGAAATCCTCCGCTATCTCAGCAACGGCGGATTTGGGATCACTTACCTGGCGCGCGACAGCCTGGAGCGCGACGTCGTGATCAAAGAGTGTTTCCCCGGAGCGCTGTGCCGCCGCAACGGTGATCTGGTCGAACCAAACGACCCATCCTTCAAGGACGACCTGCGCTCGATCATTGACCTCTTTATTCAGGAGGCGCGCAATCATGCGCGTCTGGTACATCCCAATATCGTAGATGTGCATCAGGTGTTCGAAGACAATGACACCGCATATATCGCAATGGACCTGATCCGTGGGTGCGACCTGCTGGATTACGTGGAAAACCCGGAGAATGACGGCGGCCCTGATTTCATCGTACAGGTCACCGAAAAAATGCTGTCCGCGGTGTCTTTCATTCACCAGAGCGGCATGTTGCATCGGGACATTTCGCCGGACAACATTCTGATTGATGAGAACGGAGACCCCGTCCTGATCGATTTTGGCGCCGCACGCGAGCAAGCGGCGAACAAATCGGCAGCATTGCTGACCCTGCGCGTCATCAAGGATGGATACTCTCCGCACGAATTCTATGTGCGGGGCGCGGATCAAGGGCCCAGCAGCGACCTATATGTTCTGGCCGCCACGCTTTATCACGCAATCAGCGGTGAACGCCCCATCGACGGCCAGAGCCGCCTGAACGCGTTCAACAACGGGCAGGATGACCCCTACACGCCATTGACCGGTCGTTTCGAAGGATACCCAGACGGGTTCCTCGAGGCGATTGACAAGGCGATGGAAGTTCACGCCACGGATCGTCTTCAATCTGCATTGGATTGGTTGCGCATGTTCCGCGGCCCCGGCGTCATGTTCGACACATTCGCCTATCGGCCCGTGTCCGTGATTGTCGGAATGGATCGCAAAGATAAAGAGGAAGAAAAGGCCCGGATCAAGGCCGAAAGCGAGAACGCCGAAGCCGTAGTTACGGCCCTGCTGGCCGGAAACTCGGACATCGTTCTTGGCAACGAAGACAAAAAAGATGTCGATCTTACCAAAATCTCTAAGAAAGAGGAAACCCCGGTCGCTGTCGATACAGTGGTTCAGAGCGGGTCCGGCGGCAGCGGCAAGCTGATTGCAGGCGCGGCTGTTGTTGCAGTTGCGTTGGCCGCGGGTGGTTTCTTTGTGATGTCCGGCGACAAGACGGAAGACCAGGCAGAAACACCGGTCGCGCAGCCCACGGCAGACATACAATCCGCCGAGACAGAGGCGCCCGTTACAGAGCCTTCTGTCACAGAGGCCACCGATCCCGAACCCGAAGTGGCCATTGCACCCGAACCCAAACCGGAAGAGCCTGTCGAGCAGGCACAATCAGTACCTGCGGAGCCAGCTGCCACAGAAACAGCCTCCGCAGACACTGAACGTTCCGAAGTTCCGGCACAGTCGGAAGAAGCGACTGATATTGCAGCAGTGTCTGAGATCGAGACACCTGCGACTGATGCAATTGCCAACGCCGGAGTTCCGGCGGAACAGCAGGTGGCGTTTGCGCATTGGGATGTCGATATCCCCTTCCAGACATCCCGCCGCCGCGGCTCGACCGGAGCCACCATTGCAGTTACGGGGGTGGACGCCAATCAGGACATGAGCGTGATCGGCGATTGGGTACAGCGTGGCGCTGTCATCTATACCCTGAATGGCAGCCCAGTCCGTCAGGATGTTCCTTTTGCGGCGCAGGTTCTGGATAACCTGAAGGTTGACGCCGATGGGTACACAAGGGTTGCTGCCCGCTATCGCCCGCTGGGTCAGACCCGGGCGCAAAATGGTCTGTTGGCCCTTCCCGCCATACGATCCGTTGGTTTGGAAAATGGTTACACCTTTACCGTTAGCGCCGAAGGCAATAGCGGATGGCAAACCACGGTGAACGCAGTTCCGGCTGACGCGGCAGGAAGCCTGCAAAAAGACGATGTCCTGCTGAATGAAAGCCATTCCGGCATCACATTTGACGGCTCGGAAAGCCTTGATGAGATGCTGGCCGCACTCGTTTCAAGCGAGCAGCCTGAGGCAAATCTGACAGTGTTGCGCAATGGGGCCGAGACGGCCGCAATCATGCAGCTTGCACAGGAGTAATCTGACCGGTTCAAAAGTGATCTGCCAGTGTGTGTTTGCTGAGGGTGGTATCAAGGTTTGCCACCCTGGCGGGAACCGGCCCGCCGCAGAATGTACCAGTTCCCATGGGTATCCATTGAGTGGCTCTGCGCTGACGTGCAGGGAACAGTAGCAGCTTACGACGCGGCTTATCTGCGTCACTAACTTGAAGGTGTCGACACCATGTTCAAATACAAAAGCCCTCTGAGCCGGCTTCTCGAAGGTGCCGGCAAATCCAAAGAAGAAGACGTTGCCGAGAAACCGGCCGCAGTAGACGGCGCCGTAAGCGAAGAAGAAAAGCAGGAACCCATTGCGGATTTCAACGCACTGCGCGCCGCATTGGCCGGTGGAAACATGACATCCGAATCCTATGAGGAAACGGATGAACTGATCCCCGAAGAAAAGATGCCCGAGTTCGACGAGGCCGAGCCGGAGGCAGTGACCGAACCCGAGGTGTCGATCTTCGCCGAAGACAGTTCGGAAGAAGAAGACCACCTGGAAGAGGACGACGCTCCGAAAAACGTTCTGGGGGAAGAGCATGCCGAAGAACTGGTTGAGGTCGAGCAGGTTGTCACCCTGCATGTGACGGAAACACCCGCCGAGACTTCGCCAGAGGAAGCAACGGCCGAGGTCGTGTCCGAACCTACCGAGCCAGAAGTCGGCGAGGTTGAGGTTGCCGAAGCTCCGGCCCCAGAAGCAAAGCAGGTCGAAGAGACCGCTGAGCCGGTGATTGAGCAGGTTGCACCAGCCCCCGCCCCGGTCGAGGATCGCCGTTCACGGGTCAAGACGACATTTCTGGGATTTGAGCGCGCCGATACGCATGTTCAGGACTTGATCGAATCCTCCGAACCCGTAGCGAAAGCAGAAGCGGCGCAAGAGACATTCCCGGTGGGCTGGCTGGTAGTAACAGCCGGTCCGGGACGAGGTTCAAGCATTACGCTCACCGAAGGCCTGATGCAAATCGGACGCAACGATGACCAGGCCATTCAGTTGGATTTTGGCGATACCGGCATTTCGCGCTCGAACCATGCAGTCATCGCCTATGACCCCGAAGACCGGAAGTGTTACTTGGGCCATGGCGGCAAGGCCAATCTTGTACGTCTAAATGGCAAACCTGTTCTCAGTACCGTGGCCCTGTCCAGCGGAGACCTGATCCGCATCAGCGAAACCTCGATCCGGTTCATGGCCTTCTGTGACGACGGCTTTGATTGGCGGGATTCCTGATTGATGCTGGCAACTCCGGCATATGATGTTGCGCTGATCCTGAACCAGGGTCAGCGGGAAACGCAGGAAGACGCGATTGCGGCCCGCATGTTTGACGCGTCGGACGCGGGTTATGTTGTGATTGCGGACGGTATGGGTGGCCATGAGGCGGGTGAAATAGCTTCAGAAATGATTGTGGCCGCATGGCGCGACGCGCTGGACCCAGAACTTGAGGCAGAAACACTGAACGAAGGATCCGCGATAGATGCGCTTCCGTTGGCCGCCATGCAAGCCAATGCCGCGATCGCCAACTACACCGAGGCCCGGGGCCAAGGGTTCAACATGGGATCGACCATGTTGGGTGTCCTTCTTCTGGGGCGGCGTGTGTTCTGGATTTCGATCGGCGACAGCCCTCTTTACCTGTTTCGAGATGGAGCGTTGACGCAGGTCAACGAAGACCACTCGATGGCACCCGTGATTGCGTCGAAAGTGGCTTCTGGCGAGATCACCGAAGCGGTGGCCCGGGAAATGGACCGCAATCAATTGACGTCCGTGGTTACGGGCGGGGCCATTCCCAAAGTGGATTGCCCGGAAGATCCATTGATCGTGTCGCCCGCCGATGTCCTGATCCTTGGAAGTGATGGGTTGCAGTACATCAGCGACGCCGAAATTCAGGCCATTCTGCGGGATCATCAACAGGGGCTGGCACAAGACATTGCCGAAGCATTGCTGACGGCTGTGCAGGCCAAGGGTGACCCGGATCAGGACAATCTTTCTATCGCAGTGGCGAAACTTACAAGAACCTAAACAGGCAAAGCAACAGGACCCATGAAAAAGCACTTACTCATATCAAGCCTTGCCCTTGCTGCCGCCACGGGCGCGGCATCTGCGCAAGAGGCGTGTTCAAGTTATGAAATTCAACGCGGCGATAGCTTACGGGAATTGGCAATCGAAGTGTATGCGACCGAAGACTTTCGGATCATTTTCGACGCGAACCGGGATGTTATCGGTTCCAACCCCAATATTATCCGCGTCGGCGACGTTCTGGAACTGCCCTGTCTGGAAGATGTCGGGCGCGCTCCGGTGCTGGCTGACACCGAGGCAGAGCGGCTGGCTGCGGAAATGGCGGCTGAGCTGGTAAAAGCCGCAGAAGAACGCGCTGAAAAAGCTGTGGCCGAAGCAGAAGCACGTGTTGCCGCAGCGGAAGCCGAGGCAAAGAAAGCGAGTGAAGACGCGGTCGTTGCAGCACGGGCTGCTGCCAAGGAAGAGATCGAAGCCGCCCGCGCCGAAGCTGCTGCTTTGATCCGCAATGCCGGAACGGGTGAACGGCCCGAGATTCGGGATCGTCAATTGCTGTTGATCACCGGTGGGAACTACGCTCCGTTCACCGATGAATCTCTGCCCAATCGGGGGCTCTATACCCATCTGGTTGAGACAGCGATGTTTCGTGCCGCTCCCGAACAGGCCTACAAGATTCAGTTCGTCAATGACTGGTCATCCCATCTGGACCTGTTGATGCCGACGCTTGCATTTGACGCCACCTTCCCCTGGTCGCGCCCCAATTGCGAAGAGGCCGTTGCGCTGTCGGAAGATGATCGCAACCGGTGCGAGACCTACAATTTCTCAAACCCGTTCTACGAGGTTGTGGATACGTTCTTCGCCCGGGAAGGTTCCGGCTATGAGGAGACATTGACCTATGCCGACTTTGCCGGTGCAACGATCTGCCGGCCGGAGGGTTGGTCCCTGTCTCACATGGACGCGGTAAGCCTGTACGAACCGGTCATCAAACTTCTGCGCCCAACGTCACCGGATGATTGCTTTCACGCTCTGATGGATGGCACCGCAGATATCGTCGCCATCGAGGCACATCTGGCAGCCGAGGCAATAGATCGGCTTGGGTACAAGCACCGGATTATCGAAAACCCCAACCTAGCGGCCATCAAGTCGCTTAACGTCATGACCCACAAAGATAATCCTGATGGGGAAGCGATCCTCGAGACGCTGAATCAGGGTCTGGCAATCATGCAGCAATCGGGCGAATGGCGCGACATCGTGTCGACCGCCCTGCGTCATCAAATGGAAAATGGATAAGGCCCCTATCTGGCCTCACAAACTAAAGTCTGGAGGAAGTGGACATGTTTAACGAGAAGATAAAGAAGGTAGCGCTTTCAGCAACCGCGATCACCGCTCTGAGTGCGGGCGCCGCTGCGGCGCAGGAAGCTTGTACCAACTACACCGTCCAGGACGGTGACACCATGGCGACCATTGCAATCGCAGCGTACGGCACGTCGAACTATCAGCCGATCTTCAACGCGAACCGGAACGAAATCACCAACCCCAACGCTCTGGAGCCAGGTCTGGTTCTGGCCCTTCCCTGTGAAGACGGCAGCCTGCCCAATGGTCAGAGCGCGCAGGAAATCATCGCAGCTGAAGAACAACGTGCAGCCAGCGTCAAACGTTCGAGCGTCTACCAGCCGCCGATCAAGCTGGTGACCGGCAATGGCTGGGCACCTTTCGCAGATGAATCGCTGAACGGTGGCGGAGCAATCACCCGTCTGGGCACCACGGCTTTGCAGCGTGGCGGCAACGCGCGCGACTATTCCGTAAGCTTCGTGGATGATTGGAACTCGCACCTGGAAACTCTTCTGCCTCTTGGCGCCTTTGACGTGTCCATGGCGTGGAACATGCCGGATTGCACCAACCGCACTTACGAGTGGTCCTGGGAAACCGAGGTGCGCTGCACACAGTTCGATTCATCTGTTCCGGTCTACGACATTGTCGTCGGGTTCTACACCATTCCCGAAAGCCAGTATGCGAATGCGACAACCTTTGAAGAACTGAAGGGCGCCACCATCTGCCGTATGGATGGCTGGTTCATCCATGATCTGGAACAGGAAGGTCTGCACAATGGTGAAACCATGACGCTGATGCAGCCGATCACCGCACGCGAATGCCTTGACGCGGTCCTGACCGGCACCGCAGATGTTGCAACCTTTGAAGTTCAGCTGTTCTCGGACACAATGGTTGAAATGGGACTGAACCAGAACGACCTGGTTGAGAACCCGTACGTGACCTCGCTTTCCTCGCTGCGCTTTATCAGCCACCGCAGCAATCCGTTCGGCAAGCAATACCTGGCGATGTTGAACAAAGGCCTGAACGAGATGCGCGAAACCGGGGAATGGTATGCGATCGTCTCCGACACGCTGCGCGAGCACAACGAAAAACTGATGGCAGCGTCGAACTGATCCCTCGGTTCAGCTGAAACTTTGGGGCCGGTTCTTCAGTCGGCCCCTTTTTTGTCAGCGTTAAACACGAGGTTTTTCAGAATGACAAATTTTGGCCTCTTATCTGCTTCATAACAGCCTCAAATGCGCAGCACCTTCTAACCCCAAGCACGATCATCATTCAATTGATGCCAATGAAAGAGCGTGATTTTCCTATGATACAGGGCGCCTTCAATATTCAGAATAACTCACCGTCGTCCGCGACCAGATCGGATTTGGACGTTGCAGTGATCTTGCCCTGCTACAACGAGGCCGTTGCCATAGGTGAAACCGTTCGGCAATTCCGTGCGGCCCTGCCCGACGCAACGATTTACGTATATGACAACAATTCCACCGACGACTCCGTCAAGGTCGCGCTTGAGGCAGGCGCCCTAGTCTATTCCGAAACATACCAGGGCAAAGGCAACGTGGTCCGTCGAATGTTTGCCGACGTTGATGCGGATGTCTACGTTATGGCTGACGGGGATGCGACCTATGACAGCGCGGCGGCGCCGGAATTGATCGACCTGCTCGTGTCGCAGAATCTGGATATGGTCAACGGCGCCCGCGTGAATGAAGAAACCGAAGCCTATCGGCGCGGCCACAAACTTGGCAACGCGTTGTTCAGTTGGCTTGTGAAATTCTTCTTCAACAGCAAAATCAACGACCTGCTTTCGGGTTACCGCGTTTTCAGCAGACGCTTTGTCAAAAGCTTCCCCGCAGTATCAAACGGGTTCGAGATTGAAACAGAGCTAACAGTTCATGCGATGCAGATGCGCATGCCAATCGGTGAGGTTCAAACAAGATACTCGTCACGCCTGCCAGATTCGAACTCCAAGCTGGCGACGTTCTCCGACGGATGGCGGATTCTCAAAATGATCGGCTTGTTGATCAAGGATGAAAAGCCCGTTGCGTTTTTCCTGTCATTGGCCGTGTTGATGTTTTTGCCTTCGCTCTTTGTGTTTGTGTCCGTATTCCGGGAATTTTTGGAAACAGGGCTTGTCGATAGAATTCCGTCTGTCGTCGTCGCAGTATCTGGTTTTGTTGCGACAATGCTGTCCATCGTCTGCGCTTTGATTCTGGAATCTCTGGCTCTTGCCCGTAGGGAAGCACGTCGTCTGTCATATTTGCAGCACAAAGGTGTAGCTGCGTCAGGCGTTGACCAAATCAAGCCATCGCTTGTCGAGGCTCAAACCCGTCGATTTGGCTGATCAGAACCACCCCCAGTTCAATGCTAGGCAAATGAACGGCCTGTTCGCGCGTAAGCGTCTGAACACGCTGGTTTGTTCAAGGATTTGGTGAACCAGATACGCAAATGGCCAGCACCCCAAATGCTGGCCATTTTTCTGAGTGAGTGATATAGCCCTAAGGCCTCACCAGTGAAATTCTTTGTCCCCAAATACCTAACGCGGACTGAAAACCGGCGCTATTGGGGGAATCCCGTAAATCTTAAATTTTTTCCAAAAATCAGGATCTTTCGATCCTTGCTGACCGCCCTGTTCGCAGTTTCGGGAAAGCGATCGAAATTTGCGCCTGCGAGCGGACGGCCAAGCGCTGAAATCCAAAGTGATGCCCAGATGTTTACCGGGCACACATTGCGCAAGTCGTTCATAGAACCTGACAAGACTGGTTTTAACGGCGCAGCCACAGCAAGCTACAGATCGTCAGGCGCAAGCTTCGGCGCGGGTCTTTTGGCAATCCCGCGTTCCATGAAAAGGACCGCGCAAAGGCGGTCCCTTCGTGTTTTGATGTCGGACGAAACTCGCCCGCCTGTTCGACGGCAATCAGCCGATGATTGCGTTCAGCGTAGCGCTGGGGCGCATCACAGCGGCGGTTTTGACCGGGTCAGTATGATAGTATCCGCCCAAATCCACCGACGGTCCTTGGACTGCGGCCAGTTCCGACAAGATCTGCTCTTCTTTGTCTGCCAGCGCTTTTGCAAGGGGTGCCATTTCAGCTGCCAGATCGGCATCGTCAGATTGGGCAGCCAAGGCTTCGGCCCAGTAGCGCGCGAACCAGTAGTGGCTGTCGCGGTTGTCCGGTTCGCCGACTTTTCGACTTGGCGACCGGTTGTTGTCCAGAATGCCCTGAGTTGCGGCCTCTGCCGCAGCGCCAAGAACACCTGCCTTCGCGTTTCCTTTGACGTCGGCCAGGAAGTTCAGGGATTCCCCAAGCGCGCAAAACTCGCCCATCGAATCCCAGCGCAGGTGATTTTCCTCGACCAGTTGCTGCACGTGTTTCGGTGCCGAGCCCCCTGCCCCGGTTTCGAACAGGCCGCCGCCATTCATAAGCTTGACGATCGACAGCATCTTGGCCGAGGTTCCCAGTTCGAGGATTGGGAACAGGTCGGTCAGATAGTCACGCAGCACGTTGCCGGTGATGGCGATGCTGTCCTTTCCGGCGGTGATGGTTTCCAGCGTCTGGCGGGTTGCCTCGCGCGGGGCCATGATCTGGAACTTGTCAGCCACGCCCGCAGCCTTGAGCGCCGGTTCCACGTATTTGATCAGCTCGGCGTCATGGGCGCGGTTCGCATCCAGCCAGAAGATCGCCTCGGATCCGGTCAGGCGCTGACGGTCCATCGCCAGTTGGATCCAGTTCTCGATCGGCGCCTTCTTGACGGTGCAGGCCCGCCAGATGTCACCCTTCTCGACCTCGTGCGAATGCAGGGTCTCGCCGTTGGCCAGAACGATGCGCATTGTGCCGTCGGCGGGTGCCTCGAAGGTGGTCGGGTGGCTGCCGTATTCCTCGGCTTTCTGCGCCATGAGACCAACGTTTGCGACCGCACCAGCAGTGGCCGGGTTCAATGCACCATTGGCTTTGAAGAACTTGATGCTTTCATCATAAACAGTTGCATAGCACCGGTCGGGGATGACGCAATTAGTATCACCCTTGGCACCGGTCTCATCCCAACCCTTGCCGCCCGCGCGGATCACCGCTGGCATCGAAGCATCAATGATCACGTCGGAAGGAACATGCAAGTTGGTGATGCCCTTGTCGCTATCCACCATATACATGGATGGACGATCAGCCTTGATCGCGTTTATTGCGGCGACGATCTCGGCATTGTTTTGAATCCGCTCAAGCAAATCGCCAAGACCCGAGTTCGGATTCACACCCAGCGCATCCAGTTCCGCACCGAATTTTTCGAAAACCGGCGCCAACCAGGCCTTGACCGCATAGCCAAAGATGATCGGGTCCGAGACCTTCATCATCGTGGCTTTCAGGTGCAACGAGAACATTGTGCCGTCTTTCTTGGTGTCCTCGATGGCCTCTGCAAGGAAGGATGACAGTGCTTTGACCGACATGAAGGTCGCATCAGCCACGGTGCCTTCTTCCAGCGGCCACGCGTCCTTCAGGACAGTCACACTGCCGTCTTTGCCGACAAACTCGATCCTTGCATCGCCCGCTTGGGCAGCGGTGATGGTGGCCGATTTCTCATTGGCGTAAAAATCGTTGCCCGACATGGACGAGACTTTGGTTTTGCTGTCCGAGGTCCATTCGCCCATGGAATGCGGGTTGTTGCGGGCATAGTTTTTGACAGCCCGCGCCGCGCGGCGGTCACTGTTACCTTCACGCAGAACCGGGTTCACGGCCGAGCCTTTGATGGCATCATAACGCGCACGGATCGCCTTTTCTTCGTCGGTCGAAGGTTCTTCGGGATAGGCCGGGATATCATAGCCTTGCGACTGCAACTCTTCGATGGCGGCAACCAGTTGCGGAACCGATGCCGAGATGTTCGGCAGCTTGATCACATTGGCGTCCGGGGTCTTTACCAGCTCACCCAATGCCGCCAGATCGTCCGAGACACGCTGCTCATCCGTCAGGTTCTCGGGGGAGGCTGCCAGAATGCGCCCGGCCAGTGAAATGTCCTTGGTGCCCACGCTGACGCCAGCAGCCGAAGCGAACTTGCGAATGATGGGCAGGAACGAGGCGCTGGCCAGTTCGGGCGCTTCGTCTACAATGGTATACAATATGTCGAAGTTCGATTTATCTGCCATATTTTTTTACCTTTTTAAGCCTTTCGGGGCGTGCGATCCAAGAGTTGAAGCCACTTCAGCGTGGCGCGGGAGGGGCGCGATCACGATACCGCCCCTGGGTGACTCTGTTTTGACAGGGCCTCCCTTAAATCACGTTGCGCTGGGAATCAATCATCTGTGCCCGCGCATTTTGCCACGGGCTGGGCGTGGATGGCCTTTGATGTCATCAGCTCAACGTTTCGCCCGCCTGTCTTTGGCGTTTCCCTTCTGGTCACGCCACATGTTTTCCATAAAGCTGCACGGCTGCTCCCACGAATTTTTCGGGTTGCGGCCAAGGATTACCGAAATCTCTGCCCTGTCTCGGGATCAAATACCATGGCACGGTCAGGTTGAATGGATATGCCAATCCGGTCGCCGGTTTTGCTGCGCTGGTCATCCCTCTCTTCGACAATCAGTTTGTCACGATTTGGCGTCAGCAAATATGAGTAGGATACACCCCCAAGCGCTTCGGTCAGATCCACGGTGCAGGTGTCCGCAGACCGGTCGATATGAATATGTTCAGGGCGCATCCCCAACGTCACCTTGTCCGTTCCGGCAGGAACGGTTGCCGAGACAGGCAATGGCTGGCCCAAAGCGGGATGAGTGACATGGCCGTCGGCATAATCGCAATCGAGAAAGTTCATCGCGGGCGAACCGATGAAACCTGCAACAAACCGGTTGTCAGGATCACGGTACAGATCCATCGGGGCGCCGACCTGTTCGATCCGGCCATCGCGCAGCACCACAATCTTGTCGGCCATCGTCATGGCTTCGACCTGATCATGGGTCACATAGATCATGGTTGCACCGATTTCCTGATGCAGACGCGCGATTTCGACGCGCATCTCGACACGCAATTCAGCGTCCAGGTTGGACAGGGGTTCGTCAAACAGAAAAACCTCGGGCCCGCGTACAATCGCCCGCCCGATCGCAACCCTTTGCCGTTGCCCCCCGGACAGGGCCTTGGGTTTGCGCTTGAGATAGGGATCAAGCTTCAGAATGCTCGAAGCCTCCTGCACCTTCTGGTCGATCTCGGCTTTTGGGACACCGTTCATGCGCAGGCCAAATCCCATGTTTTCCGCCACTGACATGTGCGGGTAGAGCGCATAAGTCTGAAACACCATCGCCACGCCGCGCTTGGCCGGGTCCATATGTGTCACCTCGCGCGATCCGATGTGAATCTCACCTTCCGAGGTTTCTTCCAGCCCTGCAATCATCCGCAACAACGTGGATTTTCCGCACCCTGAAGGCCCTACAAAAACGCAGAACTCTCCATCTTCGATTTGCAGATCGATCCCATGAATGACCTGTGTCTGACCATACCGTTTGATTGCCCGATTCAGAGTTACACCTGTCATGTCATCAGCATCCTGTCGTTTTTGGAACTTTGGCCTGTTTCGGGAAACCGCCAGGCTTGTGCCTCGGTTCCGATTTGTTCGGCCACACGCCGCAGGCGCGGCACCCAGGCTTCGAGTTGATCGAAATCCATACGTTCGGTGGACCCGGTTATCGAAATCGCGCCAAGCATCCGACCGTTTGACGTCAGAACTGGGCAGGCGATGCAAATGATGCCCGGCTCGTGCTCTTCATCATCGATGGCAAATCCCCGGCTGCGAATTCTGTCAAGATCAGTCCGCAACATCTTTTCGGATGTCAGCGTTTTGTCGGTAAATCGGTGATAGCTTTGCTGAGACACCGCCTTGTTCAACGCATCTTCGTCCAAGAATGCCAGCATCGCCTTGCCGACCCCCGTGCAGTAGGCCGGTCCAACTTTTCCAGCCTGAGAGTACATCTCAATTGGTTGTGCGGCGTTGCGTTTGTCGACGTAAAGAACCTGACTGGCATCAAGCTGCGCCAGATGCACCGTTTCACCGGTTTCTTGGCTGAGGGCATCCAGAAAAGGCCGCGCTATCGGAGCCAGTGAGCTTTGCGTCCATGCCGCATGGGCCAACCGAACCAACCGCATCCCGGGCGCATAGGTCTGCCTGTCGCGGTCATAAGACAGCATTCCCTGGTTGGTCAGGGATTGCAGAAATCGATACAGGGTAGCCTTTGGAAAATCGCTGTTTTCCAAAAGTTCAGCGAATCGAACGGGGCGCTCGAACGATGCCACGTGATCCAGCACATCACATGCTTTGCCTATAGTTCCGTCACCTGACACGGGCCATCATTCTCCTCCGATTATCCCTCCCCATCCTCACGAGGGTCTTGACAACAGTAACCGAGTCGATGTGTAGTTTTCAATATATAAAACAAGGTTTCATTATTTGGAACTTTGCAGGAGACCAACAGGGAGGAAACCATGTATTCAACTTTCAAGCGCACGACGGCTGCGCTGGCGCTTGGTGTCGCGATGGCGGCGCCAGCTGCTGCGGAACTCACCGGAGATCTGCGGATTTTTCTGGACACATCGAACCCGGCGCCACGCGCGACGATGGAGGCGATGATCGAGCGTTTTGGGGCACAGCATCCGGGGTTGGAAATCGAAACAACCGTTATCGACCGCGAGGCGTACAAGACGCAGATTCGAAATTTCCTGACAGCTGACACACCGGATGTGGCCACGTGGTACGCGGCCAACCGTATGAAACCATATGTCGAGGCGGGTCTGTTCGAGGATGTTTCAGATTTGTGGGCCGAGCCCGAAATCGCCGACAACCTCGCTTCGACCAAGGGCGCGTTGACAATCGACGGCAAGCAATGGGGCGTGCCCTATACCTACTATCAGTGGGGTGTCTACTATCGCAAAGACATCTTTGACGAGCTAGGCCTGAGCGAGCCGACCACTTGGGAAGAAGAACTGTCCAACTGCCAGAAAATCGTCGATTCCGGACGGGCCTGCTATACTATTGGCACCAAGTTCCTTTGGACCGCCGGTGGCTGGTTTGATTATCTGAACATGCGGACCAATGGTTTCGACTTCCACCAGCAACTCGCCAACGGCGAAGTCAGCTGGGAAGATGACCGGGTAAAACAGACTTTCGCCAACTGGAAACAGTTGATCGACATGGGCGCCTTCATCGACAATCACCAGACGTATAGCTGGCAAGAAGCCCTGCCCTTCATGGTCAATGGTGAGGCAGCAGCCTATCTGATGGGCAACTTCGCAGTGGCGCCGTTGCGCGACGCGGGCCTGACAGATGACCAGCTGGATTTCTACCAGTTCGTCGCGATCAATCCCGATGTTGAGCTGGCCGAAGACGCCCCGACCGACACGTTCCACATCCCGGCCAATGCTTCGAACAAGGAAGCTGCGCGCGAATTCCTGCGTTTCGTGGTCTCTGCTGATGAACAGACCGAAATCAACAACGGCGCGAATCTCGGCCAATTGCCGGTCAACGCGCAATCCACTGTGGATGACGACAAGTTCCTGCAACAGGGCTTTGAAATGCTTTCGTCCAACAGCCCCGGTGGGGTAGCCCAGTTCTGGGACCGTGACGCGCCTGCGGAAATGGCCAAAGTGTCCATGGAAGGTTTCCAGGAATTCATGGTCAAACCCGACAACTTGGACCGGATACTGGCCAAACTCGAACGCGCGCGCGAGCGTATTTACGATAACTGACCAGGCAAGGGTCGGGCCAAAGCCCGGCCCACGCTCCTTTGAATCGTAGGGCGGGTTCCGACCCGCCTTGCTCCAACAGACCCGAGTTTCCCATGACAGTTGCAGCCGACGCCTCAGAACAGGAAAGCTGGTTCCATCGCAACCAACAACGCATCGCACCCTGGCTGTTTCTGGCCCCCGGGATGCTGTTCTTTTTGGTCTATGTGATTATCCCGGTATTCCAGTCCTTCAACCTGTCACTTTACGAGTGGGACGGCCTGGGCGCTGCGGAATACGTCGGCTTTCGCAACTACGAAGACCTGTATTGGGAATGGCTAGACCGGGATGCCTTCTACATCTCGATGAAGAACAATCTGATCTGGCTGATCCTGTACTTGGCAGCGATTCCGGCAGGTTTGTTCATCGCCCTGTTCCTGAATCAGACCGTTTGGGGCATCCGCCTGTATAAGTCCCTGTTTTTCTTTCCTTTCGTGATTTCCCAAGTCGTGGTGGGGCTGGTGTTCACCTGGTTCTACGATCCGACCTTCGGGTTGCTGAACGAATTCCTCGGCTTCTTCGGCCTCGGCCCGGTAAACGTGTTGGGCGATGAGCGTTTCGTGACCTATGGCATCATCTTCGCCGGCCTCTGGCCACAAACCGCCTATTGCATGATCCTGTACCTTACCGGCCTGAACGCTGTAGACCCGGAACAGATCGAAGCAGGACGCCTGGACGGGGCCAAGGGTTGGAAGATGCTTTGGCACATCATCATTCCACAATTGCGGCCCGCAACCTTTATCGCGTTTGTCGTGACCATCATCGGCGCATTACGGTCTTTCGACCTGATCTCAATCATGACACAAGGCGGACCTTTCGGATCCTCCCGCGTGCTGGCCTATTACATGTTCGAGGTCGCGCTGTCCGAATATGGCTTCCGCATGGGTTATGGCGCGGCCATCGCCGTGATCCTATTCCTGATCATGTTGTGCTTCATCGCCTACTTCCTGTGGTCGATGTACCGTGAAGAGAAGGGGCGCTAAGATGTTTCCCAAACCCATCGAAAAACAACCCCGCGCGGCGCAGATCACGTATCAAGCCATGCTTCCATTGGCCCTTTTGTTGTGGCTGGGCCCCCTGCTGGCGGTTGCTCTTTTCTCGGTAAAACCCGCTGCTGACTTCACCAACGCGAATTACTGGGGAATGCCGTCCAGCTTTGAGGGCGCCTTCAACTATGGTCAGGTGTTCTTCAACTCGGACATGCCGCGATACCTGCTGAATTCATTTATGATCACCGTCCCTACCGTGATCGGAGCGGTGGCCCTCAGTTGCATGACCGGCTTCGCGCTTGGCATCTACAAGTTCAAGTCGAACCTCTGGATCTTTTTCATGTTCGTGGCCGGGAACTTCGTGCCCTTCCAGATCCTGATGGTACCGGTGCGCGACCTGACCCTGCAACTTGGGCTCTACAACACCAAGACCGGGCTGGTCCTGTTCCACATCGCCTTCCAGACCGGGTTCTGCACCCTATTCATGCGCAACTTCATCCGCGCCCTGCCCTTTGAACTGATCGAGGCCGCACGGGTCGAAGGCATCAGCGAATGGCGCATCTTCTGGTACGTGGTCCTGCCGCTGATGAAGCCCGCGATCGCCGCGCTCAGCGTGCTGATCTTCACCTTCATCTGGAACGACTATTTCTGGGCCGTCGTCCTGACGCAAGGCGCAGAAAGCCAGCCTGTAACTGCCGGAATCACCAGTTTCAACGCACAATTCCGCGCCGCTTATCAATTGATGAGCGCGGGCTCCATCGTGGCGGCTCTGCCACCGGTGGCCATGTTCTTCCTGATGCAGAAACACTTCATTGCGGGTTTGACCCTCGGAGCTGTGAAATGACCAAAATTACCTTTATCGGTGCCGGGTCCACAATTTTCATGCAGAACATCGTTGGGGATGCTCTGTTAACCCCTGCACTGGCCGACAGTCACTTTGCGCTTATGGATATCGACCCCCAGCGCCTTGCGGAAAGCGAAGCAGTTGCGCGCTCCATGATCCGCTCGGTCGGGGCCGGGGCGACAGTCTCGACCCATACCGACCGCCGCGCGGCGCTGGACGGGGCCGATTTCGTCATCACCGCGTTTCAGGTGGGGGGATACAAGCCCTGCACGATCACCGATTTCGAGATCCCCAAGCAGTATGGCTTGCGTCAAACCATCGCTGATACGCTGGGCGTCGGAGGGATCATGCGAGGCCTGCGCACGGTTCCGGTGCTTTGGGGTGTCGCAGGGGACATGATGCAACTCTGTCCGAACGCGACAATGCTACAATACGTAAATCCGATGGCCATCAACACCTGGGCACTGGCCGAACGCTTCCCGACCCTGAAAAATGTGGGTCTTTGTCACTCGGTTCAAAATACAGTAGAGGAACTGGCCCACGATCTGGATCTGCCAAAGGATGAGTTCCGCTACAAAGTCGCGGGCGTCAATCACGTCGCATTCTTTCTGAAACTGGAACATCAAGGTCGCGACCTGTATCCGGCACTGCGCCAGGGCTATCACACGGGGAAATTCCCGAAGGCACCGCTGCTGATGCCGCGCTGCCCCAACAAGGTGCGGTACGAGGTGATGGATCACCTGGGCTATTTCTGCACAGAAAGCTCGGAACACCTGGCCGAATACGTGCCGTGGTTCATCAAGGAAGGGCGACAGGACCTGATCGAGGAATTCTCCATCCCGCTGGACGAATACCCCACCCGCTGCGTCGAGCAGGTCGAGATGTGGAAGGAACAGGCCAAGACCCTGACCGACGGGCGCAATATCGATGTCACGCGCAGCCACGAATTCGCGGCCGACCTGATGAACGCGATCGTTACGAACACGCCCTACATGGCCTATGGCAACCTGCCCAACACCGGCCAGATCCCGCAACTGCCCATGGGCGCGGCGGTCGAAACCCCCTGCCTGGTGGACAGCAACGGCGTACAGCCTTCTGTCGTGACCGACATCCCGCCGCAGTTGATTGCCCTGATGCGCACCCAGATCAACGTACAGGAACTGACTGTTCGGGCCCTGACAGAACAGAACCCCGAATACATCTATCACGCCGCGATGATGGATCCGCACACCGCCGCCGAACTGGACCTGCGCCAGATCCGCAACCTTGTCACGGATCTGCTGACGGCCCACAACGATTGGCTGCCCGACTGGTGCCGCCCGGCCCGCGCCGCCTGATCTTCATCTTTTCACAAATACTCAGATCCAACTTCCGCCAAGAAAAACAAAGCCAGAAATGACAAAACGCCGCTCACAACATTGGTATGGAAAACTCGACAAGGATGGCTTCATCCACCGGTCGTGGATGAAAAACCAGGGCTTTCCCGACCACGCTTTTGATGGACGACCCATAATTGGCATCTGCAACACCTGGTCGGAACTGACCCCCTGCAACTCGGGCCTGCGCGATCTGGTCGAGGGCGTAAAACGCGGCGTGTGGGAGGCGGGCGGCGTTCCGGTAGAATTCCCCGTCATGTCGCTGGGCGAAACCCAGATGAAACCCACTGCGATGCTGTTCCGCAACCTGCTGGCCATGGATGTCGAGG
Organism: Ruegeria sp. HKCCD6604; assembly: GCF_013110635.1. Lineage (NCBI taxonomy): Bacteria > Pseudomonadati > Pseudomonadota > Alphaproteobacteria > Rhodobacterales > Roseobacteraceae > Ruegeria > Ruegeria sp. HKCCD6604. Next base: position 107,793 of record NZ_WVQW01000004.1, on the reverse strand, counting down.
AATCGATCCGCGCCTATGGTATTGACGGGGTCGTTCTGTTGGGCGGCTGCGACAAGACCACGCCGGGGCAGTTGATGGGGGCGGCGTCAGTCGATCTGCCTTCGATCGTCGTCAGTTCAGGCCCGATGCTGAACGGTAAATACCGCGGACAGGATATCGGGTCCGGCACCGATGTCTGGAAATTTTCCGAAGCGGTTCGGGCTGGCGAAATGACCTTGCAGGATTTCATGAACGCCGAATCCGGCATGTCGCGCAGCGCTGGCGTCTGCATGACCATGGGCACCGCGTCCACCATGGCGTCGCTGGTCGAGGCGATGGGCATGAGCCTGCCCACCAATGCCGCGCTTCCGGCGGTCGACGCCCGCCGCATGGCGCTGGCGCACATGACAGGCAGACGCATCGTCGAGATGGTGGAAGAAGACCTCAAGCCCTCGGACATCCTGACCAAAGAGGCGTTTGAGAACGCCATCCTCGCCAACGCGGCCGTGGGTGGGTCAACCAATGCGGTGGTTCACCTTCTGGCGCTGGCGGGACGTGTCGGGGTTGACCTGACCTTGAAGGACTTTGAAATCGGATCCGAAATCCCGCTGCTGGTCAACTGCATGCCGTCGGGCAAATACCTGATGGAAGACTTCTGCTACGCAGGCGGCATGCCGGTTGTGCTGAATGAACTCAAATCGTTCCTGCGCCCGGCAAAGACGGTTCTGAACAAGGATATCTCGGCTCACTTCGAAGGAGCCGAGTGTTTCGATACCGACGTCATCCGTCCCTTCGATGATCCTGTAAAGCCCGCTGCCGGCCTGCGTGTTCTGCGCGGCAACCTTGCGCCGAATGGGGCCATCGTCAAGCCTTCGGCGGCCACTGACGCGCTTCTTGAAACCGAGGGCGAGGCTTTCGTGTTCGACAACATCGAAGACCTAAAGGCCAATATCGACCGTGAAGACCTGCCGGTCACGACCAAGAGCATCCTAGTGCTCAAAGGGTGTGGCCCCAAAGGGTATCCGGGCATGCCCGAGGTCGGCAACATGCCAATTCCGGCGAAATTGGTGAAAGAGGGTGTACGAGACATGATCCGGATCTCGGATGCCCGCATGTCGGGAACAGCTTATGGCACCGTCATTTTGCATGTCAGCCCCGAAGCACAGGCGGGTGGCACGCTGGCGCTGGTCAAAACCGGAGACCGCATCCGTGTTTCAGCCAGCAGTGGCGAACTGGAACTGCTTGTGGACGAAAACGAACTGAACGCCCGCCGCGCCGCGTGGCAACCGGATGATCCGCACTACACTCGCGGTTACGCAAAACTTTACATCGACCATGTGCTGCAAGCGGATCAGGGGGCGGATCTGGATTTCCTTGTTGGCAAAGACACCCGCCTCGTGACCAGAGAGAGCCACTGATGACCCAGCCAGCTACATACCACGATCTCAACGGGACCTCCGTCTATATCACCGGCGGCGGCTCGGGCGTTGGTGCGGCGCTGACAGATGGGTTCATGGCACAGGGGGCCAATGTGGCCTTCATTGGCCGGTCGGATGCCAGCGGGTTTGTCGAAGAGATGCGCAACAAGCACGGCCGCGCGCCGCTGTTCCTGCAAGGCGACATGACGGATACCGAACTGCTGCACGCGACGATGGCCAAAGCTGCCGAGGCTCATGGCCCTTTGAATGTCTTGGTGAACAATGCAGCCAACGACCAACGTCATACGCTTGAGGAAACCACGACGGAATTCTGGGACTGGATGATCGAGGTGAACCTGAAAGCCTATTATTTCGCGTGTCAGGAAGCCGCCCGGCAAATGAAAGATGGCGGGTCGATCATCAATTTCAGCTCGATCAGTTACATGATGGGCAATGCTGGCTATCCGATCTATACGACCTCGAATGCCGGGATCACGGGGATGACACGGTCATTGGCACGAGAACTTGGGCCGAGGAAAATCCGCGTAAACGCTCTGGCCCCCGGCTGGGTTCTGACGCAAAAACAGTTGGATAAATGGGCCACGCCCGAGGATCTGGCGGCCCATTTGGACCGGCAATGTCTGAAAGAGCACCTGAAGCCCGAGGATATGATAGCACCAACACTTTTTCTGGCGTCCAGGGCCAGCCATGCGATGACCGGGCAATGTCTGGCTGTTGATGGCGGCGTTGTGGTTTCGGGGTGATGTTATGAATACTGAATGGATCGCCGTCGACTGGGGAACATCTCATTTACGGGCCTGGGCCATGCAGGGTTCGACTGCGCTGGACCATGCGCAATCCGGCAAGGGCATGGCGCATGTCGGGCCTGACGGGTTTCAAGCCGCACTGCTGGATTTGATCGAAAACTGGTTGCCCGGCGCGCCGGTGGATGTGGTCGCTTGCGGAATGGTCGGCGCACGCCAGGGCTGGGTGGAAGCCCCTTATTCGACCGTGCCCTCGGACCCCTTGCCGGATGTCCCTATCCGCGTACCCGGATCAGACCCGCGCATTCGGGCCTTTGTCATACCCGGTCTGAAACAGACAACTCCGCCGGATGTGATGCGGGGTGAGGAAACCCAGATTGCCGGATTTCTGGGCACGCGCCAGAATTGGGATGGCGTTATCTGCCTGCCCGGAACCCACACGAAATGGGTTCAGGTAAGCGCTGGCGAGGTTGTAAGCTTTCGTACCTTCATGACGGGTGAGTTGTTCGACCTGCTATGTGGTCAGTCCGTGCTGCGGCACTCTGTAGGCCTGGGCTGGGACGAAGACGCCTTCGCCGAGGCGGTTGCGGATACGTTGTCAAAGCCCGAACAATTGGCTGCGCGGCTTTTTAACTTGCGAGCGGCAGACTTGCTGCAAGGTCAGGCCAAAGGCACCGCGCGTGCGCGCCTTTCCGGAATGTTGATCGGGGCCGAACTGGCCGCGACACGGCCCTATTGGCTGGGGCAGCAACTGGCCATTATCGGGGCGGAAGGCGTGTCGCAGACATATGCAACAGCCCTGCAACGGCAAGGCGCGTTCGTGGAAACCGCAAACGCCACCGAGGCAACTCTGGCCGGGCTTGCGCTGGCCCGAAACATGACAAGGCAAACCGCATGAGCCGTCCCATCATCGCCATATTGCGTGGCTTGCGACCGCACGAAGCCAAAGCCGTTGGCCGCGCCATTATCGATGCCGGCATCGACCGGATCGAAGTGCCACTCAATTCTCCGGATCCGCTCGACAGCATCAGCACTTTGGTTGATGCGTTTGGAAATCAGGCCCTGATCGGCGCGGGCACTGTTTTGACAGTCGATCAGGTGGACGCTGTGTCGGTCGCCGGAGGCAAGTTGATCGTATCGCCCAACTATGACGCCGAGGTCATCAAGCGTTCCGTCGCGTTGGGCCTGCAAAGCTGGCCGGGGGTTTACACCCCAACCGAAGCTTTTGCAGCCCTCAAGGCCGGGGCCACCGGGTTGAAGCTGTTCCCTGGGGTGATGGCTGGTCCGGCGGGTTTGGCCGCCTTACGTCCGGTTTTGCCCATAGGCTCGCTTGTTTTTGCCGTTGGCGGTGCCGGACCCGACAATTTCGGGCAATGGATCAAAGCGGGCGCAGATGGCTTTGGGATAGGCTCTGCACTTTTCAAACCCGGAATGGATGTCGCCGAAATCGCCGAGCGCGCCCGGCATATCGTTACGGCCTATGACGAGGCCGCCGGATGAGCACCATCTTTGACGACCGCCCCTGCGAGTTGGGCGAAGGCCCGTTGTGGCATCCTGAAAGGCGTCAGCTTTTCTGGTTCGATATCATCGGCAAACGTCTGATGACCCGCGAGCGGGGCACGCCAAAAAGCTGGAGCTTCGATGAACATGTCTCGGTCGCGGGCTGGGTGGACCGCGATACGTTTCTAATGGCTTCTGAAACCGGTCTTTGGCGTTTTGATTTGCAATCCGGAAAGCGGAACTTGATCACGCCTCTGGAAGCCGACAACCCCATCACCCGTTCAAACGATGGCCGCGCTGATCCTTGGGGTGGGTTTTGGATCGGAACAATGGGCAAGCAAGCGGAACCCGGGGCCGGATCAATCTATCGCTTCTGGAAAGGTGAGTTGAGACGATTGGTTCCGAATGTAACAATCTCCAACGCGATCTGTTTTGCCCCCGATCGTTCGGTGGCCTATTTCTGCGACACCGCAACGAAACAGGTCAGACGCTGGCGTCTGAACCCCGAAACCGGTTGGCCGGAAGGCGACAGCGCAGTTTTTCTGGATTTGCGCAAAGAAGGTCTGAACCCGGATGGTGCGGTCATCGATGCCCAGGGGAATATCTGGATTGCACAATGGGGTGCCAGCCGGGTTGCGGCCTACACGCCCGACGGCATGTTTCTGAAGGCCGTTGCATTTGACGCATCCCATACGTCCTGCCCCGCTTTCGGGGGCGATGAACTGAATACGCTTTTCTGCACAACGGCCCGCCAGGGGTTGAGCGCAGAAGCAATAGACAGCCAACCGACCAACGGCATGACCTTTGCCGCACGAAACGCAGGTCAGGGCCAGGCAGAACACAAGGTCATCTTATGAAGCCGGAACTGGGCGTTTGTTATTATCCTGAACATTGGCCAGAGGCGATGTGGGCCGACGATGCCGCGCAAATGGTCGAAACAGGCCTGACATGGGTGCGCATTGGCGAGTTCGCGTGGAGCCGCATCGAGCCGCAATCCGGCGTTTTTAAATTCGAATGGCTGGATCGCGCGATTGAGACACTCGGTGGAGCCGGATTGAAGGTCGTGCTGGGCACGCCAACCGCAACGCCGCCGCGCTGGATGTTGGACAAACACCCGGACATGCTGGCTGCCGATGAAAACGGCAACCCGCGCAAGTTCGGATCCCGGCGGCATTACTGTTTTAGCCATCAAAGCTATGTCGACGAATCTACCCGCATCGCGCGGATATTGGGTGAACGGTACGGTAAGAACCCGCATGTGGTCGCGTGGCAGATTGACAATGAATATGGGTGTCACGACACCACTCTCAGCTACAGCGCTGCTGCCCAACAGGCGTTTCGCCATTGGCTGGCCGAACGGTACGGAACAATTGAAACGCTGAACCGGGCGTGGGGCAATGTGTTCTGGTCGATGGAATATCGCAACTTCAGCGAAATCGACCTGCCCAATCAAACCGTGACCGAGCCGAACCCGGCTCATGTACTGGCATTCCGGCGCTTCAGTTCGGATCAGGTCGCGGCTTTCAACAAAGCACAGGTGGATACGCTGCGGCCGTTGACTGATGCGCCGCTCTTGCACAATTACATGGGCCGTATTCTGGACTTCGACCATTTCAAAGTTGGCGCGGATCTGGATATCGCTACCTGGGACAGTTATCCGATCGGTTTTTTGTCGGACCGGCTGGAAGCCGACGACGCGCACAAGACCGCCTTTTTGCAACAGGGCGATCCGGACATGCAGGCGTTTCATCATGATCTCTACCGGGCGGTCGGGCGTGGCCGTTGGTGGGTGATGGAACAACAACCCGGCCCGGTGAATTGGGCACCGTATAATCCGGCGCCGCTGCCCGGAATGGTGCGGCTTTGGTCATTGGAGGCGGTTGCTCATGGCGCCGAGATGGTGAGTTATTTCCGATGGCGTCAAGCCCCGTTTGCGCAAGAGCAAATGCATGCCGGCTTGCTGACGTCGAACAATCACCCTGCTGCTGCACTGGCAGAAGCCCGTCAGACCGCAGATGACCTGAACTCGTTGGGTGCGGTGCAACAGATACAGGCCAAAGTGGCCATTCTGTTTGATTACGCCTCGGACTGGGCGTGGACCACACAACCACAAGGCGCGGGATTCGACTATTTCCGATTGGTTTTTTCGGCATATCGCGCGCTGCGACGGGCCGGTCTGTCGGTAGACTTTGTTTCGGCGAAGGACATGCCCGCCGATTACTCGGTGATCTTTGCACCCGGTTTGGCCACAATGGATCCCGATTTGGAACAACGCCTGGCAGAGAGATGCGATCTTGCTATTCTGGGACCGCGTAGCGGCGCGATCACCCGCGATTTTCAAATTCCTGAAAAGGGCAGACCCGGTCTGAGCAGGATCGATTGCGATGTTGATCTGGTCGAAACTCTGCCGCCCACGGTTGAACGCGCGGTCAAGGGTGGCGGAACGGCGCGGCATTGGATCGACCGATTGTCAGGAACGGCCCAAGACCTGCTGAGTTTCGAAGACGGAACACCTGCTCTCAAGGCAGGAGACGGAATCTGGTACTTGGCCGGCTTCCCCGATGCAGACCTTTGGGACCGCGTGATAGCCATGGCGGCGGAAGAAGCCGATTTGACATTGCGCAGGATGCCGCAAGGCCTGCGACTGCGCGAGACGGCCAATCATGACTTCCTGATCAACTACAACGCCGGGCCGGTGGATTGGAACGGGCTCACCGTCGAAGGTTGTGACGTCAAAATCCTGAAACGCAATCCGCCCGAACCGACCTGAGGTCAGTCCGGGCGGGTGCCGAGGTTACGAAGCTGCGCCGCTATTCGTCGCTTTGCAGGCTATTGGGGTCAAACACCCCGCCGAAACCACTGTTGTTGGACGGAGCGCTTTCGGAGTCAGACCCACCATCTGCGCCTTCGTTTTCGTCACCCCCTAAAGAGTTCGGTGCAAAAACATTGCCAAAGCCGCTGTTGTTCGACGGTTTCGGGGTGGATTGCGCACCGCCCTGTTCCGCTTCTTCAGCTTCGCGTTGCTTGAGGCGTTCTTCACGCTGTTTGCGCAACTCCTGAATACGCTGTTCCGCTTCCAGCTTCTTCTGCTCGCGGACATCGGCGATACACTGCGCCGGATTGTAGGTGGCCGCAGTGCCGACAACTGTGATCGTTGCGACGGCAAATACAACCAACAGAACCGCTGCCATGTTGCCGGAAAAGAAGCTGGGCAGTTTGATCTTGCCGGCCAGCTCTTCAACCGTCGCGTTCTTGCGCGCCGCTGCCACCAGTTCCTGACGTTTCAGCTTGGCTTCGTTCAGCAGAGCGAAGAACACTGTCAGCGCCACGATGATGAAGGCCAGCGCCGAGATCGCGGGTGTGATGCCATAACGGACCTTTTGGGCCAGTTCGATCGTCAACGTCGGGTATTCACCGAAGGTAAAGGTGGTGGTGTTGTAGTTTTCGAACGATGCGAGGAACGCCAACACCGCTGCCGATGCAATCGCCGGGCGCATGAACGGCAACAGGATCTTGCGGAAGGCCTGTGCGTGGCTGGCACCAAGGTCCAGCGCAGCCTCGGTCAAGGCCACGTCGTATCGCTGCAAGCGTGCCACCAACACCAGCATGCAGTAGCTGGCGATAAAGGTTGATTGGCCGATCACCGTCAGAAAAATGCCATTTGACAGGAAGCTGTCCGCCCCCAGTCCCAGCATCCGGTTGATACGATCCCAGAACACCAGCGTCGAGATACCCAGAACAACACCCGGGATCAGGATCGGAGCGATAATGATCGTATAGTAAGTCGCCCGAAGTTTTGGCCAGATCTGGGTCAGCATCAGTGCACCCGCCAGACCCATGGCCACTGACAGGATGACCGTGCCGATCCCGATGATCAGTGAGTTCTTGATACCGTTCAGGATGCGCTGATCCTGAAACAGCTCGCCAAACCACTGGAAGGTCAGACATTCCCACGGGCTCATCCGTGGGAAGCCGGACGAGTTGAACGCGGTGATCGACATGATCACAAGCGGTCCCAGCAGATACAGGAAGAAAATCGCCAGATAGACCCAGATGCTTATGCGGAGAAAGGAATTGTTCATTTCCCGATATCCCCCATGTTCACTTTGAACAGGCGCATCATGGCCAGCACGAACAGGATACAGGTCACCAGCAGGACGATCGCGTAAGCAGCCCCTTGCGGCCAGTCGTTGTTATCGTTGAACTGCTGATAGATCAGCTGTGTGAACCACAGCGACGAAGGCCCGCCCAGGATCTGCGGTGCCGCCAGCGCGCCCGCAGACAGCATGAACACCATCGTACAGCCCGAACTGATCCCTGGCTTGGCATAAGGAATGACCACACGCCAATGTATCCGCCACCACGGCGCACCAAGGTCGCGCGCGGCTTCGATCTGATTTTTATCCAAACTTTCTATGACGTTATACATTGGGAAGATCATCAGCAGAATATAGGCATAGCCCAAACCGGCATAGAGCGCGATATCGTTCCGAATGAAGTCGAACGGCGTATCCCAGACCCCCAGTCCCACGAACAACGTGTTCAGAACACCTGTTTCACCGAAGATAATCCGCAACGCAAAGGCGCGCAGGATTTCGTTGATCCAGTAAGGGATGATCAGCATGATCGCGAAGATGCGGATGTGGCTGCCTTCGGACTGCCCCAGATAGTAGGCGATCGGATAGCAGATGATCAGGTTGAAAATCGTGACGCAAACGGCCGCCACGAGGGTGCGGAAGAACACCCGCAGGTCAACCGTGTTGTAATCCTGACTGCCGCCTTCAGGGCCGTATATCAGGTACTTGTAGTTCTCCAGCGTATAGACGTCCTTCGGCCCGCCAATCTCTGGAGGCGGGAGGTTTGGACGGAACGAGAAATCCAGCATCGACAGCTGCGGCAGGATGATAAGGCCGATGGTCCAGAACAGAACCAGACCCAGGATCGCCAAGCCCATACCGGTGCCGTTGCGATTGAAGAATTCTTTCAGAAATCGGGGCATGAGATCGTCCCCCTATTCCGCTGCCAGTTCACCGGCAGGAACGATGACCGCGTTGTGCGTCTCGTATTCCAGCGTGATGTTCTGTCCGGTGTGGTCCTCGAAAGATTGCCCATGGTTGGGGATCGAGACCTTGATTTCTTTTCCACCTTCACCTTCTGTGAAGATGTTAAAGACGTTGCCCTCGAACTCTTCATGATTGACCCGGGCGGTGACGAAGTGATCGCCCGTTGCGCCATCGGGGGCAATTGCAAAGGCCTCGGGACGGATGAACATCATCGCGTCATCACCTTCTTTCATCTTGCCCTGATTGGCCGTCGAAATCCTTGCCACCAGATCACCCGAACGGTTGGTCGCGATCAAAGCTTCCTTGCCCATCACTTGCTTGATTTTACCGCGGAACACATTGTTTTCGCCGACGAATGAAGCCGCGAAAGCCGTGTTGGGATCGTTGTAAATCGTCTTCCCGTCGGCGATTTGATCAATCACACCGGCACGCATGACGGCGATATTGTCCGACATGGTCAGCGCTTCGCCCTGGTCGTGCGTGATGTAGATGAAGGTAATGCCCACGCGCTGCTGAATTTCACGCAACTCGGTCCGCATGTGCTGGCGCAGTTTCAGGTCAAGTGCCGAAAGGGGCTCGTCCAGCAACAGCACGTCCGGTTCGGCGCAGAGTGCCCGGGCAATCGCAACACGCTGACGTTGACCGCCTGACAATTCGCTTGGCAGCTTGTCCCCCTGCCCCGGTAACGCAATCATGTCCAGAAGCTCATCGGCGCGCCTGCGGCGTTCGGCAGCACTGGCCCCTTTGATTTCCATGGAAAATGTGATGTTTTCCCAGACCTTCATCAGCGGGAACAATGCGAGGTTCTGAAAGATCAGCGCCGTCGGACGCTTGTTGGGCCCGATGCCACGCATATTGTTGCCACCAATGAGGACGTTGCCTTCGCTTGGTTCAAGAAAGCCGGACACTGCCCTCAGAATGGTTGTTTTTCCGCAGCCCGATGGCCCGAGGAAAGAAAAGAAATCGCCCCCGTTGATGTTGACGTTTGCATCGCGCACGGCGACAAAGTCGCCGAAACGGATCCACAGGTTTTCCAGATCGACTCCGACCCCTGCACTCATTTTTGGTTTCTCCCTGAGGTGCGTGTTGTCACCACACAGTATTAGTGTCCGCCACGCCGGGACGGCGCGCAGATGGGTGCCCCCCGCAGGATGCGGAGGGCGAAGGTTCGGAACGCTTAAGCGCTCTTGAACTTGTTGACGAACTCGGTCCGGGTTTCAGCATACCACGGCGCTTCTGCCGGCCACGGATTGAGATTGGCCAGCGAGTCGCCCGGATAGGCCTCGGCAAAGTTCTTCTTGTAGGTGTCGCCGGAATACTGGTCGGCGCCCAATACCGGCGAGTTGTAGCCGTGGCTGTCAATGGCAACACCGGCCGGCTTGGCCTGATAGGCAAAGTCGATGAAAGCGTAAACCTGATCGATATTTGCGGCACCAGTTGGCATGGACATACCATCCACCCAAGCCATCGCACCTTCGACAGGCGCCTGATAGTGCACCGGCTCGCCTGCGGATTTCAGTGCAAGGGGTGGGCCGTCCCAGGTTTGGCCAACAATAACGCCTTCGTTCAGAAGACCGTTCTTCTGTGTGTCGGCGTCGTTCCAGATCAGTTTGATGCGGTCCTTGCGTGCAACGCACCAATCGGTGATCTGGCCCCAAACCTTACGCATAGTGTCTTCATCACCATATGCCGCCCAGACCGAACCCGGCTCCATCTCGCCAGCGCGTTCCATATAAAGGCCGGCGCCCAGCATCATGGAATGCGCGCGGCCCATGGTTTTCCCGGCGTTCGCTTCCGACCACACGTCGCCATAGGACGGCGCATCACCATCCGGTAGCCACAGGTCAGTACGGTAAGCGATTCCTTCTGTACCCCAGATATGCGGCAGCCAGTGCGCACCTGAATCGCCAAAGTTCCACGCATCAGTACCAATCTTGGCCATGGCAGGGTTCACCAGATCGATCGGAACCTTGTTCATGTCGAAGGGCTGGAGCAGCTCCAGCGGTTCCCACTGCAACGACCGGTTGTTGGTCGGTGAAACGATATCAAAACCTTGGCCCTTGGTGGCCTTCATCTTGTTGATGATCTCTTCGTTCGAGCCGATACCGGTATAGTTCACCTTGATTCCAGTAAGCGTCTCAAACTCTTCGATGAAGCTGGGCGGCAGGTAGTCCGACCACATCAGAATGTTGATTTCGCCCGACGAAGCCAGAGCGCTCTTGCTGTAAAGGGGTGCCGCAAGTGCCGCGGCACCTGCGCCTTTCAACACAGAGCGTCTCGAAAATGAAGAATGTTTAGCCATAGGTGATCTCCCATTGTTGGATGAGTTTGTTTTTGTATTTTTATTCATAGGACTTTCTGTGCCCGTTCGTCAGTCCAAAAGTGACAGTTTACGGAATTCTTATGTCCAGTTTTTGTTCTTGACACGTTTCGGTTGAATTTCAGAGCGTTAGTTTACCTGCCATACGGTAAAATCGCGCGCGCCAACCGGATCCGAGCCGATCAAAATTCGTCGTGATCCACCACCGGGCAAGGGTTTGGACATGTCACCAAAATTGAAAGCAAAATGCAACGTACCGAGTCGGGTTACGCGTAGGTCTGGATCGCAGTCCAGAGGCTTCAGCCCTGCCCATTCCAAGACATCGCGCATAATCTCGTGCACGAGCGCAGCGCCGGGTACCATGGCCAGATATGTCGCACGATCCGACCGGACGACCGCTGGGCTGGCGTCGCAATAGGCACTTTTGAAGCGCGCCAGGAAATTTGCCTCGGTCTCGACGATTTCACGCCAACCGCCAAAGCCAAAAAGCTGACCGTTCTGCAACTGCACGGATTCCCTTGCAATATCCGGCAGCGATTCGACACGGGCGACACGGACGCCGGTCAGATCCGCCAACGCACCCGGCGCCAGATTCGAAGGGGTCTGCATTTGAGGTGTCATGCTGCCGGATCGGGCACCAATCAAAAGCTTTGCCCCCGAAACCTCAAGTCTTGCGGCCAGATCTGGGGTCACGATCATGCTTTGCGGCAGCACGATCAGGGCGTAACCTTCCAAACCATCCTCGGGACCCACAAAATCAATGTCCACCCCCAGACAGCGCAAGGCGGTGTACCATTCGCGGAAGATATGGGAATTGGGGAAGTCATCATCATGCGGCAGAATATCGGCCGCCCAGATCGAAGCGTAATCCAGCATCATCGCCACCGAGGCTTTAACGCGCGTCGTTGACGGCAGGTTTTCGCGATCCTTCACAATCTGAGCCAGTTCGAGCGCGGCTTGATCCAGACTGTCATCCGAGCGCAGCAAAGCTGTATGGTATTGTTCCTGCGCGAACTTTGCCTGGCGCCATCGAAAAAACATCACAGCTTGCGCGCCGTGTGCATATGCGGCCCAGGTCCAAAGCCGAACCATCCCTTCGGCTGGGGAAGGGTTTTGTGCCGCCCAGTCCACCGGCCCCGGCTGCTGTTCCAACACCCATACCCGCCCCCGCCCCTGACTGCGATACAAGTCGCAATGAAACCCCTGATAATCAGGCGCGCCGGTTCGCAGATAACGGCGCTTTTCCTTCTCTGACAGGGTTGAACCCATCAGATTACCCAGCGGGTAGCTGTCAAAGCCGACGATATCCAGATCGGCGGCCACTGCGTGGTGATCGAATTCGAAACTACCGGCCATGAAGTTGTGCGTGATATCTCGACCCGGCGCAAGTTCGCGCAGCACGTCCACCTGTGTCTTGTTGAACAACCGCACCCGGTCCGAAGAATAGCGCCTGAAATCAAGGGCATGGGTGGGGTTGGGTGTAGCAACCAAACCATTGGGCAGTTCAATCTGGTCAAAGCCGGAATAGAGGCTCCCCCAGAACACGGTCCCCCAGGCCTCGTTCAATGCGTCAATTGTACCGTATCGTTTTGCCAGCCAGCGCCGAAATCCCGCCCGTGCGGCATCGGAATAGCTGAGAACGGTGTCGTGGTCATTGTACTCATTGTCGATCTGCCAGGCATGGACATGCGGGTTCTGGCCATACCTGGCGGCATATTCCGTGGCGATCCTTTGCGCCTCGGCCAGGTACACGTCACTGGAAAAACAATAATGTCTGCGGGAACCATAACCCCTGACCCGGCCGTCCGGGCCAACCGGCAGAATTTCGGGGTGCTCATCAATCAGCCATTTGGGTGGCGCAGCCGTTGGAGTCGACATCATGACCCGCAGGCCGGCCCGCCCCAGAATCTCGATGACGTCATCCAACCAGTCCCACTGAAACTGGCCGCGTTCCGGTTCAATCAGACCCCAGGTGAACTCGGCGATCCGAACCCAATCCAAACCCATCCCGGCCATCCGCGCGACGTCACTGCGCCACTGGGACGGGTCCCATTGTTCGGGGTAGTAGCAAACCCCAAGCTCCAGTTTGCTCATCGGTTGTCCTTTGCCGTGCGCCGTTCGATCCATTTCAGGAAGCTTGCGCAACAGAGGGTGAGTACCACATACAGAATTGCTGCCGTATTGAACGGCGCAAAGGGCAGAAAGCTTGCTGCCTGAAACTCTCGCATCCTTTGGGTCATGTCGCGGACGGACAGGATGGACAGCAACGAGGTATCCTTGATCATCGCGATAAATTCGTTGCCCAATGGCGGGGTGACGATCCGCAGGGCTTGTGGCAGAACGATCAGCCGCGCCGTCTGCCAGCGCGACAAGCCCAGCGAACTGCCTGCTTCCAGCTGCCCATTCGGGATGGCCTCGATCCCAGATCGGAATATTTCGGCCATATAGGCCGAATACCCGACCGAAATCGCGATGATCCCGCGTGTCATGTTGGTCATATCAATGCCGCCCCCCGTGGCATCCTTGACCGCGCCCGCCAAGGGCAGGCCGATGTAAAGAATGATCACCAACATCGGAATGCCGCGTATCGTGTCCACGAAAAATTCGGCCCCGACCGCCAAGGGATGCAGCTTGTGCTGTGCGCCGCCAATGGTCAGCGTCAGCAGTAGAAAGCCGAAAACAGCAAAAGCCAGAGCGGGATTCCGGTATTTGTCAGGCAAGAAACTGGTCTGCCACAGAACCGGATAGCCTTGTGAATGAGCATCCACGGGAACAAACGCTCCGGAAACGCTGTCTACGGTTTCAATCTGCTCCAGAGCGGCCGCTGCATCAGTGGCGCTGCGTATGCGGTATTGTTGTTCGCCGGCACCGTCGAACTCTCCAAACCGGATGATGTCAGCCTGCGCCTGTGGCGTGCCGCGCACAATGGCGATGCGCCCTTCGGTGCTTCCGACCAGAACGTAACTGACCTGCGGCTGCATGAAGAAAAATGCTGATATCGCAAGCAATGACAGGCTGATGGAACCATACAGAATCGTGGTGCGCGCCCGTGGTTTGAACGATTGCAGCCCCACCCAGATCAAGCCCAGAATGGCCGAGAAGATATAGGCGAAGATGGCTGCGCGAAACGTAATGGCAACGCCCGTCGCGAACTGCCAGTGGGCCATGAACATCAGATAGAACAAAACCGCACCTGTAAGGCATTCCAGCCCCAAAAGAACGCGCCTGCGCCAAGGGGGTTGCAACCCCGCGGACAGCAGGCTCAAGCCGACAACAGCTGTGTATGCGGCCAGAAGAACTTGCAGTCCTGTTTGAACCTGGGTCACGACTTCGGGATACAACACCCACGTCTGACTGGACCGGTCGATCAGGGTTGATGTGTTCTCGCTGAGCGCATGAAAGAAAACGGATTCCGCGAAGGGCATCAAAAGCTGTGGAGATACGAAGCTTGAGACCAAAAGCGCAATTGATGCGGGCAGCGCCGCTAAGGCGGAAACGCGCAACCAGCCCGGGGCATGATTTGAAAAACGTGCATACCGGGCGCAGAGATATCCAAGGATTGCAACCGAGACGATCAGCAGAAAGCCGACGAAAACAGGCCCTGCATTGTTGCCGATCCCCAGAATTGCAATCAAAGATCGCAGGTATTTCGAAGACGTGGCGAATAGATAGAAGATGAAGGGAGCGGCTGCGAGCAACACAAGATTGCTCGGGCGGATCGTGCTGAGACGCAACATGGAACTTCTCCGCTGAAACATGGCCCGGCAGCCTCAGCCTCCGGGCCCAAAAAGGCTTGAAGGATCAGTTTGTGCCCCAGTATTTGGCTTTCAGCGTGTCCAGCGTGCCGTCTTCCTGAATGGCTGCGAGACCAGCATTGATTGCATCCACCGTCGGGTCACCTTCCTGAAACACGATACCCAATGGATCCGATTGCAGGCCTGTGATGCCTACTGTCAGTTCTCCGGCAAACTCCTGCTCGTAGGCAGAGGCGGACGTACCATCAATGATCACCCCTTGCACGTCTGCGTTCTGCAGCGCCAGAATAGCCGCCGAGAAGTTGTCGTAGAGGCTGACATTCTCGCGCCCCACAAGCTCTTCCGCCAGTTGGGCGTTGGTCGTCGCGGTTTGTGCCGCCAGTTTCTGGCCACCCGCTTTGAAATCCTCAAGCGTCATATCCGCGTTGTCGACCTGCAGCAAAATGGCCTGACTGACAACGATGTAAGGTTCGGAGAAGTCCATAGTCTCTTCACGCTCGGGCGTGATCGATACGCCCGAGATGACCAGATCGAATTCACCCTGCTGAAGCGCCGCAAAGATGCCGTCCCAGGCAGTATTTACGAAATTCGGAACGCAATTGATCTTTTCACAGATTGCGTTCATCACGTCGACATCAAAGCCTACGATTTCACCGGTTGCTTCGTCGACGGTTTCCATCGGGGGATAGGTTGCATCCGTTCCGATCTTGAGCACGCGACCTTCCAGATCGGCGGCAAAAGCCGCAGGCGCTGTCAGCATTGCAAGCGTTGCAGCGGCAAATAGGTTTTTGAACATGTTCGGTTTCTCCTCTGTTGGCTCAGTTGGTCTGCGCCATACCCGGCGCCGGGGTGTCAGGTTGCCGCTCGATCAATCTGGCCCTGATCTTTTTTTGCGTTTCGGACGGATCAACGCCGTTCAATGCTTTTAGCATGAATTCCCCCAGCAGGCGGCTGGTCTCGCCTATCGGCAAATAATAGGTGCTGGGCGGGGGGACGAAATACTGGCTGAGTTTCAGATCGTCATTGGAAATGACGACGACATCCCTGCCGATTTGAACGCCCATGTCGGCGGCGGCGGACAAGGCGCCAAGGGTCATCGCCTCGTTCGCGCAAATAATGGCGCTTGGCCGGTTGTGCATTCGCATCAGCGCCGCAAACGCCCTTTGCCCGGTCTTCGCTGTGGTCGGGCCGGGAAAAACAAGGGCCGGGTCAAACTCCATGCCACCTGCCGACAGAGCGTCTGAGTATCCCTGGAGACGTTGACGGGCGTAGATCAGGTCATCCGGCGGATTGATAAGCGCGATCCGCCTGTGCCCCAATGCCAGCAGCCGAGCTGTTGCATCAAAAGCAGCGGCCTGACTGTCGAGATCCACGTAAGGATGTGGTTGGGCACTGTCACTCATCCCGTACGTGACAAACGGAAAACCCTCATCTTGCAGATAGGCGATACGCGGGTCATTCACCCGAGTTCCGGAAAAGATCACGCCGTCTGCCAACCCTTCCTGCACAATGGAATGTAGGGTCTGCAATGCGGCTTCAACATCTCGTACGCTGAAGACACTCAACTCATAGCGTGACCCTTGAACCGCGTCGGATATTCCGGCCAGAATCCGGGTAAACTCCACACCTTCCCACTCTTCAGCAGCACTGCCCGAAACGCTGACCAAAACAGCAATCCTGTAGGATTTATTGGTGCGCAGTTTCAGGCCGTCCAGATTGACCCGATACCCAAGCTCGGACGCCGCCTTTTGGATCTCTTCCCGCGTTTCGCGCTTTACCGAAGAGGCTCCGCGCAGGGCGTTTGAAACTGTACCAACTGAATAGCCGGTCATACGGGCGATCGATTTGATCGTTGCCCGCGCCATCAGCCGATACCCCCAAGCCGTTCAGTCAAAAACGACCGCCCCGTTTGCAAGGTGCGCCTGTGATCGGCGGTTTCATCATGCTCGACGAAAAGGTCGGTGCACTTGGTGGTTGAAAGGGCTCGTATCGTGGCGTCCCAATCGACAACACCCTCACCCAGATTGCGCCAGCGCCTGTCGCCTGATCCGCCCTGTGGGTCCACGTCCTTTGCATGAACAGACAGGATGCGATCCGCATGGCGCGCCAGCAGGTCAGCCGCGTCCTGACCAGCCGCGACGATCCAACCGATATCAGGTTGCCAATAGATGTTTTCTTGCGCCAGAATCTGTTCAAGAGGCGTTTTTCCCGGCGCCCCGAACAGATCAAAATCGTGGTTGTGATAGGCCAGGCTGACGCCGTGATCTCCTAGTCGATTTGCCCAATCGGACAACTGGCCCGACACTGCCTTCCATCCCTCGACAGTGCCGGGCCGCGCCTGTGGCGCCAGCCAAGGCATGACCGCCACCTGGCATTTCAAAAGGTGAAGTACTTCAACGATGTCATCGAAACGCTCGTGGAACTCCTCCCAATCGAAATGTGCAGAACGAAGGTTAAGACCTGATTGATGGACGATGCGCGCCATCTCTTGCGGTGTCATGTCATGCAGACCGGTGGTTTCGATATCCGAAAACCCGCAAGCAGAAACCAACTTCAGTTGGTCCGAGAGGTCACCGCATTGCCGAACCGTGTAAAGCTGCGCCGATACCCGCATTTTTCACCATTGAAACGTTTCAATTATGGTGAAACACAAAACGCAATTCTGTCAAGAACTGCGTTTCGCTGCTATTTACGCATGGACAATCCATTGTGGAACAGATGCACCTTGTCCGGTGCGGCCGTGACCGAGACCGTCTGGCCGCGCAGGTTCCGCTGAACCCCCGGCAGCTTTGCAATGACTGCATCCGCACCATTGGTTTTCTCAAAATACAGCAGCGTGACTTCGCCCAGGGCTTCGGTGAAATCCACCTTGCCGGACAGAATCGCGGATTCTTCCGTCATGGCCAAGTCTTCGGGGCGCACCCCGATATTGACCTTTTTCCCCAGGTCACTGTCTTCGGTTGGAACCGCGGATCTTGCAATCCCGCCTGATGACAGTTCGACGGTGGTCATTTCGCCGGTTCCGGTGATTGTGCCGGACAGCAGGTTCATGGAAGGCGAACCGATGAACTGCGCAACAAACTCGTTGTCAGGCGCCTCATACAGTTCAAGCGGTGTCCCGACCTGCGCGATGCCCTTGTTGGCCAATACCACGATCCGACTGGCCAGTGTCATCGCCTCGACCTGATCGTGGGTCACGTAGATCATGGTGCTGTCAGGCATGGCCTCTTTCAGACGCGCGATCTCGATCCGCGTGGCCACCCGAAGTGCCGCGTCGAGGTTCGAGAGGGGTTCGTCGAACAGATACACCTTTGGGTCACGTACGATCGCGCGCCCGATGGCAACCCGTTGACGCTGCCCCCCGGAAAGAGCTTTTGGCAGGCGGTCCAGGAATGGTTCCAGCTGAAGGATTTGAGCGGCACGGTCTACGGCAGCATCAATCTCGGCCGTGGGCATCTTCGCGATTTTCAGGGCAAAGGCCATGTTCTCGCGAACGGTCATGTGGGGATACAAAGCATAGCTTTGAAACACCATCGCGATGCCCCGCTGTGCAGGCGGAACATCGTTCATGACCTGCCCTTCGATTTCCAGCGTGCCGCCTGTAATCTTCTCCAACCCGGCAATCATCCGCAGCAGGGTGGACTTGCCGCATCCGGAAGGACCGACAAAAACGATCAGTTCGCCTTGTTCGATGTCGAGGTTTATGTTCTTCAAAACATCGACAGGGCCATAGGACTTGGCGACGTCCGTGAGGTTGAGTTCAGACATGCTTTATCCCTTTTTCCTGTACATCAGGATGAACTGCGCCGCGTTCAGGACAACGTTGCCGCTTCCTTCGACACCGCCCAGGTCCTGACCCATGACCTGCCAACTGCCTTCGGGCAGGTTGAACGCGGCAGAATCCGTGCCCAGATTGAACGCGCAGAATATCTGCTCATGCAAATCCTCACGCACAAAAGACAGAATCGAACCCGTTTCCGTCATGCCGGTCTGCGCCCCCGTTGCCAAAGCAGGATGCGCATGCCGCAAGGCAATGGCGCGACGGTAGTGGTTCAACATAGAGCTTGGATCCGCCTCCAATCGGTCCACCGCCTGCCCGGCCTGCTGTGCGCTTACCGGCAGCCAGGGCTCTGCGGTGCTGAAACCCGATTGTTCATCTTGTGCCGCCCAAACCATCGGTGTGCGGCAGCCGTCGCGGCCCTTGTATTCGGGCCAGAACTCGATGCCATAGGGGTCTTGCAGTTTCTCGAACGGCACATCCGCTTCGTGCAGGCCCAACTCCTCTCCCTGATACAGGCAGGCAGAGCCGCGCAGGCACATCATGAGAACCGCGTGCTGGCGGGCTGCCGCGTCATCCAGATTCCAGCGCGAGACGTGACGCTGCACGTCGTGGTTGGAAAATGCCCAACATGGCCACGCGTCACCTGCCTTCGCTTCCAGCTGGTCGAAAACGTGCTTGGTGTAAGTTGCTGTCAATGAACGTTTTTCCAGGAACTCGAAGGCATAGCACATGTGCATCCGCTTATCCCCGGATGTGTATTCGCCCATGATCTCGAGCCCACGCTGCGCATCTCCGACCTCACCCAGACAAGCCCGGCCTTCATATTCGTCCGTCAAGGCCCGCAGTCTTTCGAGGAAGGCGATGTTCTCGGGCTGGCTTTTTGAAAACAGGTGGTCCTGATGGTTGTAGGGGTTCACGGCCGGTGCGATCGTGGCGTTGCGTTGATCCATCGGCAGCGCAGGATTGTCGCGAAGCGCCTTGTCGTGGAAATAGAAATTGATGGTATCCAGCCGAAAGCCATCCACCCCCAGATCAAGCCAGAACCGCGCTACGTCCAGCAACGCATCCTGAACATCCGGGCAGTGGAAATTCAGATCCGGCTGCGATGTCAGGAAGTTGTGCAGATAATATTGCAGCCGTCGGGCATCCCATTGCCAGGCCGAGCCGCCGAAGATCGAAAGCCAGTTGTTCGGTGGCGTGCCATCCGGTTTGGGATCCGCCCAAACATACCAATCGGATTTCGGGTTTTCCCGATTGCTACGGCTTTCGATGAACCAAGGGTGCTGATCGGATGTATGCGACAGGACCAGATCAATCATGATCCTCAGACCCTTCGCATGGGCCTGATCCAAAAGCTCTTTGAAATCCGCCAGCGACCCGAACATGGGATCGACATCGCGGTAATCGCTGACATCGTACCCAAAATCCTTCATCGGCGATTTGAAAAACGGCGAGATCCAAATTGCATCAACGCCCAGCGAGGCGATGTAATCCAGTCGCGCAGTGATGCCTTTCAGATCACCGATTCCATCCCCGTTGCTGTCCTGAAAACTGCGTGGGTAGATCTGATAGATCACACCACCGCGCCACCAATCCGAAGACAGTTTCGTTGCTTTGCATTGTTCAAGGTTGTTCTGCACGTTCATCAGACGCCTCTATTTGACAGATCCGGCCAACAGGCCCCGGACCAGGTATTTTTGCATTGCGAAGAAGACGACCAGCGGCACGAAGATCGAGACAAATGCAGCGGTCGCAAGGATTTCCCAGTTGCCGCCACGCGTACCCAGCAGCTCGACGATGCGGTTCGTCATCACGGTTGTCTGGCCGGTCGCGTCGATCAGGAAAACCTTGGCAACAAGCAGGTCATTCCATGTCCACAGAAACTGGAAGATCGCGAAAGACGCCAGCGCCGGGAAGCTGAGTGGCAGGATCAGTTTGGTGAAGATCTGAAACTCGGTGGCACCGTCGACGCGGGCGTTCTCGATCAGATCACGCGGCAATCCGGCCATGTAGTTGCGCAGCAGGTAAATCGCCAGGGGCATCCCAAACCCTGTATGCGCAAGCCAGACACCCAGATAGCCCTTGCCGATCCCGATATTGAGGTGAAACTTCAGCAACGGGATCAAGGCCAATTGAAGCGGCACGACCAAAAGGCCAACAACAGCCGCGATCAGCAAGGCGCGTCCGGGGAAATCCATCCACGCCAGTGCATAAGCTGCAAAGGCGGCAACCAAAATCGGAATTATGGTCGCCGGGATGGTTACGGTCAGCGTGTTGAAGAACGCCTTGGCCATGCTGTCCGTACTGCTTTGATCCAGAAGAACCTTTCGGTAGTTTTCCAAAGTGAACTCGGGTGGCAGTTCCGCTGTTACGAAGATGCGCGCGCCACGTTTCCCGGTGAACTCCTCGGTGTTTTCCATCCGGTAGTTGCCGGCCGCATCCACCGTGATCGTACCACCTCGGCGCAGTTCGGCTGTTTGGCCCGGTTCAAATGCATCAACCTCGCGCGAACTGATCCCCCATCTGGAAATCGTTGCTTGCTCATCTTCGCCGAACAACGCCCCCTGAATGACATACACTCCGTTTTCCAGCACCTGCGTCTCGGGCGCGGCACTGCGAAGCGTCAGGTTTTGTTCAGAGGGAAACAGCGACCGCCACCAGCCGCTGGACGAAATCTGATCTGCCGTCCGAAAGGACGAAATCAGCAAGCCAAGCGTAGGAATGACCCAAAGAGCCACCAGGAAGATGACTGACAGATGCACCACCCATCTGAGCGCGGGTTTGGTTCCGGCGATATCGCTCATGGCTTACTCCATCTCCTTGCGCGCGTTGCGCACGTTCCAAACGAGGATCGGCGTAACAAGCAACATGATCACCATGGCCGAGGCGGATCCGACGCCCCAGTCATTGGCGCGGAAAAGCTTGTCGTACATGTAGTTTGCCAGCACCTGTGTCTCCCACTGGCCGTTTGTCATGGCAAAGACGATGTCAAACACTTTGAGAACGGTGATCGTGATCGTCGTCCAAACAACAAGGATCGTGGTTTTGATCTGCGGTACCTTGATCTTGAAGAAGATCTGAAAGGGATTGGCCCCATCCAAAATGGCCGCCTCGATGGTTTCTTCGGGAATACCGCGCAAGGCCGCCGACAGGATGACCATCGCGAAACCCGTCTGTATCCAGATCAGGACAACCATCAGAAAGAAACTGTTCCAGAAAGGAATTGTTAACCACGTGTTGGGTTCGGTGCCGCCGAAGAAGATGTACAGCGCGTTCAGGATGCCTATCTGGTCCTGTTCCGCTGGTCGCGCATCATAAACCAATTTCCAGATCACCGATGCACCAACAAATGAAATGGCCATCGGCATGAAAATCAAGGATTTGGCAAAGTTGCCCCAGCGGATGCGGTCGGTCAGTTGCGCCACGAGAAGACCAAAAGCCGTTGACATGGCCGGCACGACGATCAGCCAGAACATGTTGTTGCGCATGGCTTCCCAAAACTTCGGCTCGGCCGCCATTTGGGTATAGTTGTCCAGGCCAACCCAGCGGTATCCGCCACCGGGCACGCGTTCCGTAAGCGAAAGGCGCAAGGTTTCAACCACCGGATACGCCAGATACAGCCCCAATGCAGCAAGCGCCGGGAACAGGAACAACCACGGGCGGATCAAGTTCGCGCGGTTGATGTTTCGGCCCGCATTTGGCCCGCGCGGCGGAAACAGGACTTTGTCCAGAAACTGGTTGGAAAGATAGAAGTAGCCCACGCAACCCGACACGCCGATGGCGATCGTCAGCAGGCCTTGTAGTGCGGGTGTCATGATACGCCCATCCGTTTGGCAAACGGGGCGGCCTCAGGACCGCCCCATGAGTTGGTCACTTGATTGCGTCCCAGGACGCCTGGATTTCACGTGCCACGGTGGCTGCATCTTTTGCACCCGACGAGTAATCGACCATCCCGGTCCAAAACGTACCCGCCCCGACTGCACCGGGCATCAGGTCGGACCCGTCAAAGCGGAAGGTCGTTGCGTTGGTCAGAATTTCGCCCTGTCCCCGCTGTGAATCATTCGAATAGTTCGCGGGATCTGCACCCAGATGAGGCGTCAGGAAACCGTCCTGCGACATCATGATCTCATGGGCGAAAGGTGTTTTGAGGAACTCCAGAAAGGCTTCGGCTGCAGGGTTTGGGTTGGTGATTGTGAACAATGTCCCTGCCCCAAGCACCGGCGTCCCCAGGTCTTTTTCGGTATAAGCCGGGAAGTAGAAGAAATCAGCATCCACCCCCAATTCCGTGCCTTCCGGAAAATAGGCGGGAATAAACGAAGCCTGACGATGCATCATGCAAGCGGGCGGGCTATCGAAAAGACCTTTGGGGCTGTCACGGAAATCGATTGCCGCCGTGTCGTCTGCGTCACCTACCACATAGTCGTCATTGCGGGTAAAGCTGCCATATTCCTCAATCGCGGCTATGACGCGGGGATCATCGAACTTCATTTCGTTCGACACCCATTGGTCATAGACTTCAGGTGGTTGCGTACGCAGCATAAGATCCTCGACCCAATCCGTCGCAGGCCAACCCGTTGCGCCGCCCGAGGCCAGACCGACGCATAAGGGCGTTTCGCCGTCCTCGACCATCTGATCCATCAGAGCTTTGAACTCTTCCATGGTTTCGGGCACTTCATACCCAAAGTCTTCGAAGTTTTCGGGCACGTACCAAACCAGCGATTTGACGTTCACATTGAAGAAGAACCCGTAAAAATCGTCAGACCCTTCCGCGTTCTCAAACGTACCCAGATCGACCCAGGATTGACCGGCGGCGAAGTTTTCCTTGATCCAGTCCGCAGTGCCTTCGGCCAATGGCGTCAGATAGCCCTGTTTTGCGAGGTTTGCCGCCAGACCAGGCTGCGGGAAAACAGTCAGATTCGGCGCCGAGCCTGCGGCCGCATCTATCAGGATCTGCTGTTCCAGAGAATCCGAACCCACATAGCTGGAATTCGCGCCTGTTGCCTCATCGAAATAGGCCACGAGGTTTTCGAAGGACTTGCCCTCGCCAGCCAGCCAGGGGCCGAAAATGGTCAGGCTTTCGCCGGACAGATCATTCGCTTCGGCAAAGGCCTGAAACCCATCCCAGTCAAAACTGCCCTCGCCGACGGCATGGATCATCTCACCCTCTGCCTGAACTGATCCGGCCATCAGGGCGAGTGCCGCCGCACCTGCGTAAAGCCCGTGTTTCATCAAATCCTCCTCCCAAGCTTTCATGTATTCAAAGACTCGCTTTCAAAGCGCTTTGGATGATGTGTGTTATCCGCTAACATTGGCGCCCTGTCAATATTTTGCTTCCCAGCGCCAAAATAATTATATTTTCTGCTTTCAACGCAAAACAAGTTGACGGATGCCGCATTTGCTCACAAAACAAAAAAGAGCCACCCAATTTAAGGCGCTTTGAATCGAAAAATGAACCTGAAGCAGCTCTCGGAAGTTCTGGGCCTTTCGCAAACTACGGTCAGCCGGGCGCTGAACGGGTACCCCGAAGTGAGCGAGGACACACGTGCGCGCGTTCAAGCCGCGGCGCGCAAACACGGGTACCGGCCGAACAGTCGCGCCAAGGGGCTTGCGACCGGACGATCGATGGTGATCGGCCACGTCATTCCCAGCTCGTCCCGGCATGAAATGGTCAACCCGATCTTCGGAGACTTCGTCGCCGGTGCCGCAAAGAAATACGCTGAACATGGCTATGACATGATGTTCACCAATGCCGACGACACTTCGATTGAAGAAGCGTATCGGAGTCTTTTTCAGCGCGGCGCGGTGGACGGAGTCGTGCTGCAAGGCCCCAAAGTGAACGAACCACGGATCGAAGTCCTGACCCGCATGGGCGTCCCATTCATCGTGCACGGACGGTCGACCGGCGTCGACGCGCAATATGACTGGATCGACGTCAACAACAAAAGTTCGTTCATGCGCGCCACACGCTTTCTGATTGACCTTGGCCATCGCAGTATCGCTCTGATCAACGGTCTGGAAGATATGGATTTTGCCCAACGCCGCCGCGACGGATATCTTGAGGCGCTTGGTCAGGCCGGGCTTGCGCCCGATGCAAATCTGATGCGCAGCGCTGAAATGACAGAGGTTTACGGCCATCACGAAACGCAGAACATGTTGCGCCTGGATTCTCCTCCGACCGCTATTTTGTGTTCATCGATGATCTCTGCCATCGGCGTACGGCGTGCGCTGTCCGAAAACGGGCTTGCGATGGGTACGGATGTGTCAGTGATCGCCCATGACGACGACCTGTCCTATTTGAAGAACGGACAGGATGTTCCGATTTTCACGGCAACGCGCTCATCCGTCCGTCAGGCGGGTGAAATGGCGGCTGACATGTTGATCCAGCGCATCAAATCCCCGAATGATCCCGTCAAAACCCGGCTGCTGGAGGCCGAACTGGTCGTGGGCAGGTCAACCGGCCCTGCGCCCAACAAGGTGCAACCATGAAACACGCACGCGCTGATTTTCCCAAAGATTTTCTCTTTGGTGTTGCCACCTCTGCGTACCAGATTGAAGGCCACGCGCAGGGCGGGGCGGGGCGAACTCATTGGGATACCTTTGCGGCGTCGCCGGGCAACGTGGTGCGCGGGGAAAACGGAGACGTCGCCTGCGATCACCTGAACCGGTTCGAACAGGATTTCGATCTGGTGCGCGAAGCCGGGTTTGACTGTTATCGTTTTTCGACCAGCTGGGCACGCGTGCTGCCGGACGGGCGTGGTCAGGTCAATCAGGCGGGGCTGGATTATTATGACCGATTAGCGGACGCCCTGCTGGAACGCGGTATCCGCCCCTGTGTGACGCTTTATCATTGGGAATTGCCGTCAGCGCTTGCGGATCAGGGGGGATGGTGCAATCGCGACATCGCGGATTGGTTCGCGGATTATACGCAGGTCATCATGGGTCGGATCGGCGACCGGATGTTCAGTGCCGCGCCGATCAACGAACCCTGGTGTGTCAGTTGGCTGAGCCATTTTGAAGGCCACCATGCGCCCGGTCTGCGCGATATCCGCGCCGCCGCCCGGGCGATGCATCACGTTTTGTTGGCCCACGGGCGGGCCATTCAGACCATGCGCAGTCTTGGGATGAGCAATCTGGGTGCCGTGTTCAACCTCGAATGGTCCGAGCCCGCAGATGACAGCGCAGATGCGCGGCTTGCGGCAGATCGCTACGATGCGATCTACAACCGGTTTTTCCTTGGCGGTGTTTTCAACAAGGAATATCCCCAAACAGCCTTGGAGGGGTTGGAGCCGCACTTGCCCAAGGGCTGGCAGAACGACTTTGAAACCATCGGCACACAGGTCGATTGGTGCGGGTTGAACTACTATACCCGAAAATTGATTGCCCCGGCGGACGCCGCCTGGCCCAGCCTGCAAGAGGTTCCCGGACCGTTACCCAAAACGCAGATGGGATGGGAAATCGATCCCTCTGCCCTTACCCGCTTTCTTGTCAGAACAAGGAAAGACTATACGGGCACGTTGCCAATCTATATCACCGAAAACGGTATGGCGAGTGAGGAGCGCGTGCAGGACGATGATCGTATCGATTATCTCGACAAGCACCTTGCGGCCGTACTGGACGCTTTGGCACAAGGTGTTCCGGTGAATGGCTATTTTGTCTGGTCGCTGCTGGACAATTATGAATGGGCCTTCGGGTACGAGAAGAGGTTTGGACTGGTGGACGTGGATTTCGAAACACTTGTGAGAACTCCCAAAGCGTCTTTCATGGCGCTGAAATCCGCCCTGTCCGAGGGTCAGAGCGTCTCTCAGCCGTTAGCGCAACCATTCGGTGCCGTGCATGAGCATTGGAACCTGGTCGCGGATATCGGGGGCACGAACACACGTCTGGGCGTCGTTACGAATGGCGAATTGGCAGATCTTCGGAAACACCCGACAGGAACATTGGAAAACCTGCTGGAGGCGCTCCATGATCTCAGGGACGAGATCGGAACCAACCCACAGGCCGTCGTAGCAGCCGGAGCCGGGCCGGTCAGGGACGGAACGATTCAGCTGACCAACGCGAACCTGGATCTCTCGGAGACAGAGTTGGCAAATGCAACAGGAGCGCAGCGCACCTTTGTCATAAATGATTTTACCGCCGCGGCATGGTCAGTGGCCGAGGTGACCCGGTCGGATGTGGCGGTCTTGCAGGGTCAGGTAACGCCGCCCGCAGGCACACGGCTGGTTGTAGGGCCCGGAACCGGGCTTGGCGTTGGTGCGTTGCTATATTCCGAAGGCAGGTATCACACGGTTTCCGGCGAAGGCGGGCACGTGGGCCTGTACCCGCGCCATCGCGACGAAGTTGATATCTTTGAGGCGGCACGTCGCATCGCACCGGGCTGTTTCTTTGGGGACAGCCTAGCGCTGGAAGCAGAAATGTTCCTAAGCGGAACCGGCCTGCCGATCCTGTACCAGGCGGTTGAATTG
This sequence comes from Ruegeria sp. HKCCD6604, assembly GCF_013110635.1. Taxonomy (NCBI): domain Bacteria; kingdom Pseudomonadati; phylum Pseudomonadota; class Alphaproteobacteria; order Rhodobacterales; family Roseobacteraceae; genus Ruegeria; species Ruegeria sp. HKCCD6604. The sequence continues at coordinate 80,751 of NZ_WVQW01000004.1, read as the reverse complement.
GCAGCCGGTCAAGCGCGAACTCAGGCGCGCTCTGCAAAGGACATTCTGAACGATGCCCGTAACGGCACCGATCTGGTCGCCGAAAAAGCCGCGCAGATTTTTACCACCCATCTGGGTGCTTTGATGGGTGATCTGGCGGTCACCTTGATGCCGGAGGGGGGCGTTTTCCTCGTCGGCGGCGTTGCCGAGAAAAACCGCTGGCTATTCAGTGACAACTTCAAGGATGCGTTCAACGGCGGCGGCCGCTTCAGCGATTTGCGCCGCTCCCTGAACCTATACGTATCTGAACAGGCAGAGTTCGGGATCATCGGCGCAAACAACTTCTGCAAGAATGCGCTGAGACAGCAACCAGACTAACCGAAGTTTCTTACCAAAAAGGACCAAGACATGATCCTGTGCTGTGGTGAAGCGCTGATAGATATGATTTCAGAACCGACCGCATCGGGCGCAATTGGTTTTGTGCCACATACTGGTGGTGCAGTTCTGAACACAGCCGTCGCGATGGGACGTCTGGGTGTTCCGGTAGGGATGCTGACAGGTTTGTCATCGGACATGTTCGGCCAACAACTGATCGATGCGCTGAAAGCGAGCCATGTGGACACGACACATGTGATCACCTCGGACCGTCCGACCACGCTTGCCTTTGTGCAGCTCTCGGATGGACACGCGTCGTACAGCTTTGTTGATGAAAACACTGCGGGCCGGATGTTGCTGCCCGAAGACATGCCCGATCAGCTTCCTGCTGTCTCTGCCCTGTATCTCGGCGGAATCAGCCTTGCGTGTGAACCTTGCGCAGATGCCTACGCCGCCCTTCTGGACCGCCACGGTTCCGACCGGGCAGTGATGCTGGACCCGAATATCCGCCCGGATTTCATCAAGGATCAAACCCGATTTCGGACGCGTTTGAACCGCATGATCTCGCGTGCGGATATCGTCAAGGTTTCAGACGAGGACCTGGACTGGATCATTCCGGGCGCTGAAGCCGAATCCGCAAAAGCGTCTGTGCTGTTGCAGGCGGGTCCTTCCGTTGTCATCGTCACGCGTGGCAGCGACGGGGCACACGGTTACCTGGCGGATGGTTCCGAAGTTTCGGTTCCTGTGAAACCCGTTGAAGTGGTCGATACGATCGGTGCAGGTGACACGTTCAACGCCGGCGTTCTGACCGAGCTCAGCCGCGCAGGGCATCTGACCAAGTCAGGTCTGCGCGGATTGACGGTTGAAAGCCTGCAAGCAGCCATGGAACTGGGCGCTGACGTGGCGGCCGTGACCGTTTCCCGAGCCGGGGCGGAACCCCCTTGGGCGCACGAACTTTGATCTGCGGGATGGCATGATGAAACGATCCGAAATCAACCACATCAAGCCCTAGGCCCAGACGTTCATTCAATCTTTCGGCGCCGCATAGCCGCTCTTTGCGGATTGATCGCCCGAGAAAATGCGCATCTCTTTGGTCGAAACTGTCCGCAGCCGCAGGCTGGGATGGAACATTACCAATTACGCACAAGGCCGTTTCGACGAACATTGCCTATTCCCGTTCACTCTACGCAATGGTTAGACGAAGGATCTGAAATCCGGGCGTGGGATGCTCTGTGCAGAAAACTGTTGATCTTGAAAGACAATCAGCTTTCTCCGATGCACCGGCATATTATCAAGGCAGAAGACATCATCAACCGGGGCGGCGGCGATCTCGTTCTGGAAATTCATGCGTCGGATCCAAACGGTGGCGTCGACCGCGACAACCCGGTGACGGTCCCCAGCGATGCCTGCCCTGTAACCTTGCAACCCCAAGAGTACGTACGGCTGAAGCCGAGGCAAAGCGCAACTCTGATGCCCGGCATCTGGCACGCTTTTTGGGCCGAGCGCCGCGATTGCCTTATTGGCGAGGTATCGACCATGAATGACGACCGTACGGACAATGTGTTTGAAAAGCCAATTCCACGGTTTTCAAAGGTCGAGAAAGATTTCGAGCCGGATTTCCTTCTTGTATCAGACTATTGACACCGTTCGGTCCGGGCTGGCGCAGCAGGACAGCTGGCGCGGCTGTTGCAATTCCATCTACCACCGCCTTCGTCTGCCGCTTGACAAGTCTGGCATTGCCGGACTAGCTGAGCGGGATGGTTCCGTAAGGGATGAAAATGGGAACACGGTGCGGCGCTGGAATGTGCCAAGTCCGTGACTGCCCCCGCAACTGTAAGCGGTGAGCGACGCCACTTCACCACTGACCCGCATGGGTTGGGAAGGTCGGCCAAGCAACGACCCGCAAGTCAGGAGACCTGCCATCGCACTATAAACCAACCCGAGGCGGGGCGTCTCGGAAGGAGGCTTGATGGCGTGTTTGCGTAATATCTGGGTATGTGCCCTCTGTCTGCGTCTGGCAAACGACGGAGATGGCTATGACCTGCTATTCTGATCACTACGTTCTGATCTGTTCAACATGTCAGGGGGCGATGTCTGCCGAGGCTGCGCAAGACGAGCTGAATGCCCGGTTGCCTGACGGTTTTGAAACCCGAATGGTGGCCTGCATGGCAGGTTGTGAACGGGCCATGACGGTCGGATTTCAGGCCCCGGGCAAAGCGCAGTACCTGTTTGGCGATATCACGACATCACACGACCTGTCCGCCTTGGTCGAATTCGCGACCCAGTTCGGCGACAGTGACGATGGCTGGACCAGCGCCTCGGACCGCCCCCCTGCCCTTTTCGCAAAGACCTTGTCGCGAATACCCGCATTGCCGTCCGGTGGCGCTTCATGAGTTTTCTGGTTGCCGAGAATTTGGAGTACTATGCTCTTAATGGCGATATCCTGTTGCAGGATGTGTCCTTTCGTCTGGAAGAAGGATCAATTCTGGCAATCGCCGGGCCGAACGGCGCCGGCAAGACCACTCTGCTGAAACTGCTGTGCGGGATCGAACGGGTTATCTTGGGTGATGTTTGGATAGAAGGCCAAAGCCTTCGGACCCTGTCCGCCCGCCAACGTGCCCGCTCTATTGCTGTGGTCGGGCAGCAGGAAATGCCTGACGGGCGGATGCGCCTGCAAGACTATGTTGCGCTGGGGCAAATCCCGATTCAGGGCGAACGTTCGGCGGCTCAGCACAAGGCTGATCTGGAACGGGTTCTGACGACGACCGAGCTGTCGCATTTTGCCAACAAAACGATGGGTCAACTGTCCGGCGGAGAACGTCAGCGCGCACATATCGCGCGCGCGTTGGCCCAGAACCCGTCCTTACTGTTTCTGGACGAGCCAACCAACCATCTGGACCCCGATGCCAAGGGGCACATGCTGTCTCTGGTCGCTGATCTGGGGGTAACGGTCGTCATGATCGTCCATGATCTGGTCATGATCCCGGAATTCGCCACCCATGTGGCGTTGATGAAAGCCACGCGTCTAACGGGGTTCGGGCCTGTTGGCAAAGTTCTGACCCCAGACCGGGTACGCGAGACATTCGGCGTGGATTACCTGTGCTTTCAGCACGAAGGCCGCATGATCCCCGCACTGGATATCCGAAAACGGAAACTGTCATAATAACAGGAACTTAAATATGATGCAGAAACTTTGGCCGGTGGTTGTTTTCGCTGGCTTGGCAGGTGGCGCGGCAGCGGAAGCCGTCACCGTGGACAATTGCGGTGAACCGCTGGTTTTTGACTCGGCGCCGGAACGTCTGGTCGTGCATGACATGAACATGGCGGATATGGCCTTTGCGCTCGGCCTTCAGGACAAGATCGTGGGTCTTACCGGAATTACGGGTTGGTATAAAACCAGCCCTGATTTTGATGCTCAGCGCGGCGACATCCCCGAGCTTGCCCCCAAATACCCGACGATTGAAAACCTTGTGGCCGTCGAACCCGATCTGTTTTTTGCCGGTTGGTACTATGGTATGAAACCCGGCGGTGACGTCACGCCCGACACGCTGGAACCCTTTGGTATCAAGACCATGATCCTGACCGAAAGCTGCGTGCATCTGGACAAAGATCGCCCCGAGGCCAGCATGAACCTGTTGTTTGATGACGTTCTGCGTCTGGGCAAGGTCATGCAGGTCGAAGACAAGGCCGAGGCGCTGGTCGCCGGCTGGAAAGACAAATTGTCCGCCATCGAAGCAAAAACAGCCGATCTGGCAAAGCCCCGCGTATTCCTGTTGGACGGACCGGCCGATGCTCCGTTCACCGCCGGCAAGTTCGCCATTCCCGATGCTATGATCACAGCCGCAGGTGGCAAGAACGTGACGCATGATCTGGATACCAGCTGGGGTCGCACGTCGTGGGAGGCCGTCGCCGCGGCTAACCCGGAATTTCTGGTGCTGCTCGACTATCAGTCCGGCAACGGCGCAGAGGACACTTTCCAGTTCCTGAAGGATCATCCGGTGATGTCACAAACGGACGCGGTAAAGAACGAGCGCTGGATTGGCCTGCGTTACGAGGAACTGACGCCCGGCCCGGCAAATATCGAAGCGATCGAGAAGATGGCGAAGGCGATGCACCCGGAGACCAACTGATATGGTCCAATTGGGCCGCTTGATAGTGCTGGGGGCGGTTGTTCTGACCGCCCTTTTGCTGTTGTCGATCGTCTACGGGACCACCCCAATCCCCGTGCGCGAAGTTTTTTCGGCCATCGGCCTCGGAACCGGTCTGGTGGAAGGAGACATGTCGCCCTTGCACCGGATCGTCTTCGACCTTCGCCTGCCCCGCGCCCTGTTTGCCGCCGTGATTGGTGCAGGACTGGGCGTCGTTGGTGTCGTATTGCAAACAACGACGCGAAACGATCTGGCAGATCCGTTTCTGTTCGGTCTGTCCTCGGGTGCTGCTGCCGGCGCCGTTCTGGTGATCACCGTCACGGGTGATGTCCTGGGAATCTGGACGTTGCCGCTGGCGGCATTTTGCGGTGGTCTGATCGCCTCCGGCATTGTTCTGGCGCTGGTTCAGGGCTTGCGTACGAGCGCACCCGAAAAACTGATCCTGGCTGGCCTGGCGGTGTCCTTTCTGTTTTCCGCAATCACCAACTACCTGATTTTCTCTGGCGACAATCGCGCGGCTCATTCGGTGATATTCTGGATGCTTGGCGGCCTGGGATTGGCAAGATGGGAAACATTCCCGCTTGTCCTGATCGGATTGGGCCTGATCCTGAGCTATTCACTTTACCGCAGCCGGTGGCTTGACGCGCTGCTGACCGGGGATTTCACGGCCTCGTCACTGGGTATTCCCGTTCAAGGTCTGCGGTTCAGCATGTTTTTCGTTGCCGCGTTGGCGACGGCCAGTTTCGTTTCCGTTGCCGGTGTCATCGGCTTTGTCGGGCTGATGGTGCCTCATATTGCACGCGGCATCGCCGGAACTCTGCACCGAAACCTGCTGATTGTCTCGGCGATCGTGGGCGCGATTCTGCTGACACTGTCCGATATCTTGTCACGCCTTCTTCTGGCTCCGCAGGAGTTGCCCGTCGGAATCGTCACGACGTCGATAGGATCACTTTTTGTCTTTTTGTATTTGTTCAAATCTGATCGCGGGAGATAGTTTTCCAAGGTTGCGCAACACCGTCATTTTTCGACATTGATGAGGTCAAGCAGTTCAGCATGCAGTTCAGGGGTTGCGGCGGAAACGACCGCGCCATCTGAATCGAGGGTTAACGCATGCCCGTGCCAATCGGTCATCACTCCACCAGCAGCCGTGATCAGAGGTGAGAGCGCCAGATAGTCATAAGGTTGCAGATCGTAATCCACCACAGCATCGACATGGCCCGAAGCAAGCAAGGCATGGGGATAACAATCATAGGCAAATCGGCGCGTCTGCCCTGCATTCATCAGCCGACTGAACAGGTCAGGATGATCGCGATAAATTTTGTCGCCTTCATTCACGTACAAAACCGATTGATCCAGACGCGTGGTGTTCGACACCTCTATCGGTTGCCCGTTCAGGCTGGCCCCGTCACCAACCACACCCAAATAGGTCTCATGCAAGGCCGGCATTCCGACCAGGCCCAACCGAGGGCGCCCATCCACAAGGTGCGCCAAAAGGAACCCGAACAAAGGATGGCCGGACAGAAACGAACGGGTTCCGTCAATGGGGTCAATCACCCACATATGACGCCCGTCGCCTGCTTCTTGCCCGTGCTCTTCGCCAAAGATGCCGTGTCCGGGAAAATGCTGTTTCAGGTAGGTGCGTACTTCCGCCTCAACTGCCTTGTCGGCCTGCGTCACCGGGCTTTCATCCTGTTTGAATTCAATGCCCAAAGACCCCCGAAAAAACCGCATCGCGGACTCCGAGGTAATATCAGCAATCTTCATCGCGTGTTCAGTCAACGCATCTGGGGTTACCATTTTCGGTCCTTTCGGCTGAAGTCATCCAATCTCTGACGGATGAAAGGTTGTTCGCCCTGAAAGCTAAATGAGAAGTCTTGCAGTTCAGTTTTCAGATGGGCATGAGGTGTGACAATACTGAAACTTTATCAATGGCTTATGGATCGAAATCCGTCAGATTCGACGAACATTCGGACACTCGGGGCGGATTTGCCCTGTTTGCACGCTTTCCCCATGTGTTCCGATTGCCGTGCGTGTGTCGGTAGATCTGCTCTTGCACTCTCGGGTCAGGTCTTCACCCGGCTCATCTGCGGGTCGTAAAGCGGTTGCAGCGTCACTTCGCAAGGAACCCTCTGAGTGGCGACATCCAATTCATATGTCCCTGATGTGACGTATTGTGCGTCGACACCGTTGGCGTTTCGGATGTAACCGTAGCCGATCGACTTTTCGACGGTGTAACCATAGCCGCCCGAAGTCAGCCATCCGACCCTTTCGCCATTCCGATAGATCGTTTCACGCCCCAGAAGAACAACCTCGGGGTCAACCGTGAAACATGCCAGCATCTTCTTTACGCCGCCGGTTTTTTGCGCCTCAGAGGCGGCGCGCCCTTTGAAATCAATATTTTTCCGGAGTTTCACGGCCCAGCCCAAGCCGCTTTCGAACGGCGTATGATCCGGCCCGATATCCGAGCCCCAGGCGCGATAGCCTTTTTCAAGACGCAGCGATTCAATCGCCCTGTAGCCCGCATTGATCAATCCATGCGGGCGCCCTGCCTCCATCAAGGCGTCATACACGGTCTGTGCATATTCCACCGGCAGGTGCAGTTCCCAGCCCAGTTCACCCACATAAGTCACGCGCAGCGCCTTAACCGGGCACCCGGCGATGCCGATGGTGCGGATCGTGCCAAACTTGAACCCGCTGTTCGAGACGTCATCGCGCGTCACCGCCGCCAGAATCTCACGCGATTTTGGCCCCATCAATGACAGAACCGCATTCGATGAGGTGATATCGAACAGCTGGCAATTCATGCCCTCTGGAATGCTGCGGTTGATCCAGTCGAAGTCATGGGTGGCATAGCCGGTGCCGGTGACGATATAGAACTCATCATGGGCTACGCGCCCAACAGTCAGGTCACACTCGATCCCGCCCTTGTCGTTCAGCATTTGGGTATAGACAAGCGCACCAACCGGCTTGTCCACATCATTGGCACAGATCCAGTTCATCGCCGCCAAAGCATCCGGACCCTTGACGGCGAATTTGGCGAAAGAGGTCTGATCGAACAGCACAGCCGCTTCGCGTGCTGCTTTATGTTCCCGCCCGACAGCATCGAACCAGTTCTGACGGCCAAAGCTGTATTCATCCTTGGGCACCTCGCCCTTTGACGCGTCCGCGTACCAGTTGGGGCGTTCCCAGCCCAGTTTCTCGCCAAAACACGCGCCCTGCTTTTTCAGCGTGTCATAAAGCGGCGATTTTCGGCAGGGGCGGCCCGAGTCATGTTCCTCATGCGGCCAACCCATCGTGTAGTGTTTGCCATATGCCTCGACAGTACGGGTGCGAACCCAGTCGGTGTCGAAATGCGGGCGGCCAAAGCGACGGATATCGGCAGACCACAAATCGAAGGGCGGCTCGCCCTTATGCACCCATTCCGCCAGCGCCATGCCCGCACCACCGCCAGCCGCGATGCCAAAGGCATTGAAGCCAGCACCGACGAAGAAGTTCCTCAACTCGGGCGCTTCGCCGATGATGAAATTGCCGTCGGGCGTGAAGCTTTCCGGCCCGTTGGTCAGCGTCTTGACGCCAGCGTTCTCCAACGCGGGCACGCGACCCAGCGCAAGTTCCATAAGCTGTTCGAAATGATCGAAGTTGCTGTCAAGAAGGGTATAGTGGAAGCCTTGCGGAATACCCTTGGAGGCCCAGGGGATCGGGTTCGGCTCATAGCCGCCCATGACCAGACCTCCGACTTCTTCCTTGTAGTAGGTCAGCCGGTCGGGATCGCGCAGAGTGGGCAGATTGCCGGGCACGTCGAAAGGTTCAGTCACCATGTACTGGTGCTCCATCGGAACCAGAGGAACGTTGACGCCAAAGCGGCTGGCAAAGGTGCGGGACCATTGCCCGGCGCAGCAGATCACCTTTTCACACTCGATCCGACCATGTTCAGTAATCACCGCGCGAATTTTGCCATCTTCGATCTCGATATCGGTGACTTTGGTATCTTCGAATATCTTCGCCCCGGCCATGCGGGCGCCCTTGGCCAATGCCTGCGTGATATCTGACGGGTTCGCCTGACCGTCAGTCGGCAGGTAAGCCGCGCCGATCACGTCAGAGACATCCATCAAGGGCCACAGCTCCTGCGCCTCGGATGGGGTCAGAAGCTGCATGTCCAGACCAAAGGAATGCGCCGTAGTGGCCTGGCGTTTCACTTCGGTCCAGCGCTCTTCGTTGCAGGCCAGACGCAAGCCGCCGTTCATCTTCCAGCCAGTGCCAAGCCCTGTTTCCTCTTCGATCTTGTTGTACAGATCGACGGAATAACCCAGCAATTGCGTGATATTGGCGTTCGAACGCAACTGCCCCACCAGACCCGCTGCGTGAAACGTGGTGCCCGAGGTCAGTTTCTTGCGCTCCAGCAGCACCGTATCCGTCCAGCCCAGCTTGGCCAGGTGATACGCGGTCGAGCAGCCGATGATCCCGCCACCGATAATGACGGCTTTGGCTGTTGTCGGAAGGTCGGTCATGTCTGTCCTCAGGTATTTTTGAAATCGGTAAGGGCCGCGCGGAACCGCGCCAGGTTTTCAGCTGTGTAGGCTGCGTAATCAAAGTCGATATCCGAGGTGATCTCGGACACCATGCTCCACATGGTTTCCCGCAGCAGCGAGGCACATTTCATCGCCGCATAGCGGTGGCGCAGATCGTCGGTGACCGGGGCTTCAAAATAGCTCTCCAACACCCAGTCTTCCTGTTCAGACGACAGGCCATTGTTCGACGCCAGCCCGCCCAGATCGAACAGCGGAGAATTGAACCCGGCATAGTCGAAATCGATCAGCCAAAGGCGGTTGCCGTCGTCCAGAAAATTGCCGCAGAGCAGGTCGTTATGGCCGAAGACGATGTCATACGGCCTTGCCTCACGTTCCAGCAGCGTGCCTGCGTCTATCAGATCGGGGATCAGCTTTGCATGGGCGCTGTCATTCTCGGTTAGCGTTGCGGCATAGTCCCGGATGACATGGAACACCCAGAATACCAGCGACGGCCCGCGCAGGTGTTTCGGCACTTCGACATGACAGGCCTTCACCAATTCCAGAACTCGGGGCAGCATGTTCGGGTGGCGTACATCTTCTTCCGTCAATGTGCGGCTTTCGATGAATTCCAGCACTGTCAAATCGCCCGAGGAATGCAGCACGGCAGGCGACAGACCCGCCGCATTGGCAGCTTTGCTGGCGGCCAGCTCATTGAACCGCATCACCTGGTGCAGGGGGATGTCATCGCCCACACGCACCACATAAGACCCGCTGCCATCCGTAACCTTGTAGTTCACATTGGTGATGCCACCGGTCAACGGAGTGGCCTCGATCTCTCCCTGCCAGATCGGCAGAGCGCGGATGCGGGTCATCAGGTCGGGATGGCTCATTTCAACTCTCCAGTCCAAAGCGGATGCGGGCCTGGCGGGCACTGGCATTGATCAACCGATCAGCGATGATGGCGATGAAGGCAATCGACAGGCCGGCCACCAGACCGCGGCCGGTATCGGCCTTGGTCAGGGCGATATAGACCTCCTGCCCCAGATCGCGGGTGCCGACGAGGGCGGTGATCACCAGCATCGACAGCGCCAGCATGATCGTCTGATTGACGCCCAGCAGGATTTCAGGCAACGCCATCGGCAGGCGGATATGGCGCAGCAGTTGTTTGCGGGTGCAGCCCGAAACCAGACCCGCCTCGATCAGTTCCTCACTTACCGAGCGCACACCATGGGCGGCATAACGGACCGCCGGGGCCAGCGCATAGAGAACGATGGCAATCAGGGCGGTGAAATCGCCGACCCGGAACAGCATGACGACAGGGATCAGATAAACAAAGCTGGGCAGGGTTTGCAGTGTGTCGATCAGCAGGTTGATGGCCGTTCCAGCGCGTTTGTTCAGCGCCGCCAGAACACCCAGAGGCACCCCGATCAGCGTCGCCAGAATAACAGATGCGCCGCACAGATACACTGTCACCATCGCCTTTGACCACAGGCCCGAGACAAGTATCAGCGAGGCCATTCCCCCACACAGCAACGCTATCCGCCAACCGCCTGCGTGCCAGCCCAGCAGGGCCAGCATCGCGATGGCCCATGGCCACGGGATGCCCAGCAGAACAGTTTTGATCGGGATCATGAACCAGGTCAGGAAGAAAACCTTGATGGCCTCGAACGTGTCGAAATAGTTGACGTTCAGGTATTCGACCGTGTTGTCCCAGAACGCGCCGGTGGTAATGGTCTGGCTTTCAGGATATTCCAGCAACAGAGGCGAGAACTGTCCCAGCACCCAGGTCAGCAGCATCAGGACCACAACCAGAACCGTCCGGCGATGACGCGCGATCCACGAACCGGGGACCTCATGATGCACCTGCCCCATCCGTTCGGCAAAGGCCTGGCTCAGACGGTCGACGGCGATGGCCAGTACCACGATGGCGATGCCGGCTTCGAACCCTGCCCCAATGTCCAGACGGCGGAGCGCGGCGAGGACGTCAAAGCCCAGCCCCCCAGCCCCGATCATCGAGGCGATGATGACCATGTTCAGGGTCAGCATGATCACCTGATTGACGCCCACCATCAGGCTGTGGCTGGCCGAGGGCACAAGCACACGCCACATCAACTGCCGCCGGGTCGTGCCCGCCATGCGTCCGAAATCCAGAATCTCAGGATCCACACCTTTCAGCGCCAGCGTTGTGATCCGCACCATCGGCGGGGTCGCATAGATGATCGTCGCGACCAAGGCAGAGATCGGGCCAAAGCCAAACATGAACAGGATCGGCACCAGATAGGCAAAGATCGGGATCGTCTGCATCAGGTCCAGTATTGGTGAGATGATCTTTTCAAAAAGCGGATGGCGATAGGCGAGAATGCCCAACAGCAACCCGCCGCCCGCTCCAATCGGCACCGCGATCAGGACCGAGGCCAGCGTCACCATGGCGCTGTCCCATTGTCCGAAAACTGCAAGATAGACGAAGCAGGCCCCGACCAGAGCGGCCAATCCCCAGTCACGGCAATATTGACCTAAGGCGACAACGGCGGTGATGACCACGATCCAGCTGATCGCAGGCAGGATGACCTGCGCGTCATTTCCCTGACCGCTGACAAAGCCGTCGGCCAGCAGGGCCAATACCAGATTGTAGGGCTGCTCGATCAACCACGCGATGGCGCGGGTGACATCGGTGAAGGACACCGGCCCGATGGCGGCATCCTCGATCAGCCATGTCATCGCCGAGGAAATGTAGGTTTTGAACGGGATCACCCAGGCCGAAGGGAACTTGGTCAACCAGCGCGCATCCAGCGCCTTGCTCAAATCACGGCCGAAATAGCCAAGCACGATGGTGACCAGAACAAGCAGCAGAATGGCCATCTGGCTGCGGGTCAGGCGGATCATGCCGTGTCTCCGCCGCCGAACAGCACATGCGCAACGGCCTTGCGGTCAATCGCTCCGACGGGTTGGCCCTCTGCATCCACGACGGCGATCGGCGCATCTGCCGCGATAATCCGTTCCGCCACGTCCGAGATGCGCGTGGATTGAGAGATCGGATTGCCCTCGCCCACAGCGCCGGGGGCCATGACACCGCCGACGGTCAGGACCTTTGAACGGGGGATATGTTTGGTGAATTCAGCCACATAGTCGGTGGCCGGGTGCATCACCAGCTCTTCCGGCGTGGCGATCTGGATCACCTCTCCGTCCTTCATGATGGCGATGCGGTCGGCCAGGCGAACGGCCTCTTCGAAATCATGGGTGATGAAAACGATGGTCTTGTGCAACCGCTCCTGCAACCGCAGGAATTCATCCTGCATCTCGCGCCGGATCAGCGGATCGAGGGCCGAGAACGGCTCGTCCAGAAACCATAGATCAGGCTCGGTCACCAAGGAACGGGCAATGCCGACGCGCTGTTGCTGGCCGCCGGACAGCTCACGCGGGTAATAATCCTCGCGCCCCTTCAAACCGACCAGTTCCACCACCTCGCGGGCCTTGGCGTCGGCTTCGGGTTTGGGTGTGGCCTGAATCGTCAACGGAAACATCACATTCTGCAAAACGGTCAGATGCGGCAGCAACGCGAAATGCTGGAACACCATGCCCATCTTGTGACGCCGGATTTCGATCAGCTCATTCTCGCTGGCGCGCAAGAGGTCAGCACCGTCGAACAGAACTTCACCGGCGGTTGGTTCGATCAACCGGGACAAGCACCGAACCAGAGTGGATTTGCCTGACCCCGACAGGCCCATGATGACGAAAATCTCACCTTCCGAGATCTCGATATTTGCGTTGCGCACTGCGCCGATCACGCCTGCCTTGCGAATTTCTTCTGCCGTAGGTTCGGGGGTTGTCCGCAGCAACCGATCTGCGTTGGGGCCATAAAGCTTCCAGACGTTTCGGCACGACAGTTTGGTCTTGGGGGGCATCAGGGTGGTCCGGTTCATTCGCGAAAAAGGCCAGAGCGGTCCGAGAGAGCGACAGGCCCGCTCTGGCCAGTGGATTACTTCGAGATCCAGCCAGACCAGCGGTCTTTGTTGGTCTCCATCCACTCTGCAACAACGCTGTCGATTTCCACGCCGTCCAGATCGGCCTTGCCAACCATGGCGCTCATTTCATCATTGTTGATTTTGTAGGCTTCGATGATGTCATAAGCGCCCGGCCATTTTTCTTGCAGGCCAGACCAGGCTGCTTTCCAGATCGGGCCACGCGGTTTGCCGCAATCATAGGCCATGTTCGGGTTCACACCGACAGAAGGGTCGCTGTAACACTCTGGCGTAAATGGCGGGAACTCGACGAACTCGCCTTCGTATTTCGCCGGCGCCCAATGTGGGACGTAGACCCACAGAACAATTGGATCCTGTCTTTGATAAGCGGATTCCAATTCTGCAAACAGGGCCGCGTCGGTGCCCGCATGGACGACTTCGAAATCCAGTTCAAGCGCTTCGACACGCTCGTCATCGAAGCCACCCCAGGTCACCGGGCCGCCGACATAACGCCCGTTCGGAGCAGTTTCCGCCGTCGCGAATTCCTCGGCGCAGTCTTTCAGCGCCTCCCAATTCGGCAATCCCGGGCACCGTTCCTTCATGTAGCTGGGATACCACCATTCTTCGATCGCCATCAGGCCGGTTTCGCCGACATTGACGACCTTGCCGGTGCCGGTTGCCTCGTCCAGCGCTTCGCGCCCGGTGGTTTCCCAGATTTCCATTGCCAGATGCAGGTCACCGGTTTTCAGACCGGCGAACTGAGCAATGTAATCCGCCTGAACATATTCAACGTTGTACCCGGCTTCTTCCAGGATCGAACCCATGATCTTGGTATTGATCAACTGCCCCGACCAGTCGTGCAGCGTCAGTTTGATTGGGTCCGTGGACTCAACAGCCCAGGCAGTTGTTGCGGCTCCGGCGGCCATGAGGGCCAGCGCGGAAATTCCCATTTTACAATTCATAACACCTTCTCCCTGTCGTGATTTTTTCGATGAATCGGTGGTATTGAGTACAGACGACCACATCGTGGGCTTTTGTGTCAATAAAAACCACGTAACGCCACATTTTTTCCTGATCAAGGCAAGTTTTCAAAGCCTTTCTCTCGTGCAGCGTTGCTTTATGTGGGTATTGTGGTATGGCTGAACGTCCCTTATGACGATGCCATCAGAGCGCGAAACATGAACCTGCCGACCACAAACCAACGAGAAGAAGAAATCCTGCGCGCCCTTTTTCGCGCGGGCGGTTCGTGCCGCGTAAGCGTTCTGGCGAATGAACTTGGGGTCAGCCTGGAAACCATTCGGCGAAACGTCCGCAATCTGGAAGAGCGCGGCATCGTGCGCAAGGTCCATGGCGGGGTTCATCTTCTCGAAGACATTCTGGAACCGTCGCTGCAAAGCCGCCTGGACAAGAAGGTTGACGCGAAAGAGAAGCTGGCGAAGGCGGTTGCCGAGGTCATTAGTAACGGCGACTCCGTTTTCCTCGATATCGGCTCTACTACCGCTTATGTGGCGCAGGCGCTTTGCAACCACAGCGATCTCTTTGTCGTGACGAACTCGGTTTTTGTCGCTCAGGCATTGGCTTCACGAAACAACAACCGGGTGTTCATGGCTGGTGGCGAGCTGCGGTCGCACGATGGGGGCGCATTCGGCGTTGAAGCTCAGGACCTGATCAAACGTTTGAACGTCCGTTTCGCCGTTCTTTCAGTCGGGGCGGTCAACGCGGACCCGGGCTTTATGCTGCACGACCTGCAAGAAGCAAACTTGGCCCGCGTCGCCATTCAAAACGCACAGGTCCGCATTGTCGTGGCCGATGGCGAAAAGCTGGGAAAGCGCGCGCCGGTCACATTGGAACCTGCCGACAAGATCAATCTGTTCTTTACAGATGTGACCCCGCCCGAGGATATCTGCCAGATGCTGTCGGCGAATGAAATCGACCTTGTCGTCGCCGAATAAGCGCCTAACGCTTTTCGGCAATGACCCACACCGGGTGGTAAGTCAGAGGAACCCTGCCGTCAGTTCCGAACTTCTGAACGTAGTCAGCTTCGAACCGGGCCAAGGTGGACCGGGTCCATGCACCCTGAGCCCGGCCATTTACTCCTGTACTGCGTAAATGTTTCAGCACATCTCTGGGCGTGTCAAAATAGGATGGCCGAACGCTTTGGCCAACCGTCAGAATCTTGAACGGCCCATCTATAGCGGTTGCAAGGGCGTCAGGCAGGCATAGGCCCGGTGCACGGGCTGTCGATCCGATTTGCGCAAGCTCTTGATATTGCAATGGGCCAAACCCGGAAATGGCCAACCACCCTCCGGGTTCAAGCGCTTCGGCAACCTGTTGCAGCAAACCGGCCGGATCCTCCATCCATTGGATCATCGAGGCCGATGCGACCAAATCCAGCTTTGCGGGCCATTCGACCAGGCGGACGTCTCCGTCAATGAAAGCCGCATTTTCCGCATCTGCCGTCGCCCGAGCCTGCGGCGCTATATCGTTCAGGTGAAGATCAGGAAGGTCAAAGTTCTGCCGCAGCAACCGGGTCAGATGGCCAGTGCCGCATCCCAGCTCGAACGCCACATCAAACCGGTTCGGCGCGCCAACCCGACGCATCTCGGAAACCAGCTTGCGGGCAACCCAGGCCTGCTGGCTGGCTGTATCGTTGTAAGTCTGAAAGCTTCGGCTGAAGCTTCGCTGAACCTTGTCGGCCAATTGCGCCGTCATGACATCCACTCCGCCCAGCTTTGGCCCGGTTCAAATGGCACGTGCGGAGCGGCAACGCCCTTGACCACATCCGGGGTTGCGGCCCAGGCCGCCCTCTGAGCATTGGTCGGAATGATCCGGTCCCGCTCTGATA
Source organism: Ruegeria sp. HKCCD6604 (assembly GCF_013110635.1). NCBI lineage: Bacteria > Pseudomonadati > Pseudomonadota > Alphaproteobacteria > Rhodobacterales > Roseobacteraceae > Ruegeria > Ruegeria sp. HKCCD6604. The sequence continues at coordinate 64,937 of NZ_WVQW01000004.1, read as the reverse complement.
TCCAAACCCGATCAAAGCCGGGATCAGGCGCCGAGCCACGTTCGATGACCGCATGAAGTTCCTTTCTTGCCTGCTCGATGTCCAGTTCAGGTATGTCAGCAGACAGTCCGGCGCGTCGGCAAAATTTGACGAAACTTGCCGATGACAGCTGATCCGCCGTGGCCCGGACAATATCGGGCGCGATGCCCCGGTCTGCGCAGGCAGGATGCAACGTACCACTGACAGCAACCAGCCGGTCAGGGCGAAACACTGTGCTGGCCAGCCAATGGGCCGCGGATGCGACACCGAAGGAAAACGCAAGCATTTCGACGCGGTCAAACCCGGCCAGATCGGGCAAGGGATCATCGAACCGGGTATAGTCATCCACCAGCAGAACAGATCCGCCTCCGGTCAGCCCGCGGAACGGGGCAGCACCCAGCGCCCACCCCCCGAAGACCAGTGTCAGCTTGCTGTCATCCGATTGCGCCAGCCACTGGTGTTTCATTGCTGCCCCCCGGCCAAAGCGACCATCGCGCTGGTGATCCGGCCGAGCTCATCAGGTGAAACAATGTAAGGCGGCATACAATAGATGTTTCGCGCAAAGGGGCGCAGCCACACTCCGGTTTCAGGGGCCAGCCGATGAGCAACCGAAGGATCAACCGTTTCCTTCATTTCGATAACGCCAATAGCGCCAAGAACCCTGACATCTGCAACGCCCGGCAAACTGCGCGCTGGCTCCAGTTCGGTCCGCATCTGGTCTTCGATATCGGCCACCTGGCGCTGCCAGTCCCCCTCGGCCAGCAGTCTGAGGCTGGCCGAACCAGCGGCACAGGCCAGAGGGTTGGCCATATAGGTCGGGCCGTGCATGAACACTCCGGCCTCACTATTGCCAATGCCATACGCCACCTGCTTGCTGGTCACGGTAGCAGCAAACGAGATATGCCCCCCGGTCAATGCCTTGCCCAGACACATTATATCCGGGGTTATGCCCGCATGATCGGTGGCGAACAGCTTGCCGGTTCGGCCAAATCCGGTTGCGATCTCGTCAAAAATGATCAGCACGTCATGAGCATCGCACATGGCGCGTGCCGCGCGCAGCCATTGGGGATGATAGAAATACATGCCCCCGGCGCCTTGAACCATGGGCTCAAGGATCAGGGCCGCGAGGTGATCGCCCTTGTCGGCCAACAGTCGTTCCAGCGCCTCCAATCCGTTCAACGCCGGGTCTTCGGGCCAGTCATCCCCCAACCGAACCTGGGGACGCGGCAGGAAGTGCTGGATCGACAAAGCCCCTCGGAACAGCCCGTGCATACCCGTCACAGGGTCACAGACGCTCATCGCTTTCCACGTGTCACCGTGATAGCCGCCCCGAATTGTGGCAAATTCGAATTTGCGGGTGCGGCCATGAGCCATTTGATACTGCACCGCCATCTTCATCGACACTTCGACCGAAACAGACCCACTGTCGCAATAGAAAATGCGATCCAGCCCCTCGGGCAACATGTCGACCATCCTGCGCCCCAGATCAATGGCCGGATGGTGTGTCAGCCCTCCGAACATCACATGAGGCATCTTTTCCAGCTGTGATTGCATGGCGGATGTGATTTCGGGATGCTTGTGGCCGTGGATGGCGCACCACCATGACGACATGGCGTCTATCATCTTTGCGCCGTCCTCCCGATAAAGATACACGCCCTCGGCCCGGTCGATAAGATGCATCGCACCGGGATCGGCCACGTTGGTATAGGGATGCCAAAGGTGGTGGGCGTCAAACTCAAGCGGGGTCACAGAAACCTCCGTATGGTCGCCACGTCTATGGACGAGAAAGCTTCTAACAAGCTTTGCTGCGTCAGGTCGCCAAGATAAGGCAGACGTCCGAGGTGTCGCACCTTGCTCATTTCGAGGATGGTTTGTTCCACGTCGGGCTCCGGATCTCCGACAAAGGCAACGCCGACCACCTCGCACCCAGCGCTTCGAAGCGCCATCAAGGACAACGTGGTGTGGTTGATCGTTCCCAACGCCGTGCGTGCGACCAGAACGACCGGGGCCTGCCATTGGGCAATCAGATCCAGATAGTAGGATTTGCGGTTCAGAGGCACCATCAGCCCCCCCGCCCCTTCCACAACCAGCGGCCCGTCAACCTGCGGCAGCGCGAGCCGGGACAGATCGATCTCTATGCCCATATCCTCGGCAGAAAGATGGGGTGAGGCAGGCATGTTCAGGCGATACGCCTCGGGCAACACGTCCACACCGGACAAGGTGCAGACGGTTTCCGTGTCCGTCGCATCCTCGAGCCCCGATTGAACCGGCTTCCAGTAAGTGGCGTTCAGGGCCGCTGTCAGGCCAGCCGAAAAAACTGTTTTTCCGACGCCGGTGTCGGTTCCGACAATGACCAGAGCGCTCATGCGGCCTCCGACTGATGGCTGGAGATGGTTGCAAACAGGGCGGAAATATCCTCGGGACCGACATTCCCGGTGATCGAGACGCGCAGACGGGATGTGCCTTTTGGAACGGTTGGCGGGCGAATGCCGCGAATGTCGAACCCCTGATGTTGCAAAGCCTGTGCCATCGCCATCGTGCGGGCCTCGTCCCCAAGAACGACGGGAATGATCTGGCTGTTCAAGGCCGCGTCAGGCAACCCTGTTTCACGGGCCGCCTCATGTGCATGGCGCAGACGTTTGCGTGCAGCAGTGACCAAATCGTCATTCCCGGCCAGTTCACACAGGACAGCCCGTACCAGCGCAGCATTCAGAGGGGACGGCGCCGTTGCAAAGATAAAGGGCCGTGCGCGGTTGATCAGGGTATCGATCATCGCCCGCGGGCCACAGATCAGCCCGCCGGAAACTCCAAGCCCCTTGCCGCAGGTGTGCAGGGTCAGAAGGTCAGCGTTCAGATCATGCGCCAGACCTTTGCCATTTGCCCCGAAAACGCCGGTTGCGTGCGCCTCATCCACGATCAGAACAGCTTGGGCTTCACGCGCCAGACATGACAAATCTTCCAGCGGAGCCAGATCGCCCTCCATGGAATAGACGCTTTCAACAGCAATCCATACCTGACCCTGCCCACCAGCGGATCGCCATTCGGTCAGAACGCTTCGCGCATCCGCGACGTCGTTGTGACGGAAAGCGCGCAGATCCGCTCGGCTGGCGCGCATCCCCTCGTGGGCGCTGGCGTGAACCAGTTCGTCATACAAAACCAGATCCCCGGCAGCCGGCAGGGTGGAAAAGATTGCCTGATTGGCCTGAAACCCCCCGCCCATGAACAATGCAGCCTCGGCCCCAAAGAACGCAGCTGCTTCGTGTTCCAGCGCCTCATGCTCTGGGTGATTCCCCCGCAGCAGTCGCGAGCCGCCCGAGCCGACGGGCACGCCGCGCGCCAGCGCCGCCTGCGCGGCCTCTTGCAACAGGCTTGACCCGGCCAAGCCCAAATAGTCGTTGGACGCAAAATCCAGCCCGCGCGCCGGGATCAAAACCCGGCGGCGGTGCCGGGCTTCCAGCGCACCCAGCATGGATTCCAGTCGTTCGACTGCTTTCATTCGGCGGCTTCCGTGCGCTTATGGTCTTCAGCCGTTTCGGCCTGAAGGCCAAGTTTTGCAAACAGGATCGAGTCGGTGTCTTCTTCGGGGTTTTCCGCCGTCAAAAGAGTTTCACCGACAAAGATGGAATTTGCTCCGGCGAAGAAGCACATCGCCTGCATCTCGTCGCTCATGTCGCTGCGCCCGGCGGACAACCGAACATAGGCTTTAGGCATCAGGATGCGAGCGGTTGCGATGATCCGCACAAAGTCGATTGGATCAACAGGTTCCGCATCAGCCAGCGGGGTATCAGCCTGTGGCATCAGCATGTTGATCGGCACCGAATCCGGCGGCGGGGTCATGTTGGCCAAAGTCAGCAACATATCGATACGGTCGCCAGTGTGTTCACCCATACCCAGAATACCACCCGAGCAGACCTTGATTCCGGCTTCCTGCACCCGGTTCATCGTGTCGATCCGGTCCGCGAAAGTACGGGTGGTGATCACTTCGGAATAATAGCGTTCGGACGTGTCGATATTGTGGTTGTAATAGTCCAACCCGGCATCGCGCAGCTGAACCACCTGGGTGTCATCCAGCATGCCCAGCGTCATGCAGGTTTCCATGCCCATCGCCTTGACGCCTTCCACCATGGCAATCAGGGCAGGCATATCGCGCGGCTTGGGCTCGCGCCAGGCGGCCCCCATGCAGAACCGGGTCGCGCCACCGTCGCGGGCCTTTTTGGCCTCGGCCAGTACACGCTGAACCTCGATCAGCTTCGATGCAGGCAGGGTGGATCCGTTGCGGGCCGATTGCGAGCAATAGGCGCAATCCTCGGCGCACCCGCCGGTTTTGATCGACAGCAGCTTAGAGGTCTGGATCTTGTTCGGATCAAAGTTCTCGCGGTGCACGGTCTGTGCCCGGAACAGAAGGTCCATCAACGGGAGGTCATGAACAGCTTGCGCAGACTTTCGGGTCCAGCCGGAATGAGGGATGATCATTTTATCTATAAAACTTCCTGCAGCTTGCGTTGCCGAGGATTTATTATCGATAAAACCTGAAGGCGCAACCGTGTTGGCGCAAACGATCTCAAATCAAGCAGAAATGCCGCGCTTTTCAGAAATTTTTCAGAAATCAAGACCCAGATCAACGGTTCGGGCGGAATGCGTCAGCGCCCCGGACGAGATGTAATCGACCCCGGTCGCCGCAATCGATGCAACCCGGTCCAACGTCACATTCCCGCTGGCTTCGGTCTTCATCCGCCCATCCACCATGGCAACCGCTTCGCGCAGCATCTCGTCATCCATGTTGTCCAGCAATACGACGGACGCACCGCCAATCCTGAGGACTTCGGCCAGCTGGTCCAGTCGATCGACTTCGATCTCGACGGCCATCATGTGGCTGGCTTGCGCTTTGGCGGCCTCAAGAACCTGACGCACACCCCCGGCGGCGGCAATGTGGTTGTCCTTGATCAGGATCGCGTCGGACAAAGAGTAGCGATGATTGAAACCGCCGCCATGCAGCACGGCCTGTTTTTCGACGATGCGAAGTCCGGGCGTGGTTTTGCGGGTACAGGTCATGCGGGCATTCGTGCCCTTTGTCTGCTGGACAAAGGTGGCAGTTTTTGTGGCAATACCGGTCAGACGACCGGCAAAATTCAGCGCGACCCGCTCACCCGACAGGATCGAGGCCGCAGAACCTTTGATGGTCATCAGCGTGTCGCCGCGCCGACAAGGCTGGCCATCCTTGACATGCACCTCAACCTCAAGCGTCGGGTCGACCAGCCGGAACGCAATCGTCGCCACCTGAATACCAGAAACGACGGCATCCTCACGCGCATTCAGCCGGGCCATATAGGTCGCGTTCGGCGGGATTACGGCGCGGGTGGTCACATCACCGTATGCTCCCAGATCCTCCATCAGCGCCGCGCGGATGACGGGTTCGAGGATCAGATCGGGCAGGGTCGCAAAACTCATGATATTTCCTTGCAGGCTTCGGCGCGAATGTGCAGCGCGTCAGTAAGATACATCCGGGATCGTTTGCCGGGGCCATCGGCAGCTTCCGGAAAGTCGGATCGCTTATGCGCGCCGCGGCTTTCTTCGCGCTGCAATGCCGCCGCGGCGATCAAGGTTGCTGTGGCACACATGTTTCTGAAGGACGGGCATGTGCCATGCTGCTCTTCGAGCGTGGCAATCCTGCGCAATGCCCGGCATAACCCGGCGCGGTCCCGGACAACGCCAACATCGCGCGACATGGTCGTGCGCAACATACTGACCGCATCGGACGTATCAGGGATGTCAGCTTGATCAAATCGAAGGGCCACAGGTTCCGACGCGGAAGTGTCCGGTATCGAACGCGCAATGTCCCGGGCACAGATGCGTGCAAACACCAACGCTTCGAGCAAACCGTTCGAGGCCAGCCGGTTGGCGCCGTGAAGGCCGGTCGAAGACGCCTCGCCGCACACCCACAACCGATCCAGCGTCGCGCGGCCATCAGTGCCTGTGGCAATCCCGCCCATGTGGTAATGCGCTGCCGGAGCAACCGGGATCGCATCCCGGACCGGATCGATTCCGTTGCGCGCGCAATATGCGGCAACCGCCGGGAAAAGTTCATTGATTTGCGCGCCCAAAGCCTTGCGGGTGTCCAACATCGGGCGGTTGCCGGCCTGTACCTCGGCAAATATCGCGCGGGCCACAACGTCGCGCGGGGCAAGCTCGGCATCAGGGTGAACGGCCTGCATGAAACGCTCGCCGTGCTTGTTTATCAGTATTGCCCCTTCTCCGCGCAGGGCCTCGGTCGCCAGCGGGGCCGGGTCTTCACCCACGTCCATGGCGGTGGGGTGGAACTGCACGAATTCGGCATCGGCGATCAGCGCCCCCGCCCGAGCGGCCATTCCGATGACCTGTCCGCGGATGCGGGCCGGATTGGTCGTCAGGGCATAAAGCCCGCCAGAACCGCCACCCGCCAACAATACGGCAGGCGCACGAAGCGTCACAGGCGCGGATCCGCTTTCCGAGGCCTCCTGCAAAACAACGCCCACCACGCGCCCATCCGTCACTTCTAGCGCAACGGCAAGAACCCCTTCCAACACCTGCACTGACGGAGTTTCGCGCACTCGTTCGATCAGGGCGGCCATGATTTCACTGCCGGCCTGATCGCCCTTTACCCGCACGACGCGGGCAAAACTGTGCGCGGCTTCTCGGGACAGGACATACCCGCCACCCTCGGTGCGATCAAATGGTGTGCCCAAAGTGGTCAGGTCCAGAATATAGTCCCGCGCCTCTCGCGTCACCAAATCCGCAACGTCAGGCTCGACAGTGCCTGCCCCGGCATTGACGGTATCAACGGCGTGGCTTTCCGGGCTGTCGGCCAGGTCCATCGCCGCCGCCACGCCACCCTGCGCCCATGCCGAACTTGCACCTTCGCCCAAAGGATCAGGCGAGATGATCACCACCGGGCGCGGCGCCAGTTTCAGCGCAGCATAAAGCGCGCCAATCCCGGCCCCGACAATAATGACGCGATCCGTGGTGATGTCGGTCATTGCCGATCAGATGCCGAGCTTGCGGGACAGATCAATCATCGCCTGAACAGATTTGCGGGCCTGCTCTGCCACGTCTTCGGCGACCTCGACCTGGCCTTCCATCGTGTGCAACGCATAGAGGATCTTTTCCAGCGTGATCTTTTTCATGTACGGGCACATATTGCACGGCCCTACGAAATCGACCTCGGGCAGTTCATCCGCGATGTTCGACGCCATCGAACATTCGGTGATCAGCATCGCCTTTTCGGGTTTCTCATCATGCACATATTTGATGATCCCGCTGGTTGAACCGGAATAATCCGCCTCGGCCACCACATCCGGCGGGCATTCCGGGTGCGCAATCAGGCGCGTTCCGGGGTTCCATTCCCGGAAGTCGCGCAGGTCCTGAGCGGTGTATTGTTCATGCACGATGCAGGAACCGGGCCAGTAAACCACATTCTTGTGGCTTTCATTGGCCACGTTTTGAGCCAGATATTGATCCGGCGTCATGATGACCGTGTCGCTCTCCATGGCATTCACGATCTGCAAGGCGTTCGACGAGGTGCAGCAGATATCCGAGGCCGCTTTGACCTCGGCAGTGGTGTTCACGTAAGACACAACCGGCGCACCTGGGTATTTGGCCCGCATTTCGTCGATTCCTTCAGCAGTAATCGATTCTGCCAAAGAACAGCCGGCATCCATGTCGGGCATCAGAACAGTTTTCCCGGGGCTCAGAATTTTCGATGTCTCGGCCATGAAATGAACCCCGGCCTGAACGATCACATCCTCTTCCACCTCGCTGGCCTTGATCGCCAGTTGCAGGCTGTCACCCACGAAATCGGACACACCATGATAGATTTCCGGTGTCATGTAATTGTGCCCAAGGATCACGGCGTTACGCTCTTTCTTGAGCGCGTTGATCGCCCGCACATAGGGCGCATAGATCGCCCAATCCGGCGGGCTGATCACACGATCCATACGGGCAAACGTGTCTTTCATCTCATTGGCCAACGTGGCCGATGGGGCGAGGTCATAGACGTCCGAAAGAACAGTGCGGACTTGTGCAATATCGAGCAACGGGCGAGCCACCTTTGTCAGTTGTCGTTAGCCTGGCGGGCTGCTTAACGGCTTAGCCCTAGCGGAAACATCCTCGGTTCGAAACCGGAAAATGAGACGTTAGCGCTAAGCCATGCAGACAAATTCAAAGATGAATGGCAAATCAGCCCAGAATCCCCGGCAGACGCAGCCCGTGTTCACGTGCGCAGGCCTTGGCGTCCGCATAACCCGCATCTGCGTGACGCCAGACGCCAGAAGCCGGATCGTTCCACAGAACCCGTTCGAGACGTCTGGCCGCTGCATCGGTTCCGTCGGCACAAATCACGACACCCGCATGTTGACTGAAACCCATGCCAACGCCGCCTCCGTGGTGCAGCGAGACCCATGTCGCGCCCGAGGCGGTATTGACCAGCGCGTTCAGCAGCGGCCAATCCGAAACGGCGTCCGAGCCGTCCTTCATCGCCTCGGTTTCGCGGTTCGGCGACGCGACCGAGCCGCTGTCGAGGTGGTCGCGACCGATGACGACCGGCGCCTTCAGTTCTCCGGTTTTGACCATCTCGTTGAATGCCAGCCCAGCCTTGTGGCGGTCGCCCAACCCGATCCAGCAGATGCGCGCGGGAAGGCCCTGAAAGGCGATGCGCTCCTGCGCCATGTCGAGCCAGTTGTGCAGATGGGTGTTGTCGGGGAACAGTTCCTTCATCTTTGCGTCGGTTTTGTAGATGTCCTCGGGATCACCCGACAGTGCGCACCAGCGGAACGGGCCAATGCCGCGGCAGAACAACGGGCGGATATAGGCGGGCACGAAACCGGGAAAGGCAAAGGCGTTTTCCAAACCTTCGTCCTGCGCCACCTGCCGGATGTTGTTGCCATAGTCCAGGGTTGGCACGCCCGCGTTCCAGAAATCGACCATGGCGGCCACGTGTTGCTTCATCGACGCTCGGGCTGCCTTTTCCACGGCCTTGGGGTCGCTTTCCCTCTTGTCTTTCCACTGCGCCATGCCCCAGCCCAATGGCAGATAGCCGTTGACCGGATCATGGGCGCTGGTCTGGTCGGTCACGATGTCAGGGCGCATCCCGCCCGCCTGCATCCGCCGATAGATTTCGGGGAAAATCTCGGCCGCATTGCCCAGCAAACCGACCGATTTCGCCTCGCCCGCCCTGGTCCAGCGGTCGATCATTTCCAGCGCTTCGTCCAGCGTCTCGGCCTTTTCGTCGAGATACTTGGTGCGCAGGCGGAAATCGATGCTGTCTGGATTGCACTCGACGGCCAGGCAACACGCCCCTGCAAAGACCGCCGCCAGAGGTTGCGCGCCACCCATGCCGCCCAAACCGCCAGTCAGAATCCACTTGCCGGTCAGGTCCCCGTCATAGTGTTGACGCCCCGCCTCGGCGAAGGTTTCGTAGGTGCCCTGAACGATGCCTTGCGTCCCGATATAGATCCACGAACCGGCCGTCATCTGGCCGTACATCATCAGGCCCTTCTTATCGAGCTCGTTGAAGTGGTCCCAGTTGGCCCAATGCGGCACGAGGTTCGAGTTCGCGATCAGCACCCGAGGTGCATCGGCATGCGTCCGAACGATGGCGACCGGTTTGCCGGATTGCACCACCAGCGTTTCATCTTCCTCCAGGTCCTTGAGGCTGGCAACGATGGTGTCAAAATCTTTCCACGTCCGCGCGGCACGGCCGATCCCGCCATAGACAACCAGCTCATGCGGATTCTCGGCCACATCAGGGTGCAGATTGTTCATCAGCATCCGCATCGGGGCTTCGGTCATCCAGCTTTTGGCGTTCAGTTCGGGCCCTGTCGGGGGATAGATGTCACGGGTATTTTTGCGAGGATCGGTCATCGGGCAAGCTCCAATGCAGTGTCATGGATAGCGTCAAGAATGTCTTTGAGCCACCGGCGCAGGCGGTCGGCTTTGTCGGTATCAAAAGCCCAGGGCGGCGCTTCAGTTTTCAGGTAGGTCGACTGAGCCAGCTCCATCTGGATCGCGTGAACCCCTTCCGAGGGGCGCCCATAATGGCGCGTTGTCCATCCGCCCTTGAACCGCCCATTCAGAACAGCCGTACAGGGCGAGGACGCCGCGAATTTATGCGCTATGGCTTCGATTTCCGGCGCGCAGGTCGCCCCATTGTTCGTGCCGATGCTCATATCGGGCAGAGTACCTTCGAACAGAAAAGGAATATGGTTGCGGATCGAGTGGCAATCATACAGCACCGCAACCCCATGCGCCGCCTTCACGCGTTCCAGCTCGGCCTTCAGGGCGGCATGATACGGTGCATGAAAAGCTTCCCGTCGTTCGAGGATATCCTTTTCCGAAGGCGGGATGTCCCAAATGCCCTGGCCGTCAAAGTCCGTCAGCGGCACAAGAGAGGTCGTGTTCTGGCCGGGATAAAGCGACACGCCCGTCGGGTCCCGGTTGGCGTCGATCACATATCGGTGGAAGGTCGCCCGAACCGTGGTCGCACTGGGCAGAAGTCCTTCATACAAGGTATGAACATGCCAATCCGTATCTGCTAGAGCTTGACCCCGCGCATTCAACTTGGCCTCGATCGTGGCCGGAACATGGGTGCCGGTATGCGGCAGACCCAGCACGATCGGACCGTCACCGCGCGAAATCTCGACCGGGCCGCTCATGCGCCAAGTTCCGGCATGGCGATGCCCGTGCCACGGGCAATCTCACCACTGGCAATCAGGGCCGAGGCTGCTTCGATCTCGGGTGCCATAAAGCGATCGTCACCCAAGGCCGGCACCACGGCTCGCAGCCGCGCCATCACGGCCTGCAACGTTTCGCTCGTAGGCAGCGGCGCGCGGAACTCGACCCCTTGTGTGGCACACAGCAGTTCGACCCCCAGAATACGTTCCAGATTGGCAACCATCTGCCCCAATCGCCGCGCACCATGGGCCGCCATCGAAACGTGATCTTCCTGATTGGCCGATGTGGGCGTCGAGTCCGTCACGCATGGATTGGCCAGATGCTTGTTTTCGCTCATCAGTGCGGCAGTCGTCACCTCAGCGATCATATAGCCCGAATTCAGGCCCGGATTGGGAGTCAGAAAAGGCGGCAGATCAAAGCTGAGCGCCGGATCAACGATCAACGCAATGCGGCGTTGTGCAATTGCCCCGATCTCGGCCACGGCAAGCGCGATCATGTCTGCGGCAAACCCAACGGGTTCGGCGTGAAAATTCCCGCCCGAAACGATCAGGCCGGTTTCCGATAGAACCAGAGGATTGTCCGTCGCCGCGTTGGCTTCGATTTCCAGTGTTGTTGCAGCCTGCCTCAGCACATCCATCGCGGCCCCCACGACCTGAGGCTGGCAGCGGATACAATACGGATCCTGAACGCGGGTATCGCCATCCCGATGGCTTTCACGAATGACCGACCCGGCCAGCAGCGCCCGCATGGTCACGCCGGCCTCGATCTGCCCGCGATGCCCGCGCAACGTGTGGATTTCCGGTTGCAACGGGGCGGTCGAACCCATGATCGCATCCGTCGTCAGCGCCGAGGTAACCAGCGCGCTTTGCGCCGCCTGCCACGCGCCAAACAGACCGGACAGTGCAAAGGCCGTCGAAAACTGGGTGCCATTGATCAGCGCCAGCCCTTCTTTGGGGCCCAGTTCGATCGGATGCAGGCCCGCTTTGGACAGCGCAGCGTCACCGGGCATCACATCGCCACCGAATTCGGCCTCACCAGCGCCCATCATGACGGCAGCCATGTGAGACAAGGGTGCAAGATCACCCGAAGCCCCGACCGAACCCTGCGCCGGGATCACCGGGGTCACACCTTTGGACAACATCCCTTCCAGCAGGGTGATCACTTCTGGCCGAACCCCCGAGGCCCCGCGCCCCAGGCTCAGCAATTTCAGAACCATCATCAATCTGGCAAGGGCGCGCGGGATCGCAGGGCCCACACCACAGCAATGGCTGAGGATCAGGTTGCGCTGCAACGTTGCCGTGTCCTCGGCCGCGATTTTGACGCTTGCCAGTTTCCCGAACCCCGTGTTCACGCCATATACGGCGGCCTCTCCCGCCGCCGCATCGGCGATGCGCTTGTGCGCTTCTTCAACGGCCGGGCGGCAGGCGGGGTCCAACCGAACAGCGCACTCTTCGCGAAAGATCTGTTCCAGCTGCGACAGGGTAACGGTGCCCGGGGTAAGGGTGAGGGTCGTCAAAATATACCTCCGAAAATGCGGGTATGAAGAGGGTTGAATCCGATGCGATAGGCCAATTCCGCGGGGTGTTCGACATTCCAAACCGCCAGATCAGCGCGCCGCCCGACTGAGATCTGACCGCAGTCAGCCAACCCGAGAGCACGGGCCGCGTGAACCGTCACGCCTTGCAGGGCCTCTTCTGGCGTCATGCGAAACAGGGTGCATCCCATGTTCATCGCCAGCAACAGCGAGGTCATCGGCGCCGAACCGGGGTTGCAATCCGTGGCAAGCGCCATGGGCACAGCATGCCGGCGCAACAGGTCAATCGGTGGCGTCTGTGTTTCGCGCAAGGTGTAGAACGCCCCCGGCAGAATAACGCCGACGGTACCGGCCTGCGCCATATCCAGGACACCCGCTTCATCAAGGTACTCAATATGATCTGCCGACAGGGCGCCGTATCCGGCAGCCAGTTTTGCGCCGCCCAAATTCGACAATTGTTCGGCGTGGATCTTGATCGGCAGGCCAAGCTCTGTCGCGACATCAAAAAGCGGGATCAGCTCTTCGGGTTGAAAGGCAATGCCTTCGCAGAAGGCATCGACCGCATCGACCAATCCCTCGGCATGAGCGGCGCGAAGCGTGGGAACGCAGACCTGATGAATGTAGTCCGACGCCCTGCCCTCATAGTCCCGAGGCACCGCATGCGCCCCCAGAAAGCTGGTCAGAACGCGGACGGGACGATGATCCGGCAACGCCCGAGCCGCGCGCAACATGTTCAATTCGGTATCGTCATCCAATCCGTAACCGGACTTCACTTCGATGACCGATACCCCTACGGCCAGCATCGCATCAACTCGCGGCAATGCCTGTGCGACCAACTCCTCCACGCCGGCCGCGCGCGTGGCCTTTACGGTCGAGATGATTCCACCCCCGGCGCGGGCAACCTCTTCGTAGCTCGCGCCGTTCAGGCGCATTTCGAATTCTGTGGCGCGATGGCCACAGTGAACCACATGAGTGTGGCAATCGATCAACGCAGGCGTAACCAGGCGTCCACCGAGTCGAGTCCGCGGCTGGTCGGCGAATCTTGAAGGAAGGTCAGCGACAGCTCCGATCCATGCGATTTGTCCGTCCTGCAACGCGATCGCGGCATCCGGGACCAAACCGTATGGCGCGCCGCCTTCGGTCATCGTTGCGGCATCAAGATCCGTCAAAACCTGCGTTTGCGTCTGCATGTGACTCGCACCCTCCATGCATTTCCTTCTTTTCTAGTACATTTCTATCATTTATATGTCTATGCATAAAATGAGGTGGAAAATGGCTATCTTCGCTAATCGCGCATTATTGAGCACTGGTTGGGCTACGAACCTGCGGGTGGAAATCAGCCAAGGGCTGATATTGTCGCTGCAACAGGGCGCGACGGCGCAAGAGGGTGACACTTGCGTCGACACTTTGCTGCCCGCATTGGCCAATCTGCACAGCCACGCATTTCAGCGCGCGATGGCAGGCATGACCGAATACCGAAAGGCCGGTCGCGACAGTTTCTGGACGTGGCGGGAACTGATGTATCGTTTCACCCTGCACCTGACGCCTGATCACGTGCAGGCGATTGCCGCTCTGGTCTATATGGAGATGCAGGAAGCCGGTTACGCCTCGGTTGGTGAATTCCATTATCTGCATCACCAGCCAGACGGCACACCTTATGACAATCTTGCAGAGCTGTCCCAGCGGATCATGGCTGCTGCGGACGAGACGGGAATCGGGCTGACGCATCTGCCCGTACTTTATTCTTACGCAGGGGTCGGCGAGCAACCGTTGGAATCGGGACAGCAACGATTTGGCAATGATGTAGACCGCTATCTGGCGTTGGTCGAGCAAGCGCAAGTGGCACTGGGCGATCTGCCGGATGACTGTCAGATAGGCATTGCACCACATTCCTTGCGCGCGACATCACCACAAGATCTTGCCCGGGTTCTGGACGCAAAAAAGACGGGACCTGTCCATATCCACATTGCGGAACAACCCATGGAAGTTGAGCAGGTTCACGAGGGTCTGGGCGCCCGCCCGGTGGAATGGCTGCTGAGCAATGCACCGGTAAACCATCGCTGGTGCCTCATCCACGCCACTCACATGACGGAAAAGGAGACCCGCGATATGGCTGTAACGGGCGCGGTCGCGGGGCTTTGCCCGATCACCGAAGCCAATTTGGGGGATGGCCCTTTCAATGGGGCCGTCTTTCTTGAAGTCGGTGGTCGTTTCGGGGTTGGGTCGGATTCAAACGTGTTGGTTTCGATGACAGAGGAACTGCGTACGCTGGAGTATTCCCAACGCCTGCGAGACCTGTCGCGCAATGTCCTGGTCGAAGGGGACGGTTCGGTAGGACAGACACTGTATTGCAATGCGGCTTTGGGCGGTGCGCAGGCCCTGGGTCGCGCGGCGGGCCAGATCGCAGCAGGGATGCTGGCGGATCTTGTTGCCATTGACAGCCAGGATCCGGCACTTTGTGCCCTGCGTCCTGAACAGTTGCTCGACGGGTTGGTCTTTGCCGCGAAGGACCACGTAGTGACCGATCTGTGGTCGGCCGGCCGCCATCAGGTGCGCCTGGGCCGCCATATTGCTCGGGATCGGATCGTATCTGACTATCGGCGGGCCATGGCTGATCTCATGCCGAGGCTTTGAGCTTGCTGCCGCCTTTACGGGCTGACAACAATGGCATCATAATAGCAATATATTTGTACGTAATTGGATGAACACCACGTGACCGATCAAAAACCTCTCGGCTTTCAGGACATTCGGGACGAAGTCGTGAACCGCATTCAAACCCGTGTCTGGCCGCAGGGCAGCCTGTTGCCCACCGAGATGGAACTGGCAGCCGAATTCGGCGTTGCACGGGCGACGGTCAATCGGGCGCTGCGGGAACTTGCCGAACAGGGAATTGTCACCCGCAAACGCAAGGGTGGAACGCGTGTTGTGACCACACCGGTAAAGCAGGCGAAATTGCCGATCACTGTCGTTCGGCAGACCATCGAAGAAATGAACGCCGAATACCGTTATGCTCTGGTCAGCCGAACACTGATCGATTGCCCCGCGTGGTTGCAGGCAAAGCTGAATATCCCGGAAGGTGCGCAGGTCGTCCATCTGCAATGTATGCACCACGCCGACAACCGTCCATTCCAGTTCGAGGAACGCTGGATCAACGTCAGCACCGTGCCTCAGGTTCTCGACGAAGATTTCCTGACCACCGGGCCGAATGAATGGCTGCTGTCCGAGGTGCCGTTTTCAAACGCTGAAATTGCCTTCTCGGCCGTCCCCGCAACAGGGCATTTGCAGGAGTTTCTGGCGGTACCGCCCGGCACACCGTTGTTTCAGCTGGAACGCACGACATGGTTTCGCAGCGATCCGGTAACTTTCGTGCGCATGACTTTCCATCAGGGATACCAGATGCGCACCACGTATTGAGGCCAGAGCACCGAACAGGTTTTGACATAGAGGCAAAACCTTATCGCTTCGATCCCACCTTCCTGACTGTCGTGGCAGTCACCTTTGCCCGTTCAGCGTCCGAAGCAGCAGAGATTTGGTTCTCTTTGTTCAGCGGCCAAGGCCGAGACAATTGTACAATCGTCGGAATGGCAAATATGGCGGCAGATCGTCTCGAACCTCAGCGTGGTCAGGTCGAAACCTTTGCTGATCCGGGTTGATCCGTCATGTTTGGGAAGCCTCCCCTCAAGTTCGTATCCGAAACCGTGTGGAAGCCGGATGAAATCATATGGCGGAACATCCTCTGGGGTGGTGGACGACAAGGCGCAAAGCGGTTGCCCTTTTCGAAGGGCCAGAAACAATGGTTCAGACCAGATTGAAGTGAAATCCAAAGCGGCGCTGCTGTTGATCTTCGCCACAAGCGCCATGTCCAGCAAGTGATCATCGACCATACGCAATATATTTTCAGGCAGATCCTAGATCAGCGTGACCCCCATCCTTGGAAACAGCGAGCTGAAGGGTTCAGAGAGATACCCGGTCAGATAAGGGGCCTAAGTCGGAGGCATTCCGACGGTCAAAGGAACTGTTTCAGGGTCGCGGAACTCGGTCGCGGTGTCCCGGATTTTCTGCGCATCGTTCAGAAGGCGCCCAGCCAGTTCAACGACACGGGCACCGTACAGTGTCGAGGCACCTCGTTGTTGAGGCGCAGGAAAAGATCGGTTCCCAATTCCTGTTCAAGTTTTTTGCTCTGGTTGGCCAAGGTTGACATTCGCACCGTCACCCTGAGCGGTAGCCTGAACGCGGAGCAAGAGCCCGGGCCGACCTCGGGCAGCAAGGCCACCGGCGACGCGACCGTAGTCATCACCCAGAATCTGGCGACCGAAGAAGTCTCGTGTTCCAGCGAACTGAGCGTTGTCGGGCGGAACGAAGTTGACCTGAACACACCCATCCCCGGCGCGGTTTCGGCCATCCATCCGCACAATGGGTGGGTCGGCCAAAACGGCCCGGTTGTACAGGAAACGCTGGCGGATGCAGGCGCCAAGCTGAATGTGAACGCATCAGGGGGCATCGGTGTCATCGGTCAGGACGGGATCTCGAACCAGGCCGAGACCGATGTGCTGTTTTCAATTGAGAACGTCGTTGCCTCGGATGATAGCGACGTGATTGTCGTCAGCGATCTGACCAATGCGCTGAACGGCGCGGTCGGCGATGATCCGCAGAACGGTAAAGGCGGCGACGACATCCTTATCGGTTGCAATTCGGCGATTTCGGGCCGGATTAGACTTGGTGACGTCAACAAGCTGAAAATCGGTCAGGCCATACGGATTCGTTTGTCGGCTTTCGCGCAGGCCGATGCGCCCAAGGCCCGGGGTTCCCTCTTTGATATCTCAACCGACGCATTGAAAGACGAACACACGGGCGAGAGCTATTTCAAGACCCGGGTCAAACTGAACGATCAGCAATCCGACGAAGTGGCGGCTTTGGACTTGGTCCCCGGCATGCCCGCAGACCTGTTCGTCAACACAGGCGAACGCACGGTGATTGCATATCTGGCACAGCCTGTCAGCGAGCGTCTGGCCAGAACTTTCATCGAGTAAAGGGTTTTACAAGACTTACAGCTTTAAACTGTTGTGTATCGAGTGTTTTGGTGAGTGAGCGATGGTCTGCGCCCCTGTTCCGGGCGCGGGCCATCACTTTTATGGATCAGACCCCGTAACGGGCAAGAAACATGTCAACAGCCTGAGCAGCGACCTGATCTATTTCTTCCTGGGTGAACGTGTTCTGAATACCAAAAGCCGCCCGGGTCCAGATCCGCACTTTGCACAGTTCGGAAAACTGCTCGGCAGCGATATGTACATCATCAATGGCCAATTCGCCCTTGGCCACGGCTTTTTCCAGATACTCGGCCATCTGTCGCTGGCCGTTTTGCGGCCCTGCCTCATAGAACGCACGACCAAGCTCGGGAAACCGGTCGCGCTCGGCAACGCAGATCCTGAAAACCTGCTGCGCGAAATCTGAAACAAGGAAGGCCGTCAATTGCGTCGCCGTGATCTGAAGCACTTCGCGGGCAGGCTTGGTTTCGTCGATCATCGAGATGACCCGCTCGGCCATCAGGCAGCATTCTGTCTGGGCCACTTCCATGAACAAAAGGCGCTTGTCCGGGAAATAGCTGTAAAGCGTTGCTTTTGACACGCCAGCCGCGCGGGCAATGTCATCCACACTTGCCCCTTCAAACCCATCCGCCATGAAAACCTGTCGAGCCCCGCGCAGAACCTGGTCGAATTTCCGGCCGGTGCGCAGAATGGTGGCGGTCTGGGTCATGTCTTCTCCTCGATCGATAGCCGCGCTAGTTTATAAACCGTTCGGTTTAGATACAACGATTCTCGAATATTTCAGCGAAGCGGAGGTTGCATTTGCTTTGATGCCGGGGACTTGCAGCGCGTTCAAACCGTGCTAGGACTGGGCCCATGGTCGAAATATTTCTGCGCACCCTTCCGTTTTTCGCGATTATCGGCCTGGGCTTTTGGGCGGGGCGCTCGCGGTTCTTCACGGCTGAAGCCACGGCATATCTGACCAAGTTCGTCTTTTTCTTTGCATTGTCGGCGATGCTATTTCGCTTTGCCGCCACCCTTCCCTTTGCCGAGATTTTCAATGCCCGGCTCATCCTAGGATATCTGCTGGGAACTATGACCGTTTACGTTCTGGCGTCGGCCATCGCCTGGCTGCGCGGGCTCGACATTCCGACTGCTGCGGTCGAGGCTCAGTGCGCGGCCATCGGCAATGTCGGGTTCCTCGGGCTGCCCATGCTTTCCCTTTTGTTCTCCGAGGCTGCGATCGGGCCCGTGATGCTGGTCCTGACCGTCGATCTGGTCGTGTTCTCTTCCCTGATCGTGATCCTGATCAACGGCGGCCGTGACGGTAGATTGACCCCGACCACCTTCAAGCTGATCGGACTGGGTTTGGTCCGCAATCCCATGATCGTATCCATCTCGGCCGGTCTCATCTGGTCCTCGCTGCAATTGCCTGTTCCTGAACCTCTTGGCGATTTTCTTATCATTCTCGGTGGGGCAGCAACTCCGGGTGCATTGTTCGCCATTGGTGCATCATTGGCAGACAAGTCGGCTGAACGTGTCCAGATCGCGGCATGGTTGAGCTTCTGCAAACTGGTGATCCATCCGGCCTGCGTTGCGGTCGCTCTGTTATGGCTGATACCGATTGATACTTTTCCCGCAACTGTTGCCATCTCTGCCGCTGCTTTGCCTGTGGCGGGCAATGTTTACATGCTGGCCGCGCATTACGGCATTGCCCCGCATCGCGCGTCGGCGGCAATCCTTCTATCCACAATCGTAAGTATTCTCACCGTGCCGATGGTGATCGCCTGGGCGGGCACATTCTGACCTTCACCTTTTCGAAAAATACTCTCAACGAAGGCGCACAGACTTTACGCCGGGTCCGCGGATCGTTAGCCATGTTGCGACTCGAAAACAAGGACGGTGCCTGATGGAAACCATTTCGGAAAATGCCTGTTTCGGCGGTGTGCAGGGCGTGTACCGCCACGCTTCCTCGTCGTGCAAGTGTGACATGACTTTTGGCCTGTTTCTTCCAGCCGAGGCCAAGGACGGCCCGGTCCCGGTTCTTTGGTATTTGTCGGGATTGACCTGCACCCATGAAAACGCGATGACCAAAGCCGGGGCTCAGGCGTGGGCCGCGGAACAGGGAATTGCCGTGGTGTTTCCAGATACGTCGCCGCGTGGTGACGGCGTCGCAGATCACGAAGATTACGACCTGGGTCAGGGCGCGGGGTTCTATGTGAACGCAACACAGGAACCCTGGGCGCCGCATTTTCGGATGTGGGACTATGTTGCCGACGAGCTGCCCGCCCTGCTGTGCGAAAACTTCGCCATCGACAGCGAACGCCAGGCCATTACGGGCCATTCCATGGGGGGGCACGGCGCCCTGACACTTGCCATGAACCTGCCCGGACGCTTCCGTTCGGTGTCAGCCTTTGCGCCGATCTCGAACCCGACCGGAGCGGATTGGGGCCGCAAACAGCTGAGCGCCTACCTTGGTGACGACGAAGCGCCTTGGTCAAAACACGATGCGTCCTTGTTGATGAAGAAAACCGGCTTCGACGGTCCGATCCTGATCGACACCGGTGCAAACGATCAGTTCATGGATTTTCTGCGCCCCGAAGCGTTGGCGCAAGCCATCGCCGAACGTCGCCAGCAAGCGACGTATCGCTTCCAGCCGGGTTACGATCATTCGTACTTCTTTGTGTCCACGTTTATGGAAGATCACGTCATCTTCCATGCCGAGGCACTGTACGGAGATTGAGGGATGAGCAGCTACGATTATGACCTGATCATCATAGGGTCGGGGCCTTCTGGGCGTTCTGCGGCGATTCAGGCAGGCAAACTGAAACGGCGTGTGCTGGTCATCGACCGCAAAGACCGTTTTGGTGGCGTCTCTGTCCACACCGGGACAATTCCGTCCAAGACCTTGCGCGAAACGGTTCTGAACCTGTCGGGCTGGCGCGAGCGCAGCTTTTACGGGCGTTCATACCGGGTAAAGGATCAGATCCGGGCAGAAGACTTGAAAGCCCGCCTGCATATGACCCTCGACCATGAAGTCGACGTGTTGGAGCATCAGTTCAATCGGAACCACGTCGAAACCCTGGACGGTCTGGCCAGATTTGTCGGGCCGCACGAAGTAGAGGTCGCAACCGATGCCGGGGAAACAACGCGTGTGACGGCCGCGAAGTTCCTGATCGCGACAGGTACGAAAACCTATCGTCCGGATTATGTCCCGTTCAACGGTAAGACGGTGGTGGACGGTGACGAATTTCTGGAAATGGCAGAGATTCCGCGCTCGCTGGTCGTTATCGGTGCCGGGGTCATTGGCGTGGAATATGCCACGATGTTTTCAGCCCTGGACGTGCGTGTGACGCTGATTGAACCCCGCGACACGTTTCTGGATTTCATCGACAGCCGGTTGATCCACGACTTTACCCATCAGATCCGGGAAAACGGTGTCGACCTGCGTTTGGGCTCGGCTGTCGAGAAAATTGAAGACGCCGGTGAACATGTGGAAGTGACCCTTGAAAACGGTCGCCACGTTCGCGCTGAAATGCTTCTGTTTGCGGCCGGACGCATGGGGGCGACGTCCAAACTCAATCTGGATGCCGTCGGGCTGGAGACGGACCACCGCAACCGGATCAAGGTAGACCGCAAGACATATCAAACGGCGGTACCGCATATCTATGCCACGGGCGATGTGATCGGACATCCGTCGCTGGCATCAACCTCTTTGCAACAGGGGCGCGTGGCTGCCTGTCACGCGCTTGAAACGCCCACGCTGCCGGAAAGCCCGTGGTACCCCTATGGCATCTATTCAGTGCCCGAAATATCAACCTGCGGAATGTCGGAAGAAGAATTGCAGGAGCGCAACATCCCCTACGAGGTCGGTGTCGCGCGATTCCGCGAGACGTCACGCGGGCATATCATGGGGCTGGAACACGGCATGTTGAAAATGCTGTTCTCGCTCAAGACCCGCAGGGTGCTGGGTGTCCAGATCGTTGGTGAAGGCGCGACGGAGTTGATCCATATCGCGCAGGCCGTGCTGAACCTGAAAGGTACGGTGGACTACTTCGTTCAGAACACGTTCAACTACCCGACACTTGCCGAAGCGTATAAAATCGCGGGCCTGGATGCGTTCAACCGCATGCCCATACCTGAGGAATTCAAGGTCAAAAAGAAACCGGTGGAACCAGCAAAGCAAGAGGCAAAGAAGGCGTGACGACGCTTTATGTCGATGGCGATGCCTGTCCCGTAAAAGCCGAGGCCGAACGGGTCGCGACGCGGCACAAAGTGCCGATGGCGCTGGTGTCCAATGGCGGGCTTCGTCCATCGGCCAACCCGCTGGTGCAGGTCATTGTCGTTTCCGAAGGCGCCGATGAGGCCGACAAATGGATTGCCGAACGCTGTGGACAAGGGGATGTCGTCATAACGTCTGACATCCCTTTGGCCGCAAAATGCGTCGAAGCGGGCGCACGCGTGCTGCGCCCGAATGGTGAAACCTTCACTGCGGCAAATATTGGCCAACAACTGGCAATGCGTGACTTGATGGCCGATCTGCGCGCGGCCAATCCGTTGGGAACCGGCGGCGGTGGGCGACCCTTCGGCAAAGCCGACCGCTCGCGGTTTCTGGACGCCTTGGAACGGGAAATACGTGCCGCCAGAAAGGGATGATCATTCTTTTTTGCCGGATCAATTACTAACCCGAATTCCGAAACGCCCGTTTACAATTACCTCATTAGAACGCACCCTGTGCTTGAATTCCGATCAGGCTTTTCGAATACGGAGACTGCGTTATGAAAGTACAAGGCACCCATTATCGGTCTATTTGGTGGGACAAACCGGCAGGTGAGGTCCGGATCATCGACCAAAGGTGGTTGCCGCATGATTTTCGGGTCGTAACCCTGAAAACCCTTGATGAATTTGCAGCTGCGATACGGGATATGTGGGTCAGGGGCGCACCCTTGATAGGCGCGACCGCTGCGTTTGGAATTGCCGAGCAGATGTCTCGGGACAGCTCCGAAGCCTCCTTTGATGCCGCGTATGACGTTTTGCATGCAACCCGACCCACGGCAATCAACCTGCGCTGGGCATTGGACAGATGCCGAGAAGCGCTGATGCCGCTTGCTCCGGGTGACCGTGCCGAGCGCGCCTGGTCGCTGGCGCAGGAGATTGCAGACGAAGATGTCGAGATCAACGCCGCAATCGGCCGGCACGGGTTGGAACTGATCAAGGATATCGCGGCCCGAAAACCCGCCGGAGAACCGGTTCGGTTGCTGACGCATTGCAATGCGGGATGGCTGGCGACTGTGGATTGGGGCACGGCCACAAGCCCGATGTATCACGCACATGACGCGGGCATCCCCTTGCACGTCTGGGTGGATGAAACCAGACCACGCAACCAGGGAGCGCTGACATCCTGGGAATTGAGCGAACATGGCATTCCACATCGTTACATCGTGGACAATGCCGGCGGTCATTTGATGCAGCACGGCCTGGTTGATTTGGTGATTACGGGCACGGACCGAACCACGGCCCAAGGTGATGTTTGCAACAAGATCGGGACCTATCTGAAAGCTTTGGCTGCGCGGGACAACGGTGTGCCATTTTACGTCGCCCTGCCCTCCCCTACGATTGACTGGACCGTTCGCGACGGAGTCGCCGAAATCCCGATCGAAGAACGTGATTCCAGGGAAGTCACCCATGTCATGGGGGTTGATGGGCAGGGGAACATCTCGGATGTACGCGTGACGCCAGACGGCACGGAAGGTGGCAATCCTGCCTTTGATGTCACCCCAAACCGGCTGGTGACGGGGCTTGTCACCGAGCGCGGCGTCAGCGAGGCGTCTGCTGACGGGCTTGCCCGGTTGTTTCCCGAACGGGCTGGTTAACACTTTGTTTATAACAGTCCTGAATTGTGCACTCGCCCACGCGGATCATGCACCCGCTTAACTTGCTGAGAATGAATGATGATTGAAAACTGGTACAGGGCCGACGAGGCACGGAAATGGCGTGATCGGGCCGGAACAGACCCCGCAGATCAGGAACTGGGCGAACGTGTCTATACCTCGCGGCTGATCGGTCAGAACCCGGACCTCCTGATGCACGGAGGAGGCAACACGTCGGTCAAACTGGAACGCCCTGATCTGTTAGGCGATCCGCAGCGCGTTCTGCATGTCAAGGGATCTGGGTGGGATCTGGACAGCATCGAGGCACCGGGCCTGCCGGGCGTGTGGCTTGATCCTTTGATGAAACTGCGCGCATTGGACCATCTGTCAGATGCGCAGATGGTCAATGTTCAGCGCGCCAATCTGTTGGATTCGGGTTCTCCGAACCCCTCTGTGGAAACTCTGTTGCATGCATTTCTGCCGCACAAATATGTGGATCATACGCATGCGACACCCTTTCTGGTGCTCGCCAATCTGCCAAATGCCGAGGACGTCTGCCGCGAGATTTTTGGCGACCGACTGGGCATTGTGCCCTATATCATGCCTGGCTTCGGGTTGGCCAAAAAGGCGGCCGAGGTATTTGACGAAAACCCGAATGTCGAAGGGCTTCTGCTGCTTCAGCACGGGCATTTCACGTTCGGTGCGACGGCGCAGGAAAGCTATGACCGGATCGTGGCGCATACCAACGAGGTTGCTACCTATTTCGGAATGAAGGACCTGACGACAATTGGCCGTCGCGATCCGGCTGAAAATCTTGAGGCGTTGCCGATCCTGCGCGGGGTCATCGCCGAAGTGGCGGCCCAACGGGATGACCCGATGCCGGTTTTTGACCTCCGCAACGGGCCGGATGTCATGCAGTTTTTTGATCGTCCGGATATTGATTCGTTGGCCCAGCGGGGCATGGCGTCGCCGGATCACGTATTACGGACAAAAGGCTGCCCACTTGTATTGCGCGCGTCGGATTTGTCTGGGGGGCGGTCTCGGATCAAGGCAAAGGTCGAAGAGTTTGCCAAAGACTATCGGGCGTATTTTGAACGGCAGGCGCCGCAGGCCGACGAACCCAAGAAACTGCTGCCCCAAGACCCCAAGCATGCCTGGATCGAGGGCGTGGGGATCCTGGGAATGGGCCCGAACGCAAAGGCTGCCTCGGCAGCGGCAGATCTTGCGGAACAAAACCTGCGGGTTCGAACAGTGGGCGAAGACGCGGGCGGTTTTTTTCCCATCAATGAAAAAGATCGCTTTGATTGTGAATACTGGTCATTGGAACAGGCGAAGCTGGGCAAAAGCTCACCACCTCCGCTTCAGGGCAGGATTGTGATGGTGACCGGCGGTGCAGGGGCGATAGGTCTGGCCACCGCCAAGGCCTTTGCTGACGCCGGTGCAAATGTCGTTCTGGTGGACCAGGATGAACGGGCGTTGGCCGAAGCCAAATCGACACTTGGCACATGGCATTCGACATATGCCTGCGACGTAACCGAGAGAGGCGCCGCAGATGCCGCGATTGCGGCGGCGATACACCGGTTTGGTGGGATCGATGTAATGGTATCGAATGCCGGGTCGGCGACTTCGGGCGCTTTGCTGGATCTTGGCGACGACGAATTCCGTGCGGCTTTTGAACTGAATTTCTTCGCGCACAAGGCATTTGCGACACAGGCTGCCCGAGTGATGCAAGCTCAGGGCCGCGGCGGTCAGATCCTGTTCAATATCTCCAAACAGGCGATCAACCCGGGGCGGAACATGGGGGCTTACGGCACGCCAAAAGCCGCCACCCTGTTCCTATTGCGCCAGTTGACGCTTGAATTGGCCGAATATGGGATCCGTGTGAATGGGGTGAATGCAGACCGAATTCGGTCTGGCCTGCTGACGGATGGGTTCATTCAGGAACGCGCTGCCGCACGTGGCGTTTCCGAGGAGACCTATATGTCAGGCAACCTGCTGGGCCGCGAAGTCGAGGCAAAGCATGTCGCGAACGCCTTTGTTGCGCTGGCGCTGATGGAACGCACCACCGGTCATGTCGTGACGGTGGATGGCGGCAATACCGAGGCCGAACTTCGGTAACGCCTTTGCCCGATTGGTTCCCTGCCTGTGGCGTATCGATGTGCCTCAGGCAGGAACTGCCGTTCGGTTCTCTCGGATCGGCAGGTGGACTATGGCGCTGAAGGCACCGATCGCGACCCCGATCCACCAAACCATGTTGTAGTCTCCATACTGGTCATACATGCGCCCGCCAAGCCAGACGCCTAGGAAGCTGCCGATCTGGTGGCTCAGGAAGATAAAGCCATAGAGCGTTCCCATATAGCGCAGACCGTATAGATGCGCGACGAGCCCCGAGGTCAGCGGCACGGTGGCCAGCCAAAGCGATCCCATCACCAGCGAGAACACGATGACCGTAAGGGGTGTGATCGGGAGCACGATGAACAAAGCCGCGGCAATCGTCCGGCCCGTATAAACTGCGGCCAGAAGGTACTTTTTCGGAAAGTGGTTGCCGGCCCAACCCGCCAGCAGCGTGCCGCCGATATTGGCCAGACCGATCAATGAAATCGACACCGCACCAAGTGCGGATGTGGAAATGATCCCGATGGAATGTAGTACGCCTCCGGGCTGGATTGGTCCACACATCTCGGTCACGAAAGCCGGGAAATGCGCGGTGATGAAGCCCAGCTGGTATCCGCAGCTGAAAAAACCCAGAAATATCAGCGCATAGGAAGGGTCGCGGAACGCCTTGCCCAGAATCTCGCTCATGCTTTCTTGCATCTCTGCCTTCGAAACGGGCTGGGGTGCGCGCATGAAGGGCAAGGTCAGCACAAGGGCAAGAATTGCCGCGGCGAACACGACAAAAACCTGCTGCCAAGGCAGGAAAGTCAGCAGCCATTCAGCGGTCGGCGCCCCCAGAACCTGCCCAAAGCTGCCCGCAGCGGTAACGATGGCCAGCGACATGGACCGGTTTTCATCGGTGGACGCGCGTCCGACAACCGCCAGAACCACACCAAACCCGGTCCCGGCGATGCCGAAACCCACCAGCCACGCGTATGTCTGATGCTCGAACGGCGTAACGGACCATGCCGTCAGCACCATGCCAGCCGCGTAAGTGAGAGCGCCGAGGATGATGGCTCGGCGGTCGCCCACCTTTTCGGCAATCGCGGCAAAGATCGGCTGCCCGATGCCCCAGGCCAGGTTTTGAATTGCAATCGCCATCGAGAAATCGGTCCGCAGCCAGCCGAACTCATCGGCTATCGGAATCTGGAATACGCCGAACGACGCACGAACGGCGAAGCTGACCGTGATGATGATACATCCGACAATCAGAATCGGATTCAACAAGCGGGCGGATCGGGGCATGGGACCTCAGGCGTTACGTCCGAAGGACCGTATTACTTTTGGTGTCACCGTCAATTCAGCAGATTTGCGGTCACGGATAAACAAAATTGATGTGTCGCCAAAAATGGCTTCTTTTCAACGGCCGAGACGACGGGTAAGGCTCGGATTCATGACGGATCTTATTTCGCTTTACGAGGCCCGCATTGCGGACGGAACGCTGACACGCGACGACGCGCAAGAGGCCGTTCTGCCCCAATTCGAACGCATCCGGACGGCGCTGTCCAAGCCGGTAAAACGAGGGCTCTTTCGCAAGGCGCCTCCGCCACCTAAAGGACTGTACCTGTGGGGCGGTGTCGGGCGTGGGAAATCCATGCTGATGGACATGTTCGTCGATACGCTGGGCAATATCCCAGCACGGCGCGTGCATTTTCACGCTTTCATGCAGGAGATTCACGCTGGAATGCACAAGGCCCGGCAACAGAATGTCGAGGATGCCCTGGCACCGGTGGCGCAGGAGGTGGTCAATTCAGTTCGCTTGCTCGCGTTTGACGAAATGCAGATCACCGACATTACGGACGCAATGATTGTCGGGCGGCTGTTTGACTTGTTGCACGAGGGCGGCGTGGTCGTGGTTACCACGTCGAACAGGCATCCCGACGATCTGTACAAGGGTGGGCTGAACCGGCAGCTGTTCCTGCCCTTCATCGCCCATATCAAAGAGCAGTTGCAGGTGTGGGAATTGGTGTCGCCCACGGACTATCGGCAGAACCGGTTGGAGGGTGCCCCGGTCTATTTCACTCCGATTGGCCCAGAAGCCCGGCAGAAGATCAGAGAAGTCTGGACAGATCTTACCGGTGGACCCGCTGATCCGCTTGTGTTGCACGTCAAAGGCCGGGCCGTTGAATTGCCCGCCTTTCGCAACGGGGTGGCGCGGGCTTCATTCTATGATCTGTGTGGCCGCATGCTTGGGCCGGGTGATTATCTTGCGATCGCCGAAGAGGTAAAGCTGCTGGTGCTTGAGGACATCCCACGCCTGTCACGCAACAATTTCAACGAGGCCAAACGTTTTGTCACCCTGATTGATGCGCTTTACGAAGCCAGGGTGCGTTTGATCTGCTCGGCTGCCGCCGAACCCGAGATGCTGTATGTCGAAGGCGAAGGAACCTTCGAATTTGAACGCACGGCATCACGCCTGCGGGAAATGCAGGATCAGGATTGGGGGCGACAGGGGCGCTGATCCGCCCGTATCGCCCGCGCCAAGACAGTGTGTCAGCCAGATCATGAGGCCGGAACGCGCCTACGCGTTTTCTTGCAGAATTTTTCCAGCCAGATAGAGCGAGCCGCAGATCAGAACACGCGCCTGCGGGTCATTGTCCGCAATCACTTTCAATGCGTCCGATACGCTGTCAGCGGTGGATGCGGGAAGGTTGACCCTGGCCGCAGCCGCGGCGGTTTCTTCCGCGCTGAGCGTTGCGGTCTCACCCGGAATGGATACGGCTGTCAGACTTGTCGCCTTCTCTGCAAGAGGTGCAAGATATCCTGTCACATCCTTGGTGTTGAGCATGCCGCAGATCATGTGCGTGGGTTTTTGCGGCAGGTTCGTCAGCACATCCGCCAACGCGATTCCGGCGGCGGCGTTGTGACCACCATCCAGCCAAATCTCGGCCTGCGGGGCCTGATCGACGAGCGGGCCGGATTTCAGACGCTGCATTCGCGCCGGCCATTCGGCCTTGGTCACGGCAGCTTCGTATGCGTCGTCGCCCATGTTCAGATGGCGCAGAACTGCCAACGCTGCGCCCGCATTCTGAATCTGATGCGCGCCCAGAAGGTTGGGCAGAGGCACATCCCGCAAACCGGTTTCGTCCTGATAGATCAGACGCCCGTTTTCTTCCTGCACGTGCCAGTGCTGACCATGAACCAACAAAGGCGCACCCATTCGGGCGGCCGTGTATTCGATGACCTCAAGCGCTTCGTCCTGTTGCGGGCCGACAATGCACGGAACGCCGGGCTTGATGATGCCCGCTTTTTCCGCCGCGATCTTGCCCAAAGTATCACCCAGGAACTGTTCGTGGTCGATGGATACGGGAGTGATAACCGTGACGGCCGGGTTTTCAATCACGTTTGTGGCGTCCAGACGCCCGCCCAGCCCGACCTCGAGCAATGTGAAATCTGCCTTGGCGCGGGCAAAGGCCAACAGGGCGGCGCATGTGGTGATCTCGAAATAAGTGATGTTTTCGCCGCCATTCGCAGCGTAGCATTCATCCAGAACCGCCGTCAGTTCTGGCTCCGAGATCAGCTCTCCGGCCAATCGAATACGTTCATGAAAACGGGCCAGATGCGGCGAGGTATAGGCATGTACCGAGCGCCCTGCCCCTTCCAGCCCCGCTCTGATCATCGCCTGAGTCGAGCCCTTGCCGTTGGTTCCGGCAATATGGATGACCGGCGGCAATTTCAGCTGCGGATTGTCCAGTGCCGCCAGCAGACGCCAGACACGGTCCAAGGTCAGATCAATGATCTTTGGGTGCAGCGCCATCATCCGGTCGAGGATGGCGTCGGACGTCTTGGCCGTCATTTCTGATCTGTCTCTTCGGCGGGGGCCTCGATTGCGTCGGTCGGTTCCGGTGCCGGCAGATCGCCCTTGATCGCCGGCGGCAGATTCATCAGCATCCGCGTGATGGTAATCAGTTCATCGCGCATTTCGGTACGTCTGGTGACACGGTCCAGCATCCCGTGATCCAGCAGGTATTCGGCGCGTTGAAAGCCTTCGGGCAGTTTTTCGCGGATCGTCTGCTCAATCACGCGAGGCCCGGCAAAGCAGATCAGCGCATTGGGTTCCGAGATATGGACATCGCCCAGCATCGCATAAGACGCAGTAACGCCACCGGTTGTCGGATGAGTCAGTACCACGATATATGGCAGGTTGGCTTCTTTCAGCATCTCGACTGCCACAGTGGTGCGCGGCATCTGCATCAGGCTGAGGATACCTTCCTGCATACGGGCGCCACCGGCCGCCGAGAACAGGATCAGCGGCCGTTTGAGTTTTACCGCCTCCTGCGCGGCGGCGATGATCGCGTTGCCGACATACATGCCCATCGATCCGCCCATGAACGAAAAGTCCTGCGCGGCGGCCACAATGGGGGTGCGGCCAATTTCACCCAAGGCAACCAGCATGGCTTCCTTTTCGCCGGTCTTCTTCTGCGCTGCTTTCATGCGGTCGGGGTATTTCTTCTGATCGCGGAATTGCAACGGGTCGTCTTTTGGCGCGGGTACTTCAAGTTCGGTAAAGATGCCGCCGTCAAACAAGTGCTTGAACCGCTCTCGCGGTGTGATCGCCATGTGGTGGTCGCACTGTGTGCAGACATTCTGGTTTTCCGCCAGCTCGCGATGGAACAGCATCGTTCCGCATTCGTCGCATTTGTGCCAGAGGTTTTCAGGCACTTCGCGGCGTGAGAAGATCGAGTTGATCCGGGGGCGGACGTAGTTTGTGATCCAGTTCATGTCGGAACCTTGGCTTGTGCGGTGTTGACGTCAAATAGGACGCCACGGAAGGAATTGCAATCAACGCCTGAGCGCAAGTCGCGCGGTCAGCCAGCAAACGAACATCACGGCAAGGTCCACCAGAAGCCAGGGACGAAGCTGTTCGGCGTCGGATGCATCAAACGGAAGGGTGAACAGCGCCAGCCCGTTCAGGTTGTCGGGCAACGAGATGAACAGCAACGCTATGATGTTGTTGAAAAAATGCAAGGCGATAGCTGGCCCCAATGTTCCGGCCCGTGCCGTCAGGTCCGATGTCAGCAGACCGAAAACGCAAGCCCACAGCGCAATCAGCAACGCGTTGTCGCCGGCCATGTCCGGTGTGTAATGTCCAATTGCAAACAGGATGGATGGCACCCCCATCCAGATGACAGGCGATCGAAATCTGGCTGCCAGGGTTTGCTGAATATAGCCTCTGAACAACAGCTCTTCGGCGCTGGTCTGCACCAGAACAACCAAGGCCGAAACCGGCAAAAGAAGAAGCCAGGTTGACAATGGCAGGTTCTGCGACAGAGATCCGCCAAAGCCATAAGGCGGCAGCAGGAACCCGACAATGCCCAAAATAAGAAGTGCTTTCAACACTTTAAGGAATTGGCCCGCAGCCAACCGGTACCCGCCCACGATGGACACCAAAGACCTGTGCTGAACCTGCCGCGCGGCGACGGCCACGCCCAGAATGATGAAACCGAAACTGGCCAACAGCAACAGCAGCGCGAGGGGTGAACCGCCCATCAGAAGCGTCTGCGCCCAGCTTTCCGGACCCATCCCGGCAACCACGGTAAAAAACACCATGTTCAGAACGCTGACCAGCACGGCAACCAGCAAGAGCCCCAGCAACAGGCGCCAGATTTCCGGTTTGCCGCGCGCGGTTTCGACCAGATGGTCATGAGCGGAATATGCTTTAGGCATTATTATCCGTGCTTTCCTGAATCGCCTGATCCGTAATCGTCGGGAGCAGCTCCTCGGGGTTCTGCGCCGCATTGATTCTTGTGGACAACGTAGTCAGATATCCCGCAACAGTCTGTAGCAATTGCGTAGCAACCGAAGCGTCGCTTTCGACCACGGCACGCAGTTCCTCGGCGCCGATACGCAGGAACCTGCAATCTTCGGTGGCGACCAGATCCAGTTGTCTGGGCTCTCCTGTTATGATCGAGAGATCACCGATCAGTCGCCCGGGCTCGATGATCGAGATCGGGCGTTTTTTTCCATCATCCGTGGGCCAGTCCAGCCTGGCCTGCCCTGAGACGCACAGATACGCCGCGTCGGGCGCCTGACCACGCGAGAAGATGACTTGCCCCGCTGCTGCTTCGTACCATTGCGCTGAGAAAGCCAGCAGCCGCTGGTTGCGGCCATCCACGCCGGAAAACAACTCGGTCGCCGAAATGATCTCGAGCTTGCGGCTCAGATCGTCCGACGTGCTGTCTTCTTGCGGGGATTTGGATCGTGACACACCATCGATACGGCCATCCTTGATTTCCACAAACAGATCATACGCTTCGGGATGTGCAAAGTGATCTTCCATAAATATCATAATGGAATCCGGCAACAATTCCCGCAGTTTCAGGCGGGTGCGCAACCGGCTTTCGGAATCGTGACTTGCCAGGGCCCTGTCCAGAATCAGGACGTCAGGCCGTTTGATACCTGCGCGTGAGAATGCGGCACGCTCCTGAAAGACGGTCGGCAGATTGTTCCCGCCCAGGCCTGCTGGCAGATCGTAGATGATGGCAGCTGCACGGCGTCGCAGGCCGGCTTCGTTCATGGCTTCGGCCACAACGTCTTCTATTTCGTCCGCGTGTGCACCGGCCATCAACGACACCCGACCGTAGATCGCATTTTCCATAACCGTCAGACGTGGCACATAGATGTCCGGCGCAACTGACATGAACATGCCACCCATCGCATCCCGCAGCCGCTTGGCCTGGCTTTTTCGGATGGCAAGTATCTTTTCCTTATATTCTTCCGGGAAGTTTGGGCCGATCTGCTCGGCCGTCAACAGGAACGGTACCGTCAATAGCAATGCGCGCTCCTGGTCGCTCACGGCCATATCACCCTTGGCTTTGCGCCGTTCTTCGATATCCAGCAATTTGTGATACATATCCTTGGACATGCCAAGCCTCAGGAAAAGCAAGTGATCCGCCCCGTCCCGCCCGAAGGTCTTGCTGAGCGTGTCCATGACGGCCTGAGAGATGCTGATCACGTCGTCAACCAGATCATGGGCCCTGAGCATCTGAACGAACCGTTCGTCACCCGCCAATATATCCGGAGAAATGTCCTTGGATGGCGCCGCGAACAACAGGTTTCCGCCCAGCGGAACTGCCGGGTTAAAGCGATCAGGGTCGAACCGGTACACATATCGATCAAGCCCCTTTTGTGCCAGGCGCTTGGCGATGGTCCCTCGTAAATTGACAACTTCCTGTGCCAGAACCGGGTGAATTTCCGGGTCGAACTGCGTACGCAAAGTGCGGCGGAACATGAACTCGTCGATACCCATCGCTTCCACCAGCTGGAACCACCAGTCACGTATGTCGTCGATATCGTCAAGACCGGCGAGGCCCGGGTCAATCCATTCATCGTCCAGAGAATCCGGTGAATTGCCTGCACGAACAGCTTCGATCTGCCACCGCGTCGGGGCCTTGAGCGTATCTGCTTGATGTCGTGGATGCGTGCGCAAAGGCATCATGAGGTTGTCGCCCAATGTCCCGTCAAACAGGTAAGGGCGCGAATAGGCATAGCCGATCCTGGCCGCGATGACGGCCTGATGCAGACCCCGCAGATTATGCCCGGCTATGATCACCTCACCCTGAGCCGGCAACACCTCTCGAGTCAAAAGCTGACCCAACGCGCTGCGTTCCGACGCCTGTCCAGACTGAATTGCGACGCGCGCGCCGCGCGGAATGGTCAGATCGAGATCTTCGAGAACGGTTTTACCATCGCTATCGCGAACTGTCACATTTTGCAGCTCTATGTCGCCAGTCAGACGCGGGATGGTTTCAGGCTCACCCTCGAATAGTTCTTCCTGTATCATGTTGTCCGGCGCAAATCTCTCGGTGACGATTTCCCACCGCAAAGACATGTCCTGTACCTGATTGTAATAGGTCAGCAGATCCTTCCATGGGCCGCTCAGATCCTTGTAGGCGCCCAACGCGGCAACCAGCGCACCGACGGTCACCTCGCCAGTGATCGCCAGATATCCACCCACTGAATAAAACAGGAAGGGTGTCATCTGAGTTATCAGGTTGTTGAGGAACTTCATGAAGAATTTTTTGTTGTAGATCTTAAAACGGATCTCGAACAGTTTCCCCAGCCGATGGCTGAATTGCGCAAGGCGATAGCGCCACCCTCCGTTGGTACGCAGATCGCTGATACCCGCCGCAGTTTCGCCGATCTCTGAGCTCAGACGTCGAACTTCCTGAATGCGGTCCTTGTTCAGAAGGTTGATTTGCCGCTGAAGCTTGGGGATCAGCCAGGCCTGAAGCGGGATCAGCGCGATACTGGCAAGTCCGAACCAAACGCTTTGCATGAACAGGAAGGTGACGATCGTCATCATCTGGCCGAACTGGAAAACCGGCTGCGCGATGGCATCCCCCATCAGGCCACCCATCGGTTCGGCCTCGGACGTGATCATCGATACCAGCTCACCCTGGCTGGTGGTCGCAAAATAGGATTTCGGAAACCGCATCGACCGTTGGATCAACGTATAGCGCAGGCGCCGCAGCATGCGCTCGGCTAGGACGCCCTTCATCGTATTGATGCGCATCTTCATGACACCGCTCGCGATCACCGTCGCCAGAAATGCAACGCACAGTATCATCAGATACTGAACCTGCGTCACGGTGAAGTTCCAGATGGTTACCGTGTCACCCGGCGCGCCGATTGCGTCGTTGATGATTTGTTTGGGCAGTTCCAGCGAGGCGTAAAGAAACGGGAACGACAGGACCGTCAGCAGAAGAAGAACAAGTTGCTGTTTCTTCGAATATTTCCAAATGAAGGCAAATAAAGTGGACTCCATAACCTGGCCTTGTCATGCGCTAAACTGTTGTGTGGCTGTTCTTGGGATGACCCACTTTGCAGGAGCCAAACGGTAAGCACTGACCCGGTACATTGCAAGAATAGACCGGTTCAGTTTCAGCATGTTGCGCCTAACCAAATTATGGAGGGACCCCAACAGGAAAACACAAGGCTTCGATAGCAATTCCGTTATTGCGGCTTTGTTCATGCTGTTGTCCTTGACTAAGGCCGGGCATTATCGGACGACGTGGCCATGGGCAGGATTCTGGATCGCTATTTTCATCGCAAGATTCTGGGGCGCTGGCGTCGAGCCGCGCATCAGGTGCCGTATGCCAGCCAGGCAGATTTGCGCTTGCAACGGGATCAGGCCCGCGGTTTGCGCAGGCATCTTGATCATCTGATTCAGCAGGCGGACAGTCGCCTGATCCGGCCAACGATTGGGTCAACGCAGTTTCCCAAACCCGTCGGAACAGACTGGAGCTGCCGCCCCGACCTATGGCGTGCGCCCCTGACGCAACCGGGTGTGGCTTCGGCCCCGCGAAAGACCGTTCTGGACAGTCAGGTCAGCGTGTTCCACGACTGCCCGCTTTCTGAAATTGCCGTTCGGCAAGTCCGGAACAGAGGGGACAGAGATCTGGCTCCGTTCAGTCTCGTGATCGAGGTTTTCAGCTTTGGGGGGTCCTTCCTGTCCGTTTCGGTTGAATTGCCTGTGGATGCTGCAATTCATCTAACGCGCGAGCATCTTGTGAGGCTGGAAACCCTGATCGAGTGTGAAAAGCCATCGGGCGTTTTCGCGCGCCTCAACATTCAGCACGGGCCCAATATGGAACAGGTGTTGCGAAGCCTTGATCCCAGCGAGGTATCAAAGGCCGTGGATTTTGATCTGGCGCATCTCCCCCTGAATGAGCGCAGGATCGAAAAAATCTGGCTGGATTTGATTTTTGAAACGCCCGAGATGAACCGCATGGTGGTGCGGGATCTTACGTTTTGCCGTTTTCATCGTGCCGATTTGTGAGAAGATCAGTCATGACGCAGACCAAGCTAACCTTCATCCGGTTCGAAAACGGAATCTGGCAAGGCCACATTCAAGCCAGCAGTACGCCTAACCCCGAGGTAAGCTATCAGGGCGAAACCCTGAGCGATGTTGACCTGTCGCCCGCAGAAGACGGATGGGACTTGCGCATACAGGTGCCTGTTGCAGCCCTGTCCGAAGGCGTGCACACGTTCGTCGTTGCAGATGCAGCCACAACCGAAAAACTGGGAAGCTTCACAGTGATTGCCGGTGACCCCGCCGCAGATGATCTAAGGGCCGAAATTGATTTGCTGCGGGCTGAACTGGATATGCTGAAACGCGCTTTCCGCCGGATCTGCCGAGACGACCCCTAATCCGTTCCGGCTGGTTTTCCTGTCAATCTTGCCAGATTCGTGCATCATTGGCGTTTTCAGAACGGATCGCGCCTTATCATGGATCGCAGCAGCATAGTCAAAGTCATCGCTTTGATGGTTACCGGATTTGGCATCGGTATTGATTTTACCGGCGCCCTGATGCTGGTGCCTGCGATCGAAAGCAGCTTTGACGCCGATATCACCAGCACCCAATGGGTTCTGAACATTTATGCCTTGTTTTTCGCCATGACCATGGTCGCAGGCGGGCGGCTTGGCGACATGTACGGCCACCGCAGAATGATGCTTTTTGGCCTGTCGATCTTTCTGTTTTCCTCGGTCATGTGCTTTGTTTCGCCCAGTCTTGATTTTCTTGTCATTGCGCGTGCGCTGCAAGGCATCGGCGCGGGTTGTGTGTGGCCCTGCACGCTGGCCTTCGGGGCAACCAAAGTGTCAAAACCAGAGCATCGAGCCTTGGTGATGGGGCTGATTCTGGCGGGTGTGACCACCGGAAACGTGTTTGGTCCGATGATCAGCGGGTTGGCCGTGAACTTGGGAGAGTGGCGCTACTTTTTCCTCGCCAATGTGGTCTTTTCCTGCATTTCGATGGCCACCGCGCTGATCCTGATGGAGCGCGAAACACAGCACAAACCGGATGAACACCTCGACCTCGCCGGAATGGGTGTGTTGTCCTTTGCCGTTTTGCTGCTGCTTTACGGTTTGGATGTGGGTGCGGACTGGGGGTGGACGTCCGTTCCGTTGTTGATGCTGTTTTTCACCAGCGCTGCGCTTTTCATTCTGTTCCCCAAAGTCGAAAAACGCGTGACAGAGCCGCTGCTTTTGCCGCAGATGATGCAAAACCGCGAGTTTCGCATCACCCTTGGCCTGAACATGTTCAACGTGTCCGCGGCATTTGTGGGGCTGCTGTATTTTCCTCAATACATGCAAAAGGTGCTGGGCTGGTCGACGTTTGAATCGGCACTGGGCTTGGCGCCGCTGACCGTGTTGCTTGCCGTGGGATCAATTGTTTCGGGCACGCTTTACAATGATTTCGGCCCCAAGCGGCTGCTGTTCTGGGGATATCTGATCGCAACGATCGGAGCTGCGACCATTGTCGTGCTGCCCAGTGATCTGGGGTACTTTCGCATCCTGCCCGGAATGGCGATGATCGGACTGGGCGCAACTTTGACGGTTGGGCCGTCCGGCACCGCCGCAATGTGTGCCGTAAAGCCGGAACGGGCTGGGCTGGTTGGCGGCCTGAGCTTCATGACCCACCTGGTTTACGGCGCAATCTCTGTCGCCTGTGCCACGGCCATTATGTACGTCGTCAGCCTGTCTGAGCTTCGCCAGTATGTGGCCGCTTCGGGCATCAAGTTGACCGAAGCAGAGCTTCGCACGATCAACGGCGGAACACTTGAAACGCCGTCCGCCCATGCGGTAATCAGCCGGTTGTCATCCAGCGAAGCAGAGACGGTTCAACGGGCATTGTCGGCGGCCTTTGACAGCGGGATGAGTATGGCTTTCGTCTTTTCGGCCTTGTCCGTCTCGGTCGGTCTCGTTCTGGCGCTGCTTCTCGACGAAAAGAAACTGCACCGGATCGAAAGCTAAAGCCGGGAGCCAAGGGCTGCGACATCCGCAGCCCTAACCATTTTACTGTGACGGCCCGTTGGGGTTGAAGGCCGACAGCCCCTTCAGGATATCGATGGCATAGGCCAGCTGGTAATCCTCTTCCCTCAGCTCTGCGGTTGCCTCGGCCTTGGCGCGATCTTCTTCGATCTGGCGGATCTCATCTTCGCTCAGACTGTCATTGTTGAGGCTACCGCGCAGATCGGCCTCGGAGCGCGAACGGGCGTTGGTTTCTTCCTCTTCCGGTTCTGGCGCCGGACGGGGTTGTTCCACGATAATATCAGGGCTGACACCCAGAGCCTGAATCGACCGCCCTGATGGGGTGTAATACCGGGACGTGGTCAGGCGCATCGCACCATCACCCCGAAGCGGCATCACCGTCTGAACCGACCCTTTGCCGAAGCTTTTGGTGCCGACTACGATGGCCCGGCGATGATCCTGAAGCGCGCCCGCGACGATTTCAGATGCCGAGGCCGAACCACCATTGATCAACACGACAATGGGTTTGCCTTCCGCCAGATCGCCGGGGGTGGCATTGAAACGCTCACCCTCTTCCGGGTCCCGTCCACGGGTCGAGACGATTTCCCCTTCGTTCAGGAACGCATCCGAAACTTTGATGGCCTGTGTTAACAGACCGCCCGGGTTGTTGCGCAGGTCCAGTACGACACCATTGACCTTGTCGATGCCACCAGCTTCTTCGATCTGTTCCTTCAACCCTTCCTGTAGGTTGGGGAATGTCTGATCATTAAAGGTCGTTACCCGCAGGACGACACTTGTGCCTTCGGTGCGGGCGCGAACGGCGGTCAGCTTAATCGTGTCACGGATAATGGTGACATCGAAGGGATCAGGTTCACCTTCGCGCACGACGGTAATAACGATCTCGGAGCCGACCGGACCCCGCATCAGATCCACCGCCTTGTCCAGCGTCAGGCCCAGAATGCTTTCGCCATCCACATGTGTGATGAAATCTCCGGCTTCGATCCCGGCCTCGTCAGCGGGTGTGTCGTCGATGGGAGACACGACTTTGACAAAACCGTCTTCCTGCGTGACCTCAATACCCAGTCCACCGAACTCGCCCCGAGTCTGAACGCGCATCTGTTCGGCATCATCGGGTGAAAGATAACTGGAATGCGGATCAAGAGAGGTCAGCATGCCATCGATAGCCGCCTCGATAAGTTCTTCAGGCTCGACCTCTTCGACATATTGCGCACGGATGCGTTCGAAAATGTCACCGAACAGGTCAAGCTGTTCATAGACGCTGGCCTTGTTCACAGCCTCTTGCGCCAACAGGGGGCCTGCGATCTGCGTTGTTGCAAGAATGCCTGCCAACGTTCCGGCCAAACCGGCCATCACAAATTTCTTCATACTCGTTTATCCATCCTTGTCGGTCCGAAACCACGTTTCCGGGTCCACCGGGCTGTTATCTTCTCTTACCTCTATATAGAGCGTTTCTGGGCGATCAGTTCCAGTGCCATCACCGCTTGTTGACAATATTGCGCCGATTTCCGGCGTTTCACCCGGCATCAGGCCAACCGGAGTGCCTTTGGGGATCACCTGCCCGGGTTGACCATAGACCTCTTGCAAGCCCGAAAACACGAACAACAGGCCCGGTTGCGGCTCCAGAATGACCAGGTTTCCCAGATCCAGCAATGGTCCGCGATAACGGATCGTGGCCGCGGTCGGGGATGTTACAAGCGCACGGGAACGGGTGCCGATGACCAGACCTGCGCGAGCGACGCCTGCGGCGTCCGGTTCACCGGCCTTGTGCAGCATGACGCCCTGCACCGGCAAGGGAATCTGTCCTTTCTGATCCACGATGCTTGCATCGGTTTCAATGATCTCGCCTTCTGAAATCTCTGACAGACCGCTTGCAAAGCCATCCAGAGTCTCGGTCGAAGAAATCAGAATGGCCGTGCGCACCGGGTCTTCGACAAACCGACGCGGCAAATCAGTGCGGTCGGCAATCGCTTCGCTCAACTTTGTGCGGGCATCCTGCACACCGCGCAGCCCTTCGGTCAAAGTTTCCGAGGCGCTTTGTTGCAGCAGACGCAAGGTCTGAACCTCTTGCAGGTCCTGCGCCAGCGCTTGCGCTTTTGCATTGAGCCCAGGCGTGACCTCAGACAGCATCATTCCGGCCCGCGCCGCGCCCAATGGGCCCGAAGGGTGCAGCATCAGCACTGGCGGTGCGGTCGTTTCGATGGTCTGCAATACGCCAAGCAACTGCCTGACGTCCTTCTCACGCGCGCTCAGTTGCGCGCTCAGTTGCGCTTCGCGTGTTGCAGCCTTGCGCAGACCGGTCCGCATCGCGCTCAGCCCGGCCTCATAGGCTTGTATCGTTTCGGTCAGCGCCCGCACCCGATCCCTTGCGCCTTCTGCTTCGCTCAGAGAGATCGACGCCTGTTCCAGCATCCTTGCCGCATCCAGTGCTGCCCGAGAAGAGTCGGTCTGGGCAAAGGCCTGACAAGCTGAAAGCAGCACAATCGCTAGGGCGGCCAGCCTCATGACAGCAGGCTTTCTCCGGTCATTTCCGCCGGTTTGGGCAGGTTCATCAAGTCAAGCAGCGTCGGCGCCAGATCAGATAACCGCCCCTGACGCACCTGCGCGCCCTCTGGCCCTCCGACCAAAGCTATGGGCACCGGGTTCAGCGTGTGCGCCGTATGCGGACCGCCGGTCTCCGGATCAACCA
Organism: Ruegeria sp. HKCCD6604; assembly: GCF_013110635.1. NCBI lineage: Bacteria > Pseudomonadati > Pseudomonadota > Alphaproteobacteria > Rhodobacterales > Roseobacteraceae > Ruegeria > Ruegeria sp. HKCCD6604. The sequence goes on along the minus strand of NZ_WVQW01000004.1, from coordinate 25,172 downwards.
TCACTTCGCAGTTACCGTGATCGGCGGTGAGGATCATTGCACCACCTGCTTTTTCCAAGGCGGCAACGACCTGAGCCAACCCTGCATCAACGGCCTCGCATGCCTTGATCGCAGCTTGAAGATCGCCGGTATGTCCGACCATATCAGGGTTGGCGTAATTGGTTACGATCAGGTCGTAGCCTTGTTCAATCGCCTCGACAAATTTGGCCGTGACCTCGGCCGAGGACATCTCGGGTTGCAAGTCATAGGTCGCAACCTTGGGTGACTTGGGCATAAAGCGATCTTCACCCTGTTCAGGGGTTTCCTTGCCCCCATTCAGGAAAAAAGTGACATGGGGGTATTTTTCGGTTTCAGCCAGCCGGAACTGACGCAACCCCTGCTTGGCGACCCATTCCCCGAGCGTGTTCACAATCGCCCGTTTCGGAAAAACCGTGGTCATATATGCGTTGTGACCGTCCGAATACTCTACCATACCCAGCAGCGCCGACAGTTTCGGCCGCGGCCCGGTTTCGAACTCGGCAAAGCCCGGTTCACCAATCGCGCGCAGGATTTCGCGAGCACGATCTGCACGGAAGTTAAGGCAGAAAAAGCCATCGCCGTCGGTGACGCCCTTGTAACCTTGCAACACGGTTGGCGTGATGAATTCGTCAGACTCAAATTGGTTGTAGGCATGGTCCACGGCGCCATGTGGGGTGCTGGCGACCCTGCCCTTGCCGTTGATCATCGCGTCATAGGCTTCTGCGATCCGTTCCCAGCGATTGTCGCGATCCATGGCGAAATAGCGACCGCTTACCGTGACAACACGAGCCCCCTCGGGTAGCCGTTCTTCCAACTTGGAAAGATAGGTCAGCGCAGATTTGGGGGCCACGTCGCGCCCGTCCGTGACGGCATGAAGGGCGACCGGAACACCGGCATCCGTAATGGCCTTGGTTGCCGCGATGATGTGGTTCAGGTGCCCGTGGACACCACCGTCCGAGACCAACCCCATGAGGTGAGCCGTCCCCCCTGAGGATTTGACCTTGGAAATGAAAGCCTGCAACGCCTCATTGCCAAAGAATGAACCGTTTTCGATAGCCAGGTCGATCTGACCCAGATCCATGGCTACAACACGGCCCGCGCCTATGTTTGTATGACCGACTTCGGAGTTTCCCATCTGCCCGCTGGGCAGACCTACGTCCGGGCCATGCGTTGTCAGTGTGGCATGCGGGCATTTGGCCATGATCGCGTCAAAGGTCGGCGTATTCGCCAGATGGGGCGCATTCGCCTGTGTGTCGTCTGACACGCCCCACCCATCAAGAATGCACAGAACAACGGGTTTGGGGGTTGGCATTGAAAATCTCCGATTACTGCTCTTGGGTCTTCTTCTAGCGTCTGGCCGGCAAGGGGTGAACCATCTTTGCGGCAAATTACGCAGAATTAATCAAACGGCCTGCCAGCTTCGGGCCATCGCTGGAAGACAACGGTCCCCTGCATTTTTTTTCAACGCAGAGCCATCATGGTATGATCGGTGGAAACCCGGACGAGACTAGCCTTTGAGGTAACGCGTGTATGGCTTTGCCTTGCGGTTGCGATACTTGACCGTCAGTTCCAGCGGCGTGTCGTTTTCATCATAGATACCGATCATGATGCCCGTACCCCCGCTTCGGGTCCGCATATCGACCAATTGCTGTTCGGACCGGGTGGTGCGCTGTGACGGGCGCCGCGCCCAGGCAAACAGGTGGTCGTACATTTGCGCGATGACATCCGAATGATCCGCGCTGTCACCCAGATCCACCAGTTCGTCGGGGTCGTTTTCCAGATCGAACAGGATCGGCCTGTACCCGCCCTCGCAATGGATGAGCTTCCACTTTTCATTCGCGACCATGAACATCACCGCATCGCGAACGGATACGTTCAACCGCTGCGCAATGGGAGAGGCGGAATAGTCATACTCGCAAATCGCGACCTGTCGGGGCGTTTTGTCGGACTGACCATGCAGGATCGGCAGCAGAGAATGCCCCTCGAGAATATGCCCGGCTTTTTCGCCGCCTGCCAATTCCAGAAACGTCGGCGCCAGATCGATCGACTCGACCAGCGCGTCGCAGGTGGTGCCGCGCGTGACGTCCGCTTCGGGTGACGGGTCATAAATGATCAGCGGCATTTTGGTGGAGGCATCGTGGAAGAAAGTCTTCTCACCCATCCAGTGGTCGCCCAGAAAATCACCGTGATCCGAGGTCAGCACGATCATCGTGTCGTCCATCCGCCCGGTTTTCTCCATCCAGTCGAACAGACGACCCATCTGGTCATCCGCTTGTTTGATCAGCCCCATGTAAGCCGGGATCACCGCCTCGCGGACATCCTCGCGCGAAAAAGCCTGCCCGACCTTGGTGTCCATGAAGGCCTTCAGGACGGGATGGGCATTCTTTCGCTCAGCTTCCGAGCGGACCACGGGCACGACATGTTCGGGCCCGTACATCGAAGCGTAAGGTTCCGGCACGATGTAAGGCCAGTGAGGCTTGATGAAGCTGAGGTGACAGCACCACGGTCCGTCATGGCTGTCCATGAACTCGATTCCACGGGTGGTCAGATATGGTGTTTCACTGTCCTCTTCCGCGATATTTGCAGGTTCGGATGAATTCTTCAGGAACCACCCTGACAGCACGTTGCCATCGGCATCCAGACCGGAATTGGCAAAATCATGCCACGGATTGTCGCTCTCGTACCCCTTATCTGCAAGGTAATGGTTGTATTTCTTTGCCCCGTCCGGGTCATAGAACCCGTCCGGACCCTCTGCACGCAACCCGTCATCGCGTTCGAACACGTCAAACCCGCATTCCGCGACGCGGGCCCCGATGGTGCTGTCGGGCTCCAGCCCAAGACGGGCCATCCCCTCGGCATCGGCGGCCATATGTGTCTTGCCGACCAGCCAGCAATCCATTCCCGCCTTGCGCAGGAGGTCGCCCAACGTGATCTCACCCACTTTGAGGGGAATGTTGTTCCATGAGGCCCCATGGGAATGCACATAGCGCCCGGTATAGGTCGACATACGGGAACTGCCGCAAATCGGTGACTGGATATAGGCCCGGTCAAAGCGGACACCGCGCGCGGCCAGACGATCGATATTCGGAGTATGCAGATGTGGGTGCCCGTAACAGCTCAGATAATCCCAGCGCAGCTGGTCGAACATGATGAACAGGATATTCTTTGCCTTGGCCAACGCGGTGCCTCCCCGAAAGTCATGGGGACCTAGTTAGCCACTTCCGTCCGCAGAGCGAAGCAAAACTTGCTTCAGGCCTGATGTTCCATCTGTTCCAGCATCTTCCTGGCCCGTTTGCACTGCAACTGATCGCGCAGCGGGCTGTCCGGGTCGACATCCTTTTGACACACAACGCATTTATCGGCGCCCGAGATCGCATTCAGGCCACCGCAGCTGCCTTTGATGGTCTTGCCCATCAGCATGACACCCAATGACATACCGACCATGACAAGCGCCAAAAGAATAAAGGCCAGAATAAAAGTGCTCATCTCGGTTCCTGACTGTCAGTTGGTTCCCAAAGCGTTTTTGAACTCGGTGCTGTGCGAAGTAATATAGGCATCTTCGCCGCCTGTCACATCCCGCGAGATGAAGTACACGGCAAGTTTATGCTTTTCCGCAATGTCCATTCCCTTCTCGTGACCCAAAGCCAGCATGGCCGTTGCCCAGGCATCCGCCAACATTGCGTTTTCCGCCAGAACCGTGACAGAGGCCGTGCGATGTGTGATCGGGCGTCCCGTGGTCGGATCGATGATATGCGAATAACGCACACCGTCCTGTTCGAAGAAATTCTTGTAATCGCCCGAGCTGGCCATGCCGCGATCATCCAGAGAAACGATCAGTTGAATGCTCTGAGCGCCCGTTTCAGGCTTTTCGATGCCAATGCGCCAGGCTTCGCCCTGCTCATTCTTGCCTTTGGCAACAAGATCACCGCCGATCTCGACAAGGTAATCGTCGATACCGGCATCCTGCAAAGCACCGGCAACCGTATCGATGCCATAGCCCTTTGCAATCGCCGACAGGTTGATGCCCACCTTTGGATCAGCCTTCGACAGCGTGCCGGCTTCGGTGTCGAGCGTCAGCAAACGGGCCTGCCCGACGCCGCTCAACGCGGCCTCGATTTCGGTATCCGATGGCACCGGATCCTCGGGCTTGCGTGGGCCAAAGCCCCAAAGTTCGATCAGCGGGCCCAGAGTTACATCAAAAGTCCCACCGGTTTTTTCGTGCACGTCATTGGCTGCCGAAAGGACCAATGCGAGTTCGTCCGAGACCGGAACGGGGGCTGTGCTGGTTGACGCCGAAAAGACGGACACCTCGGATTCTGGATCCCAGTTGGACATTTTGGCGTTCACCTCGGCCAGCGTCTCTTCGACGGCCGCGGCCAATGCGGCCTCATCAAGATCTTCGCCGATCGCGGTTATGTTGAAGGTCGTGCCCATCGTTTCGCCCGACAGACGAACCACCTCGGGTTCTTTGTCGAACAAACAGCCGGAAAGAAGGGTGGCAACGGCCAGTAAAGGCATAAGACGCATCGGGCGATCTCCGGGAAATTCTGTGCCCGGCATATGCCAGTGGCCCCGGCCAGAGTCAAACTGCGATCACATCTTCAGCGGCAGGAAACCCAGCATCAAAAGGCCGACTCCCGCCGGCACGCCGAACAACCACGCACGTTTTTGCCAACCCGGCGGCTGTTGCTTCCACGCCATGCGGAAATTGTGGCCACAAACAACAACGGCAAAGAAGATCAATGCCGCTATGGGTGGCGTAAGATAGAGTTCACTCAATGGCTTGAACGTCCTTTCCGGGCCCGCGTTTTTGCCGATCGGCGCAATTGCACCCTATACAGGTCGTTTAGCTGCGCTAAGGTGAAAGGGAAAGACTTTGCAAGAACCACAAGGAGATTGCCCATGGCTCCAACCTCTTACCAGTCGCCTTCGCGCGGCGACAAGGCTGACAAGACGACGTACAGCCAGTCTGCGGAATCGAACCTGTCGCATTCGCAGACAACCGTGGCCAAGCTGCTTGAAGGTAAAGGGGACGCGGTGTTTTCGGTGCGGCCAAATGACACCATCCATTCTGTGGTCAACACGCTGAAGGAAAAGCGGATCGGTGCAGTTCTAGTGACGGATCAGAATGGGGCATTGCAGGGGATTTTGTCAGAACGCGACATCGTTCGGCGCATGGCAGACACACCCGGCCAGACCCTTCCGCAATCGGTCGAAGATCTCATGACCAGGGATGTTAAGACCTGCACACCGGACGATCTGCTGAATGAAGTTCTGAAAACGATGACCGAGGGCCGTTTTCGCCATATGCCGGTGCTGCGCGACGGTCACTTGTGCGGCGTCATCACGATCGGAGACGTTGTCCACTTCCGCCTTAAAGAGCTGGAATATGAAGCGCTTCGCATGAAGCAAATGATCGTCGGTTAACGGCCCACTGTTCACACGGTCGAGGTGAACCGAACACTTCCGGCGTTGATCTCGGCGGCTGTCAACCGACCCGAAGCGAAAGCGCCCGTGTCAAGCGACACCACCCGGTTCCTGACCCGGGGGAGGTCCACGATGGTGTGGCCATGCACCACCCATTGACCATCACTGCGGGCCAGCCTGGGAAACATGGGATGTCCCCAGAGGCAAATCTGGCGATCCTGGGCCTCAGCCGGATGTCGGGGGTCCAGCGCCGCATGAACGAAAGTGACGTTGCCAGTGGTCCAGGTCAAAGGCCGGCCGGCTAGCCAGTTGATCAGGTTTTCCCCCATCTTAAGGCGAAGATCATCCGCCAGTTTTCGAATCTGCTGGTTGTTGTCGATATCCCCGGGCGGTTTCAACCCGAAAGACGCCAGTGTATGTACACCCCCATTTTGAAACCAAAGCCGGGCGTTGCGTTCCGGCGCCTCCAGGAATTGCAACAGAAACTCTTCGTGGTTTCCAAGAAGACATTGAACGCGTCCTCCTGACGTTTCGCTCAGGTGAAACAGGTGGCGCAGCACCTGCGCGCTGTATGGCCCCCGATCAATGTAATCTCCGACAAAGACCAGCAAGCTCTGATCGTCCAGTCGGGGCAACAACGCCTGCAACAAGTCCAGACGACCGTGAATATCGCCCACGGCCGTCACTTTCTCGGCCGGAGCGATGTCGCAAGACACTGCATTCATTGTCCGCCCCGCCCTGCGGTCGAACCACCGTCTGATCCAGTTCGTAATCATACATGTTGATCCCTATCCTTCTCGCCCATTGGCAGCAATGAGCATCTGATTGAATCAGCAAAGAGTTGACCAATGACGTCTGGATGTTCGATATGACCTTCGGCGCAGTTCAAAATGTTTGACCCGGCATCAGGGGCAGAACCTTTTGTTCGGCGATGATCGTGCAGGGCGTTTTGAGGGTTCTATGAAACGGGTTTTGATTACGGGCTCTGCGGGGTTCATCGGGTTCCATTTGGCGAAGCTGCTGTTAGAGGAAGGGTTCCGCGTGCATGGATACGACGGGATGACGGATTACTATGATGTGGTCCTGAAACAGCGTCGCCATCAAATTCTGCTTCAGACACCCGGATTCACGGCAACCGAGGATCGGTTGGAAAATTATGATCGGCTGTTGCAGGTCGCCGAAGAATTTCAGCCGGAAGTCATCGTTCATCTGGCGGCTCAAGCCGGTGTGAGACACAGTTTGGACCATCCACGCAGCTATGTTGAATCGAATGTCGTTGGAACATTCAACGTGATGGAAATTGCACGGCAACATAAGGTGGATCATCTTTTGATGGCATCGACCTCTTCCATTTACGGTGCCAACGAAGACATGCCGTTTACCGAGACGGAAAAAGCCGACACCCAACTGACCATCTATTCCGCGACAAAGAAGGCGAATGAGGCGATGGGGCATTCCTATGCGCATCTTTGGGATTTGCCGACGACCATGTTCCGCTTCTTTACCGTCTACGGCACTTGGGGACGACCGGATCTGGCGTATTTCAAATTTGTCGCCGCCATCCTGGATGGCCGCCCGATCGACATTTACAATCACGGCGACATGCACCGGGATTTCACCCATGTCCAAGACCTTGTACGCGGCATCAGATTGCTGATCGATGTGCCTCCGGTGCGGCCAGCCAGCCGTGAGGGTATCGAGGACGGAGACAGCCTGTCCCCCGTCGCGCCCTACCGCATCGTGAATATCGGCAACGGAGAAAAAGTGCGCCTGATGGATTTCATCGAAGCCATCGAACAGGCCGTGGGGCAGAAGGCGATCAAGAACTTCATGCCGATGCAGATGGGTGATGTTCATGCCACCTGGGCGGACAATCGGCTGCTACAAAGACTGACGAACTATCGTCCCCGGACAGACCTGAAAGACGGCATCACCCAGTTCGTTGCGTGGTACCGAGATTATTACGGAAAATAACGTAGGCCTATCGCCAAATGAAAGAACCGGCGTCTTCAACGCCGGTTCTTTTTTGTTCCTTACCCGCCGAAATCGTCGAGCATGATGTCTTCGCGGTCCACGCCCAGATCCAGCAGCATGTTGATGACCGACTGGTTCATGATTGGCGGACCACACATGTAGTATTCGCAATCCTCAGGCGCGGGGTGGTTCTTGAGGTATTCTTCGAACAATACGTTGTGGATGAAGCCGGTATAGCCTTTCCAATTGTCCTCGGGCTGCGCGTCCGACAAGGCCACGTGCCATTCGAAATTGTCGAATTCTTCAGCCAGACTGTCGAAGTCTTCGACAAAGAACATCTCTTTCTTCGACCGCGCACCGTACCAGAAGCTGATCTTCCGGTTGCGGTTCTGAAGCCGCTTGAGCTGATCAAAGATATGGCTGCGCATGGGTGCCATACCGGCGCCGCCGCCAATGAAGACCATCTCTTTGTCAGTTTCACGGGCAAAGAACTCGCCGAATGGGCCTGAAATGGTGACCTTGTCACCCGGCTTCAGGTTGAAGATGTAGGACGACATCTGACCCGGCGGAATGCCTTCGGACCCCGGCGGCGGCGAGGCCACGCGGACGTTCAGCATGATCATGCCTTTTTCGTCCGGGTAGTTGGCCATCGAATAGGCGCGCTCGATGGGTTCGGTCACCACCGATTCATATTGCCACAGATTGAAGCGATCCCAATCCTCGCGATATTCCTCTTCAATGTCGAAATCCGTGTATTTCAACTGGTGTGCTGGTGCTTCGATCTGGATGTAGCCACCGGCGCGGAAGTTCACATCCTCGCCCTCGGGCAGGTCCAGGATCAACGCCTTGATGAAGGTCGCTACGTTTTCGTTCGACCGAACGGTACATTCCCATTTCTTGACGCCGAAGACTTCCTCCGGAACTTCGATATCCATGTCCTGCTTGACCGCCACCTGGCAAGACAGGCGATCACCACATGACGCTTCACGTTTCGTGATATGGCTTTCTTCGGTCGGCAGGATCGACCCGCCCCCCGAATGCACCCGCACCCGGCACTGCGCACAGGTGCCGCCGCCACCGCAGGCCGAAGGGACAAACAGCTTCTCGGCAGCCAGTGTCTGTAGCAGCTTGCCACCTGCCGGAACGGAAATCGTCTTTTCGCCGTTGATCGTAATGTTGACGTTTCCAGTCGATACCAGCTTGGATCGGGCGGCCATGATGATGGCCACCAATGCCAGAACGATTACGGTGAAAAGAGCTACGCCTAAGGTAAAGGTTTCCATCAACGCCCCCTTACAGTTTCACGCCCGAGAAGGACATGAAGGCCATAGCCATCAGACCTGCGGTAATGAAAGTAATGCCCAGACCTTGCAGACCATCGGGAATGTCCGAATATTTCAGCTTTTCCCGCACTCCGGCCATTGCCGTGATTGCCAGCGCCCAGCCAAAACCGGAAGACAAGCCATAAGTTGCCGCCTCGGTAAAGTTATAGTCACGCTCCACCATGAACAGCGACCCGCCAAGGATGGCGCAGTTCACCGTGATCAGTGGCAGAAAGATCCCCAGCGCGTTGTAAAGCGGCGGGAAATACTTGTCCAAAACCATCTCGAGGATCTGCACCATCGCCGCGATCACGCCGATATAGGAAATCAGGCCAAGGAAGGTCAGGTCCACATCCGGGAACCCGGCCCAGGCCAGCGCGCCCGGTTTCAGCAGGTAGTTCAGCAGCAGGTTGTTGGCAGGCACGGTGATGGCCTGCACGACCATGACCGAAATCCCCAGCCCCAGCGCTGTCGAAATCTTCTTGGACACGGCGATGAAAGTGCACATGCCAAGAAAAAAGCTGAGCGCAAGGTTTTCGACAAAGATGGCCTTTACGGCCAGTGAGATCAGACCTTCCATCAGTGGGCCTCTACCTGCTGAATTTTGTATTCACGCTCTTCCACCTGGTTCGGCTTCCATGTGCGGAAGGCCCAGATGATCAGACCGATGATGAAGAACGCCGAGGGCGGCAACAGCAGCATGCCGTTGGGCACGTACCAGCCGCCGTTGTTGACGGTTTCCAGAATCGTGACGCCGAACAGCGACCCCGCGCCAAACAGCTCGCGAATGAAGCCGACCAGCAGCAGGATCAGACCATAGCCCATGCCGTTGCCCATTCCGTCGATGAAGGACGCAACCGGAGGGTTCTTCATCGCAAATGCCTCGGCGCGGCCCATCACGATGCAGTTGGTGATGATCAGGCCGACGAAAACCGACAGGGTTTTCGAAATCTCGAAAGCATAGGCTTTCAGGATCTGGTCCACCAGGATCACCAACGACGCGATGATCACCATCTGAACGATGATCCGGATCGAACCGGGGATCTGGTTTCGCAGGCATGAAATGAAGAACGACGAAAACGAGGTCACGAAGATCACCGCCAGCGCCATCACCATCGACACTTGCAGCGATGATGTCACCGCAAGCGCCGAACAGATGCCCAGCACCTGCAATGTGATCGGATTGTTGTCGACAAGCGGGTCGACCAGCATCTCTTTCTTGGTCTGGGACATCAAATCTCTCCTGCTTGAAGTTTGGCCAGGAAGGGACCGTAGCCCGCATCGCCCATCCAGAATTTCACAAGGTTATCGACGCCGACCGAGGTCAGCGTGGCCCCCGCCAACGCATCCACGTAGAAATCTGGCCCGGCTGCGGGCTGCGATTTGGCAACGGTGATTTGCAGATCCCCTGCTTCGTCGCGCAGCTTTTTCCCGTTCCACAGGGCTTTCCAGCGTGGGTTGTCCACCTCGGCCCCGAGACCCGGAGTTTCACCATGCTGATAGAATTGCAGGCCGTAGATATCGTTGCCGTTGTTTTCAAGCGCGATAAATCCATAGAGTGTCGACCACAGGCCATATCCGTGCAGAGGCAGGATCACCTTGTCCAGATCACCCGCATCATCGCGCAGCAGATAGACAACACGGTACTTGGATTTGCGTCCGATACCGGCTGGGTCATTGTCCAGCGCGACGCTCAGCTCTGGATCGCTGGCGGCGGCGATGTCGTCAAACGTGGTCGGATCAAACTGATCATCGACGAAGGTGCCTGTGGACAGCTCCAGCACATGTGGTTCGAAGGCAGCAAAAGCCTCTGTTACGTCGATGCCCGGCTCAAACACGCCCGCAACTTGCAGAACGTTTACCTGTTTGTCCTTCAGGCGGTTGGCCTCTTGCACCGGGCGCAGGCTGACTGCGGCCGCGGACACAACCATAGAGGCGACCAGACAGACGGCAACGGCGATGAAGATCGTCTTGCCAACAGAATCCGGCGAGGCCGCCAGGAATTTGGCCAATGCGCCCTTGGGTGCCTCGTTTTGATCTGGGGATTGCGTATCAGACATGGCGACGCGCCCTCCGTTTGATGTTGGCTTGCACGACGAAATAATCGATCAGCGGTGCAAAGACGTTGCCGAACAGGATTGCCAGCATCATGCCTTCGGGGAAAGCCGGGTTGATCACGCGGATCATCACGACCATGACACCGATCAGAGCGCCGTAGATATAACGCCCTACATTGGTGTGGCTGGCCGAAACCGGTTCCGTCACCATAAAGGCCAGCCCGAAAGCATAACCGCCCAATACGATATGCCAGTACCACGGCATCGCGAACATCGGGTTGGTATCCGATCCGATCAGGTTCAGCAGCAGGGTAAAGCCGATGGTGCCCGCCAGACAGCCCACAATCAGGCGGTAGTTGGCGATCCTGGTCATCAGAAGGAAAGCCAGACCGATCATGCAGGCCAGTGTCGATGTCTCGCCAAAGCTGCCTTGAATGGTGCCGAAAAACGCGCTCGACCAGGTTATGCCTTCGGCGGCCAGCGCCTGCACGCCTTCGGCCGCAGACACACCCAATGCAGTCGCGCCCGAGAACCCGTCAACGGGTGTCCAGACTGCATCCCCCGACATCTGCGCCGGATAGGCGAAATACAAAAACGCCCGCCCCACAAGCGCGGGGTTGAGAAAGTTCTTGCCGGTGCCCCCGAACACTTCCTTACCGATCACGACGCCGAAGATGATGCCCAATGCCACCTGCCACAGGGGCGTCGAAGCAGGCATGATCAGCGTGTAAAGCATTGATGTAACAAGGAAGCCTTCGTTCACCTCATGGCCGCGCACGGTGGCAAAGATGACCTCGAAGATACCGCCCGCGACAAGCGTGACGATGTAGATCGGAAGGAAATACATCAGACCATGCATGACGTTGGCAAAGATGCTGGACGGGTCCAGCGAAATCCCGAACATCTGCAACAAAGCAATCCGCCAGCCGGTGGCCGATTCCGGCCCCAGCAAAGCAATCGCCGAGTTCGCCTGATAGCCGGTGTTCCACATCCCCCACAGGATGCAGGGGATCGTCGCGATCACGACATAGGTCATGATCCGCTTCATATCCACATAGGACCGCGCGTGCGGCGCCACTGTGGTCACGGTTTTTGGAGTGTAGATGAAGCTTTCCACCATCTCGTAGATGGGGAAGTACTTTTCGTACTTGCCGCCCTTGGTAAAGTTCGGCTCGATCCTGTCAAAGAAGCTGCGCAAACCCATTCGGCTCAGCCCTCCTTTTCAATTTTGCTCAGGCAGTCGCGAAGCGCCAGCCCGTATTCATATTTTGCCGGACAGGCAAAGCCCACAAGGCCCAGATCCTCTTCGTCCAGCTCCAGCGCACCCAGGGCTTGGGCAGTGTCCGTATCCATTACCAGCAGCGCCCGCAGCAACTGAGTGGGCAGATAGTCCTGCGGCATCAGGTCTTCGAAAACACCTGTGGGCACCATGGCCCGACGCCCGCCGTTCAGGTTGGACGTGAAGGCATACAGCTTCTTGGCGAATGCCGAACCCAATACAGGCTGGACCGCGTATTTCGACGGCATCGGACGAATCCAGCCCAACGGGATTTGATCGGGATCTTCACGGATGATGCTGATCTGGCGCGCGAACCGGCCCAGATAGGCGGTCGGGCCGTCTGCGCGCCGGCCCGACAGGATCGAACCCGAAATGATACGGGGCGTGCCGTCCACATCGACTTCGTCGCGGGTCAGATCGTCAGTTGATGCGCCCATCACGGTACGGATCAAACGCGGTTGACGCGCACCCGGCCCCGTCAGGGCAATCACGACATTCGGATCCAGATGGCCGGTCAGCATCAGGCGGCCAATGGCGATGACATCCTGATACCCGATGGTCCAGACCTGCTTGTCGCCTGCAAGGGGTTCGAGGAAGTGAATATGCGTTCCGGCCAGCCCCGATGGGTGCGGGCCTGCGAAAGATGCAGCTTCGACACCGGCGACATCTGCGCCGGGTATCGTGTCACCCTCTTTTTGGCAAAGATAGGTTTTGCCCTCGGTCAATGTGCTGACTGCCGCCAAACCGGCGGTAAATTCTTCGGCCGCCTCGGCAATGATTGTGGCAGCGTCAGCGGCCAGGGGGTCACTGTCCACGGCCGTGACAAAGATCGCATCCGGTTTGGCGCCGGGGTTCGGCATTTTCGAATACGGACGTGTGCGGAACGACGTCCACAGGCCGGCGGCGCACAGTTTGGCCGTCACGCCTTCGGAGCTGTCGGCATCCCCTATGCCCGAGAAATCAACACCGGCGTCATTGACATCTGTCACTTCGATCACGACGCTTTGCAGCACCCGACGGGCACCACGGTTGATCGCGACGACCCTGCCACTTACCGGTGCGACCATCATCGCGTCGGGCGCATCCTTGTGACAGAACAGCGGCGCGCCACGTACGACGCTGTCGCCTTCCTGCACCAGCATCTTGGGTTTCAGGCCGATGTAGTCACCGCCCAGGACGCCAACGGTCGAGTATTCCGGGCCCGGGTGAATGGTCTGGTCAGGAGCGCCTTCCACCGGCAGATCCAGCCCCTTTTTCAGTTTGAAAGTTTGCATGTTGCTACGTTCTTCCAAGCCTCTTTTCTGCGCCAGCTCTGCCAACGCCCTTTCGGGGTCATGCAATAGCGCGGTTTTTTCGAGCCTCCGTCGCAAAAGCGTCGAAAACGGTCCAAAATCCGCAGGCGTATTTCCGATCAAGGACCCTTTACGCGGGGAAGGTCACAAACGCAAACCTGTTACCGCCAAAACTTGAGGATGAACCACACAATCCTGCGATTGATCGGTCATTTCTTCTGATTCCATGGCGTATAATTGCATATCGCGCCCAACAAGGTTCCAGTGTAAGCAACCGGAATGGAAAAAGACACAGATTTGGAAATCTTTCTGGTTGCCACGCCTGGCCTCGAGGCGCCTCTTGGTGACGAGGCGCAATTCAACGGATTCGCGCAGGTCAGAACTGTACCCGGCGGGGTGACATGCCGGGGTTCATGGCCCGAGGTCTGGCGCGCCAACCTGACACTGCGCGGCGCCAACAAGGTTCTGGTGCGACTGGGCAGTTTCCCCGCCGTGCACCTTGCCCAATTGGACAAACGTGCTCGGAAATTTCCTTGGGGCACCGTTTTGCGTCCTGACGTGCCGGTCAAGGTGGAAGCCATCAGCCGCAAATCCAGAATTTATCACGCCGGTGCAGCTCGTCAGAGGATCGAGCGGGCAATATCCGAGACATTGGGCACCTCGATTTCATCCGAGGCAAACCTTCGGGTCTTGCTTCGAATCGAGAAAGACATCTGCACGATCTCGGTCGACAGTTCCGGCGAGCTGCTGCACAAACGCGGTCACAAGGAAGCCATTGCCAAGGCCCCAATGCGCGAAACAATGGCCGCCATGTTCCTGAGAGAGTGTGGCTACTCGGGCGATGAACCTGTACTGGACCCGATGTGCGGATCCGGTACCTTCGTGATCGAGGCCGCCGAGATCGCTCTGGGTCTGCGCCCTGGCCGCTCCCGAAGTTTTGCATTCGAAGACCTGGCGGGCTTTGACCCAGATCAGTGGCAGGAGATGCGACGGGAAACGAAGACGGCGGAATGCGCGCTTACCTTCTACGGCTCGGATCGCAACTCGGGCGCGGTCGACGCGGCGACTGCCAATGCCGAAAGGGCCCAGGTCAGTGATGTGACACGGTTTCAACAGCGTTCCGTCAGTGACATAAAACCCCCCGAAGGTCCTGCGGGGCTGGTCATTGTGAACCCGCCCTACGGGGCGCGGATTGGTGACGAAAGACGCTTGCGTTCAGTCTATGGTGCGATGGGCAAGACCTTGATGAACCGGTTCCAGGGATGGCGGGTCGGCGTGATCACCAGCGCTCCGGGGCTTGCCCGGGCCACACGCCTGCCTTTGCTGGCGCCAGGACCGGTCGTCGACCATGGTGGAACCAAAATTCGTCTGTACCAAACAGACCCCTTGCCGTGATTGCCTGTGATGCTTCACAACCAATTCATGACGATGGCTGCGCGGGCGAGAGCGGACAAGAAGACCACAGGGTTTCCGCCGCAAAGAGGTGCGGTTCCCTTGTCTTTCAACGTGCCTGTGAACCTCTCGACGTCTTAGCACCGGTGCAATTGTGACCTGCCCGGCAGGGGTGAACAAATTGGCGGGCACTCTTGCGTGCCGATCAACCAGAAGAACGCAGACATGCAACCGCTCGTTTTTTCGATTCGTGAAGACCTGCTCAAATTACCGGGTTCCGACCTTATCGGTGCGCCGCCCTTTTTTGGTTGTTGCGTTCGAAAGATTCGGGTGATCGAAATACAGAATCCTCTTGCGCATCAGACACGCCGCGTATAGATCACCCGCCACGGTCGGAGTGTAGCTCAGCCTGGTAGAGCACTGTCTTCGGGAGGCAGGGGTCGGAGGTTCGAATCCTCTCACTCCGACCAATAAAACAAGGCGCCCAAGGGCGCCTTTTTGCTTTCAAGACAGTGATCTGCAGTTCATTGAACCTCAGCCTAGTCGAACTCCAACGCGCTGGCGGCCTTGCGGAGGTGTTCCGGGCTGTAGCGCGCATAGACAGACGCCGTGATCCGCGAGTCGGAATGACCGAGAAACTGAGCGATCTCCTCCATCGCGATGCCTGCCTCGGCCATGTGGACAGCTGCCGTGTGCCGCAACACATGCGGCGACACATCGGACAAACTCGCCTGGATCGCAGGCCGACAATGCACCAACAATCAATTTGGACCAGTCAGATGAGGCTGCTCAAACTGGTTCCGGTCTTCACAATCAACCGGCATGACATTCGACCTCGAGATTGACACCTCACCACCCAATAACTACTCAAGGTTGCAGCTGCTCTTGGTTGTTTGACGTGCCGGATCGGGCTTGATGGATCCACGATGACCGATCCCGCAAGCCTCTTAAGCCGACATGCTCTCGCAAGGAAGACGGTTAGCCAATTGCTTCCTTTCATCGGGGATGACCATGAACAGACCGACCATCGTCGCGATGCTGGCAACGCATGCGCGCAATAACTTGCTGTTGCAACGCGCACTACCTTCCGCCCTCTCTCAATCTCGCCCTGCGGATGCAATTATCGTAGTCGAGGACGAACGAACAACTGACCTTGCCCAGGAAGTTAAAGTGGCGGCCCCAACCGCTCAGTTTCTTCACAACCGCCGGACAAAAGGGCTCTCGGGTGCGTTGAATACTGGGCTTGATCATCTGGTGCGAAAACACGCCGGTATGACGGATATCTTCGTTGCTTTCCTGGACGACGACGATGAATGGACGCCTGAGCATCTCGCTGCGGTCGAGGCACGCATCCGAGAAGGTGCCGAGGTCGTCGCGGCGCCTTTCCTGCGCCTCGAGTCAGATTTGGATGCGCGCAGGATCGACCCGCCTGCCGCGGTGGACGCCAGTCTTTTCATGGAGCGGAACCCAGGGATTCAAGGCTCCACTTTTGCGGCACAGCTCGACATCCTGCTCGAGGCTGGAGGCTTCAACGAAGCGCTGCAAAGCTGCACTGACCGCGACCTGTGGATCAGGCTGTGCCGCCGTCCCAACCTGCGATATGCGACGACATCAGCCCCAAGTGTGCACCATTATGCCTGTGTTGATCGCCCTCGGCTTTCGTCTCCCGGTTCGGTGGCCAAACATTCCGGTCTGGAGATGTTCGATCGCATTCACGGACCACTGATGTCGCCGACCGTGCGCGCCAAGCATCTCAATCGCGCGCAGAAGCTCTTTGATTGGCAGCCGGTCGAAGGGCCAAATCAGGACCGAGACGTTGGCGAAGAAATTCCGCCAGACAGACCTTCCTTTCCACAGTCGGAAGGGACACCGCCATTGATTGTTGGCATCATCGCAGATGACCGACGCGTCCAGTCGCTCTCTCGTCTTCTGGACGACTTGGCCGAGAGGGTCGAGGCCGAGGAATTTGCGCCGCCCGACGTTTTGTTGCTTGAGAACCGACCTGAAGCGATTTCTGGACAAAGTTTCGCCTCCATGGTGGCGCAGAAGAGGGACCGCCTACGGATTCGTGTCGTGGATCGAGCGGGGCTGGAACTGCTTGAGAGGAAAGGGGCTTGGCGTCCGGAGGGTGTGGACCGACAAGGGCGACTCGCCATCTCCGATGCGCGAACGGCCCTTCAAAGTTGCCTCTATCACATGGCGCAGGAAAGACCGGGTTGTGTAGTCTGGATTCTTGACGATGACATGCGTCTCGATCCGATTATTGCGACGTCTTCCGGGTCAGAGCGTCGACCTCTCGAACTTGCCCAAGCGTTGCGCAGGATGCGCGCAACGGGCGCGGACATCTGCATCGGGACTTATACCGGCGCACCGCCGCTTCCTGCCGTTGCCAGTATCCGAGGGCAACTGATGGACCTGCTGTGGAACCTGCGGCGGTTGTCGGCCTCTCCCGAGGACGCACCGGTTCCGGCAGCACAACCCCACAATGCTGTGCTGCGTGCAGGCCGGCGAGACTACTATCATGATCTTTCCCGGATCGAGACCGACCGGCTTGAAACTCCTTTTGCACTTGAACCGAAACACTCCGACGAGAGCTGCGGGGATGCGCTTGCACGGTTGGAGACGATGATCCCGCGCATCCTTGCAGGTGAAGCTCCGCTGCGCCCGCTGATGGCGGACCCAGATGCCATGGGCGTTTTTGAAGCCGCAGATGCGCTCCATCGGGGCGGAAATACCTTTATTTTTGATCCCGAAGCCTTGTTGGATCTGCCAAATATTTCTCCCACCATCGGAGGGCGTCCGACGCGGCGATCGGACATGATCTGGGCACTTATGCATGAGCGTCGTTTCGATCGACAAGTCATCTCGGTCCCTGTTCCGGTGCGGCACGACCGTAGTAGCCTTCCACCACCACAAAAGCTTGATCTTGCAGGGATCGCCGATGATGTGCGTGGTTTTGCAATTTTCAGCGCATTGGTAGATGCCGACGAAGACCCGGACCTTGTCGAGGCGCTCTGCGGAAAATATGAAGACGAGCGCCTCGCCGTTCTGCGCCTCTCCTTCTTCCGCATTCGTGGCCTTGCACTGGAGCTCTTGGATTGGATCCGAAACGAGGCACCGACTTATGTCGCGCGCATCACACTCGACGCGCAGGCACGACAGCTGCTCCAGATGTTCTCAACGGAGAATTTCGCGCAAATCGAATCTGCGGTCCGTGTTCTTGGCCCAGTGGAGGTTCGAGATTTCCTTTCTGGCATGGATGCGCGCATCATGGAGTATTCCGGAAGGGTGCGCCGTTCGAACGCAATTCCACAGCTGTTGGCCGAGGAACGTGGCCAAGCCGCTTGTGCTTCGGTCGAGACGTCCACACCCATTCATGTCCTTGGGCAAGGCGCGGAAGGCGTGGTTTTTACCGATGGGCGCACGATCTGGAAACTCTTCGACCGCTGGACATCGGAACAGGTGGCCGAAGCCGTTCCTACACTCCGGATGTTGACTGGAGAAACCTCCTCGACGACGGCACTGATCAAGCCCCAGACGATAGAGCGGACATCTCTGGGTTGGCTAATGAGTTTGCCGTTCGAAGCATCGGATCCTTGGGCGGGCGGGCACGGGCCAGGCCTTGTCGAGCTGCTCGCGGATTTGCATCGCGCAGGGCTCGTTTGCCGAAACCTGCATCCGAAGAACCTGCGGGTTGCGAACGGTTCTGTGCGCTTGATCGACTACGGGGCAGACCTGATACCGGTCGATGATCCGAAGGCCGAAGGTTTGGAATTCGCGCGGATGTGCCGTCGTGCCTGGTTGTGCTGGCGATGGTGGTGGCGGAGCGACATCGGTCTGCTGATGCGCCAATCGCTGCATGATGTGAATCTACCTGAGCTTGAAGGGCATGAGAACCTAATCCGGGCTGTGCGTGAACGACTCGGCTTGGAGTTGCCGGTAGATCCGACGGTCACGCGCGCCTTGGCATTGCGTCCGAAACGGGTTCTCGATTATGGGGCCGGCAAGGGCAAGCAGGCGGCCACGCTTGCCCGAGCGGGGGCTAAGGTCGTTGCCTGGGATCCTGATCCTGGCGTCGAAACACGTCTGGATGAATTGGCTTCGCTTGGTGTGCACAGGGCCAAAACGGCCGCAGAAGCCATCACGTCCGGCCCGTTCGATCTTGTCGTATGTCGACGCGTCGCCTGTTTGTTGGACGAGGATGAGCTGGGCAAAGTCCTCACTGATCTGCGGGCTGCCCTCGCGACAGACGGGCGAGTGCTGTTCGCGCTGTGTCACCCCGCATATGCGCACAGGTCCTACGTGGCCGAAGCCACGCCACTTTCGACTCCTGGCAATCATGCTGCTGCGGAATGGACCAAGACGGTGCGCGCGACAGGACGGGTTCTTCACGAGAGACATCGAAGCGAGCGATTGCTTCGCCGTCGACTGATGCGCTCCGGGTTTCGCATCATGGCGCGGCATGAACGCCGATGCATCGAATTCGAGCGCTTCGAAACCGTGTCCGATCTGCTTGTTCTCGAACTGGCACCCGCTTCGAAGCCCGATGTTTCGCTGTTGATCAAGGCCTGTGCAATGGACGCCGAGGCGCTGGATCTGCAACTGCGCGACATCTTGGCAGCGTTGGAGCATCCCGGTGTTTTCAACGAGACAGTGCTGGCCCTCGACACGCGCAGGGAAGGCTTCCCGAGACCGCATGCCGAAGCGAACCTTTCGGCTCTACGCAACGCGGCCCAGCGCCTACTGAACGAAGGCGAGATCGACCGTATCGTGGAGACACCATCCTCGCCTACAGCTCTCAGGGCGCTCAATTTCCGCTGGTTTGGACTTGATCTCGCTGCAAGTCATAGCGCTGGCGGCGCCGCGACTGGGGCGCTTCTGGCTGGGTTCGATGCCTGCATAGGCCCGAACGTGCTTCATGCCGATATCGACATGATGATCGCGCGCACAGACCGAAACCGCGACCCGGTGAGCGAGCTGGTCGCGGCATTGCGGGAGGATCCGCAAGCGCTGACAGCCAGTTTTCCCGTTGCTCACGAAGGCCACAGGCGATGGACGGCTACTGGGTCGCAAGGCCCATGGCGGGTCGAAAGCCGATTGAGCCTTGTCTGCCTCAAGCGAATGAACGCAATCCTTCCGCTGCCGAACACCGAGCGGAACGGCGCTCCAGATCTGTCATGGCATCGTGCGATGGATGAAGCAGTGCGGCTTGGTCGGGGAACTTCCTTACGGGGAGGCTGTGTCGGCGGCTTTTGTTTGCATCCGCCGAATGCTCGCAAGCGTGATATCGAGGCGTGGGAAGAAGTGCGTGCATCCGTTGCGAGGGGGCGGGTGCCGACAGTTCAGGTCGATCAAATTGAATGGACCGGAGGGGCGAAAGACTGGCGGCAGGCAGAACGTCACGAGCGCTTTGTATTTGTCATCTGCGGACACAACGTGACACCGGAGCGGTTCCGACGTTGTTGGGACTCGGTTCTCAGACAAGATCGTCAGGATTGGGGTGCCATCGTTGTCGATGACGCATCGGTCCCTTGGATCGCCGAGGAAGTCGGGCACATGCTTTCCGGCGACATTCATCGAGTGAGCTTTGTTGCGAGGCGCCGACGTGCCGGATTGCTGGCCAATACCGTTCATGCGATCCGCGATCTATGCGCCACACCCGGGCAGATCATAGTGACGCTCGATGCCGACGATCAGTTGATTGGCCGTGATGTGCTAACCCAACTTGCCAATGCCTATGACGCGGGTGCTGACCTGACCGTTGGCTCCATGTTGCGCACGGACAAGAGTGTCGACTACAAGGTGTGCTTCGACAATCCGCGAGGCAACCGCGGCGGCAATGTCTGGCAGCATCTGCGCAGTTTCCGAAAAGGTCTCTTCGACGGAGTGCCCGACGAGGCGCTTCGGCTCGACGGTTCATATGTCGAACTGGCGTCAGACTGGGCTTTTATGCTGCCGATGGTCGAGGCCGCGCGAGCGCCCATTTGGATCCGCAAGCCGCTTTATCTTCATGAACCGGGAGAGACGCGCGAGACCGCCAGGGCCGCAATGCGCGAGGCGGTGATCGCACGACTGATTGCAAGAGAGACGCGAATCGAAGAGGAATATCAATGAACTGCACAGAACGCCGCCAGATCGTTTCAGTGATCGGAGATGCGACACTTCCCGACGAGGATCGGCGCCTAGAACTTGCCTTTAGCACGGGCCGATGCCTGGTCGATAAGGGCTTTGCGGTGATGACTGGCGGCATGGGTGGTGTCATGGACGCCGCGCTTGAAGGCGGGCGGACGTCGCCAAACTGGGTGCATGGCGCGTGTATCGGCCTGCTTCCAGGCAGAGATCCTGGCGGTCCTCGCGTATCTTCGAACGCGGATATCGTCATCCCGACCGGGCTGGATCATGGGCGAAACCTCGTGATGGCCCAAGCAGATGCAGTGATCGCGATCGGCGGCGGTGCCGGGACACTTTCGGAGATGGCTTTCGCTTGGATCCATCGACGGCTGTTGATCGCGCTTCGCTGCAATGGCTGGAGCGGACGACTTGCCGACGCGCCGATCGATGAGAGGACGCGATATAAGAATATTCGTGAAGATTGCGTCTATGGTGCTGATACAGCCCAGGAGGCCGTCGCTCTCGTTCAGCGTTTGCGTCCCCTGTATGATCGCACGCATCGCGGCATCTGTGATTAGCGCGACACCGGTGCGCCTGCAGGGGTTGGATGCACCAGAACTAGGAACTACTTCGGGGCGCGATGCGCGCTGATGGATGGTCAATTACCTGCGCGGCAAGGTGGTTGAGTGTAGGCTCACTCTGAAAGCTTAACGAGTGCTGTGAGTAGCACCAGACTGGCTGGGGCGCTTACTGGCAGCATCCAAGGCAGTTTTCGATACACGACAGCACTGAAATAGAAACGCACGCCTTGAGCGCTCTCAGCGCTTTGGATCGCTCGTCCACAACGCAACAATAGCTATGGGAGGTTTGGATCGCCCAGATGCTGCGGCACCAGAACCCATCCCCTTCATGTTGCGCACGGAAACCTAGGACTTCGATATTCTAGGGATCTGGCGAACGGGCTTGAGCGAGGCGCTGAGCCATTCCTCGCCCGCTTGCGTGATTGGGCTCATTGTTTGCGACTCAACACCCATCAGACAGATCCAGCTGTTGCTGGTCTCCATTTTTTCAAACCCGAATTGTCCCTTCGACTCACGCTCTGGCCGACCACAACAGAGCCAATAACTATGGCTGCTCCTATAGTCTGAGTGATGCTAAGAGTTTGTCCCAAGTATACCCGGCCTAACACTACAGCTGTAACAGGACTCATCATGCCGAGCATCGAGAGTGCACTGGGCTCCAGGCGCGCTATGCCACGAAACCAAAGAGCATAGGTTGCTGCAGCACCAATCAACCCAAGCCAAATCAGGCCGACGACATTTGTCGCGCTGAGCGCAGGTAGAGGCGGCTCAAGAAACAGTGCGACTGGCAACAGTATCAAACCACCGGCTGTTAATTGCCACGCTGTGAAACTCTGCGCCGAGACCGGAGGTTGCCATTTCCGGCTGAGAACAGTGCCAGCAGCCATTGACGCGGCTCCTCCAAAACCCGCTGCTATACCGATCCAATCAAGTTGTGCTTCCGGCCCGATCAGCAGCAGAGACACACCCATTACGCCAGTCGCGGCGGCGCCGAGTGCACCAAGTCGTATTGGGGTTCCCAGCCATCCCCACGCCATCAAAATCACGATCATTGCTTGCAACGATCCTAGGGTGGCGGCCACACCACCGGGTAACCTATACGCAGCAACGAAGAGGAGCACCCAGAACAGAGCGAAATTGAGGCTGCCTAAGACGAAAGTTCGACCGAGCCATTCGCGTGGTGGAACGCAGCGCGTCACTGCAAGCAACAACAAGCCAGCAGGCAGAGCTCGTAACGCAGCCAGGGTAATAGGATAGCCCGCCGGAAGCGCTTCCGTAGCTACCAGGTAGGTGCTCCCCCATACCGCTGGGGCGAGCGCAGTGAGAAGAATGTCGGTTGAGCGTGACATAGTGTGTCTCCCGGCTGAGGCGTTGGAAAAGTTGAGTGAGACGTCAGAGGCGCGCGGGTTAGGCTGCTTCCTCTTGCAGATTTGATCCGGCGAGACATGCGGCAATTCTTGCAACATGAGCGCCCTGGAACCGCGCTCCGGCTAGGTCGGTTTCGGTAGGTGTGTGGGAACCATCAGCGCCAGCGATCGTTCCGGCACCATATGGGGCGCCGCCAATGATTTTTTTTGATGTAGTCTGGCCAGCAAATGTGTAGGGCATTCCGGCAATCAGCATCCCAAAGTGTTGAAGCGGGACTTGCGTTGTCAGAAGGGTGGCCTCATGCCCACCGTGTTGCGAACCTGTTGATGCAAAGACCGCCCCGACTTTTCCAACCAGAGCATTTCTGGCCCAAAGCCCTCCGGCCTGATCCAGAAACGACTTCATTTGGCCGGCCATCATGCCAAATCGGGTCGGTGTTCCTAAAATTATTCCATCATAGTTTTCCAGATCTGCCGGCAAAGCGATAGGCGTATCATCGACGACATAGCCAGCCTGCAGGCGGACTTCCTCTGGGACGGTTTCGGGCACACGCCGAACGTCCACTTCGGTGCCGGGAACACTTCTGGCGCCTTCAGCTTCTGCATCGGCCAATGTGCGGACGTGGCCATAGCTTGAATAGTAGAGAACGAGAATACGTGACATAGGATACCTCTCAGGGCTGTGACTTGTTCCCTGAGAGAATGGAATTTGTTGCGCCGCCAATTAAGTCGCGCTCTTTGACATCACTCTTTACCTGTATTGAACAATGTCACGACTTGAGAGCCAGGCGCAGATGATCAAGAAAGGCTTTGACCTTTGCGTCCATTCCCAAACGAGATGCTGTAACGGCGAATACTTCCGGCGCAGGCAGTTCGTGGTCAGGAAGAACTCGCACCAAGGTCCCACTGGCTTCAGGAGCATCAGAAACGAACTCGGGCAGTGTTCCGATACCTTGCCCCGCTATTAGCAGATCCCGCAAAACGAGGCTGTTGCCGACGCGCACGCGCGGATCAAGCTCTAATGTTGTGACACCTTCGGCGGCCGAGAGCTTCCAGCTCGTCAAATGATCAGCAAGCAAAAAGCCGATGATCGCGTGGTTTTTGAGATCCGCCGGCTGGGTCGGAGTCCCGCATCGCTCCAAATAGTCAGGAGACGCAAATATTCTTTGCCGCATCACGCCGATCCGTCGGGCAACAAGTGCCGAATCCGGCATGGCAGCACGGATACGTATCGATAGATCGAACCCGCCCTCGACCATATCAATCACCTTGTCGTCCATCGAAAGCGTAAATCGCAAATCGGGATAGGTTTCCAAGAACTCTGGAAGCATCGGTGCGATAACGGTTTGGCCGAAGGAACTTGACGCATTCACCCGAAGGTGTCCACGCATCGCTTTTGAACCTTCCCTAATGGTCTGTTCCGTTTTTTCGACCGCGTCGAGAATTCCAATTGCATCTTGGTAATAAAGACTGCCGGTGTCAGTCAGTGACATCGATCGGGTCGTTCTGGTGAGGAGGACGGTTCCCAGACTTTCTTCCAGAAGCTTGATTTCTCTGCTGAGAAGCGCGGGAGATACACCAAGGTCTTCCGCGGCACGGGCAAAACTACCGCGTTCAACGATACGGCGAAAAGCTTGCATCACTGACAGTTTGTCCAACTTCTGGCCCCCGAGCAGTTTTTTGTCCCGCCCAGTTGGGCGTAACGAACTGCACTTATACGACCGCGAGACTGGTGCGAAGGGGCGACACGCCTGTGTTGCTGGTGTTGATCTCCGGGCGGTTGCCAGAAAACAATCATCACTCTATTTTCGAAGAGGCTAGGAGTTAGGGGCAATGGCAAAATCTAAGAATCCGCATACACCGAAAAACGTTCCAAGCCGGTCGAACAATGAAAAGTCGGATCGCCCTGTCGAGAGCAGGCCTATACCGGTTAGCGACGCCGTTAGTGAGCCAACTCGGCAGGAAAGACTCATGGCGATTGCAAAAGATGCGGAACGACGCCTCAAGGGTTCAATGAAGCTACTCTCTTGAAGTCGCAATACGAACTTCCAAAGGAATAACAGCACATACAACCAAAGTGCAGCCTTCAATACGCTTCACCGCAAGTTACCGGCTTCCCAATGAGCACTTACAAGCAACGGAGCATACAAAAGGTCTGGTAAACACAAGCGCAAATTGGGCTCCGCCCCTGGATACTCCCTCCTACGTTTCCCCTGCGATCAATCTATCACCTTACCTGTGCGTGCTCTCTATAGGGGCTTGAGCAGCCTCATCTGACTGGTCCAAATTGATTGTTAGTGCATTGTCGGCCTGCGATCCATTGGTATGATGGTTTCGGGCGCTGGCGGGCGA
>NZ_WVQW01000003.1:0-391229 GCF_013110635.1 Ruegeria sp. HKCCD6604 | reverse complement strand
GATCGAGCCAAAAAGCTCGGGATCACGATCAGAAAGGGACTGGGTGAAAAATCCGTCTGAACGGTGCGGGGCATTCACGGGTCATATCTCCTTGTAGAGGAACGCAATGCAGCCACGGCTGCGTTGGACGCCATTGCGTGATGTTTGAAGGTGGCCTCAGATCACGCGGTCCCGAGGTTCACGGCCTTCGAAGAAATCGCTCAGGTTGTCGAGAACCCGAAACCCCATCGCCTCGCGCGCTTCGCGGGTTGCGCTGCCCAGATGCGGCAGCATGACGAGGTTGTCGCATTGCAACAGATCCGGGCTGACCCGCGGTTCACCATCGAAAACATCCAATGCAGCGCCGCCGATCATGTCGAACATCAACGCCTGGATCAGCGCCCATTCATCGATCACTTCGCCCCGTGCGGTGTTGATCAGGAAAGCGTCAGGCTTCATCAGGCCAAGTCTGCGCGAATTGATCAGATGGCGGTTGGCTGCGCCGCCCGGACAGTGCAGTGAAACGAAGTCACATTGCGGCAGCAGGTCATCGATGGTGTCCACCTGTCTTGCGTTGCATTCGGCGAGAACATTGGGCGATACGGCGCTACGGTTGCAAACCAGCACGTCCATGCCGAACCCGTGATGCGCACGGCGGGCCATCTCCTGTCCGATGCGGCCATATCCGATGATGCCCAGTGTCTTGCCGCTGACCTTGGTTCCGACCAGATGCGTGGGCCGCCATCCTGTCCACTGACCTGCACGCAACTCGCGTTCGCCCTCACCCGCCCGACGCGCCACCATCAACAGCAGCGTCATGGCGATATCGGCGGTGCATTCGGACAGAACGTCGGGCGTGTTGGTCACGGTCATACCCAACTCGCGTGCCAAGGGCTCGCAGATATGGCTGTAGCCGACGCCGTAATTGGCAAGGATTTTCGTCTGCACACCCGGCACATCCAGTGCCTCGGCGCTCAGCGTGTCCGTTACGGTGGGCAGCACGGCGTCATAGGATTTCAACGCTTGCCGGATTTCAGCCGGGGACATGGGTTTGTCGCCGGTGTTCAATACGGTGTTGTAGTTCTCGGCCAGCTGCGCCTCGACGGCAGCAGGCCAGCGACGGGTAACCAGAACCGAAGGTTTGACCATCACGCAGCCTCCATCACGCGGGCGATCGTCTCACCGATCACTGCAGGGTTTTCGGCCACGGTGACACCTGCGGCGGACAGGATCTCGACCTTTTCGCTGGCGCTTTCGCCGAAGGCCGAGATGATCGCCCCCGCGTGCCCCATGGTGCGGCCTTTCGGAGCGGTCAGACCGGCGACATAGGCGATCACGGGTTTGGAGATGTGGTCGCGGATATATTCGGCGGCTTCCGCTTCCTGCGGGCCTCCGATTTCGCCGATCATGGCGATGACATGCGTGTCTTCGTCGTCTTCAAACCGTTGAAGGATGTCCTTGAAGGACGATCCGTTGATCGGGTCGCCCCCGATTCCGACACTGGTCGAAACGCCGATCCCGCGCTCTTTCAACTGGGCCGCCGCCTCATATCCCAATGTCCCCGAACGGCCGATGATCCCTACATTTCCTGGAAGATAGATATGCCCCGGCATGATGCCCAACAACGCCTTTCCGGGCGAGATGGTGCCGGCACAGTTCGGACCGGTCAGAACCATGCGTTTCTCTTTCGGATAGCGATACATGTACCGTTTCACCCGGATCATGTCCTGTGCCGGAATGCCGTCGGTGATGCAGACGCAATAGCGGATGCCCGCATCGGCGGCCTCCATGATGGAATCCGCCGCAAACGGGGGCGGTACGAAGACCAGGCTGGCATCGGCGCCGGTGGCTTCGACGGCCTGTTTGACGGTGTCAAAAACCGGAACGCCTTCGACGGTTTCGCCCCCCTTGCCGGGCACGACGCCACCCACCACGTTCGTGCCATAGTTCAACATGTCCTTGGTGTGGAACCGCGCCATGCGCCCAGTGATGCCCTGCACGATGACACGCGTGTCACGATCGAGAAGAATGCTCATTACACAACCCTCATTTTGGTGCCCTGAGTAAGGTCGTTTTTCCACGCGCCCACAGCGCGTTCTGCCGCCTCCATCAGCGTCGTGGCGCGAATGATCGGCAATCCGGACTTGGCCAGGATCTTCTGGCCTTCTTCGACATTCGTTCCGGCCAGCCGCACGACGACGGGAATATCGAGGTCTAGTTCCTTCAACGCCTGAACGACTCCTTCAGCCACCCAGTCGCAGCGGTTGATACCGGCGAAGATGTTGACCAGAATGGCCTGAACATTGTCATCCGACAGGACCAGCCGGAACGCCTTGGCCACCCGTTCAGGCGACGCGCCACCGCCGATGTCGAGGAAATTTGCAGGCTCGCCGCCTGCCAGCTTGATCGTGTCCATGGTGGCCATCGCCAGACCGGCGCCGTTGACGATGCAGCCGATATTGCCGTCAAGCCCGACATAAGACAGCCCGCGATCCGCAGCGCGGCTTTCGCGCGGGTCTTCCTGGCTCTTGTCGCGCAGTTCGGCGATCTGGGGGTGGCGAAACAGGGCGTTGTCGTCAAAGCTCATCTTGGCATCCAGCGCCAGCACCCGATCATCACCGGTGATGACCAGCGGGTTGATTTCAACCATCGTGGCGTCAAGATTGCTGAAGGCGGCATAACAGCCCTGCAACGTCCGCACCATTTGCTGGATCAGTTTGGCTTCAACCCCAAGATTGAAGGCAATTTCACGGGCCTGAAACTCCTGAAGCCCGACGGCCGGTTCCACGATGGACCTGACAATGCTGTCGGGGCGGTCGGCCGAGATATCCTCGATCTCCATCCCGCCTTCGGACGAGGCGACGATCATCACCCGCTGGCTGGAGCGGTCCAGAACAAAGCCAAGGTAGATTTCGCGATCAATCGGCACGGCGGCTTCGACATAGACACGATAGATGCCTTTGCCTTCAGGACCTGTCTGATGCGTGACCAGCTTGCGACCGAACAGATCATCGCAAGCCTTGTAGATTTCATTTTCGCTGTTGCAGAGCTTGACCCCTCCGGCCTTGCCGCGCCCGCCCGCATGGACCTGCGCCTTGACAATCCATTTGTCGCCCCCCAGTTCGCGCGCCCGATAGGCCGCCTGTTCGGGACTGTAGGCAAGCGCGCCCGCGGGCACGTCGACGCCGAATTTCGAAAGAACTTCTTTCGCCTGGTATTCGTGGATATCCATCTGGTGTGCTCCTGTTTACGCAGCTATCGAAGTGCCATAACGGCTTTCCAGAAGAGCTTCGATCGCGTCTTGATCGACCTCTCGGCCCAGCTCACGAATGGCTTCGGCGAACAGGCGTACGATCTGGCTGACGACCTCGCGATTCAATTGATTGAGGATGCCGATGCGCACCTGCACCGGTTCGCTCAAGGTGGGCCAGATGCCAAACCCGCGGGCGCGGCAGTTCTGCACCAGTTCCATCTCGCGGCCAGAAAGCGCGGAAGGCAGGTTGAGCACGATCAGGCTGGGCATGTCCGAGGTGACCTCGCACCCCATCTCGGTCACCGCGTCCCGAAGAACCTTTTCATGCGTCCGGTAAGACATCGACCGCTTGGCCAGACCTTCCTGCAAGGTCAGGCGCAATGACTCGTGGAACGCCGCAACCGCATATCCGGAATGGGTCCGGTGATAGGTGCCCTTTTCCACGTCCTGCCCATCGACGATGCCCCAGTGGCGGGCCTCGAAGATCGGATTGTGCACATAGGTATAAGCACCTGTGGATTCCAGCGCCTCGATATAGGCATCGGTAAAGCTGACAGGGGCATAGGTCAGCGGCAGGCAGCACAGGCCTTTCTGCGGACAGGATGCCCAGCCTGCCACACCCGGATAGTCATCGATCGCAAAGTCTTCGACACCCAGTGACGAGACCGCATCGATCAGCCCCATGGCGCCATGACGTTCACATGCCTCCGAGAAACCGCGCAGATCGTTCACCCTGCCTGATCCGGTTTCCCAATGCGCCATGAAGGCCCATTTCGGCTTGTGTTCGGCCAGAGTCGCTTCAACCAGTTCAGCCGTCACCGGCTGGCCATGTGGAACCTCGACCACCGTGACACTCGCCGCCTGCGGGTCAAGCGGGCTGGCCGCGTGCTCGGCGGGCGTTGCCGCCTTGATCCGCAGCGTCAGCGCGTCGATCCCCGAAAATGTGCCATTGGTGAAGGCCACGACCTTGTCACCGGGCATGACGGCCGAGAACATGGTGTCCAGAGCGCTCCAGCCGGTACCCGCGACAGCGAAGGTGTAAGCGTTCCGTGTGCCCCAGATTTTCCGCAGCATGTGCTTGCATTCGATCATGCCCCTGAGGACGTCGCCCTGCATGTGATCGGCGACCCCTGCGCCGGCGAAGGCTTTCAGGATACGCACATCTGTATTGCCCGGCCCCGGCCCTGCGGCAAGGGTCTCGGGAATTTCGAGCGGAGGGAAAATCTGAAAGGTCATGGTCTGACATCCTCGGCTGTTGGCCGGGCATTGCGGCCTGATGGTTCAAGATACCGATCAGAAAACGCGAGCTTGCCGGATGGCGCAACGTAACTTACTACTGCTTTTGGATGGCTAATAGTGTGGGTAATTACCTACCCGTTTTGGCAAAAATACGACGGTATACCGAAATCTACCCCACCCTTTTGGGTAGTATTTTGTAAAATATGGGCAAAATCATATGGTTGAGACATCGGACAAACCCATCGACATCATGCTTGCGGACAGCAACCCGCTGGTGCTTTCGGCCATGTCGGAAATTTTCGAACGTGATCCGCGATTCTCTCTGGTCGCCACTTCGGCAACGGCGGAAGGGTTTCTGGGTACGGTGATGCGGATACCTGTTCAGGTCGGCGTCGTGGACTGGACGCTTCCGGCCCTGGGCGCCGCCAAATTGATCGAGGTGTTGCGCGATCAGGCCGATGCACCGCGCTTTGTCATCTATGGCGATGCCTCCGGAGATGTTCCGCGATTGGCCATGCAGGCGGGTGCCGCTGGATTTGCTGCCCGCTCGGGCGAGGTCGAAGGCCTTCTTGAGACCTGCGCCGAAGTGGCAGCAGGCAAGATGGTGTTTCCTTTCATCGACGTCCGGAAGATGAAACAGGATCCGATTCAAAGCCTGTCGCGCAAGGAACGCGCCATTTTGGAGGCTTTGGCACAAGGCATGTCGAACCGGGAACTGTCCAAGGAGCTTCAGATATCCACCAACACGGTCAAATTTCACCTGTCCAATATCTATGAGAAGCTGAACGTCAAAAACAGAACTCAAGCGATTGCGTTTTTCTATTCGTCCCACCGTGGGGCGGACTAGACGACAAGAACAGAGAGCCCAGATGACTGAAATCAAAATTAACGTTGTCGGTGCCGGGCGGGTCGGCAAAACGCTGATCAGCCTTCTGGATGGCACTGATGGCTGCCGGATCCAGGATATTCTGAGCACATCCTTTCAGTCGGCAAATGAAGCTGCCCAGTTGTCCAAAACCGGGCGCGTTGCAGCAAGTTATGCCGATTTGCGGCCAGCTGATCTGTGGATCCTCTCGGTGCCCGACACGCAAATTTCTGCGGTGGCCCACGAATTGAAAGAGGCGTTCGAGAACCAAGAAAGAACCGGAAAGCCTTCAGTGGCGTTCCATTGCAGCGGCTATTTTCCTGCCGAGCAACTGGCGCCGTTGCGAAGCCTCTCATGGTCTCTGGCCAGCGTTCATCCCGTCCTGTCTTTCGCCGATCCACAGGCCGCTGCTGCGCAATTCAAAGAGGCATTGTGCGGGTTGGAAGGCGACGAAGACGCCGCAGCGTTCATTCAGCCGCTTCTGGAGGGATTGGGAGCCACCTGTTTTCCCATCCGGTCTGAAAGCAAAAGCCTGTATCATGCAGCCGCTGTGATATCGAACAACTTCGCCGTTGTCTTGCAGGCCATCGCCCGCGAAGCGTGGGCCGAGGCGGGCGTGCCGGACGAAACTGCCCGCAAGCTCAACGCTGGTTTGTTGAGCAGCACAGTCGAAAACGTCGACCTACTTGGCCCACAATCTGCCCTGACCGGTCCGGCGGCAAGAGGGGACTCAGAGGTCGTTGCCCAGCAGGGCGCGGATGTAGCGGCGTGGCACCGCGATGCAGGTGAAATTTACAAGCAAATGAGCCTGCTGGCGCAGAAGCTGAAGGCAACCGGTTTCACGAAGTAATCGCCAGATCCATTGCTGAAAGGCATTTTGGATCCTGCGTTCGAAACGCGTCGCGGAAAAGGGGGGCCCGGGCGTTTCTTTTGCGAATCCCTGAAACATGTTACGTTGGGTCAACTTTCGAGATTTGAATTTTCCCGGCACTCAGTTTCTTGCAGCGCTTTCCTACGAGGTGACTTCATGTCCGACTCCAGCAGTGAGCCCCCGCGCATTACGCTGTCCCTTCCGATCTCTCGACCAAATCCCACGATCTCGGCGGAACTCTCGGGATCGGCCGGTTTTACGGCTGACAGCCTTGACGATCTCAGGCGCGTCGAAGCCGAGAAGCTCAAGGCGCTGCGCCGTGGTGTAGGCATTGACCTGTCTGCCGAGGTGATCAACGATCTGGTCGATCAGCGCGTGCAGGCCACCGGTGCAGTCTTTCGTCAGCTCGAAACCATACGCAAGGATCTGACCGACGGGTTTCTGGGCGCTGTCGTCCCAACCCTTGCCCCGAAACTGCGCGGTGAACTGATCAATCCCGACGGCACCCCTGCCGAGCGGGTAATCGTTGAAGCGCTGCGCCCAACCTTTACCGCCAGTGAAGGCATCGACAACGCGGATTTTTCCTGGGCTGTAAAAGCCGCCGTAACGGATGCGCGGGGCCTGTTTTCGCTGGATCTGCCCAATCTGCGCCTGCCGCAAAATGGACTCAGATTGCGGATCCGGGGGCAGAACACCACTCTGACCGAAGCAGTGCCGCGCATTGATGCATTGGATGGCGAACTGGGACTTGTGGTGCTGGATCGCACCGTCCTCCCTTTGCAGCGCTCGATCCTGGGTGAGCTTGCCGATATTCTGCCGGTGGATCCCGAGGATGCGGAAGAAAACATATCCGATTTCACCGGCACGCAGGCGCCCATCGTGCTGGGCGAAGGTGATTGCGCTTCGGAATACCGAACCGAAGGAGGCACGGTTTCGCGGCGGCGTTATTCGGTTCTTTATCGGCTAATCGACCCGCTTGTCGGACCGAAAAACATCGTTCGCACCCGCTCCGTTGGCGGCAATCGCTTTGTCACGACAATTCCGGGCGGCACCTTTGCGCAGGCCAATCTTTCTGCCGAAACACTGTTGAGCGCATTCAATAATGACGGCGGAGACTGGGATTTCCGAGATCGGATACCGATTGACGAACCCATTGATATCGAGGATTTTTTCGAAGACCTGGAACAGCGCCCGCAGGATGTGCCAAAAGCTTCCAGCCTGGCGCTTGGCTATATCGCCAAGATGCGTTCAACCGCCGTTCACGCCGGAATGTCATTGGGGCGTCTGGTCTATTCCCTGCCGCTTGCCCCGGGCGAGGAACAACGGATCGTCGTGTCGGAACAGCGCGAAACCCTGACCGTGCGCGAACGCGAAAGCCTGACCTTCGAGGAACAACAGGAATTCGAAGAGGCGCGCGATACCTCTTTCGACAGCACATTCGAAACCGCGCTGGACGAAGTGATCCGGGGAACATCCTCTTTCTCGACCAAGGCGTTCACAAAAAGCTTCGGGGGCGCCGGTGGCATTGGTGGCGGTCTGTTCGGCGGCATCGGGGCCATAGTGGGCGGAGTCGGTTTCAGCGGCGCGCGTTCCAGCTCCAACTCGTCAGGCAGTTCGTCCAACACGCAGAACACGTCCCGCGATTTTCTGTCAGACACGCACGAGACATTCTCGGCTGCGCTGGAACGGGCCGCTTCGGTCAAGCGAAGTTCGGCCCGAACCAGCGTTCGCACAGCCACGGCAAGTGATCGGCGGACGGCGACGACAAAATTCGTGGCCAACCGCAACCACTGTCATGCAATGACGATGCAATGGTTCGAAGTTCTGCGCGACTTTTCCCTGGAAACGCGGATCGAAGGCGTGCAATTGGTCGTCTTCGTTCCCATGCAGCTCATCCGCTTTCGCCGTTTGGGGCAAGGCGATCAATTGCCGGGCAATGTCAACCGGTCAGGATTGCTGCATCGATACAAAGTGATCCTGCGCCACGCAGACGTTTTCCGCCGGGTGTTCCGAAACCGTCGCAGATTCCGCACCGCCCTCAAACTGTTGGAAGAGTTTTACGCGGACAAGGACGCGACACCGCAGAATGCTCCGGGTGTCGCGCAGGACATCGTCAGCTTCGAGGCTCAGGGCACTTTCATGCCCAATGATGACATATCCGCGGTGATCTTCACGCAGGATGGCGATCGCGTTGGGCCAGTGCCTCTGACCGGATCGCCGATCGACATCGACAACCTGCATGACTTGCCTGCCGAGACACGCGAAAACCTGCTGGTTCGGCTGGCTGACGCGCGCCGTGATCCAACCAACCGGCGGACTTATACCGGATCCGTGGCGTTGCCCCGCTCGGTCGAACGTTCCGACATCGCCCGCGTCGAGTTGCGCAGGCGGACGGGCTCTTTTGCCTATTCATTCTATACCGGCCCGGACCCGATCAACATCTTCAACATTTGGGAACATATCTCGAACCTGGAAGATGCGGATGATCTGGATCGCGCCACGCGCAACATCAACCGGAGCCTTCACACCACGATTTCAGGCTCGGATTTCGACGATCTGGTCGGCGCGCCGATGATCAGCGAGTTCGAAGCGCGCATGAATGAAGACGCGCAGACCATCGTTGACGACAATACATTCCAAGCTTTGCCTGCAACCCTGCCCTATTCGGTGCAGGAAGTGCCGGATGTGCTGTCGCGCCGTGATCTGCGGCGGATCGAAGAAATGTATCAGCATATCGTTGCCGACACCGTTCGCTATTCTCGCGTGATCTGGGCCAGTATGACGGATGAAGAACGGGCCATCCTGCTGGAACGTTTCACGATTGGCGTGCCGGATGGCGGGTTGGATGACGCCTCAAGCGAAATATCGCTGCTCAGCACGGTCCAGAACAAGGTGCTGGGGTTCTATGGCAATGCGATGATCATGCCCTTCTCGATCCCGCCCGATCTGGCCGACAGAATGGAGATGCGGACCGGCGACATTCAGGACAGTCTGCTGGCCTTCCATCGGGAAGACTTCCGGCCACCGCGCCGCACGATCTCGCTGCCGACCCGGGGGCTGTTGGGCGAGGCCGTTCTGGGCCGCTGCAATTCCTGCGAGATGATCGACCATCGCCGCTTCTGGAACTGGCAGGACAGCCCGACGCCACCCCCGGTTGGTGACACGCCGGTCCTGCCCGCGGACAGTGATGCAATCTTTGGCACCCGTGCGCCATCGGACCTGCCGGCCAATCAACCTTCGAACACGCTTACCATCGCAGGGGGCGACATCGGCACGGGCCAGGCCGTGCCCACTTCGCAACTGGCCGAGATCCTCAAGGCCGCGCCTGATCTTGCACGGGCGGGAACCGATCTGACCGGCCTGAAAGAGTTGCAGGCGCAACTGGCCCTTGAAACGCAATCGGTCGCCGCCGGTCGGGACAAGGCCATAGACACGGCGACGGATCTGACCAAAGAGCTTGTCGGCAAGGCCACTGAGCTGGCGGGCAAGGGGCAAGAGATCGCTGCGGCCCGCAAAGAGGAAGAAGCCAAAAAGCAGGCCGCCGAGAAGAAAAAGACAGCTGCCGACAATGCCGCAAAGCTCAAGGGGTTTGAGGATATCGCCAAGAACGCTTCGGGAGTTTCTGCGCTGATTGGCGGGCAACCGGATGGCAACCGGACCGGTTTCGTTCAAAACCTGTTCAAGGATTTCACCGGTGGCGCTGCGGCTCTGGCCAATCCTTCCAACACGTTGCTTCTGGCCAAGCTTTTCGGGGCCTTTACCAAAGCCAATACAGATGCAGATGACGGCAGCGCAACCAAGGCCGGCAGCCAATCCGTACTGGATTTCCTCAATGGCCTGAGCGCCCCTGCGGAGGACGAAGATGAGTGACACCAGCACAAATGCAACTCCCGAACCGGGCATCGATGAAAGCCTTGCCGAGGCCATCATCAATATTCTTGAAACCACCAATTCTCCGGCGATACAGCGCGCCCGAGAGGTTATAGCCCACAGGCTGGCCATCGCTGGCGACATTGCCCCATCCCGCATCCCGGCCCCGCGCAACATCACCGAGATCGGCGGCTACATAAATCTGCTCAGCGAGTATGGAGAGGCCGAACAGCGCGCGCGCATGATCGCGGCCGCGCTGGGCATAGCAGGGCCGCAGATTTCGCTGCCACAGCCCGGTGCCGTTCCACCGTTGTCCTTTGTCACACGTGACGGTGCCCGACCTGCGGGGCCGCAACAACCCAGCTTCCCGTTGACCTATACGATCCGCAGCGACTTTGTTCCGGCCTTTGACAATGCGGTGCAGGAAATCACAATCCGCGGTGGCGCGGTTCCGATTTTGACACCTTTCAGGGTCCTGCCTGCTGCGGGGTCTGCACCCGCAACAGACGGCTCTGCGCAGCTGGCTCTGATCGGCCGGACACTCAGCCTGGCGCCAACAGCGGCTTTGCACGCCGTGGCAACTGATCCTTTGTCGCTCAGCCGTCCGACGGCTGGTGGCGGGTTCGAGGTTATGGCTCGGGTCATCGACGCCGCCGCACCGATCGCCGGAACCATCGCGGCGGCGAACTGGACAAGTTGGGAATGCGATGCCTCTGCCTGTACCGAAGTCGACAGCAACGATGCGCGCTTTGCGCTCACACCACTGCTGAACGCCGCCGGGTGGCACCAGCCCGCGGATCCCGGCAATCCGACCAGTCTGTCAAATCCCGGAACCTGGGCGGAATGGCGCAACATCACCGGGCTTGTGCCGGGCGTCACGCGGTTTGCGGATGAGCTGCAACTGCTTTATTCCGCTGAAATGCTCATTACCTCACCGGTCTTCAATCAACTGGACAATGTCTGGACAGGAAGCGAGTTCGCGGCGCCATAGCACGGCTGCCTGAAACGCAGGAAAGTGAATTGGCAATGCGCCCTTCATGAGGTTCAATGCATTCAGGAGGTCAGCCATGCAAAACCCCGAGCGTTTCGAGAAATTCTATTTCGCCAAAGTCGGCATGGGCGAAGCCTGTGGCTGTGCCGAGCGGATAATCGACGTGTTCGAATTCAACCGCAAAGGCGGTGCGCAATCCAGGCAACCTGTGAAACAGGACAGGCGCAGACGCGGGTCCTTTCGGGCATGGGCGGTCAAATATGGGCTGATGAGCCGCAGGCGCACATAGCCAGGGCCTGACGACGCACAAGGTTCGCTTTCCGTTTCATGGCGTGGCTCAGGCGGTATGATTGCATATCTGAAACCACCATGTCCGGTTGCCAAGAGAACAGGTCAGACCGGCACCAGCTTCCCGTCGCGAAGATCCAGTTCATCGGGCGCCAGTTCCAAGCGGAACGCCGGCGAATGACTGACAAGCAAAATCGCCTGTGGCAACGCGCGCAGGATTTCCAGCAGGCGCGCTTCGTTTTTCGTATCCAACGCATTCGTCGGTTCGTCCAGCAACAGCACTTCGGGTTCCATCGCCAGAACCGTCGCCAGGGTCACCAGACGCTTTTCTCCGCCTGACAATTTATGGGTAATGCGGTTCTTCAGGTGCATCAGGTCCAGATCGCCCAGTACTTTGTCGACGATGGCAAGTGCTTCGTCACGGGTCTTGCCCAGATTGAGCGGACCAAAAGCAACGTCTTCGGCGACGGTCGGGCAGAACAGCTGATCGTCCGCATCCTGAAATACAAGCCCCACCCGGCGGCGGACCTCATGGAAATCAGCCTCTTCCACGCGTTGCTGACCAAAAACGGTGACGGTGCCTGAACACGGGCGCTGCAACCCAAGCAAAATCCGCAGGAGCGTCGATTTCCCCGCTCCGTTCGGGCCTGTCAGGGACAGGCGCTGCCCCGCGCTCAGGCTCAGGCTTGCCCCGTCCAGAACGGGTGGCTGGCCGGGGTAGGAAAAACAGATGTCTTCAAGCGCGATCAGTGTCATGCGAATTCCAGAACGATCAGACCCAGGCAGAGACCGCTGAAACCTGCCGCAAACACAATGTCCGCACGGGTCAGGGCAAATTCCTGAAGCAACGGCATACGCCCGGAAAACCCCCGGCACTTCATAGCGGCCAGGATGCGTTCTGATCTTTCGATCGCGCGCACAAGCATCATACCCACAAGGTAGCCAAAGCTGCGATATGTGTGCCAGTTTGTTGCTGGCCGAAAACCACGCACCTTCATGGCGGCGCGCAGCCGCAGGTATTCTTCGCGCAAGACCTCGATATACCGGATCGTGAACATCAGCAGGTAAACCAGCTTTTCGGGGCACCGCAGACGATGCAGGGCGTGGCCCAGTGTAACCGGCTCCATCGTCCCGACCAAAACCAACAGGGACAGGATCACGGCATTGGCGGTCAAGGCAATCTCGACCGCTTTCCAAAAACCCTGCCAGCTTGCGGAGAATCCCCAAAGCGTGAACATCGGATCCCCGGGCATGGAAAAGGGCAACAGGACCAGCATGAACAGGATGAACCCATCCATCATGGCCATTCGCTTCAACGTCTTTCGCCGCGGCAGACGTGAAACTATCAGAAGCGAAAGCGACACTGTCAGCGCCGCGCAAAGCGCGCCGAGGGATGACAGCGCCACGGTCACGACCGCAAAAACAACTGCCATGACGATCCGCATCCGAGGATCCAGCAGACTGATCAGACCTTCTGGTCCGTCACCGGCTTCGGACAGTGTTTTTTCCTTGTGCCCCAGAACGTGTGCCATCAGGAGGCCAGCTTGCGGCGGGCCGCCATGTAAAAGCCCAGACCAAACAGACCAACGATGTACCCGATCCCGCCAAGGATGGTTTGCAGGTCATTCTGTTCGCGATAGGCCGCAATCTCGCGCCTGAGCGGGCGCAATTCGTTACGTACGGCCTTGGCGATAACCTGCTGCTCTTCGGCGCCGAGAGACGCCGCCGAACCGCTGGCCTGCGTCACAGCAGCCGAAGATGAGCCACCGTTTTCTGCCACGGCAACGCCCATGATCCGCGCGACATCTTCGGCAGACATCGTGACTTCGGCCACATGCCCGGCGCCAAGGTTGGCAAAGAAGGTGTGCGCCACGGCCGAGGTCGGCGTGTAGACAAAAAAACCGTCCGCATCCGTGACCGATCGACCCAGCTCGGCCCCATCCGGGCCGGTGACAATGACCTCGGTGCCGTTTGCCATGTCGCCGTTAGAAAAGCCAATTTCGCCCTCGATGACGTCTCCCGACTCGAAAACGCCGGCTATGACCTTGTGCGCCAGGGCAGGCACAGGTGCGCAGCACACGGCCAATATGACAACCAGATGCTTCATGTGGCTGCTCCTCTGAAAAACAGCTCGGGCTTGACCTTGCGCGCCAACAACACGGCGAACCCGGTCAAAATCGCCTCGATGGCCATGACAGGAATATGGGCGAAGAAAACAAGCTTGGCGGCAGGCAGAAATTCATCCCCCGACAGCGCCAAGGAAAACGCGACCATGCCGGTTGTCGCCGCAATCGCAAATGCGCCGCCGACGCCCCCCCAAATTGCACCTTGCAAAGGCGTTCCACGCGCGATCAGACGACCGAACAACATTCCGGCCACCACCGCGGGAAAGGCGATATTGACGGTGTTGATCCCCAACACCGTCAATCCGCCAAAGCCGAAAAAGACCGCCTGTAGCAAAAGCCCGACGAACAAAGCCGGGAATGCGGCCCAACCAAGCAGCAGCCCGGCCATGCCGTTGAGGATCAGATGGACCGACGACGGACCAATGGGCACGTGGATCAAGGATGCCACGAAGAAACTGGCTGACAGCACGCCCGCAGTGGGGATGCGATCAAGATCCAGAGACCTGAGACCCATGGCGATCCCGCCCGCGGCGGCTATGGCGCCGCCAATTACAACCGGGTTGGAAAGGGCTCCGTCGACGATGTGCATTTGGGGTTACTCCAGATCCCAGGCACGAATCCAGATGACCGCATCCTGGCTGAGTTCTTTGCCCTCATGTTCGGTTGCCGGACCGGAACCAAGGGCGGCGAAACCCCAGTAACCGGCTTTCGGAACGCCGAACGAAAAGTACCCGTTGTCGTCAGATATTGCGACCACCGCACCACCCGGCATAGGAGACACTTTCGGTGCAGAAACGGCCGAACTTTCCATGTCGGGTTCGGCGGCCATGTACTCGATCTCGATCTCGGCCCCCGCAACCGGCTGACCATCAGCCAGCACACGGCCCGTGAAAGTCGAACCCGCGATGATGTTGGTCGGCTTGTTCAGCGGGATAATCTCGGTCGGCAGACCCACGGGATTCATCCAGTCGGTCGGCAATTCGTTGCGGTTCAGGAAAGCTTTGGTGAGCTGTTGGATATAAATGTCTTCGGATTCCTCATAATAAGGCTGAGGAACCGTCACCAGCACATAGTCGCCCGAACGTTTGACCGGGACACTGCCCTTGAACGCCGCACCCTCGTTTTCCCCGCCGGTGAACCGGATAGGTTCCAGCGTGTCCAGCAAATCGGTCTTTTCACCGTTGTGGATCACATAGAATTCCTGCGGCTTTTCCAGATCCATGACATGGCCATTCTCGAACGGATGCCAGAAAATCAGTTTGACCGGTACATCGCCCGGTTTCTCGATCATGGTCTCGGTGGTGTATTCCAAAAGGAAATGCGCATTTGCTATGGCAGGAAGAGCCACCGCGGCAGCGGCTGCGCTGAGCAGCGTTTTCATGAACAGTCGTCCTTGTCCCGTCGCGCCAATCCCGGCGCGAAATTCGTTTTGACCACGGGACATTCAACGCCAAATTACCCTTTCAGGCATCCTGGTCCGACGCACATCCCGTCGCCGATTAGGAGTGCCCGTTAGAGGGCACATGTCCGGCAGGTATCCTGACTTGCGGGTCAAAGCGTTGGACTGGCCTTCCCGGGCAACCCCCAGTGGCGTTTCAGCCCTGCTCGCCGCTTACAGTTGCGGGTGCAGTTGCGGAATTGGGCCTGAGCCCGCACCGCATTCCCTTTTGATTCCAGAGTAAGCCCCGGAACCGGACATGCCGAGCGGCTTGCCAGACAACTCAGCCTTCCGTCAACGAAAATGTGTTACGACCATCGAAAAATAATGAGCTCGGCAGTTTGCGAGAGTGAACCAGTTTGTGAAATATCCAAGGCAACAGAGTGAATTCACATCTAGGCTTCTGAAAGATACCTTTCCGACAACGGCAGGCTTGCCGCGCCCAGTGAGCGTGCTTCCGGGCCTACGGCCCCTGCCAGCACGGCAGGGCGCTCGAGACCGGTCAGGTTTAGCTCAGACAGTTTGTCTTCGACCATTTCAACCAAACGCGCCTTGATGTCCTGCGGCATCCAGCCGTCAATCTTCACGCATTCGAAATCTATCAGGCTACAGGATGAGACAATTGCATAGGCAATCCCGCTCGCCGTCTGTTTCAACCAGTATTCCAGTTGAACTTTTGGCACATCCCAACGCTGGGTCGTTTCCCAAATGGAATGCGACGTGACACCTGCTGTGGTGATTGCACGCTCGAGCACATACAGGCTGGCCACGTCGATAAGGGGTCTGACACCACCGGCATCATCTGGCACAGGCAAGGGGCCGATTGCGCCCGCGTTTCCACGCCCCGAAAAGATTGCGCCATTGAGGACCACACCGCCGCCAATGAAAAACCCGATATAGAAGTACAGGAAATCCCTGGGCCCATCGGCTGGACCGAATACCAATTCCGCCCCACAAGCCGCAGTGGCGTCATTTTGCAGGAATACCGGAATATCGAGGCGCCGCGCCAGGTCAGCCTTCAGGTCTGATACGCGCCACGGGTCCATTTCTTCCTGAGGAACCTGAAGGGTCTGGGCCCAGTCCCATAGGTAGAACGGCATGGCAATCCCAAGTCCCGCAATCCTGCCTTTGGCCTCAGGCGACATGGATGATATCATTTTGCCCAGACTCTCAGTGGAAAACTCCAAAGTGGCTTTCGGCGTTGGATAGTCATAGGTTCGCCGATCGCGTTGCCGCACATTTCCGACAAAGTCAGTCAAAACCAACTCGGCACTGCGACGCCCCACCTTGAGCCCAAAGAAAAAGGCACCATCCGGGTTAAGTCGCATGGGAACAGAAGGTTGCCCGACTTTCCCGCGGACCGGTTCGCCGCGCAAAAGCAAACCATCCTTCTCCAACAGCCGCATGATGACGGAAACGGTTTGTGCCGACAATCCGGTCATGCGCGCGATCTCGGACTTCGAAAGGGCCTGGTGACGCCGGACAAGCGACAATACAAGCCGTTCGTTCCGGGCCCGCATCCCGCTTTGGTTGGTTCCGCGCACCTCTGACCCGTGCAGGCCAATCGAATTTTTCCGAGATGAATTTTCCGGCACGACCACCCCTTTCCTGCTGAAGAATGAGAAAGCCCGCCCGCACTGTCAATAATAAATAAGAGTGATTTATTTATTGACTCAAAATTCGAATCTTGTGATTGTTTCTTATGGGGTCAGGATTTTTGCCTGATCGCCCTCGTGCCCTACTCGGCATAGAAAAAACTGGGAGGATAATCGATGAAACTTGCAAAACTTGCGGGTGCTGCTGCGCTCGGGGTTACTGCCATGGCTGGCAGTGCAATGGCGGAAGGCGAAACTGTTTGCCTGATCACCAAGACGGACACCAACCCGTTCTTTGTCAAAATGAAAGAAGGTGCGACTGCAAAAGCGGAAGAGCTGGGAATGACGCTCAAAGCCTTTGCGGGCAAAGTTGACGGTGACCATGAAACGCAGGTGCAAGCCATTGAGACCTGCATTCTGGACGGCGCCAAAGGCATTCTGCTGACGGCCTCGGACACATCATCCATCGTTCCGGCCGTGAAGCAGGCGCGGGATGCAGGTGTTCTGGTTATCGCTCTGGATACGCCGCTGGAACCCATTGACTCGGCTGACGCGACCTTTGCCACGGACAATTTCCTTGCCGGGCTGCTGATTGGACAATGGGCCAAAGCCACGCTGGGCGACGCAGCCAACGACGCGAAAATTGCGACATTGGACCTTGCCGTCAGCCAGCCGACAGTGGACGTGCTGCGCAATCAGGGCTTCCTGCAAGGCTTTGGTGTCGATCTGGCGGACCCGAACGTAATCGGTGATGAAGATGACCCCCGTCTTGTCGGAAGTGATGTCACTGCCGGCAACGAAGAAGGTGGTCGTCGCGCGATGGAAAACCTTCTGGCCAAAGATCCCACGATCAACGTTGTTCACACCATCAACGAGCCTGCCGCGGCAGGCGCCTACGAGGCGCTGAAAGCCATCGGGCGCGAAAATGACGTGCTCATCGTTTCCGTGGACGGAGGCTGCCCGGGTGTCCAAAACGTTGCCGATGGTGTTATCGGTGCGACGTCGCAGCAATACCCGCTGTTGATGGCATCGCTGGGTGTTGAAGCCGTCAAGAAATGGGCGGACGAAGGCGTGAAGCCTGAAAACACGCCTGGCAAGGATTTCTTTGACACCGGCGTAGCGCTTGTAACGGACAAGCCTGCCGAAGGCGTCGAGTCGATCTCGGTCAAAGAAGGCATGGACCTCTGCTGGGGTTAACCTGACCACCCGGAGGGCCGCAGAGGGCGGCCTTCCGCATTTCAAACCACCCATTCGCCCGAAAACTTGCTAAAGTCGTCAGCAACCTGACGCTTTGGGGGAACCTTTATGTCCGATACTTCACGACGATCAGACGACTT
Source organism: Ruegeria sp. HKCCD6604 (assembly GCF_013110635.1). NCBI lineage: Bacteria > Pseudomonadati > Pseudomonadota > Alphaproteobacteria > Rhodobacterales > Roseobacteraceae > Ruegeria > Ruegeria sp. HKCCD6604. The sequence continues at coordinate 373,377 of NZ_WVQW01000003.1, read as the reverse complement.
CGAAGCCGCTGCAAAAGGCAGCCCGGAACAGATTGCCGAATTTGACGATCACCACCGCGGGTTCGTCGGAACGGTTCAGCATTTTCTGCATGTGAACCCCTCTCTGGTGCCGCTGATCGTTCTTGTCGCTGCCATCGTCATTTTCGGGGCTTTGCTGGGCTCCAAGTTCTTCTCGCCATTCGCGCTGACCCTGATCCTGCAACAGGTTCAGATCGTCGGGATCGTGGCGGCGGCGCAAAGCCTCGTCATCCTGACCGCCGGTATCGATCTGAGCGTCGGGGCAATCATGGTGATGTCGTCGGTTGTCATGGGTCAGTTCACCTTCCGATATGGGCTGCCACCAACGGTCGCGATTGTTTGCGGCCTTTTCGTTGGCACCGCAATCGGTGCGGTGAACGGGTATCTGGTCAGCCGCATCAAACTGCCGCCGTTCATCGTGACGCTTGGCATGTGGCAAATCGTTCTTGCGGCGAACTTCCTGTATTCTCAGAACGAAACAATCCGGTCGCAGGAGATCGAAGAAAACGCCGCAATTCTGCAACTTTTCGGGGCCAAGTTCAACGTGGGCGGGGCGGTATTCACCGTCGGCGTGATCTTCATGCTGGTGCTGATCCTCGGGCTTTCCTACGCCCTTCGTCACACCGCATGGGGAAGGCATGTTTACGCGGTCGGAGATGACCCGGAAGCTGCCGAGTTGTCAGGTGTCAATGTGCACCGAACGCTTATGTCCGTTTACATGTTGTCCGGGCTGATCTGTGCCTTTGCGGGCTGGGCTTTGATCGGCCGGATCGGATCAGTGTCTCCGACATCAGGCCAGTTGGCCAATATAGAAAGCATAACGGCGGTTGTGATCGGGGGCATATCCCTGTTCGGCGGCCGCGGGTCCATTCTCGGATCATTGTTCGGAGCGTTGATCGTCGGGGTCTTCACGCTTGGGCTTCGGTTGCTGGGCGCTGACGCGCAATGGACGTTCCTGTTGATCGGCATCCTTATCATCGCAGCGGTCGCGGTCGACCAGTGGATCAGAAAGGTGGCAGGCTGATGGAACCTATTCTCAAAGGACGGAACCTTGTGAAGCGCTATGGCAAGGTGACTGCACTGGACCATTGCGATTTCGATCTGATGCCGGGTGAAATTCTGGCGGTGATCGGCGACAACGGGGCAGGCAAATCAACGCTGATCAAGGCGGTGTCCGGCGCGGTGATGCCGGATGAGGGCGAAGTCTGGCTGGAAGGTCAGAAGGTGAATTTTCATTCGCCGATTGACGCGCGCGAAGCTGGCATTGAAACGGTTTACCAGACACTTGCGATGTCCCCTGCCCTGTCGATTGCGGACAACATGTTCATGGGGCGCGAGATTCGGCGCAAAGGGCCGTTGGGATCATGGTTCCGAATGCTCGACCGTCCGGCGATGGAGAAATTCGCCCGCGACAAGCTGAGCGAACTGGGCCTGATGACGATCCAGAACATCAATCAAGCCGTCGAAACTCTGTCCGGGGGTCAGCGTCAGGGTGTTGCGGTGGCACGTGCCGCGGCATTCGGATCAAAAGTCATCATCCTGGACGAACCAACCGCCGCATTGGGCGTAAAGGAAAGTCGGCGCGTTCTTGAACTGATCCTGGACGTGAAGTCTCGCGGCATTCCGATCATCCTGATCAGCCACAATATGCCACATGTTTTCGAGGTCGCCGATCGAATTCACGTGCATCGGCTGGGCAAACGCCTCTGCGTCGTTGATCCCAAGGATTACACGATGTCCGACGCAGTGGCGTTCATGACTGGTGCCAAGGAACCGCCCGCCGAGGACGAAGCCGCGTGACGGGTAAACTTGCCACCCCCGAGGCGCTTGCAAGAAAAATCGCGGATGCCGTCCAGGCCTTGCCGCCGCTGCAAGACCGGCATCTTGTCGCGATTGCCGGGCCGCCGGGTTCGGGAAAAACGACCGCGGCGGGCCTTGCAACCAAAGAGCTCAATCTGCGCGGCGTCGCAACCGGATTGGTTTTCATGGACGGCTTCCACTATGACAACGTGATCTTGAAGGATCGCGGCCTGCTGAACCGCAAAGGATCTCCTGAAACCTTTGATCTTGCCGGCTTTCATGCGTTGCTTGATCGATTGCGTGCGGAAGAAGAAGTCGCAATACCCGCGTTTGACCGGGAACTGGATCTGGCCATTGCCGCGCGGTCCATGATCACGGCGGATCAGCGCGTTGTTCTGGTTGAGGGCAATTACCTTCTCTTGAACGAGCCGGGTTGGTCGGACCTTCACCAACTGTGGGCACTCAAGGTATTTCTGGACACCGATTTGAAAACACTCGAAACCCGCCTGACCAACAGATGGATCGGCCATGGTCTGGACGCCAATGCCGCCAAGGACCGTGCGCAGTCGAACGATCTTCCGAATGCAGAGCGCGTGATCAGAAATTCGATACCCGGAGATCTGACACTGGCTTGAGTTTTGCATTCGGCCAATACAATCCGTCTTGATGAAAGGCCAGAGGTCAGCTCCGGTACACCGGCGGAACAAGACCGGCCTGGAACCAAGTCACGAAAGACACGATTGAAAACACCGGCAGCCCGGTCGCCTGCTGAATATCCGGCGCATAGGGGCACATATTCGTGCACTCCAGAACTATAGCCCCAAGTTCGGGGTGGTCCGAGGCCAACGCGATTGCGGCCTCGACATTGTCCTCCCGGGCTTTCTGAACATTCAGATGCGGTTCATTGCCAAGAATTGCGCGGGTGAATTCCCGCCCACCCTCGGTTGTGCCGATTGGCGTATCCAAGGGGACATTGGCGGCCTGAAGATGATCACTGGTCAGGGTGGATGCCGAAATGGTCAGAATGCCCGCGCGCTTTCCCTTGGGAAGGATGCGATTCACCATTTCGACCTGCATCAAGGACGAGGTGACGACGGGAACCGGAACGGCCTCGGCCAGTTCCTTTTGGAACAGGGACAAGAACCCGCAATTGGTTGTTATGCCATCCGCGCCGTCTTTGACCAGCTCTTGCGCGGCATCGATGAAGACCTCGAGCATACCTTCGGCCCGATGCCGGACCACCCGATCGGGCGAGGCGTCCCGGACGATGCGGTACAGCACCGGAAACGGCCATGTCCGTGCATTGCCCATGTCACCGGGAATTCTTGGGAATTGCGCGTCCAGCATAAGGATTCCCACCGATGCACCATAAATGGATTTGCCGCCCTGCGCGATCATCCCTGTGCCTCCTCGATAATGCGGGTCGAGATGTCTTCGGCCCCTTCCATGTAGATTCTGGTAATCCCGTGACGCACAGCGTCCTGAACCTGATCCATTCGTTTTGTGATATGAGCCGCCAGAACCCGGGCCGCCTCGTCCGCGTCCCGATCCAACAGGGCCTGCATGACGTGTTTATGTTCGTCCTTGGACTTCTGCACCCGGTCCATGCTCATGGAAATCCAGCGGATATAGCGGATACGCTCGTTGATCCGCGTCAGAGTTTGCAACAACTCCATGTTCCCTGACAGCTTTGCGATCCCCAGATGGAACGCTTCGTCCCGGGTAACTGCCTCTTCGATCGTCAGGCCGGTGATGTCGATGCCCGTTTCGTAAAGTTCGTCACGCAGCATTTGCAGGTCTTCATCGGTCGCCCTGGCGCAGGCGGATCGGGCCGCCGCGGATTCGATGATCTGGCGCAGCTCGAAAAGGTCGAACACGCTTTGCGCATCCAAGGAACGGCAAAAGAATCCTTGCCCCGGGCGGAAATCGAACAGCCGTTCGGCAACCAGACGGTTCAACGCTTCTCGCAACGGCGTGCGACTGACGCCCAAATCCCTGGACAGAGCGACCTCGTTCAGGCGGTCACCGGGGCGCAGGCGGAAGGAGACCGCCATCGCTTTGACCTGATCATAGATATCATCGACGCGTGGACCCGCCATAAACAATGCCCTTCTTCGGTTGATTCACAGGTGCCACACTCAATTCTTGAAATCAATATGCAAGTCTGTATACAGTTATGTGTACAATTATTACTCGAAGGAATCGCGAACCATGACAGGGACGAATTACCTGACCGGAGCCGAGGCGATGGTGCGTATGCTCGAGGCGCATGGCGTGACGCATATGTTCGGCCTGTGCGGCGATACCACCTTGCCGTTCTATGACGCGCTCGCCCGAGTGGATCACGGCATTCAGCACATTCTGACCCGCGACGAACGGCACGCCGCCTACATGGCGGATGGCTATGCCCGCGTGACAGGCAAGCCCGGCGTTTGCGAAGGCCCTTCCGGCGGTGGCGCAACCTACATTCTGCCGGGTGTGGTCGAGGCCAATGAAAGTTCGGTTCCAATCCTGGCGATCACCTCCGATGTGGCGACAACCAGCCGCGGGAAATACCCTTTGACAGAACTGGATCAGCCGGCGTTGTTCCGCCCACTGACGAAGTGGAACGCGTCTCTGGATGATGCCGCCCGGCTTCCGGCCATGGTTCGTGCGGCATTCCGGGCGATGACAACGGGAACACCCGGCGCGACCCATCTGGCGCTGCCGTTTGATACGCAGAAGGCACAGGTGGACGAAGCGGAAATCTGGGCCGACGACCGGCATCGCAGCTATCCCGCCGAACGGGCTGCCCCCGATCCTGATGCCATCGAAGCAGCCGCAGCCATTCTTGCCCGGGCCAAAACCGCCTTCGCGGTCTGTGGCGGCGGCCCCGTTCTGTCCGGCGCAACCGATGCGTTGCGCCGCGTCGCCGGTCTGTTGGACATGCCCGTCGCCACAACCGTTTCAGGCCAAGGGTCCATCGCCGAAACCGATCCTCTGGCCCTGGGTGTCGTCGGATCGAACGGCGGCATCCCCGCGACACGCGACGTGGTGGATCAGGCTGATGTCGTCCTGTTCATCGGGTGCCGCGCCGGTTCGGTCACGACCGAACGGTGGAGAAGCCCCGGGCGCAACGCCACGATCATTCACATCGACAGCGACCCCATGGTGATCGGCGCAAACTATAAGACCGAAGTGGCGATCTGCGCTGACGCCCGCCTCGCGCTTGAGGCATTGGCCCGAGCGCTGGAGGACCGGCAAGACCTGAACGGACAAGACGGAGCAACCAAGGCCCGCGCCGCGTGGGAGGCCAAGGCGGCGGCGTTTGACCCCTTGGCTGCAAGTCGGGAAATGCCGATCCGGCCAGAGGCTGTCATGGCGTCCCTGATGGACATTCTGGACGACGATGCGATTGTGGTCGCTGACCCCGGCACCCCCTGCCCCTATTTCAGCGCGCATTACCGTTGGCGGCAACCCGGGCGGCATTTCATAACAAATCGCGCACATGGAGCACTGGGCTATTCTCTGGGGGCGGCCATGGGTGCACATGTCGGCCGGCCCTCGGTCAAGACCCTGGCCGTCATGGGCGATGGTTCGTTTGGGTTCACCTGCGGTGAATTTGAAACGATGGTTCGGCACAAAATGCCGATCACCTCGATCGTTTTCTCGAACTCGGTCTTCGGATGGATCAAGGCGGGTCAGGATGCTGGGTTTGATCAACGCTATTACAACGTCGATTTCAACCGGACTGACCACGCCGCCGTCGCAGCCGCCTTCGGAGTGAAATCATGGACGGTCAAAGACCCTGAGGACTTGCCGAAGGTGCTGAAACAGGCCGTCGAACATGACGGCCCCACATTGGTCGACATCCATTCGCAGCAGCTTCACGAGGCCGCTGCACCTGTGTCGGAATGGGTCGCGTAAGAGGCAATCGACGGGGTCAGCTGGGCCAGAAATTCCTGCGCAATCGTGGACAGGGGGCGCCCCTTTGCGGTGATGATTGCAAGATCCAGCATGACGGATGGCCTGAACGGGCGGGTCTTGTACCCGCTCTCACCATCGAACGTCACGGTAAAGGGATCGATCATCGCAACACCCATGCCCTGTTTCACAAAACTCAGCAGGTTCTCGGACAGGTGCGTGTGAATCTGTGTCCGCCACGTGCGCCCGGATGCCTGAAAGATGTCACGGGTTCGACGGTGGGTTTGGTGTTCCGGGCCCATCACGATGAAGGGCTCGTTTTCCAGTAATTCCGGTGTCAGAACGTCATAATCCGCCAAGTGGCTGTTTTCTGGAAAAGTCGCAAGTGTTTCGAATTGAAACACCTGATAATTCAGAGTGTCGTGCAGGATCGGCATCTCGACGATGCCGATTTCAAACAGGCCTGAAATCACCCATTCCTGAATCTTGGATGAATACTGCGACTGGAAACTGACGGACAGGTTGGGGCGGCTTTTGGCAAAACGAGCGATCTCGCGCGGCATGAAACCAAATGACAGAAGATGCGGAGCTGCAACCTGCAATTGACCGGGATGTTTGTTCTGCAAATCCGTCACGGCCTGTGCCACGTGATCCAACCCGCGCACGACCGTGTCGACTTCGCGGAACAGCAGCTCGGCTTCCGGGGTGGGCAGCAAACGGCCCTTGTTGCGCTCGAACAGAGGCAGTCGCGCTTCGCGTTCCAACTGAGCCAACAGATTGCTGATACCAGGCTGGGATATCCCAAGTACCGACGCCGCACCGGTTACGGTTCCGGTTTCCATGATGGCGTGAAACGCTTGAAGCTGGCGAAAGCGTAGGGACATGGATTACCGCATCATTTATTCTGATGAACTGTAGAAGAAATAGTATTTGAAATGATATGCTCGTCAAGGCAGGCTTTCGCTCAACCACAGGGGGCGGAATGAACGATCTGTCACAAAACATCATCGGTTACGACCTTTGGCACCTGAAGCTTCCGGTCACGTCCCGCCGGGATCACGGTATAGGATCCATCGAAGGCGCCTGCGAAGTCGTCATACTGCGACTGACATCCGAGGATGGCACACAGGGATTTGGCGAAGCGTCACCCTGGTCGGTGTTCACCGGCACCCCGGAAGCGACATTTGCGGCACTGGATCGATATCTACGCCCCCTTGTTCTTGGCGCCCGCGTGGGCGACCGGTCAGCCATCATGGCGCGCGCGGCCTGTGCCGTGGCGCATTGCACCGAGTCCAAGGCCGCGCTGGAAACCGCTCTGCTGGATCTGGCCGGCCGTATCAGCGGCATCCCGGTCTGGTCTTTGCTGGGCGGTCGTTGCCGCAGCACCATTCCGCTCAGCTGTTCCATCGCCAACCCGGACTTTTCTCAGGACATAGACCTGTTGGCGCGGTTGCGAGAGGACGGCGTGCGGATTGTCAAACTCAAGACCGGGTTCAAGGATCACGCCTTTGACATCATGCGGTTGGAGTACTTTGCGCAGAACTGCCCTGAATTCTCGGTCCGCGTGGACTATAATCAGGGGCTGAGCATCGAGGAGGCTCCGACGCGGGTGCGGGACGTGGCCCGGTTCAATCCTGATTTCATCGAACAGCCGGTTCGCGCCCATCACTTCGGCATGATGGCGAAGCTACGTCATATGACCGATGTTCCCCTTCTCGCCGATGAAAGCGTCTTTGGTCCCGAAGATATGGAACGCGCCGCGCGTGAAAGCATTTGCGATGGTGTCTCGGTGAAAATAATGAAGTCTGGCGGACTGACCCGCGGGCAAACGGTCGCCCGCATCGCGGCGGCGCACGGCCTGACGGCGTATGGCGGGGACATGTTCGAGGCCGGCCTAGCCCATCTTGCGGGCACCCATCTGATTGCCGCGACACCCGAGATCACATTGGGCTGCGAGTTTTATCAGGCGTCCTATTTCCTGAAAGAGGACATTCTGGAAGAACCCTTCCGGATCCGGAACGGTCAGGTCTGCGTGCCCGAAACCCCCGGGCTTGGCGGCAGGCCCGAGGTGGCCAAACTGAACCATTACGCAGTGGCCAGGGCGGTTTCAGAATGAGCGACAAGAAAACCATAGCCATCATCGGCGCCGGTATCGTCGGCGTGTCGGCCGCGGTCTGGCTGCAACGGGACGGGCACAACGTGATCCTGTTCGACAAGGCCGGACCGGGTGAAGGCACGTCTCATGGCAATGGCGGTGTGCTGGCGTCCTGTTCCATCATACCTGTGACGGTTCCCGGACTGCTTGGCAAAGCACCCAAAATGTTGCTGAGCTCGTCGCAGCCGCTGTTTTTGAAATGGGGGTATTTGCCGAAGCTGCTCCCATGGCTCCGGCAATATCTGAGCCACGCGAACGTGGCAGACGTTGAACGGATCGCGGCGGCGCTGACGCCGATCGTCGGCGACAGCCTGAATGATCACAAGGCATTGGCAACAGGCACGCGTGCTGAAAAGTGGATCGTGCCCAGCGACTATCTGTTTCTCTACGAGAACCGGGCCCATTTTGAACAAGATGCGTTGGGCTGGGGAATAAGGCGGAAGAACGGCTTTGATTGGGAAGAACTGGAGGGCAAGGCGTTTCACGACTATGACCCCGTGTTCAGCCCGGATATCGGTTTCGCTGCCAAGCTGTCAAACCACGGTCATATCACCGATCCCGGGCAGTACGTGAAAGACTTGGCCGCCCATGTCGAGGCTGGCGGTGGTCGGATCATCCGCGCCAATGTCGAGGACGTCACCCGCGAGAACGGCCGCGTTACCGGTGTGCGCGCGGGTGGTGAGACCATCGCTTGCGACACCGCCATTGTCACGGCTGGCGTTTGGTCGGGGCCACTGGCCAAGCGACTGGGGGTTTCTGTTCCTCTTGAAAGCGAGCGCGGTTATCATCTTGAATTGGTGGCGCCTTCTGCCATGCCCCGCAGCCCGGTCATGGTGGCTTCGGGCAAGTTTGTTGCCACGCCCATGGATGGGCGCATACGCTTGGCGGGTATTGTGGAGTTCGGAGGGCTGGACGCACCGCCCTCGCGCGCGCCTTTTGAATTGATGCGAAGAAATGCCCGGGCCGCGTTTCCGGGCATAACATGGAAGGAGGAAGTGGAATGGATGGGGCACAGGCCGGCCCCGGCTGACTCGATCCCGATCATCGGTGACGTGCCCGGTATCAAAGGGGCCTATATGGGCTTTGGTCATCATCACATCGGCCTGACAGGCGGGCCAAAGACCGGACGGCTTCTGGCGCAGATGATCGCGGGCAGAACCCCGAACACCGACGTAAGCGTCTACGCGCCGTCGCGCTTTGCAACATAAGAACAGACCGATGAAGAACATCGGTATTTCAAAACTCGATAGGGAGAAAACGATGAAAACACTGACAAACCTTCTGGCGGCGACCGCTTTGACTGCTGCCGCGGCAGCACCGGCCATGGCCGAAAAATGGGACATGCCGATGGCCTATTCGGCGTCGAACTTCCATTCGGCCACCGGTGCGGAATTCGCCAAATGTGTAACGACCGGAACCGGCGGTGAGATCGAAATCGTTACGCATCCATCCGGCTCGCTGTTCAAAGGTGCCGATATCAAACGCGCAATCCAGACCGGGCAGGCCCCGATCGGCGAACGCCTTCTGTCCGGCCACCAGAATGAGAACGCGTTGTTCGGTTTCGATTCGATCCCGTTCCTTGCGACCTCGTTCGACGACAGCGCCAAGCTTTGGGAGGCCGCCAAGCCATCTATCGAAAAAGTATTGGCAGAGCAGAACCTGACGCTGCTTTATGCTGTACCGTGGCCACCGCAGGGGCTGTATTTCAAGAATGAGGTGAACTCGGTCGCCGATATGAAGGGCATCAAGTTCCGTTCGTACAACAACGCGACTTCGCGACTGGCCGAGCTGACGGGCATGTTGCCGGTGACGATCGAAGCGGCAGAAATCAGTCAGGCTTTTGCGACGGGTGTCGCCGAGTCGATGGTGTCTTCGGGATCGACCGGGTATGACCGCAAGGTCTGGGAAAGCCTGAACTATTTCTACGAAGTCGATGCCTGGTTGCCGCGCAACTACGTGATGGTGAATTCGGATGTCTGGTCGGGCGTGTCCGACGCCAACAAGAACGTCATCAAGGCCTGCGCAGAGCTGGCGGAATACGCGGGCAACTGGCGCGCCAAGGAATATACCGGCTTTACTCTGCAAGGTCTGCGTGATGGTGGCATGACCGTCGGTCCGGCATCCGAGCAGATGACGAATGAGCTAAAAGAGATTGGTGTGACCATGACCAATGAATGGCTGGAAGCCGCCGGAGACGAAGGCAAAGCCATCGTCGACGCGTTCAACGCCTCTCAGTAACCGTTCGAGGCAGGCGGCGCTGCATTGCGTCGCCTGTTTTCCATCCAATCATAACAAAGCGGGGACGCCATGGCGGTATTGCGGGGGCTTCGGTCCGTTCTGGATTTCATCTATCTTGCAGCGGGGGTACTGGCGGCGGTCAGCCTGATTGCCATTCTTTTGCTGATCGTCGTGCAGATGCTGGCCCGCTGGACCGGTGAAGTATTTCCCGGAGCGCCCGACTATGCCGGCTATGCAATGGCGGCGGCATCTTTTCTGGCCTTTGCCAATGCGTTGAACCGGGGCAGCCACATTCGGGTTTCGATCCTTCTGAACGCGGTGCCGGACAGCGTGCGGCGTGTCCTTGAAATCTGGTGTTTCACCATCGGCACAGCCGTCATGTGGTATTTCTGCTGGTATGCCTATCGCTTCGTCTATTGGAGCTGGAAGTTCAACGACATCAGCCAGGGTCAGGACAGAACCGCGCTGTGGATTCCGCAATCCGCGATGCTGATCGGAGCCCTGATCCTGGCCATCGCGCTGACGGATCACCTGATCCACGTCCTGTTCAAAGGTGACCATCGCATTGTCCGCGATCTGGCCGACCAGAGCCACGGAGAATAGACGCATGGAAAACCTGTCTGTCATCATCCTTTTCCTTTTTGTTCTGTTCACCCTTCTCGGGACCGGTGTCTGGGTCGGCCTAGCCCTGATGGGGGTCGCCTGGGTCGGGATGGAGCTGTTCACCACCCGCCCCGTGGGCGACGTGATGATCACGACGATCTGGTCCGCTTCGTCGTCGTGGACCCTGACCGCCTTGCCCATGTTCATCTGGATGGGCGAAATCCTGTACCGCACGCGATTGTCCGAAGACATGTTCAAAGGGCTGTCCCCCTGGATGGCCCCCTTGCCCGGCGGTTTGGTGCATACCAATATCGTGGGTTGTACCGTCTTCGCGGCAGTCTCAGGTTCGTCGGCCGCAACGCTGACCACCGTCGGAAAGATGTCGATCCCCGAACTGCGCAAGCGCAACTACCCCGAACGGATGATCATCGGTACTCTGACCGGCGCGGCCACTCTGGGGCTGATGATCCCGCCGTCCCTAACCCTGATCGTCTATGGGGTGACGATCAATGAATCGATTACCAAGCTGTTCTTTGCCGGCATCCTTCCCGGCCTGGTGCTGGCGGCGATGTTCATGGGTTATGTCGCGATCTATTCCAAGTTGGGCAAAGACTGGACCCCGGATGTCGAGGGCAAGCTGAGCTTTTCCGAGAAAGTCAGAAACTCCCGCTTTTTGTTGCCTGTGATCCTGCTGATCACGGTCGTCATCGGCTCAATGTATCTGGGCTATGCCACTGCGACCGAAGCTGCGGCTTTCGGGGTGATCGGCGGCCTGCTGCTGGCGGCAGGCCAGGGATCGTTGAACTGGAAGACATTCACCGAAAGCCTGATGGGCGCCACGCGAACCAGCGCGATGATCGCCCTGATCCTTGCTGGCGCGGCGTTTCTGTCGCTGTCCATGGGCTTCACCGGCCTGCCGCGCGGGCTGGCCGATCTGATTGCAGGTTGGGAACTGACCCGTTTCGAACTGCTTATGGTCCTGCTGGTGTTCTACATCATTCTGGGCTGTTTTCTTGACGGGATTTCTTCCGTCGTTTTGACCATGGCCGTGGTGGAACCAATGATCCGCGACGCTGGCATTGACCTGATCTGGTTCGGCATCTTCATCGTGGTCGTCGTTGAAATGGCGCAGATCACACCACCGATCGGATTCAACCTGTTCGTGATGCAGGGCATGACCAACCATGAGATGAGCTATATCGCACGCGCTGCGATCCCGATGTTCCTGATCATGGTGCTGATGGTTTTCATCCTCATCTGGTTCCCCGACCTCGCCACTTGGCTGCCCGAGAATTTGCGTCAGAGCCCGGGCGGGTAAAACGGCCTTGAACCTGCTCCATCTGGCGGCCCGCCACGGGCCCCGTGTTCTGGTCGCCGGATTGGCGGCGGGTCTTCTATTGCCGGGTTTGGCCGAGCCCATGCGAGGCCTGCTGCCGCCCCTGGTCGTGTTGTTGCTGTTCGTAACCGTCCTGAGAATGGACCCCGAAACCATTCTTGGATCGTTGAGCGATCTGCACAAGGTCGCGTTCACCGTCATCGGGTTTCAATTCGTGATGCCGCTGATCATTCTGGCCATTGGATTTGTCGGGGGATGGACCGGAACGCCGGTGCTTCTGTCCCTGCTCATCTTGGCGGCTGCGCCCTCGATTTCCGGCAGTCCCAACATGTGTTTGATGATGGGCTACCCACCTGAACACGCGATGCGAATGATGGTGGTTGGGACCGCCCTGCTGCCATTGACAGCGTTTCCGGTGTTCCTGCTCATGCCTGAACTGGGCGGCATTCACTCTGTTCTGCTGGCCGGGTTGCAACTGCTGTTGACGATACTCTGCACAACCGGCGCCGCCATTGTTGTCCGGCGCGTCTGGTTGCGTTCACCATCACACTCCACATTGGTGAATCTGGAAGGGTTGGGCACAATCACCTTGGCCGTTTTTGTCATCGGCCTGATGCCTTCCGTCAGCACCACAGCGCTGAAAAGCCCGGCCGTCGCGGCCTTCTGGATCGCGCTCGCCTGTCTGGCCAATTTCGGAGCACAATTCATTTCGTTCCGGATTACCCGAGGACGTCTGCCGGCAGCCAGAGCAACCGCTGTCTCTTTGATCGCGGGAAACAGAAACATCGCGATATTCTTCGTTGCTTTACCGCCCGAGGTCACCGCACCCATCATGGCCTTCATCGGGGCGTATCAAATCCCGATGTACCTGACGCCAATGGTCATGCGTCATCTCTACATGAGGCAAGTCTTACCCGAGTAGCTTTGGAAAGCCGCCTTAGGATATTTTTATCCCTTTTCTCCGATCCTTGTCGGCGTTGGGCCGATACGTCGTGCTTGGTTCAATGCAAAAAAACACGCTCAGGGAAATCGGGTGAATAATTGTCACTATTGACAGTTAATTGCACTCTTCCTATTTACTGTCAATGTTGACAGTAAAGGATATATCATGCCGATTAGCAAACTGGTCGTCGCATCTGTGATGACACTAGCTTCAACCCTCGGGGCATCCGCACAAACTCTCACTGCGACGGTGCAGGACGTGCGCAATGCAGAGGGTGATTTGATCATTGCCGTGTTCGATGACTCTAAATCTTTTAGGGCCATGGACGTGGCGAACGCGGCGGCCTTGGCTTCCATTCCTGCTGTCAAGGGCTTGGCTTCGGTCACCTTTCACAATCTCCCGCTTGGCACCTATGCGATTGCCGCGATTCACGACGAGAACAGCAACAGCGACCTGGATACCGAGAAGGATGTCCCAACCGAAGGGTACGCCTTTGGCGGCATGGATCGGAGCGGTCTACCGCCGGAATTCGCGGATGCCGCTGTCGCCATCGGCGCCGGCGTAACCGCAGACCTGAAGCTGAAATACTGGAAATAACATGATCGGGCGCCCCTCAAATCGTGATGAACGTTATGAACAGATTATGCAGGCCCTGGTCAGATGTGTTGCGAGATATGGCCTTGATGGTGCATCGCTTTCGCAAATAGCCAAGGAAGCGGGCCTGACACGGCCTCTGATCCGGCATCACCTGGGCAATCGGGATGAATTGATTACGACCCTGCAAGACTATGTTCTGAAAAGTTTTTCGGAACAGTCTGACACACTCGTTGCAGGCTTGCCGGCGTCGGGAAAATCAAGACATCTGATCGATGTTCTGTTCTCGGACATGAACCAGACGTCACCGGATATGGTACTTGCCTTCGCAGCACTCACCGCGCGGGCGGTCGAGGATGCTTCGCTTCGCCGGGCTTGTCGAGAGGCTCTGCTTGCCTTTGAAACTACGATTGCTGCGATACTGCGCGCGGATTTCCCGAATGTGGATGCCGCAAAGGTCAATACCGCCGCTCATGGCATTGTGGCGCTTTATTTCAACGCGACGTCTTTGGCCGCTCTGGATATGCCGAATGTCTGGAAAACTCAGGCCGAACAGGCCGCGCGTGCGCTGTTCAATGGCCTGGCGCAAGAACCATGACACGCAAGCGACAGCTGAACTACATCACCTTCGCGGCGCTGATGGTGACGACGGTACTTGGCTATCAGGCTCTGTGGGGGCTTCTTTTCATGTTCTGGACAATCCCGAATTTCTATTCCGGTCACGCTTTGCTTTTGACCGACGTAACCCGGGATGAGGACCCCATCCTGTTTTGGCTGATCCAACTCGCCTGGGTCGCATTAGGCCTGTCGATGATCGCCATCGACTTTCTCCCCCAAACGTTTTGAAAATTCCTTCACAAGAGGCTCAAATGAAACCCATGCTGCACCTTTTGCCGGTCGAAGCTTACACGAGCCAGGATTGGTTCGACCGGGAAATGCGCGAAATCTTCTCCAAAACCTGGCGCTACGCCGGTTTTATGGAGGATGTCAGTGAACCCGGCCAGTTCATCGCCGTGCAGGCCGGACTCAACAATATATTCGTGATCATGGGGCGCGATCGTCGCCTGCGCGCCTTCCATAACATCTGCCGCCACCGCGGAACCCAATTGATCCGCGCGGTTGGCAAAACGCAAAAAGCGTTGACCTGTCCTTATCACGATTGGACCTACGATCTTGAAGGCAATCTGATTTCGGTGCCGGATGAGCACGAGGAATTTGGCAAGGTCGACAAGTCCTGTCTTGGCCTGAAACCCGCCAAGGTCGACATCTGGAAATCGATGATTTTCGTCCATCCAGACCCCGACGCGCCTTCCATCGCCGAATGGTTCGGCCCCGTCGAACCCCATATCGGCCCGCACGTACCGGAAGAGCTGATTGAGTACGAAGACCTGAACACCAGCTATGAGATAAAGGCCAACTGGAAGGTTGTCGTCGAAAATTACATCGACGTTTACCACCTGAGCCATCTGCATTCGAATACGCTTCAGATGTATGACCACAAATCCGCCGAATTCCACTGGGAAGGACCTCATTACATGTTTTGGGAAATGCCCGTGGCAGAGTTTCTGGAAGATCAGGACAGCAAACTGACCGCCCCGCGCGTCATCCCCAAAGACATGAACGGCGCCTGGGTGCCGATGCTGTTCCCGGGGATTGGTCTGGCCGCTTCGGAAGATGGCTGGAACATCTTCATTGTCGAACCCCTTGGCCCGGAACTGACGCGAGTTCACAACCGCGGGCGGGTGTCCAACAGCTCGGAATGGGAATTCACCAAACAGTCGATGAAGTCGTCCTCTTTCTGGTCCAAGTTTGGAATAGCTGGGAAATACGAAGCCAATGACGCGATGGGCGAAGATGACCCGATGGTTGCCGGTGACTTTACCGGCGAAGATATCTACGCGTGCGAGCAACAGCAGAAATCCCTGCATTCTCCGTATTTTGAAGCAGGTCCGGCGGCAAACGGTGAAAGTCCCGTCATCGAGCACCAGAAAGTTGTTCTGCAATGGTTGGGGGAAGGGAAATGAACTCGCGTGATTTTTTCCCATTGCGCGTTTGCGGGACCAGAGTCGAGCCGGATGGCGTGGCAAAGACCGTTATGTTCGATGTCCCTGACCACCTGATGGACATATTCGCCTGGAGGCCGGGCCAACACGTGTCCGTTCGTTTCAATATTGATGGCGAAGAGCACCGTCGAAGCTATTCGATCTCCAGTTCGCCTTACTCCGGGGACCCGCTTCGCATCACCGTCAAACGGGTCAAGGGTGGCCGTGTCAGCAACTTCATCAACGACACTGTTCAGGAAGGGCAAACCATTGACGTCATGCCGCCATTTGGCAGTTTCTGCCTGGACCCCGACGAAACGGCGCGGCGCACTCATTACTTTTTTGGCGCGGGCTCTGGCATTACTCCGCTCTTTGCAATGCTGAACTCGGCTTTGACAGCCGAGCCCCATTCAGTCGCGCATCTGGTGTATGGCAACACAAACGCGAAGAGCATCCTGTTGCAGCACGAACTGAGCGTGCTTCAGCAAGCGCATCCCGAACGTTTTACAATCAACCATGTCTTTTCGAAACCCGGCTGGTGGTCCAGCACCGAGTACTGGCGGCAAGGTACAATCGACAAGGCCGCAATCGAAGCGTTGATCGCCGAGTATCCACCTTACGCCCAGGACGCGCGGTACTATATCTGTGGTCCGGGCGATATGAACCAGGCCGTCAAATCGGCCTTGATGTCCATTGATGTTCCCCAGAACCGCATCCACATGGAAAGCTATGGTGCTGCGCCGGATCTGGACACGGGTATTGAAGGGGTGGACGCAAGCGCTGAATTGACGCTGGAAGGCACCCGACATCTCATTTCGGTCTCCAAGGGACAGACCATTCTTCACGCAGCGCAGTCAGCGGGGCTCAAGCCACCCTATTCCTGCCAATCCGGAGTTTGCGGCGCGTGCCGGGCCAAACTGACCGACGGCACAGTTCATATGCGGGCGCGCATGGCGCTGGAAGACAAAGACATCAAAGCCGGAGAAATCCTGACCTGCCAGTCAATACCCACGGCGGAAAAACTGACGATCAGCTTTGACCAGACCCGTCGCTGAAAAGCCAATGACGCGCCTGAGGCATGCCGGTTCACGCCGCCTCAGGTTCATTCACGGATCGGATCATGCGTCGGGCGCGCAATCTCGGATCACAAAGTGCTTGGTCGTTTCTTCCACGACTTCCCAATAGCCGCGAAAGCCATTGGGGATCAAAAAGCTGGCCCCGGTGCGAAAATCCTGACGGGTCCCGTCTTCGTGGATCAGGGCGCAATGGCCTTTGACGATATAGCAATATTCGTCCTTGTCCGTGAACGCGTGCCATTTGCCCGGCGTAGACGTCCAGGTCCCGGCAGACAGTTGTCCATCCGGGCTGGTGAAGTGCATTCCAATCTTGTGATGCGGATCACCCGCGACAACGCGATCGGGAAGATCGGCCAAACGCCTTTCGCTGCGCGTTGCGGGCTCATCGAAAAGATTGATTACCTGTGTCGTCATGAGGTCATACCCTCCTGCTGGTCATGTAGTGCGAGATGACGTGACCGGCCAATGAACGGTCACGTGCTGGACTTGGATTTCCGCCATCTTCTAATGAAACAGGTAGACACCCGCCAAAACCAGAGCAGCGATAAAGATCGTCTCGGCCACGATCAGGACGATGGCCTGCCCGCCCACATCCAGAATCCGCTTGAGCGACGTTTTCATGCCCACTGCCGCAATCGACACCAGCAGCGCCCACCGGCTGAGATCGGCCATGGCCGACGCTACCACTTCGGGGATCAGGCCCATTGAATTCAGGACGGCAAAGATCAGAAAGCCAACGACAAACATCGGCAAAATTGGCGGGCGCTTGCCGTCTTCCTCGCTGAACTCCGCATGGCGCCGGACAAGAAACGAGATGACCAGCACCACCGGGGCCAGCATGGCGACACGGATCAACTTGACCAAAGTCGCCACCTCACCGGTTTGGTCCGAAACCGAAAACCCGGCCCCGACAACCTGCGCGACATCATGGATCGTTCCGCCCAGGAAGACCCCTGAAACCTCGTCGTTGAACTCGAAAGCCTCGGTGAGGATCGGGTAGGCGATCATCGCGATTGTAGACAGAACAGTAACCGACAGTACCGTGAAAACCAGGTTCCGCTCCGAATGCTCGTTTTTGGGCAGAATGGCCGACAAGGCCATCGCGGCCGATGCACCGCAGATCGCAACCGATCCCCCCGTCAGCACCCCAAAGCGCCAACCACGGCCCAGAAGACGCGCGCCAAGAAGCCCGAACAGGATCGTGAGGATCACACCGGCAATCACAACGGCAATCAGATCAGCGCCAAGGCTCATCATCAATTCAACGGAAATACGCGCCCCAAGCAGCGCAACGCCAAAACGCAGAACCGTTCGTGCGGTAAATTCGATTCCGGCCTTGCAGTCGCCGGCATCGTCTTCGGCCAGGAAATGGAACGCGATGCCCAGCAACAGGGCCATCAGCATCGCCGGGGCACCATAATGTTCGGACAAGAACTTCGCTGCGACGGCAACAACCACGGAAACAAGGAAACCGTGCCCGTTCAAACGAACGAAAGACCGTGCCCGAAGCCACGGCGAGTTGGATGCACTCAACGCCTGCATCTTACTTCCTTTGCAATATTTGAGCTGCCTTTTAGGCAAAGCCTGCCCCCACCCCCACCGTATTCGGCCCGGGTGGAGGCATGATCAGATTACAGCTCGACCTGAGCTTTCATGTCGTCGGCCGAGATTCCTGCGACGGCGACGGGTTTTTTCATTGCGTCGCGGCGGAAAGGTTCGCCGAGCTCCTGGTTGATCAGGGCCTCGATCAGCGTGGTGATGCCGTTCTTCTGATCCTCGATCGCCTGGTTCAGGGCTGCGGTCAGCTCGTCCTGGGTGCGGGCCACGACGCCCTTCAGACCACAGGCCTGCGCGATACCGGCGTAGGACACTTTGGTATCCAGTTCGGTGCCGACGAAATTGTCATCGAACCACAGGGTCGAGTTGCGCTTTTCCGCGCCCCACTGATAGTTGCGGAAGACGATCTGGGTCACGGCGGGCCATTCCTCGCGGCCGATCGCGGTCAGCTCGTTCACCGCGATGCCGAAGGCGCCGTCACCGGCAAAGCCCACGACCGGCACGTCCGGGCAGCCGATCTTGGCGCCGACGATGGCCGGCAGGCCATAGCCACAAGGGCCGAACAGGCCCGGCGCCAGGTATTTGCGCCCCGCCTCGAAGGACGGATAGGCGTTGCCGATGGCGCAGTTGTTGCCGATATCCGAGCTGATGATCGCCTCTTTCGGCAGCGCCGCCTGAATGGCGCGCCACGCCATGCGGGGGCTCATCCAGTCGGGCTTGGCCGCGCGGGCGCGCTGGTTCCAGGTGGTGCCCGGATCATCATCCTCGTGGTCCATGCTGCTCAGCTGCTGGGCCCAGCGGGACTTCTTCTCGGCGATCTTCGCCTTGCGCGCGTCGCGGCCCTCGTCGCCCGCGGTATCGCTCAGCTGGTTCAGGATGCCGGTCGCCACCTTGGCCGCGTCACCCACGATGCCCACGGTGACCTTCTTGGTCAGGCCGATCCGGTCGGGGTTGATGTCGACCTGGATGATCTTGGCCTCGGCCGGCCAGTATTCCATGCCATAGCCCGGCAGGGTCGAGAACGGGTTCAGACGGGTGCCGAGGCACAGAACAACATCGGCCTCGCTGATCAGTTCCATCCCGGCTTTCGAGCCGTTGTAGCCCAGCGGGCCGGCAAACAGAGGGTGGCTGCCGGGGAAGGCGTCGTTGTGCTGATAACCCACGCAGACCGGCGCATCCAGACGCTCGGCCAGCGCCTTCGAGGCCTCGATCCCGCCCTTGGACAGAACCACGCCCGCACCGTTCAGGATCACCGGGTTCTTGGCGGTCGACAGCAGCTCGGCCGCCTGCGCCACGGCGGATTCGCCGCCCGCAGGGCGTTCGAAATCGACGATGGCGGGCAGATCAACATCAACCACCTGGGTCCACATGTCACGCGGGATGTTGATCTGGGCCGGGGCGCTGGCGCGCTTGGCTTTCATGATCACGCGGTTCAGAACCTCGGTGACGCGGGTCGGGTCGCGGACCTCTTCCTGATAGGCGACCATGTCCTCGAACAGCTTCATCTGCTCAACTTCCTGGAAACCGCCCTGACCGATGGTCTTGTTCGCCGCCTGCGGCGTGACCAGCAGCAGCGGCGTGTGGTTCCAATAGGCAGTTTTTACGGCGGTCACGAAATTGGTGATGCCGGGGCCGTTCTGCGCGATCATCATCGACATCTTGCCGGTCGCGCGGGTGTAGCCATCCGCCATCATCCCGGCGCTGCCTTCATGCGCACAGTCCCAGAACATGATCCCGGCCTTCGGGAACAAGTCCGAGATCGGCATCATCGCAGATCCAATGATCCCGAACGCATGCTCAATCCCGTGCATCTGCAAAACCTTAACAAACGCCTCTTCCGTCGTCATCTTCATCTGAGTGCTTCCTTGTCTTTTCAGGGCGCCGAAGCCCCTGTGAGTTACAGTATTTCGTCTTTGAGGTAGTAGCCGACATACGCCATACGCTGTCCCAGTCGGCGGAAAGGCGTCAGGATGCCATGGCTCGGCAATGGGGAGGTGAAGATCGGCAGTTCAAACGCCTTGTCCTTCTGGCCGGCAACCAACTGCGCCATGCGTCGTCCGGCCTGCGCCGAGTACATGACGCCATTGCCGCCGTAGCCCATGGCGTAGAACACGCTCTGATCTGGATCGGGCCGAAAAATGCGCGGCATCATGTCGTGGCTGACATCAACCCAACCCCACCAGGAGTAGTCGAGGTTGATATCCTCGAGCGCCGGGAACTTGCGGGCAAGTCCCTTTTTCAGCAAGTCCAGATGTTTGCCGTTCTCGGCATCACGCCCTGTCACGGCGCTGCGGCTGCCGATCTGCATCCGATTGTCCGGCAACAGGCGGTAATAGTGGCGCAGCGTGCGCGTGTCGGTCAGGGGGGATCTGGTCTGAATACCGCATTCGTCCAACTCGGCCCGGGTCAGAGGCCGTGTCACCATCGAATTTGACAGGATCGGCATCAAGCGGTGCCTGGTGCGGTTGTTGAGCCCCGGGGGTGTATAACCGGCCGTTGCCAAGGCCACCGATTTCGCGCGCACAATACCGCCCGGCGTACGCAGATGATGCACTCTGTCCTTGGTTTGCCACCCCATGACCGGGCTGCCGGTATGGATTTTCACACCCAGCCTGCGCGCCATGTTGACATAGCCAAAAGCCAGCTTGCCGGCGTGGATACACGTTCCGTCCGGCTCCCACATCGCGCCTGCGGCTTCCATGTCGCGCACGTGGTTTTCATGCAGTTCGTCCCGGGAAATGATACGCGAGCCGTAGCCGAACACGTCGTTCAGCAGCTTGCACTCTTTCTTGAGCGACGGCATGACCTTTTCACGGTGCGCGATATAGTAATGGCCACCCGGCTGCGGTTCGCAGTCGATGTCATCCGACGCGATGAGATCGTTGAACAACTCGAAAGCTTCGGTGACTTCGGCGTGCATGCCCTTGGCCACATCCGTGCCCCAGCGCTGAATCCATTGCGACCGTTTCAGCCGCCCGGATGAGATCTGGGCCTGCCCGCCATTGCGCGTCGAGCATCCCCAGGCCACGGTATTCGCTTCAAGAACAACCGCCTGGATTCCGTGTTCCTTGGCAAGGTGAATGGCGGTGGACAGGCCGGTATAACCCGACCCGATCACCACCACATCGGCATCCATATCGCTGGACACTGGACCATCATCGGCCGGGGGCGTACCGGCCGTTCCGATCCAGTATGTGGGCGCGTGGTCGCGATTGTGACCAGGACCCGCATCGATGATGGGGTCATATTTCGGGTCATAGCTGGCCTTGGGCCAATGACGCGGGATGCTGTTGTCCACCATTCTTGTTTTTCTCCGAAGCTGCGCGCAGTGCGGCGGATCAGGCCTTGAACATGGGGCGCGTTTTGCGAAGCGCCTGTTTTACGACGATTTTTCCGTCACGCAGGGTGAACAGATCCGCACCTTCCGCTTCGATCCGCATGCCGTTTGCATCGGTTCCCGAAAACGTCCATTCCGACACAGCGCGATCACCGTGGACAAAGTGGCCGTGGTGATCCCAATGGGCGTCCTTCATGCCTGCCCAGACGCCTGAAAACGCGGCGGCGATAGCCTCTGCTCCTTCAATCTTGTTGCCGTATTTCTCGTCACCGGCCACGGTGTAGAACACGCAGTCGTCGGCGAAGTGGGTCATCACGCCGTCGATGTCGTGGCGGTTGAACGCATCAAACGTGTCCGCCAGGTCCTGCGCGGTCAGGGTCTTGCTCATTTTGTACTTCCTTGTCAGTGGGGTTGTTACGTTTCGTCCGGGTTCGGAACGATCAGTGTCGGTATCTTGGAGCGCCGCAAAACACGCTTTGCGACGGTGCCCAGAAACGTATGCGAAAAGCCGTGATCATGCGCGCCCAGCACGATCAGATCACAGCCCAGTTCGACCGAGCGGCGCAGGATCACTTCGGCCGGGTGGCCATCTGTGACCTCGACCGAAGTGACCTGATCGCGAATTCTCTCATCGTCACCATCGAACTGAGCCCAGAACTTGGCTTGCCGTTCGGCCAGAACCTTGCGCACCATCTCGTGACGGCGCGCAGCGGCGGTTTTGCGGGTCTCTTCATTCAGGATGAAGATCTCCATCGTGATCTTGGCATCGTCCGATAGTGGCTCATTCACATGCAGAACGTGAATTTCAGCCCCCGTGGCCTGCGCGATGCTGGCGGCATGGCGCATGGCGTGACCCGAGTTTTCGGACAGGTCAGTGGCAAAGAGGATGTTTGTGACCAGTTGTTTCATGTCGTCATCCTTTCGGGTCAGTAGCCGAACAGCCGTGGAAGCCACAGCGACAGTTCAGGGAAGAAGGCGATGATGAAGATCGCGATCGTGTTGGCGGCCGCAAAGGGCAGCGCACGCAACGAGATCTGTTCGATCGTGATGTTCGAGATACCTGACGCGATGAACAGGTTTTCGCCCAGCGGCGGCGTCTGGAAACCGATACCCAGCGTGCAGACCATCACCACGCCAAAGTGGATCGGGTCGATACCCACCGAATAGGCCACCGGCAGCATCACCGGAACCAGGATCAGGATGGTGGCCAGCGTCTCCATGAACATGCCGACGAACAGCAGGAAGAAGATGATCAGCGTCCAGATGACATAGAGGTTGTCCGTGAAGCTGAGCATCGAATCCGCGATGATCGCCGGGATCTGGTTTTCCACCAGCAGTCGGCCAAACACCGTCGCGGTGAACAGGATCAGCAGAACACGCCCAGTCAGCCATGTGGTGGCCTCGAGCGACTGGAACAGCGACTGCCAGGTCAGTTCGCGGTAGATAACCACGCCCACGAACAGGGTGTAGAAAATCGCCACGATTGCCGCCTCGGTCGGGGTGAAGAACCCGGTATAGATACCGCCCAGGATCACCAGCGGCGCCATCAGCGACCAGAATCCGCGATACATTTCGCAACCCACGTGACGGATCGACCAACCTTCGGAAACGCCTTTGTAGCCGCGCTTTTTCGACATGAAGAAGTTCAGGATCAGCAGGCTGGTAGCGATCAGGAAGGCCGGGACGAATCCGGCGATGAACAGTTTCGAGATTGAAACCGACTGGAACGTACCGAACTTTTCCACGGCTTCCGGCGGCGGCGCCATACCGAGCGCGGCAATGCCGAAGATCACCATCGGGATAGAGGGAGGAATGATAATCCCAAGGCCGCCAGAGGACGCAGTGATCGCCGAGGCATAGCCGCGCTCATAGCCGCGGTCGATCATCGCAGGGATCATCAACATCCCAACGGCCGCGGTTGTTGCCGGGCCCGAGCCCGAAATGGCGCCGAAGAAAAGACATGCCATGACCGTCGCAGCCGAAATACCGCCGGTGAAAGGACCGGCCAGGCTTTCGGCAACATTGATCAGGCGTTTCGAGATACCGGCGGCTTCCATCAAAGCGCCGGCAAGAATAAACGCGGGCAGAGCCATCAGCGGGAACGAACCGACTGAGGTGAAGGCAATCTGCACGAACTTGATCGGGTTCTCGTCCAGATAAAGGAATGAGACCAGCGAAGCCACACCCAGCGCCACCGTGATCGGCGCGCCAATGAGCAGCAGAAACAGGAAAGACCCAAACAGGATTGTGACGATTTCGGATTCCATGGTTTATCCCCCTGCCCTTAGGATTTCTTTGCTGCTTCAGTCGCAGCTTTGATTTCGTCGAGGTCGATCTGATCGGGATCGTGAATATCTTCGCCCTTGATAAGGCGGCGGTAGTTCACCTGAATGATGCGGACGGTCATCAGCGCAAAGGCGATGGGCAGCACCATGTAGATGTATTTCATCTCGATACCCAGGGTCTGGGACTTCCAGAATTTGTTCATCTTGTTGAAGACAAAATCTGTCGCCAGATACAGGAAGTAGACATTGAAGAAGAGCCAGAAGAGATCGGCAAAAGCTTCGATGTACTTGATCGCCCCCTCAGGCAGGAACTTGAACTGGAACGTCACCCGGTTATGCGCGCCTTTCAGAGCGGCGTAACTTGCGCCGAAATAGACGAACCACACGAACATGTAGACCGAAAGTTCTTCGATCCAGCTGATCGAAAAGCCGAAGACTTCGCGCGCGATGATCTGCACGAACAAAAGGCAGACGAAGCCGGATAAGAGGATCCGGCAGATGATACTTTCTATGTTGTCCAGAAATTTCCAGAACATGTGGTTTCACTCCTCCCTGAATTGAGAAGAGCGCCGCAGCGCTCCTCCCGCTATCGCTCTGGGGCGATTATTGCTGGACCGGCTCGCGGCCGATGGCTTCGAGAACTGCATTCAGCTTCTCGACACCACCAATGGACTCGTAGAACTGCGGCCATACGGCTTCGGTTGCCAGTTGAATGAACTCGGCTTCGTCGTTCTCGGGGTCGATGATTGCCATTCCCTTGGCCGTCAGCTCTTCTTTGATGGCGGCCTCTGAATCACGCAGGAACTGTGCCGAGACCTGAGTGGCTTCCTGCCCTGCTTCCAGGATCATCTGCTGTTCCTCTTCGGACAGGTCCTGGAAGATGACTTCCGAGATGATCAGCGGTTCGATCGAGAAGATGTAACGCAGGTTGGTGACGTGGTCCTGAACCTCGTAGAACTTCATCGCATTGATGGTCAGGTAAGGGTTGTCCTGACCGTCAACCACTTTGGTCTGCAGGCCGGTGAAGGTTTCGGACCAGGCCATCGGGGTCGGGTTGATGCCCCATGCCTTGTAGGTTTCGATCATGATTTCGTTCTTGGGAACGCGGATGATCAGATCCTGCAAGTCCGCAACCGATTTGACCGGCTTCTTCGAGTTCGTCAGACGGCGGAAACCGGTATACGTCCAGCCGATGATGCGGACGCCGGCATCACGGATGGTGTTTTCGATCAGTTCCTGACCGATTGGACCCTGGGTCAGTTTTTCGGCATCTTCCAGGCTGAGAATAACATAGGGCAGAGTGAAAACGCCGACCGAGGGCGAGAATGGCGTGATGTTGTTGATTGCCAGCAAAGACATATCGAGCGTGCCGATGGCCGCTTCGTTCACGGTGTCCTGCTCGGAACCGAGCTGACCGTTCAGGAACAGTGTCGCGGTGTGCTCACCACCTGATTTTTCTTCGAGCGCTTTCACGAAAGCGAGCCCCAGCGCCTCTTGTGCGCTGCCGGCGCTGTCGCCGACAGCGATCTTGAAGTTCTTCGCCTCGGCCGTGCCGGCGACCATCAGTGCGGCAACGGAAACGGCTGCGCTGAAAGTGCCAAGCTTTTTGATAAATGACATGGATTTCCTCCCATTTGTCGTGTTTCGAGGTGCGCGCTGACCTGGGGAGAAATAGGCCAGTCCGATTCTACCTCGGCGACACGAAGCTAACTTGCCAAAATGGTTTCGTCGTTGTTAATATTTGCGCGAAAGGTTTCATAAATCTCAAACATACGATATGAGTCAGAACAAACTTGATACCCGGATCGGCGACACGGACATCCGTCTGCTGCGCGTGTTCAAAACCGTCGCAGAAAGTGGTGGTATCACTGCCGCCGAGATCGAGCTGAACATTGGAAAATCGACGATCTCGAAACACTTGTCTGATCTGGAACTGAGGCTTGGCCTGAAGCTGTGCAACCGGGGGCCGTCAGGGTTTTCACTGACGGAAGACGGCGAGAAGGTGCTGGCGGCGGCTGAAGACCTGCTTATTTCCGTGGCGCAGTTCAGAACCGAGGTCAACGAAGTCAAACAACAACTGGCCGGCAGTATTCGCGTGGCTCTGTTCGATCAATGTACAACCAACCCCGAAGCCCAACTTGCCCGCACCATTCACAAGTTCAATGAGGCCGCACCGGCGGTTCACATTGAGTTGTCGCTGGAACCCCCCAACGTGATTGAGACAATGGTCATCACCGGGCATCTGGATGTCGGCATCATCGCTTTGCACCGACCATCGGCAAGCCTGGATTACACACCGCTCTATGGGGAAAACATGTTCTTGTACTGTGGGCAGGAACACCCTCTGTTTGACCGGTCGGATCCAGAATTGAAGCTGAGTGTTCTTCGCAAGTTCAACTATGCCGGCCTGAATGTGAACTCTCCAAATCTCATCGTTGGTCAACAACTGGGGTTTCGACGTGCGGCCAAAGTGCAGAACGAACAAGCCCTTGTCATTCTGATACTCTCAGGTCGCTACCTTGGGTTTCTTCCCGATCATCTGGCGCAGGAATTTGTCGAACAGGGGCTTATGAAACAGGTCCTGCCCAAAGAGATCAAATACAGAACCCGTTTCGCGGCCGTGGCCAGAAAACAACCTGCGCCAACACGCGTGGCCAAGCTGTTTCTGGAAACTCTGGTAAAGGTGCATTCTGAGGTACAGTAGGAACGCGGACAGGGCGTCTTGTTTCCCAGGCCCAAACCCGCCCGTACCTGAAATTTGCACAAGACGCGAGGCCGCGCGGATCAATCGCTGGCTGCGGTAACGATCATTTCGACCTTCAGAACATCACGGGCCAGTTTCGCCTCGCCGCAGGCACGGGCCGGGGCGTGGCCCTCTGGCACCCAGGCATCCCAGACCGCGTTCATTTCGGCAAAGTCGGCCATGTCCGACAGCCAGATCACACATTGCAGGATGCGCGTCTTGTCGCTGCCGGCCTTGGCCAGAAGGTCCTCGATCTTGGCAAGGATGTCACGGGTTTGATCCGCAACAGTTGCGGCATCGGAAACCTGACCGCACAGATAGGCGGTTCCGTTATGTTTGACGATGCGGCTCATGCGTTTGCCGGTCTCGATCCGAGTAATGGTCACGACTGCTGTCTCCTGTCACGATGGGTATGTTCCGGTTGGGCGATAGAGCGAAACGACGCCAACCGCCAGCCCGGACCTTCAATCATCGAATAATTGCCAGCCTGCTGCGCGGGGGCTTTCAGCCTAATAGCACGCTTATGTCCGGTGCTCGGAGACGTGATAAGCGGTTGCCAGCGCCTTGCGGATAGGACGTTTTCACCGATGCTTTTTCTTTCCTGTCTTGCACTCTTCGGCCAACGCATTTGGTGAAACATCGCGGCCCTGGTTCACAAGGCGTTTTACGGAGATTTCCCAGTCTGCTTTCAATCGGCTAAGAGCTCCTCCGCTCGCCCCTATATCGGAGCGCCATATGCCACCCGACACTGCCGAAACGCTGCTTTTTTGCATGTCCGATGCAGGACAGCGAAGTTGGTCGACTGACGAAAATGGTTTCAAAAAAGGACGGGTGGTCACGCGATGTGCTGCTGCTACCCTATCAGCTGAAACATCTGACGCTGAAGAACAGGATCAAGACGACCAGTCATGAACCCGCCTACCCCGAAGACGGTATGCCGAAAGAGCGTTACCGTGCCTATCATGAGATGCGCGCAAAAGCTGGGGTGGCGATGACCATGACGGCGGGCTCTGCCACCGTCAGTCGCGACAGCCCTCTGGTGTTCAACAACGTCCTTGCCTACAAGGACGAGGTGGTGCGCTGGATGGCCGAATTGACGGATGCCTGCCATGCTCATGGTTGCGCGGTCATGATCCCGTTGACCCATCTGGGGCGGCGCACGGGTTGGAACAAGGGCGATTGGCTGCCGTCGGTCTCTTCTTCGCATTACCGTGAACCGGCCCACCGGGCCTTTGCAAAGAAGATGGAAGACCATGATATCGAACGGATCGTGAGCGACTACGCCGATGCAGCCGAGCGTATGAAGGCCGCGGGTCTCGACGGAATCGAATTGCAAGCCTATAGCCACCTGATCGATCAGTTCTGGTCGCCGCTGACCAATAAGATGGACGCGCCCTAAGGCGGCAGTTTCGACAATCGGTTGCGGTTCGGCTTCATGGTTCTGGATGCGATCCGCGACCGTGTCGGGCAGGATTTCATCGTTGGCGTCCGCTATACCGCGGATGAGGTTGAAAAAGGCGGCATCACCGAAGAAGACGGGCTGGAAATCGCCCGGCGGCTGCGCGACAGCGGTCAGGTCGGTTTCCTGAAAGTCATTCGCGGGGGCATTCATACGGATCCGGCCATGACGGATGTGATTCCCGCGGCCAATTCCCGCCGCCGGACGGTCGTCGTCGGCGCCGGGCCCGGAGGGCTTGAAGCGGCGCGGGTCGCGCATGATGTTGCCGTTTTGGAAGCGGCCCCTGAACCTGGCGGTCAGGTGCGTCTGGCCGCGCAATCCCGGCACCGGGCCGAGAAGGACGGGATCATCGACTGGCACATGGCGCAATATGCTGCGCGTGACGTCAGGTTCCAGTTCAACACGTTTGCAGAGGCCGAGAACGTAACAGCCCTTTCCCCTGATATGGTCGTGATCGCAACCGGAGGCTTGCCCGAGAAGACAATATTGGAAACCGGCAAAGGTCTGGCGATTTCGGCGTGGGACATCCTGTCCGCAGACGTGCCCCCCCGCGAAATTGTCCTGATCCACGATGATGCGGGCGACCACCCGGCCCTGATGGCGGCAGAAATCATCGCCGAATCCGGTGCGCAGGTTGAGATCATGACCCGCGACCGCAGCTTTGTGCCCGAGATCATGGGCATGACTCTGGTGCCATATATGCGGGCGCTGCAAAAAACGGGGGCGGTGTTCACCGTAACCCGGACGCTGAAATCGCTGGTACGTTCAGGCAATCAACTGGAAGCGGCGATTGGAACGGATTACTCGGATCTTGTTGAAAAGCGCATGTATGATCAGGTGATTGTCAATCAGGGCACCTTGCCTCTGGATGATCTCTATTTCCAACTCAAGCCGCTTTCGCGAAATCGTGGCCGTGTGGATCACGACGCTTTGGTCGCCAATTCGGGTGACGTGTTTCCGCAGGTGGACCCGAATGCCGGTTTTGATCTTTGCCGGATCGGAGACGCCGTTTTTTCACGCAACATACACGCGGCAGTCTATGACGCGCAGCGCCTTGGCCTTCGGTGGTGACGCCACCGGAATACGAGTTGAAGACGATCGCGACGTTGATGGGCACGGACGACCGGTGGCGCGAGGACGTCCACTTTTGCAGCGGATGCCTGGCCAACGACAATTTCTGGTGGGTTTCGATCATACAACTGAATAACGCCATGCCACCTGACCCAGAGATTGTCGGCGCGGACCGCTGGCTTGACATGTGGCGCGAGCGGTTGGCAGGCGCCGCGTTTTGGCCGTCACCGAATATCACCAACACGTCCCTGTGGCTGATTCAGCAGACGCTTGAGGCAGACGCCGTTTCCGCAGCAGAGCTTGCGATTTGCTCGCCGCCAAGCTTCGGGGCGGCCGCAGGCGATATGTGCTCTTTCGCCATTCCCGGAGACATGGCGGCAGACTGCCGGATCGACGCCGCCGGCGCGTTGCAGTTCAAAGCGGCGCCACTTGCAGACGCGCTTGATATCCTAGGGCAACCGTCCGTCGATCTGAAAGTGTCCGCAGATCAGGCTCAGGGCTTTGTCGTTGCATTGTTGGTGGACGAAGCCCCGAACGGTGCGCAGACGCTGATTGCACGGGGATTCTGCAACCTCAACCACCGCATCAGCGATATAGAACCCACACCGATCACACCCGGCGAGGAGATGGCTGTAACCGTCCCGATGTATGGAACAGGATATCGGGTTCCGCCGGGTCATCGCATCGTTTTGCAGATCGCTTCGGCGTATTGGCCCGTACTCTGGCCCGCCCCCGAACCTGTGACGCTCACGATCCGTCCGGGTCAATCTCAGTAGCATTTGCCCATCCGCAACCCAGGCGTTGACACAACGGAACCCCGCCCGCTGCCGGAACCGGCAGCGTCCGGTGAGGCCGCAAGAAAGACCAAGGTGCGCTCGGGCTCGATGGAACGCTCGGTCCACACGGACCTGACCAATGGCAAGGTGACACACAAGTTTTTTCTGGATGGGGGCGTTTTCGGGCCGGTGGGAGATTTCCGCCTGGACGATATTGGGACGGTGCTCAGCGACGTGTCGGATCGAAGATATACAATCCTTCCGGGTGATCCGCTTTCGGCTGTTGCCACGATGGAGCAGACCGCCGGTTTCGACCGAGAAGACTGGTCGGCCAGGATCTGGACCTATTCCGAACAACAGGCAACGGCCACCGAGTTTCATTTGATCTCGCGCCTGAAGGCATGGTCAGGAGAGGAGCTGATCTTTGAAGAAGAGAAAGCGCATGTCATTCCGCGCAATGGAATGTAGTTGAAAACACCTTGGAACAACGGCGCTGAGACCCGTGGCGGGACTTGCCTTTGCAGTCCTGTCAACCCAACCGAATGGTCCAGGCCTGCGCGGACATGTCTGGACGGGTCTGTCGTTGCACCATGTGCCGGTCAGAACCCCAAAGCACTGCCGGATTTGATGGTATCCATGGAAACGAAGGTTCTGAACTTTCGAATATTTCCGTTTTCAAAGAACATCCTGCGGGTGAAATCTTCGTAGACCGCCATGCTTTCGACGACCACGACAATCATGAAATCAACCTCTCCGGTCACGTAAAAGCATTGCTGGACTTCCGGAGCATTCAGCAGGGTTTTCTTGACGGCATCAATCTCGTCCGGGGTTTCGCTGACCAGTTCAAGTTCAACGAAGATGGTAAGCTGAAGACCCACGGCCGCCGGGTCAACGACGGCCACATTGGCTCGTATCACGCCCTCGGCCTCCATCCGGCGGATACGGCGCTGCACCGAGGGCGCGGACAGATTTACGGCCTCGCCAATCTTGTGCTGCGTGGTTCTGTTGTCTTGTTGCAAAATCCGCAGGATCGCGCGGTCAAAATCATCCAATTGCGTCATGTGAAAGAAACTTGCATCGCTGGCCACCAACTAGAGCCCTTTTTTCAGGTCTCTTGCAATAAACTTGTTTCACACATGTGAAGCAACACGTCGAAGGGGAAGTTTTGCCGTGACAGCATTGACAGAACGCCTGCGTGCGTTGCGCCACGAGTTTCATCGCAACCCCGAGCTTGGATTTCAGGAAGTTCGGACCAAGGCCCGGATTGCCGAGCATCTGCGCAACCTGGGCATCGAGGTGTTTGAAGGGGTCGGTGTCGTGGGCGTCTTGAAGGCGGGCAATGGCAATCGCGCCATCGGGCTGCGCGCGGATTTCGACGCGCTGCCGATCACCGAAGTCAACACGTTTGCGCACACGTCGCAGAACGAAGGTGTCATGCATGCCTGTGGCCATGATGGCCACACGGTGATGCTGCTTGGGGCCGCCGAATTGCTGGCCAAGGATCCGGCGTTTGACGGCACGGTTGTCTTTCTGTTCCAGCCCAACGAAGAGCATGGGCTTGGGGCAAGGGCGATGATCGATGAAGGGGTTTTGCGGACCTTCCCGATTGATGAGGTTTACGGCGCGCACAATCTTCCGGGAGAGCCTGTCGGGCGGGTTTCCACCCGCGCCGGTGTCATCTGTTGCAGTGAAAGCCTGTTTGAAATCACGCTTTCCGGTCAAGGCGGTCATGCCTCGATGCCGCATGTCGGGCGCGAAACGATCACGCCTGCGGCGGAACTGGTATTGGCCCTGCAAACCATCGTTTCACGCAAACTTGCACCTTCATCCGGCGCCGTGGTGTCGGTGACCGAGTTCATCACCGACGGGCAGCGCAATGTGCTTCCGGGGCGCACTGTTCTGAAAGGTGACGCGCGGGCCATGTCACCGGAAGACCGCAAGTTGATCGAACGCACCATGCGCCAGATCGCAGGCGGTGTGGCCGAAAGCCATGGCGTCGAGGTGAGTGTGGATTTCCGTACCGAATTCATCGAGGCAAACAATGATGCCGATGCCGCATCGCATGTCGTTGCAGCGGCTTCGGCCATGGGCCTTGAGGTGGACGGAGACCACCCTGCCATGTCTTTTTCTGAAGATTTTGCCGAATTTGCTGCCGTTGTGCCCGGGTGTTTCCTGCTTATCGGCAACGGGACCGAAGGATCAAATGGCCGACCGCTGCACTCGGCTGATTACGATTTCAACGACGAACTGCTCCCGCTGGGTGCAGAACTCTGGGCAGAGCTGGTGCGGCAGCGCCTGCCGCTGACCCCCTGACAGGATACACGACCATGACAGAAATCATCGTGCATCAGGCAGGCAGGCCGAGCTTCGGCCCCGCTGCCGAAACCGTTTTGACACAACAGGATTTCGATCGCGCAGCAAGGGAAATCATCCAATGGGAGGGGTATGCGCCAACGCCTCTGCATTCTTTGCCCGCGTTGGCAGCCGAGATCGGCGTCGCGGAGGTTCACTACAAAGATGAAGGTCCCCGGTTTGGTCTTGGAAGTTTCAAGGCCTTGGGGGGGGCCTTTGCCGCCTTGCGCGTTCTGCAACGTGAAATATCGCGCCGGACCGGTCAGGACGTGTCATTGGAAGATATCCGTACTGGCCGCTGCGCCGACATGGTTGCCAGTATCACGCTTGTTTCGGCGACCGATGGAAACCACGGTCGGTCGCTTGCGTGGGGGTGCAAGCGGTTCGGCGCGCCTTGCCGGATCTACATTCACGCCGAAGTCAGTGAAGGTCGCGCGCAGGCCATGCGCGAACTCGGGGCCGACGTCGTGCGCATCGATGGAGACTATGACGCCTCGGTGGATCAGTGTCGGCGGGAAGCCGACGAGAACGGCTGGTTCGTGGTTTCGGACACATCCTGGCCAGGCTACACCGACCCGCCGCGCGACGTGATGTCGGGCTATGGCGTCATGGTCAAGGAAGTCGTGGATGCAATGGACGCGGCACCGACGCATGTCTTTCTGCAAGGTGGAGTTGGAGGGCTTGCCGCGGCGGTTGCGGCAGCTTTGCGTCAGGCCTGGGGTGATGCCGCGCCGCGCGTCGTGGTCGTGGAACCGCATCTGGCGGCGTGTTTGTTCGAAAGCGCAAGGCAGGGGCAAGCCGCGTCCGTAGATATCGATGAAGAGACCATCATGGCGGGTTTGTCCTGCGGGGTGCCGTCTCCGATGGCGTGGGAGGTTTTGCGCAGCGAAGCGTCGGACTTTCTGACAATCGACGATCAGCTGATACCGCCCACCGTCCGTCGCCTGGCGCGTCCGCATGGCAGTGATCCGGCGATCGAAGCCGGTGAGAGCGGCGTTGCCGGATTGGCTGCATTGATCGAAGCAGCCAACAACCCCGAGCTTTTTCAGAAGCTTGGATTGACGCCGCAGTCTCGGGTTTTGACGATCGGTTCCGAAGGTGTGACGGATCCCGATATCTATGCCCGGATCATACAAGGCGACGTGTAGCTCAGCCGCAATTCCTGCGGGCACCGAGGCCAATCAGCTCAGCCCAAAGCCCAGTTGCAATGGGCCTTGGGACGGTTGAATCCGACATAGTGGCCTGCAACGGAGAAGTTCCATCAAACGACATCCCGATGTCGTAGGAGTTGTATACAGGCCAGACCCGCATCAGTAGCGGTTGGCCATGATACGCGCGTTAAACGAAAACTGGGCACTGTTCCTGGGGATGTTCATGCTGATGGTTGCCAACGGTCTGTTGGCGACGTTGCTGACGATCCGGGGGGCCAGTCTGGGCTTTAGTGACTTCACGATTTCCGTCATGCAGGCAAGCTATCCTTTGGGCGCGCTTGCGGGGACGGCACTTGCCCCGAGGCTGGTTGAAAATGTCGGGCATATTCGGGCATTTTCGGCCCTCGCCTCGCTGGTTTCGATTGCGGCCATCGTGCATCTGCTGACCAGCGACGCGATCAGCTGGAGCGTGATGCGTCTGTTGGGCGGGTTTTGTTACCCGGGGCTTTACGTCATCACCGAAAGCTGGCTGAACGCGAAATCCGAGAACAACATGCGCGCTCAGGTTCTGTCGCTATACTTCATTATACAGCTTGCCGGCCCGGCGCTTGGCACCGCCATAGTCGGCTTTCCCGACCCTACCGGGAACCTGCTGTTCGGGCTTGTTTCCATCCTGATTTCGCTTTCGATCGTGCCGCTTCTTCTGTCGGGCAACAAGGCGCCGGAGTATGCCGCGCCGGAACGCATGTCGGTTCCTGTGCTTTACAAGGTTTCGCCCATCGCAGTCATCGGAATCGTTCTGGTTAGCATCGGTGTCGCCGCGTCCTATATCTCGTTGCCGCTTTATGCGTTGCAAAACGGCTTTACGACGGCGCAGGCGTCAGGGGCGCTGGTGGCGGCGCTGATCGCCGGTGCGGTGGTGCAATACCCCGTAGGCTGGCTGTCGGATCACACCGACAGACGCTATGTCGTCATCGGGCTGGGTGTCGTTACGACCTTGTCCAGTCTTTGGATGGCCATCGATACGTCGCCGTCTCATATCGTCTATGGTTTTGTACTGATCGCAATCGGGCTGTATCCCGCGTATTCGATCCTGACGGCGCATGCCAATGATCAGCTCAAGCTGTCTCAGATCGTTCCCGCCAGTGGCACGATGGTGCTGCTGCTGAATGTCGGCCTGCTGGTGGGAACCATGCTGGGGCCGAACTCTATCTCATTGTTCGGCGGGCGCGGTCTTCCGTTTCTTCTGGCGGCTATCGGTATTGCGGTCGCCCTTTTCGCATTGATCCGGCGCGTTCAGGTGGCCGCGCCCACCGACACCGGCGATGTGCAGGTCGTGGGGATTATCGGCACCGGGCAACCCGGGGTCTTGCAGGCCGAAACCTGGGTTCAAGAGGAAGAAACCCGGACAAACCCGGACTCATCCCAAGGGTTTTAAGCATAGGCTGTTTCATTCACGTCCGGCGCGTCGGACGTCATGCCGATGCCGCGATCAAACCGAGATCGAAGCCGCCTTTGAAGCACCGGACCATTCTGCACCGCAGGACCCCGTCAGAAATCCGTCGCTCAACCGAATACCAGGATCAGCGCCACGCAGGGCGCCCTCCACTTCTCCTTGGGGAAGATCACCGTCGATACGTTTTCGATACAGTGTGCACAGCTGACGAAAACCGCCAGATTGCGGGGAAAGACGCAACGCCGAGATGCCAGCCTGTTTCAGCAGGTCGATCTGATGATCCGTACAGGCATGGCTGTCTGACAGGGTCTGCACACCGTTCATGGCCATAAAGGGCTTGCCGTCGCCGGTCAGAACGTCCAACCCGTCGGGATCGTCTTCGCAGGCAAACTGGCAATTGTCCTTGCTGCGCCCATGCAATCGCGCGTGGTAACAGCGCCCGGAAATGGCCAGCGGCAACCTGCCATGCCCCCATATTTCGATCGCGACGCCCAAGTCCGAGGCAGCTTGCGCCAGCGTTTTGACCGAAGCGATGGGCAATTCCGGCGGAAGACAAACCCGGCGCGCACCCCGAACGGCCAACCACCTCAAAGTGCCTTCGTTGTAGACATTTACCAACGGGCCAACGGCAAACGTGCAGGTGCCGGGCAAATGTGCCAGCGCGGTCAGATCGTTGATCTCGACCATGACGCCCATTTCTGCAAGCTCAGCGGTGAGATTGCGCTCGCGTTTCAGGGTCACCAGGGCCAGGCTTGTCAGCGCAACCTCTTTGCCCGCCTCCACCAGCCGGGAAATCGCTGCGGGGATACGATCCTGGTAAAACGGCAAGCGCTTGGAACAGACCAGTTCCCCAAGCACGACGCGGTCGACGGGCGATCGGGCCAGATCATCGTAAAATGCAGCCCAGGTTTCGGCGGGCCAGAAGAACTGGTTCGGACCTACTGTCAGTTCCATCGGATCACCTCCACGTCTTTTTGTAAGCGCCGGTCGTCATGGCCTGCCCTTCCGACAATCGCGCAAGCATACCTTCGGGCATCGGCTGGCCTGACTCCAGCGCATCGACCGCGGCGCGAAAATTCCGAACGACTTGTGCGACATAGGATTTTGACCGCTGGCGCCCTTCGATCTTCAAGGCTGTCACACCTGCCTTTTGCAATTGCGGGATCAGCCGTTCTGCGTTCAGACTGACGGGATCCTCGAACAGGTGCCCGGTTTTTTCACCTGCGGAAAAACACCCTTTGCACAAAGTCGGATACGGTGCGGGCTCATCCCGTTCGACCCGGTGGATCAGGTACCCGCCAAGGCGCGCGTTCAGCGCGCCCTGTTCTTCTTGATACTGCACATGGCTGGCAGGAGAACAGACACCGTTCATGTTTGGAGACAACCCGGTGGCATAAGAGGACAGCGAGCATCGCCCCTCGGCCATGACGCAAAGACCGCCGAACACGAAGACTTCGGTTTCGACGTCGGTTTCAGAGTTGATCGCGGCAATTTCCGGCACGGACAAAACGCGCGGCAAGACCACCCGCTTCACACCGAAAGTTTCAGCATAGAAATTGATCACGTCAGCATTGGCCGCCGCGGCCTGCACGGACAGATGTCTGCGCAGCTTGGGATGATGTCGCGCCGCGTAGTCCAGCAAGCCCAGATCGGCGAGAATGACAGCATCTGCACCGCAGATTTCGGCATCCGCCACGGCTTGTTTCCAGATCCCTTCGTTGCCCGCCTGCGGGAAGGTATTGATTGCAATCAACACCTTCGATCCGTGACCATGGGCAAAGGAAATTCCGGCCCGCATTTCAGCGCGGTCAAAGTTGAGCCCCGGAAAGTTCCGCGCATTGGTTTCGTCATTGAAGCCACAATAGACCGTGTGAGCCCCGGCCTTGACGGCTGCACGCAGGGCCGCGGGCGTTCCCGCCGGGCAAACGATTTCCATTACCATAGGATCGCGTCCTCGGGTCGGTTCAAACACAGGCCGGTCCGACGCTCTGCAAAGGCGATGATCTGCTTCAGCGGGCGCGCAAGCGGGCCGGAAAGGGCTGCGGCCTCGTGCGCGAGGTCCAGCTCTGCGTCGTCAATTGCGTTGCGCAGCGCCAGTGCCGCGGCTGTGTCGCCCTCGATCAGTAGATCGCGTGAAAAGAACAGGGCGTCACCGTCAAACGCACCATGCACCAGCCCCAACAGCGCGGCCAGTGGGCCGGAAATTCGCGCGGCCCCTGCCACGCGCCTTCGGCTAAGTCTTATTCTCGGTGCGCCGTCATTCGGTTCAAGCAGAAGGACAACGGGCAGATCCGTTGGATCAAGCACAAAGGCTGCCCGGCTGTATTTACCGAGCCGGTTGAGCAAGCCGGGGTGTTTCTTGGTTATTTTGCGGGAAAACGCCGTCAGTGACAGCGACAAAGGTGCAAGCGGAACAAACTGCAGGGCCGCGGCCAAAGCGGCAGGGCATCGCGGTATCGGGTTTCGGGGATCGGACAAACAGACCTCCTGCTGTCTCAACAAAGTGAACCGGTGCAGCCTTCCTAAAGCCGCACCGGCGCCCGGGACTTGACGGTTGTCAATTCGACCGGCCTCTTTCGCTGCTAGAGGGTGGGCACCACCGCCGGAGCAAACCCATTCGCACTCTGTCGCCATATCCCAGCCTTCGACATTTTCTGAAATGGTGTGAAGAAACAGGGCAGTTCAGGCGCATCGCCGAACCGGTTTCCGTGCGCCATCAAATGACCGCTGTCCACCGCGCCGTGTTAGAGGCCAATGGGCCCGTGTTGCAATTCGACACACCGACGGGCGTGCCCTCGGGGCAGTGCGACATACCGGTTGTGGTGAACCTGTTCGGAACTTCGGAACGCGTCGCCGCCGGACTGGGCGTTTCTTCCGATGGGCTGGACGATCTGGGCGCGTTTCTGGCCGCGCTTCGGGCCCCGACACCGCCGGGCGGGTTGCGGGATGCGCTGTCCCGGTGGCCGATGCTGAAGGCCGCATTGTCCACGCGGCCGAAGCAGGTCAAAACCGCCGCTGTTCAGCAGGTTTGCCACTGCGAAACCGATGTTGATCTTTCAGCGCTGCCGATCCAGACACATTGGCCCCGGGACGCGGGGCCCCTGATCACCTGGCCTGTGGTCATCACCCGGCCGCGTGGCAGCGAACCCGACGCGGCACAGACCTACAATGCCGGCGTCTATCGCGTTCAGGTGCTGGACCGGAACCGTCTGATCATGCGCTGGTTGCCACATCGCGGCGGGGCCGCTCATCATCGCAGTTGGGCGCAGCATGGCGAAACGATGCCGGTCGCAATTGTTCTGGGCGCAAACCCCGCGACCTTGTTGTCGGCGGCTCTGCCCCTGCCCGAAATGGTGTCTGAGCTGACATTTGCCGGGGCCCTGAACCAGAACCGGCCGCGGTTGGTTCCGGCCAAATCCGTCCCTCTGCTTGTACCGGCAGATGCCGAGATCGTTCTGGAAGGCTGGGTGTCGCCAAACGAGACAGCACCCGAAGGGCCGTTTGGGGATCACACCGGGTACTACAATCCCGCCGAGCCGTTTCCGGTGATGCATGTCACGGCCGTGACCCATTGCGAGGCGCCGCTGTATCTGTCAACCTATACTGGACGCCCGCCTGACGAACCTGCCATCATTGGCGAAGTGTTCAATCGCCTGGCCTTGCCGACCATTCGCGCTCAGATCCCCGAAATACACGACCTTTGGCTGCCGCCTGCCGCCTGTTCCTATCGCATCGCCATCGTCGCCATCGACAAGCGATATCCGGGCCAGGCCCGGCGTGTGATGATGGCGCTTTGGGGGATGCTGCCGCAATTCAGCTATACGAAGATGATCGTTGCGGTAGATGCCGATATCGATCCCCGAAACTGGGACGATATCGCCTGGGCGATTGCCACGCGAATGGACCCGGGCCGTGATGTGATGATCCTGGACAAGACACCCATGGATTATCTGGATTTCGCCTCACCCGAACCCGGTCTGGCCGGAAAGCTTGGCATCGACGCCACGACAAAAACAGGCAGTGAAACAGGGCGGGAATGGGGGACGGTCATGCGCACCGAAAAGGTTGATCACGCATTTGCGGAAGACCTGATAGACAGATTGATGCCAGAGCTGAGAACATGACGAAAACCCGAGTAGTCTTAGGCGTGTCAGGCGCTTCCGGTGCGGTTTTGAGCCTTGCGGTGGCACGACATCTGACATCAGCGGATATCGAAATCGACCTGGTCGTCAGCCCCGCCGCCCGTCTGACGCTTGCGCAGGAATGCGGCCCGGATGCCCTGAAGGAACTGCGGCAGTCGGCAAGCCGTCATCACGCGCCCGCCGATATCGGGGCCAGTATAGCATCCGGTTCGGTACCGGTATCCGGGATGATCGTCGCGCCCTGTTCCATGCGCTCACTGGGTGCGATTGCGCATGGCCTGGACGACAACCTGCTGACACGCGCGGCGGGCGTGCAGCTCAAGGAACGACGCCCACTGGTACTGCTGGCACGAGAAGCGCCGCTGACACTTGCTCATTTGCGCAATATGACGGCGGCCGCAGAAATGGGAGCCATCATCCTGCCCCCCGTGCCTGCCTTTTATTTGAACCCCGTCGACATAGCCGAAATCGCGGATCAGATCGCAGCGCGCGCGGTTGATTGTCTGAAGGTTTGCGAACCGGCCGCGAAACAGTGGCACCCCGAAACCGAGGCGGACCCTGTCGAACGATTCGAAAGCAAATTGCACATCCCATAGCCACAGATCGCGGATGAGATCTGTGGCCACGGCATGAGCTTGATCGGGCGGGCCGGTTGTTTCAGCCGCGCAGCCTGCCGCCCAAAGGATCGAACGGCGCATCTGCCAGCACCCGAGCCTTATGCGGTTTGCCAATCACCTGGATCACCACTTCATCCCCTGGCCGCGCTACCTCGGGGTTGCGGAAACCCAAAGCCAGAGATTTCCCGACTGAATACCCGTACGCCCCCGATGTGACACGGCCGACAGGCACACCATCGGGTGTAAAGATCGGCTCACTGCCGGTGGCGTCGGCATCCTCGGTCACGTCCAGTTCAAAGATGGACAGGACCTCGCGCGGAGCTTTTCCCTTGATGGACAGATAGGCGTCTTTGTGCAGGAAATCCTTGTCCAGCTTGATCAGGCCCGTTAGCCCGACCTCTTGCGGCCAGTATTCTTGGGAATATTCCCGCCCCCAGGATCCATAACCCTTTTCGATGCGCAGCGACCCAAGCGCCCGTCCACCCACGGGGCCGCCACCGCAGTCTTCGGCGGCTTCGAGCAATGCAGAGTAAAGCGCGACCTGATCGGTTTCGGCGCAGTGCAGTTCCCAACCCAGATCGCCGGTAAAGCTGACCCGGATGGCCACGCAATCAACACCTGCAACGGTGATCTTCCGGGACCGCATGAAGCGGAACGCTTCGTTGGAAAGGTCTGTATTGGTCAGGCGCGCCAATGCCTCGCGTGATTTTGGGCCGGCGATGTTGAACCCGGCAATGCGGTCCGTTGCGACTTCAAGAGTTGTGCCCTGAGGCATTTCCACCATCTGAAAGAAGCGCTGATGATAGCGTTCAGCCATGCCGGAGCCAATCATCATATATTCGTCTTCCGCCAGCTTGGTGATGGTGAAATCCCCCGCCACGCCACCGCGGACCGAGATCAGCGGCGTCAGGCAGCTGCGCCCAATTTCGGTCGGCACGCGATTGGCCACCAGGCGGTCCAGCCAGTCATAG
Organism: Ruegeria sp. HKCCD6604; assembly: GCF_013110635.1. Classification (NCBI taxonomy): domain Bacteria; kingdom Pseudomonadati; phylum Pseudomonadota; class Alphaproteobacteria; order Rhodobacterales; family Roseobacteraceae; genus Ruegeria; species Ruegeria sp. HKCCD6604. The sequence goes on along the minus strand of NZ_WVQW01000003.1, from coordinate 332,752 downwards.
GCGCCAGGCCCCTTGATCACGTAATTGGCGAAGTTCGAGATGTCGATCACGCCCACGCTGTCGCGCAGCATCTGAACCTCGCGCCCGACCGGATCAAACCAGTTCTGGCGGGTGAAACCAGTGGTCTCTTCGGTGCCGGGTTCATCGGCAAACCACAACGGGTGTTCCCAACCACAGTTGAGACCAAAGACACAGCCCATCTGTTTCTGCATCTCGTAGGCGGGGCGCACTCGGGCCGGGCGGCCTGCGCTGCGTTCTTCATTCGGGAAGTGGATTTTGAAGCGATGGGTGTAGGCGTCTTCGACCCGGGCCTTGGTGAACTTTTTGTCGGCCCAGTCGCCAAAGCGGGCGAGATCCCAGGCGAACATGTCATATTGCGGCTCACCCTCGATCATCCATTGCGCCGCCAACAGCCCCAGCCCACCGGATTGCGAGAAGCCGGGGATCAGGCCGCCGCAGAGGAAATAGTTCTTCAGCTCGGGCACCGGCCCCCACAGCATGTTAGCATCCGGCGACCAGATCATCGGGCCGTTTATCACCCGTTTCACCCCGGCTGTGGCGGCAACGGGCACGCGTTCGGTGGCGCGGATCACGTTTTCCATGATCCGGTCCAGATCGTCGGGGAACAGATCATGCGCAAAGTCGAGCGGCGTGCCGTCTTCGGCCCAGAACTTCATGTCTTTCTCATAGGCCCCGATCAGCAGGCCGTTGCCCTCTTGTCGGAAGTAATACTCGCCGTCCCGGTCGGCGATTGACGGCAGACGACGGCCCAGACTGGCCACTTCGTCGATGCTTTCGGTCACGAAATACTGATGTTCGGTCGGTTGCAGCGGCAGGGTCAAGCCTGCCAGCGCCGCCACCTCGCGCCCCCAGAGGCCCGCCGCGTTGACCACCCATTGGGCATGAATGTCACCCTTGGGCGTACGAACGATCCAACTGCCATCGGGTTGCTGTTCCGTGGCGATCACCGGGCAGAACCGTTCGATGGTGGCCCCCATCGCACGGGCCCCGGCGGCATAGGCGTGCGGCACGCCGGACGGGTCCACATTGCCGCCATCAGGTTCGTACATGATGCAGCGGATGTCATCGAACTGCGCCAGCGGGTGCAGCTCTTTGGCCTCTTCCCGGCTGATCTCGTGAAAATTCAGCCCATAAAACCGGGCCTTCGCCTCTTGCAGGCGCAGCTGTTGCTCGCGCTCTTCGGTCTGGGCCAGATAGAGCGATCCGGGCTGGAACACCCCGCAGCTTTGGCCGGTTTCCTTCTCCAGCTCTTTGTACAGGTTCATCGTATAGTGCTGGATGCGGGTGATGTTGTTGTTGTCATGCAGACCGTGGATGTTGGCCGCCGCGTGCCAGGTCGATCCGCTGGTCAACTCGTCGCGTTCCAGCAGGATGGAATCCGTCCAGCCGAGTTTGGCAAGGTGATACAGTATCGACGTACCGGCAAGGCCGCCGCCGATGACAACAGCTTGTGCATGGGTTTTCATGAGGGAATGTCCTTGGATATGGCGCGGCTCAGGCGGCGATTTCTTTCATGACGGCAAGGAATTTGGCGACTTCGCCGATCGAGTTGTAGTGACACATCGAGACCCGCACACAGGCATCATAGCCAAGCGGTGTCAGGATATTGCCGGAATAGTGATCCGCCTTGCGCAGATGCGTGCGGATACCGTGTTCGTTCAGCCGTTTGACGACCTCGGACGAGGCCACGCCTTCGACACGCAGCGATACCAGACCTTCTCGCGCCGGGTTGTCGGCCCCGCCCAGAATGGTGACTTTTTCCATCTCGGCCAGGCCGCTCAGGTTGCCGGTGCCGTGGATCATCGCGTCGGTCAGCGCCTTTTCCTGCGCATAGATCGCATCACCCGCCGCCAGAAACTTGCCGCGCCGGTCTTCGGCATCGCTGACCTGACTGCCCAGCCATTCGAAATAGGATACGACGTCGGACATCGTGGCATAAGCTCCGGTGTCGCGCGTTCCCATTTCCCAATTGTCCGCGGGGCCATCCAGCAAGGCGTTGTGCTCCAGCGCGGTCAAGCGATCAGAGATCCAGGCCACGCCGTAGCCATGACGCGAAAACACCTTGTAGGGTGAAATCACATAACCATCGACGTAATAGGCGGTCAGATCGATCCGGCCATGCGCTGCGTGCTGGATGCCATCGACGATGATGAAACAATCCGGAGCCACGGCGCGGATGGCCTGAGAGACGGCAGCGACGTCAACGCCCATTCCCGTCACCGGAGAGGTCTGCAGGATCGTCGCCACTTTGGTATCCGGTGTCACGGCCGCGGCATAGGCTTCGGCCGAGACGGTGCCGGTGGCGTCATCATGGGGCACCAAAACGTGGGTTTGCCCGGAAATGCGGGCCCAACGATCACAGGCCGAACGAGTCGCCGGGTGTTCCAATGTGGATCCCAGCACAACGCCCGGACCCGTTCCCAGACATGCGTTCATGATAAGCCGGAACAACAGCTCTGTACCGCTTTCACCCACAAAGAACTGCCCGCCGGGTGCGTTCATGAAATCCCGCATATCCGCCTTGGCCGCGTTGATCGTGGCGACCAGCGCATGGGATCCCGGATTGTCGCGCCCCTGGTTGTCCGGGATGGCGGCGTAACAAACCGAACTTTCCAACACTGAATTCAATGTCAGTGCGCCTCCGGCATTCTCGAAAAAGATCCGTTCACCCTGTTCGGGGCAATGATCGATCTGGGCAAAGCGGCTGCGGATTTGGTTCAGCAGGCTCTCTGATATTTGGCTCATGGTCAGTGGTTCTTGTTTCGTTGTGTGTGCAAAGCTGTGCTTTGCCGACCCTAGGACGGTTCTTGCCGCAAGACATGCAAAAAAAACTGTGGCAAAGCGGTAGAATATTCTGTGCAAGACGCGCGGGTGCCAGCCCAAAGCTTATCACGACGGATACCACCCTTCGCCGGGCCGGGGACCCCGTGCCTGCGGCGGCGGATGGCATATCTTCTTGATTTCCGAGCCATCTGTGGCTGGTCGACTACTCGGGCAAGTACTTTTCCGACCAGCTTTCGGCGGCCGATCCAGCAGAGATCATCGCGTCGATATCCTCATCTGCATAACCGACGCTTCGCAGAATGCTGCGTGTATCCGCGCCGTATTTCGGCATCGGTCCGGGAATGACGATCCGGGCGCGTTCGGGTCGCACAGCGTTTGGTGCAACCAGATCGCACCACCGGCCCATAGGATGCATGTCATGCCGAATGACGCTGAACGTTCCCCGCGTCAGGTCGATATTCCCGGCACTTTCCGGCTGCAACACGGCGTCGCGCGTGTCATGCAGCGATCCCAGAGGCATGACAGTGCTGGCGGAACCGGAAAACGCCTTTCGCCAGTAATCAACAGGTTGCCTTGCAAAATGATCCGCAAGCGCATCCGGCAATTCCTTCTCCGGTGTATCGGCCACGCTGGCGAGGTCCGAGACACGGCGCAGGGCTTCGCGTTGTTCGGCGGGTGCGGCAAAGAACATCCACCCGTCCGCCGCGCGGTAACAATGGTAGAATGGTCCCCAGCCCATAGCTGCGCGCCCGGCTGGTTCGTCAAAGGGCGCGCGGCCTTCGAAATCATACATCAATTGCGCCTGAATGAGGTTGCCGGCCGCCGCCAACGCCGCCCGCGCAATCCCGCCTTTGCCGGTTTTCTGCAATCTCAGCAGGGCCGCACCAAGCGCAACACATGCGCAATAGCCGGTCAGAACGTCAATGGTACCGAAATGCGCATGTTCTTCGGGCGTGGCCATGCCACCGCCAAAACGCACCATGACCCCTGTCGCGGCCTGCGCCAGATCGTCATACCCCAGATGGTCCGATTTGGGTCCGCGCGCAGGACCGCCAAAGGCATCGAGTTGCACCAGTATGAGGCGGGGGTTGATCGCCGCCAGCTCTTCCGCGCTCAAACCCAGGGCATCGCGCTGCTCATCCGTGCCGTTCATGGTGATGACATCCGAGGAGTCGATGAGCCGTCGCAACGCCCGCTTCCCGTCATCCGAGCTCAGGTTTAGCAAAACGCTTTGTTTTCCACGATGTGCGTGCAGACCGAAAACCACGGTGTTCCACGGATCGACTGATGGCTCTGTCGGCTGAACGGATGTCACCTGAGCGCCAAATCGCGCCAGCGTGGACCCGATCGTCGGACCGGCGATCACGTTGGTCAGGTCCAGCACCTTCAACCCCTCCAGCCAGCCCTGGCCGCTTGCGGCTGGTGGTCCGCTGCGCGGTGGTTCAGCAAGTATCGTTGAAACGGGTGCGTCATCAGGGTCGGGGCCCGGTTTTTTGACCAGCGCAGCGCCATCATCCGCAAGCCACGCAACATTTCCCATCTGCTGCATCTTCCCATGACGCGGGTCCTCTACCTCCAACACCAGACCCGAGGCCAAAGCGTGCGGATCGGCCAGCCATTCCTTGCTGAACCGTTGCGCCGTTCCGGGCGCCTTGGCAGACCCGAAAAGGGCTTCCCACTCATGAGAGGGCCTTGTCAGAAAGGCCTTTTTCATCGCGTTGGACACACGCGCGCGATCCCTTGCACCGACGGGGTAGTTGCGCAGCGACCATTCATCCGGCCAGTCTGCGGTATCGAGATAGGCGTCGAAGTCCGGCAATTGATCGGCAAGGTCTTTGAGGCCAAGCGTCTCCAACACCCGCCGGGGATGTGTTTTCACACTGCCCGCCACCACATAGAACCCACGCCCGTCGGCGCAGGTATAAGTTCTATAGAAAGGGTCCAGGAACTCTTCCAGTTCCGCAAAGCTCAGATCCGTTGGCAAGCCTTCGGCTGCGCGCCTGTCAAGTTCCACTTCGCGAGGGGACTTGTAGCGTTCGGGATAGTCTTCAATCTGCTCACAGTTATACACCAACCCTTCCAGCAAAGCCGAAGCCAGAGGCACCTCGATGTGATCGCCTCCGTTTCGGTCACGTGCAGCCAAAGCGAACTGCACGGCCATCGCGCCGAATGAAGCGCCATAGGCGGATGCCAGCGTCAAAGGTGAAAAGGATGGGTTGATGCCCATCAGGCGCCGGTTCAGCCCCATATCCGTGAATTGCCCGGTACGGGCCGCGATCACGGCTTCCCACGCCGGAAGATCGGCCAGCGCGGGATCATTTGAGGCAAACCCCGGCAATGACAATGACACGATGCGCGGATTTATGTCGCGCAGAGCTTTCGGACCTATGCCCAGCCTCTCCATCACGCCGGGCCGGAAGTTCTCGATCACCACGTCAGCCCGCGCCACAAATTCGCGCGCGACCTGCAAACCCCCTTCGGATTTGAGGTCGATCGTCACGGCGGTTTTGCCGCGTGACAGCATGTCTGTGGCCGGTTCTTTCAATCGCGGGCCACCGGGCGGGTCGATGCGGATCACCTCTGCCCCCAAATCAGCAAGCATCATGCCAACCAGTGGACCAGCCAGGTATTGGCCAAAATCGAGGACACGAATATGATCGAGAGGCCTTGCAGTCATCCGTTGTGACCCTCCCAGAGTGTTTGGTGTGTTTGTTGCGTAGCGGCGTGCAGGCAAGAGGTCACAACGCCCTTTCCGGAACAGGCTGAGTTTTCAGGCTTGGGACATAACGCGATCAATGCAATACCTGCCCTTGTTCAACACGCGACAAGGCGGCCACGACCGAGCTTCACAGCCTTCTCCGACGACCCCTGGGCGTACCATGCAGCCGCGCAATGCCAAGAAGTTGTTCGATTTGACCAAGCCATGTCGCAAACGAGAAACATCGCTCAAAAATCCGCGTGTGCCGCATACTTGGAAGCGCTCCGAGGCCCGGATGGAAGCGGATCAGTCGCGTTGCAAGATCACCGGACTGTTGCGCCCGGCAGTCAGAAAACAAGTTATTGGAATCGCTTAAGAACGTGGAGCTTCCCAAGTGTCGGGCGCCACAAGACAAAAGGTCACGGCGCAATCGGCCAAGGGCCACGTTGGCACGTGGCAGGACCTGTCGCGACACATGGCCGGCAATTGCGCTTCCGATAAAATATCTCATTTTCCGCCAATATGACGGCCACATACATCAATTCGTCAAATTGACACCTATGAATTGTCGAGGCCGCGCGTCACGCTTGGAACAGGATGGGAAACAGCGGAGATCTTTATGTCCTGGAATGTGTGCGTTGTCGGCGCTGGAAAGATCGGACAGATGATTGCAACCCTGTTGAAAGGGTCGCCGAATTACTCTGTGACGGTCGCTGATCACGATCTGAAAGCGCTTGGTGATATCTCGAAGATGGGCATTGGAACCAGACAGATCGATGCCAATGACGCGGACGGGCTGGCCCGGGAACTGACCGGTTTCGACGCAGTCATCTCGGCGGCGCCGTTCTTCTTGACCCCTTCGATCGCCAAAGCGTCCAAAGCGGCGGGGGCGCATTATTTCGACCTGACCGAAGATGTTGCGGCCACGAATGCGGTGCGTGAACTGGCCGGGGACAGCGCAACTGCGTTTATGCCGCAATGCGGTCTGGCGCCAGGTTTTGTCGGCATCGCCGGAGCTTCGCTGGCGGCGGAGTTTGACCAGATTGACAGCCTGCACATGCGGGTGGGGGCACTGCCGCTTTATCCGACCAACGCGCTGAAATACAACCTGACCTGGTCCACCGACGGGTTGATCAACGAATATTGCAACCCATGCGATGCCATCGTGAACGGCAAGCTGGTCAAGACCGCGCCGTTGGAGAGCTACGAGATTCTAGGCCATGACGGCGTGGAATACGAATGCTTCAATACGTCGGGCGGTCTGGGCACGTTGCCGGAAACGCTGGAAGGCAAGGCGCGGGATGTGTCCTATCGCTCGATCCGCTATCCGGGTCATTGCGATATCCTGAAGCTGCTTTTGAACGATCTGGGGCTGGAACGCCGCCGCGACCTGCTGAAAGAGATATTCGAGGCCGCCCTGCCCCGCACCGATCAGGACGTGGTACTGGTATATTGCACCGCAAAAGGCGTCATTGATGGCGTGCTGCGCGAAAAGTCCCTGATCAACAAATCCTTTGCCCGCACCATCAATGGACAGGTCTGGAGCGCCATTCAGGTCACGACCGCCGCAGGCGTGCTGGGGGTGGTCGATCTGATGCGGATCGGAGCGCTGCCCTCGAAAGGCTTTGTCCGGCAGGAACAGGTCAAGCTGGACGATTTCCTCAACACTGAGTTTGGCCAGCTGTATCGCGCTGGCGACGTCACCGAACAGAACAAGGCGGCCTGAGATATGAAAGACATCGTAATGACAGCCCAAACCACGCTTGCAAACCTGGATCTGACCGAGGCCCAACTCAAAGGCGGCACGCTCAAGGTCACGTCGCCGATTGACGGAAGCCTGCTGGCCGAAGTGCACGAGACGCCGATCTCGGACATGGACGCCATCTTTTCCCGTGCAAAGGCCGCGTTCAGGGAATGGCGCGTGGTCCCCGCCCCGCGCCGGGGTGAACTGATCCGCCTGTTGGGTGAAGAGCTGCGCGCGGCCAAGGATGATCTGGGTGCTCTGGTCAGTTGGGAAGCAGGCAAGATCACCTCGGAAGGTCTGGGCGAAGTGCAGGAGATGATCGACATCTGTGACTTTGCCGTCGGCCTGTCGCGTCAGCTTTATGGTCTGACCATCGCGTCCGAACGTCCAGGCCACCGGATGATGGAAACCTGGCATCCTGCTGGCCCGGTTGGTGTGATTTCCGCGTTCAATTTCCCTGTCGCGGTTTGGTCGTGGAATGCTGCTCTGGCCCTCGTATGCGGTGATCCGGTGATCTGGAAACCGTCCGAAAAAACCCCGCTGACGGCGCTGGCCTGTCAAAAGGTTTTCGAACGCGCCCTGGCCCGGTTTGGCGATGCGCCGGACGGTCTTCTGCAAACGCTTATCGGTGGCGCCGATCTGGGAGAAAGACTGGTGGCCAGTGAAGATGTTCCGGTGATCTCGGCCACGGGATCGACCCGCATGGGCCGTGCTGTCGCCCCCATCGTCGCACAGCGCTTTGGCAAGTGCATTCTGGAACTGGGTGGCAACAACGCAATGATCGTCGGCCCTTCGGCTGATTTGGAGATGGCTGTGCGCGCGATTGTCTTTTCGGCAGTTGGTACCGCCGGTCAACGCTGCACCACGCTGCGTCGCCTGATCGTGCACAACTCGATCCGCGAAGAACTGGTGAGCCGTCTGAAAAAAGCCTATTCGGGTCTGCCCATCGGCAATCCTCTGACAGACGGCACGTTGGTTGGACCGCTTGTGGACGAAGCGGCGGGCGCGGCGATGACCGCGGCTTTGAAAGCGGCCGAAGCGGAAGGCGGTTCGGTGTTCGGCGGCAACCGCGTTACCGAAGGCGTTCCGGCAGGCGTATACATGGAACCTGCGATTGTCGAAATGCCGGGTCAGACCGCGACCGTGAAAACCGAAACCTTTGCGCCGATCCTATACGTCATGGGCTATGACGATTTCGACGACGCGGTAGAGCTTCAGAATGACGTACCGCAAGGCCTTTCATCCTGCGTGTTTACCCTGAACATGCGCGAGGCCGAGCAGTTCCTGTCCGCAGCCGGATCCGATTGCGGAATTGCCAACGTCAATATCGGGCCCTCAGGGGCAGAGATCGGTGGCGCCTTTGGCGGAGAGAAGGAAACCGGCGGCGGGCGCGAAAGCGGTTCGGACGCGTGGAAAGCCTATATGCGCCGACAGACCAACACCGTGAATTACTCTGCCGAACTTCCACTGGCCCAGGGCGTCAAATTCGACATCTGAGTGTCGCTGGATAGTTGTCGGGCAAAAAACTTGAATAGCCCGCAAAAACACCACCCGGGACGACCAGTCCCGGGTGTTTGTTTTTTCCTATATGTTGAAGCAGTGTTCAGGCCGCGGGTTTCGATGTAGACGCTGCGGCGGTCGTTTCGATGCAGATGGGTTGTCGTGAATGTCGCCAGGGCGGCGGCAACGCGCGTATCGTTTCCATGATGGCCATCCGACGCGTTTCGGTAGGAGACCCTCCGAGGCTTTGCGCCACCTCATAGATCGGGGAATGACCCTGTTCGGTGCGCTGGGGCTGTTCATCTCGAACGTGGCCGATGTGCTAGAACCGTATAGCAAACGGCGTCTGAAGGCGGGATTGGACGCCGATCTGGTGGTTCTTGACGAAAACCTTGCTGTACGGCATGTGATGGCCGGGGGGGAGCAGCATGTCCGCTAAAGCCCGATAGCCCGACGTGGCATGCATGAACAGTTCAAAGCGTCCGCGCGGTCCCCGATGACTGCCCGCTTCAGCACCGGAAGGTAGTTAAGACATGTGCCCTGCACCCATTGATGCAGAGACCCCACGCGGGTTCATTATCCCGATCGGGGGCGGCGAAGATCGCGTCAAGGAAATGCAGATCCATCGCAAGTTCGTTGAGCTTTCTGGCGGCAGCGATGCCGACATCGTCGTGATCCCGACAGCCTCGATGCTGGAAGAAACCGGGCCCGATTATAACCGTATCTTTTCCGAACTGGGTGCGGGCAAAGTAGAGTTCCTGCCTATCTCGCGCAGGGCGGATTGCGACAACCCCGAGTATGTCGAGATGCTTGATCGAGCGACCGGAGTTTTCATGACAGGTGGAAACCAGTTGCGCCTGTCAGCGATTCTTGGGGGAACTCTGGTCGCCCAAAAAATCCGCCGGCGGAATGCAGCCGGTGTTCCGGTTGCCGGAACTTCGGCGGGTGCTTCGATCATGTCTGAACACATGGTTGCCGGTGGCAGCAGCAACTCGGCTCCGGCGGAAGGCAACATTACACTTGCACCAGGTATGGGCCTGACCAATGCCGTCATCATCGATCAACATTTCACCCAGCGTAACCGTCTGGGTCGCCTGCTAACGGCTTCATCTTTCAACCCATTTTTGATTGGTTTGGGAATTGACGAAGATACGGCCGCCTTCATTGGGCCCGACAATGTCTTTGAAGTCATCGGCAGCGGCTCGGTTACTGTCGTGGATGCCAGCCAGTTGACTCATTCATCAATGTGGGATGCCCGGCGGGGCGAAGCGCTTAGCCTTCTGGGACTTCGGCTTGACGTTCTGGGTGAAGGGTGCCGTTATGACCTGACGGCTCGCCAGGCTTTTCCGCCGGATGAGCATCTGGCGTTCTGCACCTTGCCGGATTTTTCCGGGGAAGAGGCCGCAAACGGGGGGAACAAAAGCTAACCAACGGGGAGCCTCATGAAAATAATCTCGACCAATGTCTTTGTCGGCCCGAATGTCTGGGCAAGTTTCCCCGTTATTCGCCACGTCATCGACCTGGGTATTCTGGAAGAGTGGCCATCGGCAAAAATAGGTTCCGAGTTTATCGACGCGCTGATCGAAGCGCTTCCTGGCCTTGCGGAGCATGGCTGTTCCTACCGCGAACCCGGAGGTTTCATCCGCCGTCTGCGTGAAGACGAAGGCACGTGGCTGGGTCACGTTCTGGAACATTGTGCCATCGAGGTTCAGAACGTAGCGGGCACTGACGTGACCTTTGGCCGGACACGCGGCACAGGTGAGCCGGGCCAGTACAACATGGTGTATGAATACCGTCAGCGCGACGTTGGGCTGGACGCAGGGAAGCTGGCAATGCGGTTACTGATGAATCTGTTGCCTCAATCCCTGAAAGATCTGGTGGATTACGATTTCGACCCGGACTTTAACTGGGACGACGAACTGCGCAGCTTTGTTCTGCGCGCGCAGCGCAAGGAATTCGGCCCGTCGACCGGGTCGCTGGTCAAGGCGGCGCAAGAACGCGACATTCCCTGGATCAGACTCAACTCTGGCTCGCTGGTGCAATTCGGGCACGGCAAATACCAGAAACGCATTCAGGCGACGATTACATCCGAGACCAAACATATCTCGGTCGAGATTTCCTGCGATAAGGAAGATACCCACAACCTGCTGAACGATCTTGGCCTGCCGGTTCCACAGCAGCGCATGGTCTATTCCGCCCGCGAAGCTGTGCGTGCTGCGGCGCGCATTGGCCATCCGGTGGTCGTCAAACCATTGAACGCCAATCATGGGCGGGGCGTTTCGATCAATTTGAACTCGGATGAAGAGGTCGAGGCTGGCTTTGCCGAAGCAAAGGAACATTCCCGCAGCCGCGCCATTCTGGTGGAGAGCTTTGTCACCGGGTTCGATCACCGGATGCTTGTGGTGAACAACAAGCTTGTTGCGGTGGCAAAACGGGTTCCAGGCCATGTGGTCGGTGATGGTACGCACACGATTGCCGAGTTGGTCGATATCGTGAACGAAGACCCGCGCCGGGGCATCGGGCATGAAAAAGTACTGACCATGCTCGAGATCGATACTCAGGCCAGGCGCCTTTTGGATGCCGCAGGCGTAACCGAAGAGACCGTCTTGCCGGACGGTGAAATTTTCTATCTGCGTTCGACGGCAAACCTTTCGACCGGCGGCACTGCGATCGACCTGACAGATGTGGTCCATCCCGACAACCGCGACATGGCGGAACGAGCCATAATGGCGGTTGGGCTGGATGTTGGCGGCGTCGATTTCCTGATCGACGACATCACCAAATCCTACAAAGACATCGGCGGTGCCATTGTCGAAGTGAACGCAGCACCCGGTTTCCGCATGCATGTGGCGCCATCCGAAGGACAACCGCGCGATGTAGCCGGCAAAGTGATCGACATGCTGTTTCCAGCCAATGAGGAAACCCGCATTCCGATCGCCGCGATCACCGGCACCAACGGCAAGACGACGACGTCCCGAATGCTGGGCCATATTATGAAGACCAGCGGCAAAACCGTTGGCATGACCTCGACCGACGGGGTCTATGTCGATGGTAAGTTGAGCGTCAAGGGTGACATGACCGGGCCAAAATCCGCGCAGATCGTCTTGCGCGACCCGATGGTTGATTTTGCCGTGATGGAAACCGCGCGCGGCGGGCTTGTGCGGTCTGGTCTGGGATACCAGCGCTCGAACGTGGCGGCATGCCTTAACGTTTCGGCCGACCATCTTGGCCTTGGCGGCATAAACACAGTCGAGGAACTGGCCGTGGTGAAACGCGTGGTGGTGGAAAGCGCGACGGATACTGCGGTTCTGAATGCTGATGACATCAATTGTCTGAAAATGGCTGACTACGCCGGGGCGGATCAGATTTTCTACGTCACGACCAATCCCGGCCACAGCTTGGTCAAGGAACATATCAAGGCAGGCGGAAAGGCCATTGTTCTGGAAAAAGGCATGAATGGAGACATGCTGACGATCTATGACAACGGGCTTCACATTCCGGTCCTGTGGTCGCATCTGATCCCCGCCGCACTGGAAGGCAAAGCGATCTTCAACGTTCAAAACGCCATGTTTGCTGCCGCCATGGCCTACAGCTTCGGGGTCGATCTGGACAACATCCGGCATGGGTTACGCACCTTCGATACCAGCTATTTCCAGGCGCCGGGGCGTATGAACGTCTATGACGAACATCCGTTCAAGGTCATCCTGGATTACGGCCACAACCCCGCCGCTCTCAACGCGATGGCCGCGTTGGCGGATCAATTGGAGATCAAAGGTCGCCGATTGTGTGTCGTTGCCATGCCCGGCGACCGGCGCGATGAAGATATCATCGACGGAGCTGCCGCGCTGGCCGGGCATTTTGACCATTTCATCTGCAAGGCCGATGACCGCCGCAGAGGCCGAGGACATGATGAAGTACCGCGGATGATGCGTCAGGCACTGATCGACAATGGCGTTGACGACGCATCCATTACGGTTATCCCGGATGAGGTCGAGGCCGTAAATGCCGGGCTGCAACAAGCGGTACCGGGGGATCTGTTGGTAATCTTCGGCGACGACACTACGCGCTGCTGGAAACAGATCATCTATTTCAGCTCTGACGGTGCAACCCCAGATGCCGAGGCTGTACCAAAGACCACGGCCGTCGACACATCCTTCGAGGACATGTTCGAAAACGATCAGAATCTGATCAGAGACGAGCGCGGTGTGCGCCTGGCGCGTGAAAACAGCGAAGACGCGGACTGAGCGAGGGCACCGGAATGGACCGGATTGAAGAGCTTGAAACCGCGCTGACCATAGTAAGTGCGACCGCTGATCATATTCAGGTCGGCGACGCCCGGCGTCTGACGGGCCCTGGCCTGTTATGGAACAAACCCGGCGCGGTGATGGATGTATTTTTCACCGGAATTGATCCATCCACGGTCTCGGCCCTGTGGGAAAAAAACGCCCGGCGAGTGCTGGACGCGCTGGGATGGACGGATCAGGATTTGACCCATCGCACATTCACTGGCGGTGTAAATCTGGCGATTTCCGCACCAATGGATCAGCTGTATTCGGCGATCTTCGCGGTGCAGACGGCGTGGCACTTCTGTGCCGCCGAGTTATTGGATGCAACTCCTGGTGACTTTGATCAAATGGTGGCCGATGTCAAAACCGTTATGGCCAAAGAAGCCAATCCGCGCCTGATCGACCTGATCGCAGCGGCCGAGGCGCATGGCGTGGATATTCTGTGCGACGACGATGAGGTTTCAATCGGGCACGGTACAGGTAGTCAGGTCTGCCCGGTTGATGCCCTGCCCGTCCCTGGTGACGTAGACTGGTCCAGCCTTCACAACATTCCAGTTGCGTTCATCACCGGCACCAATGGCAAGACCACGACGACCCGGTTGCTTGAGGCGATCGCGCGGGCATCTGGCAAAGTTGCAGGGCTGACCTCGACCGAGTTTGTGCGGGTCGGCAACGACATTCTTGACCGAGGCGATTACTCGGGCCCGGGTGGCGGCCGGATGCTGCTGCGCGACAAGCGCCTTGAGATCGCCTGCCTTGAAGTGGCCCGCGGGGGTATTCTGCGCCGTGGTCTGCCAACGCGTGCGGCCTCGGCAGCCGCAGTCACAAATGTTGCGAATGACCATTTGGGACAGTACGGCGTCAATACCGTGCCGGAACTGGCACAGGCGAAATTCGCCGTGCATCGCACACTTACCGATGGTGGCGTGCTGGTTCTGAACGCTGATGATGCGTATGTCCGTGCCGAGGCAAAAAACACGTCGACAAATATCTGGTGGTTTTCCTTGGATGCACAAGCGGATCTGATCCGTGACGCGCGCGATTCCAACAAATGCTGCGCCTATGTGCAGCAGGAAAATATCGTGTTTTTCGATGGCACTTCCGAAAAGACGGTGATTGCCGTGTCAAACGTGCCCGTGACCATGGGCGGGGCGGCGAAATACAACACCCTGAACGCCTTGGCCGCCATGTGCCTTGCTCTGGCGCTGGACCTACCCCTTCAGGCAGTGCGAGATGGATTGGCCGGTTTCAAACCCGATGCAAAGGACAATCCGGGGCGCTGCAACGAGTTCAACTATCATGACGCCCGTGTTTTTGTAGATTTCGCACATAACCCGCACTCGATCTCTGCCGTGTGCGAAGCGCTGTCAGGACTTCCGGCAAAACGTCGCTTTATCATGCTCAGCCATGCGGGCGACAGATCGGATCAGGACATTCGGGACGTCACCGCGACGGCTTTGAAATTCCAACCTGACGTAATCGTTGCAGCCGAACTGGAAGGCTATCTGAGAGGCCGGGCGTTGGGAGAAATCCCGGACCTGATCGAATGGACGGCCTTGAAGCACGGATACAACGCTGATCAGATCCAAAGGGCCCCATCCCCTTCTCAGGCCGCGGCCAGGATTCTTAAACAACTTGAGCCGGGCGATCTTGCTTTGTTGCTTGTCCTGTCAGAACGCGACGCCGTTCTTGAGATGCTGGGCGCTTAGGTACGACACCTATTGGCGTACCCCGGCGATCTATTGGAAAACAAACAAACCCCGCATTGGATTTGCGGCATCTAAGAAATCACGGCCACGAATGACTGTCGGCCTGATCATGGGTTTTCTATATTTGTGAGGACGTAATCCACCGTTCAATCTCGCCTCGGGAAACTGAGCGAAACCAATCGCCCGAGTTGTCAGGTCACGGTGGATCTCAGCGGGCATTCGGCGATCATGAAGCTTTGGAACACAGTCCGGGCCTAATAACACAACCCTGTTGTTGTTCGATTGCCGATTATCCCGGTGCGCCACTTACTCGCCCAACAGCAGCGACAGTTTTTCTGCACCCCGGCGCAAGGTGTCGAGAAATGACTTCAGACTGCCGACGTCATGCCGTTGCGTCGGGGCATGAACTGAAAGCGTGGCAACCAGCCTGCCCTGCGCGTCCTGCACCGGTACGGCAATCGCCACCATGCCCGCCATGAATTCTTCGTCGTCGGTGGAAAATCCCCGCTCGGCGGTGATCTTGATTTCGCTCAGCAGAGCCGTCGGCTCTGTCAAAGAACGGGCGGTCTGCTCTTTCAGCTTTCCGGCTGACAGAAACCCGTTCAGAGTTTTGGGACGCAAGGTGGAAAGGTACATCTTGCCACTGGCCGTGCAGTGGAACGGCACCTGGGTTCCAATCGGCAATTGAATCCGCAACGGCCATTTGGTTTCCACCCGGTCTAGATAGATCATGCCTTCGCGATCCGGGATGGCCAGATTGCAGGTTTCGCCCACTTCGTCGGCCACACCGCGCAGGATGGCGAGACGCGCAGTCCGCAGGTGTTCGGCGGACATGGTATTCACGGACAACAGCCGCAATCGTCTGCCCGGACCATAGGACCGTCCGTCAAGATCGCGTTGCAAGAACCCTTCTGCCTCTGCCGTTTGCAGCAAACGATGGATGGTGGGTTTGGCCAATCCCAATGCATCGATCAGATCCGAGGGTTTGACCGCAACGCCGCGCCGTGCCACCTCTTCAAGGATCAGCAACAGGCGCAGGTTGGTGGGAATCTGAGTTTCTCTGTCTTTAGTATCAGTCTCGGCCATCCTTCAACATTCTAGTTATTTGGCAGAAGGATCAAGGCCAGTTCGGGGACCAGCGACACCAATATCCAGACGGATAGCAGGGACACCAAGTAAGGCACCGTATAGCGCAGCAACCGGAAGTACGGCACGCCCGTCACGCCTGAAGCGACATACAGGTTAAGCCCGTATGGTGGTGTGATAAACCCGATGGACGCCCCGACCAGGAAGATGACCGAGAAATGGATTGGATCAATTCCAACCGAGGCTGCGATCGGCGCAAGGATCGGGGCCAGGATGATGGTGACCGGAAGGCTTTCCAGCACCATGCCTGAAAAGAAGACGATCACCATCGATGTGAACAGAACCGCATGGTACCCCCCCATGGAGGTCACAAAGTTTCCGATTGTTTCCTGTGCGCCAAGCAGGGACAGGATCTGCTGCATCACCACCGAAATTGCGATCAACGGGGCCAGGATACCCGTAATCTGGGCAGACCTGATGACGATTGAGGGGATCTCTGGGATCGTGAACCCTTCGACCACGAACATTTCAGCGAAGCTCTTTTCGGTTGGCGGTATATCGTTCCGGGCCCCCATGATGCGGTTGATCGGGTAGCTGACCAGCCCCGCGATGACACAAAAGCCCACGGTCACGCCGGCGGCCTCTGTCGGAGAGAACTTGCCGGTATAAATGCCCCAGAGCACAAGACCGATGGCGAAAAAGCCGAGCCAGGCACCAAAGGCGGTTTTCAGCACCCGGTTCAATTGCAGTGGGATCAGATAGCCCCACCCGTTCATGCGGCAGATGACCCAGCATGCCAGTTGCATCCCGATGACCATCAGCGCACCGGGCAGAATACCGGCCACGAACAATTCGGAAATCGGCAGGTTCATCAGAAAGCCATAGACGATGAAGATGATCGAAGGGGGAATGATGATACCGACAGTACCGCCCGCAGCAGCGGTCGCGGCGCTGAACCGTTCGTCATAGCCGCCCTTTACCATTTCGGGATGCAGCATCGACCCGATGGTCGCCGTCGTGGCGGAGTTCGACCCGGAAATCGCCGCAAACAACCCGCAGGCCCCCAGCGACGCCATTGCAAGTCCGCCGCGTATCCAGCCCAAACAGGCATAGGCAAAATCACTGAGCCTTCGCGCGATACCGGATTTGTTGATCAGATCTCCGGTCAGGATGAACAGCGGCATTGCCAACAGGGCGAAGCCCTTGTTGAAGACGTTCAGCAGTTCGGCCCCCATATTGTCCAGCGTCAGACCAAGGACAAAGGAACATCCAATGACCCAGTAACCGATGACCAGCAGCACCGGCACGCCCAGCATGAACAGAAAGGTGACCCCCAGCGAGATCAGTGTAACAAGTGTTCCGTCTGTCATCAGTCTGCCCCGATCACGGCCTGCTTGATCAGCGGCTCGCCTGTTTTCCAGTTGTGCAAATCATCGGCGAGGTTCTGAAACACGCGACCGACCATCAAGAAGAATGACAATGGTGCAGCCAGCAGGAACCACCACTGCATGATATTGTCCGTGCCCAGAACGATCTGAAAGTTCGAGGCCGAAAGCGCCACCAGTCGCGAGGTGGTCACGATAACGATCACCGCAAAGATGAACCACAGTACCGCGTCAAGAAACAGGCAGGCTAATTGCCCGCCGCGGGGCATAGCGGTGCGGAATTCACTGAAACTCAGATGCGTGCGCAGGCGTACGTTGTAGGACGCTCCAAACCAGGCCATCACCATGAAAAGAAGCGGAGGAATGGTCGTGGACCAGGGTTCCTGATCATTGAAGACAAACCGGTCGATCACGCCCCAGAAAATGATCAGCGCGATGGCAAGATAAGAATACACCATGACCGACCGTTCCAGATGACGTTCGATCAACGGCACCTTGCGATAGATCAGCATGACCAGCAAACCCCCGATCGCGGCAACGACCGCACCGACGATCCAAGCCGCGTCGGATTCCAGAGCAAGTTGAATCTCGAAAGAATCCTGGCTGAGAAAAGCGCTGAATATTGCGCCAATGTCTGCCCAAAGTGACATGAAGCCCGTCCTCCCAGTGGGTATTGATTGAACCGGCCCATTCGGGCCGGTTCTGGCAGTCTAATCAGGCCTCGCCCTTCCACCAGCGGCGCGGCTCGACATTTTCCGGCAGCGTGTCCGCGGGGATCTCGCGCGCGATGTCGTAGATCTCCTGGTATGTGTCGATGCCACCGGCCCATTTGTTCAGCCGCTCGCGCCACTGCGCCCACGGCTCGGGGTTGTAGTTCGGAGCACACATTTCTTCGGCCAGTTTGATCTGGTCCTCCGGCAGGAAGGCAGGGCGCACACCGTTTTCCGCAAAAATGGTTTGCGGCAATTGCGGATCCGAGAATCCGACAGTGTTCAGCAGTGCCGCCTCGTTCGCTCCCTG
This sequence comes from Ruegeria sp. HKCCD6604, assembly GCF_013110635.1. Classification (NCBI taxonomy): domain Bacteria; kingdom Pseudomonadati; phylum Pseudomonadota; class Alphaproteobacteria; order Rhodobacterales; family Roseobacteraceae; genus Ruegeria; species Ruegeria sp. HKCCD6604. The sequence continues at coordinate 314,519 of NZ_WVQW01000003.1, read as the reverse complement.
AATCAGAGCCTGGGTGAAGTAGGACGACTCCATCACGGCATCCTGCAATTCACCGCCCAGCCCATCGAATACTTTGGCAGACATCGAAGTGTGTTCGGTACCGCAGAAGAACTTCAGGTTCACCGATTGCGAGACCACAGGTGCCATGTTCGCATAAGCCACCGCCGAGGCCCAGGTTTCCGCACCATCGATCAGACCGGTCTTGAGCGCATCCAGCGTTTCTTCCCATGCCACCGGAACAGGGTTCAGGTTCAGCAGTTGCATCGCGATCCGGCCCAGCTGCGTGCCCGTCACGCGGTTCTTGGTCCCGAACAGCTCTTCCAGCTTGGTGACGGTCGGCTTGTCGGCAAAGGTTGAGCCCATTTGCAGACCGCGCAGTTCACAATGGGTGAACAGGAATTTCAGACCGTGACGCTTTTCAAGCGGGTCGCGCAGGATGCGCTGGCTGGCGGGGCTGTAGAAGAAATGATACTGCGCCGCCCGGCTGGGGAACATATAGGCATAGTCCAGAACGTTCAGATAAGGCGCACCGCCGGCCGAATTCTGTGTCGAGGCCGCGTAGATATCGACGATTCCCTGCTGGGTTTTCTCAACACAGCTCAGCTGACCGCAAATCTGGTTGTCGCCGATGAACTCGATGCGAATCTCGCCATCTGTGCGTTCTTCCAGGTCGCGTGCAAACTCGATGGCGCCGGCGCGCTCGATTAGCAGGTTGCGGGTGTTGAAGCCCGACGCACCAAATTTCAACGTGTGCTTCGGTTCTTTCGAAAAGCGTTTTTCATACGTGGATTCCGCCGCTTGCGCCAGATTGGCCAAGCTCATTGCCCCGCCAAACCCTCCTGCTGCAAGCAGCGTCGAGCTCATGCCATAGCGCCCTGCCACCCGAAAAAAATCCCGCCGAGAAATACCACTCAGTTTCCGACCAATCTCCATTGCTTACCTCCCTGTTCGCAATTATTGAGACGTTTTGTATCAAAAAAGGCTAGTATATTTCTTGCATCTTGCATAGAGTTTTTTTCAACGACGTTGGAAGGAGGCGGTCATGGAAGTGGATTATGCGGTAGTTGGCGCGGGGTCTTCGGGCTGTGTCATCGCCAATCGGCTCAGCGCCGACCCCAACACGACCGTCGCGTTGTTGGAGGCTGGCGGCCGCGACACCAATCCCTGGATCCACATCCCGGTTGGCTATTTCAAAACCATGCACAACCCTTCGGTGGACTGGTGTTACAGGACCGAGCCCGATCCGGGCCTGAACGGGCGTTCGATCGACTGGCCACGCGGCAAGGTGCTGGGCGGCTCATCCTCTCTGAACGGTCTGCTCTATGTGCGCGGCCAAAAAGAGGATTATGACCGCTGGCGCCAGATGGGGAATGTCGGCTGGGGCTGGGACGACGTGCTGCCTCTGTTCAAACGCAGCGAAGATCAAGAACGCGGCGAAGACCCGTATCACGGTGTCGGTGGGCCGCTGTCGGTGTCGAACATGCGCATTCAGCGACCGATCTGCGACGCATGGGTCGCGGCAGCGCAAGCCGCCGGATACCCGTTCAATCCGGATTACAACGGCGCAGATCAGGAAGGCGTAGGGTATTTTCAGCTGACCACCCGCAATGGGCGCAGGTGCAGCTCGGCAGTGGCGTATCTGAAACCCATTCGAAACCGACAAAACCTGAACATCATCACGAACGCATTGGTGACACGCATAACGCTGGATGGAAAACAGGCGACCGGACTTGTCTATCGGGATCGCGCAGGCAACGAGAAAACCCTGAAGGTACGGCGCGAAGTCATCCTGTCCGGCGGTGCAATCAACTCTCCTCAAATTCTGATGCTGTCGGGTATCGGCGACCCAGACCACCTGAAGAAAAACGGCATCGATCCGATCCATGCCTTGCCCAATGTCGGCAAAAAACTACAGGATCATTTGCAGGCCCGTCTCGTTTTCAAATGCAACGAACCCACATTGAATGACGAGGTGCGCAGCCTGATCAATCAGGCCCGTATCGCGCTCAAATACGCTTTGTTCCGCGCCGGTCCGATGACCATGGCGGCCAGCCTTGCGACCGGATTCATGAAAACGCGCCCGGACGTGGATACACCCGACATTCAATTCCATGTACAGCCTTGGTCCGCCGACAGCCCCGGCGAAGGCGTGCACCCGTTTTCCGCCTTTACCATGTCCGTGTGCCAGCTGCGGCCGGAAAGCAGGGGTGAACTGCATCTGAACGGCCCGGACCCATCACAGCATGTAAAGATCATTCCGAACTATCTGTCGACGGAAACGGATTGCCGAACCATCGTCGACGGCGTGAACATCGCCCGCAGAATCGCACAGCACAATCCGCTGGCATCGAAGATTTCCGAAGAGTTCCGCCCGACATCCCAACTTTCGACCGACGATTACGAGGGCACGCTGGACTGGGTCAGGTCGAATTCCGTTTCGATCTATCACCCAACAGGGACCTGCGCGATGGGTACGAATGAAACCGCAGTCGTTGACCCCGCGCTAAAGGTGCACGGCATCGGAAACCTGCGGGTCGCGGATTGTTCGATCATGCCGGAAATCGTCAGCGGCAACACAAACGCCCCCGCGATCATGATCGGAGAAAAGGCGAGTGACTTGCTTGCCGCCGGAACATAGCGCGGCAGGCCGCGTATCCGGATCCCAGGAAAACTGGGCAACTCGGCTTGCAGATCTCAGGAAAAGTCCGGTGATGCCATCCCTGCCCTGACCTAGCGCAGAGGCGGTGTCAGCCACTGCGCCGACATCCCATAATTGGAATTCTTCAACTCCTGTTTGGCGATAGCCTGAAGATGGACCTCATCCGGTCCATCCGCATAGCGCAACGCCCGGGCCCAAGTGTAACTGTCGGCCAATGGCGTGTCGGGTGTCATGCCCATTGCGCCAAAAACCTGCATTGCACGATCCGTAACCTTTGCATGTACCTGGGGCGCCACGACCTTGATCAGGGATATTTCACGGAAGGCCTTTTTCGCCCCCACCTGATCTATTTTCCAGGCCGCCTTCAGGGTCAATAGCCGCGCCTGTTCAATTTCCAACCGGGATTTGGCGATCCATTCACGGATCACGCCTTGTTCCGAGAGTTGCTTGCCAAAGGTCTTCCGTTCCTGAGCACGTTCCACCATCAGGTTCAGTGCCATTTCCGCCGCCCCGATCGAGCGCATGCAATGATGAATTCGCCCAGGCCCAAGTCGCGCCTGAGCCAGTGCAAAACCGCTGCCTTCTTCGCCCAGCAGATTGCCGACCGGGACGCGCACGCCCTTGAACACCAGTTCAGCATGGCCTTCGGGATCGTGCATGTTCAGGATCGTCGGATTGCGCACGATCTCCAAACCGGGCGTATTCCTTGGAACGATGATCATGCTTTGCTGTTTATGGCGATCGGCGTTCGGGTCGGTTTTGCCCATGACGATGAACAGTCTGGTATTGGGGTGGCACGCATTGGTGATGAACCACTTGCGGCCATTGATGACGTATTCATCACCCTCGCGCCGGATGGATGTCGTTATGTTGGTCGCGTCCGAACTGGCCACGTCGGGTTCGGTCATGGCAAAGGCCGAGCGGATCTTGCCGTTCAACAGCGGCACCAACCAGTCTTCGCGCTGCTCGGGCGTGGCGAACATGTGCAGCAATTCCATGTTCCCGGTATCTGGCGCGTTGCAGTTGAAGACTTCCGAAGACCAGCTTACCTGACCCATCAGCTCGGCCAGGGGCGCGTAATCAAGATTGCTGAGCCGCGTTCCGGGCTCATCATCCCGCAAGGAGGGCAGGAACATGTTCCAAAGCCCTTCGGCGCGGGCCAGCGACTTGAGGTCTTCCATGAACGAAACGGGGAAATTGCCGGCTTCTATTTCCTCTTTGTGGTCGCGAATGCGCGGATAGATATGCGCCTGCATGAAGGCTTTCAGCCGGTCGTGCATTTCCGTGGCGCGTGGCGATGGAGCAAAATCCATTGTGATCCTCTTCAGTGAGTTGCAGCAGCGATTTCGTCGAGCGCCATTTGCGCCAGAGGGGCCACCAGCCCCTTGAACGCCATTGCGTTCTCGTTCGATGCGTTTCCCGCCAGCGCACGGCTGTAAACACCCTGTGCAATCGCAGCCATCCGGAAAAAGGAAAACGCCAGATAGAAAGTCCAGTTTTCAATCTCCGGCAGGTCACGCAGCGAACAATACCGCTCGATCATCTCAGCTTCGGAAGGGATGTTCAAAGCAGCGCGATCCAGCCCTTGCAGCCCCCGGATCAGACCGGTGGGCGGCAATCTGAGACACACACAGAAATAGCCCAGATCAGCCATCGGGTGGCCCAGCGTCGACAGCTCCCAATCCAGAACCGCGGTGATCTGCGGGGCATCCGAAGCGAAGATAAAATTGTCTATGCGAAAGTCACCGTGGATCAGACTGACCGAACCGTCACCATCGGGCAGGTTGCGTGACAGCCAGCCCAAAAGCTGTTCCATCTCGGGAAGATTACTTGTTTCTGCGGCGCGATACTGTTTGGTCCAGCGGCTGTATTGGCGTTGGAAATAGTTTCCCGGCTTGCCGAAGTCCGACAGGCCGACGGCGCCTGTGTCAACCGAATGCAGCGCGGCCAGAACCCGGATCATTTCGTCGAACACCGGATGATGGTCGACCACGTCCAACTCGGGCAGCGCCGGGTTCCAGAAGATACGGCCCTCCTGGAAGCTCATGACATAGAACATGGAACCGATGACTTCCGTGTCCTCACACAGCACGTAAGGTTTGGCGACCGGAACCGCAGTGCCATGAAGTGCCTTCAGAACACGATATTCCCGATCCACCGCATGGGCCGAAGGTAACAGGTCACCTGGCGGTTTGCGGCGCAGCACGTATTTCGAACCACCGGCCTTCAGCAGATAGGTTGGGTTCGACTGCCCGCCCGAAAACTTTTGATAGGACAATGGGCCGGCGAAGCCTTCGATATGGCGCCCCAAATATGTCGAAAGCCGCTCGGTATCGAGTTCGAGGTCGGATGAGGTCATGCATGAAACTCCGTATTCCGCCAGGATACGATTCAGCTTACCGCCCCCAATGACATTTGTGAAATTTACTTGCATGATCGCCGGCATAAATCTGGTGAATGACATGACGACCAAGCTCAACAAGATCGACCTGAACCTTTTTGTTATTTTTGACGCCATCTACACCGAACGAAATCTGACCCGCGTTGCCGAACGGCTGTCGATCACGCAACCGGCCGTCAGCAACGCCCTGACCCGGTTGCGCAAGACACTGAACGACCCGCTTTTCGTGAAGACTAGCACGGGGATGCAGCCCACGGCCCTGGCAGAGAGCATTTCGGACAGGATCTCAGCCGCTCTTCACCAGTTGCAAGCCGCATCGGCGCAGGGTGAACGGTTCGACCCGTTCACCAGCAAACGGCTGTTCCGGGTCAGTTTGGTCGATCTTCACAGCCTCATCATCCTGCCCGGGCTTTTGTCCGGGTTTCAACGCACGGCACCACAGGTCGAACTCAGCCTCGTGCGCATTCCCCGCCGGGATACGCGTAAGGCGTTGCAGCAGGGCACGATCGACATCGCGTCGGACATTCCGATGCCGGACAGTTCGGATCTGATCAGCCGGACCATCATGAAGGACCGCTATGTCTGTGCCATGCGACCCGATCACCCGCTGGGTTCGGTCCCATTGACGCTGGAGCGATATCTTCAGCTGACACATCTGCACGTTTCCTCACGGCCTCAGGGGGCGAGTCCGGTCGACATCGTCCTGCGCAAACTGGGCGCACGGCGCAAACTCGGGCTTCAGATGCAAAGCTATCTGAACATCCGGGATATTCTGCACAAGACAGATATGGTTGCCACGCTGACCGAATGCAGCGCGCGTGAAATGGGGCTGCGCATGTTGAGGCTGCCGGTTGAAGTGCCTCCGATCGAACTTCGCCTTTATCGGCATATCCGGTCCGACGGCGACGAAGCCGTACAATGGATGTTCGACCAAATTGCAGGTCGCACCGTCAGAGCGAACGATACGGAACAGCATCATAGGGTCGATCAGAATTGATACGGAACCTCGGGCAACATGTGTCGTCAGGATATCGGAGGCGCCAACCGTCAGGTCCGCGAAACCTCAAGGTCGGAAACATCACGTATTGATCTGACTTTCAGACTTCTTGGGTAACGCGTCATAGGTCGCCTGAAGATAGGCAAAGCCATATCTTCGGTCAGGCTCCAGATGCGTCCCCTCTGCCCACTCGTTCCACGCGTTTATGAAAACGATTTTTTCGTCGGCACTGTATTTTTCCTGCGCAAGAACCTGGCGGCACAAATGTTCCGTCCAGCGCTTGTAGGCATCGATCGTAAACCGCCCCATAATCCGGGGGGCATCCTGATTGCGCGCGGTATTGTCCCACGAGAGCGTAGAGGACCGAAACAGCTTGTACCGGGGTTCCGGCTTTTGAAGCTCTGCCTCGACCACGGCCTGGTAATCCAGAACGGCACCCGTGAACTCTGGATTGTAGATCCCCATCTCATCCGTGATGTCGGTGCGCTTTACCTGATGCGGTGGGAACTCCATAGCTGCGTCAAAACCCAGTTTCTCTGGGTCGCCGATATCGAAAGTCTGGGCAGCTATGAGATACAGGTCCGGCTCGCCCCAGCTTTGTGCCTCTTTTCGCCAAGCTGCGGTTGTTTCCTCGATATTCGGTATGATGTTCGCTCGGTACACGATGAAAACCGGTTTCCCATCTATCCGAATATAACGCGGATCATCAAAACATTTGCGTATGTGACGCAGAAGGTTCAGGGAATCCTCGATCGAATGGTTCTGCGCGATAAGAACGTCGTGCGCCCGTCCGTCCCAGCGGCGCGTCCAGTTTTCATTTGCCCATGTCAGGCAAAACGGCATGTCGACTTCCGGATTGCCCAACATTTGTTCGAGCGGGTGCTCCATCAGGGTCTTTCCGCCGAACCAGTAGTAGTAATAGGAGAACCCTCCTATCCCGTAAGACTTCGCGATCCGCGCCTGTTCGACCATGATTTCTGGCAACCGCAAGTCGTAGTAACCCAGATGAATCGGACAATGAGGTTGGTAATGGCCCGGATAATTCGGGACGGCCTTTCCGACATTGGACCATTCGGTAAAGCCTTTGCCCCACCATTCATCATTCTCTTTGAAGGGATGGAATTGCGGCAGGTAATGCGCAATTGCCCGCACTGCGGGTTCAGCTTTAGCAGGCGGGTCGAAGGGTTTGAACTCTTCGGCCCGACCGATGGCTTCAAAACCCTGCCTGTTGGATTGCCCCGGTTTGTCCCAACCCCTTTTGGGGTCTCTTTTCTTGGCTGAATTTCTGAACCGCCTTGCCGTACGTGGCGACAAAGGTGGGCTGAGTTTCGACGCCGCAGTCAGCAAATAGTGTCTGACATCAGCACCTGTAGGCCTGATTGTAGGATTTGCATAACGGAAGGTTTCTGGCTCATCTGAACCGTTTAGAAGTGAAGATGAGACGGAAAGCTGGAACCGACAAAACTACAGCTGAACAGGTCGTCAAGGACATTCGCCGCAAGACACGCAAGCACCATTCTGCGGAGGAGAAGATCCGCATTGTACTGGAGGGTTTGCGCGGCGAGGAGAGCATCGCCGCGCTCTGCCGTCACGAGGGGATTGCCGCGAGCCTGTACTATTCCAGGCCGAAAGAGTTCCTGGAGGCCGGAAAGAAGCGGCTGGCAGGCGACACAGCCAGGCAAGCGGCGAGCCCCGAAGTGAAGGAACTGCGGGCCGAGGCGTCGGCCCTGAAGGAGGCCATTGCCGACCTCACCCTGGAAAACCGCCTACTCAAAAAAAGTATGCTCGCTGATGGGGACGACGACATATGAGATACCTCGCAACGGAGAAGCTCGAGATCATCCGACTTGTCGAGCAGTCCCACTTGCCAACGAAGAGGACGCTGTCGAGGCTGAGCATTCCGAAAACCACGTTCTACCGCTGGTGTGCCCGCTATGAGGCGTTTGGTGAAGCCGGGCTTGAAGATCGCCGTCCACACGCCGGCCGGGTCTGGAACCGCATCCCTGACGAGATCCGGAAGGCCGTCGTTGACCTCGCTATTGATGAGCCGAAACTATCGCCCCGCGAGCTGGCATTCCGCTTTACAGACACGAAAAAGTACTTTGTGTTAGAGCCTTCGGTCTATCGTATCCTCAAGGAGCAGGATCTGATTACTGGGCCGGCGTTCAACGTGATCAAGGCTGCCGACGAGTTCCATGACAAGACTACGAGACCGAACCAACTTTGGCAGACCGACTTCACCTACCAAAAGGTGACTGGCTGGGGTTGGTTTTTTCTCTCGACGATCCTGGGCGACTTCAGCCGTTACATCGTGGCATGAAAGCTTTGCACAACGATGAAGGCCGACGATGTTACCGACACTCTGGAACTGGCGTTGGAGGCATCAGGCTGTTCGTCGGCGACCGTCCGACAAAAACCGAGGCTGCTCAGCGACAACGGCTCATCATACATCTCTGGTGACCTGGCGGATTGGCTCCAAGATCAAGGAATGGACCACGTTCGAGGGGCATCAAATCATCCGCAGACCCAGGGCAAGATCGAGCGGTGGCGCCAAACGCTCAAGAACCGCATCCTGTTGGAGAACTATTACCTACCGGGCGCACTCGAGGAAGCGATCAGAGCCTTCGTCGACCACTACAATCACCGCCGCTATCAAGAGAGTCTCGGCAATCTGACACCGGCCGATGTCTACTTCGGTCGCAGCGACGGCATTCTGAAGGAAAGGAGAACCATCAAGGAAAGAACACTGAAACAGCGACGCTTGCTCAACCTCGGGAGCGCCGCGTAAGATCGCAATCAATGAGCCAGGCCGTCCTAAACGCCGTCGGCTCAATCGGAATACTTCATTCGATGACGGACAATCTTGCCGCTCCGATCAAAAAAGGCTTTGCATCCCCTAACGCGGCTTTGCCATTTGGCTGCGCTTGATGATCGGTTTCTTGCCTTCGCTTCACCGGTGAAAAACCAATTCAATCGTTTCTCAGATTGGCGTCGCTGAATGCAAAAGATCACAGACCTTATTCAGCAGCCCGGATCCGTCGTACTGGAACCGGGGTTGACCCTAACTGTGTTTGCGAGGAAGTAACGATCATGCCCATTCCACAGGTACGGCAGGCAGGATTGTCACAGATTACGATCATAAGCGTTTGTTACTACAGCAGTGGTGTACTGCCGAAGATGCTGAATTCCATCCCAGAGGGCGTGCCGACAATTTTGGTCGACAATGGCTCGGACGAAATAGAAGCGGTTCGGCAAATGGCCGAGACACATGGCGCAACTCTGATCGAAAGCCAAGACAACATCGGGTTTGGCCGCGCACGCAACCTTGGTGCCGCCAAGGCAACAACGGAACTGCTTTTATTTCTGAACCCGGATTCCCACTTGCTGCCCGGAGCATTGGACGCGTTGCAAGAGGGGGCCGACAATCATCCGGATGCGTCAGCCTTCAACCCTGCAATTCTGGACCGGAAGGGGGCACCTCGTTTCAGGCGATACAGTGTGATCATTCCCCGAAATGAAACCCTGCCCAGGAAAACAGCCGATTCCGACTTTGAATTGCCGGTCCTCGTCGGCGCCGCCTTCCTGGTCCGCCGCGAAGCGTTCGAAGCGGTCGGCGGGTTTGATCCCGAAATCTTTCTGTATCATGAAGACGATGATCTGAGCCTGCGGCTCAAAGCCGTTTGCGGGCCACTTTACTACGTTCACAACGCTCAGATGCGCCACGCCAGAGGCAAATCCTCGCCGGGAAGCCCAGCCATCGCTGGCCTGAAGGGCTGGTATATGGGGCAATCGCGCGTTTACGTCGCCCGCAAACATGAAGTCCCGATGGCCTTTGGTCGGGCCCTGGCATCGGCGCTGCTGCAATTGCTGTCTCCGGCTGTGTTGTTTTCAGCGAGAAAACGCGCCAAGCAATGGGCCTTCTTGCGCGGTGTTTGGCATGGCCGGAATGCCCGACCAGCCCTGTTCAGACCTTGATCGCAAAGCGCGAAGCCGTTTTGCGGCTCAAGCAAAATCAAGCCTGAACACGTAACCATGAGACAGTTCGCGGCCTAGCTCAGAAGCCCTTTCAGATAGGTGCCGTACGTGGACTTGGCGAACAGGCGCGCGCGCTCATCAAGCGCCTCGTCGTCAATCCAACCATTTGCCCAGGCAATTTCGTCCAGGCTTCCGGTCTGCATACCCTGACGTTCCGTGATCGTGCGCACGAAGTTTCCTGCATCCAGCAAAGACCCGTGCGTGCCGGTATCCAGCCAGGCAAAACCGCGCCCCATGGTCTGCACATCCAGCAAACCTTCGTCCAGATACATTTCCAGCAGCGACGTGATTTCCAGCTCGCCGCGATCTGACGGTTTGACCTCATGTGCGCGGGCCGGAGCGTCGCCATCCAGAAAGTAAAGACCCGTCACCGCGTAATTCGACGGAGGCACCTTGGGCTTTTCGACGATCGCGCGGGCTTTATTCCCTTGGAAATCCACAACGCCGTAGCGTTCTGGATCAGCGACCCGATACGCAAAAACCGTACCGCCGCGCTTCAGTTGATCCGCCTCGAGCAGCAGGTCCGGAAGGCCATGTCCGAAGAAGATGTTGTCACCCAGAATCAACGCAGACGGGGCACCGTCCAGAAAATCCTCGGCCAGAGTATAAGCCTGCGCCAGACCGTCAGGAGACGGTTGGACGATCCATGTCAAGGACAAACCGTATTGACTGCCATCTCCCAACAGGCGCTGAAACTGATCCTGATCCTGGGGGGTGGTGATGATCGCGATTTCGCGGATCTGCGACAGCATCAAAACACTCAGCGGGTAAAAGATCATCGGCTTGTCGTAGATCGGCAGCAATTGCTTCGATATCGCCATGGTGATCGGGTAAAGCCGGGTTCCGGACCCACCGGCAAGAATAATGCCTTTGCGCTGCATAATCTGTCCTTTCAAGGTTCAGCTGGTCGCTGACTTCAACTCGCTCAATATCTCGGCCAGTCCAGCTTTCCAGTCGGGTCTCTGGATTCCGAACACATTTTCCAGCCGCGAACAGTCCATACGTGAGTTCAGCGGCCTGGGCGCCGGCGTTGGGTAAGCCTCGGTTGGAATATCCTCGATTTCGACCGACAAGCCGGATTGAGAAACAGTTTCACGGGCGAAATCCGCCCAGCTGGCATCAGGTGCACCGGAATAGTGAAACACCCCACCTTTGGCTTCGAGGCCAGCCTTGGCCATTTTCAGCAAGGTTTCGGCGATGTCTGCAGCAGGTGTTGGCCCGCCGATCTGATCTGCGACGATGGTCAGCTTGTCACGGGTTTCTGCCAGTCGGAGAATGGTCTTTGCAAAGTTCTTTCCGTGGGCCGAAAACACCCAGCTTGTGCGCAAAATGGCATAGTGGCCGCCAGCCTCTGCGATCTGGTGTTCGCCGTCCAGCTTGGTTCGACCATAGGCCCCCAAGGGCCCGGTCGGGTCATCGATGTTCCAGGGGGTCGTACCAGAGCCGTCAAAAACGTAATCCGTGGAAACATGCAGAAAAGGCAGGTCGCGGGCCGCGGCGGCACGCGCCATTGCACCGGGTGAATCTCCGTTGATCCGTTGCGCCAGGTCGCTTTCCTCTTCGGCCTGGTCCACCGCCGTATAGGCGGCCGCATTGATGATCACGTCCGCATCCGTATGCCGGATGGCGTCTGCACATTGCGACGGGTCAGACAGGTCCGCCGCGGTGCGATCCAGAGCTTCAACCAGGACACCATGCGCCTGTCCGCGACGTCGCAACTCGGTCGCCACCTGCCCCCCGTGGCCGAACACCAGCGCCTTCATTTGGCAACACCCAGCCGCTCACCCACGCCACTGCGGGCCTGCAAGGCGTTCAACCATGCGCTGTTGTCCAGATACCACTGAACCGTCTGTTCCAGCCCGGTTTCAGGCGTGTAGGAAGGACGCCAGTTCAGTTCGGTGCGAATCCGGGTCGGATCGATGGCATAACGCTGATCGTGACCGGGGCGGTCAGCGACGAACGTGATCAAATCCGCATAGGGCGTTTCACCCGGCTTGAGGCGATCCAGGATCGAACACAGCATTCTGACAAGATCAAGATTGGTCATCTCATTCTCGCCACCGATATTGTAGCTGCGGCCCAGTTCACCCTTTTCGAGCACCAGCAACAGGGCTTCGGCATGGTCATCGACATGCAGCCAGTCGCGAATGTTGTCGCCTTTCCCGTAAATCGGGATCGGTTTGCCCGCCAGCGCGCTGAGGATGACAACGGGGATCAGCTTTTCCGGAAACTGGTAAGGGCCGTAGTTGTTGGAGCAATTGGTAAGAACCACTGGCAGGCCGTATGTTTCACGCCACGCCCGCACGAGATGATCCGATCCCGCTTTCGAGGCCGAATAGGGTGAGTTCGGCTGGTATGGGCTGTCTTCGGTGAAAAACCCGGTTTTTCCCAAGGACCCAAAGACCTCGTCGGTTGATATGTGATGAAACCGGAAATGCTCGGGCCGGCCGGCACCCAGCCAATAGGCGCGTGCTGCTTCCAGCAATACATAGGTCCCGGTCAGGTTCGTGTCGATGAACGCGGCCGGGCCATCGATCGAGCGGTCAACATGGCTTTCAGCGGCCAGATGCATGATCGCGTCTGGCTGGTGCCTGTCCAGTATCGCCGACATGGCGGCGGCATCCCGGATATCCGCATGTTCAAAAACGTATCCCGGCGCATCCGCGACAGAGGCAACATTGTCCAGACAGGCCGCGTAGGTCAGGGCATCGACATTGACGACCGAATGCCCATCGGCAATCGCGCGACGGATAACGGCAGAGCCGATAAAGCCCGCCCCGCCCGTAACCAGAATTTTCATTGTGTGTCCTCGAGTACGAAAGGAGATTCAATTTCGCGCAGAAGTGGTGCGATCCGATCTTTCTCGGACAGCTGGGGTTCTGAATTGCTCTGTGGCCATTCAATGCCGATATCGGGATCGTCCCAACGAACCGCGCCTTCGGTTTCCGGCGCGTAGGTATCAGAACACTTGTAGACGATCTCGGTCTCCGGCTCCAACGTCACGAACCCATGCGCGAACCCCGCAGGAACCAACAGCATCCGCCCGTTTTCGAAACTCAGTTCTTCACCGACCCAGCGACCATAGGTGGGCGAGCCTTTGCGGATATCGACCGCGACATCAAACAGCCGCCCACGACCGCAGCGCACCAGCTTGGCCTGCGCCCTTGGCGGAGCCTGAAAATGCAATCCGCGTACCGTGTTCACCGTGCTCGAAAGGGAATGATTGTCCTGAACGAATTGCGTATGAATTCCTTGTGCCGCAAAACTGTCGCCATTGTAGGTTTCCTCAAAAAACCCGCGATGATCGCCAAAACGCTTCGGGGTGATCAGTTTCACTTCCGGAATGGAAAGCGCCAATATTTCCATTGTTACTAATTTTCATCTATGTGTTGATGTCTCGGCCTGCTATGTCACATTTGCTCCACCGACGCCAAGACCTATGTTGTCTGATCAGCAATTTGAGCGGCTTATCGGTTCCGAAGGTCGGGCGATTATCGCAGGCAAGTTGCGATTCTGGTAGAATTCATTGAAATTATTGGACCATCTCTGCATGAAAACACAGGGATGTAACAGATAGTGAAGCCGCAGGCGCGCCAACGCTTGGGTCGAAACCAAAAGCACCGCGACATGGGGCGGTATTCGAGCGCTGAGGCTGGGACGTGTCAATTTGGCCGCAAAAGCCGATCCACACCTTACTGCTTAAAAAGGTACAAGCCTGCTTTGGCCGAGATATCTTTCGGCGCTCAGGCCGCTTCGAGATTTCCCAACAGGATGGAGGTCATGTCCACGTTGATGACCCCATCCACCGCCACGACGTCGACACCTGTCTGATAGGTTACATTGTCCCTGGTAATCCCTGAAAGGTCCGCGTTCTCATCCAGAAATACCCATTCAGGGTCATGGGCCGTGGACTGCCCAACGGCGACTTGCAAAATTGCAAGCGCATCCAGGGCGTTCACAGTGCCATCCCTGTTGACGTCTGCGGCTATCAGGTTTTCCGCGGTCGCGGGACCCCATGTCGGGTCGAGACCAACCGAGATGCGCAACACTTGCAAGGCGTCCAGCGCGTCAATCTTTCCGCTCGCCGTGGAATAGTGTTTGGTGATGTCCAGCACTCCGGGAAAGGTGCCATCGGGCAATTCCAGATCGAACCGCCCCTGATCATCTGCGGTGCCGGATACTGTGCCCCCGCCGTCCGGCGTGAACCGGATTTCCGCATCCGTCAGCCCCGGATTCGCAGCCTCGCTGTCCACCGTAATCTGCCCGACCAATCCACCAGAGCTGCCCGGTGTCTGCCCGCCCAGGTCCCCGAAATCTACCGGGATGTGATCCGGTCCGGCGAAGCCTGCGCCAAAGATATCCGTGCTTGTCAAAGCGCCGCCCGAGGCGGATTGGACCTGCACGACCTCGCCACGATATTCGATCTGAGCGCCGTTTGCCGTGCTGGTAAAGGTCAGTTGCTGAGGCGACCGCAACAGCAGGTAGTCGAACATATCCAGACGATCCACGCCCGCTTGAAAGTCGGTTATTGTGGTCAGACCACTACCGCACTGCATCACGAAGATGTCGGCCCCTGCACCACCCGACATCGTCGTCGCACCCTTCCCCGCGATGAGAATGTCGTCTCCGGCGCCCCCCAGAAGGGTCGTGTGCAGAATACCGCCGCTGAGGATATCGTCCGACGCGCTCCCGTTCACGGTACCGAACCCCTTGCGCACCACACCCAGATCATCGACCGGGACCGTCAGGACGGTCACCCCGGCATCCTGTTGTGACGTCACGAGAATTTGCAGCTCGTCGCCCACATGTGCAACCGCCAGCGATTCGACATTCTGCAATCCACTGGCCAGCGTATCCTCGAAACTGTCCATATGAACAAGTTGACCTTCGGGTGTCAAAGTGAACAGAGACAGGCCATCATCGCCGCCGCCTGCAACCACAAAGACCCGACCGTTCACGTCTATGACCTCCAGATCCTGAACCGATTCAAACCGCGTATGAAGCGTATCAAGCACATGGTCCGTCGCCTTCAAACTACCATCGCTGTTCAATTGAAGAACACTGAGAGAGTTGCTTCCGGACCCCGCCACCACGACCCAGGATTTACCGTATGCCTCTACGGTCTCGACATCCGTTGGAGTAGAAACACCAAGGGTTCCGAGCGCCGAATCATTGTTGATCTCGGTTAAAGTGCCGGTGCCGGAATCGATGCGATATGTCGAGACAGAGTTTGTTGCCGCGTCACTTGAGATCAGAAAATGTTCCGAACCCGACCGCAACGTCTGCATGGCATCCGCTGTGCCGGCAATCAAACCCGCAAGACTGAGCGTCCCGTTCGCGTTCACATGGTAGGTTCCGATATTGCCTGTATCCTCATGCGCCATCGCAAGGACACCCGAAGACCCAAGTGAAAAGTGTACGATGGCCGAGATATCTCCGCCTCCGTTGAGCACACCCGTTTCCTTCAGGTTACCGATCGTTCCGTCCGCGTTCACGTCATACCCGACCAGGCCCGTGGCAGTGTTGATGTCGAGCGCAATCTGCTCGGTTCCCGCCAGCGTTATCGACGTGGCACTGCGCCCCACCTGGAAGGTGATCGAACCGCTGTAATACTCGGTATCAACCAGCTGCGGCAGGGCACCGTCGACCAGCCGCCAGACCGCGACGCCGCCACCCGGGCCGGTCACCGTGTAGAGATACGTATTCCCGTTAAGCGTTTTTAAAGCCGTATCGCCGATACCTGAATCGAGCGCCGTGCTCCCCGTTGCCACTACACTTTCGAACTGAAGCATCACAGCCATCACCTCCCGCGCCACCCCTGGCAGTTACGGCAAGATGACCAGATGAGCAGACCGAAACCGAAGCAGAATTGTGGTGAAAACGAGAAGTTCGGTTTCAGTTTAACTCAATTTTTTCAGGTCCGATCGCTACGGCAACAATTGGGAAAGACAGATGAGCAAAACGCCAAACAGCACATCCTTTCCTGTTGCGATGATCGCGGACACCACATGCGAGGGCAAGATGACCAAAGCACCTGAGGCCAACAATCGTCCGGCGGCTGACTCGACGGACGGAGATCGCAAATCTCAAGTTCAACAATGGATCAATGGTAAGCTTGGTCGTTGGGCGGGTCGCGGCGCGGCTGGCGGCCTCATGTCCACATTGATGGCCTTGCCTGCCTTGTCACAAGCAACCATCGAAGAGCTCTACGCCTTCCAGTTCGCAGAGACAATTCCGGGTGTACGCTCCGCCAAGTTGCTGAAAAACGGCGATGTTCTTCTGAAAATGGTGGACGGTCGGACGATGATCGTGGCGGCGGAAAACGTGCAGGTCCTAGACAGCGGCGCAATCATGATCGCGGAAGAGGCGGTTGCTGAAATCGCCCAGTTCAGCGCAGCTGAAGCCGGCGCAGCAGCTGGCGGAATCAGCGGCGCCGGGGCTGCATTGGGCGGCCTCGGGCTGGCCGGCGCAGCTGCCGCTGCGGGCGGAGGCGGTGGCGGCAGCGGCGATTCCCCGGAACCTGTCGCGCCAGCGCCTAAACCCCAACCCCAACCGGAACCGAGCTATACCAGCCTGAACCTGGCCGAACTTCAGGCAACGGCATTGAACAGTGCCATTACCAATGCCGCCGCACCCGAAGGAACATCGACAGTCGAGGTCACGATAGGTTCGCTGGTCAAAACCGTAACACCCAACGATGACGGCAGTTGGAGCATTTCTCTCACTGCGGCCGAAGCAAATGCGCTTCCGCAAGGCGTCTCTACGGTGACAGTCAGACATCTGGACGATTCAGGCACGGAACTGTCCAGCGAATCCGTCAAGTTCGATATTGATACAATTCCTCCAACCCTGTCGATCACCGGGTTTTCCGATGGCGCTGTTTTGAATTCGATCGAACAGGCAACGGATCTGACGGTCACCGGAACAACCGATGCAGAAGACGGGCAGACCGTTACCGTCTCAATGAACGGGCAAAACTATTCGGGCACGGTATCCAATGGACAATGGAGCGTCACCGTTCCGGCGGCAGACCTCTCGGCCCTTCCTGATGGCGCGACGATTGCCGTTACAGCGGATATTGCCGACGCGGCGGGAAATCCCGCACCACAGGCGAGCGGAAGCTTTGATACTGATTTCACTGCACCAACTGTATCTCTGGATCCCGTGGCTGGCGGCTCGATAGAACTGATCGACGTAGCCGGCGACCTGGCCTTGACCGGTTCCACCACGGCAGAGGATGGTCAGACCATCATCGTCACGTTCAACGGACAAGTGCATACAGGCACCGCTTCTGGCGGAAGCTGGAGTGTAACGATCCCCAATTCCGATCTGAGCAGTCTTTCCACCGGAGTACCTGCATCTGTTCTGGTAGCCGTCGAGGACGTGTCGGGCAATCCGGCAGTGCCGCTTCTTGTATCGGTTCCCGTGGACCTGACCGGTCCTTCCATTTCGATAACACCGCTTCCTGTTGGTTCCGTACTGAACGCAACCGAAGCCGGATCCGACTTGACCATCAGCGGGCTGACGTCAAACGTTGAGGATGGTCAGCAAGTTACCGTAACCCTCGATGGTCAAACATATTCCGGAACAGTATCCGGCGGGGCCTGGAACGTGACTGTGCCAGCTGGGGATCTGGCGTCCTTGTCGGATGGAGGCAACTTCTCTGTTACCGCAGATGTCGACGACGCCAGTGGCGTGACGGCACCGCGGGCCGCAGTGACGTTTTCCAAGGATGTGACCGCGCCGACGCTCAGCATCGACAGTTTCTCGGACGGAGCTGTCATGAATGCAGCCGAGCGGGCCACGGATCTTTCCATCTCGGGCAGTACGACAGCTGAAGACGGACAAATCGTAACCGTCAGTCTGAACGGGCAGTCCTTTAGCGCAACGGTTTCCGGCGGCAATTGGAGCGTAACTGTACCTGCTTCGGATCTGACGGGTCTATCTGACGCGTCGACGGTCACCGTGACCGCGGATGTCTCGGACGCTGCCGGGAATCCGGCTCTGCAAGCGAACAACAGCTTTACCACCGATTTCACGCCACCGACGATCGGAATTTCAACCGTATCCGACGGGGCCGTCATGAACGCCGTTGAACAAGGAACCGACCTGACGGTGTCAGGAACTTCCGATGCGCCGGACGGAACAGTTGTTACCGTCGAAATCACGCGCGCTGACGGCACTACGGACGTCACCGGAACGGCAACGGTAACCGGGGGCACTTGGACCTATACGGCAACCGTGACAGATTTGTCTGCCCTGCAAGACAACGAGACTTACAATATCAATGCGTCGATCTCGGACGCGGCGGGAAACAACAATCAAACCACGACAAGCTTTGCCACTGACTTTACAGCACCTTCGATAACCATAAACAGTCTGCCTGTGGGTGCCGTGTTGGACGTGACCGAGAGGGGCGTGGATCTTGCAATCTCAGGCACAACCACGGCTGAAGATGGCCAGACCGTTTCGGTCACATTCGGCGGGCAAACCTATACAGGCGTTGCATCAAATGGTTCGTGGGCAGTTACCGTTCCAGCAAGTGATCTTGGAATGCTCTCTGACGGCACGAGCTATTCCATTTCCGCCACTGTTGACGATCTGGCAGGAAACAGCTCAGCCGCGGCGAACAGCTCACTTTCCACAGATTTTCGCCCCCTGTTGACGTTGAACGATGTCGGGGCCAACAATTCGATTGGTCTTGCCGATGCCAAAGCTTCCGGAATTACTCTCGGCGGGTCATCGACCGGATTGTCAATCGGCCAGTCGGTGGATGTCACGTTAAACGGCAGTTCGGTCGGATCTGCAACGGTGGCCGCAGACGGATTCTGGTCGCTGGCTGTCGCGGCGTCCAACTTTTCGGCAGTGGAGGCAGGTGATGACCTTGTCTTTTCCGCGCAGGCGACAGTTGCGGGTGGACCAGATCCGCGGCCGGTTTCCGAGCAGGCCGTTGCGCATGAACCCGCCGCCTATGTGATCTCTGAAGTTGGGCGCTCGGGATCTACGGTGACATTCGCAATCTATGCCGAAGCCGACCGCGATATCTCTGGCGGTCTGGCTTTGACGGCAGAGCTTGGATTTGACCCTTCGGTTGTCACATTCAACACGGCGTCGGTTTCGGAAAACAACGCCTTCGATTTGTTCTTGGCCAGCCCGGGCGCCGGGGGCGCGATGAATTTTGCCGGCGCCGCGACAACCTTTACAGATCTTTCTCAGCCGCTTGTCACCTTCACGATGACGATCCAGGACTCCAGCCAGCCTATTGAGCTGACAATCAAAACGTCTGATGGCGGACCGACGACAGTGCAGTTTGGCACCAATGGTGATGACACGCTCACCGCTGCGAATACGGACACCATCACGCGCGGCGGTGACGGCGACGATACCATTGATGTTTCTGCAGCAGGGCGAGACATCGTCGTCTTCGAGGCCGACCCGGCCAGCAATGGTACAGACGCTGTGACTGGATTTACGATTGGCCCGGCTGCGGATGTAACCGACGCACTGATGTTCCACGGGCTGGACACCAATACGCTTCGCGGTGATGGCACCGGATTCGAATTGCTTTCAACCGGAGACACGTTGGGCACGAACACCGGATTTGTCGGCCTCAGCACGGTACTCACCGACCTCAACCTCAGCACAATCGAAGCCGCTGTCGAGAGTCTTGCCGGAGTCATGGCGGGCGATGAGCTTTACGTGATGGCAACCGACGGAACAGACAGTGTTCTGGTCAAGGTAGATTTCCAGGCGGCGAACGATGCCAGCGTTGAAACCGTGGCCACGTTCCAAGACCTGAGCGATCTGAGCGGCCTGACCGCAGATAACATCCTGCACACCGACCCGACCGGGGCAACGGCCTGATCCAGACCGGCGCACATACAGACGTAATTCAACATCATGAGGCGGTTATGGCACAGAATGGCTTAACTCCGGTCAGTCTTGGAAGACATGGTCATCGGTTCTGGAGGCGGTTCACCTCGTTCGATTTCGCACGGACTATGGCAGATTGCCCTGTGGTCGAAGCAGAAATTCTTCAGGCCGCCGCCACATTTCCAATCACTTTTCGGAAATCTGAACACGGGTTTTATCCAGTGGCTGTATTGTCCATGCAATCAGACCAGCCTACGCCATTTGTGTCAGCACATGGCAAATGGCTCGCGACTTATGTGCCAAGCGTCTTGCGCTGTGCTCCGTTCCGGCCACGACTGATTGAACCGGATGGTGACGGCCGTGACGAATTGCTTGTCGACGAAACGGCGGGGCTTATCACTGACAATCCGGAGGACGAAACATTCTTCGACAAATCAGGTCAACTTGCGCCGGAGCTGAAAAAAGTCGCAGCTTTCTTTCGCGCCCTGAAAGAGTCGATGAAATACACAACTCATCTGTGTCGTGTTCTTGCGAACATGGGATTGTTTGGTCCGCTCACCACTTTTCAGGGAGTTGAGTTTCCGAGCGGGCATTTTGGCGTCACGCAGAACGCCCTGGAGAAAATTCCCCGCGCGCACTTGTCACTGCTTACTTCGAATGGGGGTTTGCGACTGATTCACGCTCATCAGATTTCGCTGACCCACAGTATCTGGCTGACACATGCACATGCCCGCGCGCATCGGGAAGCTGATGGTTCTCTGACACAACAGACCACCGGTGTTTCAGGGTTCTTGGACGCGTTGGTTGCGGCGCAACAGAAAGAAGAAGCCATGGACCATTGCAGGCAGGAGGGTCATCATGCGTTCCTGTAAAGCAGTTTTGTCCTGGGTTGCGTTCGCTCTGCTCGCAATACCGTTGTCCGCCTGCACGCCGCTTCCTGATTTGACTCTAGTGGCAGTGTCTTTTGCACCCGGGACCACCGGTGCCGGGGCAGCAAAGCCATCGGCAAAGCTCAGCAGTAGTGCATTCGGGCAACGCGTGCGCCAGGCCGTAGAGACAAGCCCGACACTGGCGCAAAGCAATACCAGGATGGATATCGCATCAGCCAATAAAGATGCGGCGGAAGGCGCCTTCCTTCCGCAGATCTCGTTGGGAATAAATGCACGGTCCGAACGGGTCGAATCGGACATTGCAGATGTTTCACCCTATCTGAGAATTTCACAATTGGTTTATGACGGTGGGGCTGCCTCGGGGGATCTGACGGCAGCCCGGGCACGTGTTCTGGAAACACGGGGCGATCAAATTCAGACGGCATCAGCCACGGCGCTGGCCGCCATCGAGACCTATGTGCTTGTCATTGATCAAAGAAAGTTACTCCGCATCGCGGCCGACAATGTCTCGGTTCATGAAGAACTGGTGCGTCAGATTTCGGACCGCACAGCGGGTGGCGCCGGTTCAAATGCTGATGTTCTGACCGCGCAGTCCAGAATGGCAGATGCACGCACAAGACTGGCTGACGCACGAGCACGAACTGATCGGGCCGAAGCGCGGTTTCGAGAAGTGTTCGGAACTTTCCCCGGCTCATTGCCCCCTCCTGTACCAGCTCCACCGCTGAACAGAAGTGATGCCCAGATCGTGATGAACAGCCCTCAGATCCGCAGGGCGGATGCCGGCTTGCTGGCAGCCAAAGCCGAATGGTCGGCCGCGCAGGCACGGCGCAAACCGAACGTTCGGGTCGCCGCATTTGCCAACCAGGATGACACTCGGGACGCAAATTTTGGCGTGGATCTTTCTTTTAACTACGAGCTTGACAGCACCGGCCAACGCCGCGCCGCCATCGCAGCAGCAGAAGCCAAAGTAAAAGAAGCGGAGTTCGCGAGAGAGCAATTGGTTCGCGAAATCATGCGGGAGCTGGGCTTTATTCGATCCGATCAAAAAGCAGGCGCAGAACGGCTGCGCGCGGCCCGTATTGCGGCAACTGCCAATGCCGACAGTGTTACTGCATCCCGCGCACAGTTCTCGATTGGGCGTCGCAGCCTGATCGAAATTCTGGACGCTCAACGCGATTACGTAAATGCGCAAGAACGCCTGATTCTGGCCGAACAGAGTTATTTTCTGACCAACTACGCGGCACTGAGCCTTACCGGAGACATTCTGGACCTGCTCGGACTTTCGCTTGGCAATTGGAACGAGGTGAAATGAGCACGTTGAAATCAATGCAGGACCGCGCTCGTTTGACATGCTACGAAGCCTGCATTCTGAATATCGCCGCGACGCTTGAACGCCCGCTGACCCTTGCAACGATCCAGGCGTCGCAGACCGGTTCGGACGGGGATCTGACTGTTCGTGACATCCTCTCGGTGGCGGAAAACACAGGTCTACAGGCGGGCTATGGCGCGCGGCGCATCGCGAGTTTTGACGAAGCATTGGCTCCGGCCTTGTTGCTGATGACCGAAAACAAGGCGGTTGTATACTATGGCCGCGCAAAAAACGGTGCCTTGCTGGTCTATGACCCGGAACTTGGTGAAGGAATCGGCGAAGTTTCAGAAGAACAGCTGGCCAAGTCCTACACCGGTTTCGCTGTCTTGTTTCGACGAAATCATACAGATGAATTGGACACCGGTCACACGGCTTACCGAGGTCATTGGTTTCGCGCGGCGCTGTCCGCCAATCGATGGACTTACATACAAGTTGCTCTCGCTGCGGCACTGGCAAACCTTCTTGGCTTGTCGACCTCAGTTTTTATCATGGTTGTCTATGATCGCGTGTTGCCCAATGAGGCAACCGAATCGCTCATTGCCTTGACGGCGGGCGTGGCCTTGGCGCTGCTATTTGACTTCGCGCTAAAATTGCTGCGAGCAGCGTTCATCGACAAGGCCGGGCAAAAAGCCGACTTGCTCATGGGGCGGCGAATTTTCGACCACGTTCTGAATATCCAGATGAAGTCACGCGCGGGTTCCACCGGCGCTATGACCAGTACCATCCGTGAGTTCGAGACCCTGCGTGAGTTCTTCACGTCCGCAACGCTTGTTGCCGTCGTGGATCTGCCGTTCATCTGGTTGTTCGTGTTTGTGATTTACCTGGTCGGCGGACAACTGGCATTGGTCCCGGCTCTGGCCGTGCCTGTGGTTCTGCTGACAGGTTTGGCCGTACAGCCGCTTCTGTCCCGCATGGCAGAAAAGAGCCTGTCTGACGGGCAATCCAAACAATCGGTCCTCGTAGAAGCTGTCTCGGGCCTTGAAACTATAAAGACAACGGCCGCGGGCCGGCAAATGCGTTCCCGATGGGAGCAGGCGATAGAACGGCAATCCTCGCACGGTGCTCAGAGCCGGGCCGTTACACAATTTGCTCTTAACCTCACCGGTTTTACGCAACAAGCGGCACAGGTGTTGATCGTATTTTATGGTGTTTTTCTGATCACAGACGGTCAGACCAGCATGGGCGCTTTGGTTGCCTCGGTGATGCTGACAGGGCGGGCACTGGCACCTTTGGGGCAGTTGGCGCAAACGTTGACAAGGCTTAACCAAGCCCGAAGCGCATACCGAAACCTCAACGCGCTGATGATGGCGGAAAGCGAACGCCCACAAGGCCGAACATGGGTGAACCGGCCCCATTTCAAAGGGGCGATCGCCTTCAACAACGTGTATTTTTCCTACCCTGATCAGGGGGAAGATACCCTGCAAGGCGTTTCATTCACGATCAAACCGGGTGAAAAAGTGGCGATCTTGGGTCAGATTGGCTGCGGGAAAAGCACCATCGCACGTCTGATGCTGGGATTGTACGCGCCGCGTGTTGGATCTGTCACATTCGACGGCCTTGATATCCGCCAGATCGATCCTGGCGATCTGCGACGCAATATCGGATCCGTCCTGCAGGACATATGGCTCTTTTCCGGATCAGTCCGGGACAATATCGCGAGTGGCGCAGTCCGGCCAAAAGATCACGAACTGATCGAAGCAGGCCGCGCCGCCGGGGTTGAGGATTTCGTGGCTAACCATCCCGGGGGTTACGATCTTCAACTCGCGGAACGCGGCGAAGGCCTCTCTGGCGGACAGCGGCAAGCCATTGCCCTGGCAAGGGCACTCATAGGCCGTCCGCCGGTTCTCCTGCTGGATGAACCAACAAGCGCGATGGATGTCAAAACCGAAGCCCAGGTAATCCAACGTCTGAAAGAATGCACGGCAGAGTCCACCATGGTTGTCATTACACACAGAACCAGCCTGTTGGAGCTTGTTGACAGAGTCATCATCCTTGAACACGGGAAAATCGCGGCGGATGGCCCCAAAAGCATGCTGACTCAACATGTTCGTCGGACAGGGAGGCACCTGAATGTCGCAGCATCCTGATCTGGCCACCCTGGCGCGCGAGATGCAGGGACGCTCTCCTGTTCGGAGTTCCTTGCTGCTTTTGGTGATTCTGCTCTGCCTGATCGCCGCGCTATTGTGGGCGCATCTGACCGAACTGGACGATGTCACGCGCGTGGACGGCCGGATCGTGCCTTCCGGAGACATCCAGCTGATCGAAGCCACCGAGCCCGGCGTATTGCAGTCATTGCACGTGCGCGAAGGCCAACTGGTCGAA
Source organism: Ruegeria sp. HKCCD6604 (assembly GCF_013110635.1). Classification (NCBI taxonomy): domain Bacteria; kingdom Pseudomonadati; phylum Pseudomonadota; class Alphaproteobacteria; order Rhodobacterales; family Roseobacteraceae; genus Ruegeria; species Ruegeria sp. HKCCD6604. The sequence goes on along the minus strand of NZ_WVQW01000003.1, from coordinate 289,973 downwards.
AAAGGTTCACTGCTGATGGAACTGGAAACAACCCAAATTGACAGTCAGCTCAGTCAAGAACAGCAACGCGCGTTCGGGCTGATGGCGCGCATCCAACGTCTTCGGTCCGAAATTGATGGGACACAACTGGATTTCGATGTTCAACTGATCAATGGCGCGCCTACCGTCGTGCAATCCGAAACTGCACTGTACCAAGGCCGGCAGGCTGAGTTGGAGGCGGAAATAGCCATCCTGGAGCGTCAGCGTCAGCAAAAACAGCGAGAGTTTGAGGAAGGCCTGGTCGATCAAGTGACGGCAGAAGAAACCCTGGTGGTCCTGGCCGAAGAGAGGGCCATCATGGCGCCGTTGGTCGAGCGTCAAATGGAGCCTGCAACAACATTGCTTGCGTTGCGGCGAAGTGAAGCCGAATGGCGCGGTCGCAAGGTGCGGGCAGAAGCTGTGACCAACAGGTTGCAAACGGGCTTGGACGAAATCGACGATCGGATTCAAGCGGTGCGAAGCCGGTTTCGCAGCGCCGCGCTGACGGACCTGGCGCTTGCCACTGCCGAGCTGGCTGCCTTGCAACCCGCCCTGCCCGCTTTGCGCGACCGGGCCTCAAGGGCGCAGGTTCGGTCTCCTGTACGCGGCATTGTAAACCGGATTCATCGCTCCACCATCGGCGGTCTTGCTCGCAGTGGAGAGGACCTTGTTGAAATCGTACCGCTGGACGACACATTGCTGGTTGAAGCCTATGTAAAGCCTGAGGATATCGCGTTTTTGCACGCTGGTCAGCCTGTGAAGGTCAAAATCACGGCTTATGACTTCGCACGATACGGGGCGCTGGATGGTGAAATCATCCGCATCGGTGCAGACACGGTCACACGATCAGAGCGGAATGACGAAGAGGTCTTTGTGGTCGAGATCCGAACCAAAAGCACCATGCTTGATGGGAATGGCATAGCGGTCGAAATCATACCTGGAATGATTGCCGAAGTGGACATTCTGTCTGGCCGCAAAACAGTGCTGGATTATATTCTGCAACCGGTTGTGAAGATAAAGGATCAGGCATTGCGCGAATGAGCGATAGGGTAATTGGGGACAGACGTGTCACTTCCGATACGGAAATCACGGTGTCAGCAGCTTCAGCACGGAAGGCTCGAAAGGGTTGAACAGGCATGGAAAACAACTCATCTGACCAAGTCTCGGCCGGTTGGATCTGCGTCTACTTCCAACCGACATCACCCAAAAATATATACCCCGCCCCGTAGATCGTCTTGATCAACCGCGGGTTCTTGGGGTCCTCTCCCAGCTTGGTACGCAACCTGGAAATCCGAACATCCATCGCCCTGTCAAAACTGTCTCCGGCTGCGCCGCCCAGGGACTCCTGCATTTGTCCCCTGCTGATCAGCCGCTTGGGGCTTTCCAGAAACAGCCGCAGGACTTCCCCCTCTGCATGGCTGAACGGCGTTTCGTCACCTGATTCACTTTCAAGCACGTATCGGTCAAAATGTGCGGTCCAGCCGTTGAATTCCGCCGTATCCGAATGAGAGGTCTGAGTGCGGGGTGTTCTTAATCTTGCCCTGATCCGCGCCACGACTTCCGCAGGGTCAAACGGTTTTGTAATATAATCGTCTGCCCCAAGTTCCAGCCCCGTAACACGGTCCTGCACCTGCGCGCGCCCCGAAATGATGATCACGGCCGCGCCTTGTTCCAACGCCAGACGATGAACCAACGCCAGCCCATCCGTATCCGGCAATGACAGGTCGACCAGACAGACATCGGGCGTCACACGGTTGAGCGCAGCCTCGAATTCTCGCGCGCGGGAAAAACTCTGCGTACGGAAACCGGCATCCTCCAGAGCGTCCGTTAGGATGCGCCGGATTTCGGGTTCGTCATCGAGGATGGTAACCAGCGGTTGCGTCATCAGGCGGCCTCGGTTTGGATCAGGGCTGACAATTGAGCCTGCGAAAACGGTTTACGCAACACCGGGGCCAACGCAAGGGCGCGCTGGTACAACGGGTCCGAACTGGGCAGCGATGTCATAAGGATACATGGCAATCCCGGCTTCACCTGCCGCAAAATGTCCAGACCGGTACCACTTCCTTCGAGACGGATATCGGACAGGACCAGAGAAATGTCTTCAACGCTGTTTATCAACGCCAGTGCCTCATCTACCGAATTGGCCTCGATGACGGCGAAGCCCAGCTCTACCAGCATATCCCGAAACTGCCCCCGCAAATCTTCGCTGTCTTCGACCAGAAGTACCAGACCGTCTTGCACGGGTGGAGCTGGCCGATAGGGCAACCGCAAAACGACGGATGCGCCTGATGGCGTGTTTTTGAGATGCAAATCGCCACCGGCGAGCTTCACAGTGTCATACACCATGGGCAGACCCAGCCCCGACCCGTCGCTTCCCTTGGTGGTAAAGAACGGGTTCAGCGCCTTTTCTAGCGCCTCGGGTGTAAAGCCCGGGCCAGTGTCTGATACGGCGATTTCAACCCAAATTTCTCCGATGGTGTGCGCGCTGATTGTAATCTGGCCCGAACTGCCGCAGGCATCCCGCGCATTCAGCACCAGGTTCAGCAACGCATCCTGCACCATTCCCGGATCCAGCATCAAAGCCCGGTCCGGCAAAGTGTTGACCACCGACAAACCGACGCCGCGCGGCAAGGAAGGCGAGGCCAGTATTCTCAGGTCTTCTAGCAGCGCCTTCATGTCCGTGGCCTGAGGCTGTGGCGTTCGGTTCCCGGTCATGTCTGCAATTCGGTTCAGCAATTGCCCACCCCGGCGCGCGGTTTGCTGTGTCGCGGCAACCAGTTCATGTGCTTCATCCGGCAGGTCCATTTTGTTCAGTTTGGACTGCATCCCAAGGATGATCGTCAGCAAATTGGAGAAGTCATGAGCCAATCCACTGGTCATCTGGGCGGCCATGGCCCGCCGGCGCGTTTGCTGCAAAACGACGCGCGCCTGCGTTTCTTCGGTGATATCAACCGACATTACATAGACGCCTCCGGCGTCATCCGGCGTGAACGAAACCCGGATGCGGCGGGAATCCTGATCCTCGTTGAACTCGAATACGGAAGCTTCTCCGCCATATGCTTTTGCCAGATGCGCTTCGACCCGCCGAAACGCGGCGGCACCAAGCGCTTCAGATATGTGAAGCCCCAGAATTTCCGAAGGGCGCCCGGGCAGGACCGCACTCAAACGGCGGTTGGAGTAGTCATATCGACCAGTGCTATCCAAATGCGCGATATGAGCCGGCATCATTTCCGTCATCATGCGTGTGCGGGCTTCGATTTCGGTCAACTCGCGTTTGGCCTCTTCCAATGCCTTGATGGTGGCCGCAAGCTTTCGGTTGGTTGCTGACAGTTCTTCGGCGTGGCCGAGCAATTGTTCCGACAGTTCTTCCGATCGCGCCCGCAGCAGGTTTTCTGCACGCCGGGTGCCGGTTATGTCGGTATAGACCGCAACCCATCCACCCTGCGGCAGCGGCGCGCCTTCTATCGAGATAACCTGCCCGTTGGGCCTTACGCGTTCCATGTAATGAGGCTCAAACGCCAAAGCCTGCTCGACGCGCAGGTTCACCATTTCTTCCACACTTTCTTCGTCACCGTATTCGCCACGGCTGGCGAGAAAATGGATGGTATCCCGAAACAAGGCTCCGCGTTCGACCAGCTCGTCGGGCAGGTCGAACATTTCCTTGAACCGACGATTGCTCAGCACCAGTTTCAGGTTGCTGTCATAGATCGAAAGCGCCTGACCGATGAGATTCAGTCCGGCAGTCGTCATCGCCTTTATGCGCTGTTCGGTGATGTCCAGGTTCGTCTTCTCCACACCCCATGGGTACCATCAGAATTGATGCGCCGGTAGTGGAATTGATGAACGACAAAACGTCCCATGCAACTTGCCTGATCCAACTGAAAAGAGGACGAAAGCGGTCAGTGATCCTAATACCTGGAACGGGACTTCGCGCCTTCGGAAGTGATGGAGTGCAACGACAAGGTATGATCCATGTTTCGCATCCGATGGCGCAGCATCTGTCTGCCCAACCGGGCAAGATCGTCCGCAAACTCGGGGTTTTTCGCGAGATTTTCGAATTCTCCCTGTCCCTGGTGGTCAAACAGGATCGGCGGGAGGTCAGCTGCAAATTCGATCAACGCGAATCGTTCGTCCCGCAATATTCCCAGACATGAATCACTGTTGCCCGTTCCCAACCGCTGTTGCCAGAGGGTCGGTTCTTCGGGTTCCGAGAAATCCAGCTCGCTGAAGGAATAGCTGCGCCAGTCATCGGGAACGTCGCCATGCAACAAGGGTAGCAAAGACCTGCCATCCATGGCGTTTGGAACTGTCTGCCCAATCCAATCAAGGATTGTCGGCGTGACATCAATTGATTCGGTAGGAACGGTGACTTTTGCGCCGGCCCGTGCCTCGTTCCCCGGCAGGCGTATCATCAACGGTGTGTGATAGGCCGCATCGTACACAGTCATTTTCCCCCAGCTGTACCTGTCGCCCAGCATTTCGCCATGATCAGCCGTTATGACCAGCATGGTATCGTCGTATTGCCCGCTGTCCTTGAGATACTGAACAACGCGCCCGATATGGTGATCGACCTCGGTCGCCAATCCCAGATAAACGGCGCGCAAAGTGCGTATGTTTTCATCCGTTGGCTCAACATCAGCAAAGCCATGAACAAACTTTTCTGCCGTATAGGCGTCCAGCTTTGGCCCGAAAAACGGATGAAGCGCCTTTTCAGCGGCTTCGCTCGGCAATCGCTGCGGCAGCGGTATATCCGCCGAATCGTACATGTCGTTATACGGAGCAGGCGCAACCAAAGGTGGATGCGGACGGATGTACGTCAGATGAGCAAACCACCCCTGGCCACGATGAGGTGCAATACCGTCCAGAAACGCATCGGTCAGGAAGGCTGTGTCGCTGTGTTCCGCCCGATACATGGCCGGGTCGTTCAGCTTGGGAGCGTGACCATCCGGAGAGACAGGCTTGTAGACATCCCAATATGTATCGAACGTATAACCATTTTTCATCAAATATGATCGCCAAGGGTATGACTCTTCTAGGCGCATTTCGACAACTTCAAGGAACCCGTTCATCGATTGTTCGTAAGATTTGAGCACGGGGTCGTTGGGATCATGGACCCGGGGATCGGCAGACGTATCGGTGTACCCGAACAGCATCGGCATATAACCCGCCTTTCGCATTTCCGTGGCGATGTTCGGCGTATCATGACGCAGTGGGGTACCATTTCGCACGGAACGGTGGTTCATCGCGTATTGGCCGGTCAAAATCGATGCGCGGGATGGCCCACAGGGATTGGTGACAGAGAAGTGGCGCGTAAAACTTACCGCCTCGTCCATGAAAGCCCGCAGGTTCGGTAGCTGCACGTGCTCGGCCAGAGCGCCGTTCAGGCAATCTGCCCTCAATTGATCGATGATGATGAACAGAACGTTCTTGGCGTGATGCATACCGACTTCTCCGAATTCCGCACCCAGGGTTCCGCAGCGGAATGTGTCCCGCTTCCGTTTTTCGCGCAACCGATTAGTCGAACAGCCCTGCGTTTTCTTTTCCTGCCTGACTTGAGCCGCGAAAAGTAACTCCCAAGTCTCCAGTTATGCTTGCTCCTGCTCATGGTACGGCGTGACGCCAAGGCCATCCTTTGCGGCAAAAACCGGGTCAAAGGGCACAAAGTCATTGCAGGCATTGAATGTTTTACTTCACATGGCACCATGACGCAGCCAACGATCACATCAGAGCGCGACGCCAGCGGCAATCAAGTGCGCATTTCTGGTGAGTTGCTCACACAATCCCTGCAAACCGTGGAGCGTGATTTTGCTGCGGTCCAACCTTGCGGGGGCAAGGTCGTTTTTGACCTGTCCGGTATCGAAGCACTGGATACGGGCGGAGCCTGGCTGGTTGCGGACCTAGGCCGGAGGTTCACGTCAATCGGTGCCACGCTGGAGTTTCAAGGCGTGAAACCCGCACATGCGACACTGATAGACACGGTGACACGCAGCATCCCGGACAAACCCGGCAAGCTTGAGGAGCCTCGCGGTTTTCTGGACTGGGTCGCTCATGTGGGTCAGGGCACATTCGGGGCCTGGAAGGATACCCTGTCGATCCTCGAATTTCTGGGCCTTACCCTGCACCGCTTGTTTCGGACCCTGGTCATGCCGTGGCGCCTGCGCAAAGCGGCCCTTGTCACACATATGGAGGAAACCGGGGTCAAAGCCCTTCCCATCGTGGCCCTGATGGGTTTTCTGATCGGTGTCGTGCTGGCCTTTCAGGGTGCGACACAATTGAAACAGTTCGGGGCCGAGATCTTTGTGGTCGAACTGATTTCGATCTCGATTCTGCGAGAGCTGGGAATTTTGCTGACCGCGATTATTGTTGCCGGCCGCTCGGGTTCGGCATTCACGGCCTCGATCGGTTCGATGAAAGTACAGGAAGAGATCGACGCCATGCGGACGCTGGGCCTTGACCCGATCGAGGTTCTTGTCATTCCACGTGTTTTGGCGTTGCTGATCATGCTGCCCATTCTTGGTTTTGTCGCAGATATGGCCGGCCTGTTCGGCGGCGCACTGATGAGCTGGATCGATCTGGGCGTAAGCCCGGGCATGTTTGTCACCCGTTTGAAGGAAAACACCGACGTCTGGCAACTTGCGGTTGGGTTGATCAAGGCACCGTTCTTTGCGCTGGTCATCGGGGTCATCGCATGCTGGCAGGCCTTGCAGGTCAAAGGGTCGGCCCAGAGTGTGGGGCAGCGTACAACCGCATCGGTTGTGCAATCCATTTTCATGGTGATTGCAATCGACGCATTGTTTTCGATTTTCTTTTCCGAAATCGGAATCTGACATGAACGACGGCACGCAACACGAAACGGAACAGATCGCATCGCAGCGTGACGCCGTGATCCGCGTTCGCGGTCTCAGGAACCAATTCGGAACGCAGGTGGTTCATGACGATCTGAACCTTGATGTCTGGCGTGGCGAGGTTCTGGGCATCGTTGGCGGGTCCGGAACCGGAAAATCCGTTTTGCTTCGTACGATTGTGGGTCTGAACAAACCAGCCGCCGGCAGGATCGAAGTGCTGGGCGTGGATGTCTTAAACGGCCCTGAAGAAGATCGCCGCAGGATCGAACGCCACTGGGGCGTGGCCTTTCAGGACGGCGCGCTGTTTTCATCGCTGACCGTATTGCAAAACGTGATGGCCCCACTTCGAGAACATACGGGCATCAGTGAAAAACTGATGGAATCGCTGGGTGCGTTGAAGATCAGCCTTGTGGGTCTGCCCCAGCTGAGTTGCGGCAAGTTTCCATCGGAACTGTCAGGCGGCATGCGAAAGCGCGCCGCGCTGGCACGGGCATTGGCGCTTGATCCCGAAATTGTTTTTCTGGATGAGCCGACCGCAGGATTGGACCCGATTGGCGCGGCTGCATATGATGAACTGATCGGCGAATTGCAGCAGGCCCTCGGGTTGACTGTTTTCATGGTCACCCATGATCTGGACAGCCTTTACGCCATCTGTGACCGAATTGCAGTGCTTGCAGAAAAACGCGTGCTGGTTGAAGGTCCGATTGAGGATATGACCAAAGTGGATCATCCTTGGGTACAGGAATACTTCACAGGCCCCCGCGCCCGCGCGGCGCAACAGAAGGGTCAGGACAGGTAAAGGCGATGGAAACCAGAGCAAATTACATCCTGATCGGCGCGTTCACCCTTGCGGGGCTGTTGGGCGTATTCGGCTTTTTCCTGTGGTTGGCGAAATTCGAAGTGACCCGCCAATACGCTTATTACGATGTATTGTTCGATAATGTCTCGGGGCTTTCGGCGGCGGGCGGGGTGAATTTCAACGGCCTTCCTGTTGGGCAGGTGATCTCTCTGAACCTGGACGAGGACGATCCCTCCAAGGTTCGCGTGCGAATAGAAGTGGATGCAGATATTCCGATCACCGAAGAAACGATCGCCCAGCTTCAATCGCTGGGTGTTACCGGCGTCGGTTACGTTGAACTTACCGGCGGGTCACCGACTGTCAAAAGGCTGCCGCAAGACAGCGTGATCAAAAGCAAGCGCAGCACCATCCAGTCATTGTTTGAAGGCGCACCAAAAGTGCTGGACGAGGCCGTTACACTTCTGGAAAGCCTGAACAAGGTCGTCGACGACAAGAACCGGCAAGCCGTGAGCAGCATTCTGGACAACCTTGCCTCTGCGACCGGCCGGCTGGACAAAACATTGACAAGCTTTGAATCCGTGGCCAGCGACATTGGCAGTGCAGCCAAGGATATTGGTGAATTTTCAAAACGTCTGGACCCTTTGATCGAAACGGCGGATACGACCCTCAAGACCGGCACGGACACGCTCAATTCGGTCAAGTCCGCGTCCGAGTCAGCCAGGGCTGCGCTGGACGAAGTGAAAACGACGATCGAAACGGCAGACCGCATCTTGCAGCAGGACGTTCGACCTTTCATCGAACGCGGGTCGCAACTGGCCGAACGGTTGACCCTCTTGTCGGATGAAGGCAGCGTCACTTTGGGGATCGTGAACGAGACCGTGTTGAACGCCAACACGACACTTGGTTCGATCACATCTGCAATGGACACGGCCAAAGGTGCGCTGTCTTCGGCGGAAACGGCCTTTGAATCAGCCAACCGCGTCATGGAAGAAGACGTGGCGCCCGTTGCGGAAGATATCCGGAAGGCGGCCAACCAGGTCACCGAAACAGTCTCGAACATCACCGGTAAGATCGATCAGATTTCAGACGATGTCCTGAGCGCTTCGAACTCTGCCTCAGAGCTGCTGGGGACAATTGACGGCATCGTTCAGACCAACCGCCGGCAGGTGTCAGACTTCCTGCGCGTGGGTCTGCCGCAATTTATCCGCTTCGTCGAAGAATCCCAACGCCTGGTAATCAGCCTCGACCGTCTGGTGGACAAGGTCGAACGTGATCCTGCGCGGTTTCTGCTGGGCACCCAAGCATCGGAGTTCCGTCAATGATCAAGCCTGCACTTGCAATTCTGACGTTTGCATTGGTCGGTGGATGTGCCGGGTTGGGCACTTTGAAACAAGCCGCGAAACCCAACGATCTGTATCTGTTGACACCCAAAAGCACGTTTTCGTCAGCGCTGCCGCGAATACAGAAACAGATCGTTGTTGAAGAACCAACGGCAACCGCCGCGGTGAACACGGATCAGATCGCCATTCAGCCCACCCCGTTTCAGGTTCAGTATTTGCCACGGGCGCGATGGGTGGATCGCGCACCCCTGATCGTTCAGACGCTGTTGATCGAAAGCTTTGAGAACTCTGGCAAAGTCGCTGCCGTCGGCCGTTCAACGGTTGGTCTGCGCGCTGATTACGTGATCGCACCGGACCTGCGCGAGTTTCAGGGCATCGTTGTCGCGGATCCCGAGAACGGAGACAAAATCCGTATCGAAGTGCGGATGAACATCAAGGTCATCGATGAATACGACGACAAGATCATCGCTTCGAATTCGTTTCAGGAAAATGTCGTTGCCGCAAGCGACCAGACATCAGATTTGATCAAAGCGTTTGATTTGGCCTTGGGGCGCGCGATGCGGGATTCCGTTGAATGGAGCATTCGCAGGATCAACACGCATGTGGCCAACAATCCCAGATCGAACCCCAGTTGAGTTAAGCCACATGTCAATACGGTGAGCGCGGGCGCAGTTCGCCCACGCCTGTTCTGGGTGAACGGTTGCTAGTAACGGATCGGGTCTCAGAAACGAGATGCCGAAGCGCGTTCCCAATCCGCCGCGAATTCCTCGGGAACCACATCTGCCAGCAACGCACCATCCTCCAGATAGGTGTAAAGCTCGCCATAGGTGCGCTCATGCTCGTCCGCCGTGCGCCGCAAAATGTCGCGTGGATGCAGCTCGGACACTTTTTCCTTTCCCATCGCACCCAAGAGTTCGCGGAAACTTTCCAGTGTTGCGTCGTGATACCGGTGAACGCGCCGCCGCTTTTGCGGGATGTTCACCGCGCGCCCGCGAACTGGATCCTGGGTGGCGACCCCGGACGGGCAACGGTTAGTGTTGCAATGCAAGGCCTGAATGCAGCCCACCGCAAACATCATCGCCCGCGCCGCATTGCACATATCCGCACCAAGCGCGAATTTCTCGACCATGTCGTATCCGGTCGCCACTTTGCCCGCACAAATGATCCGGATCTTGTCGCGCAGCCCTACGCCACGCAGGCAATTGTTTACAAAAATAAGCGCCTCGTTCAGGGGCATGCCCAGACGGTTGGTGAACTCGACCGGGGCCGCGCCGGTACCCCCTTCTGATCCGTCAATGGTGATGAAGTCCGGCAAAATTCCTGTCTCGAGCATGGCCTTGCAGATCGACATGAACTCGGACGGGTTGCCAATACACAATTTGAAGCCGACAGGTTTGCCGCCGGACATTTCGCGCAGATGCTGAACAAAATGCATCAACCCCGAAGGCCCTTCAAAGGCACTGTGAGTTGGGGGGGAAATCACATCCTGATGCTCGGGCACCCCGCGGATTTCGGCAATTTCGGCATCGACCTTGGCAGCGGGAAGAACGCCCCCATGCGCAGGTTTGGCACCTTGGGACAATTTGATTTCGATTGCCTTGACCACATCCTTTGTGGCCCTTTCGGCAAACTTGTCCTTGTCAAACCCGCCTTCCGGCGTTCGACATCCAAAATAGCCCGTCCCAATCTGCCAGATGATGTCGCCGCCTTCGGCCAGGTGGTGAGGAGACAACCCGCCTTCACCGGTATTGTGGGCAAAGCCTCCGTCCTTTGCCCCGCCGTTCAGCGCGCGGATGGCGTTGGCGCTCAGCGCGCCGAAGCTCATGGCAGAAACATTGAGACGCGAGGCGCTGTACGGCTTCGTGCATTGTGGCCCGCCCAACATGACGCGATCTTCGCTTTTGTCCACATGTTTGGGCGCAAGCGAATGATTTGCGCGGTGATATCCAACCTCGTTTATGTCGTATTGCGTTCCGAAGGCCTGCGTATCCATCTGGCCCTTGGCGCGGGAATAGACCAGCCCGCGTACGATCCGGTTGTAAGGTCGGCCGCTTTCGTTGGTTTCAACGAAATACTGTCGAATTTCCGGGCTGACGAATTCAAGCATGTACCGGAAATGCCCCAGAACCGGATAGTTGTTCAGAACATTGTGCTTGGTAGTCAAAACATCATAAAGGCCGATGACCGCGTAGGGCACCAAGATGACCAAAAGCCAATGTACGGGCGGCCAGAAGAACCCCAACAGCAACACGAGCGGCAGGCAGACATAGCTCAGAAAATAGTAGATCCTGCGTACAATCATGTTCCTGTCTCCTCGTGTTTCCGCCGGCAGTTGCGGGTTCCAACAGCACTCAACGTGAAACAGATTGATTTTTAATTGCAAGCTTTCGCGGGAATTTATCCGCCCGAAGACGAAAACGTGAAAACGCGTTACGTTGGCTCAACAGTTGAACAGGGTGTCGCCAGTGGATATGCCACGCATACCAGAAGACGACAGGCATTCACTTGACAAAGACGCATTCCCAACACCGGCGCGACCGAAAGAGCCTTATGTTTCTCGCCGTCTTTGCCGGAGGGGCGCTGGGATCGTTGTTGCGCGAAGTTTTCGCGCTGGAAATCCCCGGCCTCAGTTTCCTCACGTCGACCTTCGGCATCAACGTGGCGGCCTGTTTCGTCTTGGGGTGGCTGTATTCAATACGCCACAAGGTGCACGCGCATGTGCTGCATCTGGGCGCGGTCGGATTTTGTGGTGGGTTGTCCACCTTTTCGTCTTTCGTAGCTGATCTGGAACGTATTGCCGAAAGTGATCTTTGGGCCGTGCCGCTTGCTGTCGGGTTGGAAATCGCTTTCGGCATTGGCGCTGCCCTGGTCGGAGAGAAGCTGGGCAACCATTTTCATTCCGAGAGGTCACCGTCATGAATGACCTCTATCTGCATGCGATGTTCGGACTGGGCGGAGGCCTGGGGGCGGTCCTGCGTCATTGGCTGGCTTTGAAAGTGCGGCACGATTTGCCCTTTTCAACGTTGATCGTAAATGTACTGGGCAGCCTGCTGCTGGGGATCTGGATCGGCTATCTGGGCGGCCCTGTCGACATCCCCGAGGATCAAAGACGGCTGGTCTTTGGATTCTGCGGCGGGTTCACCACGTTTTCCAGCTTTGTCTATCAATCTCTTGAACTTCGGCGCGAGCGGACTCTGGTTCTGGCAGCTGGCAATATCCTGATCAGCCTGGCGCTGTGCTGGTTCGCCCTGTGGCTTGGGCTGACCTTGACGCGCTAATGCACATGAGCGGCAACATGTGACCCGGGCTTCGGAGCGCGACAAAAGAAAAGCAATGGAATAGTGGCCAAGGCAAGCAGACCCAGATTGTTGAACACGGTCAAATAGGAAATCATCTCGGCCTGCTTCATGATTTCCTGGCCCAGAATGGCAGCACCTTCAGCGCTGTCTGGCGCAATGCCAAGCGGGCTCAGATACGCCTGCGCTGCGGGGTTGTAGGGCGTCACATTCTGGCTGAGCACCGCCGTATTGGTCTGCAACCCGCGTACAACCCAGGTGCCGACCAGCGAGATGCCAACCGACGATCCCAATTGCCTTGTCACGTTGAACAGACCAGAGGCTTCGTCCTGCCGGCCTTTACTGATGCTCTCGAAAGCCAGTATCGACATCGGCACGAACACAAGACCCATCCCGAGGCCGCTGATGGCCCCCGGCCAAGCGAGCTCCCAAAAACCGGCATTGAGGTTGATGGCCCCCATCATGAAATTCCCGACCGCCGTCAGCAACAGACCGATGCCCGCCAGCAGGCGCGGATCAAAGCGGTTTACCAGAACTGCGCCGGTCAGAACCATGGACAGCCCTGCGGTCAGGCCACGCGGAATGAACAGATGACCCGACGCGATGACTGGGAAATCCAGCAGACTTTGAACCAGCGTCGGCAAAATCGCGATGCCCCCGAACAGAGACACGGCAAAACCCGCGATGATCAGATTGCACAGGGCAAAGTTTCGATCTGCGAACAGACGCAGGTCCACAACCGAAATGCGAGAGGTCAACGCGTGAAAAATGAATCCCAACGCCCCGAGAATTGCTGCGATCACGGCCACCTGGATGACGCGGGACGACATCCAGTCCAGTGTCTCGCCTTGATCCAGGACGAATTGAAGGCACCCGATTCCAAGAGCCAGCAGAGCAAGGCCTTTCCAATCGATCTGAACCTCCTCGGTTTTGTCTTCCGGCAATTCTCCGGCCAGCAGAAGCAGTGCAAGGGCCGCCACGGGAACGTTGACAAAGAAGACCATCCGCCAGGAAAAATATTCGGTCAGGATCGCACCGACCGTTGGCCCCAGAACCGGCGCCACCACGACGCCCAGACCGAAGATGGCCATTGCCTGTCCGCGCTTTTCCCGCGGGAAGGCATCGAACAGAATGGACTGGGACAAAGGGATCAGGAAAGCGCCGAACATGCCCTGAGCCAGCCGAAAGGCAACGATGACCTCAAGGCTCCAGGACATACCGCACATCATCGACATGACGGCAAAACCAGTCACCGCCGTCAGGATCAACCGTCGTCGGCCCACGCGTCGGGCGACGAACCCTGTCAACGGCATGATGACCACCGCGGAAACGATATAGCTGGTCAGAATCCATGTCGCCTGATCCGTGGTCGCCCCGAATGCGGCCTGGATATGCGGCAACGCCACATTGACAATCGTACTGTCCAAGACTTCCAGAATGGCGCTGAGAACAACGGCGATCACGATCACCATGTTCACATGGCTGGACGCCGCAGGGGTCATTTGCCGTCCACCGGACCTGTTGTATCTACGACAACTTTGCTGCTGCCTCCGACACGCAAGGGCGCATCGGTCGGGTCAAGCTCGATCCGAACCGGAAATCGCCGGGTGACCTTGACCCAATTCCCGCTCGCGTTTTCCGAGGGCAACAAGGAAAACGTGTCCCCGGACCCTCGCCCGATTGACGCCACCTTACCTGTAAGCGTCGTCCCAGGGAGCATATCGACACGTATCGTGACTGGCTGCCCCGGACGAATGCGCGTCAATGCGGTTTCTTTGAAGTTCGCGTCCACCCACCAATCGGACGATTCGACAATCGAAAATTGCGGGGCATTGGCGGACACCGAGGATCCGGGGCGAAGGGTCAGATTGGCGATCCATCCGTCGGCCGCGGCATGGATCTTGGTCCAGGCAAGGTTGGTTTCCGCTATTTCAAGCTGTGCACGCGCAGACAGGATATCATCCTGTTTCGCCTGCAACCCACTTTTCAGTGCCAAAAGGCTGGACTGGCTCGTCGTCAACCTAGCAGAGGCTTGGGCGAAATCCGAGGCCGTCTGATCCAGCGATGCCTGTGCGACATCGCCTGATGCAAACAGGGCTTTCGCACGTTCAAAACTCTTCAATGCAGTATCGTAGGCCGATTGGGCGCTGTCCACCGAAGCCTCTGCCGCCGCAATCTGTGTGGAATAGGATTTGGCCTGTTGTATCGCACTGTCCAGATTGGCTTTGGCTGCATCCACCGAAGCCTTGAATTGAGTGTCGTCGATCGTGAAAAGCAGATCGCCGTTTTTCACGGGCTGGTTTTCTATCACATGTACATCGGCCACCTGCCCTGTCACCTGCGCAGCGACATAAATGATGTTCGCGCCCAGATATGCATCCTGAGTGGACGGGTAGCGCTCTTCGTGCCTCCAGAACAGAACAAGACCGACTGTAATTGCTGCAAGTATCAAAGCCACGGCTGCGATTTTGAGTGGCTTCATTTTCGTATCCCTTTCTGCACACGACCCATGAGCATCACATCACATGCATGTGCATTCGTATTGCCAGATTGCCCAGCACCCAGACCGTTCCAAAAATCATGATCAACAGAACCATCGTGGAAAACAGAACCAGATGCAGGTCTTCACGACTGCTGCGCCGGCGATCGATGTGCAGGAAATAAACAAGTTGCAGAACAAGTTGGGCCAGACCCAGCAATCCAATTGTCAGGTAAACACCGGGGGTTTCGATCCCAAACAGATGGGCCACGCCGAAGGTCGCAAAAGTCAACAGCAGCGAACCACCGTATCCGATCACATAGCGCCGACGCTCGCGACGGTGCATTTCAGAGCGCTTATCCATAGGTCAGACCTCCGAAATAAACGATGGTGATGATCCCGATCCAGATCAGGTCCAGAAAATGCCAGAACAGTGCCAACCGCACCACACGCGAGATAATGACGTCCGTCATCCCTTTCACGCGCAGCTGAATACCCAGAACGATCAGCCACAGGCACCCTGCGGCGACGTGCAGACCATGCAGCGGAACAAGTCCGAAGAAGGCCGACAAGAAACCGCTGCGCTGCGGAATGCCACCTTGTTCCGCCATGGCCATGAAATCACGCACCTCCAGCACCAGGAAGCTGATGCCCAGAAAAAGCGTGACGCCAAACCACAAGACAATGCGAGCGCGCGACAGATTGTATTTCAGCGCCAGCATGGCAAGGCCAACCGTCAGGCTGCTTGTCAACAGGATGAGCGTCTGCGCAAAGACGCTTTTGAGATCAAACAGCTCGTGCGGGCCGGGACCACCGGCCTGAGCATCGATCATCGTGATGTAAATCGCAAACATCAGGCCGAAATAGACCAGGTCGCTCATCAAAAAGACCCAGAACCCGAAGGTGACGACCTCGGTCGCCTTGTGAGCACTCGCGTGACGTTCCCCCAGGTTGATACCCGGATAGCTGTGGGTGGGCGCGCGCTTCATGTCACCGCCTCCAGATCAGGGCGGGCGAGGCCGCGATTTTCCGGAGACGTCTCGAAATCGCGATCCACCGCCTTTTCACCGTGAACCAGTGCGAGCCAGGCTTCGTGATCCTTGCGCACTTCTTCCGCCGGTATGGTCAGCTCGGTACTGTCGTCGAACGTCCATACGATCACCGCCAGGATCATCAGAACCGTCATCAATGCAGCCAACCACCAGATCCACCAGACCAGCGCGAACATCCAGATACCACTCATGACACACAGAACGAAACCAATGCCTGTATTGCGCGGCAAATCGATATCTTCATAGGCGTCGGGCGTTGGGTAGGCTGCCCCCTTTTCCTTTGCTGCCGCAAAATCATCCCGGTCCGTAACGGTTGGGATGATCGCAAAGTTGTACGGCGGCGGCGGCGACGGGATAGACCATTCCAACGTCCGCCCATCCCATGGATCTCCAACGGGAACGCGGGTCTTTTCGCGGTCGCGAATGCTGACCCAAAGTTGGATCAGAACCGAGAGCAACGCGCAGGTAATCACCAGCGCCCCGACGATCGCCACCATCATGAAGGGATGGAAAGATGGGTCACCATAGCTGAAAGAACGGCGCGGCATCCCCATCAGCCCGACGAAATAAAGCGGCATGAAGGTCAGCAAAAAACCTATCGTCCAGAGGGCGACGGTCACACGGCCCCAGAATTCGTTCAGGCGAAAGCCGAAAGCCTTTGGAAACCAGTAGTTATAGGCGGCCAACAGCCCAAACAGCACACCCGGCAACAGTACGTTGTGGAAGTGGGCCACCAGGAACAATGTATTGTGCACCTGATAATCCACGGTCGGATTGGCCAGGATCACCCCGCTCAGGCCGCCAATCACGAACAACATCAAAAATGCCAATCCGTACAGCATCGGCACCGAGAACCGGATGCGCCCCCGCCACAAAGTCGCCATCCAGTCATAGACTTTTACACCGGTGGGAATGGCGATCAGCATCGTTGCGATACCAAAAACAGCGTTGATCAGGGCGCTCTGCCCCATGGTGAAGAAGTGGTGCAGCCAGACGGTAAACGACAAAACCGCGATAGACATCGTAGCGATGACGAGCGAGTTGTAGCCGTAGAGCCTCTTGGCCGAAAAAGTCGCAAAAACTTCGGAGTAGATGCCGTAAGCGGGCAGAACCAGCAGGTAAACCTCGGGGTGGCCGAACAGCCAGAACAGATTGGCGTAGTTCATCATATTGCCGCCGAGGTCATTGGTGAAAAAGTGGAAGTCCAAATAGCGGTCCGCAGCCAGCAAAAGCGCCGCGACGCCCAACGGCGGCATGGCAAAGACGATCAGGATCGAACTGCATATGATGGTCCAGCAATACATCGGCAGCCGCATGAAGGTCATGCCCGGCGCGCGCATCTTGTAGATCGTAACGGCAAAATTGATACCGGTAAGCGTCGTGCCGACGCCCGAAACAACGATCGCCCAGATCCAGTAGTCCGGCCCAACGCCGGGATTGAAGGCGGCCCCGGTATAAGGTGGGTACGCCGTCCAGCCGCCGGTCGAGAACCGCCCCACGACCAGCGAAACCATAAGCATCATGCCGGAGGACACCGTCAGGCCCAGACTGATCTGGTTCAAGCGTGGGAACGCCACATCCCGCGCCCCGATCATCAGCGGGACGACATAGTTCGCGATGCCAAAGACAAAGGGCACCGCGACAAAGAAAATCATGATCGTGCCATGGGTACTGAACAGCTCGGCGAAATGTTCGGCTTCCAGGAATCCGTCGCCCGGGCCGGCAGCCTGCTGCGCGCGCATGACAACGCCTTCCAACACGCCGCGCGCCAGCATGACGATGGCAAAGACGACATACATGATCCCTATCTTCTTGTGATCAACACTGGTCAGCCAATCGCGCCAGAGGGGCGTCCACAACCGAAACCAGCTGAGCAGGCTGACCACGACGACAACGCCAACCAAGACGATTGCGGCCGCGGCGTTGGCAACGATCTCATTCGCGTTCGGGTTCTGGATCAACCCTGTGATCGGAAGCGCATCCCAGTTGAGGCGGCCGAGGAATCCTGAATAGGACGGCGTCATTGCTGCACCTCCTGCCCGAAGGATGCCGTTCCCGGCTGTTGATCCACCGGCAGTGCTTTGCCGCTGTGATAGCGGTGCAGGATCGTTTGAAACAAATCTTGTTCCATCGTGAAGTACAGCGCGTCCTTTGGCATCTTGTCGGTGCCCAGCGCCGCCTGCACCTCATCCCTGTCTGTCCGCATCGCGAGCATCTGATACGTTTCCGGGTCCAGTCGGATACCATTTTCGCGGACTTTCTGGGCCCAGCTTTCAAATTCATCACTGTGCATGGCAACGGTACGAAATTTCTGTTTGGTAAAACCCCGCCCGTTGTACTGCGTGTTCTCGCCTTGCATGACCTCGGGGACGTCCGCGACCAGATGCAGTTGCGTGGTCATTCCCGGCATCGCGTAAATCTGGCCTGCCAGCGCAGGGATCATGAAGGATTGCATGACGGTATCGGTGGTCAGAGTCATGGCCACTTGCCTTTTGGTGGGAATGCCGAACTCGCCCACACTGGCGATACCAAGATCGGGATAGATGAACAGCCACTTCCAATCCAGCCCGACAACCTGCACGCGCAAGGCCGGATCTTCACCAAACGCCGACGCGTACGGATCAAGCCGATGGGTGGCCTTCCAAAGGTAGAACGACAGGAGCGCCACAATCACAACGGGCACACCCCACATGAGGAATTCCAGTTTCGCGGAAAAATCCCAATCCGGTCGGTAAGCTGCGTGGCTGTTCCTTCGGCGGCGATAACGAAACGCGATCAACGGCACCAGTATCAGCACAGGGATAACAGCCACCATGATCAAAGCGGTCGCCCGCAGCAGATGCGTTTTCTGGATGGCGGCAATGGGTCCTTGCGGATCCATAAAACTGTCGCTGGCGGCAACCATTTGCGGCATCGACACAAACAGGATCAACGCCATCGCGAGCCGAGGGACTGGATTGGGCGTTTTTACATGTGCCATGACTGACTGCCCTTTCCTCAAACAAATTTTATTCGACTATCGACAAGTGCGTGAATTTTCTCAAGAGTTTTTCAAACCACAAATTGCCCAAGTCTAACCCAATTCAACTTCGGGTATATAGAACCAAGGATGCGCGGTATCTTACCGTTGACTTGCAATCCCAACCGGGACAGACAAAATGAAGATGCGTATTCTGGTATTCTCTTTCGGGTTGATCCTGCTCTTTCAGCCCTCATTGGCGCAGGATCGTGCGGCGATCGAACGCCAGTTTCAGTCGTGGTTGCAGGAAACCGTTTGGCCCCGGGCAAAGGCCAAAGGTGTGACACGCGAGACGATGCAAGCAGCCCTCTCCGACGTGACCCTTGACTGGAAATTGCCGGATCTGGTGCCACCGGGAAGCACGCGCATAACTCCCAAGGTTCAGAAACAGGCCGAGTTTGGCTCACCCGGTCGCTATTTCAATCCGGGGTCGGTGCAAGGCGCAACATCGGCAGGACGTAGAATGGCACGGCGCCATGCCGCAACTCTGGCGGCGGTCGAAGACGAAACCGGCGTTCCTGCCCGCATTATTCTGGCGATCTGGGGAAGAGAGAGCGGATACGGACAGGTTCCGATCCGGCATGATGCTTTCAGGGTACTGTCGACCAAGGCCTTCATGAGCACCCGTGCAGACTATTTCACAACCGAATTTGTTGCCGCCCTGCAAATCGCAGAGGCAGGGCACCAGCCCGCCCGGCAAATGAAAAGCAGTTGGGCTGGCGCTTTGGGTCAGCCTCAGTTCATGCCGTCCAACTACTTGTCTTATGCTGTCGACGGCAACGGCGACGGGGCGGCTGATATTTGGGGGTCACCCGAAGATACGATTGCTTCAATCGGAAACTACCTCATGAAGCACGGTTGGGTCACCGCACGGGACTGGGGATTCGAGGTTTTCGTACCCCAAAATGTCTCTTGCGCTTTGGAAGGCCCTGATCAGGGGCGACCTATTCAGGACTGGGTTGAGATGGGGGTACGTCGCGTCTCGGGCAACCCCTTTCCGGCCCATGAGCTGCGTGGTGACGGGTATTTGATGATGCCCGCAGGACGACATGGTCCGGCTTTTCTGGTTACGCCAAACTTCTACGTTCTAAAGGAATACAACAAAAGCGACCTGTATGCCTTGTTTGTCGGCCATGTTGGCGACCGTATTCAATACGGAATTGGCGATTTCAATGGCGCTTGGGGAAAGGTCGGCGGGCTGTACAGATCCGATATTGCCAAGATGCAGCAGGCGTTGGAACAAAAAGGACATGATGTCGGAGGAGTCGATGGACTGCCGGGGTTCAAAACGCGTCGTTCGATAGGTCGATGGCAAGAGACCGTGGGCATCGAACAGACCTGCTTTCCGGATGCGCTGATGAAAACAAGCCTGGCCCCGTGAGGCAAACCAAGGTGTCCAGCCGACTCTGACATCCGGCCTGCTCATCGATCCAATGTGCAACAATCAGGCGTTCCCAGAACCTATCTATGGAACCGCGTGACAATTGTTGCCCATTCGAGAACAGAATTTGAAAGGGCAAATCAAAAACTCGGATGCGTTGAACAAGGCGGTCAGCCGCCCTTTTGCCAAGGAAGATACTCTGTCCGTCTGCACCCTTTGACGAGGCTTGTCCTACAGGCAGTTTGCTTCCGAAAAGAGGGTTGTGGGCGACTTTGGGCGGGTTGCGGTTTTCCGCATGGGAAAACCACGCAAAAATAACATGATACGCGGCGCGGCAACCCGGTCGGGTCGGTTCGTGGAACGCCATGATCTGCAAGACACGTCGCGAAGAACAAGCCTACGAATTTTTTCTTGATGGACCGGTGGTGATGTGTCCCGCTCTACACTGTGCAGTCAGCCAATGATCCAAGCGCGTCGTACATAAAGATTATATTGATACCGCATCAGACCGGGCTTTTGACTCCTCCTTGGCAAGGTGGCACGATTTGACTGATAGCAGCCTGATCCATCAGGCATCATTGATTGACAGGGTATTGCAGCCTATGAGGACATTCCGGACATTTCCTGCACTGCTGGCAAAACTTGATAATTGAGAGGCACCATGACACGCAAAGTTACCAAAGCGGTTTTTCCAGTAGCGGGCATGGGAACGCGTTTTTTGCCAGCAACCAAATCCGTTCCGAAAGAAATCATGACGCTGGTGGATCGTCCGCTGGTGCAATATGCAATTGACGAGGCCCGTGCAGCCGGGATCAAGGAGTTCATTTTTGTAACGTCGCGCGGGAAATCCGCGCTGGAAGATTATTTCGATCACAACCTGGTGCTGGAGCAGGAGTTGAGAGCCAAAGGCAAAAACAAGCTTCTGGACGTGCTGAACAAAACGAATATGGAAAGCGGCGCGATCGCTTATATCCGCCAGCACAAAGCTCTGGGGCTGGGACACGCGGTCTGGTGCGCCCGGCGGCTGATCGGCGACGAACCATTTGCCGTCATGCTGCCTGACGATGTCATCGCCGCCGACAAACCCTGTCTGCAACAGATGATCGAGGCCTACGAAGAAACCGGTGGCAATATGGTCGCAGCGATGGAAGTTCCGAGGGAAAAGACAAGCTCTTACGGCATGCTCGATGTTGGCGACAATATCGGGTCTGTCGTCCCCACCAGAGGCATGGTTGAAAAGCCTGACCCATCAGAGGCACCATCCAATCTGGCGGTCATCGGCCGGTATGTGCTTCGGCCGTCCGTTTTGAACAACCTCAACGCAAAAAAAACCGGAAGCGGCGGCGAAATCCAGCTGACCGACGCCATCGCCCAGGACATTGCCGCCGGAGTGCCGGCCTACGGTTATAAATTCGATGGTCAGCGTTTTGATTGCGGTTCAAAATCAGGCTTTTTGCAAGCCACCGTTGCTTTTGCTCTTGCCCGCGAAGACCTGCGCGATGATCTGAGCCAATATCTGAATGACATTGTCGCCACGGGGAAAGCTGCTCAGTAGTCACAGATTGTTTTACTTGACTAAAAACAAGGCACGTGCGTGACCAGTACAGTCTAACCCGTCATTCTTTGCGGAGGCTCGGGAACACGTTTGTGGCCCCTGTCACGCAAAAGCTATCCCAAGCAATTCGTTCCTCTGGTCGGCGAAACAAGCCTGTTGCAGAATTGCGCGGAACGGATGCTCGGTCCTTCTCAGGCACCGTAAGCAAAGCCACTTGTTCTGACCAACGAGGCTTTTCGCTTTATTGTCCCGGAACAATTGATGGCCGTCGGAATTGACCCCGGGCCAATTCTGATCGAGCCCGAAGGTCGAAACACCGCCCCCGCTGTTCTTGCCGCAGCCTTGTATCTGGCGGCGCGAGATTCCGATGGCATCATGCTGGTGGCGCCGTCTGATCACGTGGTTCCGGACATGGACGCCTTTCATCAAGCCGTTGCCGAAGGCGTACGGGCAATAAGTGAACGGCGCGATCTGGTAACTTTCGGCATCACTCCGACGCACCCGGAAACCGGATACGGCTATCTCAAACTCCGCCATCCGCCGGATACGACCCATGAGGCTGTCCCATTGGATCTTTTTGTGGAAAAACCTGACCGCAAAACGGCCGAGGCGATGCTGTCGGATGGCAGCTATCTTTGGAACTCGGGGATCTTCCTGTTTGCAGTTCGCGATATCCTGGCAGCCTTTGAACAGCACGAGAGCGAACTGATCCCGCTGGTTCAAAAGGCCGTTGCCGAGGCAAAAACGGATTTGGGATTTCTTCGACTGGACCCAGCGGCATGGGCGGGTGTGGAAGACATTTCAATAGACTACGCAGTGATGGAAAAGGCCCTGAACCTGAGCGTGGTGCCTTATTCCGCTGGCTGGTCCGATGTCGGAAGCTGGACCGCGGTTCAAGAGCTGTCGAACCCCGATGAAGACGGTGTGGCGACCAACGGAGAAGTAACGGCAATCGACTGCCGCAATGCACTGATACGGTCCGAGTCGCCGGCGCAGGAAGTCGTGGCAATGGGTCTTGAAAACGTAATCGCCGTTGCGATGCCCGATGCGGTTTTGGTCGCGAGCATGGACAAGGCCCAGGACGTGAAACAGGCCGTTGCAGCGCTGAAGGCCAAGGGGGCGAAGCAGGCAGAATCCCTGCCGGTGGATCATCGTCCGTGGGGCTGGTTCGAAAGCCTTGTGATCGGAGATAGGATTCAGGTCAAACGCATCCATGTTCATCCTGGCGCGTCGCTCAGCCTGCAATCTCACCATCATCGTTCCGAGCATTGGATCGTGGTTGAAGGCACGGCCAAGGTCACCATCGATGATCAGGAGCGTTTGGTAACCGAAAACCAATCCGTCTATATCCCACTGGGAGCGACACACCGAATGGAAAACCCCGGGAAAGTTCCCATGGTTTTGATCGAAGTTCAGACTGGCACCTATCTGGGTGAAGACGACATCATCCGATACGACGACATTTACGCCCGCGATTGATTCTCGGGCATTGCTCTGCACGGAAACACCCATCGGCGGGTTCCCCGCAGACATCAGAATCTTACCAAAATCTTCCCTGGGCGGTCGGCCCGGTCAGACAGGATTGACGCGCTTTGCGGCAGGGTAGCGCGCAACCGAAGCTTCGGACCGACACCACAGGAGGACCCCCCGTGTCACAAACATCCCCCCGATTGAACCTGCCCTTGCTGCAACCGGCACAAGCGCAAAAACACGTTACCCACAACGAAGCCCTGAGACAGCTCGATCTGGTCGTGCAACTCTCGGTACGGTCAACAGAATCCGCGACACCTCCTGTTGTCCCCGAGCAAGGCGAAGTTCATGCCCTTGGAGCCAACCCGACCGGGGACTGGACAGGACATGCCGGTGAACTTGCCGCCTGGCTGGACAACGCCTGGCATTTCGTGACCCCCGACATTGGCTGGCGCGCCTGGGATGAAGCGGCCGGAGATCTGAAATACTGGACAGGAACAGCCTGGGCCCCCCTGCCTGTCAGCACTCAGAACCTGGACGGAGTCGGGGTTGCGACCAATTCAGACAGTACGAACCGTTTGTCCGTTCGCAGCCCGGCGACCTTGCTGAGCCACGAAGGCGGCGGGCATCAGCTGAAGATCAACAAAGCCAGCGCAGATGATACCGCGTCGCTGTTGTTCCAATCGAACTGGACAGGTCACGCGGAAATGGGACTGTCTGGCACAACCGGATTTTCCATAAAAGTGTCTCCTGACGGCGGCAACTGGACTGAAGCGATGACCTTTGATCCTGTAGCCGGAACTGTTTCGGGGGCAGCTGTTCAGGCCAACGCCAGCGACACGACTTCGGGCCGACTGATGCGCGCCGACTATGGATACGGCCCTGGAAACCTTCTTGGAACAGTGACGGAAAACGCGGGTGTTCCGACCGGCGCTGTCATTGAGCGCGGCAGCAACGCCAACGGAGATTATGTGCGGTTTGCCGACGGCACTCAGATCTGTACGGCCATGCTTGCGCCCTTGGCCTGCACGACTGCTGAGGGTGCTCTTTTCAAAAGCGGCCCAATAACCTGGGATTTTCCGGCTGACTTTTCGACGCCCCCGAACCTGAACGGTACCGGAGGCGTTGCAACCCGTTTTACCGGGTTTGATACACCTTCGTCTTCCCAATCGACATTCATTGTCTTCTCGGTGATCTCGGATGCGGCAGCCTTGGCGCCATCCGTCACAGCCATTGGTCGCTGGTTCTGACAGGCAGGGCCGCCTGGATACCGGATCAGGCGGCCAATCCGGCAGCAGATCGGTTGCGACCCGTTCCGCTTTTACCCGCGCCACCAGATTTGCAGCCCTTCATCACGCCGAAAAGCAGGATGGTTGCTGGAACTCCTGCTCGCGGAACGCAGCAAACAATTTGTAAAAAGGAAGTTTGCACCGACCAAACACGCACGCCTCCCCGACTGACGTCTCGCACCAAGTCGAAGCCGAAGACAATACTCGTTTACAATCAATCAGAATCGGTAGGTCGCCCCGATCACCGGCCCGGACTGATGGAACTCGAAATCATTGCCGCCGATCTCATGGTCGAAGGCGATATAGCGATATCCGCCACGGATCACCCATCTGTCATTGATGGAATAATCCGCCGTCAAAAGAACCTGCCACGTTTCGCTGTCACTGCGGAAGCCGCCATAATCAACGAACCCGGTTCCCGTCCATTTGTCGGAAAAAACGTAACGTATTCTTGCGCCAATGACCGGGTCTACCCAATCGTCGTCAACAACGGTCGTGCGCCCAGGTGCCGAAGCGGACGTTAGTGTGAAATTGGTTTCGGTACTGAACCATCTGAAACCACCGGCAATGTCCAGTTGAACGGAAGGATCTTCATAGACCCGATAGGCCACGTACCCACTTAGGAACTGGGTGGTGAATGATGTGTCGAGAGTGGATCCAGACGGACCGGCACCACTGTTGCTGAAGGATAGATTTGTATAATTGTAGTCAGCAAGCAGGCTCCAACGCCCATTGGATGCCGCAAACGCGCCCATAAAGGCGAAATCCAGGTTGCTCAGAGCGTCAGAAAAACTCAACGTGCCGTCCAATGTCCCTGACGGGGTTTCGATAGACGTTTCCGTTTCAGGCATGAAAAGGTAAATCGTCGCTTCATAGGACCAATCGCTTTGCTGCGCGGAAGCGGTTGTGCCAAACGCCGCAACCAAGGCCAAACCCGCGCCTCTTATTGCCAATTCTGTTTTCATCTCGTCCCTCCAATATTTCAGATGTAATTCAGCTTTTTGGTGATCCAGAACAGGATTTCCGCCAACACACTGATTGCGCCCGCCTTGTCCGTAATTACCAGCGCCGTGCCGGAAGTCCCGAATGGAAAATCTTCGATATTGATCTGGTCCGGAACTTCGATCAGCACCGGATAGCTGGACACGCCAGCCAGATCGCGCAGTGAAGGAAGGCCCGTGCGCGAGTCAACAACGCCCTCTGCCGTTCCTACGGGCAACGATATGACGGTCCCAGGTATTTCGCCGCCCGGCTGGATTCGCAGCGCAAGGCGGATCTGGTCGCCGACGGAAACGTTCATGCGACTTGATTGGGGCAAACTTGCGATCAGATGGCGGTCATCGGGGACAACAAAAGAGATCGCCCCCTGTGCGATAGATACACGATTTCCGGGACGCAGAGAAACGGCGGTGACAAAGCCGTCTTCCGGCGCGCGCACGACTGTTTGCTCCAAATTCCAAAGCGCCTGCGCCAAAGCCTGCTCAGCCTCGACCACGCCGGCATCAATGCCGTCGATCTTGGCGGCAATCCGCCGCTCCAGACCGGCTTTGCGCGCCTCGGCCGCGCGCAGGCTTGCGGACAATTGATCGATGGCAGACACGGCTTCCTGCAACTGGAAGGTCGTCGATGCCCCCCGCTTCTCAAGATCGACAATGTCGTCACGGCGCTGGACGCCAAAGGTCAATTGCGCGGTGAGGGATTCAATGTCGGCTTCCGCCGCTGCCAGGTCGGACTGTAACTGATCTGCCGCAGAACGCGCAGTTTCAAGACTGGCTGTCAGCCGGGCGACTTCGATCCGAAAGGGTGTATCGTCAATCCGGAACAGCGGGTCCCCTTTCGCAACCCGCTCGTTGGGGCGAACCGAAACGTCAACAACAGTACCTGACACATTGGGGGCAATGTTGGTGGCAACACCCTGCACCGAAACAGGCCCTGTCGGTGTGGTGTGGTTGAGGGCACCGATTACAACCAGAGCAATGATTGCGGCACCCCCATAGACGACAGATTTCCAGAACCGGTTCCATGGAAGCAGCCCCAGCTTGGAAAACACCACCCAGATCACTCCGAAATAGAGACCTAAGACAATAAGCATATGTTTACTCCATTGCGCAGAGCTGCTGATACCAGCGGGGCGCAATATTTGTTTCGGATGCGGCTAAGAAGTACGCCAACGCTTGCCCTATTTGCGTGTCGATTTCGCGGCCGCGCATTTCTGTTGACGCGCGCGGCCTTGTTTCATTGTTGCGCCGCAGATCGTTTGACCATGAAAGCCTCAACTGCCTGTTGCGTTTCCGGCCGCAGGTTTTCAATTCCTTCATACGGCATTCCTGTGGCCGGGCCAGTATCGGGGAACAGCTCTTTTCTCGCCATGTGGCGTCCCAGAATGCGGACGAACTCCTGCCCGCCCCAAGCACCAACTTCGGTCGAAACCGGGTACTTTTCGTGCGTGTCGCGCATCACATCAAAGAAATCTGCAATGATCGCGTTTTGACCCGGCCCGGGCAGGTTGAGCTTCAGTTTGTCCTTGACGACCGCCTTTGGGGTACTCACCGAATATATAATCACGTGATCACGCCGACCTTTGCTTTCATCTTGAAACAGGATCGAGGCAGATTGATCCACGCCATCAATCAACCGGTCTCGGGGAATATGCTGAACCGCGCCGCCGAATCTAGCCAGCGTCGTATAAAGATCAGACACATGAATAATGTTGTTGATCATGCTGTCTGGTTCAATCAGACCCGGCCACCTTATGAAAGCGTCCACGCGAACCCCGCCCTCGGTCGTATCGCCTTTGCCTCCGCGAAAGACCATTGGCGTAAAACCAGATGCCGGTGAATACTTGGTGAAGTGGCCGTTGTCGCCCATCAACACGACAATCGTATTATCCGCCACGCCAAGCTCGTCCATGCGCGTGAAGATTTCGCCCAAATACGTGTCCAGCTCTTGCAGTTTGTCGGCGTACAGACCTCCATTGACGCTTTCCGGTCCGTCACGCCCGGCCCGCGTGTTGTCCAGCGGGATCATCGGCCAATACTGTAGGAAGAAAGGCTCAGTACCGCCGGCCAAGCGTTCCAGTTCACTCAGGGTTTTGTCCTGAAATGCTTGGTTCATCTCATCATATTTGGCTGCGTTCCAACGCTCACCCGGCTCCATTCGGATCTCACGAACAGGTCCGCCGGCATTTCCTTCGATCACCGTGGCCATGGCCGATGCATCGGGGCGGAACCAGTCGTCGATCGTGTAATCGTCGACAAAATCTGCGATACCAACCGAAACCTGCTCGCGGATTGCATCGTCATTGAAAATCGTCAACTGGCCCTGTTGATGAACGGCGTGCTGCGCATAGTCGAACCCCTGGTTCATTGCCCAGCTCTCGGCAATGTCACCCATGTGCCACTTCCCGACATGCGAGGTTGCATATCCTTCGGCCTTCAATACCTCGGCAAGCGTTACTTCCTCTCCGGGCAGACCGAAACCGGCGATGTCGACGGTCGTATCACCCATTCCGATCCGAACCGGCAGACGACCGGTCGTCTGGGCCACACGTGTCGGGGTGCAGGATGGCTCTGTATACATGCGCACCATGCGCATCGCTTCGTCAGAAAAATCGTTGATGTTTGGGGTACTGATGCCGCGTACCGCGTTCAATTCCGGGATACCCATATCCCCAAAACCGATGTCATCGACCAGAATACTGATGATGTTCGGGGGGTTGCCACCGTTCTCGTCTCGAAATGCCGCGAGAGCCTGATCAACGGCTGTATCGTCCTGCTCCCAGGCATCCTTGTTCTGGGCCTGAAGAATATAGAATTCGGAATCATGCGCAATGGGTGCATCCTGCGCGTAGGCAGGCGCGCTGATCGCCAGAGAACCCAGCAAAAACAACTTGAGATCCATTTCTTTAGGTTTCCTTTTTCCTTGGGTTTTCTTCTCGGTCCAGACCCTGTGCGATAAGATCGTGGGCGACACTGGAAAGCGTCTGACCGGTTAAATCCGCAAGACGAGTGAGTTTGTGGCGCTGTGAGGGTGTAAGAAGGGTCACGATCCGTTCCGACCGCACTTCTGCTTTCGGAAGCGGAGGGCGACCACGTTTGGGCGCGGCAAGCGGATCGGGCAATTTCATTTGAACATATTCCTATGTTTCGACTAAGCTTTTCATGCAAACTACAGGGGAGATATTTTGCACCGCATCAAAAAATCGACAAAACTAGACTTGGCCCCGCCCGAAGCACCCCGGTTTTTTGCGGCCACTTTCCGTGATCCGAACCAGATCGCCGCAATATCCAAATGGGATATGGATTTCCGTCAGATCGAAGACGGCGAAATGCAGGCTGATTTCAAGGTCAGATCCGGCCCGCTTATTTCCGTTATGAAGTTTGGTTTCTCGCGGCGTGTGCACCAGATCGGCGCGTCTCCGAAAGACCACATCACATTTGGCATCCCTACCCATTCAAGACTGACGGACTGGAACGGTACCAGCATCGAAACGCCACCGTTTCTGTCCTTCGGCAGCGGCGATGAGTTCGACTGTATCAGCGACAGCGGGTTCGGCGGATATACGATGACCGTTGAAACTGAGAATGCGATGAAAATAGGCGAGAAGCTGGGGATCGCAGTCTCTGATACAGAATTCGGGGCATTTTTGTTACCTGCAACGCCACCTGATCGCTCGGCTGCGCTTTTGAACGACATTCAGACTTTGTTGGCGAACCCAAATTCGTCAGAACAGGGCGAAACCCATTTGATCGAAGAGATACTGCGGATCGCTTTGGGGGGCGGAGCGGATCGCAGGGAACCGCGGATAAACCGAAAAGCTCTGGCACTTGCTGCGGCCATTGATCGGATGACGGCGACCCCGGACGAAAACGTCCCCATCAGCGAGATCTGCGGGGATATCAGTGTGTCATTGCGCACATTGGAACGCGCGTTCAACGAAAAATTCGGTATCGGCCCAAAGGCCTATTACACAAGGCTCCGCCTTAACAGGGTTCGCAGCCTGCTTGCAGAACAAGGCAAAGATCTGTCAATTTCTGACGCCGCAAACCGATATGGCTTTTGGCATATCGGGCAGTTCTCACAAGATTACAAAAAGTGTTTCGGCGAATTGCCATCGGCCACTGTCGATTGAAAACACTTGGCTTTGTGCTGTTTATGACCATGGCCTTTCATCGAAGCAAATCCGAAACCGCGCAAAAGCTCAGCAGGTCAGGCTCGGGCCGCATTCCATTTCAGGCACATGCGCCGTCATGATTCACAAAATCTTGCTCAACTCGCAACTTCGCCGCTGTTCAAAAACCGCTTATGCGATCTATCAGCCAGTACATTGACACTGAGCCGATCCCATACGCGGTCAAGACCGTGGCATGTTTGCCAACCGGAAGCGCGATCAGCCGCCAGGTTGCCATCAGAAGAGCCAAGGCGGCAATAAAACTCAGCTGCCCGGCTTCGACACCGAGGTTGAAGGCCAGCAATGCCGCGGGAATATCGTTAGGGGGCAACCCGATATCAGCCAATGCCCCTGCAAAACCTAGGCCGTGCAAAAGCCCGAACCCGAAGCAAACGATCCAGGGTTTCTGTTTTGAAAGCCGGAACCGTCTTTCGCCGCCTTTGACGATCTCCATCGCCAAAAAAACGATGGACAACGCGATAACAGCCTCGACCGGTGGTCCGGGAACATTCAAAACGCCCATCGTTGCCAGCGCCAAGGTTATTGAATGCGCAAGTGTGAACGCTGTTACTGCTCCGACAAGTTTCCATGGATCGCGGACCAGAACAAACAGCGCGAAGACAAACAGAAGGTGATCCCAACCTTCCAATATGTGTTCAAACCCCAACCGGGAATATGCGGCAAACACTGACCATGTCGACTGTTCAGAAGGTATGATTTGGACATTGATATCCGGTGTAAAACGAAGCGTAGTAGGTTGAGCATCCTGGGGATGCACACGCGCCAGCACGTCGTTTCTCTGAGTCTCAAGGCCCTCAATGGCAATGGATTGGCCCGCGATACCCGCCTGGCATTCGACGACCCAGGACGAAACCCACCCTCGACCGTCGGATATGGGATCCGGGCCACGCGCCGGAGTGCAGCCATCTGGCAAAATTGCGTCAATCGCCATCGGTTGGCCATTCACGTCGGGCTTTCGCCAATGAACGCTCCAAGTGTCAGAGGCAATCTGACGAATTTCCAGATATCCAGGATCAAGCGCGTGCGCAGCAGCGAAATTTGCAGGCCACACAAACAGCAGCGCAAACAGGAAGCAGATCAAGGTTCTCATTTGGCCGGGCCAGAAAGATCGGGGGCCACAATCTCGTATTTTTCGGCCAAAGACTGATATTGCGCTTGCGCCAGATCTTCACTCATCGCGCGGCGCCAGTCCCGCAGCACCGTATTGTGAATTTCAGCAAGTGGCGGTGTTCGGCTGGGCTCGACAGCAACGACCTCGACAAGGTGGATACCGTAACCTGACCGGATCGGACCCGTCCACTGACCTGTTTCGACCTCTGTGATGCTTTTTGAAAACCCTCCTCCAAAGACCGACTCGACAACCCGCGTCGCGGACAACGGCATTGACGCCGGCAGCAAGGTCGAACCGCCCAGATCGGGAATGTCCTGCTTGGCGCGCAGGCTGGCCAGGGCTTTCTCGATTTCGGCCTCTCCGGGCTCCTCTCCAAGAAAGACCTGATTAAAGGCCACCATGACGGGCGTTGCATAGCGTTCCGCGTTTTCCTGAAGAAAAACCTCCAGATCTTCGTCATTCGGAACGATGGAAGTGGCAATGGCTTCGGTCAGATAATCCATTTTTTGGCTCAGCCGGGTCCTTATCAAGGGATCTCCGCGATCCAGACCAAGTTGTCTTGCCTCCCGGACCAGAACCTCTTCACGAATGGATGCGTCGACCAAAGCCTTCAGTTCCGTATCGCTTGGAGGGCGTTTCCACTGCGCTTCGAAACGAGCAGACAAAAGCGCAACGTCATCCTCGTCGAGTGTTATTTTCTCAAGATCTTCAACGCTCTCGCCTTCCGGCGCTACAATATGGAACCAAACAAAAATTGCCGCTCCAATCAAAAAAAAATGGAGCAGAGGTTCTTTCAGTACTCGCATCAAGCCTCCTGCGTGAAACGTGGCCAGATTGTTTGTTCAGATGTTGGCGTCATCGGGTCGGGTTTTGCATGATGATGCCCTCCGCGTGTTACAGTAACGCGGAGGACGCACCGAGGTAAGGTCATTGACTCGGCTTGTGTTCCGATCGCAGAACGGATCACTCTGCCGGGGTGTACCAGATCGGGGACGAATAGGCGCGTTCCTGATGCGTAAGCACTGCATCCTCGGGCAATTCGATACCATATCTCAACTTGTCGTACAGGATCCAACGCGGCGTTGGAATTTCGATGGCGCGGACGTAGTAAAACGCGCGTGCATTCGGATCGAAATCCGGGTCTGACCATACGGTGACAAGTTCGGCCGTTCCGATTGTGTTGGTCCAGCTGGCAGTCTCCACGTCCACAGTGTTTCCAACCGCAGGGACTTTGCCGTTTTGATCGACCTCGCGGTTATCCGACCATGCGACGTCGTAGACCTTCTCCTGCAAGGCACCTTCAGAATCGAGCCATCCCTTTATCACTTGAACACGGTCCAGATTGGCACCAACCGGGTCGCGCAGAGCGGCGATCAGGAAGCTTGGCGCAGCCTCACCCTCGCGCGGGCGCAGGTCCGAACCCATTGGCACGCCTTTGGTATAACCAACATTGGCTAGGAAACGGGTTTCAACATCTGCTTCACTGAAATCCCATCCGCCAAAGAACCGCAGACCAATCCTTGGCCCCGTCGTTGCATAGGTTTCGCGGCGCTTGAACGCGTCAAAGATCGCCGCGCGTGTATTCTCGGTAGCCCAGACGGCCGTGTATCCGGAGGCGACAAGCAAATCGCCGGGAATTTCACCAAGGTCATTGGCTATGAACGGATGCTTGATACGCGAGGCTGAGGGTTCGACGCTGACGGATTTTCCAAAGAAGTTATCTTCTTCGGCCGTGGCCAGAGAGGTATGGCTGTCCGTCGCACCCCCCATGCCGAATTTATAGGGGTTCACACCAAACTTTTCTTCCAGCATCAAGCCGCGTTTCAATGCCTCTCGGGCGTATTCTCCGGCCAGCATGTCATCGGTTTTCAACTCGGTTATGTCCAGATTGCCGACGTCCCAGTTCTCGTAATCGGCAAATTCGTCATCCGGGCTCAGGAAAGGATGCGCTTCACCGTCGCCCTTTATCTGGGTGACTTCGTAATGGGGCTCCCATTTTGCGCGGGCCGCGACATATTCCTCGTCAACCTTGCCGCCGTGATACGTGTCTTCGGTTGGGAACATCCACCCATTCGACAGGTTCCCGTTATGGGCAAAGGCAACTGCACGCCCCCCCGTTTTTTCCTGATACTCTTCAAGCCAGGCGTAAAGCGCCTTTGGATCCGTATCACCGTAAGGCGGCTGCGTGACCGGCGGCACCATTTGAAGCGCCCTGATTGGCCCATCGCGCAGCATGACATTGCGGTGCAAGTTGAACCCTTTCGGTACCGAGGTCCATTCAAAGCCGATGAAAGCGGTAAAGGTGCCGGGGTCATTGTGCCGCTCTGCCGCCAGAACGATGTTTTCCCAGGTAAAGGCAAATGCATCGGCGCCGGGGCTGTAGGATTCCAACAGGATTTCCGGCAGTGTCATTTGCGAAAAATTGGTGATGATGTCGAAAGCCGCTTTACCGGCTTCTTCCCCGCCGGCCTTGTACCCCTCGTACCACTCCAGTCCTTTCGGATCAGAAAGAACGCCCGGCTTGCCAGCCTGCAAATCCGGCGCGAACCCCATCAGGTCCGTGTGATCCGTGAGAACCATCCAATCCAAGGGTCGTGACAGTCTTACAGGCTGACCCGTCGAAGAAATGACCTGCTCACCCTTGGCGAAACGCCATGCCTCATCCGGCAGCAAGGTGTTCCCGAAAGCACCCGCATCCAGCGAAAGCCCGGTGTGAAGGTGAGTGTCTCCCCATAATGGGCGTTCAGGAAATGTGCGTTGCGCGTAAGGGGAATAGGGCTGATCAGAAAACAATCCCTCGGCAGCATCTTCGCTGGGTACGGCGTCGGCACCAACAACAGCAGGGACCAATACGAGTGAGATTATGCAAGCAGATTTCCGAAACAAAGTGACCTCCCAGTTCAGGAATACTCAGCTGTGAGGGCGAATTTCATCGCGCCATTATTATATTCCCATTTTCTTATATCACATTCTATTGGCCAAAGGGTTTTTTTAATCTGAGAGCTGCAAACCCGCGCAATCAGGGAATTCGGCGAAAGCCCTCAGGGTGATCGCTAATCGTGTTCACCTGACAAGACCCGTCGGATCATCTTATCTGATAGTAAAATGAAAGCTTCCGGCTGACGCCCCCAGGCGGGCGCGGGAAAGGTGCGGCGGTTCGAACCTGTTCTTTGGCTGCGCGCTCTATTTCCGGCGAGCCAGAGCTTTCGACGACATCAACCCAAGCCAATGAACCATCCGGGTCAATCTGGAAAAACACCCGCGCATAGCCACGACCGGCAACGTAAACGATTGGCGCCCTGTTCAGATGAACAAGAACCTGACCCGCATAGTTCGTGGTGTCCGAATTTCCCGGCCCCCGCCCGCCTGAACGGGTGCCGCCCCGGTTTTGTCGGAAGGCGTCGACACCCTCTCTTTGATACGTCGCCAGCGGTGATTCAATCGTCTGTTCTGGAAATCTCAAAGCGTCAAAGTTACTTGACGGATCCAACGCACCCCGCAGGGTGGGTTGCGGGCGTCGGTCTGGAAGGCGAGGCCGCAATGACGTGGCTACGGCCTGTTCGGATCCGTCCACGCTTACATCGGGTACGGTCAGTTCGGCGTCGTCATCCAGAGGTTCCGACGCTTCTTCTGGTATTACAGGTTCAAGTGGGGACGTGTTTTCCGGAACAATAGGAGCCACCTCGACCGGTAACGCGGCGATCTGTTGCTGTTCCTCGGACACCGGTTCTTCGGCAGAAGAAGGCTCAACCGGAGCAACCGCCTCTTCAATCGGCACCTCAGGTGTTTCGGCCAACGCTTCGGGCCTTGCCGACGCAGCGCCTTCAGCTTCGGCGGCTTCGCCTTCGTCCTCCAGGTTCTGGTCTACAGGGTCCACGACAACCTCATCCGGCGCCCTCGGCTGGATTATCGTTGATTTCCCCGTATCGGGCGTGAACGTCTCTTGCGGATTCGGCGAGGCCACGCGGGCATCACTTGTCGAAACTTCTGCCTCCTGCGGCTGGGTTGGCGGTTCCACCGGAGGGGTTGGCGGTTCATCCGGCGCAGGCGGTACGGGTTCGATCGTGGTATCGGCCAACTCTTCGAACGCGTTGCTGAGTTCGATCGTGTCGGTACCGGTTTCCCCGGAAGCCGGGTCTGACAAATCTGGTACCGTGACAATCAGGCCGATCAGATGCACCAGTACGGAAATCGAAATTGCAATGATTGCAACAAAAACGGACCGCCTGATCATTCGAGGGCCTGTTCGGTCACCAGAAAAACGGTTGGCGCACCCAACCGGCGCAAACTGCTGGTGATCTCCATCAATCGAGAGGCCGACGCATTCCTGTCTGGAACGATCCGCACGGGCCCCGAGTCATGCGCGGCCATGAAAGCTTCTGCCTCGATCGGATTGCCGCGAAAACTCAATGTCCCGTCCCTATGAAGAACAAGCGCATCCGGCGGCTCGCGACCGTCAATATCCGCAGTATTCACCAGATCCAGATCGGGATCCAATGGCGGTGCAATCGTACCCGTAATCAGAAAAAAGATCAGGATCAGAAAGACGACGTTGATCAGCGGAATTGTGGAATCGCGATTTCGACCGGGTCGGATGTAACGGATCATTGCCTCACTCCAACACCCTGACTGTCAAACCTTCGCGCCCGCGCAAAGGGACAAGCAGGTCCACAAGACGTTGCGCGGTTGTCCCGGGATCAAGGCTTACCAGCACCTGACCGGCCTGGACCTGATCGAACAATTCCTCAAGCGACAGGGGTTGGCCGTTCAGGACAACACGTGTGGGGCCAAGTTGCACGAAAAGGCGTTCGGGCGGCGTAGCGTCGGCATTCCCGCCTGTGGCGGCGCTGCTCAACTCGATCTCGCTGAACCGCGAAAACGTTGAGGACAGCATGAAAAACAGCAAAAGCAGAAAGATCACGTCGATAAGGGGTGTCATCGACATGCGCCGCCGCACAAAAGGCGCAGTGTTACGCATGCTCTGGGGCGACCGGGACCTGTGCCGCCGCCTCTGTGCGTTGGATGGAATGACCGGGAACCAGAACCGTACGCAAAGCCTTGTCCGCAAAAACACGCTCGCGTGCGGTTCGGCTTTCAAGCCAGGACAAAACCATCGACGTCGGCATCGCAACGGCCAGACCCACAGCCGTGGTGATCAGGGCCACCCAGATCCCGCCGGCCAAAAGTGACGGATCAACCGATGATCCAGCGGTTTGCAAGCTTTGGAATGCACTGATCATACCCAGAACCGTACCAAAAAGACCCAGCAAAGGCGCCAACTGCGCCACGGTGTCCAGCAAACGAAAACCACGTTCCAGCCCGGCAAGCGCCAAACCCGCTTCGGCATCCAGCCGGTCATCGGCCCCCGGAACACCAGATGCGTTCATCGCCGCGCCCACAATAGGGGCAAGATAGCTGCTGCTGTCCGCCAGCCTTGCGCGCGCGGCACTGTGATCTCCTGCGTCCCAGGCTGCCAGAGCTTCAGACAGCACCTTGTGCCGCCCGACACCGCAGGCTGCAAATTGCCAGAGTTTGTAGAGGGTGACAGCCAGCGTCAAAACCGACATGGCGATCAATATCGCCACCACCGGCCCGCCGAGGTCAAAAATCTCACGAAGTGCGGCTATAGGACTCATCCCAACAACTCCATTTCCACCCTGCTGCTCAGCGTGAGGGTGCTGTCGCATATGTCACTTTCGGTACCATCCACGACGCAGGAGTTCGCGCCGTTGATCAAGGCTTGTCCAACTGTGTCACATGTTCTGTTGGGAAGGTCGAACTGGCGCACCCGGGGCCGGTCGGCGGGCAGATCGCGAAAATCGAACAGAGAAAGGTTCAACACACCACCTTCGGTGTCGAAAATGACGGTTTCGAACACGGCACCGTCGATCGGCTGCCCGGTTTCATTCTTGACCAGAAACGTCAACCTGCACGCGCTGGCGACATCCTCGGCCGAGTTCAGCTCCACAAAGAGCCGTGCAGCGGAATCGGATTGTGCAGACGCTGTGGACAGCAAACAGCCAGAAAACATGGCCGCGACCATAATGCGACGAAACAGCATGAACAGACTCCGTGTTGCAGCGCTGGAACAATCGGGCAGCGACCGTCAGCTTGCTCATCTGCGTTTCTACCCGAGGGACATGTCACATTAAAGAGCCGCGAAGGGTGGCAAAGTAAAAGGGTCGTCAGCGCGTGTTGATATACGTACGTTCACGGCAAGACATACGGTGCGCAATCAGAATTTCAACTGCGCACAAAGCTGCTCCGCGCATCTGGACAACCAGCAAGTTGATGTCGGATCTAATTTGAAAAGTCGCACTTTTTCCAAACAGGTGCTTAAGCCGCAACAAAAAGCGTGAAACTGCGCTCGATCCAGTCTTCACAGAAAATCACTCAAAGCGGTTTTTGAACGTCGTTTTCACTTAATTCTTGCTAAAAGCGCGAAAAATAATGCATATTTGTCTACATTTTTAATGCATATGAATAATAATAACGTGTTTTTTTAAGAGGCAAGCGTCGAGCACAGCGCGGTTTCCGTGCTTTAAAGCCAATTGGGGGAAGGGGTTCGAGTTTGTCGTTGTTAAAGATTGTAATGGTTCTTTGCGTTGTCGTGGCTATACCGTCGCAGACCATCGCCAACATCGGAAAAATTATTAGCGTCAAACAAGGCGCCCAAGTTGTTCGCGCGGGAAAAGCACAACCCGTTTATTCAGGAATGGAGGTTGCGTCCGGCGACGCGCTCAGCACTGATCAGACAGGCGTAATCCAAATCGTTTTTGTGGATGACACCAAGATTGCCATTGGCCCCAACGCACGCATGGTTCTGGATGTGTCCATGTTGCGAAATAACCGCAAAGCCAAGAGCTTTGCCGTTCAGGCTTTGGGTGGCAGTTTTCGGTTTATTTCCGGAAAAAGCCGAAAGAGAGCCTACTCGATCAGGACACCGTCGGCGACAATGGCCGTGCGCGGCACCACCTTCGACATGTGGATCGTGTCGGAAAAACAAAGCGCGATGCTTGTCCTGCAAGGTACGGTCCGCATGTGCGGCAGTCAGGGCGCGTGCAGGTCTTCGGGGCGTCAATGCAGCATGTTCGCAACAAGCGGAGATGGAGGAGTAGGACGGCCTGCCGATCAGGCGCAATACGAACAAGCGCTGAAAAGCGGGTTTCCATTCGTTCAGTCCCAGGAAGGGCTGCTGCCCCCTTTGCAGGTACGCGTTGAAGGGTGCTCAGGTGATGGAGCGCCCATACGGCGCATCGAGACAGACCGGTCGGAAGCCCGTAGGGACCCTCCTCAGCAACGCGAAGCGCAGAATACGGTCACTGGCCCTTCGCCTTCCGCGAACAATGAACCGGCAAGAGAAGAACCGGACCATGCAGAACCCGAACGCGAAGAACCAGAGCAGGAAGAGCCCGACAGAGAAGAACCGGAGCAGGAAGAACCTGAACCGGAAGAACCTGAACATGAGGAACCCGAACGGGAAGAACCGGAACCTGAGGAGCCCGAACGGGACGAACCAGAGCGGGAAGAAACTGATCCGTAATTGCTCGGGAATTGCTGTTGAACACGCAGTTCCAGTTCCATTTGTCTGGAGGATGGTTTGAGCGACAAGCTGCGGAAATCCAGGAACGGGCGATGGGCCTTCCGCCTCGTGGGGCTGGGTCTGATCCTTTTGGGTTGCTTAATCCGGGCGTGGGATCCGTACCCGGTTCGAATGACGCGCCTGATCTATTTCGACGTTTTGCAAAGATTATCCCCGCGGGAGTTCAATCCCGAACTCCCCGTGCGCGTCGTGGATATCGATGAGGCCTCGCTTGCCAGCTTTGGACAATGGCCCTGGCCCCGCACTTTGGTTGCGCAGTTGGTTCAAAATCTGGGTGACTACGGCGCTGCGACGATTGCGTTCGACATGCTGTTTGCCGAACCTGACCGGTATTCGCCGTCTCGCCTTCTGAATGATCCATCGCTGGCGGGCGTACTGACTGTGGAACGCCATGCCGAAAAGCTGGACAACGATGTCGTCCTTGGGATGGAAATGGCTTACTGGCCCGTGGTGCTGGGCGTGGCCGCGCGATTGTCAGCCAAAGGTGAGCCCATTGCGGCCAAGGCCGGAATCATTGAATTCGGGGAAAGCCCCGCCGAGGGGCTGATCTCGGTTCCGCATTGGACGCCGATCGCGCCACCATTGGATCGGGCGGCGGCGGGTGTCGGCGGGGTCAATGTCTCGCCCATCGGAGGAACCGGCATCGTAAGACGGGCGCCGGTTCTCTGGAACGGTCCGGACGGTCCGCTGCCAAGCCTTGCCGTCGAAGCCCTCAGGGTCGCCCTGGGTGAGACCAGCATTTTCGTGGAAGGCGCGCCTGACGAGGCTGGCATCATGCTGGCCGTCGAAATCGCCGGATACCGTTTACCGACAACCGAGAATGGCGAGCTTTGGCTGAAGTACCGGCGGGACAGCCCCGACCTTTACATTTCAGCCAAGGATGTCCTGGAAGGTACTGAAGACCACGGGCTGCGATCCGAAATTGAAGGAAGAATAATCCTGATCGGAACCTCAGCTGCCGGTTTGTTCGATATTCACCAGACGGCGCTTGGCGAAAGCGTCCCCGGTGTTTCTATTCATGCCCAGATGATCGAACAGATTCTGACCGGTGATATGCTCAGCCGGTCTGATGTGACCGCGGCGCAGGAACTGCTTGCATTTGCGTTTCTGGGGCTTGTGGTGATTGCCGTCATGTCCAGCTTTGGTGCCATCGCATCCTTCATCGCCGGTGGCATAGCCGCCGCAGCCGTTCTTGCCATCAGCTGGCTGATTTTTCAGAACCAATCCATCCTGTTCGATGCCACCTTTCCTCTGATTGGAGGCATCGCAAATTTCGGTCTGCTGGCGGGGTATCTTTTTGTTTCGACTGAGCGCGAAAAGCGCCAGATTCGAAAAGTCTTTTCACACTACGTAGCCCCGGAAATCCTTGATGAAATGGAGAATTCGGGCCACCAGCTGCAATTGGGCGGAGAAAGTCAGGCAATCACCGTGATGTTTTCGGATATCCGGGGATTTACCGCTCTGTCCGAGTCCGCGTCGGCAACGGAACTTGTATCCTTGCTGAACGCGCTGTTTTCCAAGCTTGGAGATCAGATCCTGCATGAGCGTGGTACGATCGACAAGTTCATCGGTGACGCCATCATGGCCTTCTGGAACGCGCCTTTACCTGTTGCGGACCATCCATGCCGCGCAGGGCTTGCCGCGCTCAGGATGCGGCGTGCCTTGGCACAGTTCAATGCATCCGAGATCATGCGGAACCGAAAGCCGATAGCGCTGGCAACCGGAATCGCCACGGGGCAGGCCTGCGTCGGCAACATAGGATCGCAAAAACGGTTCAACTATACGGTTATCGGAGACGTCGTGAATGTTTCGGCACGGATCGAACAATGCTGTCGAACGGTCGAGTATGACATAGTCGTCTCAGACGCGGTGTATCAAGCCGGGCGAGATGACCTGGCATTTTTGCAGGCAGGCCATGTTGACCTGAAAGGCAAAGCCAACCCAGAGCCCGTTTTTGTTCTGGTTGGAGATTCCGCTTTGCGGAAGACCGACGCGTTCCAGGAACTCTTTGCCCGGCACAATAAGTTGATCGCAGCATTGAGAACCCGAAAGCCTCAGGGCGACATCGTGCGCATGTGTCAGCATTGCGAAGAACTTGCCGCAGATATCGAACCCGGATTGCGCCAGTTCTATCGCGCTTTGGCAGGTCGAGCGGCCGATTTCCGCGCGGTCTCATCATCTGGGCCTGTCATGTTCACCCGAAACACCAGAATAGCCGGTGGTGTTTAGGCGGCGCTGCATGGAAAAGTCGGCTGACTTCGGCCCCCAAAGCCCTGCGTCAGTGAGTGTCACGCGAGACGCGCACCCTGTGCGTCGAAGCGATAGACCCTGCCCGGAGAATATCCAAATCGGATGCTCTGACCGGCTTCAACCTTATGCTGCCCGAACAGGCGCGCGGTGATCTGGTGATCCTGCATCATGGCAATCACGTTGGTGTCACCGCCCAAATGCTCGACATGGGTGACGTTTGCGATCACCGGACCGTCGTCAGACAAAAACAGGTCTTCCGGCCGGATACCCGTTGTAATGTCTGCGCTTTCGCCGATCATGCTGGCAGGAAAGAAATTCATCGACGGCGCCCCAAGAAAACCGGCCACGAACTGGTTGGCAGGATTGTTGTAAAGCTCCATCGGGCTGCCGACCTGTTCCACACGCCCGTCGCGCAGAACGACGATTTTATCGGCAAGAGTCATTGCCTCGGTCTGGTCATGGGTCACGTAGATCATCGAAGCGTCAAGCTGACGGTGCAGGTTCGCAATTTCCAACCGTGTATTCATACGCAGAGCCGCATCGAGATTGGACAGAGGCTCGTCGAACAGGAACAGCTTTGGTTCCCGGACGATGGCACGACCGATGGCGACGCGCTGGCGCTGACCACCGGACAGTTCGGAAGGATACCGGTCAAGGTAAGGTTCAAGGTTCAGCATCTTGCTTGCCCTTTCGACACGCTCGTCGATGACCTGCCTGCTCTGGCCCTCCTGTTTCAGCGCCAATGACATGTTCTTGCGCACGTTCAAGTGGGGATAGAGAGCGTAACTCTGGAACACCATCGCGATACCGCGTTTCGAAGGCGGGGTGAGATTCATGAGCTCTCCGCCGATGCGCACTTCGCCCGACGTCACATCCTCGAGCCCCGCGATGACACGCAGAAGGGTGGATTTGCCACAGCCCGAGGGGCCGACGAAGACGACGAATTCACCCTCGTCAACGTCGATGTTGATATCCTTTAAGACCTCGACGGTGCCGAAGGATTTGTTCACGTTTTGCAGCGTCAGGGCGGTCATGTGCGTGCCTCTTTCAGCGATATGGGTTGGCCGGTACGGATGCTTTCATCAGCGGCCAGGCAGATGGCCAGCGATTGCACGGCATCGTTCATGTGGCGGGTCAGATCGATATCTTCGGCGATGGCGCGCAGCATATAGGCTTGCTCGGCATCGCAGAGTTGCTGATGGCCGGGCTCATCCGGCATCTCGATTATCCGGTCGCCGTCAGGGCGGTGGACCAGAAGGCCGCCAACCTTGGTGTGGCCGTCGATATCCGCGGATGCGCCCTTGTTGCCATCCGTGATTGAAACCGATCCGTTGGGTGACACGATGTCTTTCACGAAAAAGGCGGTCTCGGACATCATCGGGCCCCAGCCGGCCTCGTACCAGCCGACCGAACCGTCTTCGAAAATCACCTGAAACTGGCCGTAATTGTACATGTCTTCGGCAATCTCATCACTCAGGCGCAGGCCCATGCCATGCACGCGGACGGGATCGGAATCGGTGATCTGGCACATCACATCGACGTAATGCACGCCGCAATCGACGATAGGCGATGTCGTCTGCATCAAGGCCTTGTGGGTTTCCCATTCGGCCCCGCTGCTTTGCTGGTTCAGGTTCAGACGGAAGACATACGGCCCGCCGAGATCACGCGCCTCCGAGATCAGTCGCATCCATGACGGGTGGTGCCGCAGAATATATCCGATCACCAGTTTCCGGCCGGTTTCCACTGCTTTTGCGACCACGCGGCTGGCGTCCGCAACCGTCGTGGCCAGCGGCTTTTCAACAAAGACATGCGCACCTGTATCCATTGCGGCGCAGGCGAAGTCTGCGTGGCTGTCGGAATAGGTTGCGACGACGACCAGATCGGGGTTTGTCTCGGCCAGTGCCGCCTGAAAATCCGAAAAGGCCGGGTAGCCTGACAGGTCGTGATGGTCTACTTGACCTGTGCGGTTGACCAGCCCCACGATCCGTGCGTCGGGGTGGCGATGATGGGCCAAGGCATGGCTCAGGCCCATGTTGCCAAGACCAGCGATCAGTACCCGGGTCATTTGACAGCTCCTGAGGTGATACCGCGGATCAGCTGGCGCGAGAAGATGACGTAGAGCACCAGAACCGGCAGGATTGCCATGCTGAGCGCGGACAGAACCGCGTTCCAGTCGGTCACAAACTGGCCGATGAAGACCTGGCTGCCCAACGTCAGGGTTTTGGTCTCTTCAGCGGGTGCCAGGATCAAGGGGAACCAGAGATCGTTCCAGATCGGGATCATGTTGAACACGGCGACGGTTGCCATGGCAGGCCGGACCAGAGGCAGCACTAACCGGAAAAAGATCGTGTATTCCGAAAGCCCATCGATGCGCCCCGCATTCTTCAGGTCCTCACTGACCTGGCGCATGAACTCGGACAGGATGAACACCGCCAGCGGCAAACCCTGTGCCGTGTAGACGAAGATCAGGGCCCAAAGCGTGTTCACAAGCCCTGTGGCGACCATCATCTCCAGGATCGCCACGGTGCCGATGCGGATCGGAATCATGATCCCAAGCGCCAAATAGAGCCCCATCAACATGTTGCCCTTGAACCGGTACTCGCTGAGGGCAAAGGCGGCCATGGCGCCGAACAGCAGGATAAAGGCCAGTGATACCACGGTGACGATCAGCGAGTTCTGAAAGTAGAGAAAGAAATCCCCCTGCTTCATCACGGTCTGGTAGCCGATCAAGGAAAAGCTTTCGGCATCAGGCAAGGCAAGCGGCTCGCGAAAGATGGCACGGCGCGTTTTGAAGCTGTTGATGATGATCACGAAAACCGGAAACAGGGCGATCAGAGTGTAAAGGATCAGCGCACCATGCATTGCGACGGTGTTCAGTGGATTCGAGCGTGCCTTGTTCATTGCAGAGCCCTCACAGCTGATACCGGCGCATCCGGGTCTGGATGCCGAAAAGGTAAATGCAAACACCCACAAGGATGATGGCGAACATGGCGCCGGCGATGGCGGACCCCATATACGGATCACCCAGTTGCAGTTGGAAGCCGAAGAATGTGCGGTACATGAAAGTGCCCAGGATGTCGGTCGAAAAATCCGGCCCCGCCAGCGCGCCCTGAGAGACATAGATCAGGTCAAACGCGTTGAAATTGCCCACGAATGTGAGGATCGAGATGATCCCGATCGAGGGCAGGATCAGCGGCAGTTTTATTTTCCAGAAAGCCGAAGCTCCGGTGATCCCGTCGATCTCTCCGGCTTCAAGAATTTCTTCGGGGATCGACAGAAGGGCCGCATAAATCAGCATCATCGGGATGCCGACGAATTGCCAGACCGAGACAAGCGCCAGAGTTGTCAGCGCGTATTCTTCCTTGCCCAGCCAAGGCGCGAACAGGGATTTCAAGCCAACCGCGTCCAACATCGAGGGCGCAATCCCCCAAAGCGGAGACAGGATCAGTTTCCAGGCAAAACCCACGATCACGAAGCTCAGGATCGTCGGAATGAAAATGGCCGACCGGTAGAGTGCGGCAAAGCGCAGCCTCGGGTGTGACAGGATCGCGGCCAAAGCGATGCCGATGGGGTTCTGCACCAGCATGTGGATCAGGAAGAACCAGAAGTTGTTGCCCAGCGCATTCCAGAATTGCGCGGACCAGAGCGGATCAAGGAACAAGGTTCGGAAATTCTCCAACCCCACATACACACGCGCCTGATCGACTTCGGTAAACAGCGCAAGGCGGAGCGTGTTGAACAAGGGCAGGATCATCACCGCCGTGTAAACCAGCACCGCAGGTGCAAGAAAAACGGCGATGTGCCAGCGTATGCGGCGGGTCTGCATGGGGATCTCCGGGGAAAAGGTGCCGGACGCGACGGGCCGCGTCCGGTGAGAGTGGTTCAGGTCTTACTGATGCGGTGCGTACCAGCTGGCCAGCCCGTCTTGCAGTTTCTTGCCCAAAGCCTCGGGGCTTTCGGTGCCCTTGATGGCTGCAACGGATGCACCCCA
The DNA here is from genome assembly GCF_013110635.1 of Ruegeria sp. HKCCD6604. NCBI lineage: Bacteria > Pseudomonadati > Pseudomonadota > Alphaproteobacteria > Rhodobacterales > Roseobacteraceae > Ruegeria > Ruegeria sp. HKCCD6604. Next base: position 245,284 of record NZ_WVQW01000003.1, on the reverse strand, counting down.
GGTCTCGTTTTCGAGGTTGGGCGTGCCACGTGACAGGATCTGATAGGTCGAACGGATGGTGCTCTCGCACTCATCCCGCCATCCGACGATTTCCTTGGCAAGGGGATCTTCCAGTTCAACCGGAGTATTGGACAAAGGGAAGAAACCGGGAACCGCATTGCCGAAGATACTGGCGAATTCCGGGCTTGCGACCCAGGCCAGGAACGTGCGGGCAGCCTCCTGGTTTTCACTGGCAGCGTTCAGACCGATGCCGATATCTGTATGGTCCGAGATATAGCAGGTGTCACCGGCATTTTGGACCGGCGGCTTGAAGGCGCCCATCTCAAAATCTGCCTGCGTGTTGAAACCTGCAATCTCCCAGCTGCCCGCCGGGTAAATTGCAGCGCGGCCCAAAGTGAACAGGTTCTGGCTGTCGGGATAGGTCTGCGCCTCATATCCGTCACCCAGATAATCGGCCCATTTCGCCAAAGTGGCAAAGGGCGCGACCCACTGAGGGTCGGTCAGTTTCTGCTCGCCCCGGATCAATGCCAGACGGCCTTCTTCACCTTTCCAGTAGTTCGGGCCGATATTGTTATAGCCCATCGTTGCGGCTTCCCACTGGTCATTGGTGCCCATTGCCATCGGAATATAGGTGCCGTCTTCCTTGATCTTGTCCAACACTTCAAAGAATTCTGCCTCGGTGGTCGGAACCTCCAGACCCAGTTCGTTGTACGCATCCTTGTTGTAGATGAAACCGTGGATCACCGATGCCATCGGAACACAAAAACTGGCCGACCCATCGTCAGTCTGCCACGCCGATTTGGCTACGTCCGAGAAATTGTCCATCGCATCCAGATCGGACAGGTCGGTCAGATGGCCCGCTTCGTACAGCGCCAGAGAAGCATCGAACGGGCGGCAGGTGATCAGATCACCGGCGGATCCGGCTTCCAGTTTGGAGTTCAGAACCGCGTTGTACTCCGCCGGGGCCGAAGGCGAGAAAACAACTTTGATACCTGGATTGGCCGCCTCGAATGCAGGGATGATCTTTTCCTGCCAGAGAGCGAGATCATCGTTGCGCCAGCTTTCGATCGTCAGCGTGGCGTCTTGCGCATAGGCGCTTGTGACCAGCGCCGTGCTCATCAGAGCCAGGCTCAGAACTTTGCGTTTCATTTGGTTTCTCCCAGGTTGCTATGTTCGTTATCTTCATTCAGCCGGTTCATCGCATGACGCAGACGGCCATTCGTTTCAGCCAGTCGCTTTTGTGCATCCTCTGCCGATGCGGCACCCGCGGCGACAAGTGCCGCGCACTTCAGGTTCCCATCCGCAGCCCTCAGGGCATCATCAGCACGTTCAGGTGATACGCCGGTAAGCTGGCACACGATTCCGTTGGCGCGTGCGCGCAGTTTATCATTGTCCGCCCGCAGATTGATCATCATGCCGTCCTGAATATGCCCAAGCTCGATGGCCATCAGCGTCGACAACGTATTGAGGGCTATTTTCTGCGCAGTGCCGGCCCCCATCCGGGTTGAGCCCGAGATCAATTCCGGAGGCGTCGCAAGCAGAACGGCATGGTCCGCCAGTTGCAACAATTGCGAACCCGCGTTGTTTGCAATCCCGATCACGGGCGTCCCCCGGTCGCGCGCCAGTTTTGCGGCAGCTACGGTATAAGGCGTGGTGCCGCTGGCCGAGACCGCGATGAGCGTATCATTGGCGACCATATCCGACAGCTCTTGAGCCAGCCCATCAACAGCGTCCTCTACATCCCCCGGCATGTCCGCCGTAGTCGGCATGCCACCCGCCATATGAATGCGGATCTGCTGCGACGGGATGGAAAAGGTTCCGCCAAGCTCCAGCGCGTCCGAGGCCGCCATGAGGCCGGAAGACCCCGCCGCAAGATATCGAAGCTTGCCGCCCGTCCGGATCGTCTGGGCCATGGCGGTCGCCCCGCTGCAAATCGGACCAAGCGCATCAAGCACTGCCGTTGCCGCTGACACCTGCGACCGCGCCAGCAGGCCGGCCACTTCGGCCAGCGGACGGGTATCAAGCCCATGCGCATCCTGATGCAATTGTTCTGTCGCCGGCGTAATCAAGTGATTCTCCCCCAAGAACTCTCGATATCATACCTTTTAAATACCATTAGTCTATCATTTATTTTTTTTGATATTTTTGGCCAATATAGCATGATATTTGCTGCTTTGGTCGTAATTAGGACTTCAAAACACGCAAAAGGTATTATAAAGGTCTGTTTATGGTAAAGTCATCAAAACCCATGTTCCTGGCCGCCGACGGGGGTGGAACGCGCTGCCGCGTCGCCGCTTTTGTCGATGGCAAAGCACACAGGGTCGAAGTCGGCGCGGCAAACGTGTCCACGGATTTCGAGGCCGCCTGCATCGAGCTGCGGCGCGGTCTGGAAGCTCTGGCCGTTCAGGCGGGCCGTTCGCCCGAGGAACTTGCGCAAGCGCCCGCCTATCTGGGCCTGGCCGGGATAACAGGTGACGCGATTGCCCGGAAACTTGCGACGGCATTGCCATTTCGGCACGTCCGGATCGAAGATGATCGCGCAGCAGCTTTGCGCGGCGCATTGGGGGCGTTGGACGGGTTTGTCGCACATTGCGGCACCGGTTCTTTTGTCGCAATGCAAAGGGGTGGCACGATGAAATTTGCCGGCGGATGGGGCCCAGTTCTGGGCGATCAGGCTTCGGCGCAATGGGTTGGCAAACGGGCGCTGGCCAAGACGCTAGAGCACACGGACGGCACGACCGGCCCTTCGGCATTGGCGCAGGATCTGCTGTCTCGATTTGGCGATGCCGCAGGAATTGTACGGGCCGCCGCTGACATGACACCATCGGACTTTGGCGCCCTTGCCCCGCTTGTGACCGAGCTTTCCAATCGCGGGGACGACTTGGCCAGATCCATCCTGCAGGACGGTGCGGGCTATCTGATCGAGGTGATGAAGAAAATGGGCTGGAATGTTGGCCTGCCCGTTTGTCTGACCGGCGGAATTGGCCCTCTTTACGCGCCGTACCTGCCCGCGGACATGCAATCTGCTCTGGTCGAGCCCGCAGGCGATCCACTGTCCGGCGCACTTGCATTGGCACAGGCGTATCTGGAGGAAATCGAACATGAACATAGCTGATTTCCTGCGACCCGAAGGATGGTTGGGGCACAGCTCGGGCCCGCGCTATGTACAGCTCCGTCAACGCCTTGAACAAGGGATCAAGGACGGCATCCTGCCTCCCAACAGTTCGCTGCCCCCTGAAAGAGAAATCGCCGAGATCACCGACCTGTCCCGTGTGACCGTGCGCAAGGCGATTCATGAACTGGTGCGCAAAGGTGCAATAGAGCAAAGACAAGGGTCTGGGTCCTTTGTTCGCGAACCCGTAGCGAAGGTTGAACAATCGCTGTCCCATCTGACATCGTTCACCGAAGACATGGAGCGGCGCGGGCTCAAGACGACCTCGACATGGCTGGAACGTGGGGTTTTCCTGCCATCCCCGGAAGAAATGATGGCATTGGGCTTGTCGGCAAATGAACAGGTCGCGCGTATCTACCGCCTGCGAGAGGCAGGAGGACGCCCGATGGCGTTGGAAAAAGCGGCCCTTCCGCTCGATATCCTGCCGAACCCCACCGAAGTGACGGGGTCGCTTTACTCTGTTCTTGAACAATCTGGTCTGCGACCGGTGCGCGCGATCCAGAAAATCTCGGCCATCAACCTCGAACCGCCAGAAGCAGAGCTTCTGGATGTTGCGGAAGGTACGGCCGGGCTTCGGATTCAACGCACTTCATATCTGCAAAGCGGGCGGGTCGCTGAATTGACCCGCTCGATCTACCGCGGTGACGCCTATGACTTTGTGGCCGAGCTGCGCCTGTCAAATTGAAAGCCTGGGAAAATGCCTGACACAACCACTCAGATGCGGCGCGAGATCGATGAGATTCCCGACGCCGTAGACCGCCTTCTGACCGAAGGTGAAGATTTGATCGCGCAAACCGCCGACGAGATCCGGGCCCGCGACCCGCGGTTCCTGATCTCGGTGGCGCGCGGATCCTCGGATCATGCGTGCAGTTTTCTGAAATACGCCTCGGAACTGCTGCTTGGTTTGCCGATGGCTTCGGTCGGACCGTCGGTGAAATCCATCTACGGCGTCGACATGCGTTGCGAGGATGCAATCTGCATCTCAGTCTCACAATCCGGTCAGAGCCCGGATATCGTGCAGCTCACGCAGTCGCTCACATCCGGCGGGGCTTACTCGGTCGCGATCACGAACAACCCTGCCTCTGCCCTGGCCGAGGCGGCTGCGGCAACACTGCCCATTCACGCGGGCCCCGAACTGAGCGTGGCGGCGACAAAGACATTCGTGACGTCTCTGGTCGCCGGGCTGTGGCTGATTGCGCAGGTGAAGCGCGATGATCACCTGTTACGCGCAATCCATGGGCTGCCAAACAGTTTGTCGACCGCAATCGCCTGCGACTGGAGTGCCGTGGCAGACGCGGTGGACGGGCGTTCTTTGTTTACCTTGGGTCGGGGCATGTCTTTGGCAATCTCCAATGAAGCCGCGTTGAAATTCAAGGAAACTTGCCAGATCCACGCAGAAAGCTATTCGGCGGCCGAGGTTCTGCACGGCCCGGTTTCCATCGTGGATCAGGGCTTTCCCGTGCTTGCCCTGTCGTCCGGGGATGCAGCAGAGGACAATCTGGCCGAAGTTGCGGACGCACTGGCGTCCAAAGGCGCTTTGGTTTTCGCCACAACCGGCCGCGTGAAACACGCCGCGGAACTGCCCCATGTCCGGACGTCGCATTGGATGACGGACCCGATACCGACAATCGCTGCGTTTTATGGAATGGTGGAGAAGGTGGCCACACAACGCGGGATCGACCCGGACACACCACGCCATCTGAAAAAAGTGACGGAAACGGTATGACCAGCTCTACTGTTACTTTTGCGGGCGGCCCGATCTTCGATGGCACTGAATTGCGTGAAGGACACGCCGCACGGTTCAGAAACGGTGTGCTGGATGCGTTGCTACCTGAGGCCCAGATCACACAGGATGACCAGATCGAGGATCTGCATGGCGACATCCTCAGCCCCGGCTACGCGGACTTGCAGGTCAACGGCGGCGGGGGCGTGATGTTCAACGACGACCCATCGGTTCACACGCTGACCCAAATCGCCAGCGCTCATCGCGCGCTGGGTGCCACTCGCATCCTGCCAACCCTGATCACGGACACGGCCGAGAAAACCCGGGCCGCGATTGATGCCGCCATCAAGGCCGTTCAGACGGGTGTTTCGGGCATTGCGGGCCTGCATCTGGAAGGTCCGCACCTGTCTGTGCGACGCAAGGGTGCACATGATGCCGCCCTGATCCGCCCGATGCAGCAAACCGATCTGGAGATTCTGATCGACGCTGCAAAACACCTGCCTGCATTGATGGTCACGCTGGCGCCCGAAAGCACAACTCTGCAACAGGTTGAAGCATTGAAGCGCGCGGGGGTCATCGTTTCTCTGGGGCATACGGACGCGCCTTTTGAAACCTGCCTGGCGTTTTCAAGGGCCGGGGCGCAGTGCGCAACGCATCTGTTCAATGCAATGAGCCAGCTTGGCAGCCGTGAACCGGGACTGGTCGGCGCGGCTCTATCCTGCGGGTCGTTATCGGCGGGCTTGATCGCGGATGGCATCCACGTTCATCCCGATACGATGCGGATTGCCTGGGCCGCCAAACGCGGACCAGGGCGGATTTTCCTTGTCAGCGATGCGATGGCAGTCGCCGGAACGTCACTGAGCAAGTTTCAGTTGGAAGGACGCCGCATCCGGCGGGAAAACGGCAGGCTGACTTTGGAGGATGGCACTCTGGCCGGGGCAGACTTGTGCCTGACAAAGGCGGTGCGGGTTCTGACGGAACAAGCAGAGATCCCCGTTCAGGATGCACTCGCCGCAGCGACAAGCGTTCCGCTTGGGATGATTTCCGGTAAAAGCACAGGACTGAAACCTGACCTGTCGCAGGTGATACGGATTGCCCCGGATCTGTCCGGGGTCAGACCGGTGCAACCCTGACCCAATCCTCGTTGATCCGACCGGCTGCGCAGCGCGCGCGATGCCAATGCTGCATGCGTTTGTTGGCGGCCGAATTCTGATTTTTCAAATCTTCACGAATAGAGCTGTCAACTTTTTGCGGGTGGTCCGCCCCGATCCTTCGGCGCATATTTCAGGCATATGACATTTTTCAGGAGCATGCATGACCGCCAAGTATTATTCTCCACACGGTGGGCACCCTGGTCAGGAGCAATTGCTGACTGACCGCGCCGTATTTACTGACGCTTATGCAGTGATCCCAAAGGGAACGATGCGGGATATCGTGACCAGTTTTCTGCCGTTTTGGGACGACACCCGCTTATGGGTGATATCACGCCCGCTCAGCGGCTTTGCTGAAACCTTTTCGCAATACATCATGGAGGTTCAGCCCGGCGGTGGCTCTGACCGGCCCGAGACCGATCCCGAAGCCGAAGGCGTTTTGTTCGTGGTCGAAGGTACAGCGACCTTGACGGCCGACGGCGCGACCTACGAGCTGACACCCGGCGGCTATGCCTACCTGCCCGCTGAATGCAACTGGACCTTACGAAACCGAGGCGGTGAGACCCTGCGCTTCCATTGGATTCGAAAGGCTTATGAAGCGGTGGAAGGGCTTGACCGCCCGGACGTTCTGGTTCTCAACGAAAATAAGATCACGCCAACGCCGATGCCCGGAACCGACGGCAAATGGGCCACGACGCGCTTTGTCGACCCAAGTGACCTGCGGCACGATATGCACGTGACCGTGGTGACTTTCGAGCCCGGCGCTGTCATTCCTTTCCTTGAAACACATGTGATGGAACATGGTCTGTATGTTCTTGAGGGAAAGGCCGTCTACAGGCTGAACAATGATTGGGTAGAGGTCGAGGCCGGCGATTACATGTGGTTGCGCGCGTTCTGCCCGCAGGCCTGCTATGCAGGCGGGCCGGGTAAGTTCCGTTACCTGCTGTACAAAGACGTGAACCGTCATATGGCATTGCGGCCGGGGCCAGCGGCTTATCCGCAGCACCGGCACCTCAGGACAGCGGCGCAGAAATAGTCCCGCCGATGGCCAGAGTTAACTGACGCGCCGCCTCGATGACGGGGCGGCTTAGGCGCGCGATTTCGGCTTCGCTGACGCGGCTTGTCGGTCCGGATACCGAAATCCCGGCTACAGCCTCTCGGTTGATGTCAAAAACCGGCGCAGCGATACATCGCATACCCATGTTCTTTTCTTCGTTGTCTATCGAGAAGCCCTGTGCCCTGACCATGGCAAGATCTTCTTTCAGCGCGGCCGGGCTGGTAATCGACCGGTCCGTGAAGGCCCGCAGTTCCGTCTTGGCCAACAGCCGGTCCAGCCGATCTTCATCCATATATGCCAACAAAGCTTTCCCGATGCCCGATGCGTGCATCGGAGACAGCGTGCCCGGAGGGAAAAACGCCCGGATGCTGGCATGGGTTTCCACCTGGCTCAGGAACAGCACCATTCCTTCTTTTTCGACCCCAAGGTTTGCGGTCTCGCCGGTGGCCTCCATCAGCTTTCGCATCACAGGTCGGGCCCGGTCCACAAGGCTGGTGCGACGCAGGAAGCGCGAACCGATTACGAACGCACGAGGACCGATGTGCCAGACCTGCTCGTCATGATCGAACTCGACAAGTCCCCTGCCCTCTAGTGTAACGAGAATTCGGTAAACCGTGGCGGGCGACTGGCCCATTTCGTCGGACAGCGCGGTTAACGCCTTGCCCTGCGCTTCACTCAAATACTCAAAAACTTCCATCGCACGGTCCAGAGATTTGATCGTGTTTTGCGCTGTCTTGTCGTCCCACCCCCGTGGTCTTCCACGGGCTTTTCTGCGGGCTTCGCGAGTATTGTCTTGAGAATCCATAAAAACCCTTTGATCATTCGTGAAAGACTAATTCATGATATGAAAAATATAACACACTGACAATTATAAATTAAATTCAAAACGTGGTGTTTTGAAAGTCTTTTTCAAAAATATATCGGGCAGAGCGGCTAGAACTTATTGTGTGGTCAACGACGGAAGGAGACCACCCATGAGCTTTCAAAATCCCGTTTTCATTCCGGGCCCGACCAACATCCCGGAAAGCCTGCGCAAGGCCTGCGACATGCCTACGATCGACCACCGTTCGCCACTGTTCGGGCAAATCCTACATCCAGCGCGCGCGGGTGTTCAGAAAGTCCTGAAAAGCAACAGCGCCGAAGTCTTCATCTTCCCGTCGACCGGAACAGGAGGCTGGGAGACCGCGCTGACCAACACCCTGTCGGCCGGTGACAAGGTTCTGGCGGCGCGCAACGGCATGTTCAGCCATCGCTGGATCGATATGTGCCAGCGCCACGGTCTGAACGTCGAGATCGTCGAAACCCCTTGGGGCGAAGGTCTGCCAGCCGATCGTTACGAAGAGATCCTGACCGCCGACACAAGCCACGAAATCAAGGCTGTTCTTGCCACGCATAACGAAACAGCGACCGGTGTGAAGTCGGATATTGCCGCTGTACGCAAGGCTCTGAATGCTGCCGGGCACCCCGCAATGCTGTTCGTCGATGGTGTTTCATCGATCGGATCCATGGATTTCCGTTTTGACGAATGGGGCGTTGATGTGGCCGTCACGGGTTCGCAGAAAGGGTTCATGTTGCCCGCGGGCCTTGCCATCGTCGGGTTCAGCCAGCGGGCAATGGACGCGACCAGCACAGGGACCCTGCCCCGCACCTTCTTTGACGTGCACGACATGGCGAAAGGCTATGCCAACAGCGCATACCCCTACACACCTGCGGTTGGCTTGATGAATGGCCTCAATCAGGCCTGTGACATGCTGCTGGGTGAAGGTTTGGAAAACGTCTTTGCCCGGCATCACCGTATTGCCGAAGGCGTACGTGCCGCCGTGGGCGCCTGGGGGCTGGACCTGTGCGCGGCGGACCCATCGGTATACTCTGACACCGTCAGCGCGATCCGCACGCCAAACGGTCTCAACGCCACCGATATTGTCACGCACGCGGCCGAAAAATACGGCGTTGCCTTCGGTGTCGGCCTTGGCGAAGTCGCGGGCAAGGTATTCCGCATCGGGCATCTGGGAAGCCTGACGGATGTCATGGCCCTGTCCGGGATTGCCACTGCTGAAATGTGCATGGTCGACCTGGGCCTGAACATCCAGTTGGGCTCGGGCGTGGCGGCTGCGCAGGAATATTATCGCGGTCATTCGGGCGCCGTTCAAAAGGACGCCGCATGATGAAGGACTGCAACATGTATATCCCGACCTACGAGGACGTGCTGGCGGCACATGATCGGATTGAACCTTTCATCCGCCGCACACCGATACGTACTTCGGACTTTCTGAACGAGCTGAGCGGTGCACAGCTGTTCTTCAAATGTGAAAACTTTCAGGAACCGGGCGCCTTCAAGGTTCGCGGCGCTGCAAACGCCGTGTTTGGCCTTGATGACGATCAGGCCAAGAAAGGCGTTGCAACCCATTCTTCGGGCAACCACGCCTCGTGCCTGTCCTATGCGGCAATGAAGCGGGGCATACCGTGCAACGTCGTCATGCCACGCACTGCGCCACAGGCCAAGAAAGACACGGTGCGGCGCTATGGTGGGAAGATCACGGAATGTGAGCCCTCCACCTCGTCGCGCGAAGCAACCTTTGCCGAGGTTCAGGCGGCCACGGGCGGGGATTTCGTCCATCCCTACAACGATCCGCGGGTGATTGCCGGGCAAGGCACCTGTTCGCGCGAGTTCATCGAGCAGACCGACGGTCTGGATGCAGTTGTCGCACCTATCGGCGGCGGTGGCATGGTGTCCGGCACCTGTCTGACACTATCGACGCTCGCCCCGGAAACCGCGATCATCGCGGCGGAACCGGAACAGGCCGACGATGCCTATCGCAGCTTCAAGGCCGGCCACATCATCGCGGATGACGCACCCAAGACGATTGCCGACGGGCTGCTGGTTCCACTGAAAGAGCTGACCTGGCATTTCGTGTCGAACCATGTCTCTGAAATCTACACGGCCTCAGAGCAAGAGATCATCGATGCGATGAAGCTGACGTGGAAACACCTTCGGATCGTGATGGAGCCATCTTCGGCCGTTCCGCTGGCCACGATCCTGAAGAACCCGGACGCATTCAAAGGCAAACGTGTCGGCCTGATCATAACCGGGGGCAATGTCGATCTGGACAGGCTGCCCTGGCTGAACGCGTGACATCAATCCCGACATAGGAATACGGAAATGAAAGATATGACCAATCTCGACGAATTCGAAGTAGGCTTTGACATTCCGGCCAAGCCCGGAATGGACGAAGCAGATATCCAGACCCCCTCTCTTGTGCTGGATCTCGATGCGCTTGAGCGCAACATCAAGAAGATGGGCGACTATGCCAAGGCGCACGGCATGCGCCACCGCGTGCATGGAAAAATGCACAAATCGGTAGACGTGGCCAAGTTGCAGGAGAAGATCGGAGGCGCTGTTGGCGTCTGCTGCCAGAAAGTTTCAGAGGCCGAAGTGTTCGTGCGCGGCGGTATCAAGGACGTTCTGGTCTCGAACCAGGTGCGTGACCCCGCCAAGATCGACCGTCTTGCCAGCCTGCCAAAGCTGGGCAGCCGCATCATCGTCTGTGTCGATGATCTGGACAATGTCGCGGATCTTTCAGGCGCAGCGGTGGATCACGGAACACAGTTGGAGGTCTTCGTCGAAATCGACTGCGGCGCTGGCCGGTGCGGTGTGACGACAACATCCGACGTGATCGAAATTGCCAAAGCGGTCGAAGCAGCCGAGAACCTGAAATTCACCGGCATTCAGGCCTATCAGGGCGCAATGCAGCACCTCGACAGCTATGAGGCGCGCAAGGAAAAGCTCGACACCGCAATTGCGATGGTAAAGGACGCGGTTAAAGGCCTCAAAGCCGAAGGCATCGAATGCGAATTGGTCTCGGGCGGCGGCACCGGCTCATATTACTTCGAATCCAACTCGGGCGTGTACAACGAACTGCAATGCGGGTCCTACGCCTTCATGGACGCCGATTATGGCCGGATCCTGGACAAGGACGGCAACCGGATCGATCAAGGCGAGTGGGAAAACGCATTCTTCATCCTGACCAGCGTCATGAGCCACGCTAAGGCGGACAAGGCGATCGTCGATGCGGGCCTCAAGGCGCAATCGGTGGACAGCGGTCTGCCCGTTATCTTCGGCCGAGATGATGTCGAGTACATCAAATGTTCGGACGAACACGGCGTCGTGATGGACCCGAACGGTGTGCTGAAGGTCAACGACAAGCTCAGGCTGGTTCCGGGGCACTGCGACCCAACCGCAAATGTACATGATTGGTATGTCGGCGTTCGCAACGGCAAGGTCGAGACCGTCTGGCCCGTATCCGCCCGCGGACGCGCTTATTGATTCGAACTTGCTCTGTTTGGGAGGGCTGGCTCGGAAGCAGCCAGACAGCCGCCCGCGTGTATGCTCTCCTTCCGGCAGTGGCACGCGGGCGCACGAATGTTTGATTGGAGAATGAAATGCTGATCGTACCCGAGCTTGAGATCGCTGACCTTATGACCCGACAAGCGGCTTTTGACGCGGTCGAACAGGTCTTTGCCGCAATGGCGTCCGGCGACGCCTACAACTTCCCTGTCGTGCGTGAAGCCATCGGGCACGAAGATGCACTATACGGCTTCAAAGGGGGGTTTGACCGCGCCGGCCTGACGCTGGGACTGAAGGCGGGCGGCTATTGGCCGAACAATCTGGAAAAACGCGGGCTGATCAACCACCAGTCCACCGTTTTTCTTTTCGACCCCGACACGGGCAAGCCATCTGCGATGGTCGGCGGGAACCTTCTGACCGCCCTTCGAACGGCGGCAGCATCTTCGGTATCGATCAAGCATCTCGCACGCAGGGACGCCAAGGTCATAGGCATGATAGGCGCTGGCCACCAGGCAGCCTTTCAGCTTCGCGCGGCACTGGAGCAGCGCGCCTTTGAAAAGGTCATCGGCTGGAACTACCACCCCGAAATGCTGCCGAATATCGAGAAGGTCGCCAATGAAGCCGGCGTTCCGTTCCAGGCGGTCGAGCTTGACGAAATGACTGAGGCGGATGTGATCATTTCGATCACTTCGGCCTTTGCGCCATCGCTGATGGCGAACCATGTCAGCGCCGGAGCTCATATCGCCTGCATGGGCACGGACACTAAAGGAAAACAGGAAGTCGAAGCCGCCCTTCTGGCCAGGGCAAGCGTGTTCACGGACGAAGTCGCGCAATCCGTCAGCATCGGTGAAGCGCAGCACGCGGTGGCCGAAGGCCTGATCCAAGAAAGCGATGTGGCGCAGCTTGGCGCGGTCATCAACGGCACCGATCCGGGCCGGATATCAGACAATCAGATCACGCTGTTCGATGGCACGGGTGTGGGCCTTCAAGATCTTGCGGTCGCCGCGTCCGTGGTTGACCTCGCCGTTCGGAAAGGGGTCGCGATCGAGGTCGATTTCTGAAGCCAGACGGCGACACCTTCTTGGGCATTGTCTCGGCGGTCCTTTTGGGCGGAGAGCTTTTGACAGCAGATCTCCATTAAATGGTGACCAAAAAATGAAACGCGGCGCGCCAAGGCGCGCCGCTTCATGTTTTTTCCAGGAAGATCAGTGTATCAGGCCGAACGCATCAGACGTGGTCGTCTTGCTCGATGGACCCAAGACCATGTCCGGCCATACCGCCCGAGACCTCTTCCGTCGCTTCGTCGGAAAGTTCTTCGGGAAGCACCAGATTCAATACAATGGCGATGACGGCGGCGGGCAGGATTCCTGATGTCGCCAGAACCTTCAATGTGCCGGGCAAGTATTGCAACGCGTTGGGTTCCAGTTGCAAACCCAGTCCAAGGCTCAGGGCGATTGCAAAAATCACCATGTTGCGCCGGTTCCAGTTCACGTCCGACAGCATCGAGACCCCTGCGGCAACAACCATGCCAAACATCACGATCACGCCGCCGCCAAGAACCTCGATCGGAATGGACGAGATTATCGCCCCGATCTTGGGGATAAGCCCACAAACGATCAGGAAAACCGCGCCGATGGTCACGACCATACGGCTCATGACTCCGGTCATGGCAATCAACCCGACATTCTGGCTGAACGACGTGTTCGGCAGCGCCCCAAACAGGCCAGAGATCGCAGTACCAAGACCATCGGCATAGGTCGCGCCCTGTATTTCCCTGTCGGTGGCTTCGCGGCCAGCGCCCCCTTTGGTGATACCGGATACGTCCCCAACGGTTTCAACGGCAGAAACAAAGGACATTGCACAGAAACCGATGATGGCCGCGACCGAAAATTCAAGGCCAAAATGCAAGGGGTTCGGCAGAGCAAAGGATGCCGCGTTGCCGACGTTGCCCAGATTCACCTGGCCAAGCAGGAAGGCCACGGCGTATCCGACCAGCAGTCCGATCAGAACCGCCGACACCGACAACATGCCCCGGGCAAAGAATTTCAGGCCAAGCGTGACCACGATTACGGTTCCGGCCATGAACCAGTTCAGACCCGAGCCATATTCCTCGGTACCTATGGCGGGCACACCGCCGGCGGCATATTGGATGCCGACTTTGACAAGTGCCAGGCCGATCATGGTCACCACAAGGCCCGTAACCAGCGGCGGAAGAGCAAAGCGAATACGTCCAATGAACAACCCGAGGAATGCGTGGAACAATCCACCAACAACGATACCGCCCATCAGAACGGCAATGGCGTCGACGCCCTTTCCAACCACCAGCGGGATCATGATCGGGATGAAGGCAAACGAAGTCCCCTGCACGATGGGCAACCGGGCACCAACAGGACCCACACCAATGGACTGAAACAACGTGGCGACGCCCGCGAAGAACATCGACATCTGGATCATGTAGATCATCTGCGGAAAATCGGGGCTGTTCGAGCCAAAGCCGAAACCGGCCGCGCCGCAAACGATAATGGCTGGCGTGACGTTGGACACGAACATCGCCAGCACATGCTGGATTCCAAGCGGCACCGCCTTCAACAGCGGCGGAGTATAATTCGGATCGCGGAGTTGTTCCGGCGATCCGATGGATGCATCTGACATTTGGTCTTTCCTCCCTTGAGGTTCGCAGCCGGCTCCTCTTCCGGCAACGCGCCTCATTCTGTGATTTCAAACGCCTCCTCGAACCAATGCTCTTCGAGGTTGGGCCCGGCTCCAATTCGGTCGACCACCGCAAAAAGTCCGGGCGCATGAAGCGGGGTCAGAACGCCATGCCAGGTGTTGCGATGATAATTCACTCCCTGTCCGGGCGCTGTTTTGAAGGCGATGGGCCGCCCGGGTGTTCCGTTTTCATCCGGGGCCACAACCACGACAAATGGCTTGTCCGACAAAGGCAAAAAGGCTTGGCTGCCATCCGGATGGCGTTCAACCATTTCCAACTTGATCGGCAGGTTGAAGGCTTCGGACTGAAACACGCTGATACCCGCGCGCCCATCGTGGAAATCCAACACGGCCCGGTCGTGATAGCGGGCGCATCTACCCTGATTTATAAGCTTGTCCGCCTGGCCAGCCGCCTCGATGACATCGCCGAAAGGTGCAAATGCCTCTGACGTCAATGGGCGGAGTTTCAAGGCAGCCGTCATTGCGCGAACTTCTCGATCAGGCGCAATTCGGCAATGCGCTCGACCTGACGGCAGGCTTCGGCAAATTCGCTGTCGCGGTCATTGTCGATGCGACGGCGAAAGGCTTCCAGAATGCTGGCTTTGGTGTTGTCTTTGACGGCAATGATGAAAGGAAAGCCGAACTTGGTCGTGTAGGCTTCGTTCAACGCCGTGAACGTTGCGCGTTCTTCATCGGTCAGCATGTCCAGACCCGCACCGGCCTGTTCCGCGGTGCTTTCCTTGGTCAGGCGGCCGGCGGCGGCCAGCTTGCCCGCCAGGTCCGGGTGGGCTGTCAGAACGCCAAGGCGCTGCTCGGGCGAGGCGGAACGGAACACACGCGCCAGCGCGTTGTGGACACCAGCGGCATTGTCATGCGTCGGGCCCAGTTCCAGTTCATACGCACCTTCGGCAATCCACGGGCTATGCTCGAACACGCCGCCGAATTCCAACACGAAGGTTGGTCGATCCATTTCGGACGGGGTCAGCCGTTGCACCGGTGGGAGTTCCCTGGCCCAGTGGTCGGCAATCTGCTCGCGCGTTGCGAACCAGACACCGTCGTGGTTTCTGAAATAATCAAGTGCGCGTTTCAGCGCCATGGCGCGACCCGGGCGACCGATCAGACGGCAGTGCAACCCAATCGAGAGCATCTTGGGCGCGCCCGCCTCACCCTCGGCATAGAGCATGTCAAAGCTGTCTTTCAGATAGCTTTCGAATTGTTCCCCATTGGTGAACCCAGCCTGGATTGCAAAGCGCATATCGTTGCAGTCCAGTGTATAGGGCATGATCAGTTGATCCTTGCCCCCTGCCTTGATCCAATATGGCAGATCGTCGGCGTAGCTGTCGGCGATATAGGCAAAGTCGCCTTCCCTGGCGGCCAGTTCGACCGTATTCATCGAACAGCGGCCCGTATACCAACCACGGGGCGGCTGACCTGTAACCTCTGTGTGCAGGCGGATTGCTTCGCGGATCTGGGAACGTTCTTCTTCTGCGCCCATGTCCTTGTGTTCAATCCACTTCAAACCGTGGCTGGCGATCTCCCACCCGGCATGCTTCATCGCCGCAACCTGAGCAGGTGCACGCGCCAAAGCGGTTGCAACGCCGTAGACGGTAACAGGCAGATCCTGCAAAAGGCGATGCACGCGCCAGAACCCCGCGCGGCTCCCGTATTCATAGATCGATTCCATGTTCCAGTGCCGTTGCCCCGGCCACGGGGCGGCTCCGGTGATCTCGGACAGAAACGCTTCGGATGCGGCATCGCCGTGCAGAACGTTGTTTTCACCGCCCTCTTCGTAATTCAGCACGATCTGAATGGCGATTTTGGCGTCGTTCGGCCAGTTTGCTTTGGGAACTTGCCCACCGTAACCGGTCATGTCTCGTGGATAAGGCTTCACATCGGTTTCCTTCTTCTCGAATTGATCAATACCCCAGATAATCAAAGATGTTTTTCAAAAAATGCAGAAAGCAGCTTCCCACAGACTGCCTTTGCTCCTGGATGCGAAAACAGACTAGTAACTGTATAACTTGAGGAGTAGCGCAAATGACCGGTTACCTTACAACACATGTTCTGGATACGGCACGGGGGTGCCCCGCCGAAGGATTGAAAATTGAACTGTTCCGCATTGAAGGTGCAGACCGCCAGTTACTGAAAACTCTGGTCACCAATGACGACGGCAGGACCGACGAACAAATTCTGCCCGAAGCAGAGTTTTCAACAGGTGACTACGAACTTGTCTTCCATGCCGGGGATTACCTTGATGCCTGCGGCACACCACCTGAAAACCCGCGCTTTCTGAACGTCATCCCGATCCGGTTTGGAATGTCCGAACATTCGCATTACCACGTGCCTCTGCTGCTTTCGCCCTTCGGGTACTCGACCTATCGCGGCAGCTGAGCAACCTACCGAGCCGTATTTGCCGCCGCGATCGACGATCCGATGCGTTCGATTATGAATTCCATGAAAAGCCGCGTTTTGGGGTCCTGCATACGGCGGTGCGTAAACAGACATGCCATCTGAATCGGTTCTGGCGGCGTCTTTTCCGCCACCGGAACCAGTGTCCCGGCCTTGAGATGTTGAGCGATCTCAAAAATCGGCTTCAACGCGATACCATGTCCGCCAAGGGCCCAGTCTGTCAGCACGTCGCCATCGTCTGACTCGTAGCGCCCGGAAACCCGGAACCGTTTTGGCCCCGTATCGGTCCTCAAAAGCCATTGAAACTCGGTCGCGCCCGGGAACCGCAAATTGAGACATTCGTGCTCATCAGCGATCAACGCGTCCCCGCTTTCGGGCATCCCGCGCTTTTTGATGTATTTCGGGGATGCACAAAGCACTCTTTCGACATCCGCGATCTTGCGAATACGCAGGTTGCTGTCCTCTGGCTGACCAAGAAAAAATGCCAAGTCCAGACCTTCGGTTGTCAGATCTACCTTTCGGTCGGTAAGCCTTAACCGAACGTTCACCTCGGGGTACTCGGCGAGAAATTTCGGGACCTGCGGCGCAATCAACCGACGCCCGACCCCCAAAGGCGCCGCGACATAGAGTGACCCTTTCAGGTTCTCGGTAAGATTGACGATCTGGGCTTCGGCACTTTCGACTGCTTCTAGTATCTCTGCCGCGCCACGATAGAAAGATTTTCCCTGCTCGGTGGGCGTCAGGCTGCGTGTCGTGCGTTGGAACAAACGCACGCCAAGATGCTCTTCCAATTGCGATATTCGCGCCGACGTGACGGCTGGCGAAACCCTCAGATCACGGCCCGCGGCGGACATGCTGCCCAATTCATAGACCCGGACAAAGGTTCTGATGTTATCAAGGTAGGACATTTTTTTGCATTTTTTGATACTGCTTGGTCTTTACCAGCAATACCAGAACAAAACACACTCGCATAGAGTAACCGGAAGCAAAGAATCTTAGGAGCAAAGCCATGTATGACTTGGCCGTAATGTGGGAGTGGATCGCCTTTTCCGTCCGCTGGCTGCATGTGATCACCGCGATGGCGTGGATTGGGGCGTCATTCTACTTTATCGCGCTGGACCTCATGCTAAAGCCGAACCCAGCCCTGCCGGACGGGGCCTACGGCGAAGAATGGGAAGTACATGGCGGCGGCTTCTACCACACCGTCAAATACCTGGTTGCGCCCTCGCGCATGCCCGAGCACCTGACCTGGCACAAATGGCAGAGTTACACGACCTGGCTGTCAGGTGCGGCGTTGCTCATGATCATATACTGGGTTGGTGGCGAGCTGTTCCTGCTTGATCCGACCAAAGTGGACCTGGCGCTGTGGCAGGGGATTCTGATTTCCGGCGGATCGCTGACCATTGGTTGGTTGCTCTACGACCAGATGTGCAAATCCAAGCTGAGCGATCACCCGACCGTTCTGATGCTGCTGTTGTTCGTGATCCTGGTGATCATGTCCTGGGGTTACAACCAGATCTTCACCGGTCGTGCCGCGCTTTTGCATCTTGGCGCCTTCACTGCGACGATCATGACGGCCAACGTGTTCTTTCAGATCATGCCGAACCAGCGGATCGTGGTCGAAGACCTCAAGGCCGGTCGGACGCCTGATGCCAAATACGGCAAGATCGCCAAGGTACGATCCACGCATAACAACTACCTGACTTTGCCGGTCGTGTTCCTGATGTTGTCGAACCACTATCCGCTTGCTTTCGGCACCGAGTATTCCTGGATCATCGCCAGCCTGATCTTTCTGACGGGCGTCACCATCCGTCACTATTTCAACACGATGCACGCAACCGGGAAAGGCCCGCACTGGACCTGGGGCGTGACGGTTCTGCTAATGGTCGTGATCGCCTGGCTGTCGTCGGTGAGAAACACCGAGACATGGGAGGACGCCGAGGCGCGCGACCTGACGCCATACGAGCAGAAATATGCGTCCGCCGCAGGCTTCGAAGACGCCTATGACACGGTCTTGGGCAATTGCTCGATGTGCCACGCCCGCGAGCCGGTGTACGGCACCATGAAATGGGCCCCGAAGAAAGTTTACCTTGAGACACCCGGCGATGTCGCCCGACATGCTGACCAGATCTATCTGCAAGCCGGGATCAGCCACGCAATGCCGCCACCATCAGCAGTGCAAATGGATGAAGAGGCACGCCAAACCCTCATCGCATGGGTGCGTGAAGTCAGAAACCAATAGTCGCCTGCGTGCAAAACGATGACAGCGAACCGGGCCGTGATGCCCGGTTTTCTTTACGCGAAAAAGCGTTTGCTGTGCTGTGCGATATGTTCGACGAAAAGGCGCACCTTGGGATCTTGCAGCTTTTTGTGCGGATAAAGACACCCGAAAATCGTTGGCAAGGGGGGCGTCTCGGGCAGGACCTCGACCAGCCGCCCATCCTCGAGAAACTCCCGCACGTCAAAGCGCGGCTTGTTGACGATCCCACGACCGGCCAAGGCCCAGTCCGTCAGCACATCACCATCATCCGCGTCATATTTACCGCCAACTTCAAGCTTTCGCGGTCCCATGTCAGTGCGAAGGGTCCAATAGTATTCCGGAGACCTTGGATAACGCAGCAACAGACAGTTATGGGGCATGTGCAGCAAATCATCCGGTGTTTTGGGCGTCCCAAACTGCGACAGGTAATCGGGCGAAGCGCACAGAACACGATCACAATCCGCGAACTTCCGCAGTTTCATGGTTGAATCGCCGGGTTCACCAATGAAAAAGGCGATATCCAGACCGTCGGCCAGAATGTCTACCTTGCGATCAGACAGACGCATGCGAATCTCTGTTTCCGGGTAGCGGTCAGAGAATTCCGGCACCAGAGGCGCAACGATTCTGCGCCCGACACCCAAAGGCGCGGTGATACGGATCGCCCCCCGAGGCGCGTCGGAAAAGCTGGCGACACGCGCTTCGGCGTGATCAAGCGCCAGCAGGACCGCCTTGGCTTCATCGTAGAAAACCGTCCCCACTTCGGTTGGTGTCATCGACCGGGTGGTTCGGTTGAACAGCCGCACACCCAGATGGTTTTCAAGCTCTTTCAACCGTTTGCTGGCCACCGCCGGGGTCAGCCGAAGATCACGCCCGCCAGAGGTGATGCTGCCCAGCTCCATCACTCGGACAAAAACACGCAGACTTTCGATGTAAGACATTGGATCCTCCCAGCAGCGAAAGAATGCGCCATGGCCCCATCTTTTTCAACGATCTGTTGAAAGTATTTGCCGTTTGCGGCGATTTTCCACCTCAATCTTTGCTCCTATGGTTCCACTGACCACCCTCCGGAAGGCAGGGGCAGAGGGAGAATTCCATGACGCATCGCACTCACATCCGATTTGTCCTGAATGGCCGGGACGTGTCCGTCGCAAGTGTTTCGGCAGACCAGACGCTTCTGGATTTCCTGCGGCTGGACCGCCGGCTGACAGGTACCAAGGAAGGCTGCGCCGAAGGCGACTGCGGTGCTTGCACCGTTCTTGTCGGGCGGCTTGGTGACGCTGGTCTGACCTATGCTCCGGTCAATGCCTGTATCCGGTTTCTTGCCTCCGTCGATGGCTGCCATGTGGTCACGGTTGAACACCTGTCCGGCCCCGATGGTCGCCTGCATCCCGTTCAACAGGCGATGGTCGATCACCATGGCAGCCAATGCGGGTTCTGTACGCCGGGCTTCGTCATGGCCCTCTATGCGCTTTGGATGCAAACTCCGAAACCGACCGAAGTGCAGGTTGAAACCGCATTGCAGGGCAACCTGTGCCGCTGCACCGGGTATGAGCCGATCATCCGAGCGGCCATTGCCGTCAGCCGCTACGGCACCCCGGCATCTGATCATCTGAACACCGAACGCGAAACCATGACCGCGCGTCTAGCGGCCCTGAAGGACGGGCGGCGCGTGGTCTCCGGATCCGAAAACAACCTGAGCATTCTGCCATCCAGCGTCGATGATCTTGCCGAATGCCTGCAAGCTTATCCAAACGCCACGATCGTGGCCGGAGCCACCGATGTGGGCCTGTGGGTGACCAAGTTCCTGCGCGACATAGGCCCCGCCATCTTCACCGGTCATCTCGAAGACCTGAAAACAGTCGAAAGACAGGGGTCTCTCCTCCTGATCGGTGCCGGCGCCAGCTACACCGATTGCCAGGACCTTCTGTCTGAACACCTGCCACACCTGTCCTCCTACTGGGATCGCATCGCAGGGTGGCAGGTGCGGAATTTGGGAACCGTCGGTGGAAACATCGCCAACGGCTCACCCATCGGGGACACGCCGCCGGTTCTTATCGCGCTTGGCGCGGAAATCACTCTGCGGCGCGGTTCCGAACGCCGAACCCTGCCTCTGGCTGACTTCTTCATCGACTATGGCAAGCAGGACCGTCTGCCAGACGAATTTGTCGAAAGCATCCGCGTGCCCCTGCCCCGACCCGATGATCTGGACGCGGCTTACAAGATTTCCAAGCGCCGAGACGAGGATATTTCTTCCGTGGCCGCCGGACTGCACATGAGCGTCACAGACGGGATCATCAGCGATGTGCGCATTGCATTCGGGGGCATGGCCGCCACGCCTAAACGCGCATCGACAGCCGAGGCGGCGCTGAACGGCCAACCCTGGGCACGCGAAAGTTTCGAAGCCGCCGCTGAAGCGCTGGCCGAGGATTTCTCACCTCTCACAGATTGGCGCGCATCATCGGACTATCGGATGCTGACCGCCCAAAACCTGCTGCGCCGGTTCTTCCTTGAAAACGACCACGCAACCGACACCCCCGTTCAACTGACTTGTGCCTGATCAGGAGGCGACAACATGAAAGACAACGTTTCCATCATTGGATCGGCTCACACCAGTGTAAACCATGACAGTGCGGTCAAGCACGTCACAGGGCAGGCCGACTACACGGACGACATTGCGCTGCCACAAGGCGCGCTGCACGCGTATCTCGGCGTTTCAGACGTCGCGCACGCCAAGCTTCTGGGTATCGATTTCAGCGACGTTCTGGCAACGCCCGGCGTGGTCGGTGTGCTGACCGCTGATGACGTGCCGGGGGCCAATGATATCAGCCCGACCCACCTGAACGACGAACCGGTTTTCCCGACCGACGCCATACAATTCCACGGCCAGCCGTTGTTTGCCGTGATTGCCGAGACCCGCGACATCGCGCGCCGCGCTGCGGAACGGGCAAATATCGAATACGAAACCCTGCCCCACGCGTTGGACCCGATCACCGCGCAGAAAGCAGGATACCCGCATGTCACAGCGCCCCTCAAGCTGGAGCGGGGAGACGTGGCACCGGCTCAGGCGGCCGCGCCCAACCGGATCAAAGGCCGCATGAGCGTTGGCGGTCAGGATCACATGTACCTTGAAGGTCACATCGCCTTTGCGATTCCCGGCGAAGACGACGACGTGGTGGTGCATTGCTCGACCCAGCACCCGTCCGAGGCGCAGCACATGGTGGCGCATGTCCTTGGGGTGCCGTCCAATGCCGTCGTGGTCAACGTCCGTCGCATGGGTGGGGGGTTTGGCGGCAAGGAAAGCCAGATGAACCTGTTCTGCGCAGTCGCGGCCATGGCTGCCAAAAAGTGGAACCGCGCCGTCAAAATCCGCCCCGACCGGGATCAGGACATGACGGCAACCGGCAAACGCCATGACTTCGTGATCGACTATGATATCGCATTTGACGACGAGGGCCGCATTCAGGCGGTCGAAGGCAGCTTTGCCGCGCGCTGTGGCTTTTCGGCAGACCTGTCGGGCCCTGTCACCGACCGGGCGCTATTTCACGCCGACAACGCTTATTTCTATCCGAATGTGCGCCTGAACAGCCACCCGATGAAAACCAACACCGTGTCGAATACCGCGTTTCGCGGGTTCGGCGGCCCGCAGGGCGTGATCGCGGCAGAGCGGATGATCGAAGAGATCGCCTATGCCACGGGGCAGGACCCGTTGGATGTGCGCAAGGCGAATTTCTACGGCACCACGGACCGCAACGTGACCCCGTATCACCAAGAAGTCAAAGACAGCATTCTCGACCGGCTGGTCGGAGAGCTGGAAGAGACCTCGGAATACCGCCAGCGCCGTCAGGACATCATCGCGTTCAACAAGACATCACCGATCCTGAAAAAAGGCATTGCGCTGACGCCGGTCAAGTTCGGCATTTCCTTCACCGCGACCTGGTACAATCAGGCCGGCGCGCTGGTGCATGTCTACAATGACGGGTCGATCCACCTGAACCACGGTGGCACTGAAATGGGCCAGGGCCTGAATACCAAGGTTGCTCAGGTCGTGGCCGAGGCCTTCCAGGTCGATTTCAACCGGATCAAGATCACCAGGACGACGACTGAAAAAGTTCCCAACACCTCGGCCACTGCTGCGTCCAGCGGGACCGACCTGAATGGCATGGCGGCCTTGAACGCGGTCGATCAGATCAAGGAACGTCTGGTGAAGTTCGCAGCCGAGACCTGGAGCGTCTCGCCAGAGGAAGTGACCTTCCACGCCAATCAGGTTCATATCGGCCAACACGTTCTGGCCTTCGATGCATTCATCAAACAGGCCTATCTGGCGCGCGTACAGCTTTCGGCGGCAGGGTTCTACAAGACACCAAAAATCCACTGGGACCGAGCCAAGGGGCAAGGCCGCCCGTTCTATTACTTCGCCTATGGCGCGTCCTGTTCAGAAGTCACGATTGACACACTGACCGGTGAATACCGCGTGGATCGCACGGATGTTCTGCATGACGTCGGGCGTTCGTTGAACCCAATGTTGGACAAAGGTCAGGTCGAAGGCGCCTTTATTCAGGGCATGGGATGGCTGACCACTGAAGAGCTTTGGTGGGACGATACCGGCCGCCTGCGTACCCATGCCCCATCAACATACAAAATCCCACTCGCGTCAGACCGCCCGCGCATCTTCAATGTGAACCTAGCCGATTGGTCGGAAAACCGGGAACTGACCATCAAACGCTCCAAGGCTGTTGGCGAGCCGCCGTTCATGCTGGGAATTTCGGTGTTCGAGGCCCTGTCGATGGCCGTGGCCTCGGTCGCGGATTACCGGGAATGCCCGCGCCTCGACGCACCGGCCACGCCCGAACGTGTCCTGATGGCGGTCGCGCGGCTGCAAGCCGGGCCCTGAGCCATGGTTGCCCCGGGTTCCCTGAACGAATTTCTGTCCGCGCAGCATTGCGTGATCCGCGTTGCGTTGACGCGTGTCCGCGGGTCTTCGCCGCGCAATGAGGGAACAGAGATGTTCGTGGCACCCGGATCGTTGTGGGGAACCATTGGCGGTGGGCAATTGGAGTTTATGGCCATCAACGCCGCGCGGGACATGCTGCGTGATGGAGCGTTGCATCAGGACATGGATGTGCCTCTGGGCCCGGAAATCGGGCAATGCTGCGGCGGCAGGGTCGAACTGAACCTGACCCGCATGCGTGCGTCAGACAAATGGGCAGCAAAAGAGCGCGCCGCCCAGCGCGAAGACGTTCTGCCCCATGTCTATGTCATGGGCGCGGGCCACGTGGGGCGTGCCTTGGCCAATCTGTTTCAGCATCTGCCGGTGCGCTGCATCCTCGTCGACACCCGGCCCGAAGAGATCGCGCTTTGCGCCGCTGATGTCGAAACCCGGGTCAGCGCGATTCCCGAAGCCGAAATCTGGAGCGCACCCGAAGGCAGCGCCTTTATCGTTCTGACCCATGATCACGGGCTGGACTTCCTGCTGACATCCGCAGCGCTGGAACGTCAGGACGCGGCTTACGTAGGGATGATCGGATCCGCTACCAAGCGGGTTAAACTCAGAAACTGGGCGCACAAATACTGTGACGGACAGTCTATCGAACACTTGAAATGCCCCATTGGGGCCAGCGGTAGCCGCGACAAGCGGCCCAGCGTCATCGCCGCCTTCGTGGCGGCCGAAGTGATGGCTGAATTGACCTCTGAAACTGCCGCGACCGCCCTGACTGGGGCAAACCAGGCGCCCCTGCGGGCCCACCATCACGACCGGAAAGGGAGATCGGCCTGACACCCGTCGGGCCAGCCCGGTCACATCAGAGGAGGAGACCGTCATGGACGGGAGGACCTATGAATACAAGCTGTTTACCCGCAGCGATTTCAGCGCTTTCTGGGCGCTGTTCACGGACAACCTTGTAAACCTGCTGATCCTGTCCGGGGTCTGCCAGTTCGTGTTTCAAATGCCTGCGGACATCGTCTTTGGCCGCATCGTTCCCGGCGCTGCCATTGCGATTTTGGCCGGTGTAACCGTCTACACTTACCTCGCCAAATGGGCAGCAAACGCGCAGGGCAAAGACGTAACCGCGTTGCCCTACGGCATCTCGACGCCAGTTATGTTCGTCTACCTGTTCGGGGTGATCGGACCCATCTATTGGGCGACAAATGATCCAATGCTTGCCTGGCAAGTGGGCATCGGCGCCGGGTTCATGGGCGGCATCGTCGCGGCTCTGGGCGCCGTGGTTGGGCCGTATCTCAAGCGGATCACGCCACGTGCGGGGATGCTGGGGACGCTGTGCGGCATTGCCCTAGTCTTCATCGGCTCTGTGCCGCTGGCCGAAGTGTTCGAGAACCCCATCATCGGCTTTACGTCGCTGCTGTTCATCCTCTGGGGGTTGATCGGCCGTTTCCGCCTGCCGGGCAATGTTCCGGCCGGCCTTGTCGCGATTGCTGCCGGTACCGTGATCGCCCTTTTACTTGGCGAGTCCAAAATTGATGTCAGCGGCATCGGGTTCTACCCGCCGATCCCGTATTTCGGTGATCTGATCGCCGGCGTGCAATACCTGTTCGCCAACCCTGAGCTGTTCCTGGTGCTGATCCCCGTGCAGATCTACAACTTCATCGAAACGATGAACAACGTGGAATCCGCCGAAGCGGCAGGCGACCATTACCCTGTCGGGCTCTGCCAGGTGACGGACGGCGCAGGCACGATGCTGGGCGCTCTGTTTGGTTCGCCATTCCCGACAACCGTTTACATCGGCCATCCGGCCTATAAACGGTTGGATGCCCATGCGGGGTATATTGTCGGTGTGGCCGTTGTAGTTGCCGCCGCCGCCTTTCTGGGGTTCCTGTCCTTCCTTGCGGGGCTGATCCCGATCGCCGCAGCCGCACCGGTACTGGTCTTTGTCTCAGTCAGCCTGATCACCAACACCGCCTGGGCCGTTAAACCGATGCACATGGCCGCGGTATCCTTTGCGATCCTGCCCCATATCTCGGCCTTCCTGATGGTCAAATGGGGATCGTTGATGAACGCGCTGCGCAGCAGCGGTGTCGAAGGGCTGCCATCCTTGGGAGATCCTGATCTGACCTCGGCCCTTCTGATGGAAGGGGCTCATTACGAGGGGCACCTTGCCCTGAGCCAGGGGGCGATCATCACCGGTCTGGTCTGGGGTGCCATCGTGGCCGATGTGATTGACGGGCGCTTCCGGATGGCCGGCGCGTTTGCTGTCGCAGGTGGGCTGATGTCTTCGATCGGCATCATCCATTCCTACACGCTACAGATGCCTCAGTTCGACGGGATAACCATCGGCTATCTGATCATCGGCGCGTTCCTGTACGTCTACCCGGTGTTCGCCCCCAAAGAGGATCTTGAGCATCGCATCATCGTACCGGACGAGCCCGACCTCATCGATGACGACTCACCAGCTCAACAGGCCTGATCGGCAACGGGGCAGTCGCACGGCTGCCCCAAAAACCATCCCTTCCCGTTCAATCGTGGCCGTTCAAGACGCAGAGTTTGCCCTGCGGTCGCTTGCAGATCTTTCTCTC
Organism: Ruegeria sp. HKCCD6604; assembly: GCF_013110635.1. Taxonomy (NCBI): domain Bacteria; kingdom Pseudomonadati; phylum Pseudomonadota; class Alphaproteobacteria; order Rhodobacterales; family Roseobacteraceae; genus Ruegeria; species Ruegeria sp. HKCCD6604. The sequence continues at coordinate 218,931 of NZ_WVQW01000003.1, read as the reverse complement.
GCCTATCTCAGAGTTACGGCATGTGGTTCGAAAGGGTCTTGCAGAGGATCGCCCTTCCGAACCACGCATCTGCGTCGCCTGGGCATCTTCCATCACGAACACGGGCGCTGCATCGGCTGGGTCACACAAAACAGACGACCACAGGTGACGTGCGCGGGGTCAAGACCCTCACCCGCAAGCGCCGCAATCGGCCAGGCGTGACGAATTTTGTCGTTTGCAGGCATTTTTGTCGCTTTCCGGCTTGTTGCGGCAAGCTGGTGTGAACAAGAATACCTGCTTATGAAGAGTTGTTTTCCAAATCCCATGGACCGCCGTGCCACCGGCTGTGACCTTGTGATCCCAGCCTGATCTCAGGGCCTCTGGCCCCTACGCATCACGCTGTGACTACGGATTTTTCGGATAACCTCATGACAACTCAAGCGCTGCGCCTGGCCATCGATATTGGCGGCACGTTCACGGATACGGTTCTTGTCTCTGGCGAAGAGACGATACTTGCCTCGACCAAAACCCTGACCACACATCACAACCCCGCCGACGGAGCCATGCAAGGCGCAGCGCGCGTAATGCAACAGACAGGGCACCGTCTGAGCGAAGTCACCGGTTTCATTCACGGCACCACGCTGGCCACCAACGCGCTGATCGAAAAACGCGGCGCGGTCGTGGCAACCGTGACCACCGAAGGGTTCAGGGACATTCTGGAAATCGCCTACGAGCGGCGCTATTCGCAATATGACATCAATCTGGAAAAACCTGATCTGCTGGTGCCGCGTGAGCGCGCGCTGACGGTCCGCGAGCGCGTTTCGGCGGATGGCAAGGTATTGATTCCGCTGGAAGACACAGCCATCGACGCGCTGTTGAAGGACATCGACGCCAGCGGAGCGGAAGCCATCGCCGTCTGCCTGATGCACGCATATGCAAACCCCGAGCACGAGCGCAGGCTGCGCGATATGCTGGCGGACAGGCGACCCGATCTGACCATCTCGATTTCGTCGGACGTCAGCCCCGAAGCGCGCGAATTCGACCGGCTATGCACGACAGTCGCCAACGCCTATATCCAGCCTCTGATGGCAACGTATCTGGCCCGGTTTGTCCGACAATTCGAGGCCCAGGGCGTCACCTGTCCGATCCTGATGATGACAGCGGGTGGTGGAATGTGCACCATGCGAACCGCCTCGCGGTTTCCGATCCGGCTGGTGGAATCCGGCCCTGCCGGCGGTGCCATTCTGGCCGCCCGCGTCGCCGCCCGCGCCGGTCTGGGCCAGGTATTGTCCTTTGACGTCGGCGGCACCACCGCCAAACTGTGCCTGATCGACAACGCCCGTCCTCAGACCTCGCGCCAGTTCGAGATTGCCCGCGCCGCACGGTTTATCAAAGGGTCCGGAATGCCGGTACGTATACCGGTCATCGAAATGATCGAGATCGGCGCCGGAGGCGGTTCGATTGCCGGGGTTGACCGGTTGGGGCGGCTGACCGTGGGGCCAAAATCAGCGGGATCCGAGCCCGGCCCCGTCGCCTTCATGCGCGGCGGAACCGAACCCACGGTAACAGACAGTGATATTGCACTGGGATATATCGTACCCGACACGTTTGCCGAGGGGCATATTCAGCTTGACCCCGAAGCGTCGAAACGGGCGCTGAGCCGGGTGATCGGGTCAAAGCTGGATCTGGATGCCGTAGGCGCCGCCGATGGCGTCAGCCGTATCGTCGACGAAAGCATGGCCAGCGCGGGTCGGATGCATGCGGTGGAATCCGGCAAGGACCTTGGCCCACGAACAATGATAGCGTTTGGGGGCAACGGGCCATTGCACGCCAGCCGGGTCGCGCGATCCGCCGGGGTCAGCCGCATCGTGATCCCGCCCGATCCCGGTGTCGGATCGGCCGTCGGCTTCCTGTTCGCGCCGGTGTCTTTCGAGATCGTCCGCTCGCGTTACACGTTGCTGGGCAGCATGGACATGAACGGGATCAACACGCTGTTCGAAGCCATGATTTCCGAGGCCAGAGAGGTCGTCTTCCAAGGGGCCGGCGATGTCCCGACCCAGACGCTGCGCACTGCCTTCATGCGCTACAACGGACAAGGGCACGAGATCGAGATAGCCCTTCCCGACCGCCCCCTGACCGCCGAAGATATCGAGCCGCTGACCGCTGCATTCGAACAGGAATACCGCAAGCAATTCTCGCGCCCGGTGCCGGGAATGCAGATCGAGATTCTCAATTGGGCGGTGCGTGTCGCGACCTGTGACAGCGGCGTGCCGGCGGTTCCTGAAACGCCCCGGTTGAAGACAATCTCGGCGCCGGAAACCCGTCCGATCACCTGTGACGTGGACGGTGTATCGAAACCAGCGGCCTTCGTTGCCCGAGCGGATCTGAAGCCCGGCGACCACCTTCACGGCCCCGCATTGATCACCGAGCCGCAGACAACCACGCTCGTATCCGCCGACTTCTCGGCGCATGTGGATGCCATTGGAAACCTCGTCCTCGTTCAGGACCAGAAATGAGGCGCATGATGTCGTCCGATCTTTCACACGATCTTTCGCCCGCCCGATTGCAGGTGATGTGGAATCGTCTGCTGGCCGTGGTCGAAGAACAGGGCCAAACCCTGATCCGCGCCGCCTTCAGCCCGATCGTACGCGAATGTGGTGACATCTCTGCCGGGATATTTGACGCCGATGGCCGGATGCTGGCGCAGGCCGTGACCGGCACACCAGGGCACATCAACACCATGGCCGAGGCGGTGCAGCACCTGCGCCGGGCTTTCCCGGTTCAGACCATGAAGCCGGGCGACATCTACATGACGAACGACCCATGGCTTGCCTCGGGGCACCTGAACGATTTTCTGCTGATGATGCCCGCATTCAAGGATGGCAAGGTGGTGGGCTTTACCTCCTGCACCTCGCATCTTGTTGATCTGGGTGGGTTGGGCATGGGCCCCGAAGGTTCCGACATCTATGACGAGGGCCTGCTGATCCCGCCCTGCAAGCTGGTTGAACAGGGCACTCCCAACGCTTTGCTGCTGGACATCATCCGCGCCAACAGCCGCGAACCCGTCGCCAATGATGGCGACATCTATGCACTGATCGCCTGTTGCGAAGCCGGGGTTGCAAGGCTGCTGTCGATGATGGAGGAATTTAGCCTCGACGATCTGGAGACGCTCGGCTCGTACATCATCGACACGTCGCGCCGCGGCACGCTGGAGGCCATCGCCGACGTGCCCGAAGGTGTCTACAAGAATGTTCTGAAGATGGACGGCTATGAGAATGAGCTGGAGCTGCACGCCACCCTGACCGTAAGGAAGGACGGCATGCATGTGGATTTCTCGGGCACCTCGGGCTGTTCGCGCAAGGGCATCAACGTGCCGCTGAACTATGCCACCGCCTATACGGTGTTTGCCTTGCGCTGCATTGTCGGCGCGGACATTCCCAACAATGCGGGATCGCTGGAGCCGTTTACCGTTGACGGGCCAAAGGGCTGCATCCTGAACGCGCAGCGCCCGGTGCCGGTTGCGATGCGGCATACCCTGGGTCAGGTCACGCCCGATCTGGTTCTGGGCTGCCTGCATCAGGCCCTGCCCGATGCGGTCCCGGCCGAAGGCGCAAGTTGCATGTTCGACCTGCCCATGCGCCACGCGCCCGAAGTGGCCCGTGATGGCGGTCGCGAATTCGCGGTGGAACCCGTGCACAATGGTGGAACCGGCGCGCGACCTCATGCCGATGGTCTGTCGGCCACGGCCTATCCGTCGGGCGTGTTCGGCAGTCAGGTCGAGATCACCGAAAGCGTCGCACCCGTGACGATCTGGCGGCGCGAACTGCGCCCGGATTCCGGCGGCGCGGGCAAGTATCGCGGCGGGCTGGGGCAACGGATCGAGATGACCTCGTCCAACGGTGCGCCCTTTATCGTTTTCCTGTCGGTCGAACGGCTGAAATACCCGGCGCTTGGCCGTATGGGCGGCAGACCCGGCGCGCCCGGTCGCATCCGTTTCAGGGACGGTGCAAACGATATTCCGGGTAAAGGAGAATTACGGGTGGAACACGGTGATTACCTGATCTTCGATACACCGGGCGGCGGCGGCTTTGGCGACCCTGCCGAACGCGACCCGGATGCGCTGGCACTGGACATCAAACGCGGGTTGGTAAGTGCGCAAGGCGCCAGGATTTACGGGGGTGACGCATGATCCGACCGGTTCCTTACGTTGGCGCCATGGGCGCTTATGCGCTGGCTGATCCGAACGGCGCAGGCACGATTTCACTGGCGCAGAACGAAAGCGCCTTTCCCGCAAGCCCCGCCGCCGTTGCGGCCGGGCAGGCAGCGCTGGCGGATCTGGCCCTTTATCCAGATCCGGAATGGGCCGAAATGCGCTCGGCCATTGCCGAGGTGCACAGGCTCGACCCCGCGCGCATTTTATGTGGGGCGGGCTCGATGGAACTGATTGGCTGTCTGATCCGCGCCTTTGCCGGACCGGGCGATCAGGTGCTGGGCACACAATATGGCTATGCCTTTGTCGCCTCGGCCACAGCACAGGCACAGGCCGAATATGTGGCAGCGCCCGAGGTCGATTTGACCGTATCGGTGGACGCGCTGCTGGCCGCTGTCACACCTGCCACCCGCATCGTGTTCGTCTGCAATCCGGGCAACCCCACCGGCACGCTGATCCCGAATGACGAAATTGTCCGCCTGCGATCGGATCTGCCTGGCGATACATTGCTGGTGGTGGACCAAGCCTATGCGGAATTTGCCGATGCCACGAACGATCCCGCGCAGATCTTTGCGCTGGTGGATCGGGGCGACACCGTGATCACGCGTACATGTTCCAAGGCCTACGGGCTGGCGGGGGCGCGGGCCGGCTGGGGCTGTTTCCCAAGCGAAATCTCGGGTGAGGTCCGCAAGCTTTTGAATCCCAACAATATCTCGATTGCCTCGCAGGCAGCGGCGGCGGCGGCGATGCGGGATCAGGCCCATATGCGCAACGTGGTCGCACGGACAGCCGAAATTCGGGACCGGTTTGCGCAGGAATGCCGCGAACTGGGCCTGAGCGTGCCGGAAAGCCACACAAATTTCGTGCTGATCCGCTTTGCCTCGACCGCGCAGGCACAGCGCGCCGACACGGCCCTGCGGGCTGAGCGCCTGATGATGCGCGGCATGGGCGGCTATGGTTTGTCGGACTGTTTGCGCGCCACGATCTGTGCGCCCCAGGTGATGGACAAGGCCCGCGACATCTTGAAAGGAGCGCTGACATGACCGAGACCCGCACAGCCGCCAAGATCGGTGTTCTGGTGCCCTTCACCAACACCAATCTGGAACCGGATATGGAGATGCTGCGACCACCAAACACCACCATCCATTTCCAGCGCATGGGCGGCTATGACGTGAATGAAATTCCCGGCTCGGATCAAATGGCAGGTTTGGGCGCTTCGGATATCAGCCACGATCTGCGGATGATCTCGGGGGTGCGGCCCGATGTGGTGCTGTACGGCTGCACCTCGGCCACCCTGACCCATGGGCCGTCTTTCGACGCTGAGCTGGCGCAACAGATCAAATCGGAATCCGGTGCGCTGTCGCTGACCGCGGCCGGATCATTGATCGCCGCAATCAAGGCACTGGGGGCCACGAAGGTCGGCTTTTCCTCGCCCTATCTGGGCGAAATAAACGCTCAGGCGATGGATTTCATGGCCCAGAACGGAATCGAGACCGTTCGATGCGCCGATGTGGGCCGAAAGCTGGGCAATTACGGTCAGGGAGAGCTGACCCCGGACGACGTCTATGAACTGGCCTGTCAGGCCGATCACCCGCAGGCACAGGCCATAATTCTCAGCTGCACCGACATGCGTTCGGTCGAGGCGGTCGACCGGATTGAAGCAACGCTGGGCAAGCCGGTCGTCACCTCAAATCAGGCGATGATGTTCTGCCTTATGCGGGCGCTGAACCTGCCGCGTCATGACGCGCTGCCAGGGCGATTGTTCGACCTGCTCTGACCGGATCAGGGCGCAAGGCGACAATGTAAAAAAGCAAGCTCACCTCGAGCGGGTCTTGGATCACCCAGACTTGCTCCCAGCTCCAATTCAACCTGTGCAGCGGGCGGCAGGGCCTGCATCATCGCCGCCATCAGGATCAAGGGTGCGGATGTGCCGGTCGGAACGCGTTTCAACGGCAGCTTCGGCAGATTTTACGTCTGGTCGGCGGGGGCGTAGATCAACGCGCCAAGGTCTGAGAATTTCGAGCCCGGCGCGCCCAGCCCTATAACCGCATCACGAATGGCGGCAGCACGGGATGCACCCATTGATGGTGTCGCAAATTCCATGAATTTGTCGATCACTTCGGTCTCATCCATTGGTGCCTCGGGTCCGCCGCGTGCATGTACGTCGCCAGACTCGAGTATTCGCCCGTCGGTCAGAGTGATGCTGACATCGGCGAACCGGCTTTCGGGGAAACGGTCGGAATGGCGTGCGGCCTCTGAAACCGAGATACGCTCGACGATCGAGGCGACCAGCGGGTCGGCCAGGCCCGCACCGGTGATGTTCTCAACTCCGATCCGGCCATGCGCAACCATTGTTGCGACGGCAAATGGCAGCGAATACTGCGCCTTGGACGTATCATCCGGCATGCCCCGGAAAAGGCAGGCGCTTTCCCGAAACGTGTTTACATGAATCGCGGCAATATCGCGGTAAGTCAGGTCGTTTTCACGCATGAGTGCACGGGTGGCATCAATTGCGGCGTGGGCCCAACGGCAGATCGGGTAGGGTTTGACATATTGATGCTCCATTTGCCAGAAATCGCCCAGATCTTGCCAATGGGGGGCAACGTCTGCCGCTTCGATGGTGATGGCCGGCGCCCCGGTAAAGCCTTTCTCGGCCAATACCGCTGAAGAAATGCCAACCAACGCGCCCCAGCCCGAACCGTCATGCAGCATGGTGGGATTGGCGATTTCGCGCATCATCTGGCTGCGCGGGCCGTGATATTCGGCAATCCCCATGGCCTGCCGCATCTGTTCGGCCGTCAAACCGCGCAAGCGCGCCGCCACGGCCACCACGCCAAGCGCGTTCCAAGCTCCGGATGTGTGATAATCGCTGACGGTGTCATGCAAAGAAATGCCCGCGCGTCCCGCGACCTCGTATCCAACGATCACCGCCGCCAGCGCTTCGGGGCCTGAAAAATCTTGAACGGTTTCAGCCAGTGCCGCCAGTGCGGGAACGACGACAACCCCAATGTGGCCTTTGGTCGGATTGTATCCATCATGGCCGTCCAGATTGTCGGTCTGTGTGGCCGCTGCATAGGCCGCACCCGCGACGCTGACGCGACGACCGTCGAAAAGCATGCGCGCGCTCAGCCCCGGATCGCCCGCGCCAAACAGCGCTACCGCACTCTCGCGTGCAATCTGTCCGGCCTGCATCGGCCCCGATCCTATGGTGATCCCCAGCGTATCCAGCAGCATCAACGCCGCTGCCTTGCGTCCGGTGTCAGGAAAATCCTGCGCGGCACGATTCAGCGCAAAATCTGCAACGGTCTGAAAGGTATCTGTCACGGTGTCCAGTCGAGGTTTTTCTTTCGGGTTCAGGTTACAAGAAAAAGCCTATGTGAGTTTGCGCATAGCGGCACGAAAACAATGATGGGGCAATGGCCCCGGATTATTTGTGACTAGGACCAGATCACATTTCGAGGCAGAACCATACGTGTGAGTCGCTCATGGGCAAGACAGCAAGCCCTGGGCTTATTAATTCTTTGCGATGTGCCTTGCCTGAGAAACGTCCGTCATGATGAATCTTCCACACCTGACCTTTCTTCGCTCGTTCGAAGCGGCGGCACGGCACCTGAGCTTTACCGCTGCTGCCGAAGAGCTGAACTGCACCCAATCTGCCGTCAGCAATCATGTCCGCTCGTTGGAAGAGTTTTTGCAGCGCCCCCTGTTCGTGCGCCATCCCCGTTCCCTGTCGCTGACAGATGTGGGCGAGGCCTATCTGCCGTCGGTGCGCCATGCCCTCCAGGAAATCAACGCGGCCACGCAATCTGTCATCGTGCGGTCGCATACCCGCAAAGTGGTGGTTTCTTGCCCGGTCAGTCTGGCCGAGAACTGGTTGCCGGATGTGATCCGTGGTTTCAACGCGGTGCATCCCGATATTGATCTGACGGTTCATGGCACTGTCTGGGCTGATGTCGAACCAAATGTTTCGGACATCTCGCTGACGATCAATCATGTCGACGATGTGTCGCCGGACGCCCAACGTTTGTGGGTCGAAAAGCTGGCACTGGTCTGTGCGCCCGGCTTTCTGGTCGATGGCACGCCGCTGACCGACCCCAAGCAATTGCAGAATGCACCGCTGATCCATATCCTGGGCCGCCCCTCCTATTGGGAGCACGCGGCGCGGCATTTCGGGTTGTCCGATCTGAGCCAGAAGGGCGGGTTGCGGACGAATGTCTCGAATCTGGCGATGGAAATGGCCGCCAAGTCACTGGGATGCGTCGCCCTGCCCCGGTCGCTGGCCCGGTCCTATGTCGAGCGGGGGCTGCTGATCGAGCCTTTCCGGTTTGATCTGAACAGCCCCTGGACCTATTTCATGCGTCTCAAGAAAAAACCGGTTTCGCCACCGGTTCGGCTGTTTCAGAACTGGCTGTTGCAAGCCGCCGCTGAAATGGACAGCTGATCGACCGGTCATTTGCCGGGGCATGTCACGCGGCCCCTATTTTCTTTTGCTAGCCAGTTTGTTGGTGGCGAGAACGCGCAATCACTTCCGCGCGTCATCAATACCCAAGGCACGGGCTCTTCCAGCCATCAACAGCACCCTCTGCGCAACCGAGTTTCGACACCAACCAGTTCTTACCGATCCTCGGTTCCGCTGAACAAAGCCGACATGATCGCGATTTCGAAGGGCTTTGCACCATCTGCGCTTCTATTGCCTCAATATCCGCAAGAATCTATGGGATGCATCACGCAACTGCTGACGGCCATTGAAACCGGCGTCAGTTTCTTTGATTGTGCCCACGCCGTCCGTGGTAATTGGTAAGAAGGATTTTTGGATGCGTATTGCAATGATCGGCACCGGTTATGTTGGCTTAGTGTCCGGTGTATGCTTTTCGGACTTTGGTCATGACGTGATTTGCGTCGACAAGGCTGAGCAAAAGATCGACATGCTCAAGGCCGGAGAAGTGCCGATCTATGAACCGGGCCTGGATGTGCTGATGGCAAAAAACGTTGCTGCCGGTCGCCTGAGTTTTTCAACCGATCTGAAAGCAGCAGTTGATGGCGCCGATGCGGTTTTCATCGCGGTCGGAACTCCGACCCGACGAGGGGACGGCCACGCGGATTTGACCTATGTGATGGCGGCGGCAGAAGAGATCGCCCAAGCGGTTACCGGTTACACGGTCATCGTCACCAAATCGACCGTGCCGGTGGGAACAAACAGAAAAGTTCAGGAGGTCGTTGCGGCAGCCAACCCCACAGCCGAATTCGACGTGGCCTCGAACCCTGAATTTCTGCGCGAAGGCGCTGCAATCGACGACTTCATGCGCCCCGATCGCGTCGTTGTCGGTGTGGAAAACGATCGCGCCGCCGAAGTGATGGCCGAGATTTACCGACCGCTTTATCTGCGTGACTTTCCGATCCTGACCACCGATCTGGAAAGCGCCGAGATGATAAAATACGCCGCCAACGCGTTTCTGGCGACCAAGATCACTTTCATCAATGAAATCGCAGGCCTGTGTGAAAAGGTCGGTGCGGATGTCAAGGAAGTTTCCCGCGGCATCGGTCTGGACGGACGAATTGGCAACAAATTCCTGCATGCGGGGCCGGGCTATGGTGGCTCTTGTTTTCCCAAGGATACCGCCGCGCTGGCGCGGATCGGGCAGGATCATGCATATCCGATGCAGATCACGGAAACCGTCATTCGGGTGAATGACGAGGTCAAGAAGCGGATGATCGAGAAAATCCGAGACGCCTGCGACGACCGCCTTAACGGCAAGACGGTGGCGGTTCTGGGTGTCACTTTCAAACCCAACACGGACGACATGCGCGACGCGCCATCACTGTCCATCATTCCCGCTTTGATCGGCGGAGGAGCCAAAGTGCGCGTCGTCGATCCGCAGGGCAAAGCGGAAGGCGATGCGCTATTGCCCGGGGTCGAATGGTGCGACGATCCCTATGCAGCGGTCCAAGGGGCTGACGTTGTGGTGTTGCTGACAGAGTGGAACGAGTTCCGCGCGTTGAACCTGACCGAGCTGGCCGGTTCCATGAACTCTGCCAGAATGGTGGATCTGCGCAATATCTATTCAAAGTCACAGGCGCTGAAATCCGGCTTTGAAACCTATGTCGGCGTTGGACGCTGAAGGCACCCCGCCTTTTGGATCAAACACGCCCACCGGACCCGCTTGGGTCCGGCAGGGATCTGCCTTCACGGGCTATTCGGTGGCCCAGATCTTGCGGCGGCGTTCCTTGACCATTTCATTGCCTTCATCGGTGCCGTCGTGGAACGTGTTGAACCATTCGTCCCAAGGGGTTTCCCAAGTGCCGTAGTTGCAGTCGAAAAACCGATGGTGCAGCTGATGAAAGAAATCCCCGACCTGAAACTTGGCCTTGTTGCCGAACTTCACATGCTCGAACCCGGCATGAGAGGTCGGAGCGCCGATGCCGTGATGGAACAGCAGGAAAATGGCGTGGATCGGATGGGACGGCAGCAGGAAGAAGATCATCGTATCGAACATCAGAAAGAAACTTTCGACCGGATGCATCGCAAGCCCCGACCAAGGGCCGGTGTTGATGTTGCGGTGATGCCAAGCGTGGACTTTTGTATAAAGCATACCCACGTGCAGCAGCCTGTGCAGCCAGTAGAAATGGAACCCGGCCCAGATCGGCACAAAGACGGTCATGGCGATGAACCAGATCGGGTTGCCGTCTAACGTGATCATCGTGATCCAGCCATTGGCATAGGAATACAGGATCAGACATTCCCAGAACGTCCAGAACGTCAACGCCGGGCCCAAGGTCCAGAACATGTTGTCCCAGACCTGGTTTTTGAATGTGAACACCTTGGCGCCCTTCATCATCGGGCGCATGTCATAGCGGAATTCGTCCTGCTGCGTGCGGAACCTCCAAAGGGCCAGGTGCAAGCCGCCTGCGACCACCATCAGGATACAGAAATTGCGGAACCAGATTTCCGCAACCCAATCCCAGCCGAAGGTCTCGACCCTGCTCAGTGAAGGCGTCAGATAGGTCCAGGTGATGACCGCAAAGACCAGCAGCAGCGCCCGCAATGCAAGCGGATTCCAGCTTTGCAGCAGGTATTTCAACGCGGCCAGAGGTTTCATAGGCCAATCCCAATAGGGCGCGGTCTGAATCGGCAGCTGGGGCGTGTAGTTCCAGATCTTGCGCTTGGCTCGTGGCGGCAGGGCGGGGTCTGACATTGTGGTCTCATTTCATCTGTTCACTGACCACAAGCCTAAGGCCGGGGATCAAAAGCTCAGACCCAATTGTCTTGCCGGTGAGGCTAAGTTCTGCTTAGCCTGATGGAATGAACACCCGCGTCCCTTCCCTCAACTGGCTGCGCGTATTCGAGGCTGCGGCCCGAACCGAAAGCTTTGCCCGTGCCGCGACCCAGTTGAACATGACGCCTGCCGCCGTCAGCCAGCAGGTCAAAGCGTTGGAGACACGGCTGGGCACTCCGTTGTTCCACCGCCACGCGCATTCGGTCACGTTGACCGAGACCGGGCGCGCCTATCTGCCGTCGGTACAGCAATCCTTGCTCATGCTGGAAACGGCAACCGCGGGTCTGTTCGGTGAAACCCGTGAGCAAAGGCTTTACGTTCAGTCGGTGCTGCTGTTTGCACATGGCATTCTGGCCGGGGGTGTTCCCGGATTTCAGGCGGCGCATCCTCAGATCAACCTTTCGCTTTCGACCGGCAATGTCGTGTCGGATTTTGCCAATCGGTTCACTGACCTTCAGATCGTGTTTGGCAACCCCGCGCTGTTTGGCTCGGAAAGTGACGAGTTGATGCGCGAACATCTCTATCCCATCGCCCCACCCGCGATTGCTGCCCGGATCGAGACGGCAAAGGACTTGTTCGACTTCACCTTGATCGAAGTTTCGACCCATCGGGCAAGCTGGCCGCATTGGTTCGAACACCAGCGGCTGCCAGCGGGCCGGGCACGGTACTTTTTTGCCGACAACTCGGTGATGGCGGCCGAGCTCTGCGCCAGCGGATGCGGCATTGCCTTGGCGCGCGCGCCCGCGTCAGATCGGATTATGAAGCTGTCGGGTTTGGTTCCCTGCCTGCCAGACATCTCATGTCCGGGGCAGGAAGCCTATCATCTGGTCTACCCTTCCCGAACGGCGCTGCGCCCGGCCGCGCGTACGTTTCGCGATTGGCTGATGGATTACAGCGCCGCCGTCCAGACGCGGTAACGCCCCTGCCCGGTGACCTCGCGAACCAGACCCCGCTGCGCGAACAGGTCGAAATTGCGCTGTACCGCCGCGCGGGAAGCCTTGGTCAGGTCTTCGGCCAAGGGCGCGGATACCATGGGCCAGGCCGTCAATGCATTGATCAGCCGCGGTGGAGTGCGGCCGCTCAGATCCTGCGTGACGTCTTTGGCTTTCGCCTCCCACGCGCTGATCCGATCCAGATGCAGCAACGCCGCAAGGGCAGCCTGCCCTGCGCCGCCGATCCATGCGCTCAGTTTCTCCGAAGGATCTCCCGAGCCGCGCAGCGCGCGCGGCCCGGACAAGGCCAAGGGCATGAACAGCGCACCGCCACGCCCCATGGACGCTGCATGACGCGCGGCGATGACGGCGGCTTCCGTGTCCTGCCCGATGCCTTGTGACACCGCCCGCCACGCATGAAACGCAATTGCCGACTGCGTGACAGGATGCAACCCTTCGGCATTTTGCATGACCTCGGCCAGATCAATGATGGATTCCGGGGTCGCGTCGGCCCCCTGAGCCAACCGGTCAAGAAACGCGGTCAGACCACGTTCCCAACCGCCGGCGGCAGGCGGCGCACCCGAACTCAGGCGTCGCACGGCCCATCCGGCCCGAAACAGGGCCTGCACGTCATCATGAGTCGCGCCGATGCGCAAGCCGGTCCACAAAGCCAATCGATCCACGCTGATCCGGTCTCCGGTCCACCACCCCAGATCGGACGTCTCCATCAATGCCAAGCGGTGCGTCCAGCCCTCGGGGCCCGCTCGCAACCGTTCGTCCAGCGCACCAAAAGTCAGGGCCAGATCCGCAAGTTCCGCAGAAAGGTCGGACTGCGCAGCCCGCCAATCGCGCGGATCGAACAGCAGGCGCTGCTCGCGTCGCGGCCCGGGCAGGAAAAAACCCTCGTCTTCCTCGACTTCATCCGGCGGCAAGAACCACAGGTCGTCCTCTTCGGACGGATCGCCGTCATAGATGCTGGCGGGGCCAAGATCTTCGGCCTCGTCTTCAGGAAGGGGCAAGGGTTTCTTCGACGTCATACCCCGCATTCTTCGGACATTACCGTTGGTTCACAAGGGGTATTCCGTCAGCCCGCAAAGGTTCGGGTCAGAACATCCAGTTTGCTGCTCAAATCGGTCTGCGGAGAGCTGCCCAGCAGCATGTAACCGTAACCATCCTGCGCCCAGGTCGCTGTTGCCAAACCGCTCAGAACGGCCTGTTTGACCTCTGCCTTCGGGGCGTTCGGCCCCTGGCGGATAACACAGAAGGCAAAAGGTTGACCCTGCTCATCGGCGAAAACGACCTGAACCAAGGGCTTTCCCTTGAACGAAAGAACCTGTGCTCGCTTCAACTCCAACCCTGGCAGGGAGTCCAGCGCTTCACGGTTCAGAGACCTGCCAAGTGCTGCCTCGGCCATCGCGAATTGTTTGTCCAGCGATGCCTCGGAACTGTCCAGCGAGACTATCGTCTCGGGCACATAAAGCGACTGATAGATCGCTGCCTGCTGCGCCCAGCCCAGTTCTGCCGGGCGCGTCGCCCAGAACGTCAGGGCGACGGCTGCAACCCCGACGCCCGCGGCCACGGCCAGAAGGCGCAGAAACCCGCCATTGGTGTTTCGCGCCACGGGTTCCGGCAAATCGACCTTCGGCGCCGCGGTGGGCAGTGTCTCAAAGACCTGCCGAACGACAGGCGCAAACGGATCCAGCGCCATCAGGCGGCGTTCAAGCTCGACATCATCCTCAACCGCGGCCTCGATGGCGCGGCTCTGAGCCTCATCCAGCGTGCCTTCCAGATACGCCAACAGCGTCTCGTCGGAAAACGTCATTTGCCACTCCGTCGCGCGGCGTCTGCCGCCTCAAACTGCATCACGGTTTTCAGTTTCCGCCGGGCATTCGATAGCCGGCTCATGATTGTGCCGATGGGAACGTCCAGCAATGCAGCGGTTTCGCGGTAGCTGTACCCTTCGACGAACACGAGCATGACCGTTTCCCGCTGCGCTTCTGGCAGCTGCATCACTTGGGTAAACACTTCAGCCGCAAAAATATTCGTTTCTGAATCCGGCAAAGTTGCGACCAGTTCCGATTCTGGGGTCACGGACAGCGCCTGTGCCCGCCGGACGGAACGAGACCGCACTTCGTTCAACCAGATTGACCGGCAGATCGTCATCAGCCAACTGTCCAGACGATCATGCGACGTTACCTGATGATGCCGCTCGAGCGCACGCAGGCATGTGGCCTGCACCAGATCGTCCGCCACATCCGATGCCCCCGACAACGCCAGAGCAAACCGCCAGACGCGTCTTGAGTGCATCTGTACGGCGTCACGAACGGCCTGTTCGGAAGTCATCTCGGCACTCATCGAATAAAACGCGACCTGTGTGTGTTTGTCAGAAACGGACCCGGCCCGCAGGGCCAAAACTGACATAAACCGCGGAGGAAAGAAATGAAACTTCAGTTGAAGGCAGTCACGTTTGCGTCGGCAATTGTTGCAACACCCATATGGGCAGCGGGTTGGACACTGGAGTCCGATCGCTCGCATCTGGCCTATGGAACGATCAAGAAAAACGCGGTGGGCGAGGTCAACAGCTTCACCAGCCTGAGCGGACACGTGACGCAGGAGGGCGTGGCCGAAATCGAGATCGACCTGTCCTCGGTCGAGACCAACATAGAAATTCGCAACGAACGGGTGATCGAATTTGTATTCCGCCAAGCACCCACTGCGCGCCTGACGGCCGAATTCGACATGGCGAAGGTTGCAGGGCTGGCCGTGGGTGAAACCACCACTCTGGATGCTGCTTCCGTGCTTTCGCTGGCCGGCACGGAAGTTGAGTTTGACGCGGAAATGTTCGTCGCACGCTTGTCCGAGACGTCAGTGCTTGTTTCGACAAACGACATGGTGTTTCTCAGCACCGAAGACGCCGGTGTCAACGCCGGCGTGGACAAGCTTATGGAATTGGCAAGCCTGCCCGGCATCACCCGAACGGTACCGATTACAGCCCGGCTGATCTTTCACACGGATGAAGAACAGGCCGCGACGGCATCGGAAGCCACAGAGGTTGTTGCTGCCGCAGCTGTTCAGGGTGACGCGACGGCCGGCAAAAAGGTGTTTCGCAAGTGCAGCGCTTGCCACAAATTGAAAGAAGGCAGCCATGGTGTTGGCCCGTCCCTGCACGGCATTCTCGGCGCAAAGGCCGGTCAGGCCGAGGGATTCAAGTATTCGACAGCGCTGGAAAGTTCCGACATCGTCTGGACCCATGAAACCCTGAGCGCATTCCTGACGGATCCCAAAGGGTATCTTCAGGGCAATCGAATGCAGTTTCGCGGCCTGAAAAAGGACGAAGATATTGTTAACCTTCTTGCGTATTTGCAAGAAGAGGGGTGACGGCAACACCCAAGAGACCTGCTGAATTTCGATTTCACGCAACCGGCCCCGGGATCGGATACGATGCTTGTGCCCGTCCCCTGTCTGGTTTCGGATCAACACGTGTTCAAAGTCAGGAATTACAGCCTTCTATCAGCGGATTCATGCCGGACACACGACTCGTTTGTGGCAAAACAGCCCGTATTTTAAGGCGTTTTTTGCGGATCCTGTCGCGCCACCAACCCTGCCTGCGCCCGTACAAAGGGGCAAATCGCGGTTGTTGTTGCGCTTTCCAACTCTTGTCCGATCGTCAACCAGCCATTATTTAGCGGGCCTACAGCTCAGATGGTCGGGATGGGCCGCTCTGCCGCAGCATGGCATCTGTCCTTTAGGCCCGACAAGATATAGGTTAACTGAGCGTGCGCACAGTTTCACGATTTGGAGAACGCAATGATAAAGCGCGCCTGGAACAAGTGGCGATCAGGCTATATGGGCCGCCTTGTAGGTGAAAGCTTTTACGCGCAAGGCAAGCTGTATGGTATTGCGGTTCTGGCAATGATTGCCGTGGCGGTCACCACGGCCGGCTCCGCATATATGATGGAGTACATTGTCGATGCGATGACCAGCCCGGAATTGCGGGGCTACGCGCATGTCATTGCGCTTGGGGTCGTGATTCTGTTTCTGGTTAAGGCCATTGCCTCGTATATTCAGTCTGTTTTCCTGGCCCGCGCCGGCAACCGGATCGTCGCGCAACAGCAAGACAGGGTTTATCGCAAACTCCTCAGGCACGGCGTCTCGTTCTTTTCGACCAATGAATCCTCAGATCTTTTGATGCGCACCACCCACGGTGCTCAGGCGGCTCGCAGCCTCATCGATGTCCTGGTCACCGGATTTGTGCGCGACGCCCTGACTTTGGTCGGCCTTGTAGGGGTTATGGTTTACCAGCAACCCGTTCTGTCGGTGATGTTCTTTGTCGTGGGCCCGATCGCCCTTCTAGGGGTACGCTATCTGCTGAAAAGCGTGCGTTCGATCATGCAGGCCGAGTTTGCATCGCTGGCTGAAATTATTCGGGTACTTCAAGAAACATCCGCTGGTATCAAGGTTATCAAGGTCTTCTCACTGGAAGATCGCATGATCAATCGCATGGACACCGCCATTCGGAAGGTCGAGGACCGGGCAAACGATATCTCGAGACTTCAGTCCGTGGCCAGCCCCCTCATGGAATTTTTGGCCGGTCTTGCTGTGGCAGGTGTACTAGTCGTCAGCACAATGGGAATCGCTGGAAGCGAACAACCTAGCGCAGGTCAGTTGATGTCTTTCATAACCGCACTTCTGATGGCATATGAACCAGCAAAACGTCTGTCGAGAATGCGTGTCCAGATCGAAACCTGCATGGTCGGTGTCGCCATGTTGTTCGACTTGCTGGATCAGGACGAGACGATGTTGGAGAGCCCCAAAGCCCATGACCTCATCGACGGCCCCGGACAGATCGAATTGCGCAATGTAACCTTTGGCTATCATGGTGCGATGCCGGTGATCGAAGAGATGAATGTCACGTTCGAGGCCGGTAAAACCACAGCTCTTGTTGGTCAATCCGGCGGCGGTAAGTCCACGTTGTTCGGCCTGATCATGCGTTTCTATGATCCCGATCAGGGCAGCGTTGAGATTGATGGTCAGGATCTACGCGAGGTGAACTTTGCCTCGCTGAGACGCAAAATATCCTATGTCGGTCAGGATACATTCCTGTTCTCGACATCGATCATGGACAACCTGCGCTGCTCGTCCCCTGACGCCACGGACGAAGAAGTCATAGACGCCGCCAAAGCCGCACATGCGCATGATTTCATCATGGATCTGCCCGAAGGCTACAATACGCAGGTTGGCGAAAACGGCACCTTCCTGTCAGGTGGCCAGAAGCAGCGAATTGCGATTGCCCGCGCTATTCTGAGAAAAGCCGAGATCCTGCTTTTGGACGAAGCCACGAGCGCGCTGGATGCTGAATCGGAATCGCTTGTCAAAAAGGCTTTGGACACCCTGACAAAGGACGTGACCGTCGTCGTCATTGCGCACCGACTTTCGACTGTTCTGGAAGCGGACAAGATTATCGTGGTTCAGGATGGCTCGATCGTGGAACAGGGCAATCTGGACGAGTTGATGAAAAAGAACGGAAGCTTCCGCAATCTGTTCAATCAGCAATTCAAAAAACACGCACCCTCGGCGGAAGTGGCAGAGTAGCCCCTGCATTCGGTCTGGCACATGCCTCCCTTCTCTGGGCAAGACCTGTCCGGAAGAGGGGCGGAGTATTCTCTTCACGCGCGTCCGTGCATCGAAATCATCAAGCCCAAGCCGCCCAAGGGATTTGGGCGGCTCGGGCCGCATCTTGGGAAGTAAACGGTCCGGTATTGCGCAAGGGTTCGAAGATGGCGGTCTTCGACAGTAGCGACACAAACATGTGGCTTGGTCGCCCACGTCGGCGCCTTGGCGGGGTGGTTCTCCCACAAGAAGTCACCGTCGCTTCTATTGCGACCGCCCTGTTTGCCACCCAATCACACCAACGCAGAAACCTACTTGCATTACAAGGGAAACAGACACGCGACCTGATGCGGTTCTCCGGCCAGTTCAGGCAATGTTGCCCTGCACTGATCGGTTGCCAGCCAACATCTTTGCGCAAAGGCGCAACCTTTTGGAATATTCATCGGCGATGGCAGTTCGCCCTCAAGCTTGATCCGTTCTTTTCGGGCCGTGGGGTCGGCCCGGGGCGTCGTGGACAGCAACGCCTTGGAATAGGGGTGGCGCGGCGCGGCGAACAGCTGTTCTTTGGGTGCCTTTTCAACAGCACGCCCCAGATACATCACGATCACGTCGTCTGCAAAATGCCGAACCACGGAAAGATCATGCGAAATGAACAGATAGGCGAGGTCAAGCCGTTCCTGCAAATCCACAAGCAGGTTCAGGATCTGTGACTGGATCGAGACGTCCAGAGCCGAAACCGGTTCATCCAGAACCAGGACCCTGGGATTCAGCATAAGCGCGCGTGCAATGGCGATACGCTGACGCTGCCCGCCAGAGAACATATGTGGATAGCGATCATAATGTTCGGGGCGCAATCCCACCATCTCGATCATGTCGCGCGCTTGTGCCTCGCGGTCTGCGGCGGACATGTCCGGGCGATTGATGATCAGCGGTTCCTGCAATATCTGGCCGATGCGTTGACGTGGATTCAGCGATCCATACGGATCCTGGAACACGATTTGCACCGTTTCCCGCATCTTGCTCCACCGCGACGGGGTAATGTCGACACCGTCAATCGTCAGCCTGCCCGACGTCGGCTCTTCAATCATCGTGACCAATCGCGCCAATGTTGACTTGCCGCAGCCGGACTCTCCGACGACGGCCAGAGTCTTTCCCGGTTTCAGTTCGAAATCCACCCCCGAAAGGGCCTTCACCGTCGCTGACTTGGACAGCAAGCCGCCCTTCACCGTGTAAAACCGGGTCAGATCTTTCGCCTGAACGATGGGGTCGGTCATGCCAATTCTCCGGCCGCAATTTTTTCAACGTGGTGACAACGTGCCTTGCCGAAGGCCTCGGCACGAGGGGTCGGCGGTATTTCAGCGCAAGTTGCATCAGCGAACCGGCATCGCGGGCTGAACAAGCACCCTGCGGGGCGATCGAATTGACCCGGCACAACGCCGGGAATCGTCGGAAGGATCTTGGAAGTCGCGCGCTCGGGCAAAGCGCTCAGCAAGGCCGAAGTATAGGGATGGCGCGGCGTGCGGAACAGATCACGCACGGGCTGCTCTTCGACTTTTTGTCCGGCATATTGCACCTGAACCCGTTCGGCGGTTTCGGCCACCACCCCCATGTCATGAGTGATCAGCACAAGGCCCATATCGTGTTCGTCCCGCAACCGAACAAGCAGGTCGAGTATCTGCGCCTGAATGGTGACATCCAGCGCCGTGGTCGGTTCGTCCGCAATAAGCAGCTTGGGCTTGCAGGCGATGGCCATCGCGATCATGACGCGCTGGTTCATGCCCCCTGACATCTGGTGTGGAAAGGTGTTCAGGCGGCTTTCCGGAGCCGGGATGCCGACCTGGTCGAACAGTTCAATCGCGCGCTGGTGGCGGTCCTTGCGGTTCAAACCAAGATGGATGCGCAGGGCCTCTTTGATCTGGAATCCCACCGTGAAACAGGGGTTCAGCGACGACATCGGCTCCTGAAAGATCATTGCCATGTCTTTGCCGATGATCTTGCGGCGCTCACGGGCCGAAAGACCGGCCAGATCCACCCCTTCAAAGCGCATCTCGTCAGCGGTGATCGTCGCGGTCCAGGGCAACAACCCCATCAGCGCCAGCATCGACACCGACTTGCCCGAGCCGCTTTCGCCGACGATGGCCATCAGCTCGCCCCTGTCGACCGACAGATCGACACCGTCCACGGCGCGGAACTTGCCCGAGGCCGTGGCGAATTCAACAGTCAGGTTGCGGATCTGCAAAAGGCTCATGCGATCAGCTCCGTTTCAGTTTCGGGTCAAGCGCATCACGCAGGCCATCACCCATCAGGTTGATGGCAAGAACGGTGACAAGAATCGCCAGACCGGGGAAGGTGACCACCCACCAGGCGCGCAGTATGAATTCGCGCGCTTCGGCCAGCATGGTGCCCCATTCCGGAGTGGGCGGCTGCGCGCCCATGCCCAGAAAGCCCAAGGCAGCTGCATCCAGGATCGCCGTCGAAAAGGACAGTGCCGCCTGTACTATGATGGGTGCCAGACAATTGGGCAGCACGGTGATGAACATCAGCCGTGACCTGCCAGCACCGGCCACACGCGCCGACGTGACATAATCCTTCTGACGTTCCGCCAGAACCGACGCGCGGGTCAGGCGCACGTAGTGGGGTTGGAAAACGATGGCGATGGCAATCATCGCGTTGGTCAGCGACGGGCCAAGGATGGCCACCAGCACCAGCGCCAACAGCAGCGACGGGAAGGCCAGAACGATATCCATCACCCGCATGATCAGCGTATCGACCCATTTGGGGGCAAAGCCCGACAGCAGGCCAATCATCACGCCACCCGACACGGCCACACAGACGACGACGATTCCGACAAAGAAGGAATAGCGCGAGCCCATGATCAGGCGCGACAGCATGTCCCGACCCAGCGGATCGGTGCCCAACGGGAAAGCCCAGCTTCCGCCCTCCTGCCAAGCAGGCGGTTGCAGGATATGATCGCGGAACTGCTCGGTTGGGTCATAGGGGGCCAGAAGGGGCGCAAAGGCGGCACAAAAAACGAAGGCTGCAAAAACCCAAAGCCCGATGACAGCGCCACGGTTTTCACTGAAGTAGTACCAGAACTCGCGCAGGGCGCTGGGGCGGTCTTCCGTTCTGGGCGGGGTTGAGGATAGTTCGGCCATCACCGCCTCCGAATTTTGGGGTTGATGATGCCATAAAGGACATCGACCAGCAGGTTCACCAGCATCACGATCACCGCGATCATCAGCAATCCGCCCTGAACAACCGGGTAGTCACGGCGAAAGATGCTGTCGACCATCCACTTTCCTATGCCCGGCCAACTGAAGATGGTTTCGGTCAGAATGGCCCCCGCCAGCAAAGTGCCCACCGATAGGCCGATCACCGTAACAACCGGAATCAAAGCGTTTCGCAGCGCGTGCAATCCATTGATCCGCGTTGGTGACAAACCCTTGGCGCGCGCGGTGCGGATGTAATCTTCGCCCAGAACTTCCAGCATCGCCGACCGGGTCTGGCGTGCGATTACCGCCAGCGGAATCGTTCCCAGCACAATCGTCGGCAGGATCAGATGGCGCACGGCTGATCCGAATGCCCCTTCCTGACCCGACCACAGGCTGTCGATCAGCATGAAGCCCGTGACGCTGGGAAAGTAATACAACAGGTCGATGCGGCCCGAGACCGGCGTCCAGCCCAGATTGCCCGAGAATATGATGATCAACAGCAGCGCCCACCAGAAGATGGGCATCGAGTACCCGACCAGCGCCGAGGACATCAGCGCCCGGTCAAAGAACTTCCCTCGGTTCACCGCCGCGATCACACCTGCCGGCAGACCCAGCGCAACGGCGAAGATCATGGCGCACAGGGACAACTCCAACGTTGCGGGGAACAGCGAAAAGAACTCATCCCATACGGGTTTCCTGGTGACAAAGCTTTCGCCCAGATCACCTTGAAGCACTCCGGTGAGGTAATCCCAATACTGCTGCAACACCGGCTTGTCGAAACCCAGCTTTTCGACCATTTCCTGATAACGTTCTTCCGTCATGCCGCGTTCTCCGGCCATCACGATGATCGGATCGCCGGGCAGCACCCGGATGAACATGAACGAAATCAGCGTCACGCCCAGAAATGTCGGAACAAACAGGCCAAGACGGGTGAGGAAATAGCCAAGCATCAGCGACCTATGATTGTAAGTTCTTTGGGAAAGCGGGTCAGTGACCGACAGCCATCCCCGGTGACAAGGACGTCATCTTCTATGCGAACGCCGAACTTGTCCAATTCATACAGACCGGGTTCGTTGGTCCAGACCATGCCCGGCAGGATTTTCTGGCTGTTGCCGCGCATGATATACGGCGCCTCATGCACATCCCGGCCCAGACCGTGACCTGTCTTGGTCCGGATACGATCGGCAAAGGGCGAGGCCTCAAGCACGCCTGTGACGGCATCGTCGATGTCATGCGCTGTCACGCCGGGGCGGCAGGCTTCGAACCCGGCTTTGTTGGCGCGCAAAACCGTGTCGTAGACATCCCGGCCTTCGTCCGTGACGTCCTGAACGAAAAAAGTTCGCGTGATGTCGGCCGCAAAACCATGTTTTCGAGCGCCAAAGTCGAACAGCAAGGCGTCGCCTGCCTTGATCCGGTAGTCGGCGCGCGCCTTGCCGTGCGGTCGTGCCGAGTTGTCCCCCGCAGCCACGATGGGGGAAAAGGCCAACGACTCGGCGCCTTCCGCAAAAAGCGCCTGTATCAGCGCCTGCTCGATATGTTTTTCGGTCTGACCTGTGCGAACACCCGCAATCACACGCTCCAACGCGCGTTCCGAAATATCGATGGCCGCTTGCAGCGCGGCGATATCTTCTTCGGTTTTGATGATGCGAAGGCCTGAGATTTCGCGTTCGCCATCCACAATCTGCAGATCCGGAATTGCGCGGGTAAACGCGTCTGACACGAAAAACCGCATCACCTGACCTTCGACGGCCAACGATCTGATCGGACTATGCGCTGCCAGTGCGGAAAAGGCGCCGTCATAGCCGGTCTGATCGCGCCAGTCGAACACGGCACCCTCAAATCCAACCAGATCCCATGAGGCGAGTTCCAGATTGGGCACGATCGCCGCCGGATCACCCTGGGCCGGAATCACCACGACAAAAGGGCGCTCGTGGCTCATGAAGGATTTGCCCAATGCGCGGGTGAAATTCGGACCCGGCACCAGGGCCACTGCGTCCACTGACATTTCCATTGCCAATTGGCGGTATTCGGACAAATCCGGCATTCTGCCCGACCTCCTCAATAAGAAAGCCGGAGCCACCAATCTGGCGGCTCCGGTTTGTGAGTGGTGGTTTATTCGACGCTCACACCATAGAAGATGTGACCGCCCAGAGGGTGCACCTTATAACCTTGCACCTTGTTGCTCATGGGCATGTAAACGACCGAATGCGCGATGGTTGCCCACGGAGCCTGCTCTTTGAACACAACCTGCGCTTCTTCATACAGTTTGGTCCGCTCGGCCTGATCCGTGCTTTGCTTGGCCTTCAGGATCAGGTCTTCGAAGGGCTGATGGCACCATTGCGCCCGGTTGGATGCTTCGACACCGTCACAGCCCAGCAACACCGCCAGGAAGTTGTCCGGGTCGCCATTGTCCCCGGTCCAGCCCAGCAGAACGGCACCGTCCCGGTTCAGTTCTTTCGACCGAGACAGGTATTCACCCCATTCGTACGAGACGATTTCGACGCCCACACCGATCTTGGCGAAATCCGCCTGGATCAATTCGGCCATGCGACGGGCATTGGGGTTGTAGGGGCGCTGGACGGGCATGGCCCAGATTTTCATCGACAGGTCCGAAACACCTTCGGCCTCAAGCATCGCCTTGGCCGCTTCGGGATCATAGGGATCGTCCACGATGGCGTCGTTGTAGCCCCACATGGTAGGCGGGATCGGGTTCTTGGCCACCTGGCCCGAACCCTGGAAGACCACGTCGATGATCGCCTGCTTGTCGATCGCCATGTTCAGCGCTTTGCGCACCTTCGGATTGTCGAATGGCGCCATCGTGGTGTTGTAGGCCAGATAACCAACATTCAGGCCCTCTTGTTCCAGCATGTTGATGTCCGGATCATCCTTCATTGCCTGAATGTCAGCAGGGTTCGGATAGGGCATCACATGACATTCGCCTGCTTTCAGCTTTTGATAGCGCACAGACGCATCCGGCGTGATGGCAAAGATCAGGTTTTCGACCTGCGCCGGGTCTTTCCAATACGCATCATTGGCCGCGTAACGGATCACCGCGTCTTTTTGATATGCCACGAACGAGAAAGGTCCGGTGCCGATGGGTGCCGTATTCAGTTTTTCCGGCGTACCGGCTTCCATCATTGCCGCAGCGTATTCCGCCGACACGATTGAGGCAAAGTCCATCGCCATATTGGCGACAAACGGTGCTTCGGGCTTGGACAGGGTAAATTTCACCGTGTAGTCGTCGATCTTTTCGATGGACTCGACCAGATCAGGCATCCCCATACCCTGGAAATATTCCCAGGTTCCGCCTGACACTTGATTATAAGGGTGGTTTTCGTCTTTCTGACGCATGAAGGCGAAAATCACGTCATCCGCGTTGAAGTCGCGGGTCGGCGTGAACGCGTCGTTCGAGTGGAACTTGACGCCCTGACGCAGCTTGAAAGTGTATTCCAGACCATCATCGCTGGCCTCGACGCTTTCGGCCAGGCCGGGGACCACATTGGTCGTGCCCGTTTCAAATTCAAGCAACCGATTGTAGATCGGATGTGAAGACGCATCAAAGGTCGTCCCTGCGGTGTAAAGCGCAGGATCGAACCCTTCAGGCGATCCTTCGGAACAATATACAAGTGTATTTGCCTGCGCCACGGCACCCGTCAGGGCGATCGCAGTGGTTGCGGCCAGAAGTTTGAGGTTCATGATTTTCTCCCAGAAAAGGACTTATAAAGACAATCGCATTGCTCTTTGTCGCCAGAGCATTCAGTGACAGCACAGGTCGTCGCGATCCCTCTGTCTAATGTATCCAAAATACAAAATCTAATGTCAACAGTGTCTTTCTGCGGATATCTTTGAAGACTCTTTCTGTCATTGCACCCTGATTTCCGGAATTCATTCTCATCTTCGCTGCGAAAACGATACGACGGCCCGAATCCCCCTGCCGTGACCTCAGACCTGGCTGTTCACGGGTGCGGATTGCATGCTCTCATGGCCTGCGCGCTCACGTCTTGTCCGTATGCGTAACCGCACGCCAATCCCCCGAGGGAGGGTTGGTCAAAAGTTTCGTTGCGCGCAGCTTCATGGCGACGGATACAGGGTCCCCGCCCCGCATTTTGTCCGCAGCCTCAAACGCAGCTATCGCCTGCTCGAACCGGCCGGAACGATAATGCGCAAGACCTTGTTCGTAGGTCTCGATCCAATCAAGGGATCCTTCAAAACCGTCGGCCATCGTAATCAGCTCATAGACCACCAGCTCCTCGGTCCGGCCAAAGACCGCGAGCGTGTCCAGCTCTCGGGCCACAATTGCGTCGCCTGCTTCGCGCCGGGTCTCGGGGCCGATCAGAATACGCGTGCCATACTCCTTGTTGGCCCCTTCCAATCGGCTGGCCACATTCACGACGTCACCGATCGCCGTGTAGTTCAACCGCTGCTCTGACCCAATGTTGCCTACCAGAGCTTCACCGCTGTTCAACCCGATCCTGACACGCAGGGAATTTCCGGCCTCGTCTTTGATGCCCGCATCTTCCACGGTCACGACAAGATCCAGTGCCGCGCGGCAGGCATTTTCGGCATGGAGCGCATCCTTGCGCGGTGCCCCCCAGATCGCCATGACCGCGTCACCCATGAATTTGTCGATCGTCCCGTCATGGCGCGCGACGGCTGCTGCGGCCGCAGAGAAAAAAGGCTCCATCAACTGGATGATTTTGGGGCCGAGTTTTTCCGATAGCCCGGTGAATCCGGTCACGTCGCAAAACAATACGGATATCTGCTTCATGTCGCCACCGGGCTGCGTTTTGATGCCCTCGGCGACCAGCATCTTCACAAGATCGGTCGGCACGTACTTTCGGAACGCGGACAACCCTGCTGCCATGCTGGCCGTTGCCGCAGACAGATTGGCAAGCTCGGACAGGTTTGAAGGCCGGCGTGGAATGCGTTCGACGTCGAAGCGTTCGATCTTGCTCAGATCCTCGGCAATGCGCGCCAAAGGATTGGCCACAATTCGACGGATCAACCAGATTGCCAGGGCGGTTGAGACGATCACGACCCCGATCAGGATATAGATCAGGTCTATCAAGGTTGCATTGATACCCGACAAAAAGGCCGCCTCAGGAATGACCGTAGCGACGCGCCACCCGTAAAAACCCAAAGGTGTCAGGGCCACCGCATAGGGGACGCCATCGATCACCACGCGTTTCGTCGAACTGCCCGCAGTCTTGCCATCCGGGTCGCCCAACAGTTTTTCCCCCGAGATCTTGGCAACCTCGTACAGCTCACCCTCGCCCATGCGCGCCGGTGTAACTTCGTCCGCTTTTGCGTCGGGAACAGCAATTACTTTGCCATCAGCATCCAGAATAAAGGCGGCTCCGAATTCGCCGGGCTCGAGCGTCGCCAGAAAGCGTGACAAACGGTCGGTTTCGATTGCGACCGCAAGAACACCCTGCCGTGCCCGGTTGACATCGATCGGCCCCGCAAATGCGTATACGGTCTTGTCACTGCCCGGAAGATCGCGTGCTTCGATCCATCCCATCGTGTCCAGGGACATGAAATTGTTGAACCAGGCATGATCACGAGGATCATAGGAGGTCGGAACAAAGGTCCTTTCTTCGAACTGAATATCCCCGGGAATAAAAATGTATCGATCGGTCCGCAGGTTCCGGTCGCGGATGTCCTTGTCGATCTCTATCATCTCAAGCCCGCTGTCGCCCAACCGATGCGATGCGAAAAAGTTGCCATCCGGCCAGCCGAAGAAAATCCAGGAAATATTCGGCTGCGCCTGCAACTGAGACAGAAAGACGAACTCTCGTTTATCGGCCTGCCGCGTTGCGATGACATTCTGTACAAAGATCGTGCGCACCGCCGACCATGCGGCTTCGGCGGATCTGAGGGTTGCCCCGACTTCGATACGGACCGCGTTTGCAATCTGGCTGTTGATCTCAGCGGCAAGCATGCGGCTGTTGTCACGCGCGGTCGTCCACCACAGCGAATGAACAACGAAGGTCGACACGCCGATGGATACGGCGACCAGCATAGATACAGCAATGCCGACACTGAACCGCATGAAAACCCCGAAAAGAATGTCCTGTACCACAGTATTCGGTTGAGATCGCAGGAAGAGCAAAGCTTAGTTTGCTCCTACCCCGAAAAATCACGCAACTGTTAAGCACATGTGTATGCCGCGACCGAAATCCACGGCACCTGGTCACTTGCCGATGCCCAGAGGACAGACCTTGCGCGTGGCGGAAATCAACTGCCCTTGGGTCCGGATTTGCGACGTTTTGGAACTGCGTTGCCACCCTTGGCGGATTTGACGGCCGCCGCGCGTGCACGATTCTTCTTGCTGTTTGGCTTGCCCTTCGGCGGCGGCGGACCTTTCGGCGCGTCTCCGGCTGGTTTAGAGCGACCTCTCCTTTGCTCGACACTGCCGGGCTTGCGCTTTTTCGGTTTTGCGCCCGAAGCGCTGAACTGGCTTTTTGCGTCGTCATCCGACGCTCGGCGGGTTTCGGTCGCGGGCACGGTCTGGGCAGGCTGAACCTCGGGCTTGGATTGGCGGCGGTGGGCTTTCCGCTCAGCCGGAGAGTTTTCCTTTTTGTGTCCCGTAGGTCTGGCTTTGAACTTTCTTTTGAGCCCGGACCGACCGGTTGACGACAGGTCCGGTGCTTTGTCCAACCGCACAAGGTCTTTGGTTTCTTCGATTTTCATCTCTGGACCAATGGCGGTCAGAAAGCGGTCGACACTGGCTTCACTGATTTCGAAATAAGTTACGTCCTCGGCAATCCGAATGGCACCGATGTCGTCTTTTGTCAGATCGCCCGCCTTGCAGATCATCGGCAGCATATGACGGGGAGACGCATTCTGATTGCGTCCTTCGGACAGTGAAAACCAGACGCCTGGCCCAAAAGATGCGCGCAGCTTTGGGGCGGTCTGATCGACCCCCGACAGCTCTTCCGGGGCGGAATGGCGTAGTTTGTATTGCCTGAGGTAAGCGGCTGCGATTTGTTCGGGCGTGAAGCGAGCAATCAGTTTTTCAACAGACGGGCGCTCGCTTTCCGTGATCTCGACCTGCCAGTCCTCCGATGCCAGCATCCGAGCCTGATCACGCTCGTTCACCTCATCCGCAGACGGGGCCGATCCCCATTCTGCTGTCAGCTTGGCAAATTTCAGAATGCGCTCTGCCTTTTTGCGCGATGATGGCGCGACGATCAGGGCACTGACGCCCTTGCGCCCAGCGCGACCCGTGCGGCCAGACCGGTGCAGCAGTGTTTCATGGCTGTTGGGCAGTTCGGCATGGACCACCAGATCAAGGTTGGGCAGATCGATGCCGCGGGCCGCAACATCGGTTGCGACACAGACCCGGGCCCGTCCATCGCGCATGGCCTGCAACGCGTTGGATCGTTCGCTCTGGGTCAGCTCACCTGACAGGGCCACGACAGAAAACCCCCGGTTCGACAGGCGCGCGGTCAGGCGCGAAACCATCGCTCGGGTGTTGCAGAAAACGATGGCATTGGGGGCCTCGTAATATCGCAGCACATTGATTATCGCGTTTTCACCATCACGCGGCGCCACCGTCATGGCCCGATACTCGATATCCGCATGCTGGGTCAGTTCGCCGACCGTGCTCACACGTTCCGCGTCGCGCTGATACCGCTTGGCCAGATTGGCAATTGCGCTTGGCACAGTGGCAGAAAACAACAAGGTCTGACGATCCGCGGGTGTTTCATCAAGGATGAACTCAAGATCCTCGCGGAACCCCAGATCCAGCATTTCATCCGCTTCGTCCAGGACAACCGCTCGGATAGCTGTCAGATCGATTGAACCTCGATTGATATGGTCGCGAAGTCGTCCCGGAGTGGCCACAACGATATGTGCGCCTCGGGCCAACGCGCGACGTTCATCCCGAATGTCCATGCCCCCGACGCACGAGGCCAGAAACGCTCCCGCTCCGGAATACAACCAGCCAAGTTCCCGTTTTACCTGAAGTGCCAGCTCGCGGGTCGGTGCGACAACCAGCGCCAACGGCGCTTCGGGTTTGCCGAGCGTTTCTTCATCGCCTAGCACCCTGTGCGCTATCGCCAGACCAAACCCAATGGTCTTCCCTGATCCGGTCTGGGCCGAAACCAGCATGTCGCGCCCTTCCAGCTCGGGCTGGGTGACGGCTCGCTGAACTTGGGTCAATGTATCATAGCCCTTGCGCGCTAGCGCATCTGCAATGGTTTGTTTCACGGTGGTGGTTCTTTGTATCGGCCAGGTGATAGGCGCTGTGCGGAATTGCGATCAGCGGATCATCCAAGGGTAAAGACAGCCCCTTATCGGCTGCCATCCCGGTTGTATAGACGGGAAAACGGGCATTTTCGCCGAAAAGCTCCTCATAAGGGAACACCCTGACAGGTCAGACCCTGACGCAACCGCCAGGGCCGGGCCGCGTCAAGCCTAGGTCAACGCGGGAACACAATTCAACATCTTGCCGGCAGCTGCCTGCTGTTGGGCGTCGGAAACATGAACCGGGCACGCATAACCGTGCCGATCATTTCGATGACATGGCCGTCGTCGATGCGACATGGGTCAAACAAGTGCCCGAGCGGTATCGTTCCTGATCTTGTTGGCCCAATCTCAAGCCCCTGTTGCCCGATGAAGTACTCTGCCACGGGTCAAGCCATTCACTTTTTCGATGATGGCATCGGCATCAATACAGTGGTGGCGATAGAGATCACCGATCGTTCCTGTCTGGCCAAAATGTTCGACCCCCATCGGAATGGTCTGATGACCGCGCACAGCGCCCAGCCACGACAATGTTGCAGGATGCCCGTCAATCACGGTGACCAGATTGCAGTGCGCTGGCAGACCAGACATCAGGGTTTCGATGTGGGATAGTGCGGCGGGGTTGCCGCGCGACCGCGCGCGTTGTGCAGCCGTCCAACCGGCATTCAGCCGATCCGCGGACGTCACGGCCAAAACGCCGACATCGCGGCGACCCTCGCCGATGATACCGGCGGCCTTGATTGCCTCGGGCGCGACAGCACCTTGATAGGCGATTACAACTTCGCAATTGGGCCCCGGTTTTCGCAACCAATAGGCCCCGTCAATGGCACCCTGCCGAAACTCGTCATCCACGCGTTTGCCGGGCTGCTCAATCGGGTTGGTCGTCAGACGCAAATAGACGGAACCGCCGGTTTCATCGCGCAGCCATGTGCGCTCGTCCGGTTGTCCTTCACCGTCGCGTTGCAGATAGTCGAAGGCCCATTCCATGATCACCGCCAGTTCATCAGCAAAGGCGGGTTCAAATGCAGCCAGCCCGTCCTGGCTCATCCCGATCAGCGGTGTGCCGACGGATTGATGCGCTCCGCCTTCAGGTGCCAGTGTCACGCCCGACGGCGTACCAACGAGAATAAAGCGTGCATCCTGATAGCAGGCATAGTTCAGCGCATCGAGGCCGCGACTGACAAAGGGGTCATAGACGGTGCCGATCGGGATCAAACGTTTGCCAAACAGGGAATGCGACAGACCCGCCGCTCCCAGAAGCAGCATCAGGTTCATTTCGGCGATCCCAAGCTCGATATGCTGCCCTTCCGGCGTGAATTCCCATTTCGCCGTCGAAGGGATCCGATGTTCTATGAAGGCATCGGCTTGCGTGGATCGGGCAAACAGCTTGCGCCTGTTCACCCAAGGCCCCAGGTTCGTCGTGCCGGTGACATCCGGAGAGGTTGTCACGATGCGTTCGGTCAACGGGCCATCACCTTTTGACAGATCGTCAAGGATCTTGCCAAACGCCATCTGGGTCGAGATTTCACGGCTGGTGTCGACCTCGATCCTTGGCACGTCCAGCTTGTCATCGAAATAGCGGCGCGGACCCTTGGCAAAGAACGGTGCCCTGGCCAGAAAATCCTTGAATGCGGCGGGGTCCTGTACTGTCGCAAGCGGCTCCCATTCCTCGCCGTCTGGCACGCCCATATGCGACTGCCACGCGGCGAACTGGCTGTTGTTCATCAGCCCGCCGTGATTGTCCTTGTGACCTGCGATGGGGGTGCCCCACCCTTTGACGGTGTAGGCCAGGAAACAGGTCGGGCGATCATGATCGATGGCGGCAAATGTCCGGGCCATGGTCTCGACGCAATTGCCGCCAAGGTTTTCCATCAGCGCCGCCAGCTCTGCGTCCGTCCACCGTTCAATCAGAGCGGTCACATCCCCCTGATCCCCCAGATCGTCCATCAGGCGCTGCCGCCAGACTGCGCCCCCCATGAAGGTCAAAGCCGAATAATCCTGATTGGGGCACGCATCGATCCAGTCGCGCAGGCGATCGCCACCCGGTTCTTCAAAGGCCGCGCGTTGCAGAACCCCATATTTCACGCGCACGACATCCCAACCGAACGCATCGAAGATCTTTTCAATCCGTTCGAATAGCCCTTCGCGGACGATGCCATCCAGGGATTGCCGGTTGTAGTCAATGATCCACCACGTATTGCGCAGGTCGTTCTTCCAGCCTTCCTGCAATGCCTCGTACACATTGCCTTCGTCCAGTTCGGCGTCGCCTACAAGGGCCACCATCCGCCCCATCGGAGCATCCGAGCCCCAGCTTTTGGCCTTGATGTAATCCTGAATGATCGAAGCAAACGAGGTGATCGCGACACCCAGCCCCACAGACCCGGTGGAAAAATCAACGTCGTCGATATCCTTGGTCCGGCTGGGATAGCTTTGCACACCGCCAAAACCACGGAAATTTTCCATCTTCTCGCGCGTTTGATTGCCCATGAGATACTGCATCGCATGGAAAACCGGCGAGGCATGGGGTTTGACAGCCACCCGGTCTTCAGGGCGCAGGGCCGAAAAATAGAGCGCGGTCATGATCGACACCATCGAAGCAGACGACGCCTGATGGCCACCAACCTTGATCCCATCCACCTTTGGCCGGATGTGGTTGGCATGGTGGATCATCCAATGCGACAACCATAACAGACGTTGTTCAACGATCTTCAACTGGGTGGGATCAATGTGCATGGCGGTCTCCGGGTTCAGGCGGCGCTGCGGGCAGGATACGGCAAAGCTTGCTCCAGGTCTGCGAGGATATCTTCGACATCCTCAAGCCCGACGGACAAACGGATCAAACCATCGCCGATCCAATGCTCGGCCCGTTCTTCCGGGGTATAGGTCGAATGAGTCATGGATGCAGGGTGCTGGATCAGCGTTTCGGCATCGCCCAAGGACACCGCGCGCTGGATCATGTTCAGACGATTCATGAATTCGATCCCACCGGACAGGCCGGACTTGATCTCGAACGCGATCATGGCGCCGGGTTGGGACATTTGCCGCTGCGCGACATCATGCTGGGCAAAGCTTTTCAGCCCGGGGAAGTAAACCTCGCCGACAGCGGGATGGGCCTCGAGGAAATCAGCGACGACCCTGGCTGACGCGCAATGACGATCCAGACGCAGGTTCAGTGTTTTCAGGCCACGCAGGATCAGCATCGCGTTGAAAGGGGCCATGACCGCACCGGTCATATCCTTCATTCCGACCAGGCGGATTTCGGCGATCTGTTCGGCGGTGCCGACAACCAGACCAGCGACCACGTCGCCATGACCGCCGAGATATTTGGTGGCAGAATGCAGAACGATATCCGCCCCGTGCTCGATCGGGCGGGTCAGATAGGGGCTGGCATAGGTGTTGTCGACGACAACCGTTGCTCCGACCGAATGCGCAATTTCGGCGCTGGCGGCGATGTCCACCAAGCGCATGTTCGGATTGGCCGGAGTTTCGAAATAGACAACGCGGGTTTTGTCGGAAACGGCGGCTTTCAGGTTCTCTGGGTCTGTCATGTCGACATGGGCGATTGTGACCCCCCATTTTGCCAGTCCGTGGCGCATGAAGGCGAAGGTGCAGCCATAGAGCGTTTTGTCCACGATGACTTCGTCCCCCGGCGACAGCAGGGTCCAAAGCACTGCCGTGATCGCCCCCATGCCGCTGGAAAGGGCCAGTCCGGCCTCGGCCCCTTCAAGCACGGCAATGCGTTGTTCCAGAAGGTCACATGTGGGGTTCGAAATACGGCTGTAGATATGACCTGCGCGTTCACCGGCGAACATCTCTCCACCAGCCTCTGCGGTTTCAAAGGTAAACGTGGACGTCAAATGCAGCGGTGGGGTAAGGGCGCCTTCATTTTCCAAAGGTTTGTAAGCGTGGTGAATGGCGCGGGTGGCAAATCCGGTTGAACGAGTCATTGCAAGCTCCTGTTTCAAGCTGGCGCCAGTTTGCACCTTTACTTTGGGCTTTTGCTTGCAAATAGTACCAATAATGCGATCCATATTGGCAGATTCTGCCAAGTATAAGGTTGAAATGGACGAAAAAGACAGACAGATCATTCGGGCGCTGCAAAAGGACGGGCGCATGACGAACCAGGACCTTGCCGACGAGGTGAACCTGTCTCCGTCGCCGTGTCTGCGCCGGGTCAAGAACCTCGAAGCTCGCGGAATCATCAAGGGTTACAGCGCGGATGTGGACGCCGCCGCATACGGCATAGGCATTACTGTTTTTGTGCGGATCCGATTGGAGCGGCACAATGAAACGGACGTTCAGAATTTCGAAAAACGCGTTCGGATGATCGACGAAGTTCTTGAATGCCACGTGCTAACCGGGGCGATGGACTATCAGTTGCGGGTGTTGGTATCGGATCTCGAGGCATATGAAGAATTCATTCGAAACAGAATTCACCCAATCGGTGGGATTGCTTCGATCGACACCAGCTTTGTTTATGGAACGGTAAAGAAGACCGCCGTTTTTCCACCCTGATGGAACGCGCCCGGCCAATCTGCAAACTCAGGTTGAGGTGCATGTTCAACGGGCGCTGGGATGAGGAGTCACAGCCAATAGATGTCGATGGCGACGCGGACGAGAAGACCTTTGAGCCTCGGTCGCACAGGGTTGCGACGCGCCACCAGCCGTTGATCCTGTCGAACATGATCTAGGCGCGATTGCGCCGCTTGGCGTGCTTTGCAGGCAACCAGCACTGTTTGCGACCCTGGTTTCTGGCACGTATCCCGAAGATCAGACATGTTCACCGCTCGTTTTTTTCGAACCGTGAACACGCTGACCTGCCAAGTTCAATGGGTTCCGGGCCTAGTATGCGACCATCGTCAAAAGCTCATATTCCGCAACCATTTCATCATCCTGCTGGGTCAGGGTGACATGCCAGCGGACTTCGCCGTAATCCTCGTTCCGTTTGGTCTTGGCCTTGACCGTCAACCGCACCTTGATGGTATCACCCGCCTCGACGGGCTTCATGAATCGCAACCCGTCAAGACCGGTGTTTGCCAGAACTGGTCCTTCGTTCGGTTCAACAAACAATCCGGCTGCAAATGACAAAAGCAGATACCCATGGGCCACACGGCCCGGGAAGAACGGGTTCCGTTCGGCCGCAGCCTGATCCATATGCGCATAGAACGTATCGCCGGTGAAATTGGCAAAGTGTTCGATGTCTTCCATCGTGATTGTACGGGGCGCCGTGTGGAGGGTCTCGCCAATCGCCAACTCGTGAAACCGGCGCGTGAACGGATGGGCTGGCCCTTCGACCTCGGTCGCGCCGGGAACCCATTTGTTCCCGATCGCGGTCAGCAGATCAGGCGATCCCTGAATGGCTGTCCTCTGCATGTAATGCTTCACGCCACGCACACCGCCCATCTCCTCGCCGCCGCCAGCGCGTCCAGGTCCGCCGTGAACCATATGCGGCAGAGGAGAGCCGTGGCCGGTAGATTCCTTCATCGAGTCGCGATTGTTGAAATACAGCCGCCCGTGATAGGCCCCGGCCCCCAGGGCAACGTGCCGTGCCACATCCGCGTCACGGGTTATGACCGATGCCACCAGCGACCCCTGCCCGCGATTTGCCAGTTCGATCGCATGGTCAAGATCGCGATACCCCATCACCGTGCTGACCGGGCCAAAAGCCTCGGTGTCATGGACGCGTCGGGCCGCATCCGGATTGGCACAGTGGTACAACATCGGCGGCAGGAACGAGCCTTTCTCGGCATCCGCCCCATCAACCTGAAAATCGTCAGGGTTGCCGAAAACGCGCTCGGCTTCCTGCCCAATGATTGCCGCCTTTTCCAGAACATCGCGTTTCTGACCGTTCGAGACCAGCGCGCCCATGCGTGTGGTTTCCAGCCTTGGGTCGCCGATAACCGTTTTTGCCAACCGCGCGGACAGGGCTTCGATCACCGCCTGCACCTGAGGCTCTGGGGCAATGATCCGGCGGATCGCCGTACATTTCTGCCCGGCCTTCGTGGTCATCTCGCGCTGGACTTCTTTGACGAAAAGATCGAATTCCGGCGTTCCAGGCTCGGCATCAGGGCCCAGGATGGAGCAGTTCAGACTGTCCTGCTCGGCCACGAAACGAACAGAATTCTCCAGAATCACCGGGTTGGAACGCAGTTTCGACGCCGTTTCCGCAGATCCGGTGAAACTGACCACGTCCTGCATGGTCAGACGGTCCAGCATATCGCCCAGACCACCCGAAACCAGCTGCAACGCGCCAGCAGGCAAAATGCCGGAGTCCAACATCAGCCGGACGCATAGTTCGGTGACGTAGCACGAGTTCGTTGCTGGCTTTACGATGGCCGGAACGCCTGCCAGAAGGGTTGGAGCCAGCTTTTCCAGCATCCCCCAGACAGGAAAGTTGAACGCGTTGATGTGAACCGCCACCCCATGCAACGGGGTGCAGATATGCTGCCCCAGAAAGGTGCCGTTGCGCGACAACTGCTCGACCTCACCGTCCAGATAGACATGTCCATCCGGCATCTCGCGTCGACCTTTCGAAGCGAAGACAAACATCGTGCCGATACCACCGTCTATGTCGATCAAGTGGTCGGACTGGGTCGCACCTGTGCTGAAAGACAAGTCATACATTGCCTGCTTGTGCTGACCCAAATGAATGGACAACGCCTTGAGCATCTTGGCCCGCTGGTGGAACGTCATCTGCCGCAGCGCCGGCCCGCCGACATTGCGCGCATAGTCCAGCATCCCCTGCACATCCAACGCGCTGTTGCCGGCCGTGGCGATCACCTCGCCGGTGACCGCGCTTTTTATGTTGCGGGCACCCGCACCGGGCGAAACCCATTCACCGGCCGCGAAGCTGGAAATCTGTTGGATTGTCATGAGCGTCTCCTCATTTGTTGTGTGAACTTCGCGCGGCCATATGCCCGTCTCACGAAATCATAATATAAACCGATCGGTCGGTCAATAAATTGGCGAATTGGCAACCCAAACCGAACATCTCAGACTTGAGCTGGCAGTCGCGCGAAACCCCGAAACCGGATGCGCCCGCCCCGTTCGGCGCCGTCAGTGATGCGATAGGTCGGGAATCGCGCAAGAAACCGTCCGACGGCCACGCGACCCTCCATACGCGCCAGGGTCAGGCCGACGCAGGTATGGGGACCTCCGGCAAACGCGTGATGCTTGTTGGGACGTCGATCCAATACAACCTCATCAGGTTGTGCAAACTGCCGCGGATCGCGATTGGCCGCGCCGATACACAGGTGAATGTCCGTACCTGCCGGAATGGTCTGACCGTGGAACATTACATCTTCGGTGGTCAGACGATTGCCAAACTGATTTGGGCTTTCCAGCCGCAGAAACTCGTCCACTGCCGTGTTGATCAGATCCGGATTGGCCAGAAGCTCGGCCCGTTTGTCGCGGTGCCGTTCCAACAGTTCCAATGCGTTGCCGATCAGGTTGGTGGTGGTCTCGTGCCCTGCATTCAGAATGAAGATGCAGTTCTGGTACAGCTCGACCTCGGTCAAGCCACCATCGGTGTCATCCTGCATCAAACGTGTCAGGACATCCGTCGCAGGATCTCCGGGATTGGCCCGGCGATCTTCTATGACATGCCGAAGATAGTCCTTGAAATCATATACCGACCGGTTGCCCCACTCTTCCTGCTCGGGCGTCAATTGAGGTTCCAAAGCGCCCAGAATAGCCAAAGACCAATCCCGCAAAGGGCCACGTTCCGATCTGGGAATGCCAAGCAGGTTGCCGATGATCTCGATCGGGATGGCACCGGCGAAATCCTCGATCAACTCTACCGAGCCCTTGGCCTGCATCTCGTCCAGCAGCCCATCGACAAGTTGAATCAGGCCCGGTTCCATCTGCGCCAGCGCCCGTGGGTTCATCGCACCGACCATGACCTTGCGGACGCGGGTATGCAGAGGCGGATCATTGAACACAAGGCTGGTGGTATGGTGTTCGTACAGCGGGCTGTCGATACCGTATTTGGGGCCGAAAACCGCCTTTTTATCCGATATGAAACGCTCGGTATCCCGGTACACCAGATCCAGGTCGTCATACCGCGACAGGACCACCGAACCATCGGGCTGCCAGCAGACGGGCGTGTCTTCGCGCAACGCGGCGTAGGTTGGATAGGGATCCGTATGAAACCCGTCCGGAAGCGCAGTCAAAGAGAACATCAGTGACCCATCGCTCCCATTTGTTCGGGAAGGACCAGAACCAGCCAAGGCACCAGAACGATTAGAGCCAGACGGAAGATGTCTGCCACCCAGAACGGTGTGACCCCCTTGAAGATTGTTCCGGTCGATACGTCCCCGACCACGCCTTTCAGAATGAACACGTTCAGACCCACGGGCGGCGTGATCAAACTGATCTCGGTCACGACGACGACAACGATGCCGAACCAGATCGGATCATATCCCAATGACGTGACCAGTGGGAAAAAGATCGGAACCGTCAGCAACAGCATCGACAGCGATTCAAAGACGCATCCCAGAATGATGTAGATCCCGAGGATCATCAGGATCACGACGAAGGGCTCCACCTCATATGCGGTGACCAAGGCGATCAACGCTTCGGGCAGACCGGCCAGGTTGATGAAGTTCGAAAAGATCTGCGCGCCGATCAGAACCGAGAACAGCGCCGCGGCGGTGAAACTGGTTTCCTTCAGCACTTCAAAGGTCGACCCAAGGGTCAGCCCGCCGCGCGACAATGCGATCAGGAATGCCCCCATGGCGCCCATACCGGCGGCTTCGGTCGGGCTGAAGGTCAGGTTCAGAGGATAGAAATCGAACGCTCCGTACAAGCCGCCGATCACCAGGAAGAACAAAAGCAACACCGCCCAGACCGAGCGCAGGGCCGACAGGCGTTCGCCCCAGCCGTGGCGTTCACCGGCGGGGCCGGCCTCGGGCCTGCGCCAAACGGTCCAGCGCACCGCGAACAGATAGAAGAGGATGCCAAGTACACCGGGGATGATGCCCGCAACGAAGAGTTTGCCGATCGATGTTTCGGTCAGCAGGCCGTAGATCACCAAAATGACCGACGGTGGGATCAGGATACCCAGCGTGCCCCCCGCTGCAATCGACGCGGTCGACAGCTCATCCGAGTAGCGGTACCGGCGCATCTCGGGCATCGCGACTTTGGACATGGTCGCAGCCGTTGCCAGCGAGGAACCGCAAATGGCCGAAAAGCCGCCGCACGCGGCAACCGTCGCCATGGCGATACCACCTCGGAAGTGGCCCAGGAAGGCGTTTGAAACCGCGTATAACTCGCGCGCGAGCCCGCCCTTGTTCACGAACAGGCCCATGAGGATGAACAGTGGAACGACCGAAAGGCCATAGTCCTGTGCCGTGTCCGTAATCTGGCGACCCACCATCGACATGGCGGCCTTCAGCCCGCGCTCGGACAGAATGCTGCCACCGCGTTCATATGCGAACCCAAGCGTCCCCACGAGGCCCATCGCAAACACGATGGGCAAACGTACCAACACAAGAACCAAGACAAGGGCGAAACCGATCAGTGCGGCAGTCATCAGGCGTGCTCCGACAAGGTTTGGGGGGCAAAAATGTGCAAAAGACCGGTGATGACCATCGCAACGGCCGTTATTGCGGTGAAGGCGGCGATGAACCAGCCGACATAGAAGACAGGGATCGACAGGTATTCGGTGACATCCCCGTAATCCCTTGCACGTTCAGCCAGAACCCAAACGCGCTGAATCGGCCAGATCAGCATGATGCCGGACACCAGATAGACAATTGCATCGCGCGCCCTGCTCAGCCGCAGGCGGGAAAAAATTCCATCGGTCAGATCAACGGCGATTTGCCCTTTCCCGGCCGAAATCATCGGCAGAACCGAGAACACAAGGATCGCCATCAGAATCCGCGTCAGTTCGGTTGCCGCCTCGATCGGAGCATTGAAGACTGAGCGCAGGATGACGTCAAAAAAGGTCATCACCATCAGGATGAACAGCGCCACACAGGCCAGCACCGTCGGAATGATACTGACGCGACGCGCGAAGGTCACGATAGATTGCATGATTGGCCCCCAACGGGTGTAGATGGCTGGCGGTTCAACCCCGCCAGCCGGGCTGCGTTACTGGGCAGCCATTTCGTTAACGATCATGTCATAAGCGGCTTGCGCATCGACGCCCGTGCCATTGACCTCTTCGATGACCTTGGCGCGCACATCGGCAGCAATCGCATTGAACTTTTCCAGATCTTCGGCAGAGGCTGCATTGATCGCGTTGCCCTCGGTCTGCTCGGTCGCCTCACGGCCGATCGCGTCGATCTCATCCCAGATTTTACCGATTTCGCGGCTCAGCGGTTCGCCGAAGACCTTTTCTTCCAAAGCGGCCTGCACATCGGCGGGAAGATCCGCAAAAGTGTCTTCGTTCATGATGAACGCAAATGACCCGCGATACAGGCCACCCGGAACTTCATATACGTTTTGCGCCACTTCCGTCAGTTTGAAACCCTTGCGGGATTCAAATGGCATGACCACGCCATCAGCAGCTTTCGACGCGAGTGTCTCGTATACTTTCGGCGCGGGAACCTGGATTCCGGTTGCGCCCAGCGCGGTGCCTACATCTCCGCCGACACCACCCGGGATACGGACTTTGAGGCCCGATACCTCGTCGAGCTTGTTCACCGGGCTGCTGGAATGAAGCTGTGCCGGGCCATGGGTGTGCAGGGCGATCACTTTCACACCGCGATGTTCGTCCGCTGCCTTGAGATATTTGTCGTATGTACGCCAATACGCGACCGAGGCCGCTTCGGCCGAGCCCTCATATCCGGGCAGCTCAATCATCTTGGTGGTGACGAAACGACCGGGCTGGTATCCGTGGAAGATGATCGACGCATCCGCCGCGCCATCCATGATAAGATCCATCTGCGCCGGCGGCGGGGCAATTCCCAGCTTCAGTTCAGCAGTGACTTTGCCGTCGGTGGCTTCTTCGACCATTTCCACGAATTTCGGCCACATCTTCGCGTTGATGCCGTGGGTCGGCGGTGCCCAGCTGGAAATCGTCAGCGTATAATCCGCCGCCAGCGCCACTGTGCCCGAAACGGCCAGTGCGGCCGAGGCCAAAAGAGTGCTCAACTTGGTGAACTTCATGGTTTTGTCTCCTCCCTGTGAAACATGACTCGAGAATGCGTTAATGGTCACTTTTGTAACCATCAACATGTTAATTGTTTTCCAATTGGCCCGCGAGGCGCCACGAACCGGGGCTTTCTTTCGCTACGGTTAGCATATTTGCGGCGCACCGGCTGATGCCGATTTCGTTGCAATAGTTCATCGGTCCTCCTCTCCAGCGGGGAAAGCCGTATCCATGGATTTGAACCATATCGACAGCTTCGGCGTTTTCCGCGATCCCCTCTTCAATGATCAAAGCGCCCTCGTTGGCCAAGACCGCCAGCAACCGAGAACAGATTTCCTCGTCCGAAAAATCCCTGCGGGTGATGCCCTGCTGGTCGGAATAAGCTTCGATCAATGCCTCAACTTCGGGATCCCGAACCGGATCGCGACTGCCCTCTTCGTAACGGTACCACCCTTTGCCGACACGCTGGCCGAAACGCTCGTGCTGACAAAGCTGGTCCGCGATGGTGACATAACGTTCGTTCGGGTCGCGGTTGGCGGCATTGCGTTTGCGGTTCGCCCAGGCGATTTGAAGACCGGTCAGATCCTGAAGCTCGTACGGCCCCATGGGCATCCCGAACGCCCGCATTGCACGGTCCACCTGATAGGGAAGCGCCCCATCTGCCAGCAGATAATCGGCCGCGCGCCGATAGGCGGCCAACATGCGGTTGCCAATGAACCCATCGCAGATACCCGACAGCACCGAAACCTTGCGAAGCTTTTTACCAAGCGCGACCGCGGTTGCGACAACTTCAGCAGACGTTTGCGGAGCTACCACGACCTCGAGCAATTTCATGACATGGGCCGGGCTGAAGAAATGCAGCCCGATGCATCGGGCCTGATTGCCGACGCCCGCGAAAATCTCGCGCGGGTCCAGGTAGGATGTGTTCGTTGCCAAAATCGCATCGCTGCTCATATGTCTGGCCAGCTCGTCAAATACCTGCTGCTTGACGGACAGGTCTTCAAAGACGGCCTCGATCGCCAGTTCGGCATCCGCAGCGTCTGCATAACTGTTCACCGCACGAAACGCAGCAAGGCGATCCCGAAGCTGCGCCTCGGACATCTTGCCTCTCTTGACCGCGCCTTGCAGCAGACCCTCGACCCGATTGCGCGCTGCGGCCGCGGCGTCGGCGTCTCGCTCGATCAACGTCACGGACAGCCCGCCGTTCAGGGCCGCAGTTGCGATCCCTGCCCCCATCAACCCACCTCCGACAACGGCGATCCGTGTTATGTCACGGGCGGCCACACCTTTGATCAAAGAAGGTTTGGACACGGCCCGTTCAGCAAAAAACGCGTAGCGCAAAGCGCGGCTTTCCGGGCTTTGGCGCAACTCCAGATGGCGCGCGCGCTCTTTCGGTTGTGCGGTGGCAAATGGCTCAACCGACCAACCAAGCGCCGTCAGGTTTTCCAATGGCGATTTCTGACCCTTGGCGCGTTTTTTCAAAGCCTCGCGGCTCGCCTCCAACAGATCCGGCGCAAATTCCGCCACAGCACGCTGGCTGACAGGTATTGGGCGTTCGGGCAGGTCGGCAACCAATTCCAGAGCAGCAGCCTTGGGGTCTTCGGCGACGCGGTCGACGCCGCCAAGCTCGGCCAGTGTCTCTGCCTTGAGAATTTTGCCCGAACAGGCCACGTCAATTGCAGCCTGCATCCCGACCAGACGCGGCAATCGTTGTGTGCCCCCTGCCCCGGGGATCAAACCCACATTGACTTCCGGCAGGCCAAATCCCGTTCCCGGCGCCGCGATCCGCCATGCACAGGCCATAGCGATTTCGAACCCGCCACCCAGCACGTTGCCATGCATGCAGGCAATGAACGGAACCTCGCTGTCTTCGATTTTCTGAACAACGTCGGGCAAGTGCGGCTCGACCGGCGGCGCATCGAATTCGGACATGTCGCCGCCTGCGACAAAAGTTTTTCCGGCGCAACACAGCACCGCCACACGCGCGCCCTTGACCGCATCAACCGCGTCAGACAGCCCTTGCCGAACACCTGTCGACGTCGCGTTTACTGGCGGGTTGTCAATGGTGACCCACGCCACGTTGCCCTCAAATTCAACGCTCACCAGCGACGACTGCGACATTTGCAATCCCTTTGATCGGTTCAGATTCGGTTCGGGTTTATATATTGACCAACCGTTCGGTTAATGCAATGATTAAGTTGAAACGAGACCAGATGAGACAGTCATGAGCGATACGATTCTTGTACAAGACAACGGGAACTGGGCCGAAATCACCCTGAACCGCCCGGACAAGCTGAACTCGTTCAATGAAGAAATGCACCTGGCGCTTCAGGATGCGCTGAAAGCCGCGCGCGACGGCGGGGCCCGCGCGATATTGCTGACCGGTGCCGGACGAGGCTTTTGTGCCGGTCAGGACCTCGGCGATCGCGACCCATCGAAAATGGATGGCCCGCCGGATCTAAGCAAAACGGTACGCAGATTCTATGCCCCTCTTGTCCGGTTGATCCGGTCGATGAATATCCCGGTGATCTGCGCCGTGAACGGAGTGGCCGCCGGGGCGGGTGCAAATCTGGCGCTGGCCTGTGATATGGTTCTGGCCGCGGAAAGTGCGAAATTCATTCAGAGCTTTTCCAAGGTGGGCCTGATTCCCGACACGGGCGGCAGTTGGCACTTGCCGCGCCTGTTGGGCGAGGCGCGCGCCAAGGGGCTGGCCCTGACAGCCCAACCCCTTCCGGCCAAGCAAGCCGAAGATTGGGGGCTGATCTGGAAGGCGGTGGCCGATGATCAATTGATGACCGAAGCGCGCGCACTTGCCGCGCAATTGGCAAACGGCCCCACCCTCGGGCTCGGGCTGACAAAACAGTGCATTCAAACGGCTGCCACCACGTCCCTCTCGGATCAGCTCGAGATCGAAGCAGACGCAATGAAGACCTGCGGGGAAAGCGCGGATTACGCCGAAGGCGTATCCAGTTTTCTTGAAAAGCGGGCACCGAATTTCCAGGGACGCTGATGATGACGCCCAAAGAACGTGCCACGAAATCCGCTGAAGCGATGTGGGCAAATGACCAAGCCAGCAAATGGTTCGGGATGGATCTGGTCGAAGTCGACGAAGGCCGTGCAGTTCTGACCCTGACAGTCGGGGACCATCACTGCAACGGGCACGGCATTTGCCACGGGGGCGTCACTCATGCTCTGGCCGACAGCGCCTTTGCCTTCGCCTGCAACAGCCGTAACGTGGCAACCGTCGGCCAGCATACGATGATGAGCTACCTCGCGCCCGGAAAAAAAGGGGACCATCTGACCGCAATCGCGTCAGAGGTTGCCGTCACCGGCCGCAGTGGCATCTATGACGTGCGCGTCACCAACCAAGACAACACCCTGATCGCCGAATTTCGCGGAATGTCCCGCGCGGTCGGCGGGCAGAATTTTCAGGAATAGCTTCGCGACTGGAGGAGTGACGCGATGGAAGACCTTTCCCCAAACAAAGCGGATCTGGACCCGATCGAGATCGCCTCGATCGACGAAATCCGCGCGACGCAACTTGAACGCCTCAAATGGTCCGTTCGCCACGCCTATGAGAACGTTCCGATGTATAAGCAACGGTTTGACGAAACCGGTGTGCATCCTGACGATCTTCAGCAGCTTTCGGATCTGGCGAAGTTTCCGTTCACGTACAAGAATGATCTGCGTGACAACTATCCGTTCGGCCTGTTCGCCGTTCCACGCAGCCAGATCATTCGCCTGCACGCCTCGTCCGGTACGACGGGCAAGCC
This sequence comes from Ruegeria sp. HKCCD6604, assembly GCF_013110635.1. Lineage (NCBI taxonomy): Bacteria > Pseudomonadati > Pseudomonadota > Alphaproteobacteria > Rhodobacterales > Roseobacteraceae > Ruegeria > Ruegeria sp. HKCCD6604. The sequence continues at coordinate 174,596 of NZ_WVQW01000003.1, read as the reverse complement.
GACGGTGGTGGGCTACACGAAAAACGACATCGACAATTGGGCGGATCTGGGCGCAAGGTCCCTGCGCGCATCGGGGTTGCGCAAGGGGGACATGGTGCACAATGCCTATGGTTACGGGTTGTTCACCGGCGGTCTTGGCGCACATTACGGGATCGAGCGGCTTGGCGCGACCGTCGTCCCCATGTCCGGCGGGCAAACCGAAAAGCAAGTCAACCTGATCAACGATTTCCGCCCCGACGGGATCATGGTTACGCCTTCCTATATGCTCAATATCCTTGAACAGTTCCACAAGGCGGGGCTCGACCCGCGTGAAAGCTCGCTGAAGGTTGGCGTGTTCGGTGCCGAGCCCTGGACAGACGCCATGCGCGCCGAAGTCGAGGATGCGTTTGATATGCATGCGGTCGACATCTATGGCCTGTCCGAAATCATGGGGCCCGGGGTGGCCAATGAATGCGTGGAAACCAAGGATGGCCCGGTGATCTGGGAAGATCACTTCCTGCCTGAAATCATTGATCCCGCGACCGGAGAGGTCCTGCCCGATGGCGAAACTGGCGAGTTGGTGTTCACGACCCTGACCAAGGAAGGTTTGCCGATGATCCGCTATCGCACGCGCGATCTTACCTGCCTGTTGCCGGGGACAGCACGGTCCATGCGCCGGATGGCCAAGATCACCGGTCGCAGCGACGACATGATGATCCTGCGCGGCGTCAACGTCTTTCCCAGCCAGATCGAAGAACAGGTCATGGCGACGGGGGGCCTTGCCCCTTATTATCAGATCGAGCTGTACAAATCCGGCCGCATGGACGCCATGCGGGTTTATGTTGAATCGTCCCCGGATTCCACCGACGAACTATCCAAGACGGCCGCGGCACGGATGCTGACCAAGCGGATCAAGGACGTCGTTGGCGTCTCAACGGAAATTGTTGTAGGTGACCCCGGCGACGTCGAACGCTCTCAGGGCAAGGCGAAGCGCGTCGTCGACAATCGCGATAAGGAATAAGCCGTGGCCCGTACAATCGCCAAAGATCACGACCAGAAGCGGAAGCAAATCCTGAAAACGGCCGCCAAAGTGTTCGCCGACCAAGGGTTTGATCGCGCCTCGATGACCCTGTTGGCAAAAGAGTGCGGGATTTCCAAGGCAAACATCTACCACTATTACGACAGCAAGGATGCCATCTTGTATGACATCCTTGAAACCTACCTGCGCGAGCTTCGCGACCGTATCTGCAATGTGGATCTGAACGGTCTTACGTCTGAACATAAGCTGCGGAAAGCGGTGCGCGAAATCCTGTTTGCCTACCAAGGCGCAGATGACGAACACCGGGTGCAGATCAGCGGCATGAGCGCCTTGACCGAGGAACAGCAGAAACTTCTGCGCGGGTATCAGCTGGAATTGGTGAATTTTGTGCGCGACATCCTGAAAGAGCTGGCCCCGACAGCCTTCAACGATGACAAGGACAAGCTGCGCGGCACCACGATGTCAGTTTTTGGGATGCTGAACTGGTATTACATGTGGAACAGCGGAGCAGGGCCCAAGGCCCGCGAAGACTATGCCGATCTGGTCAGCACTCTGACCGTCCATGGTATCCAGAAGCTCTAGCTCAGGCCTTTTGGGCAAACCCGTTCCAAATCCAACACAGGGGTGCCTGCCTTTGACCCGTTGCCACAATAGCAGGTTCAGGGCCGCAACGTGTTTTCCTCATCCTGACCAATCAATACGGAACTCTTCCCGAAACGCAAAACGCGCCAGATGAGCCTCGATGACCTGTTGCCATCGGGCCAGATCACCGCGCGCCCGGGTGGCGGCGATTACGGTCAGGCTGGTGTCGCCCGCCGAAAGGGTGACGCGGTTCCCGTCCGGAAAGCTCACGCTGCCTTGTGTTTCATCGAGTGTTACCTGAGCCTTGTGCGACCAGTGTTTGCAAAGCTGTTGCAGGTATTTCGACGCCGCGCCTGTCTGCGCGATTCCCGAAGCCACCTGATCGGGCAGCAGGCTGAGCCCATCAGCGGCAGCGGCCCGGATTGCCTTGGCGAACAAAGTCACATCGATGTCCGTGGCCACGAATGTTGCCCCCAGATCCAGGCATTTTCGCTGCATGACCGGGTCCAGCGACAATATCCCTGCCGGCTTGCCTGCCGCAACGATGCGCCGGATCGCATCAAGAACGGCCTCGATCACGTCCGGGTGCCCGGCATCGCCGATATGGCCCATATCTGCGGCCAGATCCGACGGGCCGACGAACACCCCATCGACGTCGGTCGCCAGGATGTCGTCCAGCGCCTCCAGCCCAAGCCTGTTTTCGACCTGCACCAAAAGACAGATCTGCTCGTCCGCCGTTTTCAGATAATCCGGGATAGCCGCAAAACGCGAGGCCCGCGCCAAAGCGGAACCTACGCCCCGAACGCCACGGGGTGGATACTGCACGGCCCGCACCAGTTCGCGCGCCTGATCGCCGCTTTCGACCATCGGCACCAGAATGTTCTGCACACCGGCATCAAGATATTGCTTGATCATCCAGGTCTCGCCAATCGGCAGGCGTGCGACAGGGGTACTGCCAGATCCTTCAATCACCCTCACCTGCTCGAGGATCGAGCGCAGATCGTTTGGCGCATGCTCTCCGTCGACCAGCAGCCAGTCAAACTGCGCGGTTGCGGCGATCTCGGCGGTGTAGGCATTGGCCAAGCCGATCCAGCACCCGATCAAAGGGGTTCCCGACGTCAGCGCGGCCTTGAACGAATTGATTGGCGCAGGCATTGGCGCTCCTTTCAGGCGAAATTGATATCAACTGAGCCAAACGGTCCGAAATCCGCGTGGATTTCTGTTCCCGGGGGGCATTCGACCGGGCGGATGAAGCTGCCGGACAGAACAATCTGGCCCGGCGCGATGCTCTGACCGTATTGCGCCATGCGTCGCGCCAGCCAAACGACGCTTTCGACCGGATCGTTCAGCACCCCCGCGCCCAGACCGGTTTCCTCGATCTCGCCATTGCGGAAGGTCAGCGCCCCAACCCATCGCAGATCAAAGGCATCCACCCTGTGGCGATCGTTGCTCAAAACGATACCGGCATTGGCGGCATTGTCACTGATCGTGTCAAACACCGTACGGGCCTTGCCGGTTTCGGGATCCACCCGTTGAATCCGCGTATCCAGAATTTCGATGGACGGCGCGACGTAATCCGTCGCCGCGATGATATCTGCGCGGGACACGTTCCCCCCGCCCATGGCCGATTTCATGACAAAGGCAATTTCGGCCTCGATCCGGGGCTGGATGAAGCGCCCGGCCGGAACGGTGGCACCCTGTGCAAACACCATGTCGTCAAACAGAATTCCACTGTCAGGAATGTCGATGTTCAACGCGTATTGCATGGCTTTCGAAGTCAGGCCGATCTTCCACCCGATCACCTTGCGCCCTTCGGACAGTTTCTGGCGACAGATGGCGTTCTGCACCTCGTAAGCGTCATCCATGCCCATCTCGGGGTGGCGCAGGCTGAGCAGGCCAATCTGTTCATGCGTTCGTTCCGCCTGCAACAGATCAGCGGCCGCGCGAGCATGGTCTTCGGGCGTCATACTTTTTCGTCCTCAACCGTGTTTCGCAGAGTACCGATACCGTCGACCGAGACCTCGACCACATCACCGGGTGCCAGGAATTTCGGCGGATCGAACCGCGCGCCCGCCCCGGTCGGTGTACCGGTCACAATGATATCGCCGGGCTGAAGCGTCATGAAAGTCGAGATATATTCGATCTCGCGCCGGATCGGGAACATCATGCGGTTCAGCGTATCATCCTGCCGCAGCTCGCCATTCACACGGGTTTGAAGACGCGCCTCATCCAGCTGAGCCGCATCCGTGAACGGAACCAGCCACGGGCCGATCGCCCCGGACTTGTCCCAGTTCTTGCCTTGTGTGACATTGAACTTGGCGTGCCGAACCCAGTCGCGAATGGTTCCCTCATTGCACAACGTCAGCGCGGCGATGTGATCATACGCGTCTTCCTGTGGAATGCGGCGGCCCGCCTTGCCAATCACGATGGCAACTTCGCCTTCGTAGTCCAGCGTGTGGTTTTCCGGCGGGCGGATCAGAGGCCGGTCATGGCCGGTAAAGCCACTGGCGAAACGCGGGAACAGGGACATGTATTCGGGCTGCGCGCTGCCATCTTTGTATTCCGCGTTCCGGTCGGGAAAGTTCACCCCGACACAAAGGATACGTCGGGCATCCGGCATCACCATGTCATAGGTAAACTCGGAATGGGTGACCGGTTTGCCCTCGGCGGCTTCCGCCAGTTGATCAAATGCACCGGCCGCGATCACCTCGTAGAGGCTGGCGTGTTCGGGGAATTCCGGATTCAATGCAATTGCACCACCATCGGTGATTGCCCCGAAGAAACGTTCTTCGCCCGAAACGAAAGTTGCAAGCTTCATTTCATGGCCTCCCACACGTCCCGGATCACGTCCGCGGCCATCAACACGTCGTCGCGGGTGGTATCGAACTGCCCGACCTGAAAGCGGATAATCTTGCGGCCGTCGAACATGCCCTGCGTCAGGTAAATCCGGCCGTCGTCATTCAGCGCGTCCACCAGACGCTGCTGCTGAGCATCGTCCCCCGGGCAGCGGAAGGAAAACAGGCTGAGGATCGGGCCGGTTGTGATCTCGAACCCCTCGATCGCACCAATCTTTTCCGCCAGTTCGCCGGCCCATGCCACATGGTTGCGGATGCGTTCGCGCAATCCCTCCAACCCATATGACCGCAACAGGAACCAGATTTTCAACGCCCGGAACCTGCGGCCCAGTGGGATGGTCCACTCTGAGTAATTCGTCACCTCGGCTCCGGTCGTCTTGAGGTATTCCGGTTCGATTTTCAGCGTATCGAGCTGCGGCGTGGCGTCCCTCAGGAACTGGATCGCACAATCGAATTGCGCACCCATCCACTTGTGCGGGTTGAAGACGATGCTGTCATAGCGGTCGGCGCCCTGCCACAGAGCCCTGCGGAATTCGGGGCAGATCATGGCCGAACCCGCCCAGGCGGCGTCGAGATGGGTGTAGAGGTCGTATTTTTGGGCAATATCAGCCACGGCCATCAGATCATCGCAGGCCCCCACACCTGTGCCACCGGTAATTGCAACGATCCCGGCCGGGATATGTCCGGCGGCGACGTCATTCTGAATGGCGGCCTCAAGCGCCGAGGGAACAATCCCGAAATTCGACCCCTGCGTGGGCAACTTGACCAGATTGTCCTGACCGATCCCGGCAACCCAGCATGCCCGGTCAATCGACGAATGCACCTGATCGGAACAATAGATCCGCAACGCCCCCTTGGCGTTCAGGCCTTCCCGATTGCCGGTAAAGCCGGTGGCCCGTTCCCGCATGGTCAGTACCGCCGACAAGGTGGCCGAAGAGGCGCTGTCCTGTATGACGCCGGTCATACCCTCGGGCAATCCAAGGGCCTGCCGCAGCCAGTCGACCATGACGCCCTCGACCTCGGTCGCGGCAGGCGAGGTCTGCCACAACATGCATTGGGCCGCGATGGTCGTCACCAGCATCTCGGCCAACATGGACGGGGGTGCAGCGTTGGCCGGGAAATACGCAAAAAAGCGCGGATGCTGCCAATGGGTAATGCCCGGCATCACGATCCGTTCGAAATCGGCCATGATGGCGTCCATCGGCTCGCCTGTCTCGGGTGGCGTTGCAACAAGCTGTGCCGCGATTTCCCCCGGCGCGGTCTGCGCCCGCACGGGACGTTCAGCAAGTGTCTTGTGATAATCCGCCGCCCATTTCGAGATGTGCTGACCCCAATACGAAAACGTGTCCCAGTTCATCTACTGACTTTCCTTTGTGACGGGATCACCGCCAAATCCTTTTGTTCCGTTGCGTGCGTCACACCGAAAAGCTGACATTGGCCTGACCGGTGCCAGAGCTGCCGAAATACGGGGTGTAAATGTCGATCTCACCCTTGTAGCTTCCCCACCCCAACGCACCAAACAGCAAAGCGGTGTCATTCATGGCGCATTCACCGGTGCATTTTTTTGCATAGTCCGGCAGCATTTCCAGAAACTCTTCAAATCGGCCCTGCTGCCACAGCTCCAGAACGCGCATGTCCATCTGGCGGTTGAACTCGCCATTCACGGCATTCAGCCCGTCGACCGAGCGTTCATTCGGCGTAAAGTCGTGGCTGAGCGAGCCGGACGCCAGAATGGATACATTGCGGTCCGAACGTCGGATACCCTCGGCAATGGCCTCGCCCCAGGCCCGGTTTTCCGCAATCGACGAGAATTGATTGACCGCCACCGGCAAAACCCGGGCATTCACGCCATCATTGATGAAATGCATCGGCAGGAGGGTGCCGTATTCCATGCCCATGTCGGGGTGCGAATGGCCCAGCGCCCGCTCTCCCCGTTCGCGCAGAACGTCAAGGATGGTTTCCCCAAGTTCATGATCGCCGCGATAGTCGAACTCCATATCCGCCAACATATGCGGCAGTTCGTGACTTATGAACCGGCCCTTGTGATGTTCCTTCGTGTTCAGGTGAAACCCTTGATTGGTGATCCAATGGGTGTCGAACACGATGAACGTCTCGACCCCGCGGTCGATCGCGTCCTGACGCAGGCGTGCATATCCATCAATGGCGGATTGCCGGATGCCCTTGTACTTTGGCATCGTGTGGGACATCCAGATGCTGGGTACATGCGTGATCTTTGCGGCCTGTACTATCTTTCCCATGGCAATTCCTCCTCGTGTAATGGGCTTGCCCCAGCCGGGGTCGGCCTACGTGATCTATTTACCCAACTGCATGATCTTGTGCTGACCGGTGGCAAAGCCGATATGTTTCTGTTCCATATAGAATTCAAAGCTCCAGTCGCCGCCATCCCGGCCGATGCCGGACGCCTTGACCCCACCGAACGGCGTGGGCAGGTGACGCACGTTCTCGGAATTCACCCAGATCATTCCAGCCTCCAGCCTGTCTGTAAACCGAAGCGCGCGGGTCAGATCATTGGTCCAGACATAGCCGGTCAGGCCATATGGCGTGTCGTTGGCGATCTCCAGCGCCTCATCCTCGGTCGAGAACGGGATCGAGGTCAGGACAGGGCCAAATATCTCTTCACGCGCAATGCGCATCTGGTTGGTGGCATTGGTGAACAGGGTCGGCCGGACGAAATAGCCCGCATCCCCCACCGTGACGCCGCCAGCGGCGACAGTTGCGCCATCTTCCTTGGCGATGTCGAAATAGCTCGTGACCTTGGTGTAGTGTTCTTCGGTCACCAACGGCCCGATCTCGGTATCGGGGTCCAAGGGGTGGCCCACCTTGATGTTGTTGACGCGCTCAATCAATCTGGCTTCGAAGTCTTCCTTAATCGTGTCCTGCACCAAAAGCCGCGAAGACGAGGTGCAGCGCTCGCCATTGATCGAATAGATCATGAAGATCACGGCATCCAAAGCGCGGTCCAGATCCGCATTATCAAACACGACAACCGGGTTTTTTCCACCCAGTTCCAGATGGTTGCGCTTATGGGTATCTGCGCCTTGCTTGACGATCAGACTGCCGGTACGGCTTTCGCCCACAAAGGCAATGGCCTTGATCAGCGCATGCTCGCACAAAGCCTTGCCAGCGTCGGGGCCAAACCCGTTGACCGTGTTCAGCACACCTTTGGGCAGCCCTGCCTGTTCGGCGATTTCCACCAGAAGGCGGGCCGTCAGAGGGGAATCCTCGGCGGGTTTGTGAACCACCGTGCAACCCGCAGCCAGGGCCGGCGCGATCTTCCAGGTCGACAGCATGAACGGCGTGTTCCATGGGGTGATCACGCCGACCGGGCCAATCGGCACACGGGTCGTCACATTCATCAGCGTCGGAGACTTCAGGTGCTGCCCATCCCGCGCCTTTATCACCTGATCCGCAAAGTACCGGAAGTTCTCTGCCCCGCGCAAAGCTGCCTTTGACATGAAACGCAGGGTCTGCCCCGTGTCCCAGCACTCGCACAGCGCTATTTCCTCGGCGCGCGCTTCTATGGCATCAGCCACATTCAACAAGATGCGACGGCGTTGGGTGGCGGGCATGTCTCGCCATTCGGCAAAGGCTGCGTGGGCGGCCTGGGCCGCCGCGTCGATGTCAACTGCCGTGCCATGGGCAACATCACAGATCACGGATTTATCGACGGGCGAGACCGACTGAAACACTCCGGCGGATCCGTCCCGGTCTTCACCCGCGATACGGTTGCGGATGCCCGTTTCCCGGAACCGGTCCAGAAAGCCGTTCAGCTTTTCGATGTTTGTGTCCAATGCGCTCATGCGTCAAATCTCCTGCGTGGTCGCCGACAGGTGGTCGCGGATCGTACCGGCCTTGGGCGACAGCTTGGGGTCGATGTCACGCATCTCAAGCGAGAGCGCGATGGAATGCTGTGAAAAAACCGGCGCCAGATATGTTTTGACCGCCTCGAATATGCGCTGTGTCGCATCCTCTTTGACATCCGCGGATCGGCCTGCCCGCAGGCGGATCGAGATATCAATGAACCCGTGCGCCGGGTTGCCGTCCGCTATGGCGTAATGATCGACCCGTGTCGCGCGCACACGAATACCGGGCATGGGAAAGGTCTCGATTCCAGCCGCCGTTGACCGAATGCACTCGCACAGGCCATCCATGTCGATCCTGTCTTCAAGATTGCCGGAATATTCGACGTGGAAGTGAGGCATGGTCTCTCCTTTATTAGTTAACATGTTTAGTTTTTAATGCACCCCCTGTCAAGAGATTGCTTTGTTAATCTTTGCAATTCACGGAACGGCGTTCTAGAAGGCCGCATGAACACTCAAAGCCATTCCAAAAGTACGGCCCGGTCCCTTCCGATCGCGTTGCTGCGTGCCCGTGAAACCGTCATGGCTCCGATCCGGGATATGCTGCAAGGCATCCAACTGACCGAGCAGAAATGGCGCATCCTGCGCGTTCTGGACGAGTTGGGCGAAGTGGAGCAAAGCACCATCGCGCACGAGGCGTGCTTGCTGCTGCCCAGCGTGACCCGCATTTTGCGCACGATGGAGGCCGACGGCCAGATCACCCGCCGTCAGGACAGCGACGACAAACGCCGCACCATGGTCAAGATCACCGAAGCAGGCCGCACCATCCTAAGGGAAAACCTAGCCACTTCACTTGCGATCTCCAGCAATATCGAAACGCAGATGGGCAAGGAGAAGCTGGATCAGCTGCTGGACCTGCTCGAGGAGCTGCAAGCCATCAAAGTCTGACCCCGCCAGGTTCCGACGGGGTCGGTTGACCACCTACAAAGTGGCAAGACCGGTATCCAGCGCCGACAGAATTTTGGCCACATCTTCCGAAGTGACGATCAGCGGCGGCGACAGAATGATGTTGTTGCCAGACACACGCACCATCACGCCATCTTCATATGCGGCTTTCTGAACCTGAAGCGGCAGGTGTTTTGCGACAGGCGCCTTGGTCGCCCGGTCCGAAACCAGTTCCAATGCACACATCAGCCCCTCGCCGCCCCGCACGTCCCCGATCGCGTCATGCTTGTCGGCCAGCTTTTGCAAGCCGGCAAACAACTCGTCCCCGCGCGCAGCAGCATTTTCCCAGATCCTCAGCCGGTTGATCTCGGACAGGGCGGCCAAGGCCGCGGCCGCCCCGACCGGATGGCCAGAATAGGTGTACCCCTGATCCACGGATGCCAGGCCCGTGGTGTCACTTTCAAACACCTCTGCGACCGCACCGGAAATCATGGCCGCGCCAAAAGGGAAATACCCGTTGGTGATCGCCTTGGCCGTCGTCATGATGTCGGGCTGAACACCCCAGTGCCGCGCACCGCTCTCGCTGCCGGTACGACCAAAGGCGGTGATGATCTCGTCCGAGATCAGCAGGATGCCGTGTTTCGAACAGACCTCGCGCACCATGGGCATGAAGCTCTTGTGTGGCGGAATCACACCTCCCGCGCCCAGCACCGGCTCCATGATGAAGGCGGCAACAGTGTTTGCACCCTGAAAAGCGATCTCGGCCTCAAGCGCCTTGACGCAAAGCTGCGCCAGACGCTCGGGGTCGGTTTCGTCAAACGGGTTGCGATAGGTCCACGGCGCAGGCACGTGAAAACAGCCGGGCATCATCGGCTCATACACCGCGCGGAATTTCTGGTTGCCGTTGACGGAAGCGGCGGCAAAATGGGTGCCGTGATAACCCTGCTTCAGGCTGATGAACTTGGTGCGCCCTGCTTCACCCCGGACCTTGTGATATTGACGCGCAAGCTTCAGCGCAATTTCGACCGAATCCGACCCGCCCGACGTAAAGAATGAACGGGTCAGCCCGTCGGCCTCGAAGAACTGGGCCAGCTCATAGGACAGCTCGATCGCCTTGTCGTTGCTGGTGCCGCGAAAGGTCGAGTAATAGGGCAACGCGTTCAGCTGATCCGCTATGGCCTGTTTCACCGGTTCACAGGAATAGCCCAGATTGACGTTCCACAACCCCCCCACGGCGTCCAGCGCCGTGTGGCCATCGACATCAGTGATGTTGACCCCTTCACCACCGCTGAGAATGGTCGGTGGGTTCTTCCGGCTGTCGGCAGGGTGCGCCATCGGGTGCCAGAAGTACCGGGCGTTGTTTTCCTTCAGAAAGTTGGAGTCTTTCATGTCGCGGGTCTCCGAGTGTTGAATCCGCCCTGGGTCACGGGTGGAATCCGGTTGGAAAGGAGTCGGGCAACTGGCCGCCAAAACCAGCAGTCAGATCAGCCGAAAGTGAATGCAGCGTGGACAGTATTGCCGGAAGGCGGTCGCTGGTTGCCCGGGTTTCCGGGACAGCTATCGCGATGGTACCCAATGCGACCTGATCGATGCCGAAGATCGGCGCGGCATATCCAAAAACACCTTCTTCGTAACTGCCTCGGCTGTCGGCCCAGCCTGAAACTCTGATCTTTGCGACCCGTTCCTTGATAAGCTTCGGATCAGTAAGCGTGGCTTGTGTAAACCGTGCCTGCACGTGCTGATCCAACTGCTCCAAGAGGTGAGCCGGCCCGAAACTGAGCATGCAAAGACCTGATGCCGTCGCATTGAGCGGAAGCATCTCGCTGGGATCCAGACTGACGCGGACACTGTGCTGCGTTGTTTCCACCACAAGCGCCGTCTGCAACCCCGTTTTCTCAAGCAAAGACAGATGCAGGGATTCACCGACCACCTGCATAGCGGCCTGCATCTTTTGGCGCGCGCCCTCGATGCCGGGCCTGGCGATCTCTCGCAGCGCGGCCAAACGCAAAGCCGCCGGCCCGATCGCATAGGATTTCGTCATCGGATTCTGCTCGATCAACCCGAACTCCTCGAGCGCGCGCAGGTGCCGCAACGCCGTTGCTTTGTTTAGCCCGGACAACCGCGCCAGGTGACTCAGCCCGATCTCAGGGCGGGCATTGGAAAAGTAGTCCAGCATTTTTAGGGCGTTAAGGGCTGTACCCATGTGCGTGTGGTCCTCTTGCTCAGGTAATACTTGACAGAACTAACTTAACAAAGCAACATTATTATTGTTAACGCGGTTCAAATATTGAGCCACTAACGGGAGGTGTCAATGAAGAAATTTCTAACAGCCGCCGCTTTTGCGGCTTCGGCCACTGCCGCACTGGCAGAGTACCCTGAAAAGCCGGTAAGTTTTGTCGTCCCCTGGCCTCCGGGTGATCTGGAAGATGTCCTTACCCGGATGATCGCCGACGAATTCCAGGCCATGTACGGTGTGCCTGCCGCTGTCGTGAACAAACCCGGCGGCGGCGGTGGCCCATTCCCCGGCGCGGTCGAGGTGGCAACCGCCCCGGCGGATGGTTACACCATCGGCTCATTCGTCATCGGCGTACCTGTCATCGGCCCCGAAATCGGAATTCCCGAACTCAACCCGAATCCTTTTGATCCAATCGGCATCTTCCTGACCTATCCCTTCGTCATCGCAGCCAGCAAAGACGCGCCGTTTTCAAATTGGGAAGAACTGGCCGACTACGGCAAGGAAAATGACGTGGCGCTTGGCCATTTCGGATCGGTTCTGCCCCCCACTCAGGTCACATTTGCAGCTGCGGTCAGCAGCGGGTTCGACTTTGCCAGCGAAGCGGCATTCGACGCCCTGGATTGCAACACGCTGGCCTCAGGCGACGTGGATGTCATCAATACGACGCTACAGCTTATCCTTCCCTGCCTTGATCAGGTGAATGTCCTTGCCAGCATCGGCGGCGAGCGGATTTCACTGGTTCCGGACACGCCGACGATCGTGGAGCTCAATGCGGATCTGCCTTTGGCCCTTTGGAACGGGCTGTTCGTGCACAAGGACACGCCTGCCGACGCGCGTGAAAAAATCACGGCTGCCGCGCAGAAAGCGTTGTCCTCGGACAAGGCCAAAAAGCTGGCTGAGGAAACGGGCGCCCTGATCTACTGGCAGGACCCGGACGCTTCGAATGCTCAGATCGAGCAGGACAAAGCCTCTTTCGCCAAGATCGAAGAGATTCTGGGCGAATAATCCGAAACAGGCCCGGCCAGATCGAACAACGCCGGGTCTGTTTGATTCAAACAGGAGGCCAAAATGATAGCAAAGACGCTGCAAGACATGTTCCGACGGTATCGACGTCCTGGCGATATTGTCTTTGCCTTCCTTTTCTTCGGCTTCTCCCTGTTCCTTCTCAGTCAGATCGGCGCTGAGACTCAGGCTGTCAAACGAACCAAGTGGTTTGCGCAACCCGCCCTTTGGCCCAAGATCGCGATCTGGGGCATGGTTTTGTTCAGCGGCCTCCACTTGCTGGGCTCCTTCCTGTCCCCACGCATTCCCGGACGGTTGCGAGAGGTGACGTTCTGGTTGATGTCCCTCGAATACGTTGCCTATTTTCTGATCTATGTCGTGGCGGTTCCGTGGCTTGGATACCTGCCATCGACCATGCTTTTTGCAGCCCTGCTGACGATACGATTGGGGTTTCGATTGCCCGGGGCTTTTTGCGTTGCACTTGCCTTCGGCGCTGTCGTTGCAGTCGTTTTCCGCGCGTTGCTTCAGGTGAACATTCCTGCCGGTCGGATATACGAATACCTGCCCGACGGGCTGCGCGCCTTTGCGCTGACCTACCTGTGAGGCCAAGATGGACAATCTGATTTCCGGCTTTGCAATTCTGGCGCAGTGGCAGGTCGTCGTGGCATTGGTCATCGGATCGGTGGGCGGGGTCATCATCGGCGCATTGCCCGGCGTCGGCGCTGCTGTCGCAATTGCCATCCTGCTGCCCGCCACCTTCGCGTTCGAGCCCATCGTCGGCCTGACCCTTCTGTTGGGCATCTACGGGTCGTCCATGTATGGCGGCGCAATCCCCGCCATCCTGATCAACACGCCCGGTACCGCCGTCAATGCACTGACCACCTATGACGGCTATCCCATGACCAAGCGCGGCGAGGGCCACCGGGCCCTGTCGCTGGCCTATTCGGCGTCGTTTTTCGGCGGCATCTTCTCGATCCTCTGTCTGATCATCCTATCACCCGTATTGGCCTGGGTTGCCCCGCATTTCGGCAGCCGCGAGATTTTTCTGGCCGCACTCATGGGCATCCTTCTGGTGATCCTGGCCCATCGCGGACAAACCTTCTCGGCCGCGATGCTGGCGTTCTTCGGCATCTTTCTCAGCACCGTCGGTCTGGAACCCGTCAAATACACCAAACGTTTCACCTTTGACCAAACCTGGCTTTCGTCAGGTGTCGATCTGATCGTGGTGGTTCTTGGCCTGTTCGCAATTAGTCAGGCGCTGCTGTTGCTGGTCGACAAAGAACACGCGCCGGGCGAAGCCCATGTGCGCGGCAGCATCTTCGCGGGCCTCAAAGAGCTGCTGGGCCTGAAACGCATCGCGACGGTTTCGTCCTCGCTGGGCGTGCTCATGGGCATGATACCGGGCACTGGCGAATTCACATCACAGTTCCTGTCATACACATACGCACAGAAAACCTCTGAGGACCCAGACAAATTCGGCGATGGGTCACCCGAAGGCCTGGTGGCGTCCGAAGCGGCCAACAATGCCGTTCCCGGGGCTGCGATGATTCCACTGCTGGCGCTGGGTATTCCAGGCGAGGCGCTGACCGCGATGATGCTGTCCGTCTTCTATGTTCACAACGTGATCCCCGGACCGCAGCTATTCGCCGATCAGATGGATTTTGTCATGGCGCTGTACATGTCGCTGATCCTGCTCAACGTGATCGTTCTGGTCTTTCTTTTGTTCTCGACCAACCTGCTGCTGAAGATCATTCAGATCCCGACGCGCTTTCTGGGGATCATGATCCTGACGCTGTCCTTTGTCGGTGTATTCAGCCTGCGCAACTCAGTCACGGACTGCGCCATTGCCGCCGGGTTCGGCGTGTTCGGGCTGATCCTGAAGCGCCTGAACCTGCCCATTGTTCCGATCATTCTGGGCATGGTTCTGGGCGGGATCATGGAAGTCAAACTGCGCAGCGCCATGGCGCGGGTGAAGTCGCCACTTGATTTCATCGACCGACCGATTGCCGCAATGCTTTTCATCATGATCCTCGGGATCCTTCTGCTGCACGTTCGCTCGCTGATCAAGGAACACAAGGAACGAATCAGACCGCAGCCGGTTCTCGACGAAGACTCAACTCAGCAAGGATAACCCCCATGGACCAATCCTCGATTGATGCGCTGCGTGCGCAGGACATTGCTCCGCGCGGGCATTTCATAAACGGCCACAGTCAGGATGGCGAAACCGGGGCCCGGCATCAGGTTCTGTCTCCGATCAACGGCCAACCTCTGGCGCTGATCGCCGAAGGCACACCGGCCGATGTCGACATGGCCGTGCGCGCGGCGCGCGATTCTTTCGTGGACGGGCGATGGTCGCGCATGGCCCCTGCCGGCCGCAAGAAAGTGCTGCTGAAGCTGGCCGACCTGATCGAAGCCCGCGCGCTTGAACTGGCCGTGCTGGGCGTACGCGACAACGGAACCGAGATCACCATGGCCTACAAGGCCGAGGCGCTCTCGGCGGCGGCCACTTTCCGGTATTATGCCGAGGCGATCGACAAGATCTACGGGCAGATCGCCCCGACAAGCGGTGACGTTCTGGGTCTTGTGCATCACGCTCCGGTCGGGGTTGTCGGGGCCATCGTGCCCTGGAACTTTCCACTGATGATCGGCAGCTGGAAAATTGCACCGGCACTGGCCGCAGGCAATTCCGTCGTGCTGAAACCTGCCGAAAGCGCCTCACTCAGCCTGCTCAAGATTGCCGAGCTTGCCGCAGAAGCCGGAGTGCCCGATGGGGTGTTCAACGTCGTGACCGGGAGTGGCTTAGTCGTGGGTGAGGCGCTGGCCTTGTCGATGGATGTCGACATCATGGTGTTTACCGGGTCGGGCACAACCGGGCGGCGGCTGCTGGAGTATTCGGCGCGGTCGAACCTGAAACGCTGCTACCTTGAACTGGGCGGCAAATCCCCGAACATCGTTTTTGCCGACGCCCCTGATCTGGCCGAAGCGGCCAAGGTTTCCGCGGCGGGCATCTTCCGCAACTCTGGTCAGGTCTGCGTCGCCGGATCGCGCCTGTTGGTCCAGCAAGAGATCTACGAGGACTTCGTCACCGAGATCAGCCGCCACGCCGAAGGCTTTCGCGTCGGCGACCCGCTGGATCTCAACAGCCAGATCGGTGCGGTCCACAGCCTGCCAGAGCTTCAGGCCAATCTGGATTTCGTCACGAAGGCCGAGGCCGAAGGCGCCGAACGCCGGACCGGCGGAAACCGCATCCTGACGGAGACCGGAGGCTATTACATGGCGCCGACCGTGATGGCCAACGTGAAAGAGACCGACACCCTGTTCCAGAATGAGGTCTTTGGCCCTGTTCTGGCCGTCACGCCCTTTGCCGACGAAGACGAAGCGCTGCGCCTTGCCAATGCCACCGTTTATGGGTTGGCCGGTGGTGTCTGGACCTCGAACCTCAGCCGCGCGCATCGCATGGTGGCAGGCATTCGCGCCGGCGTTGTGCATGTCAATACATATGGCGGTGCCGACCTGACCGTTCCGCTGGGCGGCGTTCGCCAATCCGGCAACGGGCACGACAAATCGCTGCACGCGATCGAGAAATACTTCGATCTGAAAACCGCCTGGATAAAACTCTGAGAAAAGGCCGCCCGCATGACCCTTTCAGCGAAATCCGTGGAACTCATTGAACGCAGGGCCCGGTTGCTGGGGCCCAATGTATCGACCTTCTATGACGAACCCGTTCATTTCGTGAAAGGTGAAGGCGTCTGGCTGTGGGATGCGGACGGGCGCAAGTATCTGGATTGCTACAACAACGTGCCTCATGTGGGGCATTGCAACCCGCGCGTGGTCGAGGCGATCTGTCGTCAGGCGCGCACGCTCAACACGCACACCCGGTATCTGCATGACGGGATTCTGGACTATGTGGAAAAACTGACCGGAACGATGGACGACTCCCTGGATACGGCCATCCTCACCTGTACCGGCTCCGAGGCAAATGACATTGCTCTGCGAATGGCCGAGGCGATGACCGGAAAACGAGGGATCATTGCCACTGACGCCACCTATCACGGCAATACCGCGCTGGTCAGCCAGTTGAGCAAATCGAACATCCCGACGGTCGGCTTCGGTCTGGGCCGGTATTTCCGCTTTGTCAGCGCACCCGACAGCTATCGCCATCCCGACCCGGACGGGTCAAAATTCGCCGATGCGGTGGCGGAACAGATTGCGGAACACGAAAAGGCCGGCACCGGTTTTGCCGCATTGATCCTCTGCCCTTATTTTCTGAACGAGGGGTTTCCCGACAACCCGGACGGTTGGCTGGCACCCACGGCCAAGGTCGTACGCCAGGCCGGGGGCCTGTTGATCTGCGACGAGGTGCAATCAGGCTTTGGCCGAACCGGCACCCACATGTGGGCGCATCAGAAGTTGGGCGTTGTGCCGGATGTCATGACCTTGGGCAAACCCATGGCCAACGGCCATCCAGTAGGCGGCGTGGTCACAGGTTCCGAGATCATTTCGGCATTCCGCAAGGGATATCGGTACTTCAACACGTTTGGCGGAAATCCTGTTTCCTGTGCTGCCGCGATGGCGGTTTTGGAAGAGATCGAAGACCAGAGCCTGGTCGCACACGCCAGATCCGTTGGCGACCATGCGCGAAAACGGCTGAACCTTTTGAAAGAAAAATATGACGTCATCGGAGACATACGCGGCTCGGGGCTGATATTCGGGGCTGAAATGGTCCTTGATCGCGACAGCAAGGAACCCGCCGGTGAATTCACTGACCGTATCATCAACGCCATGCGCCAGCGCGGGATCATTCACTCCAAGCTTGGGCGTCACAAGAATACTCTGAAAATTCGCCCGCCCATGCCATTCTCTGTCGAAAACGCGGATCTTCTTTTCGACACGCTGGACGACGTGTTGGCGGAAACGCCACGGGTAGCATGAAGCAGATCGTGGAACATGCGCTGTCCCTTTGGGGGCTGGCTGATGGCCAGGCGTCTCTTGTGGCGGCTCGGGAAAACCGCGTCTATCGCGTTCAGGCAGGTCAGACCGCCTATGCCCTGAGACTGCATCGCAAGGGCTTGCGAACGGATGCCGAACTCCGGTCAGAGCTACAGTGGATGGCTGTTCTCGGCAAAAACGGGGTCCGGGTTCCAACGCCCGTTCCGGCCGCAGATGGGCGCTATCTGCATCTGGTGGACGGTATTCAGGTCGACATACTCGACTGGTTGCCGGGCCGCCCTTTGGGTGCGACAGGACAGGCTTTGACGCATCAGGACAGGACAGGCGTCTTTTGCTCAATCGGCCGGGAAATGGCACGGCTGCACCACATCAGCGACCAATGGACACCTCCTCAGGACTTCTTGCGTTGGTCATGGGATCGCAGCGGGCTGCTTGGAGACGCCCCTGTCTGGGGTCGTTTCTGGGAAAACCCAACGCTTGGAAAAACGGACCGGGCCCTGTTCCTCGCGTTCCGGGATATCGCAGATCGTGACCTTCGGCGCGCGGAAAATCAGTTGGATTACGGCCTGATCCACGCCGATCTTGTCCGCGAAAACGTCATGGTTGACGGGGACAAACTGTGGCTGATTGATTTCGACGATGCCGGGTTCGGTTTTCGCCTGTTTGATATCGCAACGACGCTTCTCAAGAACCTGCACGAACCTGATTTCAACCAGCTGCGCGGTGCTTTGCTGGCGGGGTATCGATCTGAACGACCGATCTGCACCCGCCAACTCGACCTGTTCATGGCACTGCGCGCCGTAACCTACGTGGGATGGGTTGCATCCCGACTGAACGAAGATGGATCGGGCATACGCAATGAGCGGTTCATTGAAACCGCCCGGGCGTTGATGTCCCAATACCTTCAACAGCACACCTAGACAGGAGGCACCAATGGCCCAAAAGACAATCCTGCTGATTGGTACGTATGATACCAAAGAGCCCGAAATGCGGTTTATCGAAAAGGCGGTCAGAGCGCAGGGCGCTGACGTGCTGACCATGGATGTATCGGTTCTGGGTGATCCGTCCGAATCGACGGATATCTCGAAACACGACGTTGCCGCTGCCGGCGGCATGACAATAGAACAGGTCATCGCGCAAGGAGACGAGAACAAAGCCTTTCGCGTGATGTCCGCAGGGGCCGCAAAAGTTGTTGCACAGGCCTATTCAGAAGGTCGATTTGACGGGATGCTGGCCACGGGCGGGACCATGGGCACAGACCTTGCGCTGGATTGTGCGCAGGCTTTGCCGATGGGCGTTCCCAAATATATCGTGTCAACGGTCAGCTTCTCGCCTCTGATCCCTCCGCACCGGTTGGCGCCGGATGTTCAGATGATCCTGTGGGCCGGCGGCCTGTATGGCATGAATTCGATCTGCAAGTCGTCGCTCAGCCAAGCTGCCGGGGCCGTCGTGGGCGCAGCCAGGGCAGCGACCGCACCCGATCGCAGCAAACCTCTGATCGGGATGACCAGCCTTGGTTCGTCCTGCCTGCGTTACATGAAAATTCTGAAACCGGCACTGGAAGACCGCGGCTTTGAAGTGGCCGTGTTCCACTCTACCGGCATGGGCGGCATGGCCTATGAAAAACTGGCGGGCGAAGGCGCGTTTGCCTGCGTGATGGACTTCTGCATGCAGGAATTTGGCAACCTGATGGCGGGCTCTGTCGTGTCCAGCGGCGATGACCGGGTCACCAATGCCGGGCGCGTAGGAACGCCCCAGATGGTGGCACCCGGTGCGCTGGATCTATTGGATTTTGCGGGTTGGCAGGACATCCCCGAACAATATGCCGATCGCCCGTTCCACGAACACAACCGCCTGATCAAAAGCTCGGTCTTCAACGGCGCCGAACGGCGCGCCTGGATTCGGGAACTCGCCAACCGGCTGGAAGCCGCAACCGGGCCGGTGCATTTCTTTTTGCCCGTTCAGGGTGTCGAGGCCTGGGACAGGGAAGGCGAAGAGGTGCATGATCCAGAGGCTCTGGCAGAAATGGTGGACGAGGCGCGCAAGGTCATGCCCGGCCGGGTGCCGATGACCGAGCTGGATGTTCACATCAACGACGCGGCTTTCTGTCAGGCTGTTCTGTCACGATTTGACACGTGGGTGGAAACCGGCGTCATCAGAACAGACTGAAAGCCATTGGAAGGAGTGGGAAAGGGCAAAACAACCCTGCGCGTTGTCTGACAGCGAATTGTGGCACCTGGCCGGATCTGTGCGGGTCGGTTCCGTAAACCTCGGGCACCCAGTCTTCAGACGGACGGTTCCAGAGCGTGTTGGTGTTGTCTTCGTCCATCCCGGCCCGGTGCAGGCTGCACCACGCGGACCGGGTCAGAATGACCGGTTCTTCTTGGGATGTTGCGCAAAAAGCGTTTCCCCTACGTTTTGATGATCGGCCTGCCCCCACCCCCAAGACGATCAATCAGCGAAGGGCGTTTCTTGAACAATTGATCCATCCTGTAGCCGGGTACGGACCCGTGTCGGTTGCTGGTAGAAAATTTTTATGGATGTTGGATCCAATATCCTTTATTCGTGATCGCATCTTTGATTCAGGGAGGATCACATGCTCAAGAAACTCGTCGCTTTGGCGGCCTTCACCACTTTCACAACAGGTCCTGCGATGGCGGACACGCTCGACGATGTCGTGGATCGCGGCACTCTTCGCTGCGGCGTTGTTCTGGACTTTCCGCCGATCGGGTATCGCGACGCCAACAACGAACCGGCGGGATTTGACGTGGAATACTGCAATGATCTGGCCGCGGCGCTTGAAGTTGAGGCGGAAATCCTGCCTGTGACCTGGGCCGAACGCCTGCCGGTCATCGTGACCGGGCGCGCCGATGTCGTGTTCGGCGCAACCTCGGACAGCCTTGAACGGGCGCGGACCGTGGGCTTCAGCATTCCCTATGCAATCTACTATGCGCAGGGCGTCGTGAACGCGGACAGCGGGATCGAAACCTTCGAAGACATCCGCGGCAAACGCGTCGCCGCCGCGATTGGCACCGTGCCGGAACAGGAATGGCTGAAGATTGCCGCCGAATGGGGTGAGGAAGGCAACTATCAGGGCTATCAGTCGGAAAACGAGGTGTTTCTGGCGGTCGCGCAGGGCAAGGCCGATATCGGCATCACCACCAACACCGCCGTTCTGCCGATCACCCAGCAGTATGAAACCGTGCTGGCCGGTCCGCGTATGCCCTGGACCACCGACTACACCTCGGTCGTGGGCAAAAGACAGGACGTCACCTGGCTGAACTTCCTGAACCTGTTTGTCACGCATCAGGTGCGCTCGGGCCGGTACCAGGAACTGTGGGGCAAATATGTCGGAGGCGAAGCCCCCGAGCTGCGCATCCCCGGCGTGATGTACTGATTTCACCCCCCAAGTGCTCTTTCGTCGGGTTTCGGCCGGGCGAAAGAGCCGGTCAATTCGGAAAAAACCTGTGTTCGATTACAACTTCCACTGGCGGCCGGTCATGAAAAGCCTGCCGGACTTGCTTGAGGCATCGCTGCTGACCTTGCAAGTCGCGGTTCTGGCGATGATCCTGGGCATCCTCATCGGCCTGTGTCTTGCGCTGACGCGGCTGCACCTGAAGGGGCCGCTGTACTGGTTCGCCTCGGCCTGGGTTGAACTGGCCCGAAACACGCCCGCCCTGTTTCAGCTGTTCTTTTTCGGCTTCGGGCTTGGCGCATTCGGCCTGCACCTGTCGCCTTACTTCATCGTGCTGGCGGGTTTGACCTTCAATTGCGCCGGCTATCTGGCCGAAAACTTTCGCGGAGGTTTTCAGACCGTCCCCGAGACGCAGTTGCGGGCCTCTCGTTCTCTGGGCATGACCGCGTGGCAGGCTTACACACGCGTGGTGATCCCGCAGGTGTTTCGCATCGTCTATCACCCGATCACCAATCAGATGGTCTGGGCCGTGCTCATGTCCTCGCTGGGCATGCTGGTCGGTTTCCGCGAGCTGTCAGGCGAGACGCAGTTCTTTGCCTCGCGCACCTTCCGCATCTTTGAATATTTCGCCGTCACCGCGATCATCTACTACGTGATCGTCAAAATCATTCTCGGAGCCTCACGCCTGCTGGCGACCCGGCTCTTTCGCTACTGAAGGACGCTCGGATGGAACCCACTGTCAGCTTTTTCAGCGGCTTCACCATCAATGATCTGTGGTTTCTGGGCGAAGCGGCCCTGCGGACACTCTGGATTTCGGTTCTGTCGATATCCATCGGAACGCTTCTTGGCGTGGTATGCGGGTGGATCCTGTACGAGGGCAAGCTGGCCGCAGCCCTCACAGTGGCCCCGTTTCTGGATGTTTTCCGTTCCGTCCCGCTGATCATCCAACTGGTGCTGTTCTACAACTTTGCGCCCATTGTCGGGCTCAATCTGGACCCGTTCGCCTCGGGCGTGGTGATCCTGTCGATCTACACGGCCGCTTTGGTTGCGAATGTCGCGCGCGGCGGGATCGAGGCCGTCGGAACGCCGATGCGCCGTGCGGCACGCAGCCTGGGCATGACCTATTGGCAGGACCTGCGCTATGTCGTCTTCCCAATCGGCGGACGCGCGGTGTTCCCCGCCTGGGTCGGTGTCGCACTGGGAGTGATGAAGGACAGCGCGTTGGTTTCGGTGCTGGGCTATGTCGAACTGCTCAAGGCCAGCCAGATCCTGATCACCCGCACGCAGGAACCTTTCCTGATCCTGACAATCGCGGGCGCGTTCTATTTCGCGCTCAGCTATCCGATTTCGCGCTATTCCGCGTCTCTTGAAAAAAGGTGGGCCCAATGATCGAAATTCGCGACCTGCACAAGTATTTCGGCGCGCTGCATGTGCTGAAAGGCATCGATCTGGATGTGCAGAAAGGAGAGGTCCTGTCGGTGATCGGCGCATCGGGATCCGGCAAATCGACCCTGCTGTATTGCATCAACGGGCTGGAGCCGATCCAGCAAGGCTCGGTCAGGGTCGATGGCATCGATGTTCATGCCAAAGGCACCGACATCAACAAGCTGCGCACGAAGCTGGGGATGGTATTTCAGCAATGGAACAGCTTTCCCCATCTGACGGCGCTGGAAAACGTCGCGCTCGCCCCCAAGATCGTCAAGGGACTGTCAAAATCAGAAGCCCGCGATATCGCCGCCCGCCAACTGACCCATGTTGGCCTGGGCGAAAAGCTGGGCGTCTACCCCTCGGCCCTTTCGGGTGGCCAGCAACAGCGTCTGGCCATCGCCCGCGCGCTGGCGATGGAACCGGAATACATGCTGTTTGATGAGGCGACGTCAGCGCTGGACCCCGAACTGGTGGGCGAGGTTCTCGACACGATGCGCCTTTTGGCCGAAGAAGGGATGACCATGATCTGTGTCACGCACGAGATGGGTTTCGCACGCGATGTGTCGGACCGGGTTGCTTATTTCCATCAGGGCGTGATGGAAGAGATCGGCCCGCCCGGGCAGATATTCGGTGATGCGCAATCCGAAAACACCCGTAAATTCCTGGCCAACGTGCGCTGAGTGCACCGGCCCCCTGAAACAACGAGGAAGATCACCTTCATGTCCAAGAATATCTTCACCGGCACCATGCCAGCCCTGATGACCCCCTGCAAAACCGACCGGACACCGGATTTCGATGCGCTGGTGAAAAAGGGCAAGGAAATGATCCAGGCAGGCATGTCTGCCGTGGTGTATTGCGGTTCGATGGGCGACTGGCCGTTGCTGTCGGATGCCGAACGCATGCAAGGCGTCGAACGCTTGATCGAGGCAGGCCTGCCCGTCGTTGTCGGCACCGGTGCGATAAATTCCAAATCTGCCGTGGCGCTGGCTGCACATGCGCAAAAGGTCGGCGCGGCAGGGCTTATGGTCATCCCACGTGTGCTGTCGCGCGGATCGTCCATCCCGGCACAGCGCAACCACTTCAAGGCAATTCTGTCAGCCGCGCCGGATATTCCGGCCATCATTTACAACAGCCCCGTTTACGGCTTCGCCACCCGCGCCGATTTGTTCCTGGAATTGCGTGCAGATCATCCGAACCTGGTTGGGTTCAAGGAATTCGGCGGCAAAAGCGACCTGCGCTACGCCGCGGAACACATCACCTCGAAAGATGATCAGGTGACACTGATGGTTGGTGTGGATACCGAAGTTTACCATGGATTCGTCAATTGCGGCGCTACCGGATCGATTACCGGTATTGGTACTGCCTTGCCCAAAGAGGCACTGCTGCTGGCCGCCCTGTGCCAGAAAGCGGCGGCGGGCCACGCCGAAGCGCGCCTGCGCGCGCGCGAGCTTGAAGAAGCCTTTGGCGTGCTGGCCAGCTTTGACGAAGGCACCGATCTGGTGCTGTACTACAAGCACCTGCTGGTCCTGAACGGTGAAGAGGAATACCGCTTGCACTTCAACGAAACCGACGAGCTGACGGATGCCCAGCGCAACTATTGCGAACAGCAATACAAACTGTTCCGCACCTGGTTCGCCGACTGGTCCAGCCAGGGCGGGGTCATCGCTGAATGCATGTGATCGACAGCCACACCGGAGGCATGCCCACGCGGGTCATCCTGAACGGCGGCCCCGATCTGGGGTCGGGCCCGCTGGCCGAGCGCGCGCAACGCCTGGCCACCAAGCACAAGGATTTCTACAAATCGGTCCTTCTTGAACCACGCGGTCAACCCGGCATGGTCGGGGCGCTTCTGGTGGCCCCGGAAACGTCTGGCTGCGAAACCGGCGTGATCTATTTCGATGCCGACGCCGTTCTGGGCATGTGCGGTCATGGCACCATCGGCCTTGGGGTCACTCTGGCCCATCTGGGCCAGATCGGTCCGGGGACGCACAGGGTCGAAACGCCGGCCGGCGTCATCTCGGTTGACCTGTTGGACGCCAATACGGTGCGCGTCACCAATATCGAAAGCCGCCGGGTCAAGGCTTCGGTGTCGGTTGACGTCGAAGGCCATGGAAAAGTGACCGGCGATCTGGCCTATGGTGGCAACTGGTTCTTCATTGTCGATCCCAGCCCGATGGACGTGACGCCCGGCAACATCCGTGCCCTCACCAATCTGACCATTGCAATTCGCAAAGCCTGCATCGACCAGAACGTGCGTGGCGAAAACGGGGAACCGGTGGACCACGTGATCTTGCAGGACAAATCCCCGGACAAAGACGTTCACAGCAGGAATTTCGTCCTGTGCCCGGACGATCAATATGACCGATCCCCGTGCGGGACCGGCAGTTCTGCGCGTCTGGCCTGTCTGGCGGCGGATGGGGTTCTGGTTCCGGGGCAAGAGATCGTGCAGGAAAGCGTGATCGGCAGCTCTTACCGGCTGAGCTTTCAGCCTGGTCCCAATGGCGGCATCATTCCGACCCTGACCGGGCAGGCGCATATCACGGCCGAGGGCACATTGTTTTTCGCGCAAAACGATCCGTTCCGCGGTGGGATCCTTCTTTGACAAAACTATCGGGGACTGGCGCAATCCAGCCCCCGGAACCAAGCCACAGTTTGAGAAGATCTGGCCATGCTGCAAGACAACCCGACGGATATCGTTGTGATCGGTGCCGGTATCATCGGCATCAGCACCGCACTTGAATTGCAAAAACGCGGCCGGCGCGTGCTGGTGCTGGATCGCGAAGGCGTAGGAGCCGGTGCCTCGAAGGGCAACGCCGGAGCCTTTGCCTTTACCGACATCGTGCCATTGGCCACCCCCGGGATCATGCGCAAGGCTCCGAAATGGCTGTTTGACCCGCTGGGTCCACTTTCAATTCCTCCTTCTTACGCTTTGAACATCGCGCCGTGGATGCTGCGGTTCTGGCGGGCCAGTTGGCAGGATCGCTATGCTGCGGCCTTGTCTGCGCAGGCTGCTTTGATGGATCACAGCCGCGCGGCGCTGGAACGCCAGATCGCGGATGTCGATGGCGAAGCGCTGATGCAACGCGACGGCCAGTTGCAGGTGTTCGAGGGTGAAGCAGAATTCCGCGCCAGTCTGCCCACATGGGACAGGCGCAAGGATCACGGCATCCCCTTTGACCTGCTGGACAACCCCGACGCGATTGCGGAAATCCAGCCCGGGCTTGACCGACGATTTACCCATGCGGGTTTTACACCCACCTGGATGAACACGGTCGATCCGGCCAGCTGGACAAGACATTTGGCCACCCGGTTCACCGCCCGTGGCGGTCAGGTCGAAATCGCGACAATCAGCGCGCTCGCACCCATGGATGCAGGCGTTCGCCTGACGACTTCGATCGGTGAAATTGATGCAAGACAGGTGATCGTGGCCGCCGGGGCGTGGTCTCATCACCTGGCGAAAACCCTGGGCGATCGCATCCCTCTGGAAACCGAGCGCGGGTACAACACGACCCTGCCCCAAGGGGCCTTTGACCTGCGCACCCATCTGACATTCGGTGGCCACGGATTTGTGGTGACGCGGATCAACGGCGGTGTGCGCATCGGTGGCGCGGTCGAGTTGGGCGGGCTGGAATTGCCGCCCAATTACAAACGCGCCGACGCGCTTCTGGCAAAGGCCGGGCGCTTCATGCCTGGCCTGAATTTGGAAGGCGGCACGCAATGGATGGGCTTTCGGCCGTCGCTGCCCGACAGTTTGCCGCTGATCGACCGCTCGGCGCGTGCGCCACAGGTGTTTTACGCCTTCGGACATGGCCATCTGGGTTTGACGCAATCCGCAGGCACGGCGGAACTGGTCGCGGATCTGGTCACGAACACAAAGCCCGCGCTCGACATGAAGCCTTTCGCATCCACACGCTTCTGATCAGGAGAACACCACATGAAAATCACTGCACTGAACGTATATCAGGTGGATCTGCCGCTGAAGGAAGGTCGCTATAGCTGGTCCAATGGCAACTATGTCGAAGTCTTCGACAGCACCGTTCTCGAGATCATCACGGATGAAGGTCTCAAGGGGTATGCCGAATGCTGCCCGCTGGGATCGGCTTATCTTCCGTCCTTTGCACTGGGCGTCAGGGCCGGGCTGGCGGAATTGTCGCCACATCTGATCGGGCAGGATCCGCTGAATATCGGCCAGATCAATCGCACCATGGATGGCGCCCTGCGTGGCCACCCTTATGCCAAGGCGCCTGTTGATATCGCCTGCTGGGATCTGCTGGGCAAGGCGACCGGGCAACCCCTTTACACCCTGTTGGGCGGCGACGCGCAACAGGACGTGGTGCTGTATCGCGCGATCAGCCAGGAAGCACCGGACATCATGGCGCAAAAGATCGAAGGTTATGCGGCCGAAGGCTATACGAAGTTCCAACTCAAGGTGGGCGGTGAAGCCAATGACGACATCGACCGCATTCATGCCACCCGCGCGGTTCTGAAAAAGACCGACCTGCTGGTGGCAGATGCCAACACCGGCTGGACCCGGCACGAGGCCGCGCGTGTCGTAGGCGCCATCGCGGGCATGGATGTCTATGTGGAACAACCCTGTTTGACTTATGAGGAATGCGTGTCGATCCGCCGGCGCACCGCGCTGCCCTTCGTGATGGATGAGGTCATCGACACGCCCAACACATTGGTCCGCGGCATTGCCGACGACGCCATGGACGTGATCAACCTGAAAATCTCAAAGGTAGGAGGTTTGAGCAAGGCAAGGCTGATGCGCGATCTTTGCGTCGCACATGGTATCCCGATGACCATCGAAGACACCTGGGGGGGCGATATCACCACCGCCGCCATCGCTCATCTGGCGCGGTCGACACCGTCCGAGTTCACGTTCTCGGCCACCGATTTCAATTCCTATGGTACCGTGGACATCGCCGAGGGCGCGCCAAAGCGAGTCAATGGCCGGATGACCGCAGCAGATCGCCCCGGTCTGGGCGTCACACCGATCTTCGACGCGCTGGGTGCCCCCGTCGCGCAAAATAGCTGAGGTAAACATGCGCAGCAGCAAAACCGTACATGTGATCTCGGCCCATGCCGAAGGTGAGGTTGGGGATGTCATCGTCGGGGGTGTCGCCCCACCGCCGGGCGACACTCTCTGGGAACAGCGAAGCTTCATTGCGCGGGACCAGACCCTGCGCAACTTTGTTCTGAACGAACCACGCGGCGGTGTGTTCCGGCATGTCAACCTTCTGGTTCCGCCAAAACACCCCGAGGCGGACGCCGCCTGGATCATCATGGAACCCGAAGACACGCCGCCCATGTCGGGGTCCAACTCGATCTGTGTCTCAACCGTGTTGCTGGATGGCGGGATCATTCCAATGCACGAACCGGAAACCCATATGGTGCTCGAGGCACCGGGCGGGTTGGTCCGGGTACGTGCGGAATGCCGCGATGGCAAGGCACAGCGCATCTTTGTCCAGAACCTGCCCAGTTTCGCCGACAAGCTGTCCGTCCCGCTTGAGGTATCCGGACTGGGCACGATCACGGTAGACACCGCTTATGGCGGCGACAGTTTCGTGGTCGTCGATGCGCAGGCGCTTGGGTTCGCAATCGTCGACCACGAGGCCCGCGACATTGCCCGGCTGGGGGTTAAGATTACAAACGCCGCCAATGAGCAGCTTGGATTCTCGCATCCCGAGAACCCGGACTGGGATCATATATCGTTCTGCGCCTTTTGCGGCCCGTTGAATGAAACGGAAACCGGCCTGAGCGGCAAGTCCGCCGTGGCGATCCAGCCGGGTAAGGTCGACCGTTCGCCGACGGGCACCGCTGTATCCGCGCGCATGGCGCTGATGGCGGCCAAGGGGGTGATGAAACCCGGCCAGACCTTCGAGGCTGTCTCGATCATCGGATCGCGATTCACCGGGCGGATCATTGACACTGCGCAGGTCGGTGGCCGCGCGGCGATCGTTCCTGAAATCAGCGGTCGCGGTTGGATCACCGGAATTCATCAGCACATGTTGGACCCTGACGATCCATGGCCCAGTGGATATCGCCTGTCTGACACCTGGGGCGTTTGACGTCAGCAGGCACGGTTTTCGAAAACGGAAAAGTCTGAAGATACGCGGCCTCGTTGCGGTTTCATCATCAGATTCAGGCCTTTTTTCAAATCTCGGGCAGGGGTTGAACATGGGTCGAAATCCAAGTTCGGCTTGGAAAAGTCCGTGATTGCGGGTAATTGTATCCAAAAACCGTGGCGGGATATTGGAAATGGCAGGAAAACGCGCGATCACGAAACAAAGCCTACCGGACGTCATCGCAAATGATCTGCGTGAACGTATCCTCAGTGGCGAACTCGCCGAGGGTGAGACGATCCGGCAGGAAGCACTGGCCGAGGAATATGATGTCTCTCGCATGCCGATCCGCGAGGCGCTGAAGCGCCTGAATGCCGAAGGTCTGGTGCAATGGGCCAACAATCGCGGCGGCTCGGTGACCAAGCATTCCCTCGACGAAATCGGTGAAATTTTCGATCTTCGCATCCTGATCGAAGTCGATCTGTTCCGCCGGGCCATCCCGAATATGGGCCCAGGGGAATTTGCGCGTTGCGACGAAATCCTCAAGCAGATGGAAGCGTCGTATGATGAAAATGACGTCGGCAAGTGGGGGATATTGAACTATCAGTATCACTCGGCGCTTTATGCGGCGTCACAGCGGAAGCTGACCAACGAATTGCTGGACCGCGTCAACCTGCAATCGGATCGCTATGTCAGGATGCATCTGAGCGTGATGAAACAGCGCGAACCCGCAAAAAAGGAGCATCGTGATCTGTTGCGGCTGGCCCGGGAAGGCAATGTGGACAAAGCCTGCGAGGTCTTGACGCAGCATATTCGCCGGACCAAGGAACAGCTTCTGGAAATGATCGCCTCGAAGCGCGGGACAGACGAACCCTAGGGCGGTCTTGCATGTCCTGTTATTTTGGATACATTATCCATAAATCTGGACATCCCGAAATACGAGGCCCAAATGACCTTTACTCCGCATGGCAAGCATCTGATCGCCGGCAACTGGCTTGCTGGTGACGATTTCTTTGCGTCACAACCCGCACATGGGCCATCGCATGACTTTTCGAAAGGTCGGATTTCAGACGTCGAGGCCGCTGCGCAGGCCGCGGAAGAGGCGTTTTGGAGTTATGGTTATTCCACTCGGGAAGAACGCGCCGCCTTTCTGAACGCCATTGCCGACGAGATCGAAGCGCGCGCCGATGCAATCACCGAGATTGGCACTCAGGAAACCGGCCTGCCCGAGGCTCGGCTGCAAGGTGAGCGGGGCCGCACGTCGGGGCAGCTGAGGCTGTTCGCAACGCATATCCTCAGCGGCGATTATCTGAACCGGCGCCACGACAGCGCGCTGCCAGACCGTGCACCCCTGCCCCGGCCCGATCTGAAAATGATCCAGCGCCCGATCGGCCCGGTCGCGGTGTTCGGCGCATCAAATTTCCCGCTGGCATTTTCCACCGCCGGGGGGGACACCGCCGCCGCACTGGCTGCCGGCTGCCCGGTTGTCGTCAAAGGCCACGGCGCCCATCCGGGCACCGGCGAGATCGTCGCCGAAGCCATCCTTGCGGCCATCCGCCGTTGCAACATTCATCCCGGCGTTTTCAGTCTGATCCAAGACGGCGGACCGGCTGTGGGTTCAGCCTTGGTGCAGCACCCTCTGATCAAGGCGGTCGGGTTCACCGGATCGCTTGCGGGCGGTCGCGCCCTGTTCGACCTGTGCGCCGCGCGCCCCGAACCGATTCCGTTTTTTGGTGAGCTTGGATCGGTAAACCCCATGTTCATTCTGGACGCGGCACTGGCAAACCGGGGTGAAGACATCGCCAAAGGCTGGACCGGCTCGCTGACGATGGGCGCTGGTCAGTTCTGCACCAACCCGGGCGTCGTCGTGATGGTGGCAGGTGAAGCAACGGACCGTTTCGCCGAGATCGCACAGGCCGCATTGACCGAAGTTCCGGCGCAGACCATGCTGACCGACGGCATCGCCAAAGCCTATCGCAACGGTCAGGCCCGTGTTGCTGAAACCGCTGGCGTTCACGAGGTTCTGGCTTCGACATGCGATCAGCGCAATGCGACCCCTTTCCTTTACCGAACAAGCGCCGCAACCTGGCTGGCCAACACATCCCTCGCGGAAGAGGTGTTCGGCCCGCTGGGCATCATCGTGACTGCCGAGACCCCCGACGAAATGCACGACGTCGCGCGCGGGTTGCACGGGCAGCTGACCTGCACCCTACATATGGACGAGGCCGACATGGGCATGGCGCAGTCCCTGCTGCCGATCCTTGAACGCAAAGCCGGGCGCGTGTTGGCCAATGGCTTCCCCACGGGGGTCGAGGTATGTGACAGCATGGTCCATGGCGGCCCCTACCCGGCTTCGACCAATTTCGGTGCCACATCCGTGGGTACATTGTCGATCCGACGTTTCTTGCGTCCTGTCTGCTATCAGAATCTGCCGGATGCATTGCTGCCGGAACACTTCTCATAGGGAAATCAGTCGACACCCGCCGATACTCTGAAAGCACGTTGCGCAGCAGGGTGTCGGCGGTTGCAACTGCGCAGTGTCAGGGGAATGAGGCACACGCCCCTGGATTCAATTGCACAGTTTCTTTTGGGTAACAGTGCTTTTGTTCATTCGGTACAGGGCAACGCAATCCCGGCCCCATCCGTTGGCACTTTGGTGAACTACCTGTATGAAATGACCCGTGTTGCCCAGCACCACAACCAATTCGCCACGACCCATGAGATGATCGCCCCATTCGAGATCAATTTCCTCGCTGCATCCACCTCTCTTTTCATATCTCAAGAAAGGTAATCCTGATGGCTAACCCTCTGTATGATGGCCTGTTCGGCATCCACGCCGGCAAAGGCACACCTTTTTTGCAGCTGCTGGACGGGACAACGATCTCTCACCAGGATTTCCTCGGCAAAGCGGCGCAGATTGCGCATGTGGCCACGCATTTGGGCCTGAACCCCGGTGACCGCGTTGCGGCGCAGGTTGAAAAAACCCCCGAGGCGCTGGCGCTTTATGCTGCCTGCGCCCAGGCCGGTCTGGTGTTCCTGCCGCTGAATACCGCCTACACGGTCGATGAATTGACCTATTTCATCGAAAACAGCGGGGCCTCGCTGATTATCTGCGACACCGAAAGAGAAGGAAAACTCACCCCTGTCGGCGCGCAGCTGGGCGCCCGGGTAGAGACACTGAACGCGGATGGCACCGGGTCTCTGACAGATTTGGCCGCGACCATGCCGACACGTTTCGAAACCGTCGCCCGCGATGGCGAGGATCTGGCAGCGTTCCTTTACACGTCGGGAACCACAGGCCGGTCCAAGGGCGCCATGCTGACCCAGAACAATCTGCTGTCGAACGCACGGACACTGGTCAAGGAATGGCGCTTCACCTCGCAGGATGTGCTGCTGCATGCCCTGCCGATCTTTCACACGCACGGGCTGTTCGTCGCGACCAATATCATGCTGGCCGCAGGTGGATGCATGATCTGGCTGCCCAAATTCGATCTGGACCAGATCATCGACAAATTGCCCTGTGCCACGTCGATGATGGGCGTCCCAACCTTCTATACGCGCCTGTTGGACGACCCGCGTTTTACCAGGGAACTGGCCACCCATATGCGCCTGTTCGTTTCCGGATCGGCACCGCTGCGGGCGGAAACCCATGTGCAGTTCGAAGAACGAACGGGTCATCGCATCCTTGAACGCTATGGCATGACTGAAACCAACATGAACACGTCAAACCCATATGACGGCGAGCGGCGCGCCGGAACGGTCGGGCACCCACTGCCCGGGGTCGAACTGAAGATCTGTGATTCAGACGGCAATACCCTGCCTGCGGGCGAGATCGGCATAATTGAAGTGCGCGGGCCCAACGTGTTCAAAGGGTATTGGCAGATGCCTGAAAAAACCGCTGCCGAACTGCGCGACAACGGCTTTTTTATCACCGGTGATCTGGGCCGCATCGACGAGGATGGGTACGTCCATATCGTTGGTCGCAACAAGGATCTGATCATTTCGGGCGGCTACAACATCTACCCAAAAGAGATCGAGATGGTTCTCGATGATCAACCCGGTGTTCTGGAAAGCGCCGTGATTGGCGTGCCACATCCCGATTTCGGTGAAACGGTTGTTGGTGTCATCGTGGCAGAGCCCGGCCAGACCCCTGATCCGGAGGCGATAACGGTCGCGGTCCGCGAAGGTCTGGCCCGGTTCAAGCATCCGCGCAAGCTGATCGTTCTGGATGAGCTGCCCCGCAACACGATGGGCAAGGTTCAAAAGAACATTCTGCGTGACCGATACAAAGATCTCTTCATGACTGTGTGAGTGAGTCTCGGGAAAGCGGGATCAGCGGATGCAGCCCCCTGAAAAGAAAATCAGGCGAGGGTGTCCCCGCCTGATTTATTACATGATTCAGGCAACCAGATCGAACCGGTCGTTGTTCATGATCTTGGTCCATGCCGCCACAAAGTCGCGCACGAACTTCTCGGCATTGTCGTCCTGAGCGTAGACCTCAGCATAGCTGCGCAGGATCGAGTTCGAACCGAAGACCAGATCTGCGCTGGTTGCGGTGAACTTGACCTCACCCGAGGCGCGGTCGCGCAGTTCATAGGTGCCTCCGTCAACCGGATGCCAGCTCAGCGACATATCCGTCAGGTTGACGAAAAAGTCGGTTGTCAGCTGGCCCACCCGGTCGGTGAAGACGCCATGCGGCGATCCGCCATGGTTGGCACCCAACACACGCAGACCACCGACCAGAACTGTCATCTCGGCTGCGGTCAGACCCAGCAGTTGCGCGCGATCCAGCATCATCGCCTCTGGCGAGACCGCATATTCTTTCAGCTGCCAGTTGCGGAACCCGTCCGCCAGCGGCTCAAGTACCGAGAAGCTGTCCACATCGGTCTGCTCGATCGACGCGTCGCCGCGACCGGCCGAGAATGGAACCGCCACGTCAAAGCCTGCGGCGTTGATCGCCTGCTCCAGTCCGACATTGCCCGCCAGAACGATCACGTCGGCAATCGAGGCACCGGTTTCCGCCGCGATCGGCTCCAGCACACCCAGCACTTTCGCCAGACGTTCGGGTTCGTTGCCTGCCCAGTCCTTTTGCGGTGCCAGTCGGATGCGCGCGCCATTTGCGCCGCCGCGCTTGTCCGACCCGCGGAAGGTTCGGGCACTGTCCCAGGCGGTGGTGATCATCTCGGCGGTGGTCAGGCCGCTGTCTGCGATCTTGGCCTTGACGGCATCTATGTCGTAATCTGTCGAACCAGCCGGGATCGGATCCTGCCAGATCAGATCTTCCGACGGCACGTCCGGGCCATAATAGTTGACGCGCGGACCCATGTCGCGGTGAGTCAACTTGAACCAGGCACGTGCAAATGTATCGGCAAAATAGTCCGGATCCGCCATGAATTTCTGACAGATCGCGTTGTAGGTCGGGTCGACCTTCATCGCCATATCCGCATCGGTCATCATTGGCATGCGACGAACGGTGGGGTCGGTCGGGTCGACCGGCTTTTCGTCTTCGGGCATGTCGACGGGCTGCCACTGATGGGCACCTGCGGGTGATTTGCCCAGTTCCCACTCGTAGCCGAACAGATAGTCGAAATAGCCCATGTCAAATTTCAACGGCTCTTTCGTCCACGCCCCTTCGATCCCCGAGGTAAAGGCGTTGGTCGCTTTACCGTTCTGATCAGGGTTTTCCCATCCCAGACCCTGGCTGGACACCGGGCAGGCTTCGGGCTCGGCGCCGATATTGTCACCGGGCATCGCACCATGGGCTTTGCCGACGGTATGGCCCCCGCAGGTCAATGCCGCGGTCTCTTCGTCATTCATCGCCATACGCGCAAAGGTTTCACGGATATGCATCGCGGTTTTGGCCGGATCCGGATTGCCGTTCACGCCTTCGGGGTTAACATAGATCAGGCCCATATGCACCGCACCCAAAGGGTTTTCCAGCGTGCCGGGGGTTTCCAGATCGCCATAGCGGTTCTCGGACGGGGCCAGCCACTGGTTTTCAGAACCCCAGTAAACATCTTTCTCGGGGCCCCAGATGTCTTCGCGACCAAAACCGAAACCAAAGGTCTTCAATCCCATGGATTCATAGGCCACCGTGCCCGACAGAACGATCAGATCGGCCCAGGACAGCGCGTTGCCGTATTTCTTTTTCACCGGCCACAGCAGACGGCGGGCTTTGTCCAAGCTTGCATTGTCCGGCCATGAATTCAGCGGCGCAAACCGGATGTTGCCCGAACCGGCGCCACCTCGACCATCCCCCAGACGGTAAGACCCGGCCGAGTGCCACGCCAGACGGATCATTAGCCCGCCATAGTGACCCCAGTCAGCCGGCCACCAGTCCTGGCTGTCGGTCAGCAACGCCTCAACATCGGCACGAACCGCCTTGAAATCCAGGCCCTTGACCGCTTCTCGGTGATTGTAATCCGCATCCATCGGGTTGGTGCGCGTGTCGTGTTGGCTCAGAATGTCCAGGTTCAGCGCATCCGGCCACCACTTGGTGACGGAATTGCCCGTACCAGTATTGCCGCCATGCATGACAGGGCAGCCGCCGGATTGGTGATTGTGGGGGGTACCGTCCATTGTAAATCTCCTGAGTATTTACCTAGGGGTTCAGATATCTTGACTCGTACCCCACGGCTTCGATAATTGGAAATTTGTAATTACTATCGTTGTGATTAATTTTTCATATGAAGGCACTCACTCTCAAACATCTGCGCTATTTCGAGGCGCTCGCCACGCACGGCCACTTTGGCAAGGCCGCCGCGGCCAGTGCGATATCGCAGCCTGCGCTTTCCATACAAATCAAAGAGCTGGAGGCAATCATGGGTGGGCCGCTGGTCGAACGCGCGGCCCGGCAAACCCGCCTGACTGCACTTGGCGAAGACGTGCTGAAACATGGCCGCGAAATCCTGACCCGGGTCGAGGATTTGGGGAAATTGGTGCAATCTCCCTCGGGCCCCTTGTCCGGCCGCATCAGAATCGGGGTCATTCCCACGGTCGCACCCTATCTGCTGCCCTCGATCATCAAAGCTCTGTCGCAGCGTTTCCCACAACTGACTATCGAACCCAAGGAAACGATAACCAAGACGTTGATCGGTGAAATACTGGATTCGAAACTGGATTTCGGTGTCGTTGCCCTGCCCGTCTCGGAACCCAACCTCCGAGAGTTCTCGCTGTTCAACGAAGATTTTCTGCTGGTTCGCCCGGCGCAGGATGCCAACCTGCCGATGCCAAGTTCCTCGCAGCTCAGAACCATGCGCCTGCTGTTGCTGGAAGAGGGGCATTGCTTCAGGGATCAGGCCCTGTCCTTCTGTTCAATCCGCAACATCGAACCGCAGCACATCATGGAGGGCAGTTCGCTTTCCACACTGGTTCAGATGGTCGGCGCCGGCATCGGTGTGACCCTGATACCGGAAATGGCGGTCGGGCTGGAAACCCGATCCGCGGATGTGTCCATTGCCCGGTTTCAGGACACGCCGCCGACGCGGACGATTGGTCTGATCTGGCGAAAGACCAACCCGCTCAGCGAAAACCTGTTGAAGATCGGCGCGATCATCCGCAAAACAGCCGAAGAAAACACGTGGGGCGTGAAACCGCCTCAGCCTGAAACAACAGGCTGACCCGCCCAAAACGATGTTCCTCGGCACGAAGGCCAGACCCGGCGCAACCCGTCAGTCGTCACCCTTGTAATAGCCGATCACATCATTCTCGGTCGTTGCACCCAACCCGTTCAGCAACCGATTTGAATAATTGAAATAGGCGCAGACCTGATTGACCTCCAGGATCTCGCCATCCTCACAGCCAGCAATCTTGAGCGCTTCGAAGTCGGACTTGACCATTTTGCCAACATCCGTCGTCAGCTTGGCGGCATAGCGCAGCAACGCCAGTTCCTTGCCCTCGAATTCATCCTCGGGCCGATGCGCCTTGAGCGCGACGAAAATCCGGTCACTGCGCGGCTGATCCTTAAGCAGGTTGCGCACGTTCATGAAGTGATGGGTCAGTGAATAGGTGCAATCGTTCAGGATCGAAGTATAGCTGGCGACAACTTCGAGGAACCAGAATGGCAACTGGTTGTCATCGGAATGCAGGACCGAACGGTACAGCGTCACATGCCCGTTCATCGTTTCGGGCCGCAATGAATGCACACGCATGACCGTATCCACGGTGCCATGAGGGGTGCGGGCCTTGTCCAGCAGCTCTTTCAGGCGGCCCTCGGCCTTGTCGTCCGAGATCATCTCGATCCAAGCGCTCATTGCTGTGTCTCCTGTCTTGTTCGGGCTCAGCTTATGTACAAAGCCCACAGGCATGTCAGTTAATTTTTTTCTTAAGGTGAAATTTCTTCTGGATCACGGAAACGTGAAAGATGTAAAATACCAGCGCGGGGGATTTTGTTGAGGATCAACGCGAATGCACAGTCCAGAGCTTATGGCAGGTGCCGAAAACCTGTTGTTCAGATGCGGCGGCCTGACGGCGGGCGACCAGTTGCTTGTGGTCTGCGAAGATGCGGCCAACGGGTATTACGATGCCGATATCACCGAGGCTATCGTGGACTGCGCGCGACAGAACCGGATCAAGACCGCAGTTCAAACCCTCGCATTCGATCCCATGGGTTCATCGCTGCCAGCGGATCTGAAAACGGCGATGGAGATGGCGGATCGCACCTTGTTTCTGTCCCGCTCCGGCGATCAGATTCGTTTCGACGCAGGAATGAGGGACGTTCGGCCCATCATGTCATATGCGCTGGACGCCGGAATGCTGGCCTCGGGTTTCGGGCGCGCCAATTACACCGGGTTCGTTGAATTGAAAAACGCGGTTAACCGGCTGCTGGCCATTGCCGGGCACATCCACGTGACCTGCCCATTGGGCACCGACTTCGCCGGCCCCGGCGCCGCCTTCCCCCCAGCAGGTGCCGCGGATGTCAGCGTGGCGCGTTTTCCGATGTCGGTCTTTGCCCCGGTTCCCGCGCAGGGGTTTTCCGGCGTGCTGGTTCAGGACGGGTTTCTGGTCGGCACCGGTTCGAAATTCTACGAACCATACGGCTGCGACCTGCGCGAACCGCTGACCATACGGTTCGAAAACAACCGCCTGACCGGCTTTGAGGGCCATCCCATGGATGTGCATTGCGCGCAGATGCATTACGAAAAAGTCGGCAAGATGTTCGACCTTGACCCCCTGACCATGCATTCCTGGCACGCAGGCATCCACCCGGGCTGCGCCTACACGACCCCGGCGCGAAGCAATTTTGAACGTTGGAGCGGGTCGGCCTTTGGCAATCCGCGTCTGCTGCACTTTCACACATGCGGGCATTATGCGCCGGGTGAGATTTCACTGAACGTGCTGGACCCGACGATCCGGGTGGATGGCGTTGCGATCTGGGATGCCGGTGTTCTCCGGGCCGATCTGTTGCCCGGTGGGGCTGAAATTCTCGACCGGTATCCCTGCATCAAAGCGGTGTTCGACGCCCCGGCCCGACACGTGGGCCAGGGCGCGAACGGGCGCTTGTCGGCCTGATGATCAGCCGGCCTGCTGCGCGATCAGCTTTGCAACCCGTGCGCGGAACCGCATCGCGCCCGCGTCCAGCCCAAGGTTGATATAGCCGGTCTTGCGCCGCGCCATGCCGGTTTGAACGTGTTCCAGAACTTCTTTGTCCTCGTTGAAGGCCATGACCGCGCCTTCGAACATGCGCTGCGACATGGCTGTGTCATCCGCGTGCATGTTGCGGTGCTGGAACCAGAAATACCGCGATGTTTCCGCATCGACCGGTGTGATGAAGTTGTACGAAATATTGACAAAGGCATTGGGCGACAACGGCCGATCCGCCCCGCCTTCTCCGGCCGGAGTGTAAATGGACATGTTGATCGCAGTGGACGGCAGACGGCATTCGTAATGCTGCTTGCGGTCGCAGCTTGGCCCGAACGGCAGTATCGGCGCATAATAGGGCGGCGCGGGTTCATCCGCGATCCAGCGCGAAACTATGACGCCGGTTTCGGTTTCTTCAAGATCCAGCGGGCGGTTGTCGGTTCCCGCCCCGGCAAACGAGGTCAGATGCACCCAGGCCACATGGCTTGGATCCAGCAGGTTGTCGATAATGTAAAGGTAATGGCACGCCATCTCCATCGCACCGGTCCGGGTCTTGCCCCAGGACGGGTTGTTGAAATTGGGGATGTCGATGATGTCGTCTGTGCTGGCTTTGTCCGGGTCCCCCATCCACAGCCAAAGAAATCCCCAGCGGTCTTCGGCCGGGTATGCATGCACGGCGGCGCGGCGCGGAGGATTGTCCAGCTGTGTCGGGGCACTGACACATTCACCGCCGCAGCCGAATGTCAGACCGTGATAGCCGCAAACCACATGATCCCCTTCGATGGTGCCCCGAGACAGCGGCAGCTTTCTATGCGGGCAAGCGTCCTCCAACGCGATTGCTTTGCCCGCTGTGTCACGATAGATTACGATATCATCGCCCAACATTCGCACGGCACTCAGGCTGCGGCCAAAATCCTCGGACCGTCCGGCGACGTACCAGCTGTTGCGAATAAACCCCTCTGCTCCGGCCAGATCAGGACGCATGTTTCTTACTCCGAAAACTCGTCAAAAGCCCTGAGCGCCTTGGCGCTATAGGCATAGGACGGCCCGCCGCCCATATAGGTGGCCATGGCCAACGCCTCGCACATCTGAGCGCGGGTGGCGCCCAGCCGAACCAGCGAACGCACGTGGAATCCGATGCAACTGTCGCAGCGGGTCGCGATCGCAATGCCGAGCGCCATGAACTCCTTGGTCTTCTCGCTCAGCGCCCCATCAGTCTTGGCCGCCTTGCCCATGATGCCAAAGCCGCGCACGGTTTCCGGCACCTCCTTTGAAAAGGCCCCGATATTGGCCTCGGTCTCGGCCATGAAATCTTTCCAGTTCATTTTTTCACTCCTTATCCGCGCTCGTCTGCGCCCATGCGACGCTCCAGCCAGCGCACCCCGGCTGAGATGATCAAAACCAGGATCAGGTATTCGAAAATCAGCAGGGTATAGATTTCCAGCGGGCGGTATTCCGTCACCACCAGTTCATTCGCGCGTCGGGTCAGTTCCTGCATTCCGATGACGCTGGCAAAGGCGCTCATCTTGACGATGTAGATGAACTGGTTCGCCAGCGGCGGCAGAATGCGCCGTATTGCCTGTGGCAGGATCACATAGCGCATGGTCTGCACATAGTTCAGCCCGATGGTCTGCGCCGCCTCGCGCTGGCCTCGGGCAATGGACTGAATCCCCGCGCGATAGATCTCGGCAGTAAAGGCACTGTCAGAAATCGCCAACGTAAGGATCGCACCCCAGAAGGGATCAATGGGGATGTTCATCCCCATGGACTGAAACACGATCGGCAAGCCGTAAAACACCCAAAACAACATCGGCAGCAGAGGGATGGCGCGGATGAACTCCACGTAAATCCGGTTAAGCATCCGCCAGCCGCGTTTCTCGGACAACCCCGGCAGGGCGACCAGCAATCCGATGACGATCGACAGGACAGCGGCGATCAGGGAAATCTGGATCGTCGCGCCCATCCCCGAGATCAGGAATTTCACATTGGTCCAACCCGAGGCCGTCGTCGGATCGATAACGTACCAGCCCCAGGTCTGCGACGACGAACAGCCTGCCAGAAGAAGCAGAGGCAAAATGAGAAGAAGTTTTTTCATCGGCCCCTCTCAGTGTTGCAGGATCTGGGACAGGAATTTGCGACACCGATCGGACTGAGGATTGGTGAAGAAATGTTCGGGCTTGCCTTCTTCGACGATTTCACCGGCATCCATGAAGATCATCTTGTCGGCCACCTTTCGGGCAAACCCCATCTCATGCGTGACAACCACCATGGTCATCCCCTCATTGGCCAACTCGACCATCACGTCCAACACTTCCGAGATCATCTCGGGGTCCAGTGCCGAAGTCGGCTCGTCAAACAGCAGCACACGTGGCTCCATGCACAGCGACCGGGCGATGGCGACGCGTTGCTGCTGACCACCCGACAACTGAATGGGCTTTTTGTCGGCCTGATCTGGAATGTGCACCCGGTCAAGATAGCGGCGTGCTTTTTCCTCTGCCTCTTTGCGGCCGAGACCCCGCGCCTTGATCGGGCCCAAAGTCAGGTTTTCCAAAACGGTCAGATGCGGGAACAGGTTGAACTGCTGGAACACCATTCCAACCTCGGACCGGATCCTGGCCACGGATTTCTCGTCATCCTTCAACTCGATCCCATCTACGCGGATGGTTCCTTTCTGATGTTTTTCCAACTGGTTGATACATCGCACAACGGTGGATTTCCCTGACCCGGAAGGCCCGCAAATCACCACCTTTTCGCCGCTGTTGACCGTCAGATTGATGTCCTTGAGAACGTGAAACGTGTCGAACCACTTGTTCACGCCCACAAGTTCGATTGCGGCGTCTGGCATAAGATGAACTGCCCCTGTTTTAGTCCCAGTATAATATTTTCTTGAGGTTATCTTTCCCTTTGGGCTTAAATCAATGAAGAATACGGCCACAAGGTCGAAACGCCACCAACGGGAGAAACCGATGAACACTTTTTGGAAAGCTGCGGCAGCCGCTGCGCTTGGGCTTGTATTGTCAGGCGCAGCGCAGGCGCAATCTGCACTGAACGAGGTGCTGGATTCCGGCGTGCTCAAGGTTGGCACCACGGGCGATTGGAACCCCATGTCCCTCCGCGACCCTGCAACCAACAGCTACAAGGGGTACGACATCGACATCATGAACGAGCTGGCCGCCGATCTGGGGGTTGAGGTCGAATATGTCCCCACCGACTGGAAAACACTGGTCAACGGTGTGGTGGCAGGCAAGTATCACCTGACCGGATCGGCATCGATTTCGCCGCCGCGCATGAAGGTCGCAGGTTTTTCCGACAGCTATATTTCGGTGGAACTCTTCCCCTATACGACCAAGGACAAGGCCGACAAGTTCGACGGTTATGACTCGATCAACCAACCCGGAGTAAAAGTCGCGACCACCCTGGGCACAACATTCGAAAAGCGCGTCCGCGAATGGTTCCCGAACGCAGAAATCAAGGTGGTCGAGGCTCCGGCCCGCGGTTTTCAGGAAGTAATCGCAGGACGCGCGGATGTCTTCATTACGTCGAACATCGAAGGTTCGACCCTCGAGGCGAAGTTTCCGGTGGTACGCGTGAAGAACGCTGGCCCGCGTTCGCCGTCACCCATAGCGATGATCCTGCCACAGGCCGATCAGGTGTGGATCAACTATGTAAACAACTGGATCGAAGTCAAAAAGGCGCAAGGGTTCTTCGAGGAAAATCGCAAGAAATGGGGTCTCTAACTCTTCTCGGATCACCTTGATTCCCAAACGCCCGGCCCGGTCGCCGGGCGTTTTTCAATTGTCGCCCGACACGGCCTTGGCAACCACGGTGACAAAGCTGACCGTATCAGTTTTCAACTCCAACGGCCCATGAGTGGCGTTTGAATCAAAACTCAGACTGTCGCCCGGCCGCATGTGATAAGCGGCTTCACCGCAGCCATAGACCATCTCGCCGTCGGTGACGTGGATGAATTCGACACCCTGATGTTGGTAAAGCGGGCGTTCGTCCAACGGACCTTCCAATGTAACGCTGAAACTCTCGAAACTGACATGTTTCGCTTCCGCCCGACCGATCAGCTTGTAACTGTGCCCGAAACCGGTGCCCAACCGTTGCACGGTTACACCTTCGCCCGCAGCCACAAATGATACATCGGTGCGTTCGACCGTGCCGGCAAAGAAGTTGATCAACGGAACGCCGATTCCGCCGGCCAGAGCCTCAAGCGTCGCCAGTGAAGCAGACACCTGACCGCGCTCGATCTTGGAAATCATCGCCGTGGACACGCCGGACCGCTGAGACAATTCGGCCAGAGTCAACCCGGCCAGCGCGCGATGCGTTTTCACCGCGGACCCGACTAGGTGATCCAGCGGCGGTTTTTCGGCGGAAAGCACAGGTGAATCTTCCATTTGCGAAGCCTATCGACACGTATGAAAAAGGCAAAAGAAATGTCACCGAACCATTCGCACCAGTTCGGCGGCAAACTCTCAGCTTCCGTTCAGGATGTCTCCTGTAAGATCATTCAACTTGGCCAACCCGTTGCGCAGATGATCTTCGGGCAGGGCCGAGCTGAACCGAAAATGGTTCTCGACCCCGAACCGCGACCCCGGAATGACCAGCACGTCTTTTTCGCGCAACAGGCGCATGCTGAACGCCTCGGATGCGATCGGTAGATTGAACCGCACGAACGACATGGCCGACGCCTGAGGTGGTACAACGGAAAACACCCCCTGATGCCGCGCCAGTTCTTCCGTCAGAACGTCGAAACCCGTGCGGATCAGACGGCGCGCGCGGGCTTTCAACTTGGACCGTGCCGGTTCGGCAAGCGCCTTGTCCGCCAGTTCCATCGACAACATGGATGCCGCGATCGAGGCATATTCGTGCCGCCGCCAGCAGTGCTGAATGATGTCTTCGGGCCCAACCAGCCATCCCAGCCTCAGCCCCGGAAGCCCATAGGCCTTGGACATGGAGTTCACCACGAGAACCCTGTCCGTACTTCCCCAGAACGAAGGCGTTTCGGTGTCACCTTCCCGCTCGGTTCCGGCATAAACCTCGTCTGAAACGATCCAGGCGCCAACGCGCTCGGCAGCCGATACGATGCGGGCGCGATCCGCTTCGGTCAGAATACGGCCCGTTGGATTGTTCGGGTTCACTACATGGATGATGCGGGTTCTGTCATCGACCGCCCGCTCAAGCGCCTCTGCGTCTATGCCCCACCCTGCGGATTCGATCAGATCGACCCAACGCACTTCGTTGCCCAGATTGGCGGCGTTTCCTGAAATCTGTTCATAGGTCGGTCGGAAACACACAACATTGTCGCCGGGCTCCAACAAGGTGTTGGCCACCAGCGTGTTCGCTTCGGTTGCCCCGACCGTGACCAATACCCCATCTGCCGAGGCCCCCGGATACAAGCCTGCGATGGTGTTGCGCAGGGATTGCTTTCCATTGACTTGCGGATAGTCGATCATCGTTGTCAGCAGAGCGTCGAGATCAATCCCGGCCAGCTCTACCAATCCCTGCAACGACATGGGATGAACGCCGCTTTCCGAGAAATTGAAGGCCACCCCGTGTTCCGTTTCGGACAGAAACTGTTCGACCCGAAATGGTTGAAAATTTCGGTTGATCATGATGCATCCTTTGCTCGGCCGTGCTGCGCACCTGACAGCCTCAATCGGCTGCGTTTACATGAACCGTTCTGATACTGGGATCGACGCGGCTGTAGGCGGCCAGCAACCGTGCCGTCCATTTCTGTGCAATGTAATCAGCCATGAACCGCGAGGGTGCAACCAGAATGACGCGCCCCCCTGCCCTTTCCGACTCGGACAGATGCTGGAACCAACTCGCCCACAGCTCGGGATCGCTCCCGTGAAGGATTGACTGCACCTGCGACCAGACATCCTCGGGCTTGGCTTCGGGGGTGTTGATTTCAGGCCCCGGGGATTTTGCCGCGAAAGGCACGACATTTGTAACGGGCTCGGAATCCTCGCTCATCCGGGCCTGGAAATCGGAGCCTATGATCGGCCAGACCTCCTGCGTATCGATCATGATCTGTTTGAGGTCGATTTCATAGACCGCGACCCGGCCCCGTGCAGCAGGCCGTTTGACCGTTACCCAACCTAGTGCGCGGAATCTGGCCATTTCGCGCTTTACAGTCCTTTCGTTCACTGACCAAAGGCGCGAAATTTCTTCGCGTCCAATCGATAATTCGTTGTTTCGCCAGTTATATCGTGTCGTAATCAATGAGATGACACGCAGTACGCTGCGTTGCCGATGCTTGTCGCCTGACAACGCATATATGGTGAGTGCAGAAAGTATATCATATTTCAAGGCCGCCGCATTTCGCCCGACCGGTTTAGCCAGCTGCATACCCGTTCTCACCGCTCTATCTGCCTCAGACGGGTGTGTCCCGCCGATCTCGCGCTGTTTGCCAACGCTTTTCGTCATCTTGGCCCAATTAGCGTCCAAAGCTTCGATTCTGTCAAGAAGAGTCTGAAACAGGTCAGAAAATTGCGCCAATCCAGATCAAAAAATATAAGAAATCTGGTGAAGTATTGGTGAAGGGGGACGTTCAGGATGACCCCTTATTGGCTTGTTATGTCCCCCCATATATCGCCGTTCCAGTAAGAATGCCCCCCTAAATACGGTTGAGGGCGTGTTGCGAATCGTCACCCCTCATCTTCTGCGCTGCCGAATCGGCGATGGCCTTGCAGGGCCTTGTTTTCTTACCCGTGGGTAAGATTTGAGTTTCATCATATTTTCTTTTGCGTAAAGCGCAAATCGGGCGTAAATAAGAAACGAACAGAAATTTACGTTCCAAACAAAGAGACATGAGGCATGTACACGCACGAAGACCTGAATGCATTGCGCAATCAATCTCTCAAACTCCAGGGGTGGATTCGTCAGCAGACCTTTAGCCCCGAGATGGAGAAGACACTCCGCCGGTTTTCGAGCTGGGAAGTGTCCGAGCTGATC
Source organism: Ruegeria sp. HKCCD6604 (assembly GCF_013110635.1). Lineage (NCBI taxonomy): Bacteria > Pseudomonadati > Pseudomonadota > Alphaproteobacteria > Rhodobacterales > Roseobacteraceae > Ruegeria > Ruegeria sp. HKCCD6604. Next base: position 129,737 of record NZ_WVQW01000003.1, on the reverse strand, counting down.
TTCCGGGTCAACCAGTCAACCTTTCGCGGAAAGCTGGCCGCTGATCCGTCTCTGCCCGGAGGCGAAGTTGAGCCCGAGGGGCGGCAGCGCTGGTTCAGCTTGGAGGAGGTGAATGAGTTGCGGCGGCGGCTCAAGGTGAATCGTAAATCCCTCATGCCACCGCGTCCCGAGGGCAAGCGGGCCATTCGCGCGGCCGTAGCGAATTTCAAGGGCGGGGCGGGCAAGTCAACGGTGGCGTTGCATCTTGCGCATGCTGCCGCGCTGGATGGGTACCGTGTTCTTGTCGTTGACTTCGATCCGCAGGCCACGCTGAGCCATTCAATGGGCCTGACCGATGTCGCCGAGGATTACACTGTCTGGGGGATCATGGCGCGTGACCTGATCCGCGAGACCGAGCGCATGAACAACCGGCCCGCCGCGGCGGAGTCCGGCACCGCCCTGCCCCGCCGGGAACTGCCCCCGGCGATCACGGATATGGGGCTTGGAGATCTGCGGATCAGCGATTTCATCAGGCGGACGTCCTGGTCCACCATCGATGCGATCCCATCCTGTGCGAACGCGGCCTTCGTTGAATTTGCCTCGGCACAGTATCGCCACCTGAACCCTGAATGGTCTTTCTTTGCCGCAGTGTCCCGGTATCTGGATCAAATCCCTGACGACGCCTATGACCTGATCCTGTTCGATTGCCCGCCGGCCATTGGGTATCAGTCCATGAACGCGGTGTTCGCGGCGGACATGTTGTACATCCCGTCTGGCCCCGGGTACTGGGAATATGACTCGACCACGTCCTTTATCGGTCAGTTGGCAGAAGCTTTGGAGGACCTGGCCTACGGGTTCGACAAAACCTTACCCACGGGTAAGATCGGTCTTCCCAAAACCTTCTGCGAACTGCGGTTCCTGCTTACAAGGTACGAGCCCGGAAACGCGTTGCATCTGGCGATGTTCGACGCGTTCCAGAAAGTCTTCGGAGACCACGTCGCCCAGCACCCTGTTGAAATGACCCGCGCGGTCGAGCAATCCGGCCGCTTTCTGAGCTCGGTGTACGAAATGGATTATCGCGAAATGACCCGCGAAACCTGGCGTCGGGCCCGTTCGACATTCGACAATGTTTACGAGGAATTCCGAGGTGTGATGCTGTCTGCCTGGGACAAGCTGGAGGATGACGCATGAGCCGCAAGCGCAGAATGTTTGATATCGACCTGCCCGCAATGGATGACATTCCTGTCGGCAAGGTTCCGGACAAGGTTCTTGAAAAGCGGCGAGGCCCGATGGCTGCGGCCATTTCGGAAAATGCTGATGCGCTGCGCGACCAGCAATCGACGGAAGAAACCATTCGCGCAGAAAACGATCGTCTTGCGCATGAACTCGTGCGCCTGCGTTCCGAAGGTCTGGTGACCGAACGTGTAGCATTGGCTGACATTCTGTTTGAAAAGCTGACGCGGGATCGTAAACCCGGGCCGGATCCGGAACTGGACGAGCTAAAAGCGTCAATTCAGGAAATCGGATTGTCCAACCCCATCCGACTTGAGCGTCGCTCAGACGGACGATTTGAACTGATCCAGGGGATGCGGCGCCTGTCTGCCTATCGGGCCTTGTATGAAGAAACTGGCGATGAGTCCTATGCCAGAATTCCAGCGGGTATTTCAGAGGCGGGCGATCTCGACAGCAGCTACCGGCGCATGGTGGATGAGAACCTGATCCGCAAGGATATCTCGTTTGCGGAAATGGGTGCTCTGGCGCGCGCGTATGCCGAAGACCCGGCAAATGATTGCCCGGATGTAGACAAGGCGGTTTCCACGCTGTTCAAATCCGCCAGTTACACAAAGCGGAGTTACATTAGGTCATTTGCCAGTTTGCTGATGATGTTGGACAAGGTTCTGAAACATCCGAACGACATTCCGCGCAACGTAGGCGTAGAGCTGAAGCGCAAGCTGGATGCAACGCCCGGTCTGGTGCGCCAGGTGAGTGCCGCGGTCATGAGCGAGCCGGACCGTGACGGAGCGCGTGAGGTTGCTATCCTCAGGTCATTTCTGGGCGCGCCGGAAACAAGCGTGGCAAAGAAGGCTCCGGTTGAAAGCGCCGATAAACCACGACGTGCAAAAACCACGTTTCAGGTATCAGGGCGGGCAGGGATCGCCAAGTGCTCGGCATCCAGTGGTCGAATTGAGTTGAGATATGATTTGGACTTTACGCGTGTTGATCGCAGCAAACTTGAGGCGGCAATAGCTGCTTTCATCGATGCTCTTCCCGAGGAAGACGATCTTACCCACGGGTAAGGTTTGGTTTGAAGGTCCGAGAAAAGGCGCCGGTCGAATCCGGCGCCTTTGTCTTGTCGCTAATGCCTGGACGTTCTCAGCAAGGGATTACTGCCCATAAGTTGTTTTGCCTTGAATTCGTGTCCCGTGATAGATGCTGCCGCAGCTTGAGACGGGGCTTGTGGCTTCAGTCATCGACGTTGGTTCAGGAACGGTCATTTTCACGGAGTGTTGTCGGGGCCTAAAACCACGGCGTCTTGTTCGGGTTCGTACGTTCAGATCACGGAAGGGCGCCCGATACCTGCTCGAGATTTCGGCATGCAATATGTGACACGGGAATAAGGTGATATGACGGCTACTCACTGCACACAATCTCGGCTAGAGCAATTACAAATGATAAGAAAAATTATCAAATGTTATAGTGAAATCGTGTTGTGGAAAAGTAAGGATCAAAAACCCAAAATTATGCGCACAAGCGGAGAGGCGGCCTGAAAACACCTGCGGTTGGCAATGCTTTGCTGCTCTACAGTGTAATAAAGAAATCCGACTTCATTCTTCCCTATGTTTGACATGCTTTCGACCCACCACCTGACCGCGATGATACGGTGGCGGTTTAACCGTGAGTGAGTGTTTTCAGTACGTTCTGCACTCGGGGGCTGGTTCCCCCGAGTGGCATTCAACCGACCGTGAGTGTGGTTTCATGGAGTTCAATAGTTATTCTGGCCAGGCCAGTTGTGCGCCTCGTACACAGTTCGCAATTGGCCTGTGATCGATCTCAGACAACCGGACCCTCTCAAGTCGCGGCATGAACACGGATGTGACGACCGCGGGTCAATCTCGTGATGGTTGTAGAGATCACAAATGGTTCCCGTCTGGCCAAAACGCTCGGCACCGAGCCAGATCGTATGGTCTCCAGCCACACCCCCAGCCACGCGAGGGAGGCCGGGTACCCATCAATGGCAGCGACGATCTTGCAGTGCGACGGTAATTCGCCCATCAGGGTTTCGATGTGTGACTGGGCAAGAGAATTTCCTAGCGAACGGGCCCGCCGTGCGGCAGTCCAATCAGCATTAAGCCGTTCAGCTGACGCCGGTTTTATCGCAAACTCTGTCTCCACCTGTCAGCTTGAACGAAGTTCTGTTAACGCGGGCTAGAATATGACAGGAGCCAATCGCGACGATCTCTTTCAAGGGCGCATTTCCGAAAGACGTCATCTTGTACTCGGATTTCGTCTTCCTTCGATACAGTGTGTCGTGCCGTGACCTGGAAGAAATCATGGCGGAACTCGGCGTTAATCTGGATCATGCAACACTGAACCGTTGGGTCACAAAATACGCTAGTGCAATTGCCGATGTCGCGTGCAGGCGAAAGGGGCCGTGCGGCTGTTCCAGGAGAATGGAAGAGACTTGCATCAAGGTAAAAGGAGCGTAGGTCTGTCACTATCGCGCTGTCGACAGGAACGGAAAGACACTTGATTTCATGCTTTCGCAGCGTCGAAACAAACCCGCCGCCGCCACATTTTTCGCGTAGCTGCTGGAGGTCAACGGCCACCCGAGAAAGATTGTCATCGACAAAAACGGAGCTAACACGGCTGGCATCAGAGCGATAAACAAGATGCCGAAAGGCTTTCGCTGCCCGATCGCAGTCGAGATGGTCAGGCGGAAGTATCTAAATAACATCGTGGAACAGGACCATCGCTGCATCAAGAGACGAACACGGCCTATGTTGGGGTTCAAGGCCTTCGCTTCAGCGGCGGTTACATTGGACGGGATCGAAGTGGCGCATATGATCCGCAAAGGCCAACTCACGCCTGGGGATTGCCCGTTTCGCCAGTTGGCAGAACTGGCGGCATGCGCCGCGGGTTCGGTTTCAACTCTTCGGTCAATAAGAAACTTTGCAACAGATCCGTTTCGTACTGTTGCGGAGACGACGCTGAGGTGCTTCGGTACCCTCATATTATGCGTACGCCCGGTCGCAGCTTGGTATACCTGACATCCTTGAGCTGACACGGAAACTGCCCCCGTACGGCACATTTCAAGACTTTTTGCGCGATGGGTTCAAAGTCGGCGCGGAAGTGGGTTGTGCTTTTGACACATAGTATCCGAGCGTCTTCCGGCTCCAGATTGAACAAACGTATTTGCGCCAGATCCAGACATTGATTTCGAATGCTGGTGACCAGGACATGGATTTGCGTTCCAATCAGCTGTAAGGCGGCCGACGGACCCATCGTAGCAACGCCGCCGCCATACATTTCGCCCGAATAACGACATCGGCCATCGCTTAGGTGATGCACGCGCACCTTTGAAGCGAAAGGAACGTCGCCGGGACCTCGACCACCAATCTCGGCCTCGAGTTCCGCGCCTTCGCCCAATTCGTGGGCCTTGGCCGCCAGTTGCGGGTCGTTCAGCAACCCGAGAATGGCCGAGGGGGCGTTTTGTTGCATCAACTCACGTAGCAATCCTGTCGTGTCGGCCGACGCTCCAGCCCCCGGATTGTCCTGCACATCAGCGATTACTACAGGCCCTTTGCCATTTGCATGCCGTGCAGTTTCAACAGCATCTTTCGGACAAAGCAGAGACGTATCGAACTGCGTTTCCGCCGCTTGCAGCTTTGCGAATATCTGCGCGGCCATTGCATCGGCATCGGATTGTGACTCGCCGTAGGCCAAGACAGATGGTCCACAATCGGCCGTATCCGCTGCAGTAAACCCAGCGGCGAGTTCAACCAGACGCGCGTTTGGCCAGTCGAAGACATCCAACGCGGCGTACAGCGTTTTGGCGGGGGCGACTTCGGTATACTGGCTGTGCAGCGGGATCAGATACTCCCCTTGACGCCACGCTTTTGCGGGCGGGCCATTTGTGCAGATGTCGCGCATCATTCGAAAGGCCCGCGCGCCTGTTTCTGCCATGTCGAGGTGCGGATAGGTGCGGAAAATGGTCATCGCGTCCGACAGATCCACCATTTGCCTCGAGATATTGGCATGCATATCGAGGCTTGCAACAAGCGGCAGGTCCGGACCGATGACCTGTCTGATCCGCGACAACAGCTCTCCCTCCCCATCATCCAAAGACTCTGTGACCATGGCCCCATGCAGGTCCAGGTAGACCCCATCAAGCTGCGTCATGTTCGCCAGCGCATTGGTGATGCGTCCGGCAATGGTATCAAAGGCGTGATCCGCAACCTTGCCACACGGTTCAGCAGCGCACCACAGGATGGGTTGTAATTCGACCCCATCCGCCAAGGCAGTTTTTGCGAAACCCGCTATGGGCAGGTTCATACCTTGGGTTATGTTCAGAACGTCTTGGCCCCAAAGCATTTCCGGCCAGCTATCTGCCTGCTCAAAATCGCTCAGCTTCGTTGGAGTGGCGACGAAGGTATTGGTTTCATGCTGAAATCCTGCGATAGCAATTCTCATCTGACCCTTCAGCCGCTTATTGCTGCACCAATTCGGCGGTCAAAATCTCACGCAGTTTTGCCGCCACGATTTCTGGTTTGTGGCGGGTCATCGAAACATGACCCAGGCCAGGAATTTCATGGAACACGCCGTTCGGCGCAAGATCAGAAACCACCTTGCACATGACCGGAGCGGTTTGAACATCCTCGGAAAAGGCGATGACATGCATCGGGACCGGGCAGGTTTTCAACCCTTCACGACAGTCGAATTTCAGACAGGCTTCCCACTGATCAATTGTTGCCTGCGGGTCGCGATTCCGAAAACGCTCGGTGTAGGATGCTTTGAGCGCCTCCCAAAGCTCAGGCTCGTGCAGCGCTTTGGCCGGAAAGGCGTAAACGGCATAGTGCGGGGCCAGGAAATAATCAGGCAGAGTGATGCCGTCCTTGCGCAGGTCGATCTCGGCCTGCATCCAGTCGCGAGTGAACCCGTCGATATAGGCCGAGGTGCCCATCGGAATTGCCAGCCGCACCTTTTCCGGGAAGTCGATTGCGGTTTGCTGCGTGACCAGCCCGCCCAGTGACAACCCGCAGACAGCGGCCTGACCACCAGCGAATGCATCAATCACCGCAGCGCAATCGGCCGCGTAATCCTGCATCGACCAGGGCGGAGGGGGCGATTGCGTGTCACCCGCGCCGCGTGGATCATAAGTGATGCATTTAAAGTGATCTGACAGGCACGAGAATTGTTCGGAATAAGCCTCAGCCGTCTGATCTCCGCCGGGGACGAACACGACCGGAGGCCCTTCGCCTTCAACGACGACTCGCATGGTGACGCCGCCCATGGTCAATTGATGTGTTTCTGATTTTGGACCAAATTCGGGGAAGACTGACATTGGAAGGCTCCTGTGGCCGCAAGGATGCGCTACATTCCGTTGCGGGGAATGGTGTGCGTCTTTTCTTCTTCGAAAATGAGTTCACCACCTGACCAGGCTTTTAGGCGTGAGGTCAGGTGAAACTCGGTTGCCGTTGCCCGTTGCTCGGAATAAGTCCAGATTTTCGCGGACCAGCCGTCCCGATCGAAACCGGCTGTTTGCTCCATTGTGGCGACGGCAGACAAGGGATCGCCGGGGTGGATCGTGTAGCGCCGGTCGGACACATCGCTGAGCACCGTTCCGATGTCGTCAAGACGGAAATCGCCGACCGGACCAAACACACCGCCATCCAGAAAGAACCGGTGGGTCACTTCGCCATTCGTCAGATCAGTGTGGACCGAGCGTTCCATTGAGCCATTGCGAACATGGGTTTTTCGCGGGGCCGCGGTTGGTGGCTCCGGTTCCGGCAGCGGACGCGGCTCGGCGCTGCCGTCAGGCTGGACTCTGATCGGCAGGGTCAGCCGGGACATGCCGGGCTTGATCATGAGTGTCACCGGCTGCGGCGCAGGCCACAGAACAGGCCAATAGGCTGAGGCGATTTGCAATGTGATGCGGTGGCCTTCGGGAACATGATAGCCGGTTCCGTACAAGGGAACCGTAACGGTCATGTCTTCGCCGGGCGTGATCAGCGTAGGTTGGGTGTCGCTGTCGCGGTGGTTGAGATTGCAAAATCCCCGCGCGATCAGCGTTTGCGCGCCGTCCGGGGCCTCATCCACCAGCAGCACGGCGACATAGGCTTGCGTCTGATCCGCCGACACCTTCAGGTCAACGCTGGGCTGACCCAACAAGTCCAGCGGTTCGGTCAGGGGTGACCCCTTGAACTGTAATGCCCCCCCAGCATCGATCCGGCAATCCGCTGCCATATCGCCGGGAATGGCGAAAGAGCACATATCGCCCGCAGCGGCACCGAAGCTCTGTGGCGAGCAGATGGACATCGCAGTCCCTGACTGTGCCGTTTCGCCCAGAGTTTGGTCATTCAGCCAGAACGTTTGCTCGGCGATATTGGGCGACGGCCAAGACGGTTCTTCAACCCAGCGCCCCGTGCGTTGCAGATGGGTCCCCGAAGGCGCCGCGCTGTCCTGCAAGAAAAACCGCAATGGGGGTTCATCCATTAACCCCGTGTCGATCCCTTTCAGCCAATGATCCCAGAAACGGATTAACTCGCCGACAAAATCGGCCTTGGGGCCGGGCACCCCTTCATGTGGGTAAAGATGCGCCCAAGGTCCCATCAGGATTTTGACTGGTCCGCCGAGGTGTTCTGCAATGCGGAAGGGCGTGTCCCGATACAGATCCATCCAGCCGCCAAAGAAGTAGACCGGTACCTGTAGGTCAGAGTAATTCTCGCAGATCGAACCACGTCGCCACATTTCGTCGTGGGTTTGGTGTTCCAGCCACATGGCGGGCCAGAATTCAGCGCCTTCCAAACGTTCGCACCACATGTCGAGCCAGCGATCAGCTCCGACAACTTCGGGGTCCGGCGGCATAGCGTTGTAGAGCTGCATGATTGAGCCCCACCAGAAATTGTCATTGGCCAAACAGCCGCCGTAGAAGTGAATATCCTCGCGCCATCGGTCATCCGTGCCCATCACCGGAGCGATTGCCTTAAGTGCCGGGGGCCGGGTCGCCGCAACTTGGAACGCGTTATACGCCCCCCAACTTTTGCCGAACATGCCGACATTTCCGTCGCACCAGTCCTGATCGGCTATCCATTGGACAATGTCATGGCCGTCCTGGATTTCCTGGTGGGAATACTCATCCTCGGGCACGCCTTCACTGTCGCCATACCCTCTTATGTCGACGCGGATTGAGGCGTACCCGGCGGCTGCGAAATGCGGGTGCATGCTTTCATCGCGCATACGCGTGCGATCCCGACGCCGGTAGGGGATATATTCGAGGATACAGGGCATCGGTGAAGTTCTGGCTGTTTCGGGCAGCCAGAGCCGGGCAGCAAGCTTGGTTCCGTCAGGCATTGGAATCCAAACGGTTTCAATGACCTCTATATCGCTCATGACGCTGCCTTTTCTGCTAGTTCCGGCGGGCGGGCGCCGGGTTCCAAAGGGAAATGACAGGCGACAGCGCGCCCGTTTGCAACCTGCCGCTCCGGCGCATCCACACTGCATCGCGATTGCGCCCATGGGCAGCGGGTGTGGAACTCGCATCCCGATGGGCGGGCCAGCAATGAGGGGACTTCGGCCGGCAGCGTGATCCGGTCATGTGTCTTATCCGGGTCGGGCTCGGGGTTGGCTGACAGAAGCGCCGCCGTATAGGGGTGTTGAGGCGCACTGAACACCTGTTCGGTGTCTCCTGCCTCGACAAAGCGGCCCAGATACATGACTGCGGTTCTGTCCGCCACATGATGCACCACATGCAGGTTATGGGTGATGATCACCATCGCCAGACCCAGCCGTTCGCGCAGATCATTCAGCAGGTTCAAAACTTCGCCCTGCACCGACACATCCAGGCCCGCAGTGGGTTCATCCGCGATGATCAGCGCCGGATCCAGCGCAATGGCGCGCGCGACGCCGACACGTCGGGCCTGTCCACCCGATAGCTGATGCGGGAAACGCGACGCGAAGCTGGTCGGCAAACCTACTAGTGTCAGCAGGCGGTCAGCTTCATCCCGCAGATTGCGCCCTTCTATACCGTGAATTCGGAAAGGTTCGGTCACCAGATCGCCGACGGTCATGCGGGGCGAGAGGGAGCCTACCGGGTCCTGAAACATCATCGACATGCGTTTGCGAACGGGCTTCATCGCCTTTCGGTCCAACTCGTCGATGCGCTGGTTCTCAAAAGTGATGGCGCCGGCGCTAATCTCCTGCAAACCGTTCACGGCCCGCGCAAGCGTTGTTTTGCCAGAACCGCTTTCGCCGACCAGGGCAAAGGTCTCGCCGCGGTTGACCTCAAAACTCACCCCTGCCACACCCAGGATCGCGCTGCGGCGTCCCAGTCCGCCGACCGGAAACGAGACCTGAACATCTTCGACCTTGAGAATCGGATCGCTGCTCATGCTGTCACTCCGGTTTCTGCTGGTGTGTCCGGGACAAAGCAGCGGGCGACATGGCCTTCCCCGATGTCCTTGTCAGGTGGCGGGGCCGAACACGCGTCGCTTACCCGGTCACAGCGGTTGGCAAAGATGCAGCCCGCGGGCCGCGCGCGCAGATCGGGGATTTCTCCGGGTATCGTCGGCAAGTGCCGGGTGCGCTCGCTTTGCCGCGCAGGGTCGCATTCCAGCAGCCGCGCTGTGTAGGGGTGGCGTGGATCCTGGAATATCTGACGGACGGTACCGCGCTCGACCACTTCCCCGGCGTACATCACCACGACATCGTCACAGAGCTCGGCGATGACACCCAGATGGTGCGAGATGAACATGACTGAACAGCCGATCTTTTGCTGAAGGTCCTTGAGAAGTTCGATTGTCGTAACCTCAAGCGTCGCATCCAGCGCCGTTGTGGGTTCGTCCGCGATCAGCAGAGCGGGCTCCATCATCAAGGCCATGGCGATGGCGATGCGTTGCTTCATCCCTCCCGATAACTGGTGCGGATACCGCGCCAGCGCCGCACGGGCATCGGGGATGCGCACCAATTCCAGCATCTCGACCGCGCGGCTTAGCTTTTCGTCCTTTGAAAGGGGCGAGCGATACTGAATGTTCAGCATCTGTTTGCCGACCGAGATCACAGGGTTCAGCGCGCCCATCGGGTCCTGAAACACGGTTGCGATGCGCGGGCCGCGCAGGTCCCGCATGCGCGACGGGGGCAGGGTGGTCAGCTCATTCTGCCCCTCAAACAGGATCGATCCGCTGTCGATGCTGCCATTGTCGGCCAGCAATCCAAGAATGGCGTTGATCAGGGTGGATTTCCCGCAGCCAGATTCGCCCACGATACCGACAATCCGGTTTTCGGGCACATCGAAGCTGACGTTTTTCAACGCGTGCAGCGGCCCGGCCTCGGTCGAGAAGCTGACGTTCAGATTTTCTATGCGCAGCGTGGTCATCAGCGTCCTTTCAGCCGGGGATCGAATACGTCCCGCAGCGTCTCGCCCAAAAAAGTAAAGCCCAGCGTTGTGATGATGATCGGCACGCCGCCAGCAATCGCGATCCAGGCAGTATCGCGGATATTGGTGAAACCGTCATTCAGGATCGAGCCCCAGCTTGGGGTCGGGGGGCGCACACCGAGGCCCAGAAAACTCATCCCTGCTTCGATGCCGATGACGACTGGGATGTCCATCGATGCGAGGATAACCAGCGGACCGATGACGTTCGGCAGAATGTGCACCCGCAGGATACGCGTCGAAGAAGCGCCCATGCTTTGCGCTGCCGTGACATATTCTGACGTCTTCAACGCGATAGTCTGAGTGCGAATGATCCGCGCGTAACCGGGCACGGTGACCAGAACAACGACGACCATAACGGCGGTCAGCGACGGCCCCATAAGCGTGACCAGCGCAAGGGCCAGCATGACGGTCGGAAAGCTTTTCATTGCGTCGAACAAAAGGATCATCAGATTGTCCAGCCAACGCGGCCCATAGCCCGCGATCAAGCCCAGAACGATGCCTATCACCAGCGACACAGCAGTCGAGACCAAAGCCACAAAAAGCGCAATCCGTCCACCATGCAGCACCCGGGCAAACAGATCCCGGCCCAGCTGATCGGTGCCCATCAGATGCTGCGCGCTTGGGCCTTGGAACCGGTCACGCGGGTTGATTTTCGTCGGGTCCCAGCTGGTGAGAAAATCGGCAAACACGGCGCCAAAGATGACAAACAGCACAAGGAATAGTCCCAGCGCGCCCAGCGGTTCACGCAGGATTTTGCGGATCGGGCGCCACAGCTCGGCCATGCGCCCGGGGGCGGGGTTAGAAACTGCTTCTGACACGGGGATCCAAAGCTCCGATGATGAGGTCTGCCAACAGATTGAGCAGAACGAACAGGACTGTCGTGATCAGAACGGTTCCTGTCACAATGGGGAAGTTGCGGGTCAGGATGGCGTCATAGACCAGCTTGCCAACGCCGGGGCGGGCAAAGACGATCTCGGCAAAGACAGCCGAGGACAACATCTGACCGATGCCCACGCCCAGCAACGTGACCGTGGGCAGGATCGCAATCGACAAGGCATAGCGGTAGGTGATCGTTCGATCCGGCAGGCCAAAGGCGCGGGCGGTGCGGATATGGCTGGCCTCAAGCACTTCGAGCATCGAAGCGCGCACCATACGGGCAATATAGCCGACCCAGCCCAGACCAACCGCCAGCGAAGGCAGGACCAGGTGCGTGAGTTGATCGCCGAGATTGCCGGGTTCGCCTGCGCCAATGGCAGGTAGCCAACGCAATTCAACGGCAAAGATCAGCAGCGCATAAATCGCGATCACGAACGAGGGCACGGCAATCACTGCAACGGACAGGATGCCAACGATCCGGTCGGCCCAGCTGCCGCGGCTGACCGCCGCCCAGCAACCCAGCGGAATACCAAGCGCAACCGACCACGTGATGCCGCCGACGATCAAGGCCAGCGTATAGGGCAGTTGTTCGAACACGACCGTAGTGACGGGACGACCCGATAGAACCTCATCCCCTAAATCACCTGTCCAGGCCCCGATGTAAAAATTCCAGAACTGAACCAGAACCGGCTGGTTCAGCCCCATTTTTTCGCGCAGGGCGGCGCGCATTTCCTCGGTTGCCCTGGGCCCCAGCGCAACCGAGGCCGGGTCGCCGGGGATCAGGTAGATCATACAAAACAGCAGGAACATGGCGACCGAAACGATCGCGGCAGCCAGCCCAAGCCGTTTGAAAAAATAGCTCAGCATACGCGCCCCCCAAAAGGCCGTGCGGGCGGCGGCCATACGCCGCCCGTTTGCGTGGATCAGGCGCGTTTGAACAGCGGCAGCAGCGGCTCGCCATTCGGCTTCAGGCCCGGATTTACCGTATCCTTGTGGATCAGGCCGACCACTTCGTGCGTCAGGAAGACATAGCAGCCACTTTCATCCATAAGACCTTGCATCTTCTTGTAGATCTCATCGCGCTTGGCCGGATCGCTTTCGACCAGACCTTCTTCGTGCAGCGCCTTGTATTCCGCGTTGTTGAACCGTTCCCAGTTCCAAACGCCAACCTGTTCCGGCGTGAACCAGACCGTCGCCCAGCTTGGGTCAGGGTTCATCGAAAACCGGCTGAGTACCAACTGAAGATCCATGAAATAGTCGCCGTCCTTGGAACCAAGCGTCCAGAACGTCCCACTGTCATTTTGCTTGATCTCGCAGGTGATCCCCACATCGGCCAGATTGGCCTGTATGACCTGAGCCGCCGTCAGGCGTTCGGACTGGTTCAGGATGTCGAGCGTGACGGTCATGCCTTCCGCACCCGCTTCGGCCAGCAGTTCGCGCGCTTTATCGGGGTCGTAGTCGTATGTCACGCTATCCCGGCTGCCCGGCAGGCCAGGGGCGATGATACCGTTGCCCACGGCCGCTGCGCCGAAATAGGCCGCGTCAACCACAGTCTGCCGGTCAATCGCGTGCTGAATGGCACGGCGGATGCGAACGTCTTTCAGTGCTTCGTTGTCCTGGTTCATGCCCAGCCATACATAGGCCAGCGAAGGTTTTTCCTCGACAACCGATCCCGCCGGCGGGTTTTCCTTAAGCCGCGGCAGAGAGGATACCGAAGTCCAGGTGTAGTCCAGATCACCAGCTTCAAAACCCAGCTCGGCGGTCGAGGGGTCCTCAATGGGCAGGATGTGGATTTCCTCATACCCGCCAGGTTCATAAGCCCAATCCGGGTTGCGCTTTAGAACGGTTTTCTGCTTGGGAACCCATTCAGTCAGAATGTACTGGCCAGATTGCGCGACCGGATCAGACCCGATCTTTCCGCCGATTTCCTCGACTGCTTTGCGCGAAACGATACAGGAGGCGGGGGTCGGCAGCGTGGTTGTCCACAGCGGCACGAATTTGTTTTTCAGATGAATCAGGCCCGAAAGGGTGTCTTTTACTTCGACCTCTTTCAGCGCGCTCCAGTCACCCGCATAGGGGCTTTCATTCGCTGGGTCAGCGATACGCTCGATCGAGAACTTCACGTCATCGGCGGTCATCTGACCAAAACCATCCGTGAAACCGATATTGTCGCGCAGTTTGAAGGCGATGGTCAGATCGTCTAGCTGTTCGATGCTTTCAACAGCAACGGGCCGCCAGTTCCACTCATCGCCCTGTTGGTTTGAGACCAGCGGGGCATAGATCGACCGCATGATGTCGGCCTCGGGCAGAGCCAGCCAGAAGGCCGGGTCCAGCACTTGCAAATCGCTATAGGACCGGATGGTCAGAACTGAGCCATCTGCACTAACTGCCATACGGGGAAATGCGAGGCTGGCCGCGCCCAATGCACCGGCACCGGCCAGAACGGAGCGTCGGGAAACGTCCCCCTTGAAAATCGAACTCATTTGCTTACTCCCTGTTTGTCTTCGTCTCCGGGCATCTGTCCGGTTTGGTTGCTTGCGGGCAGGCGTGCCCGCGACTTCAGGTGCCAGCAGGCGTTATCCGTTCTTTTTCTTGTGTGACTGTGGCAGTTGCTCATCAGCGCCGAGCGCTGAGAATCTTGGAATGATCACGGGTGAGTTCACCCAGATCATGCGCGCAGGTTGATTGGATACGTTGCGCAGGACGTGAAGAATGTCTCCGGGAAAGCTGAAACTGTCACCGGTGCGCAAGGTTACGGTTTCGTCCTCGAGCACCAGTTCCAGCTCACCGTCCAGAATGACCCCGTGCATCTCGCCATCGCGCGAGAAATATTGGTCTACGACCTGTTCGGAATAAGGGCGGTAGTCCGAGACGCCCATACAAAACCCACCGCCGATGGAGCTGGACAGTAACTGATCGGCATAACCCGATTGCTCGGCCGGTTCGTCATACAGCATGTTCAGGTTCCGTCGGTTGGACTGGCGCACGACATAGGCGCGCTCCAACGGGCCAGAACCGGGGCGGTGGTTGAAAAACCATTCCTCAGGGACGCCAAGAGCATCGGCAATGCGCGAGATCTTGTTGAGAGACGCGCTGACGGTTCCGCGCTCGATCGCGCTGAGATGGCTGATCGAAACACCGCTGCTGGTCGCAAGCTCGGCCAGGGTCATCTGGCGCGCTTTGCGCAGCTGGCGCACCTCGGCACCGAAGGCTGCAAGGCCCTCTTCGCTGGCGGTGCGGGTTTGTTTTTTCGATTTGCCCTGGCTCACGAATCCTCCCTACGCTCGCTGGGTATGTCGGAAATCCTACGTTTGTTTTTCTTTTCCGCAAGAAAAATTATTCAAAATTCCTGTATTGGCGCTGCCTCCCTGCGCTTGCTACCATTGGATGCCCATACGCAGGGCGTCGTAGATAGCTGCGTGAATGTTGCGTGCCGATACGGCGTCACCGATGCGATACAGGTCAAATCTGGCGCTGGGATTGGGTTGCGGAAACAGGCCGCCTGTGCCGGAGACAAGCGCACCCTGATTCACCGCTCCGCGATTGCGCGACAGAGGTTTAAGATCAAAATAGAGATCGTCCAGAGGCTGCGTGCCTTGATTGACAACCACTTGATCATATTCCTTTTTTTCGACCAGATCAGAATAGTCTGTGCCGATATGGGCTTGCAGCTGATTGCCTGATTTTTCGATCGCTTGCAGCGTTCGTGCGACGGTAAACTTGGCTCCGGTTTTCTGCAAAGAGCGCATATAGGGCACCAGATTCATTGCCATAACCTCGGGCGCAAAGCTGCGGTCACGGGTCATGATTTCGACCCGTGCGCCGGAGGCGGCGATGACCTCGGCGGCCATCAGGGCGGGGTGATCTCCTGCATCGTCATAGATCAGCACGTTTTCGCCCGGCTGCACGTCGCCGGATAGGATATCCCAGGCGGATACCGCCAGCTCATTGCCCGAATCGAGGATCGTTGTATTCGGCAGGCCCCCGGTCGCAATCACGACGATATCCGGTGACAGCGCGGTCACGTCACTGGCTTCGGCATATGTGTTGAACTGAAACTGAACGTCCCGCGCAGCACATTGCGCCATGCGCCAATCGATGATCCCGATCATCTCGGCCCGACGCTTGGATTGTGCTGTAAGGCGCACCTGCCCACCAGGTTCGGGGGCGGCTTCCAGAACGGTGACATCGTGCCCGCGTTCTGCGGCGACCCGCGCGGCCTCCAACCCCCCGGGGCCTGCGCCCACGATGACTGCCCGGCGGCGCGTGTCCGCCGCAGGTATTACATGCGGCATGGTCAGTTCACGCCCGGTGGCAGGGTTGTGGATACACAGCGCTTCGCCCGCTTGATAAATTCGATCCAAACAATAGGTCGCGCCGACGCAGGGCCGGATGTCATCTTCCTGTCCGGCTTGAACCTTGGAAACGATCATCGGGTCGGCCATGTGCGCGCGGGTCATCCCCACCATATCCAAAAGCCCCGAGGACACCGCATGTCTAGCCGTCGCCACGTCAGGGATGCGCGAAGCATGGAAGGTCGGCATGCCCGTTTCGGCCCGCACCCGCCCGGCGAAATCCAGATGCGGCGCGCTTTTCATGCCCTGCACAGGGATCACGTCCGTCATGGCAGGGTCGGTGTGAATGCGCCCGCGAATGACATTCAGGAAATCCACCTGACCGCTGTCGCGCAGCCTGCGCGCGATCTCGAGCCCTTCTTCCTCGGTGATGCCGCCCTTTTCAACCTCATCGGCAGTATAGCGAACGCCGACAATGAACTCTGGTCCTACACGGTCGCGGATCGCATCCAGTACCATGAAGCCAAAGCGCAGCCGGTTGTCGAGATCACCTCCGAACGGTGCGTCCATCGTGTTGGTCAGCGGCGACCAGAACTGGTCCAGCAGATGCCCGTAGGCCTGCAACTCGATCCCGTCCAATCCGGCGGCCTGCATGCGTTCAGCCGCATCGGCATAGTCGGTCACGATCCGCTCGATGTCGAAGTCTTCCATCTTCTTCGGAAAGGCCCGATGCGCGGGTTCCCGGTAGTGCGATGGAGAAACTGACGGCAACCAGTCACCTTTGTTCCAACCGGTACGCCGACCCAGATGGGTCAGCTGGATCATCACGGCGCAGCCATGGGCGTGGCAGGCGTCGGTTAATTCACCCATCCAGCGCACGACCTCATCTTTGTAGGCGAGGATATTGTTGAACACCGGGGGGCTGTCACGGCTGACGGTGGCAGAGCCAGCGGTCATCGTCATCGCAACGCCGGCTTTCGCTCGCATTTCGTGATAGGCGCGATAGCGTTCCTTAGGCATTCCGTCTTCGGGATAGGCGGGTTCATGACTGGTGGTCATGATCCTGTTTTTCAGGGTCAGGTGCTTCAGTTGATAGGGTTGCAACAGGGCGTCGCTGCTCATGAGGACGTTTCCCGGTTAGAAGGCTGCGTTGCGACGACATCCTTGGGAATGACGACAGGTGAGACGGCCCAGATCAACCGGCAGACCTGATCGGTGCGGTTGCGGGCATGGTGCGGGATGCGTGCGTCAAAGCTGTAGCTGTCCCCGGCGCGCAGGGTAATGAACTCATCCCCGATCTGCATCTCCAGCTCGCCTTCTAAAACCAGCCCGTGCTCTTCGCCTTCGTGTTTTTGCAAAGGGTCGTCCGGGCGTTCTGAATGGGGTGCGTAGACCGCCATGCCCATATAGAATTGTCCTCCGATCGAGCTGGACAGCAGATGATCGGTATAGCCCAGCTCTGCCACGTCCTGACCGTACAGGGTATTCAGGGCTCGACGGTTCTGGGCGCGCACAACAAAAGCCTGTTCCATTGGACCCGCCCCAGCGCGGCGGGCAAAGAACCAATCTGGCGTGACGCTGAGCGCGCTGGCGATAGTTTGCAATACGTCAACAGAAGGCTTGGATACCCCGCGCTCAATCGCCGACACGTGACTGAGCGAGATGCCCGCTTCTTCGCTCAGTTGCTTCAGCGTAAGCTGACGGGCTTTGCGTAACTGCCGAACCTCGCTGCCCAGCGAAGAAATAGCGGATGGCAAGGCGACAACTTTGTCAGATGACATGCGGGTCTCCGAAAAATGAGTAGAGTGGATGAACTCTACCCAAATTGAAAGCAGACTAGAATTTTAAAGTCAAATTCTATTTTTGGACGAATAGCACGAAACTATTGCATGTTCGATCTGGATTTGCAGAAGTGAGGCAGACATGGATTCCACGCGGCGGATCAAAATGACCGATCAAACCGATCATCCCTTCAAAGTGTCAGAGACAGACCATCTATGGATCGAAATGCCTGATGGCGTACGTTTGGCAGGCCGTCTGTGGTGCCCGGTAACACAGATGCCTGTTCCTGCCATTTTGGAATACATCCCGTACCGCAAAACCGACATGGTGCGCGCGCGCGATGAAAGGAACCACCCCTACTTTGCAGCCCACGGCTACGCCTGCATTCGGGTTGACATGCGGGGCTCGGGCGACAGCGAAGGGCACATGCCGGATATGTATGCTCAGGCTGAACTGGACGATGCGCGACAAGTGATCAAGTGGCTGGCTGCGCAACCTTGGTGCAATGGCCGTGTGGGAATGTTCGGCACGTCCTGGGGCGGTACGGCATCGTTGCAGGCCAGTGTGAACGCGCCCGATGCGCTGAAGGCGGCGATCGCCGTTTGCGCAACCCATGACCGTTTTGAGGATGACATCCACTATATGGGTGGTTGCGTTTTGTCGGATACGTTCGAATGGGGTGCGACGCTTCCGGCTATTCTGGCCTCGCCTCCAACGGCAAATGTCGGGACAGATTGGAAAGCGCTGTGGAAAGAGAGAATTGAGAACCTTACGTTTCCATTGGAAAACTGGCTGCGCGAGGATGGTAGGGGGCAATACTGGCGACACGGTTCTGTCATTCATCAAGCAGATGCACTTTCTGTCCCGGTTCTGGC
Source organism: Ruegeria sp. HKCCD6604 (assembly GCF_013110635.1). Classification (NCBI taxonomy): domain Bacteria; kingdom Pseudomonadati; phylum Pseudomonadota; class Alphaproteobacteria; order Rhodobacterales; family Roseobacteraceae; genus Ruegeria; species Ruegeria sp. HKCCD6604. Next base: position 111,279 of record NZ_WVQW01000003.1, on the reverse strand, counting down.
TATCGGAGGGTGGAGCGATCGCTATTCCAATTCGGTAATGTCTCTGGTTGATGCGCGACCGACCCAGGTTTGGGGGGTGGTTGGCCCTTGGGGTCACCACTATCCAGATCAAGGGTCGCCCGGACCCGCCGTCGGGTTTCAGAAACTGGCTCTGGATTGGTGGGATCACTGGCTGAAGTCAGACACGTCTCAAACGCCAAACTGGCCGCGGCTTCGGGTTTGGTTACGCGAGTACGTTGATCCGAAGGATTTTTTATCCATGGCCGCAGGAAAATGGATAGAAAGTGGCCCAACGATTCAAGAAACAAAAGTTCAGGAAATTTCCCTGTCTTCACTAAAATCCAATACCAACCACGGGCGGTGGATCGTTCCAGCAGATCCGACGGTGGGGCAAAGCGCAGGGGATACAGGGTATTTTGGCCGAACCGGCGGTCTACCCCTTGATCAAAACTTTGATGATTCCCGTTCTTTGGTTTTCGAAACAGCGCCTCTTACAGAGGATCTGATAATCTATGGGTCGGTCGTTTTGAGATTACATGGAGAAACGAAAGACCAACCAAATCAGATTATCGCAAGACTCAGTGATGTAAATTCTGACGGCGTGTCGGCACGTATAACCTATGGCGTCAGGAATCTGTCGCTGGATGAGAACCTGGATCGCATTTCGCCCTCGGCAAAAACCGATGCATTTAACGCAGACATCCGTTTTCACTCAACCGCCTACCGCATCCGCAAAGGACATCGCATCCGACTAGCGTTCTCTTCGTTTTACTGGCCCCTCATTCACGCGGCGGCACCGAAAGGTGACCTGAGTCTGGATGATGGAGAACTTGTTCTTCCTTTGATGGCCAATAAGCCTTCGGACTTAAGCGAACCTCTTCCGCCTGCAGAAGATTTGCCAGAAGAGAAATCGCATTTCACTTCTGCTGCTGACAGGCTGACACGCTGGAATAAAACCCGTGACAACTGTATCGAGATGGGCTGGCGCCAACCACTGGTGAAGACTGCATTCCCTCAGATGGGTACTGTTTTTAGCTACGAAACAGGCATGGTGCATAGATTGAAGACCTCGGATGTCGTCGAGCAAGAGACAAACGTTGATCACAAAATGATTTTTGAGCGACCTGACGGAACCGCAGAGGTTTCAGTTGCTTTGACTGCGTGTTCATCGCTCGGGCATACGACGGTGGATGCTGAACTGATTGTTACATGGAACAAAGAAATCTTCATGACACGGCACTGGCGTAAATCTTAATCAATGCAGCGCAAGTGGTTTCCTCCAACCAGTGTTAGCTGTATTGCAGGTTTTCAATGTCTCGGCACTGGTTGCAATCAAGTAGAAACGTCGCTGGTTCTGCAAAGTACAAATATCACCATAGTGCGCGGCGGCAGCAAAGCCTGACAGTGCAGAGGTTTCATAAATCGTAGCCCCAGCTGGCTTTGCGGTCGTTGATGCGCTTACGATCAGCCAATGAGCTTCAACCGTCATTGCGACGGCCGTTTGGCTTGTATCTTGAGCGTTGTTTGCCAGCACATCGTTTCTTCAGTGGCGCTTTGTCCTGTTCTTCTTCGATGAACTCCGGGACGGAACTGAGGCGCTTGTTCTCGGTGATTGTGGCATGGGTGATGCGCTGATCCTTGTCGAAGACACAGTAGCGGGGCGAGACGACCTTCCAGCGATTTGCCAGTCCTGAAGCGCATGCGCGACGCGGAGCACCGGCCCATCCTCAGGCTCGTCTGTGCGGAACTTGCAACTCCAATTCATGAGCACCGGATCGGGGCCAAGCGGTATTGCCAGGATACGCTTGGACGCCACATGTGGCGAGACGGCCCATTGCGCCAGAATGCTTGTACCTTGGTTTGCAGCAACCAATTCGACAATGGCTTCGGGCAACTCGACGGCTGCAGTCCAGTTGGGATAGCGACGTTCTGCACGAAACAGCCTTGCAAATTCTTGATCAGGCTCGGGGATCTTGGTGAATGTGATAAACCGTTGCCCTTCGATATCACGTGCAGATACCGATGCAGCCCCGGCCAGCGGGTGTTCTGGCGCGCAAACGAATACAAGAGGATCCTGAAAGAGATGCAACGACCGCGTCGCTGCATGGCTCGACTCTCCGGCGACGATGGCCAGGTCAATCTGACGGTCCAGAAGCGATGTGACCATGTCACGACGGTAACCAGCCATTATCTGAATATCGATCGCTGGGTGTTTAGCGCGAAACATTTGCAGAAACGCGGGGAACCAGTGATAGGCGCTGTAGTTTTCCACCGCGATGCGCACGACGTGATCAATGCCCGCATTCATCCGACGCACTTCATCTTCGATCACATACATCTCGCTCAGAAACTTGTCGCTGAATCGGGCAAGATACTCGGCGGCAGCCGTCATGCGCAAACGCTTGTGCATGCGTTCAAACAGGGGCACACCCAGCCTGCGTTCTGCTTCGCGGATTCTGTGGGACAGCGCTGACGGTGTCAGGCCCAACTCATCGGCCGCGTCAACGACGCGACCGGTTTTCCCAATGGCGCGGATCATCTGCAGGTGGCGGATGTCTAGTCGGGGATTTTCCATACTGATCTCTGCATGAAAGTTGTTCATGAAAACCTACGATTAACGCGAGTGTTGCTCAATAATTTTTCGCCAAGAATACCCCCGGCACAGATGATCAAGATCCATATGGACAAGCTCGCAGACGTCGATTCACCCCGCGCTTGGGACCGTCAGTTCCATGTGCATGGACAGACGAACGCCCGCCTGCATCAGCAAGATAGCCCCACCGCGATGGTGACGCGCGGCCAAGGGGTCCGGATTGAAACGGATGATGGGCAAAGCATCATAGACGGCTTTTTCGGGTTGGGATGCGTGTCATTGGGTAATCATGACGACCGGCTGGCGCGGGCGGCCATGGATCAGATGCAGGAACTGCCTTTCGCGCCGACATTTTGCGGGAGGTCCCATCCAAGAGCCGCGGATTTAGCGCGCACACTAACGTCGAAAGCAGCGGTGCTCTGTCCGGCCAGCTTCACATTCATGCGGGCTTTGGTCTGCCGATGCATGATTTTCTCAAGCTGTCGACGTCGAACTACTATTTAAATGCCGAGGCCAGTGAAACCGAGGAGGAGTTCTCTGCCCGCATGGCGGCCGAGTTCGAAGCCACCGTGCTGGAGGCGGGACCAGACACAATCGCCGCGTTTCTTTGCTGAGCCGATGCAATCCGGCGGCGGCGCGATCCGCCCGCCAAAGGGAAAGTGGCATGCGATGCAGACCGTGATCCGGAAGTATGACATTCATTTCCATGTGGACGAGACCGTTTGCGGCTTTGGCCGCACCGGGCATTACTGGGGCGTAGAGGCCTTCGATCTAACCCCTGATATCACCACCTGCGCCAAGGCGCTGACCGCAGCGTTTTTCCCGATATCGGCGATCATGTTCCGGCAGGATTTCTTTGACGATCTGATGCTGAGCTCAGACGCACCCGGCGTGCTGGGCCACGGGTTCACTTATGCTGGTCACCCTGTCGGTGCCGCCGTCGCGTCGGAGGCGCTGAAAATCTATGGCGACATAGATCTGATCGGTCATGTGCGCGGGATCGGTCTGTTTTGCGGTATTCAACTGGTGCAGGGCAAAGGGACGCGTGCGCTGTGGGATCCGGCGCTGAAGGTGGGGACAATGGTGCAGAATCGCGCCCACACGCGGGGGCTGTACTTGCGGCCCGTCCCGCCCGATCGGATTAGTTTTATGCCGCCGTTGATTATCAACGAAGATGAGATCGACGAGGCAACTGCGATCCTGAAAGCCGCCTTGGACGATGTCCGGGCCGAGGTGAAAGGGCGCGCCTGGGACTTATCCAGAACGCGGCCATCATGGTAGGAAATCAGCGATTTCATCACATCGGCCCAATTGAGTTTCAGACAAAAGAAAAAGGTGCCTATTCATACAGACGCCTTTAGTCGTTCAGGCCTTCATTTTCAGATTGTCCGGGTCATAGACATGGGGATTGTGCCGCCGAGCGTTGCGGGGCTGGCCAAGCACACGCACCGTGCAATCGGCCCCCATACCCAGTGATCCGCGCTTGATATAAGCCAGAACACAATGTGTTCCGGTGCGATAGCCTTGGCTGGCTGAGGTCACGTACCCGATCCATTCGCCATCCTTCAGGATCGGATCAGAGGCAAGCGGTTCGGGGCTGTCGTCACTGATTTCCAGCCCGATCCATTCCCAGTTGGCCTCCTCGCCAGACTGCCGCTCGACCGCATCGCGTCCGATGAACTCCCCCTTATTCATATTGGCAAACCGGCCCAGTCCCGCATCGTAAAGCGTATATTCCGTTCCGAAATCCGAACCCCATCCGTGATAACCTTTTTCGATCCGCATCGCGTTCAGCGCGTAGGAGCCGAACTGGCAGCCGCCAACCTCGTTCACGCGCGTCATGATCGTGTCGTAGACCGCCACAAGGTGCTCGGAAGCCAGATGCAACTCCCAACCCAGCTCACCGACGTATGATACGCGCATCGCGGTGACAGGAAAGCCGGCCAGCGTGATCTCGGCCACTGATAGCCACGGGGCAGCAGCGGCAGAGAGGTCTGCATCGGTCAGCGGGGCAAGCACCTCTCGCGATTTGGGGCCCATGACCATCAAAGCGGCATCGTGTTTGTAGCCGCGGCTTAGTGTGACGCCCTCTGCTGGTAGGTGGGCGTTCAGCCAGTCGAAGTCTCGCAGATCGGCCAGGGTCGGGCCACATAGAAGGAACCTGTCACCCGCCAGTCGCGCAACGGTGGCTTCTGACCAGATGTGCCCCTTGGGGGTCAGCATATAGCTGAGCCGGACGCGTCCCGGTTTCGGAACACCGCCGCACAGGACGCTGGATAGGAACGCCTCAGCGCCGGGGCCGCGCAGATCGTATTTGGTGAAACCGCCGTGATCCATGACGCCGACGCTTCTTGCCACGGTTTTGCATTCTTGCGCGACAGCGTCCTGCCAAGGTTCGCGGCGGAAGGACAGGTCGGCATCGCCATTGTCCTTGATCGCATCGGTTTCGAACCAGAAGGCGCGCTCCCACCCGGCGATCTGGCCCATGACGGCGCCCTGATCCTTCAGGCGTTCATAAAGCGGGGTACATAGCACCGGGCGGCCACGCTGCATGTTCCGATGCGGAAATGGAATGGCATATTGCAGATCATAGTGTTGCGAGGCACGGGAATGGGCATAGTCCTGCGTGGTCCAATCGCCAAAGCGGCGCGGATCCCACGCACTGAGGTCCCATTCTGTTTCGCCTTCGGTGATCCATTCGGCCATCGCTTTGCCGATAGCGGCCGAATGGGTGATGCCAACCTGCACGCCAGTCGCTTGATAGAAATTCGGCGCACCCGCCGCCGGGCCGACCAGCGGCAGGGCATCGGGGGCATAGGCGATGGGGCCGTTGACAAACCGCTGCGCGCCCGCTTCGCCAAGCAGTGGCACATGGACCATCGTCGCCTCCAGCACATCCAGAATATCCTCAACACTGTCAGGGAAAAGCTGGTGCGCAAAGTCATCCGGCGGGCCGTCCTCCTCCCACGCGGGGCGACCATCATGGGCGTAGGAACCAACAAGGAAAGCGTTGCGTTCGCGGCGCAGATAGAAGCGGATATCGGGGTCACGCACCAGTGGGAAAAGATCGGCATGATCCTCCAACGCTTTGAGCGGTTCGGTCACAAGATACTGGTGCTCGAGCGTGACCACCGGGGCAGGCAATCCTGCCATCTCGGAGATTTTGCGGCCGTAGAAGCCACCTGCGTTGATGACGATCTCTGCCTTCACTGTGCCTTTCGCACAAGTGACCAGCCATTCCCCTGATGCCGTGCGGTCAATGGCTTTCACGGGCGCAAACCGTTCCACCTGCGCGCCCAGATCCCGCGCGCCCTTGGCCAGCGCTTGCGTTAGCTGGCTGGGGTCAATGTCACCTTCGTAAGGGTCCAGAATACCGCCCAGAATGGATTCGTCTGGATGCCAGAACGGGTGCATCTTGTCCATCTCGGACGGGCTCAGCATCTGCAGATCGAAGCCTGCGCTTTCCGAAATTCCGCAAAGATGGCGGAACAGGTCCATCCGTTCCGGCGTATGGGCAGGCCAGAAGGCCGAGGTATGACGATAGGTGATTGCGCTGTCCACCTTTACGGCCAGATGTTTATAGGTTGACCAGCCGTAGTTTCCTGCCCTCATTCCCAGCCATGAAGTCGCGTAGGTCGGGATGTTGCCGGCTGCGTGCCAGGTCGAGCCGGAGGTCAGTTCGTTGCGCTCAAGTAGAAGTGTATCAGTTACGCCGGCCAAAGCGAGATGATACAGGATTGAGGTGCCAACGGCCCCCCCGCCAATCACAACAACGCGGGCAGTGTCTTTCATGGGGCTATTTTCCTTCGGGCAATCGGATATCGAAAGCGGCGCGTATCGCGGCCTCCCGGTCCTTGGGCAAATGGGTTGGTGGCTCGCGCAACATCTCGGCGCTGCGATCAACAGCGACATCCCAGATCGTGCGCGACCCGGCATCTTTCCAATCCGAAATGCTCTGCCGGTTGCCGAGGCTCGGATAAGTGTATTCGGATTTCATGAGTTCCAGTGTCTGCGCCTCGCCCAGGTAGTGGCCGTCGCCGGTCGCCACGGCTTCGATTCGGCTGAGGTCGATCGCGGTTTCGGTCAACTCGACCCCGCGAACCGACCGTAGGATCGCGCCACACATGTCATCGTCGATCACCAATGCCTCGCGCGAGGCGGCCATGATGGACCCGAGCATGCCAACAGACAGGTTGATCATGTCTGCCCCGGCTTGCGCTGCAAGAGCCACCTTGTACCCTTTTTCATACCCCGCCTGCGCATCGGGGGTTTTGGCATCGGTCATTCCCGCAGAAGCGGTTGACGGCAAGCCTAGATGCAACAGCAGTTGCGTGGCGGCAGCGGCGGCGACGGCAGCTTCGCCTGATCCACCTGTCATTGCACCGGTGCGCAAATCGGAAATGAATGGCATGAACGCAAAGATGCAGGGATACCCCGGCTCGAGGGCGTCGACGACCATCAACCCAGCCAGCGTTTCCGCAAGACCCTGCGCCAGCGCGCCCGCCAAAGTGACAGGGCTGGTTGCCCCTGCCTGTGCCGCGGTGCAGATCTGCAGCGGCATTCTGTGTGCCATGGCCCGTTGCATAATCTCTAACCCTTCGGGCGCAAAGCGCAGCGGCGAGACCGCATGCACGATCACGCCGAAACAGAAGGGTTGCGCCCGAAAGGCGCCCTCGTGGCCCAGGGACATATCAAACATGGCGATAGCCGGATCCAGATGCGCGGCGCTGTCAAAGCTGATCCCGATGGGTTTGGGGCAGGCCCTGAGACAGGCAAACCCGGTGTTGAGGTCCAGCAGCAAGGGCTGGTCCATGTCCCGTGCAACCACCGGGCGCAAACCGTAGTGGATGTTCGGCAATCGTCCCACCAAATGCATAAGATCGTAGAGATCGTACAGCTGGGCACCGCGAAACTCGCCGGTGGCGCTGTCCAGAACCTCTGTCGCCGCTCCGCCTGTTCCGATATGCACACGGCCGCCGCCAACGGTAAGGCCCATATCCTCCACAAACCCTGGTAGATTTACGCGCCTCGCCGCCCGCGCAATAGCGGTTTCCACCATCGATTGCGAAAAGCAGACCCGCCCATCCGAACGTCTGGTTGCCCCGGCATTGACGAATTGTGCTGCGATGGCATCGGGGCATTCTGCGATCCCGGTCCGCGCAAGGATATCAAACGCGGCCTGCACGATCCGATAAACCGCAGCAGCATCCAGTGGCGCAAACCGCCCACCCTGTGGAGGCGGAGTGATGCGGGGCGCGCGACGGTCGGTTTTTGAGCGGATTCTGCGGGCCATCGGGCGGTCCTTAGAAGAACAATCTACGCAAGGATTGCGCAAACTCACGCAATGGCAATTCGAAAATTCGCGCACTCAGACCAGAATCTTTCATGCAAACGTCGGCTTTTCCTGCGCAATACTAAGGACTAGGGTTTGACGTCCTACGACTTCGGCGGGGTGAACATGGCGAGGATTGCGTTTATTGGCTTGGGCACGATGGGCCGTCCGATGGCGCAAGTTCTGCGGGACGCAGGCCATGACGTAACGGGCATGGATATCAGCCCCGAAATGCGTGAAGCGTTTGTCGGTGCGATCGCGCCGTCGTCGGATAGCATCGCAGCGGCAGAGGTCATTATCACCATGCTGCCAGAAGCCGATCACGTCGCGCGCGTTCATGAGACACTGATCCGAGCGGCTGCCAAACCTGGCGCGCTGGTGATCGATTGTTCGACCATTGATGTGAACACGGCGCATGCGCTCGCCCTTGAGGCGATGTCTCATGGGTTGGCAATGCTAGACGCGCCCGTTTCCGGCGGCCCTGCTGGGGCCGAGGCCGGGACACTTAGCTTCATGGTCGGCGGAGACGCGGCGAACGTCGAACGGGCGCAACCAATCCTGCTGGCAATGGGTTCCAAAATTACCCATTTCGGTGGACCCGGAACGGGGCAGGCCGCGAAGGCCAGTCACAACATGATCTGCGGTATTACCGCGATGGCGGTGATGGAAGGATTTGCGCTTGCCGACGCCTTGGACCTCGATCTCGACAAATTCTATGCGTTGTGCGCGGGGGCCGCGGCGCAAAGCTGGACGCTTGAAAACCGCTGCCCGATTCCCGGTGTGGTTCCCGACGCCCCATCGTCCAACAACTTTGACCCCGGCTTTGCCGTGCGCCTGATGGCAAAGGATTTGCAACTTGCTCAGGCGGCGGCAAAGTCGAGCGGACAGCCCACGCCTTTCGGGGCCGAGGCGGCCAAAGCCTTTACAAAATTTGCCGAAACGCGCGGCGACCGCGACTTCTCGGCCTTTTACACCACGCTTCGGGCATTGCCCGAGCACCAGAAGGAATAACACATGGCTATTCTGGATTACACCTTGCCCACAGATGGGTTGGCTGGGTCCTTCATAGACGGGCAATGGCATTGGCCCGCAAGAGGAGAGATGCTGGCAGTTGAAAACCCCTCGCGGCGCGAAACGATCTGCGAGATTGGCCGGGGGACCAAAGTAGAAATAAGCCTTGCCGTTGCCGCCGCTGAGCGGGCGCGCCAGGACTGGGCCGCGCGACCTGCCGCGGAACGCGGCGCAATGCTGACCGAACTGGGCAACCGCCTGACCACACATGCCGAAGAGGTCGCCCGCGTTCTGGCCGCCGAAAGTGGCAATGCGGTCCGCACACAATCACGGGGCGAAGCGATGGGCGCGGCTGGTGTGCTCAAGTATTATGGCGGTGTTGCGGGTGAGCAAAAGGGCGAAACGCTTCCCTTTGGCCCCGGGCTCATGTCGTATTCCACGCGCGAGCCATTGGGCGTTGTCGGCTCGATCATCCCATGGAACTCGCCCTTGCAACTCGGCGCGGTGAAGATTTCCATGGCGCTGGCCACGGGCAATTGCATCGTCCTGAAGCCTGCCGAAGATGCGCCACTCGCCGTTCTGAGGCTGGTTGAGCTGGCTGCCGACATCTTTCCACCAGGTGTCTTCAACGTGGTCACCGGGCTTGGGGAAGAGGCCGGCGCGGCGCTGGTCAATCATCCCGGTATCGCGAAAGTGTCGTTCACCGGATCGTCCGAAGTGGGCAAACTGGTGGCTCATTCCGTGGCGGATCGGGTGGCCAATGTAACGCTTGAACTGGGGGGCAAAAGCCCCTGCATCATCTTTCCCGACGCTTGCGCACCAGAGCGTATCGACGCCACGGCGCAAGGTGTGGTCAATGCCATGCGATTTGCACGTCAGGGGCAAAGCTGCACAGCCGGATCTCGCCTGTTTGTGCATAAATCTGTCTGGGATGACCTGATGCCCTTGGTCGCAGAAAAAGCCGCTGCGATGAAAATCGGCGATGCGCTGGATGAAGACAGCGACATCGGGGCCGTGGTGAATGAAGAACGCTACTCTGAGATTTGTGCCTATGTCGCTGAGGCCGAAGAGCAAGGCGCCACATTCCTGACGGGCGAAACGCCAAAGGCTACAGACAATGGGTTTCATCCGATCCCCACAATCCTGACGGGGCTAGACAATTCTTGGCGGATTGCCCGCGAAGAAGTGTTTGGCCCTGTCCTGGTCGCAATCCCGTGGGAGGATGAGGCCGATATGATCGCGCAGGCCAACGACACGCATTACGGGCTGGCGGCGTTCATTTTCAGCCACGACATGAGCACCGTCATCCGCATGACCCGCGCGCTGGAGGCCGGCTGGGTGCAGGTCAATCAGGGTGGCGGGCAAATCCCCGGGATGTCTTACGGCGGGATCAAGCAATCCGGAATGGGCAGCGAATATTCTATCGAAGGCGCGCTTGAGGCCTATACCTATCGTAAGTGCGTGACCGTGGCGCTGTAGGCATGGAAACAGACCGATTCGGGAACATGATTGACGCTTCGGTCGGCTATGCGCGGGGGCGATATTTGTCCTCCAGCGCGACCGAAATCCGCCGGCTGCGCCATGCGCAAGCGGTAGCGGCAGAGGTCTTGGAAACGCGCGGGGCTGACGGAATTGGGATTTTTACAGGTAACCCGCGTTACTTTCCGCTGAAACCGGATGATCTGTCGACCTATTGCGAAGAATGGGTGGGACCGGGCCTGTTTTCAGCGGAACTGACCCAGGCTGCCATCGCGCATTTTGGGGGCGGGGATACGGTCGCTGTCACCAACCGCACAAGTGCAGGTATTGTGGCGGCCATATTGGCGCTATGCGATGGGCGACCCGTGGTCTCCGTGGTGCCCGATAAGGACCGCAGCCACGCATCGGTTGTGCGCGGATGTCGGCTGGCGGGCGTTGAGCTTGTGGAAATCGAAGGATCGGCGGACCCAGGGCCAGCGATAACCACGCACGCGCCCGCATTGGTGGTGATCACGACTGTCACAAGCACGTTGGCGCGATTGCCGGACGCTGAGACGAGCCGCGCTATAGCTGAGGGGCGGGCCGCGGGCGCCACCGTGTTCTTGGACGAAGCTTATGGCGCGCGTCTGCGCCCGGTGCTGCATGGTGGAGCGCTGAGCCTTTCCATGGGAGCGGACATAGCCATCACGAATGCGGATAAGGCGGGCCTGTGCGGCCCGCGTGCGGGCATCCTTTGTGGGGCGTCCGCGCCGGTACTGGCTACGCTTGCCAAGGCGTCGGAACTGGGCCAGGAGGCACGCGCACCCCTAGCGGCCGGCGCGATGCGCAGCCTGCAGGCCTTTGACCCGGAAGATTTGCGGATCGAGGCAAGCGACGGCGCGTCCATTGCAGAAGCGATGGCCGGGGCCTGGGGTGCAGAGGTTGTGCTGCGGTCTGATTTGGGGCCGATGCTGGATGAAGAGGACGTGTTAGCGCGGGTGCTGTCACTGGCAGGACGGGACAAGACTGACATTGTCCCGGCAGAGGCGACAGCGGCCATCGGTATGCTATTGCTGAAAGAGCACGGCGTTTTGACCGTGAACACCCATGGCGCGCCGGGCGGAAGGGTTTCGCTGCGCCTGAAACCGACCGCCGGAGCTGTGGCCGCTGTGGGTGGGGTTGCCGCTTTGGTGTCGGCGCTGGACTCGGCCACAGAAGAAGTGTCGCACAGGCTTGACGATGACGCGTGGTTCAAGGCGGTTTTGTTCGGAGACGAGTCATGAGCGAATTTGCAAAGTATGATGACAGGCTGGACCGGCTGGTGAACCTCGACCTCGGCAACCGGGGGATCGAGCCGCTCTATGACGCCTCGCGCGCCTTGGCGGGCCAAGCGTTGTGCGGCGCCGCGGCGGATTTGCTGCTTGCCATGCCCGAAAGCGGGACGGCAATCGTCACCACGGGATCCGTGTCGCGGGCGTGGCTGTCTCCGGCTTTGGGCGAAAACGATGGCCCATCCGGGGCGGCGGCCCTCATTCGCGCGCTTTGGCTCGCCCGAAAAGCAACCTGCGTATTGGTGATTGAGGAAACGCTGATCTCGCCCATGGCTGCTACCCTGCAGGCCTGTGGCGTCGCGATCGTGGATCTTGAGACGACGCGCAAGGCCAGTGCGGATGGCTCAATGGCCTGCGCAACCTTGCTGCCGTATCCGGTGACAGATGCCGAGGGCGCCGTTGCGGCGGCCAAGATGCTGAATCAGCTCAAGCCCGATATCATGGTCTCGACCGAACGCGTGGGGCGCAACGAAAACGGCATTTATTACAACATGCGTGGGCGCGACTACGGCTTAGGCCGGGCGCGCATCGACATGCTGTTCGATGCTGCCATGGCGCGAGGTATCCCGACGCTGGCTGTGGGTGATGGCGGCAACGAGATCGGCATGGGGCTGGTCGCCGATATCGTGAAGATCGCCGTTCCCTTTGCTGCCCCCGGCGATTGCGCATGCGGCGGCGGGATCGGCGCGACCTCTGGCGCCGATATCCTGATGACCGCTGCGGTTTCGAATTGGGGCTGCACAGCGATTTGCGCGGCCATGGCCATGCGCACAGGCGACGCCCGCCTGATCCACACCCCAGCGATGGAAGCCCGCCTGTTGAAGGTCATGACCGCCAACGGGCTGATCAATTCTGCCGATGGGATCATCGACCCCCATGTGGACGGCATCAAGGACACCACCCATATCGCGCTGGTGGAAATGGCCGAGGCCATTACCCGCAAAGCGCCGTCATAGCAGAAAGACCCAACCGTGATCACCGAAACACTCCTTCGCAATATCCGCGACCCCATCGCTCATGCGAAAAATTGCCCTGTGACGGGGGCTCTGTTGCAAAGTTTTGGCGGTTGGTGCGCCTGCGTTTAACGTGCGGATGGCTTTCGGTCCCAATTGTAAACGTAAGGTTGAAATTTCCTGATAGCATTGTTGAGCAAGGCCATCGGTTCAACAAATGTCTGGCAAAGCCAATGCTATGGTCTAAGTCCGTCGGTACAAAAATATATGTCCTTGCGGGAATGGAACTGGTCAACATGACCAGCAATTTCAATTCACGCCAGGTCGCTCTTTCCGGTTCAGCAGGTTGCTCAGCTGGTGGGCTAAAAGGATCGCCATTCCCATCGAGGCGGGTCTCAATGAATTTTGCGAGAGACCCATATCCCAGATAGAATGTGCGTCACATTGAGAGGGGCTGAATGCGCTATCTGTTTTTGCAAGTATTGGCGATTGTCGCTTTTGCAGGCGCGCTTTGTGCAGAAAAGAGCGATTATATCGAACTTGCACAGAGAGGATGGGGGTATGAGCTGCGGTCCACGATGCTGGGGCGTGACATGGCGATCCCAGTGCACATCAATGGCCGCGATCAGGCCGGTGCAGCCTTGTGCCTGGTCGGTGAAAAACCGCATCCGCAAACGCTTGTCGTTCTTGATACCTTTCGGGCGTTGCTGAAACACAGCTTCGGCCACCCGACACCCATGCGCTACGCTGGCCCGTCTGCGCGCGATTGTGGAACCGGTCGAACCGTGGTTTTGCGATTGTATTCCGGGTACCCTCCCAATCGGGACCTTTCGTCAGATATCGACTGGCTCAGCGAACTCCACCAGCTTGGTTTGCCTGCGGGTCGAAACTATGTGGTGACATCACCGGCGATGGCACAGACCTTTTTTGGTCATCGGGGGCAGGGGACCCATATCGTGGTCAAACAACCGGCGCATGATCGGCCCAGCAAGCTTGAAAGGGATTTTCACAAATCGATCCTGCTGGAAGAGCTGTTTCAGTCCTTCACCTTTGGCATGGACATCCTGTTATATGACAAATCGTCAGGGTTCTTGTCGAAATTGCAGGAAACGCCGGTAAACTTGCAGCGCCTGCCTTGGAGTTCGCACGACTTTATGCGCGCATTGCTGGCTTCGAACCCAAGCGGTCTTTGTGCGTTTGACATCTTCATGATGCACGCTGTCGCGCAATCCCCGGTGGATCAAACCATAGACCCCGGCTTTATCGAATACATTGACGCCCAATATGATCGGCTATGGGCGCAGGCGGACGAAACCCTCGCCAATCCCAGATTTGCAGCCCTTTTTGATGAAGGCTGCACCAATTCGGTTCGTGTGCCCAGGTAATACCATCTGACGTGTTTTGTCGGGCGGGTGACTCCGGGTAGCCTGAGCGCAGGCAATGCGCCCTCAGAGGCTATGGGAGGACATATGGATACGAGGCCTGAAAACCCGCCACGCGCCATTGCGGGATTGTCCGCGTACCTGTCGCAGGGGCTTATCGGTCACGCGCATCTGGTGGACTCCCTTTTGATCGCGCTGCTGGAAGGTGGCCATCTTCTTGTAGAAGGTCCGCCCGGGCTGGCGAAGACACGGGCGGTCAAATGGCTGTCAAACGCTGTCGAGGGCGGCTTTGCCCGGATTCAATGCACACCTGACCTGATGCCTTCTGATCTGACCGGAACACCAGTCTACCAGCCTCAGGAAGGCCGCTTTGAGTTTGTTCCGGGGCCGGTGTTTCACACGCTGGTGCTGGTTGACGAGATCAACCGCGCGCCGCCAAAGGTGCAGTCCGCCTTGCTGGAGGCCATGGCAGAACATCAGGTTACGGTTGGCAATGAAACATACGCCCTGCCGGATCCCTTTCTGGTCGTGGCGACCCAGAACCCCATTGAACATGATGGAACCTTTCCCTTGCCCGAGGCGCAATTGGACAGGTTTCTTCTGCATGTCGTACTGACATTGCCGGATCTGGAAACGGAGCGTGAGATCCTTGATCTGGTCATCGCCGAAACCCGGAATGGGCCTCCGGACGCGCAGCGGATGACGCTTGAGGAGCTGAAGATTGCCCGTACCGAGGCACAGTCGGTTCACGTCGCGCCAGAATTGCGGGACTATATCGTACGGCTTGTGCTTGCGACCCGTGAAGGTCCGTTTTCCGAATATATTGAACACGCAGTCTCGCCGCGCGGGTCATTGGCTCTGGCCTCCGCATCGCGCGCGCGCGCCTATCTGCGGGGCCGGGATTTCGCCCTGCCTGAAGATGTCGCCGCTGTTGCGCCCGATGCGCTGGCCCACCGCATGGTGCTGACCTGGAGAGCCGTTGCAGATGGGAAAAAGCCGCGCGAGTTGGTGGCCGAAATTCTGAATGCGGTCGAGCCGCTGTGACGGGGGTGCTGGCACATGCGGGGGTTCGCCTGACGACCGAGGCCTTGATTGCATTGCGGCATATCGCATTGACCGACCGTGGCAACCCGACAATGACGGCCCTGCCCGGAGGATTTCTGACCCGAAAGCGCGGGCAGGGCGTCGAGGTTGCAGATGTGCGCGAATATGTGGACGGGGATGACATTCGTCATTTGGATCGCGGAACAACCGCCCGCACGGGGCGTATGCATATCCGGCAGTTTCAGGAGGAACAGGACCGCGTCGCCCTGTTGGTTGCGGATTTTCGTGCACCGATGTTCTGGGGCATCCAGCGGGCGTTTCTGTCAGTCGCTGCCGCCGAAGCCTTGACCCTGATCGGGTGGTTCATGGTTGAAAGCGGCGGGCGTGTTGGTCTTTTGGCGCTTACCGCCGGCGCACCCGTCATCGTACCGTTGAGAGGGAAAACGCGCGGAATGCTGGACGTGATCGGTGGCCTGGTTCAGGCTCATGCGCGCAGTCTGACCGCGCTGCAAAAAGGTGAGGATGAAAGCTGGACGCTGGAACAGGCACTTGCCGGCGTTGAGCGCCTGACGCCGACGGGAGCCGAGATTATCATCGCGTCTGGCTTCGATCAGCAGGGAGAGGGCTTTTCGGACGTGCTGGACCGGCTCGATCATCGCCGCACCCCCAGACTGCTTCTTGTGACCGAAAGCAAAGCGCATGAGATGCCAAGAGGCTGGTATCCGATCCGCCTTTCAGATGGGCGGCAAAAGCGGGTCTATCTGGCCCGGGCAGAGCCTGCCGGTGAACTTGCGTTTCAGCGGGTGGCAGCACATCCCGCGCTTGTCCTGAATGCCAGTGACCCGGTCGAACAAACCTCTCGTCGCATTTCGTCGGTTTTCGCGGCAAGATATGTGGCATGAGTGAGAAAGCACTCTCTGAAGCCACGATGCTGGCCAGCCTGCGGGATATCCATTTGCCCGCCGAGGCCGCAGGCGGGGCGGTTGCGGAATACGCGGCTGTTCTTGGTATCGCGGCGCTGGCCTCGGTCGGCTGTGTCGCCATCTTGCGGTTGCTGAGCGTCAGGACCGCGGCAAACAGGCGGCCGGATCCACCTGATAAATCTGCTGAACAACCGGGGTGGTCCGTGGATCGCCGCAGGGTGGCTCTTTTGCACAAACTGCGCGCTCAGAATCCGAAGCGTTATGCAGAGTTGACGGGTGATCTTTATCAACCCGGCGGCGAACCGGATCTGGCGACCCTGCAAGAGGAGGTCGCGGGTCGTGTTTGAGCTTGCTGACCCTTGGATCTTGCTGGCGCTGCCATTGCCTCTTGTCATCACACGTTTGGTCAAGCCGCGGCCGGTTTTCGAGCGGGGGTTCCCAGTTCCGGACCGCATAGGCGGAATGCTTATGGCGGCCAGCCCACAGGCTCAGGCCAGGACCCGGACTTTGGCGGACCTCCTGATTTTGTGGATCATATGGGGGCTCATGATTTTTGCACTGTCCGGTCCGCGCCAACTGCAACCCGTCAACGCCCTGAAAGTGTCCGGACGGGACCTTGCGATTGTTCTGGATCTTTCGGGATCGATGGTGCGGGAGGATTTTTTTCTCGATGGGCGCCAGATCACTCGTTTGCAAGCGGTGACACGCGTTGGATCCGAGTTCGCCCGACGCCGCGCCGGCGACCGGGTGGCCTTGATTGTTTTCGGATCCGAAGCCTATTTCGCCACGCCTTTCACTTTCGATACCGAGGCTGTCGCGCGACGGATCCAAGAGGCCACGATCGGTATCTCAGGCCGTGCGACAAACATATCCGATGGTCTGGGCCTTGCTTTGAAGCGCCTTGCCAACAGCCAGGCGGCGTCGCGGGTCGTCATTCTGTTGTCGGATGGGGTGAACAACGCGGGCGCTACGAATCCCGGTGGCGTGGCCGAACTGGCGGCCGAGATCGGGGTGCGGGTCCATACGATTGCTCTGGGCCCGAAAGACCTGCAAAGCGCCGAACCTGGTGAGCGCGGCGTCGTCGATGCGACAACCCTGCGCGCCATTGCCGAAATTTCCGGCGGCGAAGCGTTTCGCGTCAAAACCACCGATGATCTTGTCGACGTGACTCAAGCCTTGGATCGGCTGGAAGCGACGGACAGCGCGGGCCTTACGGCCGAGGTCTACCGATCATTTTGGACCTGGCCCGCAGCAATGGCGGCAGCGCTTGCCCTGTTGGCGGCGTGGAGGCAAGCGTGATGATTGAGATGGATGTCACTCTGCTCAGACCGGTCTGGGGGCTTTTGCTGCCTGCCATCTGCGGGGCAGGGTGGTGGTTGCTTTCCCGTGCCGGAGGGTTCGGAGCCTGGGACAAGATCACCGACCCGCAGCTTGTCCAGGCGATGGCCGCGATCGGCCGGATCGAAGGCGGCTCCTTCCCGGTTAAACCAGCCGCCTTGCTTCTGACCGCCGGGATCGTCGCGATTGCCCTGACCGGCCCGGCAATCGAACGGCGCGACGCGCAGACCTATCGCAACCTGGATGGCGTTTTGTTCCTTGTGGATGCATCAGACAGCGTGGCGGAAGACGACCGCTGGCCGCAACTGCTGAGCATGGGGCGTTTGGGTGTCAGTGCGCTTGGGTCCCGCCCCGGCGGCATCATCGTTTACGCGGGTGATGCCTATGTCGCCACGGATATGACCACCGATCACCGCCAATTGGGTCAAACGCTGTCGCTTGTCGACGGTCAGACCGTTCCGGACAAGGGATCGCGACCCGAACGCGCGCTGGCTTTGGCGTTGCAGCGGATGGAAGGGGCGGGCATCCTGGCCGGGGACGTCGTCCTGTTCACTGACGGGGACGGGCTGGGATCACCCTCATTGCAGCGGGTCGCATTGCTTGCCGCACGAGGGGTGCGCGTGTCCTTGGTGTCGGTTCACCCCACGACTGCGCAAATCCAAACCCACGCCGCGCTCGGCGGTGGCGCTGTCTTCACTTTGGACCAGTCAGATGATCTGGCCAATTGGCTGGCAGATGATGCCGCAACCCGCTTGATACGGGCGGACTATCCGGTGCTGTTCTGGCATGATCTGGGGCGGTACTTGCTGTATTTCGCATTGCTCCCCCTGCTGTTTTTGTTCTGGAGGGAAGGGGCATGAGGTGGTTCGCGATTGCAGGTGCCACTTGTATTGCCGTTGCCTTTGCGCTGGGCGGCGCTGCCCCATTTGGCCGCGTCACATTGGCAATCGGTCTGTATCCAATGGCTGCAAAGCTGTTTTCCGACCCTGACTGGCAAGGTGTTGCCTTCTACCGCGCGGGCGTTTTTGACAAAGCGGCCAGTGCTTTCGAGCGCGCCGGGAACCATTACAACCTCGGCAATGCTTACGCCCGGACCGGCCAATTGGCCGCCGCGCTGGAAGCCTATGATCAGGCCATGGCCAGGGGAAACCTGGATGCTCAGGCGAATTTCGATGTGCTGGCCGCCTATTACGCAGGGCAGCAGATCACCCCAGAGGCGTTGAGCCTTTTCCCCGAACGCAAATCCGGCCCCAAGGCCGACAGTTTTGTCGCGCGCGGGAATGCGCGGGCGGCGGGAACCGGCAGTGAGGTCACGAACGCGAACACGATGCTGGGACTGGCGGAATTGGACAGTCGCGGGCAACTGGGCGTGCGCCGCATCTTTGATGACAAGTTCATGGTTGCCGATCTGCGCTGGCTCAATCAGCTTTCCGATGTTCCGGGTGAGTTCATGGCGGCCCGGATCGCACACGAATACAAACGCCGGGCAAAGCTTGGTCTTTCGCCTCCAGAAGCGGAGAACCCGGAATGAAGTGGCTGTTTCTGCTTCTTATTGCATTTCCGATGCAGGTTTTGGCGCAGTCGAAAACAGTGCTGCCGTCCGAGGCGTTGATCGAAGTTGCCATCGAAGACAATGCCCCGGTTCCGTTCACCCAAGAGATGGTGCTGTTGACGATCCGTGGTGTCTATCGTCGGCACATCACGCGCGAAGAGCTGATCCAACCCCGCTTGGATGGGTTCAGCTGGGCGCAACTGGGCCCGGACAGCTGGTCGGAGCAAAGGATCAATGGCCGGAAATACAAAGTGTTCACCCGACGGATGGCGATCTATCCTGTCGAGGCAGGCAAGCTTACAATTGGTCCGTTTGTGCACAGGTTGACCCTGACAGACGAAAATGACGACTGGTTCGAACACGAGATTCAATCAGAGCCGCTGACCATTCAGGTGGCGCAAGCCCCGGCCACTAAGGAGTGGTGGTTTCCGGTTCGCAAATTGCAGATTTCGGATCAGTGGTCGAATGCGCCGGATCAACTTGCGCCGGGTGAGGGGGTCTTGCGCGTCATTCGACTGGAAGCCCTGGGCGCGACGCCCGAGATGATCCCGCCCATGCCCGAGTTGACCTCGCCTTCGGCCCTGATCTTCGCGCATCCTGAGAAACGGCTTGTCGAGCTGACCCCGGAAGGGCCGGTCACCCATGCGTTCTGGCGCTGGACCATACGCCCCTCGAACGACACGTCCGGCATCGTTGAACCCTTGCAATTCAGTTACTTTGATACCGTGGCCCGCGAAACCCGAGAGGTCGTCATCTCACCACAACGCATTGCCTATGGCACGGCCATCGAAAACGCAGGCCTTGGCGGCGCAGAGGCAGATGCGCCACCAGCAACGCTGTTGGGTTGGCCAATGGCCGCAATCGCCATTGTCGTTTTTCTGGCCGGTTTGGGATTGGGGCTGTCCGGTCACAAACTGGCCGTTTCAAGGGCATTGCGCCGCTTTGGGGTTTTTGATCCGTTGGCCCGGGAATTGCGACGCAGTGCCAAGTCTGGTCGCGCAGACAGGCTGCGGCAAGCGGCTTCTGCCATCCTGCGCCGCGACGGCCCTTCATCCAGTCGACTCAAACACATGCAAGACTTTGACAGGCAGTATTTTGATCCCAATGCTGCGGCGCCCGATTTGAACGCGTTTGCCAGGGTCTTCCTCAGGAACCAGACCGGCTGAGTCATCAAGCATTTGTTATCTATGGTATCTTTCGCGTGTCTCAAAATGAAACAGTTGAACTGATCGGGAAATGCTGTACCTTTCCTGTCGGAGGAGAAGCAATGCACATTGCGGGATGCCCTAAACCGGTGGACCAGGTGTCCAGCGTGCTTATCGTGGATGATCATCCGCTGTTCAGCGATGCGTTGGCCGCGGCGTTGCAGCTGAGCTTCGAGAACTGCCGAATTGAAAAAGCCAACACGCTGAAGCAGACACTTGAAATACTTGGCGCAGGCTTCAAGCCCGATCTGATCATGTTCGATCTGAAATTGCCGGACGTAACGGGTATCTCGGGTTTTCAGCAGCTACGGCAGCGCTGTCCGAATGCGCCGGTTCTGGTGATATCGTCCTTGGCATCCGGAGAGCTGGTAAGATCTTTGCTGGACCACGGTGCGATGGGATTTCTGCCGAAAGATACGCCGGCGCAAACCCTGAAACACGCCATTCAGGAGATCACCTCTGGGCGGAGATACGTACCCACCGAATACAACCGCGTCGAAGAGCTGAAGCCCTCCGAAAGCACCGTCTACCAATCCAGCCCCGAGCTTTCATCACTGACGCCGCAGCAGGTCAAAATTCTCAAGCTTATCTGCGTGGGCCAATCCAACAAACAGATTGCATATGAGCTGTCGTTGGCAGAGGCGACGGTCAAGGCACATATCACCGCTTTGCTGCGCCGCCTTGGGGTGCGCAACCGGACCCAGGCCGCTGTTCTGGTCGACTCGGTTGTCGCCAGACAGTCGCGACACGAACCGGAGGTCAAATCCTTTCTTCAACACTAGGGGGGACACATGCGGGATCTGGAGCATGAACCGAATTTCATTGTGATTGGCCGTTCCGATGATTTGGACCCGACGACCGCCGTTGAAGAAGCCTGCGCGGAAATCGATAGTCTGTCGTCCTGCTTTGTCCTGGCCTTTGTCCCCAGCACTCTTGACCCGGCAGAGGTGTCACGTTGCCTGAACAGAAGACTTGCGGGTGTTCCAGTCTTTGGCTGCACCACCGCAGGTCAAATCACGCGATCGGGTTATGAATCGCATGCGCTTTTGCTGTTGGCCTTTCCAAAGTCCAACTTTCGGTGTTCGTCCGTTTTGTTCGAGTCGCTCAGGCCGCTCAATTCAATGGAGATCGCTGCCGCAGCGCAGCGACTGGCCGAAAGATTCCGCCACACGGCGGGGTGGAACAGGCTGGCGCTGGTGTTTACGGATGGATTGTCCAAGCAGGAAGACTTGCTGGTCTCAACGCTGGAAACCGTTCTGGATGGATTGCCGATATTCGGCGGCTCTGCCGGGGACGGCCTTCAATATGAAGAGACGTTCGTTTTTCACGGTGGCAGTGCGCACAACAATGCTGCCGTCCTGTTGCTGATTGAAA
This sequence comes from Ruegeria sp. HKCCD6604, assembly GCF_013110635.1. Classification (NCBI taxonomy): domain Bacteria; kingdom Pseudomonadati; phylum Pseudomonadota; class Alphaproteobacteria; order Rhodobacterales; family Roseobacteraceae; genus Ruegeria; species Ruegeria sp. HKCCD6604. The sequence continues at coordinate 89,783 of NZ_WVQW01000003.1, read as the reverse complement.
CCAATCTTGGTTTTCAGGGTATCGGTTTTGATCATTTCCTGCCCATCGGGTCAGAGATCATCATCACCGACGCCAACCCGGAAGAACGCGTGGTGTATGAGATCAACGGGGCGCCGGCAGCGCAGGAATATGCACGATTGGTTGGGTGTGCGGCCGAAGATCTTTCGCCACTGGTATTCGCGGAAAACCCGCTGCTTCTCAGGCAGAACCTCAATTACTATGTGCGTGCCATTCGTGAACCGATGGAGGGGGGATCCCTGTCTTTTCTAGCGGCGATCGATGACGGCCTTATCATGACACTGGGGCGCGGGAAGGAGATCATTGAAACGCTCGAAGCTGGACTGAATGTGCGCGACAACACCGGCGCGGCCCCGGATTTCATTCTTGGATTCGACTGTATTCTGCGGAAACTCGAAATCGAACAGAAGCAGTTGAGCAAACAGGTTTCGGATGTTTTGCAATCCCACCGGGTGGTTGGCTTCAACACCTACGGAGAGCAGCAATCCGGCGTACACATGAACCAGACCTTTGTAGGGGTCGCTTTCTTTGAACCCGAAAAGCGGGAACTGAGCTGACCATGCTTAATCCGGACGACCCGCCAGAGATCCAGATATCCAAACAGGCCAAGATCATTGATGCGCTGATGCGGCGCGCCAACCGTCAGAAAGATGTAGGCCCGTCCGCCTTTCTGGCGTTTCAATCGGCGATAGAGTTGCAGCAGCAGGTGATGAAGCAGAGTCGCGATCTGGAACGCGCGACCACCGAACTTGAAAGCGCCAGATACGAACGCGAACAAACCCGCAAGAGCCTCGTCAAGGCCTTGTCTTCCATGGAAGAAGGGTTTGCGCTGTTCACTGATGGTGAATTGAATCTGTGTAACGAGCTGTTTCAGGCGATCTTCCCGGATATGTCCGATATTGTCGGGCCCGGCCTCAGCCTGGGTCGGTTTTTTCTGTTGGTGCAGAACAGCCCCGAATTCGTATCGTCCGACAATGGCATATCGAAAATGCTGGATACGCTTGAGCGCAATTGCCATACCGGGATGGTGTCCAGCGACGTGATCGAACTGCGTGGGGATCGTTGGTATCAACTCAGCGCACAATACACGTCGCCTCAGAATGTGGTCATTCTGTTGACCGATATCACATCCGTTGTTCGCAGAAACCGTGATGAGAAAGAAACCCTTATCGACCGTCAGGAGGACTACCTTAAGGCGGTTTTCCAAAACATGAGCTCAGGCGTTTGCACGTTTTCATCAGATACTAAGATCATGATGCACAATGCGCGGTTCAGGGAAATACTGAACCTGCCGCTTTCCGTCTTGCAGGCAAATATGCCAGTGCAAACGCTTTTGGATTTGATGCGGGCGCGTGGGTTGATCAAGGCCGATGATGAACTCAGGATCGGCAAATGGCAACACGAGCTGAAAAGCCGAGGCTGGTTGCGCAAACGTGTGCGCGACGGATCAGATCGCGTATTGGACATTCAGGTCAACCAACTGCCGGATGGTGGTTTTCTGGTCGAACTGAAAGACGTGACTTTCGAAGCACGCGCGACCGAAACCCTGGAAAACCGGGTTATGGAACGCACGGCAGAGTTGACCCATGCCAACGCCAAGCTGGTTCAGGAATACGAAGAAAAAGCGCGGGTGGAAGAGGCTCTGCGGATCGCAAAGGAACGCGCCGAAGCTGCGGTTTCTTCCAAGACGCGATTTCTTGCGGCCGCCAGCCACGACCTGCTTCAACCGATCAATGCTGCAAAACTTATGATCTCGACCCTGCTGGAGATCACGCGTGAGACAGAGCTTCATGAGATGATGGAGCGTTTGGATGGTGCGTTTGGATCTGCTGAACAACTGTTGCACTCATTGCTGGATATATCGCGGCTTGAAACCGCTGACCCGGACACGGTCTCACCCACGGAAGTTAGCCTTGCTACGATGATTGCAGGGATACAGGGCGACCAAACGCTGGTGGCCGAGAGCAAGAATGTGACGCTTGATGTGGTTCCGTGTTCGGAAATCGTGAAATCCGACCCGGTCTATCTGTTGCGCTCGATCCAGAATTTGGTCGTGAATGCCATACAGTATACCGAACCGGGTGGTCGGGTTCTGGTGGGGTGCCGCAGGCGCGGCGACAAGGTCATTTTGCAGGTCTGGGATACGGGTATCGGGATCGCACGCAAAGACCAGGAGCGCGTGTTCGAGGAATTCACGCGGGCCGAAAACGTGCCATTGGGGTCCGGCATGGGGCTGGGTTTGTCCGTCGTGGACCGCGCCTGCCGGTTGTTGGGTCATAAGCTGTCGCTGCGGTCCAAACCTGGGATTGGTTCAGTGTTCAGCATAGAAATGGACAGGGTCGAAACCGGGCCAAGCACCATCGAACCCTTGGATCTTCTGGCCAATACGGGCGACGTGCCGTTGGATTTCATCATTCTGGTGATTGAAAACGACCGTGACGTTCTTTTTGGAACAACGCAGTGGCTGGAACAGAACGGCGCCAGTGTTCTGCCGGCCCGGTCACCGAAAGAAGCGCTGCAATTCATAAAAGACATAGGAATGCCCCCGGATATCATTCTGGCCGACTATCAATTGGATGATGGGGAAACTGGCGTGATGGCCATTCACCGGATCCGAGAGATGACGCAGACTCAAGTTCCGGCGATTCTGATCACGGCTGATCGCAGCGAAGCGTTGCGCAAAGACGGATTGCGGCATGAAATTTCGGTTATGGCGAAACCGGTCAAGCTGCCTCGGCTGCGGTCTTTGATCTTTTGGAAAATACAGAATGCCCTGCACGCGCAAACGCTCAACACCGACAAAAGTCGGCGATGACATGGGGCGATTTGCCCATACTCTCATCCTTGGGAGGGCCAGGTCATGAGAAGGCTTCTTTGCGGCATCGCCGTTGTGTTTCTGAGTTTGAATGCCGTATCCGCGGCATCGGTTGATGCCGAGCAAGCCTATGATTTGCTGTTCCAAAATGGCGTTCTGGACACAATCGAACGTGACAAGGAATTGATCTATCAGCGTACCGTCACAAACCGGATAAGACCCGATGCGGCGGAACGTGATACCGGTCTTATCTCTCTCAGTTTTTCGGATGACGGGAACGAGATGGCCCATCTTGAATTTCGCCAAGATGACAAACACCGCGCCATGGGTGTTTTTCCGGCCAGCGTCGGCAATCCGATGATCATGGTTTTCTATGAAAGCGCCATCCGGGATATGGCCGAGTCCGCCGGAGGCAGCCCGTTTTACATCCGAAACCGTATCAAAGATGCGCTGGTTCAACCTGCCGAGATCGTCGAGGGCGAGGCGGCGATTGGTGGCAAAACCATCCCCGTTCGGACCATTTTCATGCGTCCTTTCGCCGAGGATCCGAACCGCGATCGGATGCAAGGGTTCGGAGACCTGGTTCTTCGCGTCACGGTGTCAGAAGAGGTTCCGGGCTGGTATCTGAGCCTTGTGGCGGAGGCTGTTTCCGAACGTGACGGCACGGCCGTTTATCGATCGGAAATGCGGTTTGAAGGAATGCAGGAGGGTCGCGAATGAAAACGTCAGGCCAAATTCGGGAACGCAGCCGCATGACCTTTAAAGCGCTGGTCGCGGGCATTCTGGCAGCGCCCATTGCAGCGTCAGCACAAAGCGTTGCGGATCGGCTCAATGACTACCCGACCGCGGCGCGCGCGGATTACGTGTTTGCATGCATGGTCACCAACGGTCAAACCCGCGAGATGCTGGACAGGTGTTCCTGCTCGATCGATTTGATCGCTTCGATCCTGCCGTATGAGCAATATGAACAGGCGGAAACTGTTCTGTCGATGCGTCGGGTCGGGGGAGAGCGTATGGCGTTTTTTAAAAGCGCGGTACTGGCCGAAAACATGGTGGCTGACCTGCGCCGGGCGCAGGCCGAAGCCGAGGTTGTCTGTTTCCGATAAAAGCAGGCTCGTCCGTCAGCTGGCCGTAGCTTTGGGTAGGTCTTTTTCGAACGTGTTGCCCTCGGTATCCGTTGCCTTGACCGTCAACATGGTCGAGCCGTTGTCATTGTAGGCAAAACGGAAAGCCGGGTTTTCCGAGATCGAGATGCCGCCATCCATCGTGAACAGCAACTCATCCCCCTGCCAGACTTCGATATGGTCGATGAAATGCGCGGGGATGAACAGTTGCGTGACCTGGTCGCGTTGCAGGCCGGAATAGTTCGGGTGGCGGATCATGATTTGAGCTTCTCGGCGTGATGTTGAAATCTGCGCCTCTTCCCCGAAGCTGCGCAGCTTCATCTTGCCCATGGACGCCAATGCGACCTCTGGGTCTTTGCTGGCCGGTGCCGAACAGCCGCCCGATGCTTTGACAAACCGGCCTGTCATTTGAAGCCCGTCAGGCGTTTCAGCGATCACGCGGACATTCGAATATTGGTTCACGCGAACGCGCATCTCGAAATCCAACTGACCCATGGCCGGTGAAAAGCTGAAGACGCCTGCGATCGGGGCCGGGTTTTCGTCGATCACGACTGTAGCAGCGGAAATCCGGACATCGGGATCAAGCTGTTTCAAAACGATCGGCACCGTTGCGGCATCATGCGCCCGGTAAGGGGCGTCCAGCGCAAGCAGCGTGTCCGCGTTCCCGATCTGGGCGTCGCCCACGACATCGTATTGCAGGTCCTTCCAGGTTTCGCTGTCGACCAGCGGATTTTTGATCGGCTGCTGTGCCCATGCCGGCAGGGACAGCGCAAGAGAAAGGATCGCTGCGGGTGCTAGTGCTTTGGCCATGGTGTCTCCTCCGGCAACCGGTGGCCGAGAATGTGCCACAAAATGCGGGGAAAATACATGCCGACGAAAGGCGCGGTGGTTCGGGCAGAGATCTATGCCAATGTTCCGGTCGGAGGGCTGCCATGTTTGAAGCCGTGATTTTGCTATGCGTCCAGGTTGCGACAGAGCCTTGCAGAGAACAACTTTTGCCGGGTTACGAAGCCCGATCCCAGGCTGAATGCGAGCAGAAGCTGATAACAACTCCTCCGCCGCTGTCAGATTGGCGCAGCGGTGCGCCCTATTGTCAACCCATTGGCCAGGCTCTGGAATTTGAAGAAGCTGCGCCGGGTCTGTTCGTGCATCGCGGCTTGATAGCGGAACCCGACGCGGACAATCTGGGCGACGTGTCCAATATCGGGTTTGTCATTGGCCAGGACAGTGTCGCCGTGATTGATACGGGAACGGCACCATGGATAGGCGAGGCTGTCTGGCGGGCCATTCGGGCCGAGACGGACAAGCCGGTCAGTCACGTAATTTTGACTCACATGCATCCCGATCACACATTGGGCACAGAGCCTTTGGTCCTTTCAGGTGCGCAGGTTGTTGGCCATGTGGGGCTGGAGCGAGCGTTGCTGGACCGGTTGGGCAACTATGTCGAAAGCCTGAGCGCCGCGATCGGCGAAAGCGCCTATGTGGGCGTCGGGCCGATTTCCGTCGACATCGCCGTCGAAACCACGCACGAGATTGATCTGGGTGGGCGCAAACTGATCCTGCGGGCCTGGCCGCGGGCACATACCGGGAATGACTTGACCGTCATGGATGCAAACACCGGCGTCATGTTCACCGGCGATCTTGTATTTCACCGGCACACCCCGGCATTAGATGGTCAACTGATCGGCTGGCAACGCGTCTTGAAACAGATGACCGGGCTTGAGGTCACCCAAATCGTGCCGGGCCATGGTGGGCCGATCCTGGCGTGGCCTGAAGGGGCCGAGGATATGATGCGCTATTTGAACGTACTGGAAAGCGACACGCGCGAAGCAATCGACAGTGGTCAGCGGTTGGGGGATGCGGTTGAAACGATCGCTCAGGAAGAAGCGGTGCACTGGGACTTGTTTGACGCCTACAACCCGCGCAATGCAACGGTCGCATTCACCGAACTTGAATGGGAATAGCCCGGTCAGCGAATGGCCCGATCCAGGTTTTTCGCTTCGTTCAGATTGGCCTGATCTGCGCCCTGAACATCAGTCAGCCGCGTTGCCGTCAAATCGGCATTCGTAAAATCGGCACCGGACAAAGTGGCCCCTGTCAGGTCCGCCCCGCCCAATGTTGCCATCGACAAATCGGCATTGGTGAAATTGGCGTTGGGCAATTTGGCAAATTCCAGATCGGCGCGGGACATTTGCGCATCAGTGAAATCCACGTCCGATCCACGAGCCGAGGACAGAACGCCGCGCATAAGCCCCATGGATTGGTTGCGCATGTCGGCCGAAAAATCCGCCCCTTTGAATACTGCCCGGTTCAGATTGGCCTTGGTAAAGTCGGCGGCTGTTCTGGCGTTTGTGAAATCCGTATCGCTCAGATCGGCCCGGCTGAGCTGAGTCTGGAACAGCTCGGCCCTGACAAGAGATGCGCCTGAAAGGTTGGCACCGATCATCCAGGATTGGCTGAGAATCGCGCCGTCCAGAGTGGATCCCGACAAATTGGTGCCGTTCAATGATGTCGCTCGCAGGATCGCGTTGCTGAAATCCAACCCGGACAAGTCGAGATTGTTCAGCCAAACCCTGGTGAAATCGGCAGGGGCGTCGGCCGTGGCAGCCGCAAGTCGGGCCACGACATCGGCGCGGGTCATTTGCGCTTGGGTCATTTTGGGCAGGGTCATGTCAACGCCGCTGAGTGGGGACTGGCCCAGGGCCGAGAGGGGCGACAGCGTCAGAAAGATGATCAATACGTGTTTCATGTGTCCCTCCTTCCTCCGCCGGCGCTGCGTCAACCCTGGTCTGAGGTCAATTGTTGCAGCATTTGCGAAATCGCGAACAGGCGCCGTTCGATGATTTGCGGCGTTTCACACAGATAGGTGATCGAGCGTTGACGGTCAGAATAGATAAGCTGATCCCAATCCAGCTGCTCTTCCAGGGCGTCAACGCGGTCATAGTCGGGCGGGTCGGAAGACAGGGCTTGGTCCATTTCCACCCTGGCCAGATCAATCTTTTCGGCCAGATCGATCTGCTTCAGCGAAAACTCTCCGATCCCCGCGATGATGTGCTTGCGCCTTTTGGACAAGGTGTCAAAGACGCGCTGGAACACCTGACCCAGAATATCCGGATCCCCGTTGTACCGCGCGGCAAACTCTGCAACCTGGGGCCGAAGGTCTTCCAGTTCGATCCGCCTCAGGGCCAACAGCCCGGCGATTTCGTCGATGTCGGTACTGTTTTCAGCGGTTTCGCCGTCAACAACCTGATATGGCCACATGAGGCCCAGCGACAGGTCCTCGACCTTGCGCTGAATGCACGGCCACGTTGGATCGGAGAAATCCGCAGCCAAGCCAGGGCCAGCCGCACCCAGACAGGCCAGCGCCAAAACAATCAGCTTGCCGTTTGACATCACAGCTTTCCTCCACGCGGACATCATGCATGAAATGTGCGCGCGAAGTCCATTCAACCCAATACACACCATTGTCTTAATTGTTTGCACGTGGTGCTCGCCCCCATACTCGACCCAAGCTGCCGGACTGCGGTTGATTCCGGTGCCATGGGAGGACAGACGGAGATGAGAACACGCGCGGCGGTTGCTGTGGCGGCAGGCCAACCTCTGGAAATCATGGAGGTTGAGCTGGATGGCCCGAAAGCAGGTGAAGTCCTGATCGAGGTCAAGGCGACCGGTCTATGTCATACGGATGAGTTTACCCGTTCCGGAGATGACCCCGAAGGGATTTTCCCTGCAATTCTGGGCCATGAAGGTGCCGGGGTTGTTCTGGAGGTCGGGGAAGGCGTTACCAGCCTTGCCGTCGGGGATCACGTGATCCCGCTGTACACACCAGAGTGCCGCGAATGCGAATATTGCCTGAACCCCAAGACGAACCTGTGTCAGAAAGTGCGGGCGACTCAGGGTGCCGGCCTGTTGCCGGATGGAACGACGCGGTTCAGCATGTTGGATGGCACACCGATCCACCACTACATGGGCTGTTCGACGTTTGCCAATCACACCGTTGTGCCCGAGATAGCGTTGGCCAAGGTGCGCAAGGACGCGCCGTTTGACAAGATTTGTTACATCGGCTGCGGCGTGACCACCGGCATAGGGGCCGTCATCAACACCGCCAAGGTCGAAATTGGGTCGCGCTGCGTGGTCTTTGGTCTGGGCGGAATTGGCCTGAACGTCATTCAGGGCTGTCGCATGGCGGGCTGTGATCAGATCGTTGGTGTCGACCTGAACGACGGCAAGGCCGAAATGGCGACTCATTTCGGTATGACCGATTTCGTGAACCCCTCGAACGTCAGTGGTGATATCGTGGCGCATCTGGTCGAACTGACCGGCGGCGGTGCGGATTATACCTTTGACGCGACCGGCAATGTCGGCGTGATGCGGACCGCTTTGGAATGCGCACACAAAGGTTGGGGTGAAAGCATCATCATCGGTGTGGCACCCGCTGGCGCCGAGATTTCAACACGTCCGTTCCAGCTGGTCACCGGCCGGTCATGGCGCGGAACCGCGTTCGGCGGTGTCAAGGGCCGGACGGATGTTCCGAAGATCGTGGATTGGTACATGGCCGGGAAGATCGAGATCGACCCCATGATCACGCACAAGCTGACGCTTGATGAAATCAACCACGGCTTTGACCTGATGCACCAGGGTAAGTCGATCCGCGCGGTCGTGGAGTACTGACATGGGTTTGAAAGTTATCTCGCAAAACCGCAGTTTCGGAGGGGAACAGACCGTGTACTCCCACTCGTCCGAGACCTGTGATTGCGAGATGACCTTTGCCGTCTACCTGCCGCCTCAGGCCAAATCCGGCCCGGTGCCGGTGTTGTGGTACTTATCCGGCCTGACCTGCACTCATGAAAACGCGATGACCAAAGGTGGATTTCAGGAGGCGGCCGCGGATTACGGTGTCGCGGTTGTATTTCCCGATACGTCCCCGCGTGGCGACAATGTTGCCGATGATGACGCCTATGACCTGGGGCAGGGGGCCGGGTTTTACGTGAACGCCACCCGGGACCCGTGGCGGGCCCATTTCAGGATGTATGACTACATCGTCGACGAACTGCGCGACATTGTACTGAAGAATTTCCCCGTGCAGGATCGCCACGGAATCACGGGCCATTCCATGGGTGGACATGGTGCGATTACGATCGCGATACGCAACGCCGACAAATTCGGGTCTCTTTCGGCATTTGCGCCGATTGCGCACCCGACGCGGTCGGATTGGGGCCGTAAGCAGCTCAGCAGCTATCTGGGTGACGACGAAAACACCTGGGTCGCGCATGACGCCACGCTGCTGCTGGAAGAGCACGGCTGGAAAGGTGACCTGCTGATCGATCAGGGCGCGGATGATCAGTTCCTTGATCTGCTCAAACCCGAAGCTCTGGCCAACATGATGGCCAAGCGCCGCCAGCCCGGACAGATCAGAATCCAGGAGGGGTATGACCATTCGTATTTCTTCGTGAACAGTTTTGCGCGCGACCATGTCGAATGGCACGCGGAACGTCTCAGCCAATGAAAATAACAAGGAAAGATTGATAGTGATCAGAACGGTATTCGCAGCAACCTGCCTCATGCTTTCCCCCGCCTTCGCAAGTGCCGATGGCGACCCCGAAGCGGGTGAGAAGGTCTTTCGCAAGTGCAAGGCCTGCCATGCGGTGGGCGAGGGGGCTGAAAACAAGGTGGGGCCGATGCTGAACGGCATTGTTGGACGTCAGGCCGCAACCGTCGAAGGGTTTGGCTATTCACCGGTGTTGATTTCGCTGTCCGAAGAAGGGCTGGTTTGGACACCCGAAGAACTGGACGCGTTTCTGACGAAACCGCGCGACTATGCGAAGGGGATCAAGATGACCTTCGCCGGGCTGCGAAAAGAGGACGATCGGGCCAATATCATCGCATATCTTGCGACCTTTGAGGACAGCGGGTCGTAGGAGATCGCATTGCTCTCCCACCTAAGCGACCGGAAAACCGTCGGTCGGGGCGAGCATCAACAGACACCGTAATCCGACCTGGGTGAGGTGTTGCAATGCAGAGAGAGATCGCTGCACGAAAGGGAGGAGATTGAATGAAAAATCTATCGCTTTGGACCTCCGGGATTGCCATTGCACTGGCCACCACGGCCTATGCAAATGACGACCTGGTTGCCCAGATGGAGAACGCAAAACAATGGGCGATCCAGACGGGTGACTACAAAAATCAGCGCTATTCCGAACTGGATCAGATCAACGCAGACAATGTAGGTGATCTGCAAGTGGCCTGGACCTTCTCGACCGGTGTTCTGCGCGGGCACGAGGGCTCACCGCTGGTGATTGGTGACATGATGTATGTCCACACGCCTTTCCCGAATATTGTCTATGCTCTGGATCTGGCAAATGAGGGCAAAATCGTCTGGAAGTATGAGCCCAAGCAGGACCCGGACGTGATTCCGGTCATGTGCTGCGACACGGTGAACCGCGGTGTGGCTTATGCAGATGGCAAGATCTTCCTGCATCAGGCCGACACCAAGGTTGTGGCGCTTGATGCCAAGTCCGGGGATGTCGTCTGGGAAGTCCAGAATGGCGACCCGGCGATTGGTGAAACCAACACAGCCACGGTGTTGCCAATCAAGGACAAGGTCATTGTCGGCATCTCGGGTGGCGAATTCGGTGTGCGCGGGTCAGTTACGGCCTATGACATGAACTCGGGCGAGCAGGTCTGGCGGGCCTATTCCATGGGGCCGGATTCGGACATTCTTGTCGATCCGGAAAAGACCACCCATCTGGGTAAGCCGGTTGGCGCGGACTCGGGTACAAACACCTGGGAAGGCGATCAGTGGAAGATTGGCGGCGGCACCACATGGGGCTGGTATTCTGCGGATCTGGACGAGAACCTGATGTACTATGGCACGGGTAACCCATCGACTTGGAACCCGGCGCAGCGCCCGGGCGACAACCGCTGGTCCATGACCATCATGGCGCGTGACATCGACACCGGTATGGCAAGATGGTTCTACCAGATGACGCCGCATGACGAATGGGACTATGACGGCATCAATGAAATGATCCTCACCGAGCAGGAAATTGATGGCGAGCAGCGCAAGTTGCTGACCCATTTCGACCGCAACGGTCTGGCCTACACCATGGACCGCGTCACGGGTGAGCTGCTGGTGGCCGAAAAATTCGACCCGGTTGTGAACTGGACAACTGGTGTCGATATGGATCCCAACAGCGAAACCTATGGCCGCCCGGCCGTGGTTGCGCAGTATTCGACGGAACAGAACGGCGAGGACGTGAACTCGACCGGTATCTGCCCGGCGGCTTTGGGCACCAAAGACCAGCAGCCGGCGTCGTATGACCCGAACCTTGGTCTGTTCCTCGTGCCAACGAACCACGTTTGCATGGACTACGAGCCGTTCCGTGTCAGCTACACCGCCGGTCAACCCTATGTGGGCGCGACGCTGGCGATGTATCCTGCACCGGATAGCCACGGTGGTATGGGTAACTTCATCGCTTGGGACAACATCAAAGGTGAGATCAAGTGGTCTATACCCGAGCAATTCTCGGTCTGGTCTGGTTCGCTGACCACCGCAGGAGGCATCACCTTCTATGGTACACTAGAAGGTTACATCAAGGCGGTGAATACCGAGACAGGTGAAGAACTTTACAAGTTCAAAACGCCCTCTGGCATCATCGGCAACGTGATGACGTACGAGCAAGGTGGCAAGCAGTATATCGGCATTCTGTCCGGTGTCGGTGGTTGGGCCGGTATCGGTCTGGCGGCTGGTTTGACCAACCCGAATGACGGTCTGGGCGCCGTGGGTGGCTATGCCGCACTCAGCGACTATACCGCGCTGGGCGGTCAGCTGACCGTGTTCGCATTGCCGAACTAAGCCAAAGATCCGGCCGGCGCGGTTCAATCGGACTGCGCCGGTTTTCACTTGAAAAGAAACGAGCGTTCCATGAACCATTCTGTACGTCTTCTGGCATCAATTCTTGCATCTTGCCTTCCTGTTGCCGCGATTGCCGACAATCTGGCAGTCGCGTATTCCGAAGATGGACGGTATTACACCGAAGACGATATCCCGACATTCAACGTGGCCGAGGATGGAACCGTGGACTGGATGACATTTTCAGGCTTCCGGCGCTATCACGCAGAATGCCATGTCTGTCATGGCCCGGATGGCGAGGGCTCGACCTATGCGCCGGCTCTGAAAAACTCAGCGTTGGAAATGGATTATTACGACTTCGTTGATATCGTCACCAATGGCCGCCAGGTGGTGAACGCCGCTGAAAACTCGGTGATGCCGGGATTTGGCGACAACCCGAATGTGATGTGCTTTCTTGATGATATCTATGTATATCTCAAAGCCCATGGATCGGGCGCGATCCCGCGTGGCCGCCCGCCCAAGAAAGAGGCGAAATCTGACGTGATCCGCGAGGATGAAGATGCGTGTATGGGCTAAGGCCTGCCTGCCGATTTTCGGACTTTGCGTCTGGCTTTGTCAGGCAGTGCCCGTGTCGGCGCAGACGTCTGACCTGGTTTCAAGAACGGCTTTTCGCGTCTGTGCGGATCCAGCCAACTATCCCGTGTCATCCAAGGATGGATCGGGATATGAAAACAAACTGGCCGAATTGATTGCCGAAAAGCTGGAACTGCCTGTGCAATATGTCTGGTTTCCGCAGGCGACGGGCTTCATACGGAAAACGCTGGCCGCCAAACGTTGCGATGTGGTGATCGGTTATGCGCAAGGTCATGAGCTGGTGCAGAACACCAACCACTACTACACGTCCGCCTATGCGCTGATCGTGCCGATGGACAGTGATCTGGCCCAGGTGGACAGGCTGAACGATCCCATGCTCAAGGGGAAACGGATCGGGATCGTGGCGGGTACACCGCCTGCGGCTCATATGGCGCGGAACGGGCTGATCGGGCAGGCCAAGCCTTATAATCTCTTCGTTGACCGACGTGTGGAAAGCCCGGCCATCGACATGCTGGATGACCTGCAAACAGGTGAGATCGATGCGGCCATTCTTTGGGGCCCGCTGGGCGGACCACTGGTCAAGGCGGACTATCCTGATTTCAAGGTGATCCCACTGGTCAAAGAAGAGCTGCCGCCGCGCCTGTTCTATCGCATCACCATGGGCGTGCGGCAGGGTGAGAAGGTATGGCAGAGACAGCTGAATTCCCTGATCCGGCGCAACCAGGACGAGATCAATTCGTTATTGGCCGAGGCTGGTGTTCCCTTGGTGAATGATCTGGGGACCGAGGTTCTGGACCTGTCTCAATGATACGGACAACGGTGGCAATTGCGTTGATCTCGACTGCCGCAATAGCGCAGACAGTTTCCGAACCAGGTGATTATCGCATGGATCACTACCGCGCGCCGGTGCCGGATCAGATAACCGGCGGGACGGTCATCGGCCCGGAAGAGGCGCACGGCCTGTGGCAGGAACAAAGCGTCGCGTTCATCGACGTTTTGCCGCAGCCGCCCAAACCGGCCAATCTGCCCGAAGGCACGATCTGGCGCGACAAGCCGCGCGACAGCATTCCGGGATCACTGTGGTTGCCCAATGTCGGCTACGGCGCAATTGCCGATGTTACGGCAGACTATTTTCGAACCGGCCTAGAAGCCAGCACCAATGGCGATATCAACCACGGTCTCGTGTTCTTTTGTCTGGAAGACTGCTGGATGAGCTGGAATGCCGCCCGACGCGCAATCGAATGGGGATACACCAAAGTCTATTGGTTCCCGGAAGGTACCGACGGCTGGGCCTTGTGGGGCTATCCGCTGGAACGGGTAGAGCCAGCCCCGGGCCAACCCGTTGCCGGAGGCGGCTGATCTAAAAACCTGCCAGTTTTTTGTGTAAATGACTGACCGTGCCGTCCGTATCCGTCATGGTCACGTCAACTGCTTGCGCCCTGCTTGGAACGGAAATGCCGACCCTTGGATTTTCGGACAGTGAAATCGACCCCGTCATCTGGACATACCCCGCGCCATCAAGATCGATATCCACGGTCTCTACATATCGCATCGGGATGAACAGCAGGGAAATCTGATCCATCTGCATTCCGGAATGCGACGGGTGATCAATGTTCAGATCCATCTTGTTGGCCCGGTTCGCCCCCAAGCTGGACAATCGTGCCCGTGTGTTCAACGCAGGGACGCGGCCCACCAGTTCGGCCTCCATCGTTCCAAGGTTTGCCAACGCCAGTTCCGGATCAGTTCCGGGAGGTGCCGCGCAGGCGCCAAGACCCGAGGTTTTGACGAAAGTTTCTGAAACCCAAAGGCGGCCATCCGTGGTTTCGGCGATGACATGCATCGGCGTCGGGCCGTTCACGCGCATGGTCACGTCGAAGTAGAAACTCGGCAATGGTTCTTCCAACTCGAACACGGCAGAAACCGGCATCGGGTTTTCGTCCAGCACCAAAGTCACCTTGGCCACTTTCGTCCCCCGAGGGGCCGCAACCTGAGCCGCCAGTTGAGCCCGCGCATCGTCGGGCGTGCGATAGGGGGCATCAATCGCGATGAACGCATCTCCGTTTTGCATCGGTCGGTCGCCATACAACATCGCTCGGACATTTTCCCATGCCTCGTTGGATGCCCAAACCGGAGCCGCCAGCACACAGAACAGGACTGCAATCAGATGAGAAACTTTCATGGTCTTCCTCCTTGCAGGAACCTGCCAAAGGCACGGGGCCCATCACAGGTTGCCATTGTTTCTAACACCGACAGTGCCTGCGGGTCCACGATGCTGACGGTGTTGTCGAACCAGTTTGCAATGACCAGAAGATCTTCGCCCGCCGTCGCATCAATGCCTTCGGGGTATTCTCCAACATCAATCACGGCCTCATGTTCGAGCGTCTCCAGAGATATGACGCTGAGCGTATTGGCATATTGGTTCGTAACAAACGCCCGGCCGTGGGCGAAGGCGATGCCGTAAGGGCGTTCCCCGACCGGGGCCGTTGCGACGACGGAGCCGGTTTCCGCATCGACCACGCTGACATCATTGCTGCCGACATTGCCGACGAACAGACGCCCATCCGGGTCAAAACGCAAGCCGAAGGGGCGTGAACCAACCGGGCTGCGGTGCAGAGGCTGAAGAGTGTCGGCATCGAAAACCGACACCTGGTCCGCGTCCTTGTCGGCCGACGCCAGAAAACGCCCGTCTTTTGATATCGCAATACCCGCCGGGGCGGCTCCGGTGGGCAACTCGGATTGAACTTTCAGAGTTTCACTGTCCAGCACCCACAGTCGGGCGTTGTACCAGTCCGAGACGAAAACCCGCCCGCGATCCTGATCCAGAGCGATTCCAATCGGCCCCCCTTCAAGCGTGACTTGCGCGACCGTTTCACCGGTCTCGGCAGACAAACGCCTGACCATCTTGCTGTCCGGGGATACGGTGAACAGCGTTTCATCCAGACCAACCGCCACACCCGCAGGCTTGCCAGGTAGTGGCCAGCGGGCCGTTTCCTGCATCCTCGCAAGATCTATCCGGCTCAGTTCCTCACCGTTCTGACAGGTGATGAATGCTGTCTGTGCCAGTGTCGGGCAGCCAGAGAACGCCAAAAACAACATCAGCGGGTGGCTAACTTGCCGCACCGAACCGCTCGATCAACGCGTCGAGACCCGCCTGATAGACGCCGGTCACGGCGGCAATGGCGGCTTCGTCATTCAACTCGGCCGGAGGATCGTTGTTTGGATACCCGCGATAGAAGGCACCGCGCCATTCGATGATCGAACCACCTCCGTCGCGCGGTTTTACCGTCAGATGCGACGAGTAGTTGGTGACAGGCAGCACCTCTACCGCGACTTCGGTGATCCGGTAGGAGTAGCTCATTTTTTCTGCGCTGTACTTGTACAGTATTTCATTGATCTTCGGACCGCCTTCCTGGCCAAGTGTCAGCAATCGGGTCGCATCAATCTTATTGCCGCCGTTTCCTTCGGTCGCAAACACAGCCGGATGCCACGACATGTCATCAAAGTTCCCGACAACAGCCCAGACTTCCTCTGGTGAGGCTGCGACCTCGGCAGTCAGCGTGACTTTCTGCCGGGTCGGCCCGTGGGCCCAAACCAGACCCGGAACCAGCAGAGCGGTGGTTGCGGCAAGAAGAAAACGTCGATTCATTCCATGTCCTCCCTGAATGCGCAGAGCGTTTGCACACGCCGCGCGCTTGCGGCGTTTCTTTTGTCAGACCTGACGTGCGAGCGCACGTTGACGGTCACCCGTCACACCCCTTGAAAAATCGGCGGGTGTCGCGGGAAACCGAAGCAAGATCAACCATATACGCGCATTCTTATAAAATAAGAATCGAGCTCAATGATGAAGCTGATAGGCTTTGTTTTACAACACGGCCAAAAGTATCGGTTCCGTTTTTCGGGGCGCTATGCCCCGGATGTTTCAACCTGAACTCTGACTTTCAGGCAACGGGAGGACATCTTGAATATTCGCCTGCTGCCGCTGCTTGCGGCGCTTCTTTGGTGTGCATCCGCGATGACCGCGGCGGCGCTCGATGTAAAGGCTGCGGTGCTGCGGATCGACTATCCGTCGCTTCTGCCGATCTCGCGTTATGATCTGAAACCGGACGATCTGGGGTTTGCTGGTGCCGCGCTTGGGGATGAGGATAACGGAACCACGGGCGGATTTCTGGGACATACCTATGAGACCATCACGATGGCCGCTCCGCCGGAAGAGGCTGACGCCGCAATGGACCGGATCCTTGCCGGAGGCGTGCGCCTGATCGTCCTTTTGGCCAAGGCGCCGGACATGTTGCGCCTGACGGACAAGGCGGCAGAGTCCGGGGCGCTTGTCTTCAACGTGTCCGCGCCTGATGTCGATCTTCGCGACGCAAACTGCCGGGGCAACCTGCTTCATATCGCCCCGTCCCGCGCCATGAACGCCGATGCGGTTGCTCAGTTTGCCGTCTGGAAGAAATGGGGCGACTGGTTCCTGTTGGCCGGATCCAACCCCGAGGATGTCAAGCTCGCGGACGCGTATCGCCGTGCAGCGAACAAGTTCGGCGCGAAGATTGCCGAAGATCGGACCTTTGCGGATACCGGGGGATCTCGCAGAACGGATTCCGGTCATGTTCTTGTTCAGCGCCAATTGCCATTGGACACGCAAGATGCGCGAGATCATGACGTTGTGATTGCCGCGGACGAAACCGATTATTTTGCGCGGTATCTGTCCTATCACCTTTGGACCCCACGCCCCGTGATGGGTTCAGGCGGCTTGCGTCCGACGACGTTTCACGGCGCACATGAGGCATGGGGCGCGACCCAGTTCCAGACCCGTTTCGAGGATCTGACAGGGCGCTATGTCCGCCCCGAAGACTACAACACCTGGCTTGCACTGCGCGTGATCGGCGAGGCCGTGACCCGTGCCAGTACGGCAGAGCCCGAAGGTGTTCGGGATTATGCTCTATCGGACGAGTTTGAGCTTGCCGCATTCAAAGGACAGAAAGTGACATTCCGCGATTGGAACGGGCAGTTGCGTCAGCCGATCCTTCTGTATGACGGGTCGATCACTGTCAGCGTCAGTCCGCAAGAGGGGTTTCTGCACCAGGTCTCACCGCTCGATACGATGGGGTTGGATCGGGCGGAATCCAGCTGTCGCGCATTCGAGTAACCGGAGGTATTGATGAAACGACTGTTGTTGACCGTTGCCTGTGCTGCGCTGACTGCGGGTCCCGTGTTTGCGGGCAAGGCTTTTGTCTCGAACGAGCGGGGCAATACCATTACCGTGGTTGAGACCGAAACCTGGGAAGTGATCACCGAATTTCCAGGCGGCAATCGACCGCGTGGGATCACCGTCAGCCCGGATGGCGGCACGCTGTATGTCTGTGCCTCGGATGACAATATCATCCGGGTGTTTGATACAGAGACCTATGAGGAACTTCCCAGTTTGCCCTCTGGTCCAGACCCCGAACTTTTCATTCTCGAACCCTCGGGCAAGCGGCTCTATATCGCCAATGAAGACGACAATCTGGTGACGGTCACAGACACCGAAACCCGCACCGTTCTGGCCGAAATTCCAGTAGGTGTCGAACCCGAAGGCATGGGAATGAGTCCCGACGCCAAATTCGTGGTCAACACGTCCGAGACCACCAACATGGCGCATTTCATTTCCACCGAGGATTATTCCATCAAGCATAATGTCCTGGTGGACCAGCGCCCGCGCTATGCCCAGTATACAGCGGATGGAAAGCGCCTGTTCGTGACATCGGAAATCGGTGGAACCGTCACTGTCATGGACATTGCAGAAGACGGAACGCCGACGGTTGTCGGCAAAATCAGCTTCGAAGTGGCGGGCGTGCAGCCGGAATGGTTGCAGCCCGTTGGTGCCAAGGTGACTTCGGACGGCAAACGCCTGTTCGTTGCTTTGGGGCCTGCAAACCGGGTCGCCGTTGTTGACGCGCAAAGCCTTGAAGTTCTGGACTATATACTGGTGGGGCAGCGGGTCTGGCAGTTGGATTTCACGCCGGACGAAAAATACCTGCTGACCACAAATGGTAATTCAAACGACATCACAATCATTGATGTGGCCGCAGAGAAAGCCATCAAGTCAGTACAGGTCGGTCAACAGCCCTGGGGCGTGGTGACCATTGACTGAAGTTCTGGGAGGGACGGGAATGAAGAAACTAGTGATTGCAGCGATGGTTGCGGCGTTGGGTGGGCCAGTATCGGCGGCGCCGCTGTGTGACGATCTGGGATTTGCCGGGCTTCTGGCGAAATGCAACCGTGGGGAAACCATCAAGCTGACGCTTGCTTCGGGGCAACCCCTGGGTGAAGACGTGGTTCTGCAATCCGGCGCGTATTACAAGCTTGAGATCACCGCTGACGGGTCAGCGGAACTGGCCATCGAGGGGCCATCGTTCTTTCGCGCGATCTGGATGAACGAGATCGTGATCAACAAGATCGAGATCCGTCCGATGGCGGTGGACAGCATCGAGTTTGACAAGGCCGGCGTGGCTGAATTGTCGTTCATCGCAATCAAACCCGGCAGTCATGAAATTCGCATCCCCGGGTCCACCGGCGAAACGCAACGCATCACGGTTAGTATTCAATAGAGAAGGGATAGGTACATGAAAAATATGGGAGTTTTGATAACCGTCGGGCTTCTCGCGGCCCCGGCTTTCGCCGACGACATTGACGCGGAAACGGTGGAAAAGATCGAAGCCTATCTTGCCTCTGTCGAGTGCCAGATGGACCCGGATGACATCGAGGTTGAAGATGATGGCTATGATCTGGATGACGTCATCTGCAAGGGCGGCAACCAGTTCGATATCAAGCTGGACAAGGATTTGAATGAAGTCAGCCGAAAGGCGGAATAGCGAATAAAAGGGATCGGGTCATGACCAAACTTCTTGCCGCCTGCCTTGCACTTGCACTCAGTTCGGGGGCTTTGGCAGCCGAGACCCTGCCGACCATTCGCGCGGCCGTACTCAAGATCGGAACGGTGAATTGGGAACTGGAGACCATTCGCCGGAACGGCTTGGATCGGAAACATGGCTTTGTCCTTGATGTTCAACCATTTGCCGACAATGGCGCAACGCGTATCGCGGTCGAGGGGGATGAGGCGGATTTGGCGGTTGCCGACTGGATTTGGGTTGCTCGTCAAAGGGCTGCCGGTAAGGACTATGTGTTCATCCCTTATTCCAAAGCCGTGGGCGGCGTCGTTGTGCCCGCTGACAGCCCGGCAACCAGCTTGAAGGATTTGGCGGGCGGCAAGATCGGCATCGCGGGTGGTCCGCTGGATAAATCCTGGCTGATTTTGCGCGCCTATGCAGCAAAAGAATACGGGATGGACTTGAAAGCCGACACCGAACAGGTGTTCGGTGCGCCCCCGCTGATCTTCAAATCTGCTTTGAACGGCGACTATGCCGGGGCAATCAATTTCTGGCATTTCCTGGCCAAGATGAAAGCGTCCGGCATGAAAGAGCTGATCTCGGTTGAGGAAGCCGGGCAGGCTTTGGGGCTCGACACAAATACGCCCTTGCTGGGCTATTACCTGAAACAGAGTTTTCTGAACGAACACCCCGACCTTGCGCAAAGCCTGTTTGCCGCCAGCCGCGACGCCAAGGACCTGCTGGCCAATTCGCCCGAGGCATGGGAGGCGATCAGACCGCGGATGAACGTCAAGTCTGATGCACAGTTTGAACAACTCAGGCTCGATTGGATCGCCGGTATTCCCGATCGTCGCCCGGTCGATGCGGTCGCGGCCAACAAGATGCTGGAACTTATGGCCGAATTGGGCGGGGCTGAGCTGGTGGGCGCTGCGACGACAGTGCCACAGGGTCTTTTTGCTGACGTGGAATAGGATCAGATGCAAAACGTGCGACTCACGCCGCTTTTGTCCATCGCAGGCCTTGTGGCGTTGTGGATTGTTGCGGCGTCGCTGACCGCAGACCCTCAGATTCTGCCGCAACCTTGGGACCTGATCCCCCGGTTTCATCAAGAGCTTGCGTCAGGAGAGTTGCTGCGCAGCCTTGGCGCGACCCTGTCACGCGTGATCTGGGCGTTCGTGCTGGCAATGACTTTGGGAACGATCATTGGCCTGGCCATGGGGCGGTCGGATGCGCTGAACCGCTGGCTTGATCCATGGCTGGTTGTCTTCCTGAACCTGCCCGCGCTGGTTCTGATCGTGCTGTGCTACCTCTGGATCGGTTTGACCGAAGCTGCGGCGATCACGGCGGTTACGCTGAACAAAATTCCCAATGTCGCGACGATCCTCCGAGAGGGCGGCAGGGCGCTGAGCCCGGATCTGGATGCGTTGGCACGGGTCTACCGGATGCCGTGGCAAAGGCGACAGCGTCATGTGATCCTGCCGCAGCTTGCCCCGTTTATCGCTGCTGCTGCGCGGTCCGGGCTTTCTTTGATCTGGAAGATCGTGCTCGTGGTCGAGTTTCTTGGGCGCTCATCCGGAGTCGGGTTTCAAATCCACTTGTATTTTCAGCTGTTTGATGTGGCAATGGTGCTGGTCTATGCATTTTCGTTCATTGCCGTCATGCTGGTTGTCGAATGGCTGGTTCTTCAACCCTTGGAGCGGAACGCTCGACGGTGGAGAACTGCATGATCCGAATTGACATCCGGAAGAAGCGCTTTGAACACCACGCCGTCCTAGGCCCCATTGCATTTGACATCGCCGCCGGGGAAACGGTCGCGCTGACCGGTCCATCGGGCATTGGAAAGACGACGCTGCTGCGATTGGTGGCAGGCATTGACCCGGATTTCGAAGGCCAGATCGTGCGGCCGGATCGACTGGCCATTGTGTTTCAGGAACCCACTTTGCTGCCATGGCGTTCGGCTATCGACAATCTTACCCTGATTCATGGCGACCTGTCGCAGGCTGAGGCCGACGCCGCGCTGACTGACGTGGGTTTGGACGGAAAGGGAGATTTGTTTCCCGGCCAGTTGTCACTGGGTCAGCAGCGCCGGCTTTCTCTGGCGCGCGCCTTTGCCGGGAAGCCTGAATTTCTGATTATGGACGAGCCCTTTGTATCACTGGATTCCGAAACGGCCGAGACGATGCTGACCCTGACCGAGGACCTCATCGCGCGGCATCGCCCGGCGACCCTGTTCGTGACGCATTCCAAACCCGAAGCACAGCGTCTTTCCGACCGGATCCTGAACCTGGTAGCCGGGCCAGACGGGGCCGTTCTGGGTTAGGGTCATTCCGCAGGCTCTCTCGCGGCACCGGGTGCGGTTCGATACATGAAGGGCGCATCCGCTTTGGCGGCATGTTCGTTTGCCTGGTTTTGCAGGGTCTGATGATGGGGTGATTTTATGCAAACCGGATCGGTGGCGCCTGCGTCTCCGATAACGGCCATGGCCTGACAGCGGCAGCCGCCAAAATCAATGGTTTTGCGTTCGCAGGTTTTGCACGGGTCCGACATCCATTCCGTTCCGCGATACGCATTGAACGCGCTGCTACTGTACCAGATATCCGCAAGCGGTTTGTCCTGTACCCGGTCAAATGTCAGATGCGGGATGGACTGTGCCGCATGGCAAGGCAGAACCTGACCGTCTGGCGCCACGTTCAGCCCGGTTGTGCCCCAACCGCCCATGCATCGCTTGGGATAGTCATCATGATAGTCCGCCGGAACATAATCGATGACCAGTTGCCCCTTGAGGTTTTTCCTGGCCTCGGCCACCTGTCGCGTCACCTGTTGCGCCTGTTCCCGCGTCGGCATCAAGGCATCCCTGTTCCGCAAGGCCCAGCCGTGGAACTGTACCGTTGCAACCTCGATCCGTCGTGCTCCCATTTCGCGCGCCAGTTCCAGCGCCCGCGGCAGCTGGTGGGCATTGTGACGGTGCAGCACGAAGTTCAGGGTCAGCGGAAACCCGATCTTCTTGATCCATTCGACCGTTTTCATCTTGCGGTCAAACCCACCCCGATAGCCGCCTACCTTATCCGCCATCGCGGCGTCAGTGCCCTGAAGAGAAAGCTGGATATGGTCCAGGCCGACGTCGTCCAGTTCATGCAGGCGTCGCTCGGACAGGCCGATCGCCGACGTGATCAGGTTGGTATACAACCCGGCCTCACGCGCGGCATTGACCAGCGCAGCCAGATCGCGGCGGGATGCGGGCTCTCCACCTGACAGATGCAATTGCAAGACACCAAGCGCCGCCGCCTCCTTGAAAATACGTGCCCAGGTTTCAGCATCCATTTCACTGTCGAGTTTGGCCATTTCGACTGGGTTGGAGCAATAAGGGCAGGACAATGGGCATCGGTGCGTCAGCTCGGCCAGCATGGCAATTGGGGGAGGGGGTTTTACCTGCATCAGATGACATCCAGAAAGCGACGCACCCGAAGGGCATCCAGAAACCCCGAGCTGTCTTCGACAATCTGTTCTTCCGGGGCGTTGTATTTCCTGGACAGTCTTGCGGTGATCTGACCAAAGCTGCGTTGGCCGTCTACTTCGCTCAGAATTGCATGTCCGATCTGATCCAAAGTCACGGCCCGTTCAGGTGCCAGCAGAACCCATTGTTCCCGCACGGAATCGAAATGGATGCGGACACCACGCGGCAGCAAGGGGACCTCCTGCGCCAACATCACGACGCCTGCCGCATCCGTAAACCGGTGTCCGGCTTCCATGCCCCCGGAGGAATTCGGGCAGGTTCGACATAGGCACCCCACAGGGCATCCAGCTGCGACCAGAGGACATCGGTCTTGAATATCAGTGCCTTGGCTGCCGCGTCCTGTTTTTCTGCGGTGTCGGCATGATCCAATACCCATGCCAGACCAAAAGCCACATCCTTGGGGGCTTCTTTCAGGCGGTTGCGGAAATAGGCAAGTGAGCTGTCATCCGCAAAATCGTAATGCCGAAGCAGGCCTTCGATCCTGTTGGCGTGAATCTTGGGAGCAAACAGTTCTGTGAGTGAGGCCGCAACCGCTTCCAGCAACGACTTTTCGCGGACGTATCGCACGTAAGCATCCACCGCAAATCTGGTGGCAGGCAATACGCCGTCGCATGAAGCGACATAGTCCGGATCAAGACCGACTGCTTCGGCCAGTCGCAACCAGCGCCGGATACCACCTTCGTTGTCTTCCGTGCCGTCATGATCTTCGATCCGCGACCGCCAGGCTCGGCGCAGCGCAGGATCTTCTACACGCGACATGAAGGCGGCGTCCTTCATCGGGATGGAATGCTGATAATAGTAGCGGTTGATCACCCAGGCCCGCACTTCGTCAGGCGTGCATTGACCACCGTGCAGGCGATGATGAAACGGATGAAGGTCGTGGTAACGCTCGGCTCCGATCTGACGAAGTCGCGCCTCGAACTCTTTGCGGCTTTGGGTCATAGCGTTATCTCCATGCCATCCTGGCCTATCGTCCAGCCTTTCGCCCGTGCCTGGGCGTTCTCGGCGCTGTCGGGGCGCAGAACCGGATTGGTGTTGTTCATGTGGATGAACACTTTCCGCCCGATTTTCATATCGGCGAAACCAGCGATCGATCCATCGGGGCCGTCCATCGACATATGGCCCATGCGCTTGCCCGTTTTCTGACCCAGCCCGGCCTGCACCATTTCCGTGTCGTGCCAAAGCGTGCCGTCGAAAAACAATAGATCGGCCTCGTCAAGCCGGGCGCGCAGCTCGGGCGTCAACGCGGCACAGCCCGGTATGTAATATGCCGTCTTCCCCTGCGCGCTCAGCGCCACCCCGACGGTTTGTTCGCCAACCAATTCGGTTTCGACATGTTCCCCTTCTAGATACAGAGGCACTTTGCCGGGCACCGAAAACAATGTTGCCTGCAAGCCGGGTACCAGATCGAACGTCTGATTCAACGAGATCGGCGCGCGAGTCACGACCGAGGCGTTCAAGGCGTCGAAAATCGGGTTCTGCGCGATGACGTCCTGAATGCTTTGGGTTGCAAACAGCGTGAATGGTTGCATCTCACGCAGCGTCAGCAAGCCAGCCACATGGTCGATGTCACCATTCGTCACCAGCACCGATTGAATCGGCACCTCTCGCAACCCGGTCGGATACAGGACGGGCGTATTGCCAAGCTGCGTTCGAATATCCGGAGACGCGTTCAGGATGGCCCAGTTCTTGCCATCGGGTGAGACCGCGAGTGATGATTGCGTCTGCGCCGGAATATGTCCGCTTCGGGCCAGATTGCAGTTTTCACATCCGCAATTCCATTGCGGAAGGCCGCCACCAGCAGCGGCCCCTAGTATTATCGCGCGCAACGTCATCTATTGTTGGCGCTTGCGGCTGATCAGATCAGGCCGCCACCGCGCTCATCGTCATGATCGGGGCCATACATGTTGATTTCCATGCCGCATTCGATCTCGCGAATAACAGGTCTGTTCCAAGCCATATCAGGGTCCTCCTCCTAGGATGTGCTTGCGAGCAATGTGGCAGGTCTCATGCGCCCGTGCGACTCTTAATTCATAAGAAGGATTTAGACTTTGGTCGGTACTCAGGTGTCATCCGACAACGGGGCGACCCCCTGAATGCAAAACCCCTGGTTGCGTATGGTTTTGATTTCAAATCCAAAATCATCCGACCCCAATTTCTTTCTCAGATATCCGATGTAGACGTCCACCACATTTTCGTTACTGGACCCGTCCTGTGACCAGAGCGTGTCAAACAGTTCTCCTCGGGATATTGGCGATCCGGCCTTGCTGTTGAGCAGCGTGAGCAGTTCGAATTCACGTTCGGTGAGCGCAATGCATGTCTCGCGGATTGAAAGTGTTCTGTCCCGCGACGACAGGCGCGCGGGGTCCGGGCGCTGAGAGAGCACGCGTTGTTCCTGTACTTGCAACCGGGCGACAAGCTCATCAAAGCTGAACGGCTTCACGACATAATCATCGGCCCCGGCTTCCAGCCCGGCGGCGCGGTGATCGACATCAGAGAGGGCCGACAACATCAGGATCGGGATTCCGACCCCGGCACGGCGCGCGGCCCGGACCAGTTCGACACCGCTATCCGTTCCCAGCATCACATCTACAATCGCACCTGAGAATGCACCGCTTTTCAACCGCTCCAACCCTTGGTCGGCGCGGTTTTCAGCCTCGGCTGAGTAGCCGTGCAGCGAAAGGCCCCGGACAAGGGCCGACGTGATTCTGGGGTCGTCATCTATGATCAGCAGTCTGGAGACCATTTTCTATGCCTCTGCCAGCGGTAATCGAATGCAGACATTTGTACCGGCATTTGACCCCAGGGCGTTTTCACGTGGAACCGGGCTTGCAACCGAAATGGTTCCTTCATGGGCCTCGACGACCCACCTGGCCAGCGCCAGCCCGACACCGAAACCCTGACTGTTTGCCGTCCCTCCCTGAACAAACCGCTCGAAGATCCGGGTTTGGGCGCCGTGGGGAATACCGGGGCCGTTATCCGTCAGCTGTATTTGAACGTCACCGTCAACCGATTGACCCGACAGCAGCAACGCCTTCCCGTCCCGCGCATGTCGGATCGCGTTGCGTATCAGACTGAGCAGGACCTGACGTATCCAGTTCAGGTCACAGTGTAATGCACAATCCGGGAAGTCGCCCGTTTCAAGCTGCATGTCGGCGCCGTCGATTTCAGGTTGAATGTCGCTCACAACTGTTTGCATCAGATCGCATAGTGCAACTTTGGTTGGTTCCAGAGCCAATTCACCGGTTTCGGATCGGGCGACGCGCAGCAAATCATCGATTCTCTGGTTCAGTTTTGCGGCGCTGCTTTCGATCGTTGCCAACGTCTCTGGTGCGGTCTGAATATCCCTCTGGCCTATCTGAGCTTCCATCATGATGACGGTCAGCGGTGTGCGCAGTTCGTGGCTGACATCAGCAAAAAAGCGGCGCCGGTTTTCGTCGATCTTGGACAGGGATTCATTTGCAGCGCTCAGTTCCCGGGTTCGCTGGGCAATGGTCTCGTTCAACCGGGTCCATTCTGCGTCAACCTCGGCCTGGCGTTTTCTCAATGCAGCCGCCATTCGGTTGGTCTCGCCATATAACTGACCGATCTCGTCATTGCGGGTTTGCGGCAGAGAAATTGCGAATTCGGATTGGCCGACCTGAACCGCCGCATTGCGCAGCCGATCCAGACGAGAGAACTGCGGTCGCACCAGACCAAAGTAGAACCACGCCGTGCTGAGCAAGGCGAACAGTGCCAGTGTCAGTGCCACCCAGGTCAGAACCCAGCGGGTCCTTTCGATCCCCGCCATGACGGAGTTTCGAAACAGAACCTCGGTATTCACCGCCTGGCTGAGAAGGGGATCAAACGCCGACGCAAACGAGTCGACATAGGCGCGCAGCTGGGCGTGATCGGCTTCTGCGTCGGCTAGCCCTTCCAGCGTGCTGGCCAGCAGCGCTTCCATTCTGGCCAGACCCAGGGATTGGGTTCCGTATCGCGATTGTTCGTCCAGCCCCAGGGATTGAACCGCGGCTACGGCATCTTCCACATCGGAACGAAGCTGTAGAAACGTTGCCCCAATCTGGTCTCGGATCGGCGAAAGGCGATCGAGTCGAGACTCGACCGTTTGGCCGGTCTGTATCGACTCGGTTGCGATCACAAGAAATGTGGCGGCCTGGGTCGACAGAGCAGCATAGCGTGCCATGCGGGTTTCCGATGCCAGTGCCGTTTCCAGGCGGCTGGCGACGGTCTGCATCCCGAAGTAAAGGATTGCGGCCGCCAGCAGGGTGCCTGATCCCAGCACGACGGCCCCAAGGCCCAAGCGTGTTTTCAGAAGCAGACTCCGCTTTGCGGTTTGTGGTGCGGCCGTCATGATTTCCGCCTCATCAGGCCCCGGGCCGGATCATACCCCCAAACGGCGATCGCGCTCAGTATCGCGGTTGACGCCAGAACCCACAGCAGGGCGCCCCAGTTGATTTGCAAGTAAAGCAGAAACCGGATCAACTCGACCACATGCGTGAAAGGATTGAGCGCGCAGATATCACGCAGCAATGGCGAGCTCTCAGCCATTTTCCACAGCGGATAAAGGGCGGAGGACAGGAAGAACATTGGGAAGATGACAAAGTTCATCACCCCGGCAAAATTCTCCAGCTGCTTGATGAAACTGGACAGCACCAGTCCCAGCGCGCCCAGCATCAGACCGCCCAGAACCAGCCCCGGCAGAACCGCGACATAACCGGGTAACGGCAGTACAATGCCGAACAAAGCGGCCAATGCGAGAAACGTATAGACTTGCAGAATGGATATCGCCGTTGATCCCAGCAGACGGCAGAACAACAGCCACCAGCGTGGGAACGAGCTGGTCAGCAGCAGGCGCATCGAGCCCATCTC
The DNA here is from genome assembly GCF_013110635.1 of Ruegeria sp. HKCCD6604. Taxonomy (NCBI): domain Bacteria; kingdom Pseudomonadati; phylum Pseudomonadota; class Alphaproteobacteria; order Rhodobacterales; family Roseobacteraceae; genus Ruegeria; species Ruegeria sp. HKCCD6604. The sequence continues at coordinate 62,131 of NZ_WVQW01000003.1, read as the reverse complement.
GCGGTCGTAGACAAGGCTGAGCGAGCTTTGCATCCCATTGAACAACAGAACCATCGCGCACAGGCCGGGGACGATATAGGTCTCGTAAGTGATATAGGTCTGATAGGGTGGAATGATCGACAGGCCGAGGGCCGCACGAAACCCTGCTGCGAAGATCAAAAGCCAGACCATTGGCCGGACCAGAGCTGCGAGAAATCGTTCGCGTTGATGGATGAAACGCAGAAACTCGCGTCCGATGATGGCGCGGGCGACTCCCAGGAAACCGTTCATGTCGGGACCTCGGTTCGGGACAGGAACCAATCGGACAATGTTTGATCCCCCCGCAAGCAGCCCACCTGCCCACTGGCAAGAATCTGACCGCGATGAAGAACCAGCAGCTGGTCGTCGTCGCGTATTTCATCTGTCAGATGCGTGGCCCACAGGATGCACAGCCCCTGTTCCGCCAGGTCGTGCACATGGTCGGTTATCGCGTGCCGAGCCGCGGCATCAAGCCCAACGGTCGGCTCGTCCAACAGCAACACCGAAGGGTCGTGCAGCAGGGCACGCGCCAGCTCCATCCGGCGGCGATGACCGCCATTGAGATCGCGAACACGTTCCCCGGCACGTTCCCGCATGTTCAGTCGATCCAGCGCCGCGTCGATACGGCCAGGGACTTCGGATCGTGGTAGCCCATGCAGAGCTGCGAAATAGGTCATGTTCTGGCGCACCGTCAAACCCAGATCCAGTGTCGGTTGCTGAAAGACCACGCCAAGCTTTGCCAGCGCCTTGCGCGGGGATTGGCGCAGATCATGGCCTGCGACCGTGATTTCACCGTCCGGCGCCACAAGCAATCGCGTGAGCAGCGACACCAGTGTCGATTTCCCGGCCCCATTCGGACCGAGCAGACCGCAGAACATTCCCGCCGACACGTCAAAAGAGACAGCATCCAAAGCCGTCTTGGCGCCATAATGAAAGCTCAGGTCGCGTACGGCGAGACCAGGATCGGTTTCCGCCGAGGGGCGCGCGTCTGACATTCTTCCTCCGTCCCGAACCATGGTTCTTGACAGCAGCTTGCATCGTCGGGGCGCGTTTCTCAACCTTCCAGTCCGAGGCCGGACCACGACTTAAGTATGTGAAGCTTCACGGATTTGATGGTATTTCCCGAAGGATCCGTCGCCAAAACTGGCCAGCCGAGACTGTCAGGGGAAGGCGGGCCTGATCGGCGCGAACACCCCGTTTTGCGAGCACCGCTTTTCAGTTTGCGTTCAGCAAAAAAGATCTGAACTCTTTGAAGACGGGGGATCTGCTGAAAGAGGGTGTGAATTTGGCCACCATTACGCGGGGCAGCTTCAACGAGGCCGAATACGGGCGAACCAGATCGCCATTGTCCAGCAATTTCTGAACCAGAACTTCGTGCGCCATCAACACGCCACCGCCATGACGCGCCTCTTCCAGCGCGACGGAATACAACGAGTGCACGGTTCCCGTCTTCGGTACACCTGCGCCATCCGGTTGGCTGTTCAGCCAAATGTCCCAATCATTTGCCCATGCCCCGTCATGGAGAAGGGTTTCCCGCGAAAGATCTGAAACAGATTTCAATCTGTCCGCGACCGAGGGCGCGCAAACCGGGAAAATCACATCTTCGGCTATTTTGATTTCGTTGATTCCGATCGGTTCACCGGAAAAGAACAAAGTCATGTCAAATGGTTCACGCGCAAGGTTTGGCGGCGTTTCAAGGGCCACGACAGACACGGACAAATCCGGGGCAATTTGCCTGAGCGTTCCAAGTCTGGGCGCCAGCCACAATTGCGCGATCGACGGCAGCGCGGCGACCTTGACCTTGCGCGGCAGGGCCTTGGTTCGAAGTTCCTGCACGGCCATTCCCAATTGATCAAACGCCTGGGTGAACCCGGGCAAAAGCTCTTCGGCGAGCGCCGTCATCTCGACCCCACGGGCATTTCGGACAAAAAGTTGGGTGCCGGCCCAGGCTTCAAGGGCCTTGACGTGCTGAGTTATCGCGCCCGGAGTAACGGATAGCTCGTCTGCCGCAGCGGCAAAGCTTCCAAGCCGAGCCGCCGCTTCAAATGCTCGTAAAGCATTGAGATGTGGGCCTTTCGGGCGACGAGGGGAAAGTGACATCCATTTAAGCCTTAGTTTTTCTGCGGCAAATAAATAGCAATACTGATTTGCTTCGGCCAGTGGAACTCTGGAATTTTGGTGAAAACGCAATCGCATCGGAGGAGCCCGGATGTCGCGGCACTTTGAAAACCCAGTCAGGATGACCGACCCCGTCGTCGCAGAAGCTCTTGCAAACGAGAAAAAGCGCCAGCAGGACCAAATTGAGCTGATCGCGTCCGAAAATATCGTCAGCCGCGCGGTGCTGGATGCTCTTGGGCATGAGATGACCAACAAGACGCTTGAAGGGTATCCGGGAAACCGGTTCCACGGGGGTGGTCAGTTTGTCGACGTCGTCGAGCAGGCGGCAATTGACCGCGCCAGGGAACTGTTCGGATGCGACTATGCCAATGTTCAGCCCCATTCCGGCAGCCAGGCGAACCTTGCTGTTTTCTTTCTGCTGCTCAAGCCTGGTGACAGGGTCTTGTCGCTGGATCTGGCCGCCGGCGGTCATCTGAGTCACGGCCTGAAGGCCAACCTGTCGGGTCGCTGGTTCGAACCGCATCATTATGGTGTCGATGCCGAATCCGAGGTCATTGACTGCGATGCGCTGGAAAAACTGGCCGAGGAAATCCGGCCAAAGCTGCTGATCGCGGGTGGGTCTGCCTATCCACGGGAAATCGACTTCGAGCGCATGGGGCAAATCGCCAGGAAGGTCGGTGCGCATTTTCATGTGGACATGGCCCATATTGCCGGGCTGGTCGCCGCGGGCGTGCATCCTTCGCCTTTTCCGCATGCGGACATTGTGACGTGCACCACGACAAAAACACTGCGTGGTCCTCGTGGCGGGCTGATCCTCACCAACAACGAGGACTGGTTCAAGAGGCTGCAATCTGCGGTTTTCCCCGGCGTTCAGGGTTCGATCCACAGCCAGGTTCTGGCGGCCAAAGCAGTTTGCCTTGCCGAAGCGCTTACGGATGAATTCAAGGACTACGGAGCGCAGGTCAAAGCCAACGCCGCCAAACTTGCGGAAACCTTGCAGTCCCGGGGGTTGCGTATCGTGTCCGGTGGTACTGACACGCATCTGGTGCTCGTGGATCTCAGCCCCAAGGGTATCACAGGCAAACGCGCCGAGGTCGTTCTGGAGAAGGCCAATATCACAACCAACAAAAACGCGATCCCCAATGACAGCACGCGACCGCCAGAATGGGTTGGATTGCGCCTGGGCGTGAGCGCGGCAACGACCCGCGGAATGAAAGAGGCCGAGTTCGACCAATTGGCAAACGTGATTGCGGATTTGATCGAAGCTGAGGCCGCGGGTGATACCGGCGCGACAATTCTGCGCTGCAAAGCCTCGGTCGCAGCGTTGTGCAAATCGTTCCTCATCTACCCGACGTAGTCACTGCGTGCCCGGTGGCAGGGTCCATTGACCGCTCTGGACCATTGGTGTGAGGGCGTTACCGCTGCGCCATGGCAACGCGTGTCTGATTGGGTGTTTGGGCTGTACCATGTTTGCAAATTTTGGCATATTCGTGCAGTCCAAAACCAAAGGGCCGGTCAATGCTCGCACCCGAACGCCACGCCATCATACTGGAAGAAGTCTCGCGCCAGCCAGCGGTCTCGATCCGTTCGCTGACGGAACGGCTTGGTGTGTCACGGGAAACCGTGCGCAAGGATATTGAACAGTTGGCACTGGAGAACAAGCTTCATCAGGTGCGGGGCGGCGCGACCAGTATCCGCAGGCGGGAACCTCCGATGGCCGACCGGGCTCAAACCAACCCGAAAGGCAAGGAACGGATTGGAGCCTATGTGGCAAGCGTGATCCCGGACGGGGCCAGCGTGATAATCGACAGCGGGTCAACGACAGTGGCGGCGGCGCAGGCTCTGGCTACTGTGCGACAAAATCTTACCATATATACCAATGATTTGACGATTGCATCCGTGTTGGCTTCGGCGGTCGCCGAAGTCACGCTGCTGGGCGGGCGGCTGGATTTTTCAGAGAATGCCACATTGGGTTTGGACACGCTCGACCACCTGTCGCGATACAATGCGGAATATGCATTGATCGGGGTCGGCGGTGTGAGCTCTCGGGCATTGTTTACCGATTTCTCGCTGGAAGGCGCCAACTTGCGTCATATGATGATGCAGCGGGCGCAGCGGCCGCTGATCCTGGCTGATAGCAGCAAGTTCAACATGGTTGGTCCGATCGTGATGAAACCTCTGCCGGTGAAAGCGACTCTGGTGGTGGATGAGGAGTTGCCCAACAGCATAGCTGGCGCGCTGCAAAGCCAGCCCGTGGATATTGTGATCGCATGACGCAACAACAAGAAAAAAATTGCCAAAATTTGCAAAGTACAAATAGGTTGAAGGGAAATCCGAATCCCTGAGTACGGAGCGACCCAATGGCTGACACCAAACTTCCGCACAGCGCAGCATGTCATTGTCGGAGGCATCATCATTGGCTGCACGGTTGCGTATCATCTGACCGGAAAGTTGCATCGTGATGTGGTGCTTATTGAGCAGGGGCAACCAAGCCGTGGCACCACATGGCATGCGGCTGGTCTGAATTGTCAGTTGTGCAACCAACCCGCAATGACCAACCGGATCCGCCCCTCGCCGGGGTTGTATTGCCCAGCGGGTTTGAGCCCCCTAAACCGTTGCCGCCGCGATGCAGGTCAAGCTTTGGTCGGGCCACTGCATGCGCGCGCGCAAACAAGCGCTCTGAAAGCCGAATTGTGACGCAAGACAGATATTCAGCTCCTATCGTCGGGCCACAATGACACTACAGGCCGTTCTCATCGTATTGACCGCAGCCGTGTTGCACGCGCTCTGGAATGCGGTTGTCAAAGGCGCGCCCGACAAAGCGGTTGTTTTGGGGTTGGTGGCGCTTGGCCACGCCGTGCCTGCGCTGATTGCGTTGCCTTTTATCGGCTTGCCGGTTTGGGCGGCGTTCCCCTTCATCATCGGCTCGACCCTGATCCACTGGGGGTACTATTGGTTTCTCAACACCGCGTACAAACATGGAGATCTGTCGGTGGTGTACCCGATCTCACGCGGGATGACGCCAATCCTGGTCACGGTGGGTGCCATTCTTTTCGCGGGTGAGTTTCTGCCGCCGATCGCGTGGGTCGGCATTGTCTGCATCTCGGCTGGGATTGGGTGCCTGTCCCTGGTCGGGCTGGGCCGAAACACAAGCTGGGTCGCCGTGGCGGCGGCGTTTGGCACGGGTCTGATGATAGCGTCCTATTCGATTGTGGACGGCATTGGTATCCGGCTGTCCGGGAACATACTGGGATACATTGCGGCACTGTTCGTTGCCGAAATTTTTGTTGCCGGGTTTATCTTCGCGACCAGATGGCAGCGTTTCGTAGCGCTGCCCAGGCGTTATGTCTGGGCGGGTCTGACAGGCGGCGTCATCTCTGGCCTGGCGTATGGGCTGGTGCTGTATGCCAAGACGGTCGCGCCCTTGGGCGTTGTATCCGCGCTTAGGGAAAGTTCGGTTATCTTTGCATCGCTTATTGGTGTGATGTGGTTCGGCGAAGGGCCGAAATCCAACAGGCTTCTTGCAGCGACCATTGTCGCGATCGGGATCGGACTCCTTGCGATGACACGTTAAGCGTTTTTTGCGCCACTGCAGGAAAGTCTGAAGAATTCAGAGCCTTTGACATGCCCTGTTGATCTGTTGATCGTCATGGTCCCGTTCCGCGCTGATCATCTGGGGCAAGCGGATTTCATCTATAGGAAATGCTTATGACATCGAAGATATAATCGATTTTTATTGGCGTTTTTATCTGTCAAACTGCTGTCAAACAATCGTTGCACAATAATCGAGTTCGAACGCCGCGCAAGAATGGCGAAAATAACATTACTACCAACAGAGGATCACAATGAAACACAAAGCATCACTTCTCGCAGCTCTGACTATCGGTGCGCTGACGGCGACGGCGGCGGCATCGGAAACGGAATTGACAGTTTATACCGCAGTCGAGGCGGAAGACTTGGCTCGGTATGCCGAGACGTTCAATCAAAGCCATCCTGATATCAAGATCAATTGGGTTCGCGACTCGACCGGGATCATTACGGCGAAATTGCTGGCAGAACGTGATAATCCGCAGGCCGACGTTGTTTGGGGCCTGGCCGCCACGTCGCTGCTGCTGCTGAAATCAGAAGGTATGCTGGAGCCTTATGCGCCGGCCGGTGTGGAAAAGCTGGACAAAAAATTTGTTGATGGCGACAACCCCCCTGCCTGGGTCGGCATGGACGCCTGGGTTGCATCCGTCTGCTACAATACCGTCGAGGCCGAAAAGGCCGGGTTGACCCCGCCGACATCCTGGAAGGATCTCACCGATCCGATGTACAAAGATCAGGTGATCATGCCCAATCCGAACTCATCGGGCACCGGTTTCCTTGATGTATCCAGCTGGTTGCAGATGTTCGGTGAAGAAGGTGGTTGGGAATACATGGATGCGCTGCACGAGAACATCGCGCGTTACACCCATTCAGGTTCAAAACCCTGCAAACTGGCCGCAGCAGGCGAAATCCCGATCGGCATTTCTTTTGCGTTCCGCGGGGCAAAGTCCAAAGCTGACGGCGCGCCGCTTGAGATCATCGTGCCTTCTGAGGGCGTCGGCTGGGACATGGAAGCCACCGCAATTGTTGCTGGCACCGCCAATTTGGAGGCCGCGCAGAAGCTGGTGGACTTTACCGTCACCAAGGAAGCCAACGAGATGTACAACACCGGCTATGCAGTTGTCGCCTATCCGGGCGTTGCAAAACCGGTTGAGCACTTCCCAGAGGGTCTTCTGGATGCAATGATCGAAAATGATTTTGAGTTTGCCGCCAACAATCGCGCGGCAATCCTGAAGGAATGGCAGTCTCGCTATGACGGAAAGTCGGAAGCGAAGTAACCCCATTGGCAGGAGAGGCTTTAGTGCCTCTCCTGCGCACCAGTCTCTTGTTCCCCGAAAAACAACTTACTCACCCGGTTTCAACCGGCCAGGACCGGCCGCGCCCGAGGTGCAGATGTGAGGACTTCTCCCGTGCTTCAGAAAACACCACCCGGTGAACTGTATCTCAGCATCCAGAATTTGTGGAAAGCGTTTGGAAACTTTCTGGCGCTCAAGGACATCTCTTTGGAAATCAACGAGGGCGAGTTTGTCTGTTTCCTCGGCCCGTCCGGGTGCGGCAAGACCACTCTTTTGCGGGCAATCGCCGGATTGGATTTGCAGACCAAGGGTACGGTCATGCAGGATGGCAAGGACGTGTCCAATCTGCCCCCGTCCGAGCGTGATTTCGGGATCGTGTTTCAGTCCTACGCGTTGTTCCCAAATCTGACCATTGAAAAGAACATCGCTTTTGGCCTTGAAAACACCGGCCGCAGCAAATCGGATATCGCTGTTCGCGTAAACGAACTCTTGACCCTGGTTGGTCTGCCGGATCAGGGCAAGAAATATCCGGCGCAATTGTCAGGTGGTCAGCAGCAGCGGATTGCGCTGGCGCGTGCCATCGCGACCAACCCCGGACTTTTGCTGCTGGACGAACCCCTGTCGGCGCTGGACGCCAAAGTGCGTGTTCATCTGCGGCACGAGATCAAGGAGTTGCAGCGCAAGCTGGGTGTGACCACCGTGATGGTGACCCACGATCAGGAAGAAGCGCTGGCCATGGCAGACCGGATCGTGGTCATGAATCACGGAGTGATCGAACAGGTGGGGCCCCCTACCGAAATCTACCGGGAACCGGCCAATCTGTTCGTTGCCGACTTTATCGGTGAAATGAACCAGATCCGGTCACAGGTCACCAAAGGCGGACGTTTGAGCGTCGGGGAAAAGACCTTTGCCTGCCTGAGCCACAAGTTCAACGATGGAACCCCGATCATCGCGGCCATTCGACCCGAAGACATCATCCCTCATGAAGCTGGTTATCTCGACACGGGCGGCAATCGGAACTGCATAGAGGTGACGCTGGATGAGATGGAGTTCTTGGGTTCGTTCTGGCGCTGCCGCTTGAACAACGAGAAGTTCGGATCATCGGAACTTATCGCGGATTTCTCGATCAATGCCGTGCGTCGTCTGGAACTGGAAGAGGGGCGCAGCGTGGTGATTGAGCTTCCCGAGAACCGCCTTATGGCGTTTGAAGTGCCGGAGGCCAAGGCATGAGCTCGGTTTCTACCAATCAGGACAGCCTGCCTGTCGGGCCGGACATCAAGCCCAAGCTCAGCCGTGATGATATCCTGATGCGCGGCAGCATGATGGTGATCGCGCTGTATCTGGTCGTGACATTGGCGTTGCCGCTTTACACGATGCTGTCCAAGTCGTTTTCGACCTATCGGGTCGAGCTGTCCCAGTACGAGTTTCAGGTAAGTGACGACGCAGGCGTCTTCGACGGAACGATCCTGTCGGCAGACGAGTTGAACAGGCAATTGGGGGTCTATTCCGACTCTGATCTGGTGACGGGTTCGGACGGGCGCTTGCCGGTGACCGGACTCTTTCCTGATTTCAGCTTTCGCAGCCCGGTGATGTACAAGATCCGCAACACGACGGATACCGGGCGCTTTCTGGTCGGGTCGACATTGAATGAAGGCACCGATTGGGTCGAGCTTGATTCCAACACGTTCCGCCGGGTGCAAATGCGGCCGGTCCAGTCGCGAGGGCTGGACAATTTCATCAACTACTTCTCGACACCGGCATTGTTCAATTCGATCAAGAACTCGCTTTGGATCTCTGTTGTCAGTACCATTGTGACGGTGACACTGGCGTTTTGGTTCGCCTATGCGCTGAACCGAAGCTGCATGCGGTTCAAAGGTGTTTTTCGCCTCATTGCGATGGCACCGATCCTGGTTCCGTCGCTTTTGCCGGGCATCGCGTTGGTCTACCTGTTCGGCAATCAGGGCATGATCAAGGAGTTGCTGTTCGGTGCCAGCATTTACGGCCCCATAGGCATCGTGATCGGATCGGTTTTCTTTACCTTTCCGCACGCGTTCCTGATCATATCGACCGCGCTCGCGATATCTGACGCGCGCCTGTATGAAGCTGCGGCCAGCTTGCGGTCGACGCCATGGCGGACCTTCTGGACCGTAACCATCCCCGGGGCCCGCTATGGACTGATCTCGGCGGCCTTTGTCGTGTTCAACCTGGTGATCACCGATTTCGGATTGCCGAAGGTCATCGGTGGTCAATTCAACGTGCTTGCCGTGGATATCTACAAACAGGTGATCGGCCAGCAGAATTTTGAAATGGGCGCCGTGGTCTCTGTGGTTCTGGTCATTCCGGCCATTCTGGCTTTTGCCATCGACCGAATGGTTCAGTCCAAGCAGGTTGCGCTGCTTTCGGCGCGTTCCGTGCCATATCAGGCGACGCCAAACCCGAAAGCTGATCGCATATTCCTGATCTATTGCAGCCTGATCGGCCTGTTCATCGTTGGTCTTCTGGCTGTGTGTCAGTTTGCGGCGCTGATCAAGTTCTGGCCCTACGACCTGAGTCTGAGCCACAAGAACTATCAGTTCAACAGAATGGACGGCGGTGGCTGGGGGTCGTATTTCAACTCGATCAAACTGGCGTTGCTGACGGCAGTCATCGGCACGACGGTTGTGTTCTTCGGGGCCTATCTGGTGGAAAAATCAAACGGGTTCAGAACCGGTAGGTCGATTTTCCAGATGTTCGCGATGCTGCCCATGGCGATCCCAGGCATGGTATTGGGGCTGTCTTACATCTTCTTCTTCAACAACCCGTCCAATCCGCTGAACGGGATTTACGGCACGATGGCGATTTTGGTGATTTGCACTGTGACGCATTTCTACACCGTATCGCACCTGACGGCCGTCACCGCGCTCAAGCAAATGGACAGAGAATTTGAGTCAGTGTCTGCCTCGCTCAAACAGCCGACAATGAAGCTGTTTGCACGGGTAACGGTTCCGGTTTGTCTGCCGGCGGTGTTGGACATCTCAATCTATCTGTTCGTCAATGCGATGACGACCGTGTCGGCAGTGGTATTTCTTTACTCTCCCAAAACGACGCTTGCGTCCATCGCAGTGCTGAACATGGATGATGCCGGGGATATCGCGCCTGCGGCGGCGATGGGCATGATGATCTTTTACACCAACGCGGTTGCCCGGATCGTTCACCTGATTGCTTCAAAAGGCATTCTGAAGCGCACTCAGGCTTGGCGAAGCCGGTAGTCAAAGGAACCCTGCCCCCGCCGGTCAGGTATCGGCGGGGGGGCTTTTTTCTTCCAGCGCGCGCTGGGCGAAGTCCATGAAGGCCCGGATGATCTTTACGTTGCGCCGTTGCGACAGCGAAATCATGCTTTCACCCATTTGCAACTTCACGTCCTTGAGTTTGATTTGTCGCAACCGATCATCTTGCCCATACTCTGCCTGAGAGACAAATCCGATGCCTGCGCCCGAGGCCACAAGCTCGCGAACGGCCTCGCGCCCTTCCGCAACGATTGCAGGATTCAACGTGATACCGCGCCTTTCGGCTTCTTCTTCCAGTTTCTGACGTGTTTTTGACCCGTGCTCTCTGAATACCAGCGGCAGATCGGCCAGTTCTTCCAAAGAAAGCGAAGGTTTGGATGCCAACAGCACACCTTGGGCGGCAAAGGCCACGATTTCAGTGGACCCCAGGTTCAACACATCCATGTCCTTGCCGGGGGATAGGCTGCCGACAACACCGATCTCGGCATTGTACGACCGAAGTTCCTCCAGAATTTCTTCGGTGTTTCCGGACCGCACGGTGATGGTGATTTTGGGGTACTTCTTTTGAAACGACCCCAGGAAAGACGTCATATGATGCGCTGAATCAGCGATGATCCGCAATTCCCCGTCGATTGCGGCCTTGGTTTCCGAAAGATAGTCCTCGATCTGATCTTCGATCTCAAAATACTGCCTTGTGAACCGGTAAAGCTGTTCGCCTTCGGGGGTGAGGTTCACGCGTTTTCGTTCGCGCTGAAACAACAACAGGTCGTGATCCTGTTCCAGCTTTCGAACCTGTTCGGAAATCGCCGGCTGCGTCAGAAAAAGCGCCTCGGCCGCGCGGGAAAACCCGCCATGTTTGGCCACGTAGTGAAAGGCTTTGAGCTGGCTGTGCCGCATCACCGGTCCCCAATGATTTGTGCATAGGCTGCACTTATAATTAGATTGATATTTGCAATTTCACATATAGCAACCGTTGCTGCAATGGTGTTTGTGAAAACGCTGTTCTGGAGCCCGGTAATGACGCCATCCCATCCAAAAATCGAGCAACCGCGCCTCGGCGAACCATACCTTTTGACACCCGGTCCTTTGACAACGTCCTATGCCGTGAAAGAGGCCATGCTGAAGGACTGGGGCAGCTGGGACGACGACTTTCGCGCCATGACAAGAGAGCTGCGGTCAAGCCTGCTGGACCTGCTTGGTGACGGCGCCGACGCTTTCGATTGCGTGCCAATGCAAGGCAGCGGCTCCTTCTCGGTCGAAGCAATGCTGGCGTCGTTTATTCCGCCGGAAGGAAAGGCGCTGGTACTGGCCAATGGCGCCTATGGGCAACGTTCTGCGCAGACGCTACAGTATCTGGGCCGGGACCATATCGTGCTGGACAAGGGCGATTACCTGCCGCCACGGGGCGACGAGGTTGCGCGCATTCTCGCGGATGATCCGGCCATCACGCATGTTGTTGCCATTCACTGCGAAACCAGCTCGGGTATCTTGAACCCCGTCGAGGAAATATCCGAGGCCACATATGCAGCCGGCCGCAAGCTGTTGATCGACTCGATGTCGGCCTTCGGCGCGATCGAGCTCAGGCCCTCGGATATTCGATATGAAGCCATGGTGTCTTCGGCCAACAAGTGCATCGAGGGCGTTCCCGGATTTGGCTTCATTGTGGCGCGCAAGAACGAGCTGGAAGCCGCAAAGGGTAACAGTCATTCCCTGTCTCTGGATGTGCACGCCCAATGGGCGCACATGAACAAGACCGGTCAGTGGCGTTTTACCCCGCCGACGCACGTGGTCGCCGCCTTTATCGAAGCGCTTCGGGCGCATGCCGCTGAAGGTGGCGTTGCCGGCCGCGGCGCACGTTACACCCGCAACCGGGACGTCATGGTTGCAGGTATGCGTGAAATGGGTTTCGAAACGCTGCTGGACAATCGTTGGCTCAGCCCGATCATCGTCACGTTCTTCTGCCCCGCCGATGAGAAATTCGTATTCGATCGGTTCTACAACCTGATGAAGGACAAAGGGTTCATTATCTACCCGGGCAAGCTGACCGTCGTCGACAGTTTCCGCGTCGGATGCATCGGTCAGATGGACGAAGACGTCATGCGCAATGTCGTGCGCGCAGCAAAGGAATCCCTGGAAGAAATGGGCGTGACAAGCGCCGCTCCTCCTCTTCGTGCACTGGAAGAACGCGCCAAGCTGGCCGCTTAAACATCAAGGAAAATACAGATGACCATTCAAACCCCTGTCGAAGCAAATGAGCGCGTCTATCCGACGCCGAAGGTGCCTGCCATTGCCATCTGCCTTGATGGATGCGAGCCCGAATACCTTGATGTCGCGATTGCGAAAGGGCTGATGCCCAATCTCAAGCGGATACGCGAAGAGGGTACGGACCGACTGGCCCATTCCGTTATCCCGTCCTTCACCAACCCCAACAATCTTTCGATTGCCACCGGGCGCCCTCCGATCGTGCATGGCATCTGCGGCAACTACCTCATCGACCCTGACAGCGGCGAGGAAGTGATGATGAATGATGTCCGCTTCCTGCGTGCGCCGACCATTTTTTCCCAATTCTACGACGCGGGTTTCCGCGTGGCGATGGTAACCGCCAAGGACAAGCTGCGCGCGCTGTTGGGGGCCGGGCTAAAATTTGACGAGGGCAGGGCGGTTGCGTTTTCTTCCGAACGGTCGGGTGAAACGACGCTGGCGGAACATGGCATCGACAACGCCAGCAAATGGCTGGGCATGGACGTCCCCGAGGTCTACTCGGCAGAACTTTCCGAATTTGTCTTTGCCGCTGGCGTCAAGCTGCTGAAAGAGTTCAAGCCCGACGTGATGTATTTGTCGACCACCGACTATATCCAGCACAAGTTTGCACCCGATCAAAAAGGCGCTCTCGATTTCTATGCCATGTTCGACCGGTATCTGGGCGAACTGGATGAACTGGGTGCGGCCATCGTGGTGACCGCGGATCACGGCATGAAGCCCAAGCATTTGGCGGATGGATCCCCCTCGGTGGTGTACGTGCAGGACCTGATGGACGAATGGTTGGGCAAGGATGCGGCGCGGGTCATTCTTCCGATTACCGACCCATACGTTGTGCATCATGGCGCGTTGGGGTCTTTTGCAACCGCCTATTTGCCTGACGGAGCAGACCGGGACGACATAATCAGCAAGCTCAAGGCGACCAGCGGCATCACCCATGTGCTGACCAAGGCCGAGGCGATCGAGCAATTCGAATTGCCGGGCGACCGCATTGGCGACATCGTGATGGTTTCCGGTGAAAACATCTGCATCGGCACGTCCGAGCATCGCCATGATCTGGCAGCACTCAAAGAACCTTTGCGCAGCCATGGTGGTTTGACCGAACAGGAAGTTCCCTTCATCGTGAACCGTGTCATCGACCTGCCAAACCAACCCGTGCTGCGCAATTTCGATGCCTTCTTCTACGCAACAACAGCGGCGGCACAGTAAGCTATGAAAGATCAGACCATGTCGAAAATCGAAGTACGCAACGAGGGAATGCGGATCGGTGGCGAGATTGTCTTTACAGACGACACCGTTCCCGTTCTCTACCCGTACACAAACGAGGTTGTGGGTCACGTACCAGCCGGTACAGCCGAACATGCGCGCCGGGCGTTCGAGATTGCGGCGAATTTCAAACCCAAGCTGACCCGATACGAGCGCAGCCAGATCCTGCAACGGGCGGGCGAGTTGATCGGCGAAAAGCGCGATTATCTTGCGAAATGGCTGACGCTGGAGTTGGGGATCTGTCACCAGCATGCGATCTACGAAACCAAGCGCGCGCAGGACGTGTATCAATTCGCGGCGGCCGAGGCATTGAAGGATGATGGTGAGATCTTCTCCTGCGACCTGACCCACAACGGCAAGGCCCGCAAGATTTTCACCACCCGAGAGCCAGTGAAAGCAATCAGCGCAATCACGCCGTTCAATCACCCGCTGAACATGGTCAGCCACAAGATCGCGCCGTCGATTGCCACCAACAATTGCATGGTTTGCAAACCGACCGAGCTGACGCCGCTGACCGCATTGACACTGGCTGACATACTCTATGAGGCCGGCTTGCCGCCCGAGATGTTCCAGGTCGTGACAGGTTGGCCCGGTGACATTGGCGACGAAATGATCACCAATGAACACATCGATATCATCACCTTCACCGGCGGTGTGCCCGTGGGCAAGATGATCGCCGAAAAGGGCGTCTACAAGCGTCAGGCGCTGGAACTTGGCGGCAACGACCCTCTGATCGTACTGAATGACCTGAGTGAGGCCGATCTGGACAAGGCGGCAGCCATTGCGGTGGCGGGGGCTACCGGAAATTCCGGCCAGCGTTGCACGGCGGTCAAGCGCATTCTCGTGCAGGAAAGCGTGGCCGATACATTCGTGCCGCTGGTTCTTGAGAAGGCCAGGAAGATCAAGTTCGGCGATCCTCAAGACCCGGAAACCGAACTTGGATGCGTGATCCATGACAAGGCCGCCGAGGTTTTTGAAAACCGCGTTTTTCAGGCGGAAAAAGAAGGTGCTGAAATTCTGTACCACCCCGGTCGCCAGGGTGCGCTGCTGCCGCCTATCGTGGTCGACAAGGTGCCCCATGACAGCGAATTGGTGATGGAGGAAACCTTTGGACCCATCGTGCCGATCGTTCGCGTGCCGGACAACGACGAAGAGGTGATGGCAATTTCAAACGGAACCGAGTTCGGCCTGTCTTCGGGTGTCTGCACAAACGATCTGAACCGGGCGATTGCCTTCATCAACGGGTTGAACGTCGGCACCTGCAACATCTGGGAACAGCCGGGTTACCGCATTGAAATGTCGCCCTTTGGCGGCATCAAGGACAGTGGAAACGGGGTGAAGGAAGGCGTCATCGAAGCGATGAAGTTTTTCACCAACGTCAAAACCTATTCGCTGCCGTGGCCTAACTGAGTCTGTTGCCCTTACCCCTTATGCGGAACGGGCAACACAGTTCCTCAATGGTACTGGCGGGCCTTGCGTGGTCCGCATCTTTTGATGATGGCAAAGAGGAGCGGCGATGCCACAAATTGTCCACACTGAAGGGGAATCAAACACGTCCGAGGCGCGCAAGGCGTGGCTGCAAAAGTCGATGGGGCCGAAATCATCGCCATTGCTCGAACGTGATGCGAACGTGTTCCTGCATCAATCTCTGTCCTCACCCTGCGTCAGCACCATTGCAAAGGCCGAAGGGCTCTGGATCGAAGATATCGAGGGCCGCCGGTACATGGATTTCCACGGCAACTCGGTGCACCACATCGGGTATGGCCATCCCCGCTTGGTAGCCGCCATAAAGGCACAGCTTGACGATCTGCCCTTTGCGCCCCGCCGCTTTACCAATGATCCGGCGGTGGAACTGGCTGAAAAACTGGCAGAGATCGTGCCTGGTGATCTGGGCAAAATGCTCTTTACCACCGGCGGCTCTGACGCCAACGAGGTTGCCCTCAGGATCGCGCGCGCCGCTACGGGTCGGTTCAAAACGATCAGCTTCTGGGATGCTTTCCATGGCGCGGGGTTCGGCGCTGCAAGTGTCGGCGGAGAGGCGACCTTTCGCAGTCACATTGCGGGGCCCCTTTTGTCCGGTACCGAACATGTCGCCCCCTTTGCCTGCTATCGATGCCCGTACAATCATGCGGGCCCCGAAACCTGCGGGCTGGCCTGTGCGAAAATGGTGGAATATGTCCTCGAGCGCGAAGGAGATGTGGCGGCGGTCATTGCGGAACCGATGCGCGCCGTGCCCTATGTCCCGCCGCCGGGGTTCTGGAAGACGGTGCGCGAGGCATGCAACCGTCACGGGGCGCTGTTGATCATGGATGAAATCCCGACGGGTCTTGGCAAGACGGGCAGGATGTTCGCCTTTGAACATGACGAGATCATCCCGGACATCGTGACACTTGGGAAGGCGCTTGGCGGCGGCATCCTGCCTATTGCCGCCTGTGTCGCCCGCAAACAGCTGGATGTCTGCGGGGATTATGCCATCGGGCATTACACGCACGAAAAGAACCCGGTCACCGCCCGGGCCGCTTTGACGACGATCCAGATCATCGAAGACGAAGGCCTGGTTCGCCGGTCAGCCGAATTGGGTGAACATGCCATTGGTCGCTTGATGGATGAACTTCAGAACGTTCCGATTGTCGGAGACATCCGGGGACGGGGCCTGATGTTCGGGATCGAAATCGTGGATGATCGCGCCGACAAAACACCGGGAAACGCGTGCGCCGAACGGATCTACTATGCCTGCCTCGAGGCCGGTCTGAGCTATAAGATCAGCCAGGGGTGCGTTCTGACATTGTCACCGCCGCTGACCATCTCGCGTTTGGAGTTGGACCGCGCAATCGACATCGTAATTGCTGCAATCAAGGCCGAGAGTTGACGCCCCTTACCGATCTCGTGTCACAATAGAGGATCAGGGGCCGCGTCCTTCCGGGCGCCCTTGGCCAAGTTCATAGGTGACGGATGTTCCGCCAAAGCGCGGTCAAGTGCTTGCGGTGAAGCTCACAGGAGTTTACGCCTTGTAGGCCAAAAATGGGATGTATCCCTTCCCAATCGCGGCCGGTAACATGAATAATACAATGCGCCGCGACAAGCTGGGCCAAAAAGAATAACGGGGTAGAGTATGGCAATTGTCAGCTTCCTTATCAGCCTTGCCGGGGCGACGATGCTGCTGCTTTACGCGGTTCGTATGGTGCGAACCGGGATCGAGCGCAGCTATGGGGCGTCGTTCCAGCGGGTAATGACCCAACAACGCAGCTACCTTCAGGCCTCGGTGGTTGGGTTGACGATGGCGGTCGTGCTGCAAAGCTCGGCGGCCGTTGCTCTGTTGACCTCGGGGTTTGCGGCCAGTGGAATGCTCAGTTTTCCTGCCGGCCTTGCGATTGTTCTTGGCGGCGATCTGGGGTCGGCGCTGATCATCCAGATTCTTTCGTTCCGGCTGGACTGGCTTGTTCCGATGCTGTTGGCGGTTGGGGGGTATCTGTTCGTAAAGACCGACGCCAAAAAAACCCGGCAAATGGGGCGCATCCTGATGGGCGTGGCCTTTATCCTGATCTCGCTTCGGTTCCTTCGCGAGGCAATGGATCCCATTCGGGACAGCGCGTTTCTGCCCGCGGTGGCGGATTATCTGGCGCGCGATTATATCACCGCGTTTCTGGTCGGGGGCGCCTTGGCTTTCATCATGCATTCCTCGGTGGCGGCCATCCTCATGTGTGTCACCCTTGTGCAGATCGGAGCGATCCCGTTCGCCGCCGGGATGTCTTTGGTGTTTGGCGCGAATTTCGGCTCTGCCTTCATTCCGGTCTGGCTCACCCGTGCCATGCCAGTCCAGGCCCGGCGCATTCCATATGCCAACCTGGCATTGCGTGGCAGTTGGGCTTTGGTGAGTTTGTTTGCCGCCAACATGGCTTTGCGGACCGGGTTGTTAGGAGACCCGCAAGGCGGGCAGATGCTGGTCAATGTGCATGTTTTGTTCAACCTGTCACTGCTGCTTCTGGCCTTGCCATTTTGCGGGAGATTGAAAGTTCTGTTCGAAAGGTTTTTGCCGGATCAGAAGAAGGAACTGGTTCCGCAACCGGCACGACCGGCCAGCGCATTGGACATAGGCAATGTGGCAAATCCCAGCCAGGCCCTACCAAGCCTCAAACGTGAGCTGCTGCGGATGAGCGACCTTGTCGAAACCATGTTCCGGCCTTGCCTGGAATTGTATCGCAGTGGCGACAAACAACAGATTCGAGCGGTACAAGCCATCGACGAAGACGTGAACAATTGCCTGTCCGGGATCAGAGCATTCGTTTCGGCGATTCCGCCGGATGTATATGATAAAAAGGACGAAAAATCCGCGCGCGACCTTATGGAATTCGCTATCCGGCTGGAGACGGCCGGTGATGTCGTGGCCAAGCGCTTGACCGTGTTGGCGGGTGAAATGCGAGCCAAAGGCTCGAGCTTCTCGCAGGAAGGCTGGTCGGAACTTGTTCAGATGCACGAGGGTATTCTGGCCAACATGAAGCTGGCATCAAACGTGCTTATTTCAGACGATCTGGAAAGCGCGCGCCTGCTGAGCCTTGAGAAGACCGAAATCAAACGGGTGGAACGTGAAAGCCGAAAACGACATCTGCGCCGATTGCAGCACGGGTCACGGGAAAGCTTCGAAACCAGTGATATTCATCTTGAGACGTTGCGGGCGTTGCGGGAGTTCAACAGCCATATCGCATCTATTGCTTACCCGGTGCTGTACCAGAATGGCCAGCTTCTCGAGACGCGGCTGATCGACGAAATTGCGAAATAGTCGGATGGTTCTCTGATAAAAACCTGAAAAAGCAAAGGAATGATGCTACACTTCTGATGACGGCAGCGAACAGGAGCCGGACTCGATGCAAGCACGGGTAAAGAAAACAGGAAGATCGAAACGCGAAGCAACAAAATGGCTTCAGTTTCGAAATTCGGTTTTGCGGCTTTTCGGCGTCGATGGAAGCTTCCGCCCAGAGCGCGGCGCAGAAGGCGGAATCCAAAAGGTCGCGGTCGAAAAGGCAACCACGTTTTACCTGCCTTGAAGCTGAATTGCGCGACGGTTTTTGGGGGCGTTCCCAGACCTGATCCTTGAAAAATTCTATGAAAATCAATTCCGTGGAGTTTGGCGGGCCAAATCGTAGCTTGGGAACATGTTCGAGTGAATCTTTCGCTTGGTGCGTTCAAAGCTTTGCAACAAAGCCCACACCAGACGGCAAGTCCCACCCGGGGAACCGATCTCAAAAGGAAGGAATGGGCAGGGCGTTACTGCGTTTGATTTCGCGCAGAACGACATTTGTTTGCGCGCTTTCCACCGCCGGCAGGCGAAACAGGAATTCTTCAAGAAAAACGTTGTAAGCCCCGATATCCTTGCAGATCACCCGCATGTGGTAATCTGCCTGCCCGGTCGTTGCGTAGCATTCCATAACTTCCGGGCGCTTCTCGATCGCTGCAATGAAGCGTTCAAGATGTTCCGGATTGTGCCGGGTCAGATGAACATGCACCAGGGCCTGAAACGAAAGCCCGGCGTGTTCAGGCGACAATTCGGCACGGTACTGCGAAATCAGGCCGGCCTCTTCAAACACGCGGATTCGACGCCAACAGGCAGAGGATGACATGCCCACCCGTTCTGCAAGGTCAGCATTTGAGATGCGGCAATCCTTTTGAAGCAGCGCGAGAAGTTGGCAGTCACGTGAGTCGAGAAGCATTTGAGAAAAATACCCCATAACGCGACAAAAGAAGAGAGAATTTTTCAAAAATATCCGGAAATAGCGGGAAGCTAGAACAGATTCCTCAAAGGAGTCCGGTAAAATACCCAGAAAAGGCGAGGCATCCATGACTGACCAGTCCCTGAAATTCGATACTTACGCCCTGTCGGACCGATACAAAGCCTCAGAGGGTCGTGTTTTCCTGACGGGAACGCAAGCTCTGGTGCGCATCATGTTGGACCAGGCCCGCAGGGACGCAGCAGCGGGAAACAACACGGCCGGGTTCATCTCCGGATATCGGGGGTCTCCTCTTGGTGGTTTGGATCTGGAGCTGTGGCGAGCGAAAGAGGAAACCGAGGCGGCCAGGATCACATTCATGCCGGCCGTAAACGAAGACCTCGGCGCCACAGCGGTTCTTGGTGCCCAGCAGGCCTCGCTTGATCCCGATTGTGAAGTCGAGGGCGTGTTTTCGATGTGGTACGGGAAGGGCCCCGGAGTTGACCGTTCAGGGGACGCGTTGCGCCATGGCAATGCCTATGGCTCGTCGCCGAAGGGCGGGGTTCTGGTTGTCGCGGGTGACGATCATGGCTGCGTGTCTTCTTCAATGCCGCATCAGTCCGACGTCGCCTTCATGACCTGGTTCATGCCAACGCTGAACCCGGCCAACGTGGCTGAATACCTGGAGTTCGGCGAATACGGGATCGCGCTGAGCCGATACTCGGGCACCTGGGTCGGGTTCAAGGCGATTTCGGAAACCGTGGAAAGCGGGCAATCCGTGCAGTTGAAGCCGGACCGAAAATTTACCTTGCCGGAAATAGATCTGCCGCCGGGCGGCTTGCACGTGCGCAGCGCCGATTTGCCAAGCCCGGCCATCGAGACGCGGATCGAACACAAGTTGCGGGTAGTCGAGGCTTTTGTCGAGGCGAACCCGATCGACCGGCGCATCTATGACATCAAGGATGCCCCATTCGGGATTGTCACAACGGGCAAAAGCCATCTGGACCTGATGGAAGTGCTGCGTCTTCTGGGGCTTGACGAAAACGGATGCCGCCGTTTGGGCATCGACATCTACAAGGTGGGGATGGTTTGGCCTTTGGCGCGGCGCGATGCGTTGTCTTTCGTCCGTGGCAAA
This sequence comes from Ruegeria sp. HKCCD6604, assembly GCF_013110635.1. Lineage (NCBI taxonomy): Bacteria > Pseudomonadati > Pseudomonadota > Alphaproteobacteria > Rhodobacterales > Roseobacteraceae > Ruegeria > Ruegeria sp. HKCCD6604. The sequence continues at coordinate 41,484 of NZ_WVQW01000003.1, read as the reverse complement.
AAAGAGGTGCTGGTCGTCGAGGAAAAACGCGGGATCATTGAAAGCCAGTTCAAGGAATATTTCTATGACTGGCCGGGGGACAAACCCGAAAAGATGGTCGGAAAACACCGCGCAGCGGGCGATCCGTTGATTCCCTGGACCGGAGAGTTGAGCCCGTTGAACCTGATTCCGGTCGTTGCAGAGCGACTCGACCGTTTTTTCCCGGAAGAGGGATTTCTGGAAAAGGCGAAGGCGCTGACGGACGAACCGCCATCCGTTCTGAATGTTCCGGGTGCGGTCAGGGCTCCGTATTTTTGCTCGGGTTGTCCCCACAACACATCCACCAAAATCCCGGATGGAAGCACGGCTGCGTCAGGCATCGGCTGTCACGTGATGGCAAGTTGGATGAACCGCAACACGGTCGGTTATGCGCAGATGGGGGGCGAAGGTGTGCCGCATGTTGTTGCCTCGAAATACAATGGCAACAAACATATCTTTCAAAACCTTGGCGAGGGCACTTGGTATCATTCCGGGTCGCTTGCCATTCGCCAGGCCGTGGCAGCGGGTACGAACATCACTTACAAGATCCTGTACAATGACGCAGTGGCAATGACGGGGGGGCAGCCTGTTGATGGCCCTATCAGCGTTTCCGGGATCGCCCAGACCTGCCGCGCGGAAGGTGTCGACCGGATCGCCTTGGTTTCAGACGATATAACGAAGTTCGATTCCAGCGATTTTCCGGCACGAACGAGCTTTCACCCCCGGGAAGAGATGGATGCCGTGCAGCGTGAGCTGCGTGACATCCAAGGTGTGACGGTTTTGATTTACGAGCAGACCTGCGCCACCGAGAAACGTCGTCGCCGCAAGCGTGGCAAAACAGAAGACCCCAAGCGGTTTGCTTTCATCAACCCCGCGGTGTGCGAAGGCTGCGGCGATTGCTCGGTCGAAAGCAACTGTCTGAGTATCGAACCCCTGGAAACCCCACTGGGCCGCAAGCGAAAGGTCAACCTGAACTCGTGCAACAAGGACTTTTCCTGCCTGAACGGGTTTTGCCCCAGTTTCATTACCGTGGAAGGGGCGGTGCGGCGAAAGGAACCCAGGCAGAAACTGGATATCCCGTCGCTTCTTGCCAAGGTTCCCGACCCGCAGCTTCCTGACCTGCACGCGCCGTACGATCTTTTGGTCGGTGGGGTCGGCGGCACCGGTGTCGTAACGGTGGGCGCCGTTCTGACGATGGCGGCGCATTTGGAAGGCAAAGGCGCCAGCGTGCTGGATTTCACCGGGTTCGCCCAGAAATTCGGTACGGTTGTCGGCTATGTTCGCATTGCCCGCACGCCCGAAGAAATCAATCAGGTCCGAATTGAGGCCAAAAGCGCCGACGCCGTCATCGGGTGTGACGTGGTCGTGTTTTCGGCGCCCAAAGCCTCGGTTCACTATCGCAAGGGCACAAAAGTAGTACTGAACCGTGCCGAAATGCCAACTGGCGACCTTGTTTTGCACCGCGATGCCCAGCTCAAGGTCGACGAAAGAGAAGCGCTGATACGCCGGACCGTCGGCGAAGAAAATGTCTTCGCGTTGGATGCAAACCAGTTGGCCGTGGATTTGCTGGGGGATTCGGTCTTTGCCAATACCTTGCTGTTTGGTGTCGCGTGGCAGCTGGGGAACATTCCGATCAGTGAGGTTGCAATCAAACAGGCGATCAAGCTCAATGGAACCGCGATCGAGGCCAACATCATGGCCTTTGATCTGGGGCGGGTGATCGCTGCAAACCCACAGATGCTGAATGCGAGGGAAAAGAGCTTCTCGCAAGAAACATCGCAGCAGATAATCGATTACCGGTCCGATGAATTGGCGACCTATCACGATGACGCTTATGCGCAACAGTACCGGGATCGCCTGGCCCGTCTGTCCGCAGCACTGCCTGACCAGATACGCGAGGAAGCGCTTTCGCTTGCGGCAAAATCCCTGTTTCGCCTCATGGCAATCAAAGACGAATACGAGGTTGCTCGGTTGCTGACATCGCAACAATTCGAGAAACAATTGCGGTCCGAGTTCGAAGGGGATTTTCGGATCAAATACCACCTCGCGCCACCGGTTCTGAGCGGTCGCAAGGATGCACGCGGGCGACCGCGTAAGCGAAGCTATGGTGGTTGGATGACCCCCGTTCTGAGGCTTCTTTCGCGTGCACGCAGGCTTCGCGGCGGCTGGCTTGATCCATTCCGGTTATCAAGGGACCGCAAGCTTGAAAACGAAACCCTGGCCTGGTTTTTGGCTGTCTTGGATCGCATCGAAGAAGTCAGCCCCGAGCTGGAGGCGGAAACCTGCCTGAAGATCCTGTCAGCGCCGCTGGATATCCGCGGTTTTGGCCCGGTGCGCGAAGCAGCAACACAAACCGTACGTGCAGATGTAGATGCCATGCTGAACGTGATCGGAGAACAGCGAAGGGATGCGCAGGGCGCCGCTTCTCACAAGGTTTGATTGTTCTTTCGGGAAACTGTCTGGAAACGCGGATTGTACGCGGGGCTGAACGGATCTGAAACCCCGTACACTCCGGTGTAATGGACTGCTGCCTGAAACGGTCCGGTTTTCGTTCGGGCGTCACCGGCAGCGGCGCGACGCCGCCACCGGACAGACAGATGTGGGTAACCCTTCGTCACGGGCATTGCGTTGGCAGAGGCCGTCTTGCTCTGGGTTGACGAGCAAGGGGCTTGTAAGTGCATTTCACCCAGCCGGCTTTCATTGTCTCCGACCCTTGTGATCAGACCCGTGCTTTTTCAAAGGCGGCCCAGGCGGTTTCGAATGCTTCGAAATCAAACGCGGGCTCGCGGGCTGCGTCCAGAACAATACGTTCTGTCGCCAAAAGCTTATGGATTGCAGCTTCCAATTGATCAACGACATCATTCGGTATGACCAATGCGCCATGACGATCGGCGTGAACAAGATCACCGGGGTCAACTGTCAGACCAAAAATCGAAACCTGAGTGTCAATCTCGCGGACGTGGACGAAACCATGGCTCGGTCCGATGGAACCAGCGACAACCGGGAACCCTGAGGGCAAATCCCCGAGATCCCGCATGACACCGTTGGTCAGAGCGCCAGACATGCCGAAACCCTTGTGAACCGTCGTATTGATCTCACCCCAATAAGCGCCGATGCAATCGGGATAATCCAGATCCTCGATCACGGCGATTGAAGGGCCGGGTGCCTCGGCCATGTACTTGTAATAGGCCATACGTCGGGCTTTGATGACGTCGGGCGGCTCGGTCGGGGGATTGACCGCAGCAATTTTGGCGGTGCGCGCATAGCCGACGATGGCAGGCCCTTCGGGGGCCGAGCTTAGCATGGTGCCACGCGTGAACCTGTCGAATCCGCGCCTGCCCTGTGCCACCTCTATGGCATTGCAGACAGTTGGCGTATCGACTTTGCGAAGCAAAGACAAAAGGGACGGTGTCATGTGTCCTCCAGCCAGCGGGACAGCGCCGCTGTTGTTTTTTCAGGTTGTTCCAATGTCGGGAGATGGCCCGCGTCGCCGATGATCTCAAGCGCGCTTCGTGGCAGCAGATCATGCATAAGTCGGTGGCGTTCAACTGGGCAAAGCCGGTCTTCACGTCCGCACAAGACCAGAGCCTTTCCGGTATAAGCCGTCAGCGTCTCGCTTTGGTCCGGTCGGTTCATAAGCGCCTTGGACTGACGTATGAAAACGTCAGGGCCCAGGTCGGTGGCCATTGCCATGCACAGATCCAGAATCGCCCCCCGGTTCGGTCCGTCAGCCAGATAACCGGGCTTCATCTCGTCACGCATCACGGTCCTCATCTGACCGTTGCGAACGGCGGATATCTGCGGCGTGCGACGCGCTTTTACCTCTGGCTTTTCTGCCATTGGATTGGTGTCAAGCAAGGCCAGACGCGAAACACGTTCGGGGGCTTGGCGCGTTACCTCCATGGCCACGATACCCCCCATGGACAGCCCGGCCAGCGCGAAGACCGGCGGCGCATTTCCAAGGATATCCTGGGCCATGGCCTCTATGCTGTCGTGATGAGACAACGGAAAGGTCATCACGGGCATTCTGCCCGACAGAGCATTGATCTGGGGGCCAAAAAGCCGGGCATCACACATCATGCCCGGCAACAAGATCAGAGGTTTCATGCCGAAGCCAGCTTTGCCCCTTCGGACAACGCCGCCAGCTTGGCATAGGCGATCTGGGGATCGACGGCGCCGAAACCCGCAAAAGTGCCAAAGCCGCAATCGCTGCCCGCGATCACCCGGTCCGGTCCCACGATTTCCGTGAACCGGTCAATCCGTTGGGCCACAAGTTCGGGATGTTCGACGAAATTGGTCGTGGTGTCGACCACGCCGGGCACCAGAACCTTGTCATCGGGAATCTCGGCCTTGCGGTCCCGGAAGACAGTCCATTCATGGGCATGCCGCGGATTGGACGTTTCGAACAGGACATAGCGCGACTTGGTCGCCATCAGGGTGCTGAAGACCTTGTCCATGGCGATGTCGCAGCAATGCGGGCCTTCGTAGTTGCCCCAGCAAATATGTACCCGTACCCGATCCTGCGGGACGTTCTGAAGCGCGTGGTTCAGGGCCTCGACATGCATGTCGGCAATCTTGATGAACGCCTCATCCGACAGGTCGGTGAACAGCATGTGGCGCGACAGGGCAAGATCGGGGCAATCCAGTTGCAGGTCCAACCCGGCGGCGACGATGGTTTCGTATTCGTCCTTCATCGCGTCGGCCAACGCTGCCAGATAGGCCTCTCGCGTAGGGTAGAAATCATTCTGCAAAAACAACGAGATCACTCCGGGAGACGCGGCATTCATGAAACCGCGCTCGGCCCCGTGTTGAGCCATGGCCGCTTTGAGGTTGGCGATGTCCTTTTGTAACTCACCATGCCCTTTTGATCGCACCTCACCCGTGCACATCGGCCTTGCGTATTGTGGCGTACCGCCGTCATCGGCCAGTCTTTGCAGAAAGCCGGGGAACATCTTCAAGTCTGCCGGTGCATTGCGAGGGCTGTCGCCCGAAAACCCGGTGTAGCGATCCTTGACATAGGTCGCATAGGAGATTTTCGAAGTTTCGCCGTCGCTGACGATATCAACACCGGCTTCGACCTGTTTGCGCACTGTTTCGGCCACGGCGTTGGCCATGCAGGTATCAAAGGCGCCTGTGTCATAAGGTTCGCCGTTTTCGCGGGCAAAAATATAATCCACGACGTCCTGCGTTCGGGGCAGAGAGCCAACATGTGTTGTTTTTTCGGTCATGGGGACCTCCTTAAATTTTTCGTGCCATCAGGATCGTGTGGCTTTGGGCCTCTGGATCTTCGGCCAGGTATCCGGTCATTTGCAGCCCGTTTTTCTCAAGACACCCGGCGTAACCGGCCGGGGACAGCGAGGCGTGGTAGACAAGCTCTGATCCCACTGTGCCGCTGACCTCTCCGGCACGAGGTCCGACGGTCAGCATGAGCATTCCCTTGGGTCGCAAATGGCGCGCCATCCGGGCGATACAGTCTTTCTGCTCGTCCGCCGTAAGGTGGAAAAAGCTGTTCCAGGCAATGATGCCGTCGAACTGTTGATCCAGTTCAAAACTCCGCATATCCGCGTTGCGCCAGTCGCCATCGGGCCAACGGTCGCGGGCAATGGCAAGCATGGCGTCGGAAAAATCGATACCCGTGACGTCAAACCCTTCGGCCATGAACCAACGGGCAATCGGGTCGCCCGAACCACAGCCCAGGTCCAATACGCGGTCACCCGGCTTCAGGCTGGCCGTGAAGCGCGCCAACCAGCGCGCTTCGAACAGGGCCTTGGAACGGCGCCTGTCATATTCGGTCGCCTGCCGTTCATAAACGGCGTGGGTGTCATTCGGGTCCGCGTTCATCCTGTCCAGGTCGCTCCTGCCGGGTCATCGGTTGCGGTGATGCGGTACAGGCCCGCCTGTCCGGTCATAGATGGCTGAACGCCATAGGTTTCGCCGGGAAGAACCAAGGCCGTGTCGCCCACCGAGATCGAGGTTTCGTACCCGTCGATCGAAACACGCCAGTGACCGCTGGCCGGCATCAGAACCACTGGTTTCTCGGCAGCGATCGGTTGGGTCACTGCGGATCCGCGCCCCAGAAAATCGACCTCGAATCCGGGTTTGTCCTTGATCAACGCGTTTTCGCCAATCACCTTTGCGGGCTTTTTGGCCGACAACGCCATTAGATCCCAATACCGCGCAACGTATTTGCCGACCACATCTTCGACAGGAACTTCGGGATAGCTTTTCAGCTGTTCTTCGGTCAGCAAAGGCATCGGGCGGACATTGTGCGGCAGTTCCTGGCCCAGTTTGGAGTCGTACAGAACGCCATTGTCGCCCAGCATCAGACCATGTGCCTGTGCATCTTCGATCACCTGAGGCGCCCAGGTGACGCCGCCACCCGCATCGTCTCCGCCCAGGATCGACATAATCATTCCGTAATCCTGGCCGACATTCTCAAAGCCCCGGAAAATACCCGTTGGAATGTTGAAGATGTCTCCTTCCTCGGCGATGAATTCCCCGGCCGTGCCATAGCGGCCCCAGAAAAACCGCCAACGACCCTTGGCAACGAAAAAGACCTCGGCGGTGGTGTGGCTGTGCAGTGAGTTGCGGCATTTCGGCGGCTGCCCGGCCGCTCCGATGTTGAAACCGATCTTGTCAGTGATGTGGACATGCTGGTCCGGAGATTCCGAGACGCCGCCGCCGATTATCGTGAAGTTCTCTTTTTGATCGCTGCCGGGAGTATGGGCATCGATAAAAGCGGTTTTACAGGGTTGAAGCTCGCCATAGCGGACTATGCGGGAAGGGATGGATGATTTTGTCATGACGTACGATCCGATTGAACGTTTTTGGAAAGAAAGCTCGTGTGCCCAATAAGGACAGGCCCTTACTTTCCGGGCGGGCGCAGATTCAGTCGCCGCGCCCTCAGGCTTTGACGGTACATATGGAAACGCCGAACGGTTCGGGGCTCGGACAGACCGCCCGACAGGATTCGATATGAGACCGGGCGGCCCACTCAGACCTCGCCGTTCTGCAACAGGATCTGCTTCCAGACCGAGGTTTCATCGAACAGGGTGTATTCACGGCGCAACTGCGGCTGCCCCGCAACAAGTGCGCCGAATTCAGCGTGGCTGATCCCGAGGACATAAACATGCGCACCGGTCGGTGCGCCAAATACGCCCCAGCCGTCATGCTTGCCCCAAAGGCTCCAGCGAATTGCCGCACGCGGAGGCATATCGGGGTCATCTCGCCCGATCTGATGCTCGATCTTGAATTCCGCATTCGGAAAACTCGCCCGCAGACCCATCCAGAAGCGGTCGATGGCCTGCCAGCCATGCCCGGTTACGCCACCCACATATTCTGACTGAACAGCGCGGTCATATTCTGAACCGATCACGCCCATATCTGCGTTCATGATACGCGTCAGAACGTCGGCGTAGCGCTGCCCCCATTCATTGTCATTCCCATGGCCTTTGTACGGTCCAGGCTGATCGATTTCGGGCGTCAGAGGTTTGACGCAGTTCTCTTTGCCGCCTTCCCGGGCAATCAGATCAGCGGCGTATTCCTTGGGATCCCAGCCCATCTGGCGCACAATCGCGCCCTGATCGCGGATCAGCCATTCATCGTTGATCTGATTGTCGATGGCGTGACAATCCGCAAGAATCCGGTAACGCAGCTTGGTGCCGGTGGGCTTGCCATAGACACCCTCGGCCAAATGCGTGGCCGTTGAAATGATCCGATGAGAGCTCAACATGCCCTCTTCCGGTGTGCCGGACCAAATCACGTCTTCGCCCAGCAGCTGCCGATCCGGAAACTCGGCCAGCGTTGCCATTGTGGCCCCAATGACATTCTGATTGCCCAAAACAACCGAACCAGGCGAACGGACGACGATGTCATCGCTGTAATACTCATGCAGCGTGGCGATCCCCCGATCTTCCCAGATCTCTTTGGTGATGCCGATGATGTAGTCCGGAAAATCCCGGAATTTCGGATCGAAGCCTTTCATGTCTCTGTCCTTTGTGGGGCCCACCCCTTTGGCAATCGGGCCGAGGTCCGCACAACCAGTGGTCCATCAATGGCCACTTTGCGCGGTTCGGCTTTCGCCGGGGTGTCGATATGTTCGAAAAGTGCGGCAACGGTTTCGGCCACCATAAGGTTGGCCCGCTGCCGGATCGTTGTCAAATTGTAAGCCGGCCAACCGGCCGGCGGCACGTCATCATAACCCACGACCGAGACATCCTCGGGGACGCGCAGGCCAAGTTCAAAACGGATCACGTCCATCGCCGCCAATGCCATGTGATCATTGGCCACAAATACGGCATCCGGCCGTCGTTCAGGGGCGACATCGAACATCCGACGGGCTGCTGTACGGGCGTTTTCCGTGTGAAACTCCCCTACTTCGTGGGCAAACAGTTCCTGCCCGGCCTCGGCCAGTGCGGCGCGATACCCGGCTTCGCGGTCCCGCTGCGTCGAGGCCCCTTGCCAACCTGCGATATAGGCAATCCGTTGGTGCCCACCGGCTAGCAGAAATTCCGCGACTTTGCGGCCGCCGGCATAGTTGTCGGACGTGACCGTGGTGATGCCCTCGATGTCCTGGCTGCGGTTGAACAGCACCACTGGCACCCCGGCCTGTTGGCAGCGCATGGCGATATCCGACGACATGGGCACCGAGGCCAGGATGACGCCATCCACCTGATAATCAAGAATCTCTTCCATCACATCGTCGATGTTCCCGGCCGATCGTGAGGCCATGAAGATCAGCACGTGATAGCCTTGCTCCTGAAGGGCGTTGGACAGCTTCTCGAGCGCTTCCGGATAAAAATAGTTATCCAGGTAGCCTACCACCAAACCGATAATCCGGCTTTTCCCGGACACCATGGCGCGGGCCAGAACGTTTGGACGATAGCCCAGTTCAGCAGCGGCTTTGCGCACCTTCTCTTCGGTCTTTTTGCTGACGGACGCGCCGGGCGTGAATACGCGGCTGACGGCGGACTGGCTGACACCAGCCAGTTGGGCGACCTGAAGGGATGTTACTTTTTCCGCCATCAATCTGCCGTCCAACCCCCGTCGATAAGCATTGACGTGCCGGTGACCAGTGCAGAGGCGTCTGACGCGAGATAACGCACCGCGCCCATGATGTCTTCGACCTCTCCGACCCGGTCCAACTTGATCTTTTCCATGATCCACGCGGCGCGTTCAGGATTGTCGAAAGTGGATTGGGTCAGGGGGGTTCTGATGAAAGTCGGGCAGACAGTGTTGATCCGAATGCCTTGTTTGCCCCATTCGATGGCCATGGATTTGACCATGCCCTCAAGCCCATGTTTGGTCGCACAATAAAGCGCCCGGTCGACCCCACCGACATGCCCCATCTGGCTGGAGATGTGGATGATCGATCCCGGCTTTCCTGCCAAGATCAAAGCGCGGGCGGCGTAGGCCGACAGGAAATAGGCCGAACGCAAATTGACGTTGGTGACAACATCAAAGTCATCGGGCGTGGTTTCGATGGCCGGGCTGTGGCGCGCCACGCCCGCTGAATTCACCACGATATCGAAGGTGCGGTGATCGAAAAGCTTTTTCAGGGCATCCAGATCACCCTGATCCATCACAAGCGCTTCGGCCGACCAGCCGTGATCTCGCAAGGCGGAGACGGTGTCGTTCAACCGGTCCGCCCCTCTGGCCGCACAAACAACATGCGCGCCTGCCTCGGCCAAAGCCACCGCACAACCCTGACCGATACCCGACGAGGCTCCGGTAACGAGGGCTGTTTTTCCGTTCAGAGAAAACGAAGGGGTGCGTGGCAATTCCGTCATCAGCGCATTCCATCCGGTATTTCAATACGGCCCAAATTGCGGGCCTTGTTGAATTCCCGCAGGCGGGCAAAGACGTCAACGCCAAGCTGCCGGTAGGCATCCAGCAAATCAACCAGCACCCAGTTTTCCCGGATCCTGCCGTTTTCCAAACGCCAGAAATCGAGGCTGCGCATGGTGATCTTCTTGCCTGACGGAGCGATGCCCATCCAACCATCGTCTGTGACGGTCTGGATCATGTTGGGCCAGCCCGTCACAGCTGCATATTCCCCGTCACCGAAGAAGTGATAGGTGATGTCGTCCACGAACTGCCCGCGATCCGGCATACCGTTCAGAAATGGGATCTGATGCCAATTTCGGAACCCCGCGTACCCGCGCCCGGTGCCGATGCCCGAAGGGCCGTACCAGTTCATGCGCGGGTGCCAGAACCGTTCCATCTCCATCACTTCGGGGCCGCCTTGGGACGGGTGTTTCTTGAGATGCTCCAGCATGTCGATGATATGCTGGCAGGTCTGTTTGCCCTTGGCTTCATCATAAGGGCCGGGGACAAACCCGTCCTGAGTGGCAGGGCCGGGGACATGCCATTCACGGCCCAGGCTGGGTGCCATCGGCCAGGCATTCGCCTGCATCATGACTTCGGGGATGTCCCAAAGGGCCTGCATCTCGACGATCTTGCCGTTTTCGAAGCGGTAAAATTCATGAAACCGCATCGTGACTTGATGACCCGTCGGCGGGATGTCCAGCCAGGGGCCGGTGAAAACACCGGTGTAATAGCCGCCACACCCGACCCAATCTGCGCCGAACTCATCCGGGCCGGCCATGACGATGTAATCCCGTCTTTCAAGATCGGGCCAGGCCGCCAGTAAGTCTTTGTAGCCAGTGTCATAGAAAGCATCACTGCCGACGCTGTCCCCAAAGGGATGACACAGACGGAACACGGCATCCGGTGACGTGACCTCCGCCAAAGCCCGGCGTACGCCGGCCTCATCGAAATCGTACATCGCAGCCCTGAGCGGTTCGATCAGGGCCTTGTGATGTGTGTGTTTGTCACTCATTCAGCAGCGTCCCGGTAAGGGGCGGGCGCACCGTAGGGAACATTGATTCCGCCATATCGGCGCACACGAACGTTGCATTGTTCCGCGTGGCCAACGAACCCTTCAAGCATGCACAGGCGCGAGCCATACTCGCCGATCAGCGTCGCGGCCTCATCGGTCAGAACTTTTTGATAGCTGTGCGTCTTCAGGTATTTACCAACCCAAAGACCACCCGTGTAACGCCCGGCTTTTTTGGTGGGCAGCGTGTGGTTGGTGCCAATCACCTTGTCCCCGTTCGAAACATTGGTGCGCGGCCCAAGGAACAACGCCCCATAGCAGGTCATGTTTTCAAGGAACCAGTCGTCTCGGTCGGTCATCACCTGTACATGTTCCGAGGCGATGTCATCGGCAACCTGCAACATCTCATCATAAGTGTCGCAAACGATCACCTCACCATATTCGTCCCACGACACCTTTGCGGTATCTGCGGTTGGCAGGATGCCCAGCAGCCGGTCGACCTCGGCCAGGGTGTCATTGGCCAGATTGCGTGAGTTGGTCAGCAGAACGCAGGGGCTGTTGTATCCATGCTCGGCCTGCCCCAGCAGATCGGTTGCGCACAGCTCCGCATCTGCGGCTGTCTCGTCGGCAATGACCATCGTTTCGGTCGGCCCTGCAAAAAGATCGATCCCGACACGACCGAACAACTGACGTTTGGCTTCCGCGACAAAGGCGTTGCCGGGGCCAACAAGCATGTGAACCGGATCGATTGTTTCGGTGCCCAATGCCATGGCCCCGATGGCCTGAATGCCGCCCATGACATAGATCTCATGCGCGCCACCCAAGTGCATGGCGGCAATTACCGCTGCATTGGGTTTGCCCTGAAACGGGGGCGTGCAGGCGATGATGCGCGGAACACCGGCGACCGAAGCGGTCGCCACCGACATATGCGCCGAGGCGACCATGGGGAACTTGCCGCCCGGAACGTAGCAACCCACGGATTGCACCGGGATGTTTTTGTGCCCCAGAATGACACCGGGCAGGGTTTCGACCTCGATGTCCAGCATTGAATCCCGCTGCGCCTGCGCAAAGTTGCGCACCTGTTCCTGCGCGAATTTGATATCGGCCAGCTCACGATCGGACAATTGCCCGATCAGGTCATCAATTTCCTGCTGGCTCAGGCGGAACGAGGCAGGTGAGTAGTTGTCGAACTTCTCACTCAGCTCGCGCACCGCGGCATCCCCACGGGTTTCGATGTCTTTCAGCGTCGCTTCAACCACGGCACGGGTCTTGGCATCATCTTCCGCCCGATCCGCATCGGATTTGCCGCGTTTAAGATACTCGATTGCCATCTTTCCAATCCTCAGTTTTCCGGCCGTGGCGGAGTCTTCTCGCCGCGGTCAAATGCTTCCCAGCCTTCGCCGTTGAACAGGTCCACGCCCAGCTGAGCGGCGACGTGGGCAAAGTCGACATTTACCCAGTTGTCGACAATCTTGCCGTCGACCACTTTCCAGAAGTCCATGTACCTGATTTCGACACGCTTGCCTGTGGGGGCAATGCCCAGAAATTCGCCGGAATGCGTGGCTTCCTGGCGGCCGAAGGCGGCGGCCCATTCACCCATGTAAAGGCGCGCTTCGTCAACGCAGACCTTATCCGAAAACGCGGCTTGAAACGGGCGCTGCCAGTTATCCTGAAATTCCTGCAGGCCGGTCTTGGTGCCGCAGCCCTGATTGCCCATCCAGCGAAAACCTTCGGCGAAGAATTCACCGATGTCATCAATGCGGTGATCATTCAGACCATCAACCATTGTTTCGATCACGCGGCGCGTGTCTTCCGTCTTGCTCATGTCCGTGTCGCGGGTCAGAACCGCTTGTTCGGGACGGGAACCTTTCATTTTTCTATCCTTTGAGGTTGCCGAAGGGAGGGATTGGGACGTGCGGCCCCAATGCTCAGAAAGTCCCTCGGCATCCTTTTCAGCGCCGGGTGGCGCGAAATGGCGTTATGTCGGGCGTTCTTGCTCATCAGCCTTTCACCGCCCCGGCTGTCAGACCGCTGACAATCTGGCGCTGGAAAATCAGCACGAGGAAGATCAAAGGCGCGGTGATCGACACGGCAGCGGCAACCGCAACGACCTGATCGGTTGTCGTGGTCTCGCGATTGAACATGCCGACGATGGCGGGAACCATGGTCTGGTTCTGCGCATCAAGCAGCAGCGCGGTGACCAGAAAATCGTTGTACGCCAGCAAGAAGCTGAACAGTCCTGTTGTGATCACGCCTGGCCACATCACCGGCATGATGACACGGCGGAAGGCCTGAAAGTGGCTGCATCCATCCACGCGGGCGGCCTCATCCAGCTCGGCCGGGATGTTCTGGAAGAACGAGCGCAGCATCCAGATCGTAAATGGCTGGTTGATCGCAACCAGAACAGCGATCACCGCAAAAGGCTTGCCGTACAAGGTTGGTGCGTTCTCACCCAAGATCGGGCTGAGCCATTCGGCCGAGTTGATGAACACCGGCAGATAGCCCGCCACCAGAACAGAATGCGGCAATGCCCGGAACACCAGTGCGACGATCAGGATCCAGAAGGCCAACGTTGATCCTGACCGCGCTAGACCGTAGCCCGCCAATGTGCCCACGGTCAGCGACACTGTCACCACACCCGTCGTTACGATCAGCGAGTTCTTGAAGTTGTTTGAAAAACCCCGGTCGATCCAGACGGTTTTGTAATGCTCGGTCGTCAGACCAAGCACATCCCGTCCCAGTGGGCCAAACAGCGGGTTCAACACGTTCAGGATTGCAGGCAGGACCACGAAGAACACCAGCAGGAAACCCACCAGCAAGGACAGCACACCGATCAGCCAGCCGAACCATTCCTGACCGGGCTTGGTGTAGGACTTTATCATCGAAGGCAGTGTTTTGGTGGCAGCGAAGATCGCGCCCCAGATAACCGCGATGCCCAGAATGATATCCAGAAGCGACAAGCCCTTTCCGACGCTCAGCGTGGCCGGCCCGAAGATCACGTTCAGCGCGTTGCTGTCGAACGCATCGACGGGTGATTTGAAGCTCATGACCACGATCCAGAAGATCGGAAAGGCCGCGATCAGGCACCAGAGCGCAAGGAAGATGTTCGAGGTCAACCGCAGGCTTAAGGGCTGGCGAAGCGCACGCGAGGACATGTCAGTGACCTCCTTTATGGTCGCGCCATGTACGGCGCAGCGGAAGGATAAGCAGGATGACGACACCGATCATGGTCAGCATCGAGTTGGCGGACGCCCGGCTGATCGACCGGTTGCCGGCCTGATCCGGCGTCAGGTAATCGAAGGTCAACCACTGTAGCGAGATGACGTAGCCCTGGCTCGAAAAACCGACGATCTCTTCGAACACGCGGTAGCTGTCCATAAGGTGGATCATCGACACGAAAATGATCAGTGGCATCAGGTGTGGAATGACGATGTATTTCAAGCGCTGCCAACGGGTCGCACCGTCAATCACGGCACTTTCAAGACTGTCCTGATTGACCGTTTGCAGCCCAGCGTAGAAGACGATTGCTGCAAAGGGTGCCACATGCCAGACGCGGTAGAGCATCATCAGTACTTCGATGGTCCAGGCTTGGGCGAAAAGGGCGATGTCCCGGTTCAGCCACCATTCCATCATTGCGGTCAGGATGCCGTCGCCCCGGAACAGCCAGTTGATCGACAGCACTCCGATTACGGGTGTGATGATGAAGGGCAGCAAGGACACAAAGATCACCGGACCGCGGATGGACCGCGCCGCGTTGTTGATCAGTATTGCGATCCCAAGCCCGCACCCGACCACCAGTGGCAGAGTGATCAATGTGAAGGTCAGCGTGAACCGAAGCGCTTTCCAGAAGTTGATCGTAGACAGCACATGCCAACTGCCGTCGCTAATAGCGCGCCATGCGCGTTCAGGCTCCAATACGTTGCGATAGCTTTGCAAGCCGACATATTGGGTTTGGGTAATGACCTCGCCATGTTCGTCGAGCTTTGGCTGCGAAACCATCTCGGTCACGCAGGTCTGCGTCAGGAAACCTGGCGTGCAGGTTTCCTTTTCGACCGTCTCATAGATCGGCTGTGTCACGTAAAAACTCTGCTTGAACACGCTGACCAGAGGAAACGCGATAAAGAGAAGCATCATAAAGACAGAGGGGCCGACAAATGCGGCAAATGTCCGGAAATTCATGGCTCTGCCTTTCTCATGACTCTCGAGGGGAAGGGGCGGGAGGGCCGTAGCCCTCCCACGGGAGGATCAGTTGCTGATCAGACCTGCTTCTTTCGCGGCAGTGATGTAATCTGCCTCGATATCCACCAGCGTTGTCTGAGCATCCTTGGCGCCGGTCAGGTAGTCGGCCAGACCGTTGCCCAGTGCGGTGTGCATGATGCCCATCGGGCCAGATGCTGGGTAAGCCTTTGCGCCCGCTTCAGCCGAAGCGGCTGCTCCTGCCGCCAAAGCACCCGCTGAATAGGCAGGGCTCAGCCAAACAGCGACGTCGTTGTTTGCGCTGACCATTTCGCCGTCCATGCCCTCAAGCGCGACGCGGAATGCAGCGTCGGCCTCTTCGTCGCTCATGTTCGAAGCGAGAACGATGCCATCCCACCAGATGGTGGTTGCCGGCGCTGCCGAACCCATAGGAGCGGCTGCCATGGTGACTTTGCCGACGACCTGGCTTTCGGCCTCATCATTCATCGCGGCGGCACGGCTGGCCCAAAGGTTCGCCATGGCGATCTTGCCCTGTTGGAACTGTTGCTGCACGTATGTCGAGTCGGAAACCAGATATTCCGGATCCATGTACTCGGTCATGGCTTTCAGTGTTTCCAGCGCAGCGACGCCCTGCTCGTTGTTAATCGTTGGAACGTTGCCGTCGCCAAAGAACGAGCCGCCTTCGCCAAGGTACATGTTGACGAATTCCTGGCCGAGGTTCCAACCAGTCTTGAACGTTCCCCCGATCGGATAGTCCATGACGCCGGCTTCTTTGATCTTGGCAGCTGCGGCCAGGACGTCATCATAGGTTTTTGGTTCTTCGATGCCCAGTTCAGCCAGAACATCATCGCGATACATCAGGTGCTGCGCATTCACCATCATTGCAATGGCCATGGTCTTGCCATCGACCTTGATCAACTGGTTGGGAAGCAGGTCCTGGCCGTATTTTTCGACCAGATCATCCAGCGGACGGATCGTGCCTGCGTTCAGCAACGGCACCAGGGTCGCGTTTGAAACACCGCCGATCTGATAAAGCGCGGGATCCGCAGCAAATGCTTCGGGCTGCTTTTCGCGGAATTCCTGATCCAGCGATGCGCTGAAATTGCCGCATTCTGCCATCGCATCGGTGACGGCTTTCCACGCTTCAAAACCGGCGGACAGCGATTTTAGCGGCACTTCGTTTTCAAAGGCGCAATCTGCCCACGCGCCGGTCGCGATGGACATGGCACCGGCCATGAGGATCGTCTTGAGTTTCATAGGTTTCTCCCTGTCAGGATCGGTCCGTCGTCGACGTCCGGACCGGTGTTATGCCCTTGCGGGCCGTTTGTGGGGTTAGCCCCCGATCCGCGCACCGCTTCCAGCTTCGAAGAGGTGACAGATATCCGTTGGCACCGAGAACGAGACCGTTTCGCCAATCTCGGCGCGGAATGCTTTGTCTGCTTTCACCGAAACCAGAGCTCCGCCGACCCGAACCGAGATCATGGTCGCATCGCCCAGCAGTTCCAGCGTATAGATCGGAGCGGTGATCTGACCTTTGCCATCGGCAAGGCTGGCATCTTCGGCCCTGAAACCCAGTGTCATTGGGCCATCCGGTGCATCCACCGCAATTTCGACATGTTCGGCGCGGAATATTCCGCCCGCCACTTCGCCGTCCATCAAATTCATGGCGGGTGAACCGATGAAGCTGGCGACGAACGTATTCGCGGGACGGTCATAAATTTCGGTCGGGCTTCCGACCTGCTGAACCACGCCCTGTTTCATCACGACGACGCGGTCCGCAAGGGTCATGGCCTCGATCTGGTCGTGGGTGACGTAAATGGTGGTTACAGCCAGCTCATGGCTCAGGTTCTTGATCTGGGCCCGAGTGGAAACCCGCAGCTTGGCGTCCAGATTGGACAACGGCTCGTCCATCAGGAACACGTTGGGTTCGCGCACGATGGCACGTGCCAGTGCCACACGCTGTCTCTGACCACCCGACAACTCGGCTGGCTTGCGATGCAGGAAATCGTCCAGTTCAACCATGGCGCTGGCGCGGCGCACTTTCTCGTCGTGTGTTGCCGGGTCGATACCACGCACTTTCAGCGGAAAGCGGATGTTCTCGTAAACGTTCATGTTGGGATACAGAGCGTAGCTTTGGAACACCATCGCCACGTCACGGTCCTTGGGTTCCAGATCATTGACTACGTTGCCGTCGACAAGGATTTCGCCCTCCGTCACGTCTTCGAGCCCGGCGATCATTCGCATGGTGGTTGTCTTGCCGCAGCCTGATGGGCCGAGCAGCACCAGAAACTCACGATCTGCAATCGTCAGGTCGAAATTGTGAACCCCAACGAATGAGCCCCATCGCTTGCCGACGTTCCGCAATTGAATTTCCGCCATGGTGCCCCCTGCAAGGAATCGTTTTGCATACGTTTGCAAAACTGTAATTCGCATGTATCAAATCAGGCAAGACTTTTTTGCATACGTATGCAAAAATAGCGGAAAAACCCGACTCAACCTGGCTTCACGCCGCTCGCAAAACTTTGACTACAATGGTAAATACCGTGAACTTTCAGACAGAAAAAAAACTAGTCTCTGCGTTTCACACCGCATTGGAATCCGCCGCAGTGACGGAAACTCCGAAGGTGATGAGCCAATTTTGCGCTCCGGATTCGAGGTGGCGCGGCTTTCATCCGTTCAACGAAATCAACGGCGCCGAACAGGTTGCCCGGCAATTCTGGCAGCCGCTGAAGGGCAGCCTTGCTCATTTGCAGAACCGAGTGGATATTCTGTTTGCGGGGCAAAACTCGTTGCGGAAAGAAACCGACGTTTGGGTTGTCGCCATGGGCCATCTGATGGGGCTGTTCGACCGACCGTGGTTGGGTATTCGCCCGACCGGCAAGATGGCGTTCCTGCGATATTGCGCGTTCTACAAGGTGGCTGGTGGCAGAATTGTCGAAACAGCGATGTATTTCGACATCCCGCACTTGATGGTCCAGGCTGGCCAGTACCCGTTTCCCCCGCAGACCGCGGCGCATTTGGTGCAGCCCGGACCAAGGTCCCATGATGGTTTGCTGCATGATGAGCAACCCGCTGACGAAGGCGAAAAAACGCTGGCGGTCATCAACGCGATGATCGCGGATCTGGGCCGTTGGGACAGCGGACTGTCGCTGGAAGAAGAATTGGCGCGCACGTGGCACCAGGACATGATATGGTGGGGCCCCGAAGGAATTGGCGCGACCTACACGATCGAACGCTATGCCAGACAACACTCTGGCCCGTTTCGCGCCGCCTTCACGGACCGGTCAAAGACCAATCACGTCTGCCGTCTGGCCGAAGGGCATTACGGCGGCTTCTTTGGATGGCCCAACTTCACTGCCACACCCACAGGGGGTTTCATGGGGATGCCGGCCACCGGAAAACCCGGCGAATTCAGGGTGATCGATATCTATCGCCGCGTCGAAGACAAGCTGGCCGAAAACTGGATCTTCATCGACTTGCTGCATTTCTGGAAAGGGCAGGGTGTGGATATTCTGGCGCGCACCACCGGGATTGAAGCATCATGAGGATAGATGCGCATCACCACCTGTGGGACCTTTCGGCCGTGCACTACCCCTGGCTCATGGAGAAAGGTATCGTTCGATTTTTCGGCGATCCGTCTTCCATCCAGCGGGACTATTTGCTCCCGGAATTTCGCGCAGACGCCGAAGCCATGGGGTTCGGCGCTTCGGTTCACATTCAGGTCGGCGCCGCTGAACCCTGGGCCGAGGCGCAGTGGGTACAATCCGTTGCCGACCAGTTCCCTGACTGGCCGCTGGTGCAGGTGGCATTCTGCGATCTGACCTCGGATGATCTGGATGCACAGCTCGACCGCCTTCAAACCCTGCCTTCGGTGCGTGGCGTTCGTCAGATTATTGGCCGCGCTCCGGGTGAAGACGCCTCAACTGGCACGAACGCGATACTTGAAGACCCAAAGTTCTTGACCGGTCTGAAGCAACTGGGCGCGCGTGGTCTTTCCTTTGATCTTCAACTGCTGCCAGTGCTGATGAGTCAAACCGCGAATATCCTTGCACAGGCCCCGGAGACCCGGATCGCTCTTTGCCACGCAGGTTCGCCATACGACCGGACCCCGCAAGGGTTGCGACGGTGGGCAGATGAATTGACGGCCTTGTCAAACCTGCCACATGTCTTTTGCAAACTCTCCGGCCTGGGAATGTTCGACCACAACTGGCATGCTGAAAGCGTCTCGCCGATCGTTTCAACCTGCCTGTCGCAATTTGGCGCCGATCGCTGCATGTTCGGATCGAATTTCCCGGTCGACAGCCTTACCTCGACCTACAAGGAAACCGTTTCCCGGCATGAGACGCTCATCCCGGGGGCGATGCTGGACGACGTCTTTCGCGGCACGTCAGAACGTTTCTATCGCATTGAATAGCGCCGGAAACGACAAACCGGACTTCCTGCATCGGTTTTCTGAAACGGCTTGGCAATCCCGGCGCGCCGGCTCTGAGGCTGACCGGCGGCCCGCAGGTTCATGTCACCTGTTTCCTTTGATCATCCATGCCCATCGAACACAGAATCGGGCTGTTTCTTTGGCGAGACTGAAATGTCGACTTGTCCGACAGTCCGGACCAATTGGTCAGGATCAGGCTTTGCGCGACGGCACCGCCCAGCGTGGTGCCGGGACCCGTAACAACGAAAAGATCCGGTGCGAACTCATGCGCGGCCTGTGCGACGGCATGGGTGAAATCATAAGTTTCGGTCACTTGATGGCCCAGGGTGTAATCCCAAAGCGCATTCGGGTCGCATGCTCCGGGCCACCATATCCGGCCACGCCCGTCGATCAGGGGCAGGTCCGGCTGCCGGAACAGGCCAGCGCTCAGTTGTGTGCGGCCCTGCGCCGAAACCGGAGCCTGAAGATGCGAATGGAACCCGGCATGGTTGGCCAATCGCATGGGAAAACGTTCCTGGACCACCGGTACCGCCTTTTCGAACGCGGCCAGACCGGCGTCGTCGCCTGCAAGCACCAACATGCCGCCCAGATCAATCGACAGGGTCAGCGTTGCATCGGTTCGGTCAATGTCATCCACCAAGGCAAGCAGCTCTGCCTTGCGGGCCTGGTCAGGATGCCAGTCGGAATCCATGAAAGGATAGATCAATTGTCCACCGATCATGTTTTCCTGCATCAGAGTGCCCATGGTGTTGACCACCTCGAACCCTCCTTCGGCGGACAGCGCACCGCCGCAGGCCAGTGCCGAATACCAGCCCATCGAATTTCCCGTCACCGCAACCACTTCGATTTTGTCAGGATTGATGGCGCGGAAATCGCCCAAAGTCGCGGCATAGATCAAAGCAGATGCATTGTCGCCGCGGGTATGCTTGGCAATGGAATATCGGGCCGCACCGTCCAGTTCGCTGAGCGTGTCTTGCCCCTGCGCGCGCCGCATGTCATCAAAGCGTCGCAACAGGGCCTTGTCGCTGAATTGCCGGCCCAAGACACCCAGTTCGGGTCTGTTGTAAGTACCGCGGCCAGGGCAGATGACGACGGCAGTCTGTTTGGCGGAACTCATGTGCCGGCCTCCATCAAGGATCGCGCGGCGGCTTCGATACTGTCCTTCGATGGCATGGTCGCAGCATAGGCCGGGCCTGTTGCGATAAAGCTGTCTTCTGCGGTGATGCGGGCCAGCGGCACATCGCTTGTTTCATGAAAATGCGCCATCAGAGCTTCGGCCACGCCGCCATGGTGGCGGGTTTCGTCGACGATCAGGATGCGTTCGGCCCCGGTCACGGCCTGTGTCAGTGCCGCTTTGGGCAAAGGGGACAACCAGCGCATATCGATGATCCGTGTCTTGATCCCGTCGGCCAGCAAGGCCGCGCGCGCCTGATGGCTGAGATAGACGCCGTTTCCAAAGGTGACGATGGCCAGATCGTCGCCGTCACCATCCACGCCCACCTCGCCGAAGCCGATCTTTTCAGAAGGGTCGGGATAGGTTTGCATCCAGCCGCCATCTCCGGCCTCGTGCAGGTCCCGCATCGGGTAGAGGGCGATGGGTTCGAGGAAAACGACCAGCCGCTGTTCTTCACGCGCCAGGCGCACGCATTCACGCAGCATCCGCGCGGCGTCGGCACCGTTCGACGGGCAGGCCAGGATCAGGCCCGGAATGTCGCGCAATACAGCGACCGAGTTGTCATTGTGGAAATGTCCGCCAAACCCTTTTTGATACCCCAGTCCGGCAATGCGCACGACCATCGGGTTGGTGTATTGACCATTCGAGAAAAAGGGCAGGGTGGCGGCCTCACCTCGCAGCTGATCCTCGGCATTGTGAAGATAGGCCAGAAACTGGATTTCCGGTATTGGCGTGAACCCGTTCTGAGCCATGCCGATCGCAAGGCCCAGGATCGACTGTTCGTCCAGCAACGTGTCGATCATCCGGTCAGGGCCAAACCGTGTTTGCAGCTTTTGGGTCACGCCGTAAACGCCGCCCTTGCGCCCGACATCTTCGCCCATCATGACGATCTCGCCAAGTTCCAGCATCAGATCTGTCAGTGCCCAGTTGATCAATCGCGACAGGATCTGCGGTTCGGAATGGGCCTTGAGATCGCCGCCGAACACCTCGGCCCGACGCTCGGGTGTTGGGCCATTGGTCGGCGCGCAGGGGCGTGTCGGCGGGATCAGGCTGGCCATCACCTCTTTTGCGTTTTGCAGGCGAGGGCGCGTGATGGCCTGTTCGGCCACGCGGGCGACCCGGGCGCAGGTATCATTGTAGACGCTCAGCGCCTGTTCCGGGCTCATCGCGCCGAACTGATCCAACAGGCGCACGGAATGCAGCAGCGGGTCGTTGGCTTCTTCGGCCTCAACCTCGGCTTTTGGCATATAGGTGGTTGGCATATCGGCCCCGGCGTGACCGTACAGGCGAACAGTCCGAACATGTAGGAAAGCAGGTTTCCTGCGGCTGCGCACATAGTCGGCCGCCTGTTGCGCAACGCGATAGGTGTCGAACAGATCCAACCCGTCGCACGAGAAATACTTCAGGCCCGGACGGTTGGCGAATGTGGCCGCGATCCAGCCTTTCGGCGTTTTGGTCGAGATACCGATCCCGTTGTCTTCGCAGCAGAACAGAAGGGGCAGAGGCACAGATTGAAAGGACGTCCACTGCGCCGTGTTGAACGCGCCCTGTGCGGTGGAGTGGTTGGCCGAGGCATCCCCGAACGAGCAATAGACGATGGCATCCTCGGGCATGTCTGCATGTTCAGGGCGATGACGCCGTGCAGCCGCGACGGCATATGCCGCGCCGACCGCCTTCGGCAGATGGCTGGCGATGGTCGAGGTCTGCGGCGGAATGCACAGCGCTTTCGATCCCAGAACCTTGTGACGCCCGCCACTGATCGGATCCTCGGAAGACGAGGCAAAGGACAGCAGAATATCCCATGTCGGGCTTTGGCCCGGCACCTGATCCGCGCGGGCAATCTGAAAGGCCGCATCGCGGTAGTGCAGAAAGGCCGGATCGGTCTGGCGCAGGGCCGCGGCAACGGCCGCCATGCCCTCATGCCCGGATGACCCGATCGTATAGAAGCCCTGGCCCGCCTTCTGCATCGCGCGGCTTTGCCGGTCCAGCGCGCGGCTCAGGCATTGCGCCCTGTAAAGCGCGACGGCTTCATGACCGCTCAGCGGCCCGGCCGGTGCGGACCCTTCGGGAAAGTCCCGCGCCGCAACACGGCGCAGGAAATTGTCATGCACGATTGCGGCGCGATCCATGTCAGATGTCCTTAGGCGAAGGCTTGCAGACCTGTCTGCGCACGGCCCAGGATCAGGGCATGCACATCATGGGTGCCTTCATAGGTGTTGACGGTTTCAAGGTTCACCATGTGGCGGATCACGTGGAAGTCCTGACTGATCCCGTTGCCACCATGCATGTCGCGGGCATGGCGGGCGATCTCAAGGGCCTTGCCGCAATTGTTCCGTTTGATCAGGCTGACCATCTCGGGCGCGGCGCGGGCTTCGTCCATCAGGCGACCCACGCGCAACGCGGCTTGCAGGCCCAGCGTGATTTCGGTCTGCATGTTGGCAAGCTTCAGCTGGAACAGTTGTGTCTGCGCCAGTGGACGGCCGAACTGTTTGCGGTCAAGCCCATATTGCCGGGCCGCGTGCCAGCACGCCTCGGCGGCGCCCATCGACCCCCAGGCAATGCCGTAACGCGCACGGTTCAGACAGCCGAACGGGCCTTTCAAACCTTCGACATTGGGCAGCAGGGCGTCCTCGCCGACCTCGACATTGTTCATCACGATCTCACCGGTGATCGAGGCGCGCAAGGACAGCTTGCCTTCGATCTTGGGCGCCGACAATCCAGCCGTTCCCTTGTCCAGGACAAAGCCCTTGATCTTGCCGCCATGCGCCTCGGATTTAGCCCAAACGACGAACACATCGGCGATCGGGGCGTTCGAAATCCACATTTTCGACCCGTTCAGCAAATAGCCGCCCTCGGTTTTCTTCGCGACAGTCTTCATCGAGCCGGGGTCCGAACCGGCATCGGGTTCCGTCAGCCCGAAGCAGCCGATAAATTCGCCGGTTGCCAGTTTGGGCAGGTACTTCTGGCGCTGCTCTTCGGTGCCGTAAGCGTAGATCGGATACATCACCAGGCTGGACTGCACCGACATCATCGAACGATAGCCGCTGTCCACACGCTCGACCTCGCGCGCGACCAGACCATAGGTCACATAGCTGGACCCAATACCGCCGTATTCCTCGGGAATGGTTGTTCCCAGCAAACCCATCTCACCCATCTCGCGAAAGATGGCCGGGTCGGTTTCTTCATTGGCAAACGCGGCAGTTACCCGAGGCAGCAGCTTGTCCTGCGCGTAGGCATGCGCAGCATCACGAACCATGCGTTCGTCTTCGGCCAACTGGTCTTCCAGCAGGAACGGATCGTCCCAGGTGAAGGGGCCAAGGTGCGGGGCGGATTGAGGTTTCATGCAAGTTTCCTTTCCACAGCGGTTTTCAGACGCGCAAGGCCCGCTGCAATTGTATCTTCAGCATATGCGAATGACAGGCGAAGATGGCCCGGCATCCCAAAGGCGCGGCCGGGCACCAGGGCAACGCCGGCATCTTCCAGCAACCACGTGCAGAATTCCGCGTCGCTGTCAAATGGTCCGCCTTGTTCCTTCAACAGGCCAGTGCAGGACGGAAAGGCGTAAAACGCCCCGTCCGGGGTGGAACAGCGCAGCCCGGGTACTGCGTTCAACCCGTCGACGACCAGATCGCGGCGCGCGGCAAAGAGGGCGCGACGCTCCTCCAGCAACTCGGGGTCGCAAGTGATGGCGGCCAGCGACGCCCATTGCGAGATCGAGCATGCCCCCGATGTGACCTGACCCTGAACAGCGACCATGGCGCTTATCAGATCGGACGGTCCGATCCCCCAGCCGATGCGCCATCCGGTCATCGACCACGCCTTGGCCGCACCGTTGACGATCAGCATGCGATGGGTCAGCGCTGGGGCGGCTTCGGCCGCGGACGTGAAAGGTGCAAAGCTGAGATGGCGATAAATCTCATCGGCCAGAACCCAGACCTGCGAGTGACGCTCCAGCACTTTTGCCAGCCCCGCAATTTCTTCCTTCAAGTAAATCGCGCCCGACGGGTTCGAGGGTGAGTTCAGCATAAGCCAGCGCGTGCGCGGTGTGATGGCGGCTTGCAATTGTTCAGGCAGCAGTTTGAAGCCCTGCTCCATCGGGCAGGGCAGAACCACCGGCACCCCACCTGCCATCCGGACAATATCGGAATAGCTGGTCCAATAGGGGGCGGGCATGATGACCTCGTCGCCGGGGTTCAGGCTGGCCAGCATCGCATTTGCGATCACCTGTTTCGCGCCTGTTGATACGATGACCTGAGCCATCTCGGCACCTGCCTGTCGGGCAATTTCCGTGCGCAGTTCAGGCACACCCGCAGTGGGCGGGTACCTGGTTTTGCCCTCCAGTGCCGCTGAATGCGCAGCTTCGACCACATGGGGCGGCGTCGGCAGGTCCGGTTCGCCGGTTGACAGCGCCAGAATATCACGCCCTTGGGCGCGCAGGCGGGCGGCGGCCTCTGAGATCTGGACAATTTCCGACAATTCGATACCGTTCAACCGGTCAGCGCGCTGGAACACCATGAACCTTCCTCTGCAAACGGGTTCGGTTTTAGCCACAAAGTCACTTGAGAAAAATACGCCAATGAGTATCTTTTCAGTGACTAAAACTCATGAATTCCATGCCCCGGATCAACTCACTGCCATCGCTGGCCCTTATGCGCAGTTTCGAAGCCGCCGCGCGCCATGAAAGCTATACCATGGCGGCCGAAGAGCTTGGCGTGACGCAAAGCGCGATCAGCCGCCAGGTCCGAGAGCTTGAGGCCGCGATTGGCGTTACGCTGTTTCGGCGGGTTGGACGCGCAGTGCGCCTTTCCAAAGCGGGGCGGGCCTTGCGGGACGAGCTGGCAGGTGATCTTGAACGTCTCAGTGGTACGATCAACCGTGCGATTGCAGCCGGAGACGGTGCGTCGCTTTTGACCCTGGCCGTCCTGCCCACCTTTGCGACACGGTGGCTGGTGCCGCGCCTGCCGGATTTTAAAACGCGTCATCCCGGGATCGAACTGGATCTGCACTCTTACACGACGCCTTTCAGCCTTGAAGAACGACGTATGGATCTGGCCATCCATTTCGGGCAGGAGGATTGGCCGGGCGCGCAATTGCGCAGGTTGTTCCCCGAGCTTCTGGTGGTCACGGCAGCACCCGCGCTGCTGAGACGTCACAGGCTTGACACCCGCGCGCAAACCTTCGAGTTGCCGCTTTTGCATCTGACCTCGCGCCCCGAGCTGTGGTCTACCTATCACTTTCAGATCGGGCTGGATCCGGGAGCGGTTTTTCCGGGGATGCGGTTTGATCAGTTCTCGATGCTGATCGAGGCCGCCGTCGTCGGTTTGGGTGCCGCCATTCTGCCCTCGTATTTGATTGAAGAAGAGCTGGCGTCCGGCGTTCTGACCGAAATCGGCCAGATCGCCAACACGTCGAACAGCGCCTATTACATCGCGACGCCAACAGGTCAGAAGAACGACGCCGTTCAAGTTTTTGCAAACTGGATCAGCAAGCAGACGCGGGCACGCGGGTAACTGGTCAAATACAGAAGATCGAACTCATTGCCCGCAGGCACATCTCAGGCGAAAATCTGTTTGAGCCAGGTTTCAAACATCTGTTTTGCAGCAGAGTTCGCGTTTGATCTCTGACCATCGACAAGGAAATGGCTCTGTTCGATTGGAACGGCGTCCCCGACAATCGCGATGGACCTTCCGGCCTTGATTGCGGTTCTGGCAAAGCGCTCAAGGATTACTGCGTAACCTCCACCTTCCGCCACGATGTCCACGGCGGCAATTGTCGTGTCCACGGTGAAGCAAGACGCCGCAGGAGAATATTCTGTGCCGAAAGCGGAAAAATACCGGTGCCACATGTCCTGAAATCCCAAAATCTGTATCTGGGGTTTGACCAGCAGTTCTTCCGTCGAAGGCCATTTCCGATCTCGTGATCCGGCTGCAACCGGAACGATACGCTCATCCGAGATCTTGCTGAACGGCCCGTCGTTCCATTCCCCGTTTCCCAAACGCAGCTCGACATCGACGTTTTCCCTGCCCGCGGATTCTGCCCAGATATTTGAAACCAACCTGATCGATACACCCGGGTGTGCGCGTGAAAACTCGGGCAATCTGCCGGCAAGGAACAAGCTGGCCGTGGAAATCGGCGCGCGCACGACCAGCTCGTGCTTGTGACTGGAGCCAAACAGGCTTGCGGTTGACAGGTCGATATCGCCCAAGGCACGCCGAACTGAAAACGCATACGCCTGCCCGACCTCTGTCAGGCTGAGGTTGCGCGCGGCACGAAAGAACAAAGGGCAGCCCAGCTGTGCTTCCAATGAGCGGACGTGCAGGCTCAAGGCCGTCTGTGTGATGCCAAGCTCTTCTGCCGCAGCAGTAAAGCTCATATGCCGTGCGGCACAGTCAAAAGACCGCAGCCAGACCAGATTGGGCGATTTTGACATTTCCAGCACCAAAAAATTTTATGGATACTGGCGATATTTATTCGTTTTACATGCTGCATTCAACGCCCGTAGATTTCATCAGGGAAAAACAGCGCTGGTCCTCTGATTGGCCACCGGAAAGGGAACGCAGGTATGAAAGTTGGATTTATCGGCCTTGGAAATGTCGGCGGGAAACTCAGTGGCAGTTTGCTGCGCAATGGCGTTGATTTGACCGTACATGATCTGAACTCTGACCTGGTGTCAGGTTTCGTCGACCGCGGGGCAAAGGCTGCCGAGAATCCGGCACAACTGATGCGGGATTGTGATGCGGTGATCACCTGCCTGCCTTCTCCGGCGGCTTCGGACGCTGTGATGCAGGACATGCTGCCCGAAGTGACCGCGGGCAAAATCTGGATGGAGATGTCCACCACGGATGAAGCAGAGGTCAAGCGTCTGGGTGCGATGGTGAAGGAACGCGGTGGCGCTGCTGTCGATTGTCCGGTTTCGGGCGGGTGTCATCGGGCGGATACCGGCAACATTTCGATTTTTGCCGGATGTGATCGCGCCACGTTCGAACGTATTCTGCCCTTTCTGACCACGATGGGGCGTCGCATTCTGCACACAGGCGAACTGGGATCTGCTTCGGTGCTGAAAGTGCTGACCAACTATCTGGCCACCGCAAACCTGATCACCTGTTCAGAGGCGCTTGTCGTCGCCAAGGCCGCCGGAATGGATTTGAACACGGCGTATGAGGCAATGAAGATCAGTTCGGGGACATCCTTCGTGCATGAAACCGAAAGCCAGGTTATCCTCAACGGATCTCGCGATATCTCGTTCACGATGGACCTGGTGTTGAAGGATATCGGCCTGTTTCAGGAGGTGGCGGATCGCGCCGGGGTGCCGCTGGAGATCAATCCGCTGATGATCGAGATTTTCAGGGACGGGATCGAGAAATACGGCCCTCGTGAGTTTTCCCCCAACATCATCCGCCGGCTCGAAGACAAAACCGGGCTGGATATTCGCGCGCCGGGGTTCCCATCGGAAATGCTGGACGATGAACCCGAAGAGCCCGGTTACGAAGTGATCCCGCAAGGATCTGACCTGAAGGCCGCCGAATAGGGCGGTGCGCGGCGGGCAGGAAACGGATCTATAGTATGGCGGATCATCATTCTTGCGCCGTTACATTCGCCGACATGGGGGGATCCTGCACCACGCCTGAAGCAAATCGGCTGGAACGTCTGGCCGTTTTTCGTGCCGCCGTTTCTGAGGGGAACGGTTCGCTTTCCGCTGCCGGTGTCCGCAAGAAACCGGATGGGCGGGGCAGGTTGCGCAAGGCGCTCGATAACCACCGCCCGTTCCACGAATAGGTCACATCATGTATCGCCGGCCATCACGCAAATATCCTTACGAGCCGCCTCCGGCCTGGTCCTGAAAAAGGCGACTTTATTCAGGAAAGGACAATCACGTGACGACCCAAGACGCGAACCCTCAGGACACCACCAAGGCAAACCCCGAGCGCGGCCCCATGAGCCGCGAATGGCATTGGCACCCGGACTTGCCGGTGAAATACGCCCCGTACTGGAACTGGCCGCCGAAAATCGGCGTCCTGGCGAAATGGGTTTGGCAGAACTGGCTTCAGTTCTCGGACCGCTCGATCTTTCTGGCCTTGGCCTTCCTTGTGGCCTTCTGGGTACAACCCGTCGATGCCGGGCAGGCCTCGTTTGCCCCGGGCTGGATGTCATGGGTATTCATTCGGAACTGGGTGCTGCTGTTGATCGTCGCCGGTGGTCTGCACATGTGGTTCTACGGCGTTGACGGGCAGGGAAAGCTGCTGAAATACGACCCACGGCCTTACATGAAGCGCAAGAACGCTTTGTACAAGTTCGGCTATCAGACCTGGGACAACATCTACCATTCGATGGTCTTTGGCGCGACATTCCTGTCGATGCTGGAGTGCTTTCTGCGCTGGATGTACGCCAACAATTACATCGCCACGCTCAGCTTCGCTGTACATCCGGTCTGGTTCGTGCTGCTGTTTCCGATCCTGGCGATCTGGCAGAGCTTTCATTTCTACGTTGTGCATCTGTTTCTGCACCAGCCATTCATCTACAGACATGTTCACGCCGTGCATCATCGCAACGTCAACACCGGCCCATGGTCGGGCATGTCGATGCATCCGGTCGAGGCTTTGGGGTACCTCAGTGCCATCCTGATCGTGCTGGTACTGCCCAGCAACCCGGTGCACATGATCTTTCTGGGGTATTGGCTGATGTTGGGTGCCGCCTCGTCTCATTCCGGGTACGAGGCCATCTGGGCGCGCGACCGTCAGGCGTTGTTGATCGGGGCGTTTTTCCACCAATTGCATCACCGGTATTACGAATGCAATTACGGCAACGCGGAAATGCCCTGGGACAAGTGGTTCGGAACCTATCATGATGGCTCGGAAGAGGCCACGAAACGGACTCGCAACCGCAAACGTGACATGCACGCCAAACAGAGCGGCAGGCAACGCGACGCGCGCGCAGATGGCGCTGCCTCGGTCGATCGTTTGTCTTGCCCGACGACGCTTGACTGAACCGACCCCGTTGGCGAAATCCTGACCCTGAACGAAACTGGGCGCGCGGGGCCGGATGGCATTTCCTTCGAGCCCGATTATACTGGGCAAATGAAAGATACCGCTCCAGACTGGTTTGAAACCTGTGTCAGCCGGCTGACCACGACAAGCACCCAGCGGGTGTGGTCTGTTCTGGTCACGATTTTCGGCGATCTGGCGCAGGATGGATCAGATCAGATCAGCGGATCACTCATCACCGCGCTTACGCGTCTGGCGGGGATCAGGGCCGAGGCCACGCGTGTTGCGTTGCATCGGTTGCGCAAGGAAGGCTGGATTGAAAGCACGCGGGTCGGTCGGAACAGTGTGCACAGGCTGACCAGCTTTGGCCGCCGTCAAAGCGTTGCAGCCGCACCGCGTATCTATTCCCGCGACCCGAACATGCCGGATATCTGGCATGTCCTCATCGCCAGCAACTCGGAAAGTTCCCGAAAGGAATTGTCGGACCTGATGCTGACAGGGGATTACTTCTCGCTGAATGCGTCCACGGCCATGGCGCCCGGGCCGATGCCGCATGATCTTGAAGAGCTTCTGGGATTCGAGAGCGACACGATGTCCGTCCCGAACTGGCTTCGCGACCTGTGCGGGCCGGAGCCGTTGAAAACCGCCTATGATCAGTTCTGGGATGCCATTCAGGTTGTTGAGCGGCTTTTGCCCGCAGAGGGGGCGGGCGATCCGATGCGGTCGGCGGTTCTGCGCGTACTGGTGGTGCATGCCTGGCGACGTATCGTTCTGCGCCACCCAAGCCTGCCACCGGTTTTCCTGCCGGACGACTGGAAAGGCGCCGCGTGCAGAGAAGCTGTCTCACACTTGTTGGACAGGCTGCCGCGCCCCTCGCTATCGAGCTTGGAAGCCGAGCTGATGGACTGACCCACAGCGGGGCAAAGTTCGGGCGAGCTGCTGGATGTCCTGCCATTGTTAAGAAGGGCTGCGTCGTCTTTTTTGCAGTCAAGAAAACCTCTTTGGTCAGCAGTCACCTTTAATGTTACAAGATGTGCGATACATGAGAAGATTGAGTAACATAAGACTTGCATCGAATCAGGGGAAGATTTATTAACCGACCAGACGGTTGATATTGTTCCGTGGGAACAGGAGTACTCTAAGATGGACGCTTTCATTTGTGACGCGACGCGCACTCCGATCGGACGCTACGGAGGAGCGCTTTCGTCGGTCCGCACAGATGATCTGGCTGCTCTGCCGTTGGCGGCATTGAAGGCGCGCAACCCTCAGGTCGACTGGGCCAGTGTTGACGACGTGATCTATGGCGATGCCAATCAGGCGGGCGAGAGCAACCGAAACGTTGCGCGTATGGCGGCGCTGTTGGCGGGTTTACCGATTGATGTGCCGGGAACGACGGTGAACCGTCTGTGTGCCAGCGGCATGGATGCCGTGGGAATGGCGGCGCGCGGCATCAAGGCGGGCGACTATGATTTGGTCATTGCTGGTGGCGTGGAAAGCATGTCACGCGCGCCGTTCGTCATGCCCAAGGCAAGCTCGGCGTTCACTCGCAGCAACGCGGTTTACGACACCACGATCGGATGGCGTTTCGTGAACCCGAAGATGAAGCAGGCATACGGCGTCGATTCCATGCCGCAAACGGCCGACAATGTCGCCGAAGATTATGGTATCAGCCGGGAAGACCAGGATGCCTTTGCCGCGCGCAGCCAGTCCCGCTGGGCCGCCGCGCATGCGGTTGGGGTGTTCAAGGATGAAATCACCCCGGTTTCGGTTCCCCAGCGCAAGGGCGATCCGATTGTCGTTGATACGGACGAGCACCCGCGCCCGGGAACTACGGCAGAAAAACTCGCGGGTCTGAAAGGTGTGAACGGGCCCGACAAAACCGTGACGGCGGGAAATGCGTCCGGTGTGAATGATGGCGCGGCGGCGATCCTGATGGCGAATGAGGCCGCAGCAGCCAAGAACGGCCTGACCCCGATGGCCCGTGTGGTTGGCATGTCGGTTGCGGGTGTTGCGCCACGTGTGATGGGCATCGGCCCGGTGCCGGCCAGCCGCAAGGTGTTGGCCCGGGCAGGGCTGAGCGTGGATCAGATGGACGTGATCGAACTGAACGAGGCGTTTGCGTCTCAGGGCCTTGCCACTTTGCGCGAGCTGGGTCTTCCCGACGACGCGCCCCACGTGAACCCCAACGGTGGCGCAATAGCGCTGGGCCATCCCCTTGGCATGAGCGGTGCGCGTCTTGTGCTGACCGCGGCCTATCAATTGAAACGTACCGGCGGGCGCTATGCCCTGTGCACCATGTGTGTGGGTGTCGGGCAGGGTGCGGCCCTTATACTTGAACGCGTGTAACGGAGGAGACGGGACATGTATGCTCAGATGGTAGAATCCGAAGCGTCGAATGAAGATCCGGACAAGCTTGCTGAATTCCAGGCGCGGATCGACGCGGATATCAAGATCGAGCCAAAGGACTGGATGCCGCACGGGTATCGGAAGACGCTGATCCGTCAGATTGGACAGCACGCTCATTCCGAGATTGTGGGCCAATTGCCCGAAGGCAACTGGATCACGCGCGCGCCGACGCTGGAGCGGAAGGCGATCCTTCTCGCCAAGGTGCAGGACGAGGCCGGGCACGGTCTTTACCTGTATTGTGCCGCCGAAACGTTGGGTGTCAGCCGCGATGAACTGACCGAGATGCTGCTGGATGGCCGCATGAAATATTCGTCGATCTTCAATTACCCGACCTTGAACTGGGCCGATATCGGTGCCGTCGGGTGGCTGGTTGACGGGGCGGCGATCATGAACCAGGTGCCGCTGCAAAGAACGTCCTACGGGCCGTATTCGCGCGCCATGATCCGCATCTGCAAGGAAGAAAGCTTTCACCAGCGCCAGGGTTACGATGCCATTCGCAAAATGGCCGAAGGTACGCCCGAGCAACGCAAGATGGCGCAGGATGCGATGAACCGCTTCTGGTACCCGTCACTGATGATGTTCGGCCCCTCCGACAAGGACTCGGTGCATTCGGCCCAGTCGATGGCGTGGAAGATAAAGATCAACACCAATGATGAGCTGCGCCAGAAATTCGTCGACCAGACCGTGCCGCAGGCTGAATATCTGGGTCTGACAATCCCTGATCCGGATCTGAAGTGGAACGAAGAGCGGGGGCATTACGACTTTACCGAACCCGACTGGTCGGAATTCTTTGACGTGATCAAAGGCAACGGCCCGTGCAACGTGGATCGGCTGGCCGCGCGCAACAAGGCATGGGACGACGGCAAGTGGGTCCGTGACGGGCTGCTGGCCCACGCCCGCAAGAAACAGGCCGGCAATCTGGCTGCTGAATAAGCTTACCCTGAGGAGGATACCCGATGAATACCGAATGGCCCCTGTGGGAAATCTTCATCCGCGGTCAGCATGGGATGAGCCACCGACATGTCGGTTCGCTACATGCCCCTGACGCGGAAATGGCAATCAAGAACGCGCGCGATGTCTACACCCGCCGCAACGAAGGCGTCTCGATCTGGGTGGTCGAAGCCAACAACATCTCGGCGTCGTCGCCCAGCGACAAAGGCCCGCTGTACGAACCGAGCCAAAGCAAAGTTTACCGCCACCCGACTTTCTTCGACATTCCCGATGAAGTGGGGGCAATGTGATGACCCGGGACGAGGCATTTCTGCAATTCCTGCTGCGGATGGGGGACAACACCCTGATCCTCGGCCATCGTGTCAGTGAGTGGTGCGGCCATGCGCCGGTTCTGGAAGAAGACATAGCGCTGGCCAACACTGCGCTGGACCTGATTGGTCAGACCCAAATGTGGCTGGGCCTTGCCGGAGAGGCGGATGGTGGCAAAAGCGCCGACGATCTGGCCTTCCTGCGCGACGCCTGGGATTTCCGCAACGTGTTGCTGGTCGAGGTGCCGAACGGCGATTTCGGCCGTACGCTGATGCGTCAATTCCTGTTCGATGCGTGGCACTCGATCATGCTGGGGCGCCTGATGGCTTCCTCGGACGAGCGGGTCGCGGCAATCGCCGCCAAGGCCAGCAAGGAAGTGACCTACCATCTGGAACGTTCGGGCGACACGGTTGTCGGGCTTGGCGACGGAACCGAGGAAAGCCATGTACGGATGCAGGACGCACTGGATTACCTGTGGCCCTATGTGGGCGAGATGTTTGCCAGCGACGAGGTGGACGCCCAGATGGTCGCCGCAGGGATCGCGCCGAACCCGGCGGATTTGCGAGAGGAATACGACGCTCTGGTTGAGCGGGTCCTCAATCAGGCGACGCTGACCATTCCGGAAAGCCGTTTTGCCCATAAAGGTGGCCGCGACGGGCGCATGCATACCGAACATCTGGGCCATCTGCTGACTCAGATGCAATGGCTGCAACGCGCCTATCCCGGAGCAAAGTGGTAAAAGCGGATGCGGGTCTCGACTGACCAGATATGGAGCTGGCTGGATGCCGTGCCCGATCCAGAAATCCCGGTGATTTCCGTCGTGGATTTGGGCATCGTGCGCGATGTGCGCTGGGACGCTGACACGCTGGTCGTAACCGTCACGCCAACGTATTCCGGTTGTCCGGCGACATCCATCATCAGTATGGATATCGAAACCGCCCTGCGCGATCACGGCATCGGGGATCTGCTCATAGAAACCAGCATTTCACCCGCCTGGACCACCGATTGGCTCAGCGAAAAAGGCCGCGCCAAGCTGGAAGATTATGGCATTGCGCCGCCGCAACCCGCGGGCGGCCCGGATCGCTGCCCCCATTGCGGCAGCAAAGCAGTCGAAAAGGTCAGCCAGTTCGGCTCGACCCCGTGCAAGGCCCATTGGCGCTGCGCGGACTGTCTGGAACCCTTTGACTATTTCAAGTGCATCTGAGGAGGAGCACCGGATGGCACGTTTTCACGACCTGAAAGTCACCGACATCCACAAAACCATCCGCGATGCGGTTGTCGTTACGCTTGAGCCCGTTAACGGCGCAGCGGAACAGTTCGACTTCGCCGCCGGCCAGTACCTGACGTTCCGGCGCGAATTCGACGGTGAAGAACTACGCCGCTCCTACTCCATCTGTGCCGGCAAGGATGACGGTGTTCTTCAGGTTGGCATAAAACGTGTCGAGGGTGGCGCATTCTCAAGCTGGGCAAATGAAGAGCTCAACATAGGTGACGTCGTGCAGGCGATGCCGCCCATGGGCAATTTCCATGTACCCATCGATGCGGATGCGGAAAAACAATACCTTGGCTTCGCCGGCGGATCGGGGATCACGCCTGTTCTGTCGATCCTCAAAACCACATTGGCGCGCGAACCCAAATCCCGATTTACGCTGATCTATGCCAACAAGGGCATCAACACGATCATGTTCCGCGAGGAACTGGAGGATCTGAAAAACCTCTATATGGGCCGGCTGAACGTCATCCACATTCTGGAAACCGACGCGCAGGAGATTGACCTGTTTACCGGTCTGGTAACGCAGGAAAAATGCCGCGAGCTGTTCAAGCACTGGATCGATGTCAAGAATGCAGACACCGCATTCATCTGCGGACCAGAGCCGATGATGCTGGGTATTGCCGCCGCTCTGCGGGAACACGGACTTGAGGACAGCCAGATCAAGTTCGAACTCTTCGCAAGCGCCCAGCCGGGTCGGGCCAGGCGCAAGACAGACGCCGCCGACGCAGGCACGCAGGCAAACCAGACCAGTGCTTCGATCACACTGGACGGCGCGACGCAGACCGTCACCTTGCCGAAGGATCAGTCCATTCTGGATGCCGCCCTGGAAAACGCCATGGACGCACCTTACGCCTGCAAGGCCGGGGTCTGTTCAACCTGCCGCTGCCGTGTTCTTGAGGGCGAAGTCGAGATGCTCGCCAATCACGCGCTGGAAGATTACGAGGTCGAAAAAGGTTACGTGCTGAGTTGTCAGGCTTACCCGGTGACCGACCGCGTGGTCGTGGACTACGACCAGTAAAGGGAGAGGATCAATGACCGACGCCATGACACTTGACAGCTATCTGGCCGCAGGCGGAGTGCTGACCAATCCGACCAACGTACCGCCGCGTTACCGCGCCGAGCTGATGAAACTGATGGCTACGTTTGTAGACAGCGAACTCGCAGGTGCCGCAGGCTTTGCTGATGTCATCAACCAGGGCCCCGGCATAAAGGAACGCATCGCGGCGGCGAAGATCGTGTTGGAAAAGACGGACCATGCGGATCGGGTTCTGAAAATCATGGGTGAGTTCGGCGCCGACACGGATCGTTATGCCACGCATCACCCGTGGACTGCCCGGTTGGATCGAAAAGCGGATATCGGCGCGACCCGCAGTGAACATGACATGCGGCTTGCGGTGTTCAATTATCCGATTTCCGGTTGGACTGATGCCGTCGTCATGAACCTGCTGATGAGCCGTGCCGTGGCAGAGCAACTGGCGGAGTTCTCGACCGTCTCTTACCAGCCACTGGCCGAGGCTTTCCGGCAGATCGCACCGATCGAGGCGCATCACGGCGAACTGGCGTTGGAAGGCGCTGTGAAGCTGGTTGAAAACGGAGCGTCGCAAGACATGCAAGACGCTGTGGACTATTGGTGGCCACGCGTAGCAGTGTCTTTCGGGAGGGATGACCCGAACCGATTTGAGCATCTGAGATCACTTGGTTTGCGCCATAGCACCAACGCTGCCCTTCGGGAACGTTGGGCTCGGTCAGCGGACGAAGCTCTGAAACAGTTGGGTTTGAAATCACCCTCATAGTGCCACGATGCATCCAATTTCAAGGTACTTCAGGGTACACGTCCTAGAAAACAGAGCGGTGACACGCGTGATCCTTTCTGGTTGACTGACGAGCAGGAGGCCAGGCTCGCCCCCTTCTTAGCAGGGTCGCTTGGCAAGCCTCTGGCTGATGACAAAGGGGTATTAAGCGGGACTATCTTCATCAATCGCAATGGTTCGCGGTGGCGCGACGTTCCCGAGAAATACAGAGCGCACAACTCGCTTTACAGCCGGAGAAAGCGTTGGTGCGAGAAAGGTATCTTCGCCGGAATGCTGGCCGGCCTTGTTGCCGGGCAGGGCGAGAAGAAGACTGTGATGATCCCTATCGTGGCATCATTGGCGTGCCGCCCTGTTGGGCAATAAGCGCGACCTGTTCCAGGATCTTCCAATCAGCGATCGCACCCGCAGCAACAGTCGTTTACTGGTTAGGAATCGCGACCCCAGAGCCTGTTTTGAAGTTCATGGTTTTCTTTTCGTCGGTCGCTCCATTCTGATAGTTCTGTTTACATTTGCACATCACCTTGCATACGATCCGGTTGAATTCTTTCGATTGTTCTAACGCAAAGGTTTGATGCCATGGCAGAAACGCTGGACCTGCATAAGTTCGAGAACCTAAGTCCTTTCCAGATCAAAGACGAACTCATAAAGCTGGCGCAGAGTGAGTCGCGCCAAATGGCGCTGCCATATTTGAACGCAGGGCGCGGCAACCCGAATTGGATCGCTACCAAGGCGAGAGAGGCGTTCTTCCTTTTGGGTCAGTTCGCGATGACCGAGGCACAGCGACATCGCAATGAACCACAAGTTGGACTAGCCGGTATGCCACAAGGGCCGGGATGTTACGAACGGCTCAAGGCATACTGCGCCGACACGTCGAAAAAAAACGGTCCTCCAGGCGCAGATACTTTGGTGGCCGTGGTGGACTTGGCGATTGAAAAATTTGGTTTCACAGCAGACGATTTCGTACTCGAATTGACCGACGGTATCATTGGCGACCACTACCCGATGCCGGACAGGTGCTTGGAACACAATGAGGCGATCGTCCACGAATACGTGATGTGGGCAATGTGCGCAGGCCATCGGCCCGACGCAAAGTTCGATATCTACGCAGTAGAGGGCGGAACTGCTGCAATGTGCTATATTTTCAAGGCGCTCAAGAACCAGCGGTTGCTTAATGCAGGCGACACAATTGCATTGGGCACGCCGATCTTCACGCCTTATCTGGAGATGCCAGTGCTTGAAGATTACGGGTTGAATACTGTGGATGTGTCTTCTGCTGAAGAAGATCATTTTCAACTTAACGACAACGATTTTGAACTGTTGGCCGATCCCAAAGTCAAAGCGCTGTTCTTGGTCAACCCAGGGAATCCATCCTCTGTCGCGATCAGCCCCGAAGTCATGACCCGACTTGTGGACTTCGTTAAAACCCGCCGTCCTGACCTGATCATATTGACAGATGATGTCTACGGCACCTTCGTACCTGACTTTCAATCGGTGATGGGGCATCTTCCTGAAAACACGATCGGGGTTTACTCCTACTCGAAGTATTTCGGTTGCACGGGCTGGCGTCTGGGCGCAATTCTGGTGGCCGAGAACAACATCTTCGACAAGATGATTGCTGAGGCACCGGACGAGACCAAAGCTGTGGTGAACGCCCGGTATGAATCGCTGACCCCCGACCCGTCCTCGTTCAAGTTCATTGATCGGATTGTCGCCGACAGCCGGGATGTCGCACTAAATCACACTGCGGGTCTGTCGGTGCCACAACAAGTGATGATGACATTATTCTCGCTTGTTGAATTGATGGACCAAGAGAAAGTTTATCAGAAATTCTGTTGGGGTATCTTGAAGCACCGTTTTGATGAACTGGTCGACGGATTGGGCGTTGAAGTCGCCGACAACCCGTTGTTTGACAAGTATTATGGCATCATAGATTTTGAGTTCTGGCTGCGGAAATACGTCGGCGAAGATGTGGTTGAATGGATCAAGGAAAACGTTCACCCGTTGGATATCTCGTTCAAACTGGCACAGGACCACGGGATCGTGCTGTTGAACGGGTCCGGTTTTGATGCGCCCAACTGGTCTGCACGCGTGTCTTTCGCCAATTTGGACGACAGCGCCTATCGCCAGATCGGTCGTGCTGTACGGGCTGTGGCCGTTGGATATGTGCAGGCTTATCGCGCGTCAAAAGGATTGCCGTTGCACGGTTAAAGACATGGCCGCTGAGGACGCAGGCGACCCAAACTATCAGCCTGTCTTCTCAGCGGGTCATGCCCTAGCCGCATGCCACATGGTCGCGTTCGAAAGTTGAGGTAATTCTGAAGCGACTTACGGTACAAACGCCACAACGAGCGGGCCCCAGAGCGTCAAAAAGATATTTGCAACCGCATAGGTCATAGTAAACGCTGGCGTAGGGGTGGAGTTCCCTGCCTTTTCAAGCAACGTTGCAAACCCCGGGTTCCCGGACCGGGACCCGGTAACAACCGCGCAGGCTTCGACCGGGTTTTTGATGCGCAAGACATAGTAGTTAATTGGGAATTGAACAATCATTGGCATCATTGTAACCAGGACTCCCAACAGAAGCAGGGTAACGCCGTACTGTTGAATTGCTTCCAGAGCAGGCTTACCGGCATTCAAACCAACAACCCCGACGAATACCGCCAATCCGAAACTCTGCAGAAAATTTGCGGCCCCATGGTTGATCCCGCCGATCTTGGGTCGGCGAATACGCAAATACCCGATTATCAACCCTGTCACGAGGCACCCAAGGCCCGAGCCGAGCGACACTTTGGTTCCAGCGATCACGAAGCTAATTTCGCCAATCAAATAGCCAATTGCCACACCAATCCCCAGCGCGATGAAATTTGTGGCCGACGCCAATGGCGGTACATATCCCGCCTCTTTTGCCGCACGGTTCAAGTCGTCTTTGTGGCCGACGATGCAGATCTCATCGCCTGCATGAATTTCTGTATTTTGCAGCACCGGCACTTCGTGACCCATTCGGGTAATTTTTGAGATGTGAACGCCGCGTCGTTGATCGGCTGTTAGGGCTTCGCGCAATTCGGCAAGAGTTTTACCTGTCAGTTTCCGATTAGTGACAACAACATTTCGACGTTCTTCCACCACCGTCAATTCAGGTGGGTACTCACCAATTTCTCCGCTTGCACTACCTTCGAACCGGGTCAGGGTTGTAACAAGCCCCGATACAACGATGACGTCTCCTGGGCTGATAATCATGTCCGGTTTTGGATCTAACGGCGCACCTTCATGCAGAAGTTTCTCGACGATCAGGTCGCCGTCGTAAGTGTTTTCGATGGATTTAACTGACTTTCCTGCGATCGAGGCGTCGGAACCTACCTGATAGGCACGGGCGTTAAAGCGGTTCATTGGGAGGAACTCGCCTTCTTCCAGTTTGCGGCCACCCCCGCTGAGTTTTTGGGCCAGCTTAATCGCCTCTCTACGCAGATCCACGCGCATTATGATTGGAATAACACTCACCGCCAAAATTGGCCCGATCGAGCCGAAGATGTAAGTGACTGAATATCCCACGGCGATGTTGGTTTTGAGCTTTTCCGCTTCGTCAGCGGCCAGCCCAAGTAGGTCGATGGCATTTCCAGCGGTACCAATGATTGCGGATTGCGTAAGCCCTCCTGCGGCCAGCCCGGCGGCCAACCCTTTGTCCAACCCAGCCAAACGGGCGACCACCACCACAAAGAAAAGTCCCCAGACAGTCATCATAAATGCAGCCAGTAACTTGGTAAGTGCGGTTCGGTTCAGAGCTGCAAAAAATTGAGGGCCACCATTATAGCCGACCATAAAAATGAAGAGAGAGAAGAAAATATTCTGGACATCGGTGCTTAGGTTAATGCCCCCGATTTGACCTACAAGAACGGCCACCAAAAGGGTTCCGGCGATGCCACCAAGTTCGAACTTGCCGACCCTGAACTTTCCAACGCCGTAACCTAAGCCCAGACAAAGAAACAGCGCCATAATCGGGAAGGTACGAAGCTGCTCAGAAATCAATTCCATTTTGAAATCTCCTGCGTCTCTCTTCAGGGTCGTTCCGATCAAGATACAGTGACTAACTATATTGAAAACAAAAAAAACTACGTGACTGACGTAGCGCGAGGATTTAAGAGCACAGCGCTTCGCATCTCTATTCCGGCGGAAAGGTTTCGAAAAAGAGCTAATATACTTGGGCGAGGATTCCCAGTCAGTGGATGACGGTTTCTTTGAGTGCGGTCGCTGATTGGAAGACCCCGGATCAACGGTGATGGCGGGTTGCCGCACGCCTCCAATTCTTAAGCCCGCCAAACATAGTCTCGATGCAGTTGCGGCGCTTGTCTTCCTTGACTGGCATCACGGCCACGTTCCCCAAGCAGCCAATCCACATTTGGGATGCTACTGAGCAGAGCCCGGGCGTCGATGCAATCACTGTCGCTCCCGGCGGTCACGAACAGGTTGAGCGGGCGACCCTGGCCATCGCAGGCGGGCATCAGCTTGGTATTCATGCCGCCCTTGGTGCGCCCGATCAGGCGGCCACGCCCCCCTTTTTTCGGCCATACTGGTCTCGGTGTCGTGTGCGATGAGATAAGTCGCGTCCATTGCCCGGCAGGGGATCGAGGTCTTCCTTTCGCCGTGCCCGGCAACCAGCTCGGCCAACATTCAGGTGAAGTTACCTTTCTTGCACCAATGCTTCCACCGGCTGTTAAGCGTCTTGTGAGCTCTGTATTCCTCGGGAGTATCGCGCCACCGCGAAACATTGCAGTTGATGAAGATAATCCCGCGTAACACCGGTTTGTCATCAACCCGAGGGTTGCCGTGCGACTTCACGAAGAAGGGGGCATGCCTACCGATCTGCGCGCCGGTCAACCAGAAAAAATAACGCGTGTTACCGCTTCGTTTTTCAAGCCGTGAACCGTGCCGCGCAGTGAATACGGATGCTTCATGGCATCATATATGAAGTAGCTGCCGATTTTTTCGGTCTGGGAGTTGATCCGCTCTGTTGAGCAGCCTCATCTGACTGGTCCAAATTGATTGTTAGTGCATTGTCGGCCTGCGATCTATTGGTATGATGGTTTCGGGCGCTGGCGGGCGA
>NZ_WVQW01000027.1:0-2389 GCF_013110635.1 Ruegeria sp. HKCCD6604 | reverse complement strand
GCGGCTTCGGCGAGGTCGAATTCCGCCAGATCGCCGACTGGATCATCGAAGTGGTCGACGGCCTGGCCGCCAATGGCGAAGACGGCAACGACGCGGTCGAAGCTAAGGTCAAAGCCGAAGTCGCAGACCTCTGCGCACGTTTCCCGACTATCCGAACCTGTAAGACGAAGGACCCGAACCCATGAGCTTTCATTCCATTGACCAAGCCCCAGCCCGACTGAACCGAAGTGAATTGGCCGTGCCCGGCAGCCAACCCGGAATGTTCGAAAAGGCAGCCAAATCCGATGTAGACGTCATTTTCCTTGATCTGGAAGACGCGGTTGCACCGGATGAAAAGGAACAGGCCCGCAGGAACATCATTCAGGCGCTGAACGATATCGATTGGGGCAACAAGACCATGTCGGTTCGGATCAACGGTCTGGACACGCATTACATGTACCGCGACGTCGTCGATGTGGTCGAACAGGCGGGTGAGCGGCTGGACCTGATCATGATCCCCAAGGTCGGAACTGCTGCGGATGTCTATGCCGTCGATATGCTGGTGACCCAGATCGAAGACGCCAAGGGTTACAAAAAACGGATCGGGTTCGAGCACATCATCGAAACCGCGCTTGGCATGCAGAATGTCAGTGAGATTGCGGCAGCATCAAAGCGCAATGAAAGCCTGCACTTCGGCGTGGCCGACTATGCGGCCTCGACCCGTGCGCGCACCACGATCATCGGCGGTGTGAACCCGGACTACTCTGTTTTGACCGATGCGGACCCCGAGGGCGGTCGCCAGTCCCATTGGGGTGACATGTGGCATTATGCTCTGGCCCGCATGGTGGTTGCGGCGCGCGCCAACGGGCTGCGTCCGATTGATGGGCCTTTTGGCGATTTTCAGGACCCGG
The DNA here is from genome assembly GCF_013110635.1 of Ruegeria sp. HKCCD6604. Lineage (NCBI taxonomy): Bacteria > Pseudomonadati > Pseudomonadota > Alphaproteobacteria > Rhodobacterales > Roseobacteraceae > Ruegeria > Ruegeria sp. HKCCD6604. The sequence goes on along the minus strand of NZ_WVQW01000027.1, from coordinate 1,499 downwards.
ACGGTTACAAGGCCGCCGCAAAACGTGCCGCCGTTCTGGGTTGCGAGGGCAAATGGGCCATTCATCCAAGCCAGATCGCGCTGGCGAACGAGGTGATGTCGCCGTCCGACGCCGAGGTCAACAAGGCGCAGCGCATTCTTGTTGCCATGGCCGAGGCCGAGGCAGACGGAAAAGGTGCCGTTTCACTGGACGGCCGGCTGATAGATTACGCCTCAATCCGTCAGGCCGAAGTGCTGGTGGAAAAGGCCAGCCAGATTGCTGCGGCGTGAACCAAACCAGAGTTGCGTGGGCAAACTGCCCACGCGATGTCATCGCCCGTTGCGCAGGCCGAAGAAGGGCTAGGATCCTTCCGGCGCCATCGACCCCATGAACCGACGGTCCCGCACATCATCCGGGCTGGTTTTGTAGCAGCGTTGAAACGCACGTTTCAAAGCGACGGGCGATGAAAAACCGGTGGCTGCCGAGATTTCGATCTGCGACATGTTCGTGAACTGCAACAGGTTCTGCGCCCGTTCCAGACGAAGCTCCTTGTACGTGGAAAGAAGCTTTGCTCCGGTTTTGCTCAGGAACCGTCGTTGCAGTTGACGCGTCGAGGTTTTGAGCAAACGGGAAAGGTCCGAGATCGTCAGTGGATCTTCGATGTTCTCCTGCATCGCATCCAAAGTGCGCATCACCAGAAGATCGCCTTTTGCCCTGTGTACCAACTGGGCGGCCAACCTGCTTTCGTGTTTTTGCGTAGGTTCGGTCAGGCCGATATAGCTGCGCAATGCGTCCGCTATATGCTCTCCGTGATCCATGGACACGAATTCGGACAACAACCGCAACGCGCTCAGTCTGCTGATCGCGCTGTGGGGGTGCCCGTCGGCGGCCAGATGGGTTGCCGCACCGCAGCTTTCCAATCCGCTTTCCAGCGCGGCCGCGGCAAAGTTCGGGTGAACCGCAACGATGTTTCGGCCTGCTCTGCCCAGTTGCACCAGCAACAGGACAGCTCCCCCGACCAGAACGGTCCTTGAAGACAGGTTGAGAACTTGCGAAATCCAGCTTCTGCGCGAACCAGAGACGTCCCAGTTGTTCTCCAGGTCGCCCCAGAAAATCGCCGTCCGACCTGCCCAATAAAGAGGCCCGCCGACCGAGTCATTTCCGGACACTCGGAGATTGACGACGTAAGAGCAGTTTTCGACCAGGCTGTTCAGAGCGTGATAGAACTCGACGACGATCTCAGCCGATGCCAGTGCCCGCGTGTCGCTGAGGATAACATCGATGTATTTTATTCTTTCGGGCACCTCCGGCCCGGTCTTTGCCAGGTCGGCGCGATCATTTGCGAGGACATAGTGTTTCATTGTTCCTCCATCGAATTGACGAGAGGCAGCGCCTCGCAGGACGCTGCCCTCATTTTCGGATTTCAATCCGCCAGAGCAAACCGCGGATTGCTACGCCCGGTTCCCTATTCCGCGGCGTCTGCGTATGCGTCCATTGGGGGGCATGTGCATACGAGGTTT
>NZ_WVQW01000023.1:0-10993 GCF_013110635.1 Ruegeria sp. HKCCD6604 | reverse complement strand
AGGCCCGAAGAGATTGTCTCGAAGTTACGGCAGGTTGAAGTTCTGATGGGGCAAGACATGTCCCGCTTCGATGCGATCAGACAGGTTGGCGTTGTTGAACAAACCTATTTCCGCTGGCGAAAGAAGTACCGCGGAATGGGCGGAGATCAGTTGAAAGAACTGAAGCGGCTTCAGAAAGAGAACGAGCGGCTGAGACGCGCCTGCCGCGTGCTTGTACAACAGCTGTCCATACAACCGCGTGTCCCACAAGGTCGCACAGGCGAATACAGGTTGGTCGCCGACATGATCGCGCTGACCCGTCAATACGGCCGATATGGCTATCGCAGGATCACTGCACTGCTGAGAGGGGCTGGATGGTCTGTCAGCGATGGGCGAATTGAACGACTTTGGCGACGAGAGGGGCTGCGACCGGCCAATCATGCTAACAGTAGACAACGATAACACCGAGCCTTATGCAGTCGTTTGTTCGCCGGCACGGCCGTACGCTCACAGGAAACTCAAATTTGCAAAACGATAGCCCAGAGCTGGTCAATCAGAGTGCTTAGAGGCTTGTATTTAGGTCAGTAGTGCTGCTATATCTGCCATAATGTAAATTATCAGGAGAACGCCGTTGTAGTGGCGCTCACTTGTTCCAATCTACTCTCCTATTGAAAATAAATCGCTGCGGGTTTGCATTCCCCTAAGGCAGCTCTGTGGGACCAAACTCCAGTTCGCCGTCGCGCGAAGCTCTAATGACCGCTCTGCGCAGACAGCGGACTTTGCAAAGTCTTGGGTACAGATCGTAATAGAAGTCTCTTTTCTCAGAACTCTGGGCCTAAGCATCGCTGGTTGGGGATTAGAAGCGCGAACAACGGATTCAGTTTCAAGGTTCAAATCCATCTCAGCGGATCGCCTAGAGACTATTGATCTTCCCCGAGTTCAGAGCGGAGCGACCAGATAGAATGATGCGGCGCGAGTGACGCCAATTTATTTCCTACCAACCCGGCGCGGGCAGGGATTGGCTCAAGGCAGTTCCAGGAAGGGTCAAGATAGGCTCAGAATACAAATGGCTGAACAGAGTTCTGGACTGTGACATAGATGATCTTCGCCGAGGTTGGGTGTGGGTGGACTAGTAGTTGAAACGCAAACCCAAGCCGGCACCTTTATCGTAGGGGCGGTCGGAACCTATGCCGATTAGGAAATCAGCATAAATTGCGATGCCAGGACTGAGGTTCTTGCCAATCTGGAACTCAGCGGTCGCTGGCCAAGCATCGTTCTCCCAGTCATATGGTGCTTTGATGTCAGCCTTGGCCCAGTACCCATCGCCAAACGGTTGTAGCGCAATCAACCGCATCGCGGTTTGGTTTATGTCCGTCGGGCCATTGTATGAAGCAAAATGCTGGAGCAGTGGGATCAGCGTCAGCCCTGATTTTGTGTTTGCAAAGGCGAACCCGCCAAAAGGCGCAATTTGATCGGACCCGGTTCCGATCCCTTTTTCCGGGTCGCCAAAGTCCAGAATCCACTCCAGACCAATGGCCGACTTGATGGCCCACGTTTCGTTGAGCGGTCTCTGAGAAGGGAAATAGATCGCTTTGAGGCTCAATTTCTCGAAGTCAGTGAACCGAGTTCCAGTCACATCCGTTGAGTTGTAGTGCAACTCATATTTCAGTTTCAGATCAGGCCGCAGCATGTATGCGCCATCTATAAAGGCGTCCTGCTTGTCAGCACCGTTGCCCAAATCAAAATACTGATACCGGATGTCCGTGTTATTAACTGCGGCCAAAGGGTTTGAAGCGTTTTCATCGGCGATTGCTGGGGCCGCAACAATGCCAGTCGCCAATGCAAGGACAAGCGCTTGGATTTTCATATTGTTTCCAGAATTTTTGTTGTGGATGCCAAGCCCCACATCAAGCATATCATTATCTGATGCGGGGCTTGCATTACTCTTATCAGCTTCACCCTTTAGTCGGGCTGAATGTCCCGCTTGGCGACAAAGGCATCCACCGCTGCGACGGTTTCAGGACGAAGGTTCACGATACCTTCATAGGGACGTCCAGTCGCGGCCGGTTGATCGGGGTACATTTCCTTAAATTTCAGGTGGCGGGCAATAATGCGGTTAAACTCATGTCCAGCCCATGCTCCGATCTCGGTCGATACGCTCTGTTCTTCGCGGGGGTCGCGGAACAGGTTGTAGAACTTGGCCACGATAGCATTTTCACCTTTGGCCGGAACTTTGAGTTTGATGTGTTCCTTTACCACCTCTTTCAGCGAATTGATCGAGTAGATCAGTACATGATCCCTGCGCCCATGCGTATCGCCAATAAACATCAGGGACGTCTGATCGACACCGTCAATGATCCGGTCGCGGGGGATGGCATCCATCGCTCCGCCGATACGCGCAATTGACGTGAACAAATCAGAGATATGAATAATGTCAGATACAATCGAGTCTCCCTCGATCAAGCCGGGCAGGCGGGCGAACGCATCCACCCGAACGCCTCCTTCAGACGTATCGGCCTTGCCGCCCCGGAAGACCAGCGGCGAAAACCCACTGCCGGGGGCATATTTGGTGAAGTGACCGTTGTCGCCCATCAAAACGATCAGGGTATTGTCCCTAAGCCCCAGCGCATCGACTTCGTTCAGAATGACCCCGATCCATTCATCCAGCTCTTCCATGCTTTCAACGAATGTACCGCCGTTGGGTGTCGTGAACGCCTCTCTCGTCGTGCGCGTTGTCGACAGAGGGACAAGCGGCCAGTATTGCAGGAAGAACGGTTCATCCCGTTCTGCTAGCAGGCGCAACTGTTCCATCGCCTGTGCCTGATAGCGGATGTTCATTTCATTATATTTGTCCTGGGTCCATTTCTCACCCGGTTCCATATGGACTTCGCGGACCTCCCCGCCAATAACAGCTTCGAGGCCGGTAATCATGTGTCCCGGATCAGGGCGAAACCAATCATCCAGCGTGTATTTGGAGTTGTAGTTGTCTTCCCCTATGGCCATGGTGATTTCTTCCTTGGCTGCATCTTCGTTGAAGATGGCCAACTGGCCCTGCTGATGGATGGGGAACGCGGCGTAGTCAAAGCCCTGATAAGTAGGCCAGGATTCCTGAATGTCGCCCATGTGCCATTTGCCAACATGCGAGGTGTTGTAGCCTACGGATTTCAGAACTTCGGCAATTGTGACTTCTTCATCGGCAAGGCCAAAACCTGAAATATCGACGGCGGTATCGCCCATCCCATTGCGATACGGCTGGCGACCCGTCATGAAGGCGACCCGCGACGGTGTGCAGGACGGCTCGGTATACATGCGCGCAAACCGCATGCTTTCCTCTGCGAGCGCGTTGATATTGGGCGTCGAATACCCGCGTATCGCGTTCATCTCGGGCATACCCATGTCGCCAAAACCCATATCGTCAATAAGGATGTAGAAGATGTTTGGAGGGTTCCCTCCGTTTTTCTCACGAAAATCGGCCAGCAGTTGGTCAACCTGTGCGTCGTTCTCGACCCAAACGGCTTCGTTTTGCTGCTTCAGGACATAGTATTCCGCATCATGCACGATATTGCTGTCCTGAGCTGCCGCCGTGATAGCGGAGCCGGTAAAGACCAGCGCTGAGAGGAACAGTTTTGATTTCATGAGATACCCCTGTTTCATGATTTACTTGTTTTCAGACCTTCAAGGATCAGATGATGGCAAAAGGTTGAAAGGGAGAGTTCGCTGTCTTCAGCCTGTGAGCGCAACAACTCTTTTTCGCTTTTGGTTAGCAGCGTTACGACGCGTTCGGTGCGCGCAGTATCGTCAGGCAACGATGGGCGTCCGAACCTCTTCCCTCTCGATTTGTCTGCTTTGTCTTGCAATTGTCCAAGCCTACATATTCGAATAACATTTCATGAAAACTACCTGCGGGGCGGAATGGACGACATCAAAAAACGATCAGCCCCCAAAAAAACTTGCGCCCCAAACACACTTTTTTTGCAGGACCCTTCGCAATTCCGCGAGCTGTCCCAATGGGATGTTGAGCTACGCCAAATTGAGGAGGGAACTATGAACTCTTCGGTATCCGTTTGGGCAGGTCTTGACCTTCAAATGATTGATTTGTCGTTTGATAAGGCTGTGTACCAAACTGGTGTTTCTCGCCCTGACATTCTAGCGTTTGGCTTACCAGACAAAGGGAGTGTACGGACTTGGCTTAACGGCTCACCCTCAGACACCGCTCTGATGAATTTTGGTAGCGGAGACCCTTTTGAAGGCGTGAGCAATTCAACGCTCACAGGCCTGACCTTTGGCATCAACATCCGAAGGGCTCAACGGATCGCCGACGATTGCGGTCTTGATATCAGCACCGTGCGAAATGACGCTTTAAGATCTTTCGTTAGCGACGCTGGAAAGCTTCATTCCTTAGTCAAAAACAAAGCGCGCTTTCTAATTGGATCAGCGGCCGGACCAAGCTCTGATAGTGAAGAGAGTGATATGATCTTTGAGCTTCTGGAAATGCTGGTGGTAGGCGAAGAATGGAGTGATCGGCGAAACAGTAAAAATAGAACCCGTTTAGCACAACAAGCCGTTGAGTTCATGCGGGCCCATTTGATGGATAACGTTTCAATCGGTGAAGTATGTGCAGATATTCAGGTATCTGCATGCACTCTTCGTCGCGCGTTTCAGGAAACATATGGGGTGAGCCCCAAGCAGTTTTATCTAAGAGCCCGTCTCGGTGCTGTGCGCCATGAACTGGTGTCCTGCTCGCCAGAGGAGAGTATATCGGACATCGCAAACGCTTACGGATTTTGGCACATGGGTCAGTTCGCGCGAGACTACAGAGCACTCTTTGGACAACTGCCGACACAAACGTTGTCAGGCAAAGTGAACTGAAACAGAGCTTGGCAACAGTCTTTGGCGCAAAGTTTGTGTTAAGCAATTGTAGTTGCGGAGCCACTGTCAGAGTTCAGTGGCTAGCGACGCTGAGACCTTGGCGGTACGCGGCCTAACTTGTCCGCAACACGAGAATTGCAAAGTCGGATTTTGTAGGTCCGCTTCGGGCTGCCTCCAGTCATAGGCACGGGAAGCAGCGAAGGTCGACTGATTGAGCCTCGACAGCCTATTTGGGTTCCTTCCAAGTTTTCAAAATGAATACCCAACATTCAAAAAGACACTGGTGGCGTCATATCTGTTCTCTAATTCAGCCACATCCAGCTTTCGGCTGAAACTTTGAACGCCTACTCCAATATCCCATTGTGGTGTGAGCTCGTAGCTCAGCAAGGCGACCGCATCTAGAAACTCGACAGAGTCAAACGAAGTGCCGTCGACACCCAACTGAAATTCTAACCGATCAGACAGTTCATAGCTGGCATGGATGCTCGCATATGGCGCAAAGTCGTTGTTTTCGACTTCTTGATCCAGATTGCCGGAAACAAGTCGCACATAGGTATTTTGAAAGGTCAGACCCCCGCCAACTTTCAAATCGAACCGACCTTCAGGGACGGCGTTGTACAGGTAACCGCCACGAATTTCATTCATAACGTAATCCATCGCAGTCGTGGTGTCTGCCGGGTATACCGTGCCGTCAAACCGAACGGGGTTTGAAAAAGTGCCTTCGTCTCGTACCTCTAACGGATTTAGGACCGCGTAGAACTCGTGCCGATCAGTCATGAAGTACTCGAAACTCGCAGCGGAACTTGTGGTCGGGTTTGAAAAGGTATCAAACTGTTCAAGGTCTAGCTGTGAGCCGGTTGAACTGGGAGATCGTACGTCATTGTTGTCCAGGCTGCTGGCGCCAAAGGAGAATGAAAACCTAAATCTGGGTTTGAAGGGTTCTGACGCTTTTGTCTCTGCTGATTTGTTTGAACCGGTAAGCATCGAAACCTGCAAACCGACCGCATCCTGCGAAACTGTTGGTAAAACCCTGACTCCGTTCTCTAAAGGCGTCGCGTACAACCAATTGCTAAGCATTGCGATACTTGCACCGGCCAGGACATCGTCGGAGAAGTGCTTCTCAGCGCGAACGCGGGTGTAGCCGACAAATGACGCTAGCAGATAAGCTGGTACGCCGTAGCTGGATCCGTACCGTGTTTGAAGGAAGGCAGCACCCGAGAATGCAGCCGCGGTGTGTCCTGATGGAAACGAATTGTCTGCTGAGTAATTGGGGCGCCATTTCTCCACAAGAAACTTAAGACTCTGAACGGTCAGAAAGGTCGTGCCAACACCCTTTGCGAGTTGTTGTCGTCCTTCCTTGTCGTCCTTAGTGTAAGTTATCCCAAGGGCCGCGAGAGGAATTGCCAACTGGAGAACATCACCGACGTCTTCGAGGTCTTCAGTTGTGTCACCAGATACAACTGACGGAGAAAACAGCGCACTTAGTGACGCACATAGTGCTACTGAAGTTAGTTTTCTTCGAATTCCCATAAATAACGCCTCAACTTGCGCCCTATTTGAAACTAGTGCGCTGACTTATCCTCATGAGTTGATTTCACGGCAAGAACCACGAAACGCCGAATTTGAGCTGCCAGTCATTGCTGTTGTCCGGCGCCTCGGCGAGATAGTAGGCACCAACATTCAGGTCGATAGCATTTCCGCCACCCACGACGAACGTCTTCCCGAAGGTCGCTCCGACGGGAACAACCCAGTCACCTGTGTTCCAATTATAGCTACTCGTATTGGAGTAGCCGACGTAAGAGCCTCCGAGGAAATTCTCCAAATTGTAGAAGACTATCGGCTGTATGGTGGTGAGCGAAAAATCATCCTCTCCCCAAAGATGTCCGACCACACCACCATAAGACAAATCGCCAGCAAAATTGAACCCAACAAGTGCAAGGCCCGCTCCGTTTCCAGGCCCGTTAAATCCGTCTTCAGCTGTATCAAATGAGAGTTGGACGCCGTATCCGATCTTGAATGTCCCTGGTTCCACTTCCGGAACATAAAAAGCCTGAACAATAGTATCGCTAAAGCCGAAATCTGTTCCTTCGCCACTGTCGGAAAGGGCGAATTCTGGCAGACTGGCATCTGCGCCCGCTACACCGCCAGGCAATCCAACATAAGGTATCAATCCGCGCAAAATCACATTCGCGGCTTCTCCCTCGAACGTGTAAACTGGTTGAAGCTGAAAATTGTAGGTTGTGCTGTCGCTATTGGGGCCAAAGCCGATTGTGTTATCCGTAAGTAGTGCGGTGACTGCGGCGAGCGGGTCCTGTGCCTTACGTGCGGCCTGACACGCGGCATCGCACTCTTCTTGTGCTTTGGCGAAAGAGGTTAAAAATACCGAGCAGCAAATACCAAAGAGAACCAGCCTGGAAGGTACACATAGTCGTTTGGCTAGCGTGCTCAACTGAGTTGCCCGGCCCCAGGGCCTAATAATTATGCAAGACAAGGGATGCTCCTAACGTCAAATACACCAGATTCTCCCACGAGATTTTTATAGTTTATTTTCGACTCTTGTCGATAACTTCGAGAGCAGTGGGTTTGGGTTTGGGAAATTGTCGAAGCTGATTTGCCACATAGTTATTAAATTGCTCATTTTTTTAGCAAGGGCGCGCGTCAGCGACAGCCCGGTATAGTTGAAATCCCAGCCAAAACTCGACTGTTGTCGACATCGCCATTCTTGGTGTAACCATATCGGTGAAGCTGGACTCGAATAACAAATTCCGCGCTCAGCCCATGGCGCAAAGCACACTTCTCAGATCTGACTGCGCTTCGATTTCATAAGACATGCAGCGCAGTCATTAGAAATAAGCTCAACGGCATCAAGGAAAACAGATGAACAAAATCAATTGTATAGTAGCAGTTAGCTTTCTCCTGTCATCAGCAGCATATGCTCAGTCAATACTGCCTCCAGATCAGGCGTTCCTCGATCAAGTCGAAGGCTTTGGTGTCACCCAAGAAAACTGGGATAGCGGCGAAAACGCAGCCGTAACCTTTCCCAATGCCTACAAGTTCACGCGTCACTACGTTGTTGAACCGAGCGGTGACATTGAGCCCGAGAGCTGGACGGAGTCCATTAGTCTCGACTTGTCCGAACTGACTGCTGAAGACGCTGATGGTCCACTGGATATCGAGACTTTGTTGCGGGACAGGCTCAAGAACCATTCAATGGTAATTCTGAAGGGCGACGACCTGCTGCACCAGCATTTTTGGAACGGGATGGATGAAACATCTACCCACTTGGACATGTCAGTAACAAAGTCCTTCACTGCCATTCTTGCTGGAATTGCTGCGGCCGAGGGTAAACTGGACATGACGGCACCGGTGGAATCTTATCTGCCAAGGTTCAAAGGGACAGCATTTGAAGGCGTTTCGCTGCAAGACGTGGCCGACATGAATTCAGGCCTCGACATTCCCACACCGCCCTTTCTTTCTTGGGACCCAAAATTCACCGAGTCTCAGGAATGGAACGGACCCAATGATAGCGGTTTGAACGGCATCGAAGATTACCTGGTTACAATCGCGCAACGAAAGTATGAACCAGGCACACATTATCAGTACCAGGACCCCAACACAGAAGTTCTGGGTCTTGCTGTCGAAGCGGCGACCGGTGTTGGATTGGCCGAGTACTTGCAAGACAAGTTGTGGTCAAAGCTAGGAGCTGAGGGCGAGGCATATTGGATGGCTGACCCGTCGGGTGCAACAGTTGCCTCCGGGGGATTGAACATGAGAACGCGTGACCTCGCGCGCGTCGGACGTATGATGCTCGCCAGAGGTAAGAACTACGCTGGAGATCAAGTCATCCCTGCCGCTTTCCTGGACGCCCTGTGGATGGGAAACGACAGGGTCCGCGGTGCTTGGAGCAACGGAAAAGAGGCCGTACTCGCGCCAAACGGGTGGTATAAAGATCAGATCCGGATCTTGGAAATTGGTGACCACAAATTCGCGGCGTTTGTCGGAATACACGGTCAGGTTTTGGTGGTTGAGCCAGAAAGTGAAACCGTCATTGCAATGAACGGTGGCTACCCGCAGACGGAAACAGAACGCATGAATTCAATGATTTTCCTACAGGTTGTTCCAGCGATTCTAGATGAAACAGCAAAGATGTAGGGCAGCTGGAATTTGACGCGCGGGTTCTGATGTTGGTACGGACGTGTCAAATACCAATGGTTAAGACTGTGAATGAAACACTACGCTAAAGGCGAGGAGCGACGATTGAAGTTGATCCTCGCTGCCGAAACACTTCTGGAAAATGAAGACCTTCCAGATATCACCATGCACAGGATCGCGGCAGAAGCCGATATCCCGTCAGGTTCTGCTTACCACTTTTTCAAGGGGGCCAACGAGGTGTTTGCAGCTGCGGCCGGTCGTTTTGGCGAGCAGTTAATCGGAGACATAATTTCGCCCTACTCAGGCACTGCCTTGGAGAATTGGCGTAGCTTGTTCGAACACGCAGCACGCCGAGGCGTCGCTTTGTACCAAAGGAAGCCAGGCTATTGCCGACTTATCTTGGGGAGTACAACGGCACCTGCGATCAAGGCTACCGATAGACAGAACGACTTTGAGCTTGGTGCACAATTCGCGGAACTCATGGACAGCTACTTTGTTTTGCCTGAAATTGACCAACGCGAATTACGTTTCTTCCATGCAATCGAGATATTTGATCTGTTCCTTAGCCTATCATTTCAGAGGCATGGGGCTCTGACCCCCGAGATGATTGACGATGGGCTTTCTGCATCGATCTCATATTTGCGGCAGTTCATCCCAGATCGCATTCCACGCCGTGGCGTTTGACAGCCAGATCCTTTCAAGCACTGTACCTTTAGCGGTCCACTCAAGAGTTTTGTGAGGCACTCGTGCAGAATGAACATGCATCTGAGCAACGTGCTCTAACCATTAGTATGATTGGCACGCTCTGGATGGGGCTCGCGGGTATCGGCGCAGCCATTCTTTCAAACTCCCAGGCTGTTCTCCTAGATGGGTTGTTTTCATTTGTCGGTTTTGCAGCGGCACTATTTGCACTAAGAGTAATTGGAAGGGTCCAAAAGGCGCCCGACCGCATTCGCCCTTTTGGCTACGGGTCGGAAGAGTCAATTTTCACAACATTTAGGGCTCTCTCGCTGCTTGGTGTGGTGCTCTTCGCAATCATCAATGCGCTTCGTAGCATCGGCTCATACGCGAACGGTCAGCTGCCGCCACCATTGCTGTTTGAGCCCATCGCAGTTTATCTCGCTGCCATCTTGATGACTTGCCTGGTTCTTTGGTTGTTTCATCAGAGAGCCTGGAGGAAGGGCGGAAAGCGCAGTGATATCTTAAAGCTGGAGGCCAATGCGGCTGCCTTTGACGGCGCTGTAAGCGCCGCCGCGGGTGTTGGTTTGTTTTTGGTCGCTTCGATAGAAGATGGGCCGTTGGCGGTTGTCGCCCCCATCGGAGATTCTCTGATCGTTCTAGTCTTATGCTCGATGGCTGCAATTCGTTATTTTGCGGACTTTCGAGCGGGATTGGCCGAGTTGGCAGGGGTCGCAGCGCCAAAGGCCAGTTATGAAATGGTGTTGGGTGTCGTCAATGAGCCGATAGCGTCATTTGGAGGCAAATTGGTTGAACTACTGGTTGTAAAAGCAGGGAGAAGTCACTCTGTCGTTGTCTTGTTTGATCCTCAGCGACCAGTGTCCGCAATTGAAGTAGACACTCTTTCGGATGAACTGGAGCAGAGTCTGCGACAGAAACTTAAACACGCGAACATATTGACTGTGGTAACTTCTTCGAGCGGAGATTCAGAAACGCATTAGAGATTTGACCCTCGCTTTTAAGGTTTGCCCAATTACGCATGCTTAGGGCTGGGAACCACCAATCAGGCAAACCACAGAGAACAACAGTACTGAGCCCATACCCGACCCACATCGTAAATCGAACTATTGTTGTGGCGAGTACCAAATCGGCGAAGTGTAGGCACGTTCCTGTGCTGTTAACTGGACACCATCCGGCATGTCTATTCCGAACTTCACTGCATCATACGCCGTCCATCGGGGGGTCGGAATTTCTATTACCCGGGCATAATAAAATGCGCTTTCCGAAGGATCAAAATCTGGGTCTTCCCAGACGG
>NZ_WVQW01000022.1:0-11211 GCF_013110635.1 Ruegeria sp. HKCCD6604 | reverse complement strand
CGGACGTTCAGAACCAGGCGGCAAATGGTAGGTGAGCGGACGAAGCGGACTTTTGATGTGATCGCTCCAAAGACAGCTATGCGCCCAATACAGACATTACATTCTCACATGCAGGAAAGGTAGCGAACCTTAATTGCGGGGGCAAACACGTGGCTTTGTTGAAAGCTCCGCTCTAGATCTTAACATAAATCCACTTCTTATTGGCAGAAAGCTCGGAGCGGAAAGCTCCGAGCCGCGTTCCCTACCATCAGGACTGACTAAGTTTCTTGAGTTGCAGGAAGCTCATCACCGCAAGAAACGCAAAGAATGCGGGATCCGACCAACCAAAGCCAGTGAAGATACCTGTCAGCGCCGCATATAGCGTTACGACAAAACCAAGTGCGTTGGTTGCCATCAGCCCGGTCAGCAGCTTCCGGGCGGTTGCACCGTCGGTCACATCCCTAAGAAGAAAGCCAATAATGGCAATCCCTCCAAGAAAAATGCTGTTGTGCTGCGACAGGAACCAGGCGTAGCGGTCATTCAGCTCCAATCCGTAGTTTGGCCACAGAAAACCAGGCAGAAAAAACAGCGCAAAGGCAAACAACGCATAGATTGTGCTGTGAAGGGTCAGGAATGTTCGATTGCTCATTTGAAAGCTCCTTGTATGTGCGCAAGTTTAAGAGGGATCCTGATCAGACTACCTCGCGCAAGGGGGCGTTGGTGATTGAGCTGAGGTCTTCCATGATATCAAACACATGGTCCGACGTTACGGTGACACCGATTGCCGCCAGACGCTTCACGTGCATCGCCTTGTAGGTTTCCAGGGCGGCGAGATCCCGGAACAAATAGGTCGAACCGAAATCACCACTGCTTTCATCAACGGTCCAGATTTTCCAGATCACACCAGCTTCCTGCGCAATGCTTTCAGCCAACCGCTTAGTGCCCTCGGCAAATTCTTCGGTCATGGGGCCGTCATATGTCATGTGTAGGTCCCAGATTTTCATCGTGCTCATCAGCTTTGTCCTTTTGACTTTCTCGCTCCGGTTTTGCGTGTGGCGAAGCGTGTGGTTTCCATTGCCAAGCAAGATAGTCAGGGATATTTGTTAGATAAACAGCCATTTTTAGATCGCGATGTAAGGAATATCTAACAATGAGGCGAAATGAGTTGAACGACGTGTCGATATTCGTGGCGGTTGCTCAAGAGAACGGTTTCCGCGCGGCGGCTGAAAAACTGAAACTTGGAGCGGGTTCGGTAAGTGAAGCTGTCCAGAGGTTCGAAGATCGCCTTGGCGTGCGCCTGATCGAAAGATCGACCCGGGCCATCGCCCTGACCAAAGCGGGCGAACTTCTTTTTCGCCGTAGCCTGCCAGCAATCAATGATCTGGAAACAGCACTGAAAAGTATTCACGACCTAAACGAAGATCTGTCGGGCACGCTTCGGCTAACGGCCCCGACCGCCGCGGGCCAATTGTTTCTGGATGCCCTAATCACAGGATTTGCAAAAGAACATCCGGCGGTGGCGATTGAACTAATTTATGACGAAACAAAAGTCGATCTCGTAACCAGCGGGGTTGATGCTGCTATCCGTGCTGAGACCCTGCTTGATCCTGATACATATGCCATCGCAATTGGCCCTACACTGAAGATGACGATTGTCGCGTCCCCCGAATATCTAGCCAATTGCCCGCCCCTAGAGAAACCGGCCGATGTGGCGGCACATAGCGGGGTCTGTTTTGCTATTACAGGTGCTGACAAGCTGGCCCCGTGGGTATTTGCAGGCACAGACGGCCCCTATTCGGTCATGCCGCGTCCCAAGATCGTCACCAACGACGTGACCTCCATCCTTGAAGGCGCAAAGGCGGGGCTTGGGCTGGCCTATATCTTTGCAAGCTCTGTCGAGAGCTTGCTGGAAGACGGCAGGTTGGTTCAGGTTCTGGAAGGCCAGACCGCTGATTTGCCCCGGTTCTCCCTGAACTATCTATCCAAGCGCAATATGCCGCCCCGTGTCAGAGCTTTCGTTGATTATGCGAAACGGTGCAATCCTTAAACAAAATCGCTAATCTCTGCACTATCAAACAAGTTCCGTTTCTTGGAGCCGAATTGAAGCTTGGTGGAGCATCATCAAGGGTCCAATACGGGCCGATTCACGGAGCTTTGCAAAGCCCGATTTCTGCCCAAAACAGTCATTGGAACATCGTGCAGTATCCGGAAAAATGGGCTCGATTCTGACGTTCGCCTGAATATCGCGAGCGACCGCTATGCGGGACAAAGGGAACTTTCACCGGGCAGGTGCCAAGGTCTGCTTCCGGATTTCTTTAAGATTTTCGAGCGTTTCTTCTTTGGCTGAATAAGGAGGCGATTGCGGCTTCAAAAAAACACTAATGTCGGCGATCTCGCTTATGCCAGCGTCGATACAGGCGTCCTTTGAAATATCTACTTGCCACGCCACAGCAACCAATACGTGACACCAAACGCCAGACCGAGTCCAGAATACCCAACGAAATAAAGCGGCTCCAGGTCCGTCGTATCGAGTGTAATGACCTTTCTGGCAACGGCCATCAGGGCAGTTGCAACTACCAGCTTCACATGTATGACATCGGCCGTCAGGTAGAGCGTGACATTCGTGTAAATCTCGATAGCGATCAGCACAACAAGCGCGGCCGCAAAAACCTCCAACAGAACACTGACGTCAAGAATCAGGACCGGTGGACTTACAAGCTTGATGTAGAACGAGTAATCGGCGTCGATGACGGCAAATCCGATCACAACGACCATGAACAAAGACATCACCCGAACGGCGTGTCGAATGAGCCGATTGCAGCTTCTGACAATCAGATCCTAATGGTCAGGGTCAAGCTCGACATGCGCTTGCGCATTGCGTTGCATCTGATCGGCCATCAAGACCTCCCTATTTTCGACGTTTCATAAAAAGTTCTTCAGCCAAACGTCAGCGCCCTCTGGGCAAGACGACCTGAGCCTGCAAACGCAAGCGAACGCCTTCGGCACCCACTTCGGGCGCTTCGAGCCAATAGCCCGCCCCCGCTTGCAGATTGACCGGCAGCGCCCCCCATTGGACCAGCTTGGAGACCGAAGCGTTTATAGGCACAGCCCAGGCATCAGTTTCCCAGTCATAGGCGCTTTCGCTTTGCAGCGAATAGGTCCACGCGCCTTCGGTGGAATAAGCAAGAAAGGGCTGGACAAAACTCACATTCGTGGGGGTGTCGGGGTTGCTTTCTAGATCCCACAGATGATTGGCCAGCGCACCATAGGTCCACGGACCGGTCTGTCGCAGTGCAATGCCGGTGATCCCAGCAGCCCATGTATCACTCGATACGTCGCTAAAGGTTGGAAAGCGCACAACGGGACCCACGCCCCACGTTATGTCCCCGGTTCCGATTGGCGAGAACCACGCAGAGAAAAGGATATCTCCGAACCCCTCCTGGCGTGTGCCCGGCACAACGTCTTCCTGCCAGATGTAAGGAATGATAGTTCGGGTGATCAGGTTAAGGTCATCGTTCAGTTGAAAGGGCACGACTGGTTGAAAGTTCAGCGTGGTGCGCGAGCCCTGATCAGAGACGCCCAGATTTTCATCATGGTTCAATTGAAACGGAACCGAGACGATTGCCGCAAGCGGGTTGGCCAGTTCCTGGGCCAGATCGGATGCCTCGTCTGCAACGGTTGTGGTTCCGGCACTGGCTGCAAAAAGCAGCCCCATAAGAGTATGGGATCGACGCATAGCCGTGTACTCCTTTTGAAATGCAGGTTGGGCGAGTGGCCTAGTTGATCGGCTCCAACTTCGGGAAGGTCCAATTGCCGTTCAGGATTGCATCCTCCGGCTCATAAAGGCGGATCGCATAGTTCCAGCCCGAAGTGATCGGCAGACAGTTCACGCGGCCATCGTCGCACCCACCGAAATGCAACGTGACCGAGCCGTCTTCTGCTGCTTCGGCTGTGTAACCGTTGTAGCTGTTTACGCCCAGATCATTGGCTTCCAGAAAGCCGTCACCGTTATAGACAGTCACCGACCAGAACGCCCGAACCGGCACATCCTTGACGGTTACCGCATGCGGTGTTTCGCCGTCATTCTGATCGACCGCGTCCAACAGATAGATCGCGGCCTCAGGCGGAAGACCGCCCCAACCCGAGAACGCACCGACCAGAAACTGAACCGGATCAATCTCGTCCTTTGTTCTGCCAAAGGCGCGGGCTGAATCGGTGCCCAGCAAGGATAAATCGTTTATCGCCTGACGCGCAGTGGCAAGTTGTTCGGTGTTCCAGTTGGGCGCGTCAAACGGGCCCGTTCCACCGCCGCTGACGACAATTCCATCCTGTGCCGCTTGCGCGGCGGCAATATCATCCGGGTCAGTCACATCGACGAATGTGCGAAACGCGATGAAACCAAAGCGCGTACCAAGGTCTTCCTGTGTGATTTGATACGTGCCGGGCTCTGCCTCGGCATACATGAAGTGGTCCTGATTGATGACATGCATCGAGATATAGCGGCCATCCGCTTTAGGCAGTGTCACTTCGACGGGTTCGCTCAAATCCAGCAGAATGCCGGAGTAGAGCGTGTCCTGGTTCATGCGGATGACGGGCTGGTTATCCGGTGTGGTGGCTTCGCGCATATGCCCCAATTCGCCAACAGCGAGGCCGAGATTGGCCATGTTGGTCCGAAACATGTGATCTGTCTCGGCGCGCACAAGGGTGTCGACGGTCACATCGACCATGTCTTCGGCCCAAACGCCTGTCGGGAGTGTAAGCGCGACTGTCAGAAGAAGCTTTTTCATCGTAAGCATCCTGTTGTTCAGTTTGCGGGTTCTACGGAGGGGAAGACCCAGCTTCCGTCGATGACCTCTGGGCCCGGCTGATAAAGGCGCACGGCATAGTTCCAGCCATCCATGATCGGGAGACAGTTCACACGTCCGTCGTTGCAACCGCCGAAGTGCACGGTCACACTGCCATCGTCATTCTTGGTGCCTGAGACCGAGTTGACCACATACGTGTCGAGGGAATTGAGTTCAAAAAACCCGTCTGCATTATAAAGGCTCACGGACCAGAATGCGTTCACTGGCACATCCGCCGGGACCTGGATTTTGTATTCCCCAAGCGGCAGGCCGGGCTCGATATTAAGATAAAAGGCCTCGTCTTCTGGCAGCCCACCAAAGCCGACTGCTGTGCCAAGGAAATGGCGTAATGGGTCTACATGATCTGCCTTACCAAATGTCCGGACGCTGTCTGTGGCGAACCTGCCCAGCTCAATTGCGGCTTGGCGCAGCGCCTCAAAGCTCTCCGCGTCGTAATTGGGCATTTCGAAGGGCGTTGCGGAGGCAGCATCAATGGTGAACCCGTCCTGAATTGCATTGACCGCCGCAACATCCTTGGGGTTCTCGGCATCCACCAGTATTCTCATGAAAACAAGTACGTAGGGGGTATGGAATGTACCCATGTCAAGCTGGAACACACCGCCACCGTCGAACACTGCATTGATGAAATGATCCTGATTGACCACCATCGTCGTCATGTATCGGTCGCCCACATCGGGCAGAGTCAAGGTTGCGCCTTGGCTGATATCAATAACCGCAACGCTGTAGAGTGTGTCGCGATTCATCCGAATGGTGGGCTGATTGTCGATGGGGGTGGGTTCTTTGAAGTGAAAGAACTGATTTACGCCTCCGGCCAGGCCATTGTACGTCTTCAGTTCATTGTCTGTAGCAGCCCGAACAAAGTTGTTTATGGTAATGGGCACTTCATATGTCTCAGCAAGTGCATCGACCGTGGTATCAAAGCTCTGAGCGGTCGCTGTGCTTCCAATCAGGACAGCTAAAGCAGCAAGTTTCCAGCGTTTGTGCGTGAGATTCATAGTTTGCCCGCTCCACTAGCCAATTACAGAAATGCATTGCTTGATGGTCCCGGCACCTGATCAAAAGCGCATTCTCACGCCTCTCATTTTGTTGTTTTTTAAAATGCTACAATTGGAGCCTTGGCCATCTCTCTCCAACAAACCACAAAGTTCGAATGTATGCCCTGACAGATTGGAGCGACCGCTTCCGAAAACTGGTTAAAAATGACAGGTAGCGATAGCGTTTCGGCCAACAACTAGAAACTCTCTTTGCATATTGACCCGACGGCGGTCCTATTATTCGTGTGGTGATGTCAATCTCTTAGAGCGCACTCTCTGCGGGTAGCGTGGTTCAATTCGATTGAGCCCCTACCAGCGGGCACCTGACTTTTTTACCTCAAAAAGTGACTTCCGTTTTGACGCAGGTCAGGGACACAGAGCCGCGCTGGTCTATGCTTGACGTGCCCGACCTTTCAATTGCGGGGTCTTAAGGAGCTATGATGACAGGGCATGACGCACATGCTCAACACAGAACACCGCCGCTTACACGCGGGCGGGTTATCGTGCCGCTTTTGCTTGCGTTTCAAGAATCCGGTCAATCTGTAGAAAGTCTCCTAGCGGAATTCGATCTATCCTTCTCGGAATTGAACGCTCCGAGTTGTTTCATTCCGCACGACACTGTCTATGCCGTGTTTGAAGCCGTCGCACAAAAGACATCCCCAGACTTTCCAGCACTTGTTGGTCAAACTTCAGATCCGACCGTTGCATCCCCATTCGGACAGGCCTTTCGCGTAGCAAAGTCGCTGGCCGATTTCATTGCCAGGTTTTGCGTTCATGCGGGAAACAACACAAACGCGGTCACCATGACACTCGATGTCTCTGGAGAGTTCGCCGTGCTGTCCGCCAAACGCAGGTTCACGCCATGCTGTTCGCCCGCCTATATGGATGCGTTTCAGATCAGCCGATGGGCTACGTTGCTGTATGAAACCGCAGGTCAGCGTTGGGAAGCAAATAAGGTTCTTGTGCGTGTGAACCGTCCTGATCTGCTCCCGTCTTACTTCTACGGTATCCGGGCGGTAGGTGCGGGCTCAGACGGGTATTCCATCCGCTTCCCAAGTGCCTGGCTTTTGTTTGAACTGGTTAACCGAACCGCGACCGAGTACGTGTTGACCACTCAGGACGAAAAAAACCCTGTACCTACAGACTTGTTGAGTTCGATCCAAAGCGTTGCCAACTCAAGGGTCGGGCGCACGGACTTGTCGGCTACGGCGCTCGCCAAGGCATGCGGTTTTCGAGGCGCGGTTCTCAACCGACGGCTTGCTGCCTATGGGACATCACTGTCGCGCATCGTCATCGAAGCCAAATGTGACCAGGCGAAACATCTGCTTTCCAAGTCTGAATTGTCGGTGGGCGATATCGCTGATCATTTGGGATACTCTGACGCGACGGCCATGACACGGGCCTTCAAGAAATGGACGGGTCAAACACCGTCAGAGTTTCGCGCCCGTGAAATGAATAGCGTTAAGGCATCTGTTCCGATACTCGACCCGGTCGAATGCGATTGTGAAACGTAACAGGACAACGGCGCGGCCCATCTTTTGCCGCGCCTCGAACTCGGGATAGGCAAAGGGGGGAGCGGGCCATGGCGTGCTTAAAAATACGGTGTATCGCAAGCAGTTTTCTGGTTGCGGCGACGATGCTGCCCGGCGGATCAACAGCAGTGGCACAGGACTCCGACTGGAGTTTTTCCGGCAGCTTCTACATCTACGCGGCGGACACCAAGACAACCATTGGATCGCTGGAGTCGGAACTCAGCTTCAGTGAAGCGGTTGAAAACCTTGATCTGGCATTCATGGGTACACTTGAAGCGCGAAGTGGCCGGTGGTCGCTGATCGCGGACTACATGCGCACAGACCTGTCCTTTGACAATGACACTCCCGGCCCGGTGTTCAGTGGCGCTGAAACCAGTCTGAAGACGCAGTTTTTAAGTGGATATGCCGCTTACACGGCCTATCAAGACCAAAACCTGGCCGTCGATCTCGGTGGCGGGTTTCGCTGGTTTGAGACGAGCAGCACGATCACTCTGGTCGGCGGCCCCACCCCGGCACCAAGTTCCAGTGCCAGCGACGATTGGATAGACCCTCTGATTGCGGCCCGTATCCGGTATCAGATCAATGACCGATGGTCGGCCGTTGCCTTGGCCGACTATGGTGGATTTCGCTCAGATCGCGAAACCGCACAGTTTTTGGCAACGGTAGGTTATGCGATCGCTCCAAAGTGGAATTTGCGCGCAGGTTATCGCCACATCATGGTCGACAAAGGTGAAGTTGACAGCAGGTTCAAGCTCTCACAATTCGGACCCGTGTTGGGTGTGACCTACAGCTTCTGAGTAAGGGCATTATGCGAAAGGCGGCCATGCCGAACACAAACAGGTCTGTAGTATCGAAGTTGCGCCAAGGCGCGAGCAGCGGTGCCGACATGCTTGGGACCGACAATTGCAGCCGGATGCGAACAGTCGGACAAAGGCAATTCAGAAAAGGAACGACGAGGCGACTGATTGCCAGAGCTTTGCCTGCGGCAACCGTGTGTTCGTTCTGTGTCCTCGCTGCCTGCGGGCCAAACATCTATGACGAAATTGAACTGATGCCCTCCCCAACGGTCTATGCCGAGGCTGCTTTTGACCCTTACAAGGACATCACGGAAGACAATTTCGTGCAGCGTTCGCAGCTATTCTACGCTACAGATCGGCTGCCCGCGGTTCCCGGCGACCCACAAGCCTATTACAACAATGAGCGCGGTCACATTCTGCGTACCGGCATTGCCGAAGTGCAAAGCAACCCCCCATTGGCGACGTTGAAAAAGCTTCGCCACGTTACCATGACGCGCGACCGCGCTAAGGACTACACGCTCAGCTTGTCTGACGTACAAGAGATTGGTGTCATGCCGTTCAGTGTCACGCGCTACATGAACGATCCACCTTCGCAAAAGGAGATGAAGGCAGCCGGACTTCGGTTTGCCCAATGGATTGACGATCACCTTGCAGCCTCTCGCAACAAAGACATTTTCATCTATGTCCATGGCTACAATGTCGATTTTGATTACTCGACCCTTGTCTCCAAAGAGTTGCAACACTTTCTGGGCTATCAGGGCGCCTTCATCAGCTACAACTGGCCCGCTACACCCAATCGCTTGGCGTATTTTCGGGATCAGGAATCTGCATTGGCGACGCGCCGCAATTTGCGGTCTCTTGTCGAATACTTGTCGGCAAACACCAACGCCCGGCGCATTCACCTTATAGGATACAGCGCAGGCTCAAGGCTCGCATTTGAAGCCGCCTATCAGATTGCTTTGCGGCCTGGGCCAAAGCCGCGGCTGGGGCAGTTGATCCTGATCAGCAGCGATCTTGATCGAAGCTATTTCTTGCAATCAATTGAAGACGGCCTTCTGGATGCCGTTATAGGTGTGACACTCTATCAATCGCAGACCGATTCAGCGCTGGCGATGTCACGGTTGGTCTTCGGCCGCGACCGTCTGGGTCAAGTTTCCGATGAAGCAATAAATGGGTCTCTGTTCCAGCGCCGACTGTCTGAGATGAAAACCCTACATATCATCGATGTGACCGAGGCCGAAGCAGCCGATACAGGAAACGGGCATTGGTACTTTCGGTCTTCGCCCTGGGCCAGCAGTGACCTGTTCATTTCTCTGCTTACAGACCGAGATCCTCAAGCGCGCGGGCTTGTGCGTGCTCCGGGCGAAGCTGTCTGGAGTTTTCCATCGAATTATCCGCAGACACTGCAACGCTTTCGAAATGGCAGCTAGTACTGGGACTCCAGTGGGTCAGAACCATTAGAACCAGTTTCTGGATTTAATCTATGAGCCTGACAACGCACCTAGAATGCTCAACGCAAAGCTGACGTTCGAGCAACGCGCAGCATCGGTAGAAGTGGGCTCACTGCAGTCATTCTCTGCGGTGAGACAGAACAGGTCCTTTGAGCCCATTGCTGCCGTCGACCGAGCTTCGGTCTTTTGCATGTGCGGCACGTATACATTGGACCAGAAACGGTGTGCGTTCTAAACTGAACTATCACTAAAATTCAATCTACCTCACACCATAGTGCGAACCACCATTTCGTTGAACATGGCTGAAAACCCATTAGTCGGCGGGTGGCAATATCTTTAGCGGGATATGCAGCGAATCATCTACGTCACCACAACGGTGCCAATCTTTGTCACTAACTACGCGACACCAAATAGAAAAATCTTTTCTGACGTGGTCCGTGGTGATATTTAGAATGAGGTCAGTACCAGAGGGTGTAACGCCATCGTTCTGAGTGATCACCCAATCTACATGGTAGTTAGACTCAGGGTCAGGATTATGTATCTCGACCTGCGCTCTATAAACATCACCTGGTCTTAATCTAAGCTGGGCATCGCCTGGAATACCCAAGCTCGCGCGTCCCGTGCTATTTCGTTGAAAATCACCTTCGTGGTATTCACTTCCGTAGTTATCTGACAATCGAATTATCATAGGGGCAATATATTCTTTTTCCATACCAATTTCTCTGTAGTGAGCTTTGATAGAGTCAATGGTGTCACCAGCATAACAGATTATCTGTTCAGCTTGGCGCGTAGAAATCGGGTTTGCATGGTACAAACGATTTCTTGGTTCGATGAGCCGTGACAGCGTCTCCTTTGCATGCCTATCTCCAAGAGGGAAAGCTCTTTCTAGCGGGGCACGGAAATGGGCGTCGAAATGGCGAGGATTTGAGATAATTGCAATCGCCTGATCCAACATCGCGGCATCAATGGGTCTAGCGAACCTCTCTGGTTGATCGGCCATGCGAGCATTAATATGTTTCCTGATGCTTGAGTTCAGAAGAAAACTTCCATCGGGCAACTTGGCGTCCAAATAGTTTGCTCCGTACTCGTTCTTGAACTCATCATGTATTAGTCGACGAAGCCAGGCTTCGAGAGCTTCAAGATGACGCTTGCAATGGTCCCGTAGGATTTCAATTCTCAGTAGATTCAATGGCATTTTAAAGACTTACCGTTTTTGGTGATTGGTCGGAAGCTTTAGCCCTTGTTTATTTCGAACGATACTCAAACAACAGAAGATTCCGCGACCCCATCCATGTTTATTGCCCCTGAGATCACCAGAGCACGGCATGATTATTGAGGCCTGTAAATTTTTTCTAAGCATCGCACTAACCTGCTGATCTCTGTAACCTAGTTGGAGGTCCGATTTCGGGGATGCTGCACAGGCTTCGCGAAGATCGCTTTCCGCGCAAAGCTGTCGCAATTGGGCTTAAGTACTGCAATCACAGCGAACGGCCGCTTGGTGGCCAAACGAACTTCACAACTTTTCAAGGGTTTTGTTGTTGCCAAGTAGCTGG
>NZ_WVQW01000021.1:0-11600 GCF_013110635.1 Ruegeria sp. HKCCD6604 | reverse complement strand
CCGTCTGGGAAGACCCAGATTTTGATCCTTCGGAAAGCGCATTTTATTATGCCCGAGTGATCGAAATTCCGACACCCCGCTGGACGGCGTATGATGCCGTTAAGTTTGGAATACAAATGCCAGACAATGTCCCATTGACAGCGCAGGAACGCGCATACACTTCGCCAATTTGGTACGCCCCTGACCGATAGTCTGAGCTTACTGACTGTTCTGCTTTACGCTCTAAGCCCTCATAAACTGCGTCGAATACTTCAAGTATTTCAGCCATTTTTTGAGGTCGCTCGATTGGTCATAGCGCATGGATGCCGAATAGATCGGAGAAACCCTTGATCATGGTTCCACCAAATGTGTCCAACACATTTGCCCCCACCGACAGATCGAAGATTTCTTGATCAATCAATTAAAGGCTTCCGGTTTTGTGCGTCTCTGTCCCAAGGTAAGCAGCAAGGTTTACGGTCGATCCGATACAAGTATACGTCGCCCAATTATCCGTACCGGCATAGCCCGCGACGACTTCGCCAGTCGCTATTCCGATGCTGATTTTCAGGTCACTTTTCCCTTCTGAGCGCCGTGCGTGAACTTACATCTCAATCGTGTTATGCATTTCATACCCTTCCTACACTGAGCTTTGCGCAGAGTTCGGCGGCGGCTGCGGAACTCCGAAACCGTCGCCCAGCATCAGACTGACAATTCCGCCATTGCTGGTATGCGAAATCAACACTGACAAACGAAACAACCTCAGGCGTCATAGAACAAACTTGCCATCGCATGGTCCGGCGTAGTCACTTAGGGCATACGGTTGGAGGAAACCTATGGCGCAATGGAAGTTCGTGATTGGGGTTTGTTGCGCGCTGTTTCTTGTCGCTTGCGCTCCAAAATCCCGTACATATGAAAAGACAGCATCGGCTGCGCTGCCGGCGAATTCGGGCACGGCTCTGGGCCAGGCGGCCAATCGCCTTGGGGACCCCAAAGACGGTCGGTCAGGCATCAAGCTGATCAGTGATGGAGAAGAAGCGCTTGTTTCACGGCTGCTGTTGGCGGCTGCTGCCGAGCGAACGATAGACGCGCAATACTACCTTCTGCACAACGACCCGACAGGTCACCTTTTTGCAGCCAGTCTTTTGCAGGCAGCAGATCGGGGTGTTCGTGTCCGATTGTTGCTGGATGACATGGACACGTCCAGCTATGACGCGATGACGGCCGCGTTGGACAATCACAAAAATATTGAGATCAGGCTATTCAATCCATTTTGGCGAGATCAGAGCCTTTTGATTGCAGGTATCACAGATTTCAAACGCATCAATCGAAGAATGCACAACAAGTCCATGACGGCAGACAATGTGTTCACGATTGTGGGTGGAAGAAACATCGGTGCCGAGTACTTTCTGGCACGGCAAGAAATGAACTACGCTGATCTGGATGTGCTGGCCGCAGGCCCCGTTGTGCGCGAGGTGTCGCGTAGCTTTGACTCTTACTGGAACAGCGAGTTCGCAGTTCCGGCGCGTGCGGTCGTTGGGGAACCCGAAGAATTTGACCTTAGCGATGCGCGAGGCAGGTTGAAGGAACTGGTCGAAGAAGCGAAGCAAACGCAGTACGGCGCCGCCCTCAGAAAGTCAGCACAAGAGAACTTCGCAGATGGAGCCCTGTCACTGGATTGGCTGCCTGCGAAACTATATTCTGATCCACCTTCAAAAGCGGCGGGTCTGGATAGTTCAGACCCCGTTCTGGCATCTCAATTGCTTCCGTATTTTGAAAATGCCCGCAGTGAGGTGAATATCGTGTCCGCCTATTTTGTGCCGCGCAACAACGGTGTGAAATGGTTGACCGAACTCGAGAGGCGCGGGGTCGACGTAAAGGTCGTAACCAATTCACTTGCATCTAACGACGTCGCACCCGTTTACGCACACTACGCTAAAAAACGCCGAGCACTTTTACGCGGTGGAGTAGAACTCTACGAACTGCGACCCGACGCCTATCAAGTTCAACGCCGCGGGATTAACTGGGCTCAATCGCGATCAGGCCTACACTCCAAGGCATTTGCGGTTGATGACCGATACTTGTTCGTAGGGTCGTTCAACTGGGACCCCCGGTCCGTCAACATCAACACCGAGATGGGAATTCTGATTGACTCGCCAGCATTGACTGCACAGACGATGGGTGCCTTGGACGACGCGCTGCCCGCATACACATATCACGTCACACTCGAGCAAGCTGGCCAGCTTAGATGGACGACAAGAGATGATGATGGCAACGTCCTTGAATATGAATCCGAGCCGACTGGATCAGCCTGGGATCACATAGTTTCCGGTTTCCTGAGTATTTTGCCAATTGGGTCGCAGCTTTAGGTCTTTTTGACAAATAATCTGATGGCGTGTCGCCCTTTTTGGGGGGCGTGGCTACACCGAAAGGGGGACGCCCAGACGTATTTCGGACCATCGCCCGGGCGACCTTCAGTAAAACCCAATCTCGCTGACATCCACACGGGCCTCGTGATCGCGCCCATAGGCTACAACTCCAACCGAGGTGATTTCGTCAGCGACGGGAATAGCGCGCAACATGGCACCTGAAGCCTTGAAGGCTGACAAAGGCAATGAGACTTCGGTCCAGTCTTCTGAAGTTGGAAACTCGGCCTGATAGTATTGCCAAGGAAGCACGGTGCCACGTGTCCTGAGGTGAACAAAATATTGCTCGCCGTTACCCCGGACCAACAGCCTTACGCCCGATACGCCAACATCGGGCCGATCAGGCAACTTGCGTCGGAACTGGATGAAGCCACCGTTGTTTTTTGTACTGACGGTTCCGGTCAGACGTGCGAATGCGACATCACCTTCCGAACGAAACTGCACTTGCCCTGAAGAGACGCCTCCCATGACTGTGTCCGCAACATAGTCCCAACGCGTCTCCGGAGACTTGGAAAAGTCCTCAGCAAGGTTTTCATCAGCCTGTGCCATTGTAGATCCGAGCATAACAAGCCCCGAAAAAAGCCCAAAGAAGTTGGCACGCATGTTGTTCCTTCTCAGTTCAGTATCGCAATAGAAAGATTAAGCGCCGTGGCAAATGCGACCCATGCACAATACGGCAGGAAGGCCAGCGCGGAGACTGGATCCGAGTTCCTCACCCGAACGATGAACACGAAGATGACAGCCAGCAACGCAACAATGACCACAAAGGCAACCCACGGTATTTGCAGTACGAAAAAGGTTGGTGACCACAAAAAGTTCAGCCCCATCTGCGCCCACCACAACTTCATGGCGGCCGAGCTCCGGTCAGCTTCGAACTGGCGCCAGCCCGCCATCGCGATCAATACATAAAGCGCCGTCCAAACCGGGCCAAAAATCCAATTTGGTGGATTGAAAGCAGGTTTAGAAAGTTGCGCATACCAATCACCGGGTGCGGTTAGTATCCCGATCAGGATGCCGCCTCCGAGCATGAGCGCAAGAAATGCTATGCGGATCAACCAGTTCGACATTGTCGGGCAGCTCTCAGCAATCCTTGGTCATCACATTGACGAGCGCTTCGGAAGAGAAGGTCGCAGTATTGGTCTCATCCGAGGCAGTATATGACACCATGGCGCCCTCGATCTCCGACCCAGAAACAGTGATTTCGCGTTGCCCAATGGTGTCATCTACATCGATGGTAAAAGCGAGTTGTTCCCCTGCCGCGAGGGAGGTGATCTCAAGTTCAATTGTATTTTGCCCGTCGACGACCGAAGGAAACTGACGCAGTGCATCAGCACCTTCAACGAATTCGAGAGGTTGAAAAACCTCCACGCCCGCGCCTTTTTCGGTAACGTCGAAAATCAAGCGTCCGGCAGATTGCGACAAGTCAATTTTTACGGTCGAGGCTGCGACGTCGCACGTTCCAACATTTGTCAGAACAAAACGATCCTTTGGTGCGCCCTCTACGAAGCGAATTTGAACACCAGCTTGAAGCGAAGTCGCTGCGAAAAATCCAAGGGTCGCAGCTATAATGCTGGGTGGAAGCATTCTTTTCTCCTTGTTAAGAGGTACTTGATAAATACGCCTCGGCGGGTGTCTTGGATCAGATTAATGCCTTTTGCCTATCGTGGTTCAGCCAATAATTGCTTTCGAAGTTACGGCTACAATCGCGCCTCGGAGATCAAGTGTGCCCTCGATGAAATGCAGGTGGCCAATAACTTCGACTGCCACTGGTGGATCGTCGGAATCGTTCCCAAAGTCCCTGATGAGAAGCGCCGCACGCAATTCACCGGGAACATTGGCGTGCAACACTGACGCGCAGTGCATTGTTCCGACCTCGCCTGACTTTGTTAAAACACTGACGTCACCCGCTGCATGGCTTCCAGATTTTCCTCGGTTGAAAAATATAGGCATCCTGTCTTTGCCCCTAGAACCCCAGAAAAGGAGATTTGCGACCCGAGGTAACGCCTCGGGCCCGTGGAAAGCAGAAAACAACTCGGCATCTTGTCCTCCGGCTGTACTCGGCAATCCGGGTTCCGGGGCTGCATCGTCAAGTTCTGGACCTGAGACGTCCTGCGCGCATACAGCCGTGCCCGATAATACAAACGCAGTGGCAGGTGCGGGTCATGTGATCGCTTGAACCAATTTCCCAATCTGTTTCAGCAATCAGGTGTTTCTCCTTATTTGGTCCTTGGCGCTGCGGGTTTTCGAGCGGTTACGAGTTAGAATTTAAGAATCACACGCAAGCAAGTTTGGTCGAACTTGCCGCTATGCGGTCGCCAACAACGCATCGGAAAACTCGTATTCTGACAGGGCACCCGGTGCACCTATTGCAACAAGCCTTGTTTCGCGTTTTCGGTGGCCCCATGCCCCATCCCTTGCGATGTCCATACGTTTTCCAACGACCTGAACGAGAATGCGATGATCCGGGTCTTCCTCGCTAAAAACAAAACCCTTGAGGCGATAGACATCGCCCGGAAGCTTCCGAATTGCGTTCCGGAGAGAAGATAGGCTTATCGGGCGTTCAGCTTTCATCATGGTTGTTGAGAAACTGTCCGAGTGATCAGAGTGGCGGCAACCACAATCTGGTCCATGTTCGTGATGATCGGGTATCGCTGTTTCGAGCTGTTCGGCGGCAAAGCGACCAACGGAAAGGAGTATATCCAGTGGGACGTCGGCATTGACAGCTTCGACCAGGCGATATCGACGGAAGCGAGACCCAAGCCAATCGTGCACCTTCTGAACAGCTGCCCTGTCGACGAGATCGACCTTGTTTAAAATAACCATGTCCGAGAACGCGATTTGACGGAGCTTCAGTTCCATTTGTTCCGGCGCAGCAAATAGCTGTTCCGCATCGACAAGACACATTAGGCTGTCCAAGCGGATCATGTCCCGAAACTTCTGATCGGTAAATGTCATCGCGATTGACGACGGGTCTGACACACCACTTGCCTCAAGGACGATGTATTCCGGCTTCTCAGGCCGGGCAAGTACGGCTTCCACCGTTTCGATCAGGTCATCTCGTATCGAGCAACAAACGCAACCATTAGCCAGGCTCATCACATCATCTTCGAGGCCGACTACAAGATCGGCATCGACATTGATGGATCCAAAGTCATTTACCAGAACCGCAACCCGCAACCCGTGATTGCCTGTCAGGATGCGGTTCAAAAGTGTTGTCTTACCGGCTCCTAGAAAGCCGGTAAGGATCGTCACGGGGATCGCAGAAGTCGAACCAAATTCAATCATCGTTCGATCTCCTTTCAGTCTTCATCACGCGTGCCGATTACATCCGAAACTTTGATGGTAAAGTCCTGCGGCCAGTCCCCGCCGGGTGCTCGGAAAACGTCAGTTGGGTAGTACTCGCGTGGATCAATCTCCATATCTCTGTACTTCTGATCTTGCTGATCTGCTCGGGTGAGCCTCGGGTTCGGTAGTGTGATTTCATCCGGAAGCTCAATACGTCCGGCCTCAGCTGCCGCAGCCAGTTCGCGGAATGGCGGAACGGTACCGGATTTTCCGGGTAGTGCAGCTTTCCTGTACCAGATTGCATCCTTGGTCACGTTCACAACGGCTACATCGAGACCCCATTGGAACAGACCGTCGTAATGAGCGCGAATACCAGCCAGCATTTCAGCGTCGATGTCTTCGTCCTGGGTATAGTGTGTCACCATTCCCAAACGCGGCCTTGTGTCAGCAAAGAGCTTACCCACGGCATAGTGGGAGGTGTGATGCGTATCGATGGTGTAGTTAAAGAGATCCTGTGGGATACCATATTTGTAGGTCATCAGCTGACCAATATCCTGTCCCGACATTTCGGTTACAAAGACATCAACACCTTCGCCGTATTTTCGTGAAAGCTCATCCGGGCGACCATCGCCGGTCCATACAAAGCTCAGCCCGTTCCAATCGAGCCGATAGCCAACCGCACCGTCCTTGGCGTGGCTTCGTGGCCAGGACCGAACAGTCACGCCATCTTCGTCATAAACGATGCCGCCTTCCTGACGGAAATCGAATTCGTTGACCTCGATCTCGTAGCCGTCCCCAATCGGGAACACATCAAAGGCCTCCAGATGCCATTTGAGCATCTGTTGCATGCCTTTGACCATTCCGGCTGTGCCAAGCTCGGGTGTCCGACCAGAGGGACCGTGAATGCGCAGCGGTGTGTAACCACCCGACCAGGCACGGAATGGGTAAATATAGGGAATATCGGCGTAGTGGTCGACATGCAGGTGAGAGATGAAGATGTCGTTGATCAGTTGCCCAGGTACTTGCATGGCAATGATGTTGCGGACACAACCGGATCCAAAATCGAAAAAGAACCGCTTTCCATTCCCCAACTCCACCATGATACAAGTACCCGCCTGATCTTCGCGCGGTGGATACGGTGTTGAACCACAGAATGAGATGCGCATCTCATCTGGCCCCAACTCCTCACTCAGTGGAAAATAGTTCGCGTTTGAACCGGTCATGTACTTCGTCGGGCGGAAGTACTCTGGCAATGATATGCCGCCTGCGGGTCGACCGCCATATGGGTTCTTGAGTGTTTCTCCCAGGGGGCCGTCTCCTTCGTGGGCCTCGGCACTTCCTGCCGCAAACCCAGCTGCCCCTGTCGCGGCCGCTCCAGTGGCCAAGCCCTTTAGAACACTCCGCCGCGACGGGTCTTCGATTTGCTCTGTTGGTTGCCCCTGTTTGTTGTCCAGGTCTTTCCCAGTGTCTTCCTTAGTCATGGACCAGTCCTCAGTTAGAAGTGTTGCGAAGGCTTCGCTTCACCATCCGGCGAAGCTCGTTGATCAGCTCAGATTTGATGTGGGTCCATTCCGCGCGCTCTGGGGCTGGTATTGATGTGTCATCCAACAGTGCCGATACTTTCTTCAGGTCTTCGATTGCCTCGCTGAGCAACGCATCCGTTTCGTTAAACCCTGAGAGCGCATCGGTAAGCTCTGGAAGCTCGTCACTCAGTTCCCAAGTCACTGGATTATCCATGGTTCCCACTATCTATTCTCAGATCAAGATGAGTGCGGTTGACGATGCAGGCCAAGTGAGTCACCGTGAGTTGGGGGTGAGTTTGCTTTGAACCAAGCTAATGAATTGCCGATAGATCCAGATATTGCACCGCCATCGCCGGAGCTTGTCCGACAGGCACTTCAGAGCGTTGTTTCAAGCGTCGCGTTCCAGGCTTCGCCGCGACTCCAGCAATTTATTACTTACGTGGTCGAAGAAACTCTCGCTGGTCGCGGCGCCCAAATCCGTGGCAAAGCAATCGCAGTCGAAGTTTACGGTCGAAGTATTGATGGCACCGGTGGCCGAAATCTCGTTCGCGTTGAAGCCAGACGGCTGCGTCGACTGCTTCATGAGTTTTATGAAGATCAATGGAACGGCAAAGGGGTTCGCATTTTTGTTGATCCGGGTGGATACAAGCCACGGTTTTCGCAAAAAAATATGACAGCAGACGACACTTCAGAGGTACCGAGTAGCGATGTGCCTGCCGAACATCCGCGTTTGAAAAAAATGCTGCCGTTTGGACTGGGTGGCCTTGTACTGATTGCTGGAATTGGCTTTTGGCTGGCTCAAGATAGCAATGTGGTTTTGCCCCCAACCCAATCCCTAGGGCAGGCTGAAAGAGCAGCGCTTGGTGAGCAGTCCTTGACGAGACTTCAGGCGGCTAACCTTGCGGATCAAGCCAGAGGCATGTTTTTTCCTGTTTTCGATGTCAAACGACAGCAAATAGCATTGGGAATGTTCCAGCATGCCACAGAGTTGGACCCGGCACTTTCCGATGGCTACGCCGGATCGGCACAAGTTCTGGCGACTTTGGCTATTTTGGCCCCGGACACAGCGCAAAGAGATGACCTCATCAGCAAGGCTTCGGAGATGTCGGGAAGGGCGCTTGATCTGTCTCCGACAGATGCCTGGGCAAACGGCGCAAATGGTTGGGTATTGGCTGCCCAAAATAATCCAGTCGAGGCTAAGAAATATGCAAGAATGTCCGTCGAACTTGCTCCGAATGATGGTCATATCCTGGATCTTGTCGGCATCACAGCCATCCTGGCTAACGCACCGGAACTTGCTGCCGAGGTTAGCAATCCCGAAAGACTAAGGTCAGGATCGGGCCGCTTTGGCGCACGTAATATTTGGGGTGTATCGCAGCTTATGCTCGGGAATTACGAAAAGGTTGTCGAAGCATTTCAAGGCGCGCCCGCTGCCGGTGCGCCCGTAAGTGCTCCGTCGCTCCTATTCCAGGCCGTTGCGCAGGATCAGCTGGGACATTCGCAAGAAGCACAACGACTGGTCACTGAAATGCGCAAAACGTGGCCTCAGTTTCCATCGGAGTTTCTCGCCGGCAGGATCTTCCACAATGATGACGCAACGCGGCAAGCGATACTTGATACTCTGACTAGATACTGATCAAACACGTCGTATCGCAGCCGATGCAAAGTGTTCTAGGGTCAATCCTTGATGTCACATTCAGAGGTACAATGCGACGTTGAACTCGAATGATTGGTCTTGGTCCGAAGGCTTTACAGCGTTGAACGCCATTGCAGATTGCAAGAATTGGCGAATCCGGACGACTTTGCACAGCCCGCTTTCTGCGCATCGGAGACATTTGCGAAAGTCCAAGCAAGAAAGGCCGCATAGAACCCAAGGTACCTAAGGAGGACCTTTGCGGGATTCAGCAACGCAAGGGGCCGTAACCGCAAAGACTACGCCAAAAGACTGAATTGTTTTGCACGATTTACTTGCGACACTGCTCGGCTCGAGAAACGCGTTCAATTGATTGTAGTCACCGCACATCTTCCTCAACTAAAACCGGGCGCCCCTCAATCAAGGATGCATCCTGATTGGATACATTCAACCCTGATCATATGGCAGCAGTTCATTTGCAGGTTTGTGACAGGCCCTCGCCTTAAGAATAGAGATCTCCGTAGTTGCTGGGTGAGCGCGTCCAACCCGGCGCGCTCACTTTGCTTGGTATAGCCCGTCGCTAAGGGGTTAAGAGCGATGTATCACTCTGCAGCGACCGCTTCCTCTTCCAGTGCCGGATAATCGGTATACCCTTTTTCATTGCCGCCGTAGAGAGTGGTTGGATCGAGCTCATTCAGTGCGGCGTCTTTCTCCAGCCGGTTGACAAGATCCGGGTTGGAAATAAACGGCCGACCAAAGGCCACCAGGTCGACGGCGCCGGTCTCAACTGCTTCAATCGCCATGTCTCGGTCATAAGCGTTGTTGCCCATTTTCACTCCGTCAAACAGTTCATAGAGCGCCTTTAGGTCACCACCTTCAGGAATATCGCGCGGGCCGCCGGTCTGCCCTTCTACGAGATGGAGATAGGCCAACCCATAGCTATTCAACAATTTGATCGCATGCGAGAACGTCGCCTGTGGGTCGCTGTCGGAAATGTTGTTAGCGTCCGAGAACGGGCTGAGGCGGACACCGACGCGGTCGGCACCCCACACGCCGACAACAGCGTCCATCACCTCTTTCAAGAATCGCGCTCTATTCTCAACAGGACCACCGTATTCGTCTTCACGCTTGTTCGACCCGTCGCGCAGGAACTGATCGATAAGGTATCCGTTGGCTGCATGGACCTCTACACCGTCGAAACCAGCCTCCTTGGCGTTTTCCGCAGCCCTCCGGTAGTCCGCAACAATGTCAGCAATTTCTTCGATGGCCAGAGCCCGCGGTTCAGAAGTTTCAACAAACTGCTCACCATCAAACGTCTTGGCCTTAGCGCCAATTGCGGATGGCGCAACAGGGGCTTCACCACCCTCCTGCAAGCTGTAATGCGAAATCCGACCCACATGCCAAAGCTGGATCACGATCTTCCCGTCTTTGGCATGGACGGCCTCAGTCACTTTTTTCCAGCCGTCGATTTGCGCTTTGGAATAAATGCCGGGCGTCCAGGCATAGCCTTTGCCTTGGGGCGAGATTTGCGATGCTTCCGTGATGATCAGACCAGCAGCTGCCCTCTGCGCGTAGTACTCGGCCTGCAATTCATGGACACTGTCATCCTCAGCTCTTGCCCGGTTACGGGTCAGTGGCGCCATTACAATTCGGTTCTTCAGCTCGATTGCACCAGCTTTGATGCCAGAGAACAGTTTTTCATCAGCCATTGCTGCTTCCTTCTTTGGTAAACTTCGTTCAGATATTATTGGACCAACTAGTCCAATATTGCGCTCACTGTCTCTTGTTTGAGTTTGTGTTAGGTTTCATTTCGTTATGGTGGCGGGAGACCTTATGGCGAAATCACCAACCGGGCTTGTTTCAGGGTTTGCGATATCTGCTCAGCGGGAACGCCCGCCTTACGCAAGGCTAGCGTGCCAATGGCAAGGGAGGCATAGGCGCGCGCCCTGTCGAGCGCCAGACTCGGATCTGAAGGCTCAAGCGCTTCCGCAATAATTTTGTCAATGCTCTCCAAATGGTGGCGTCCGAGATCGGCCACTTCATCATCATGCGGGGCAAGCTCGGTAAGGCAGTTGATCAGCATGCAGCCGTCACGACCTCCTTGCGGATTCGCCAAGGCTTCCATTATCGCGCCGACGGGGTCATTTCCGCCCGCGTCCGCGAGGTCGCGCAAAGCTTTCAAACCACGTCTTGAATAGTGGCTGAGGGCTTTGCGAAACAATGCCTGCTTGTTTCCGAAGGTTCCATAGAAGCTGGAACGGCTCAAACCCATGGCCTTGGTCAGATCGTCCACCGACGCGGCCTCGTAGCCCTTGTGCCAAAATACGCACAAGGCTTTTTCCAAAGCATCGGCTTCGTCAAAGGCACGAGGCCTACCCGGGCCTGCGGGCGACTTGATGTCGGCAATTGGAAGGGTTTCTTTGTTCATGGCATAGATGTGGAATGATCAGTCCAGAATTTCAAGGGACCAGTCAGATAAAGCTGTTCATCCGACTTCATTCGCAGGTCTGTTCGGCAAAGGAACTTGCTAAACCGTGATGTAGGGACGCGCATAACGCTGCATTCCTAACATTGATTTTATTCAGAAAATCTGGGGGTCTTCGCCCATATTTTTACGCCGCCGTTGACACTTCCGGGCGCTGAATATCCTTGATGAGCACAGCCGAGAGTGCCTGGCGATTAAAGTGAAGCGCAAGCTGAACTCGGTCGATGTGATCGATGCCCTAACGGATCTGTTCATACTGCGGGGTGCACCCC
>NZ_WVQW01000026.1:0-2543 GCF_013110635.1 Ruegeria sp. HKCCD6604 | reverse complement strand
TGTCAACGGCGGCGTAAAAACCTGCCATGGGGCGGAGCAAAAGTCGTCCACTGATTGGGTGACCGGCGCCTTGGCAAACGGGCTCCGATAAAGCTGGCGGTTGCCAAGGCGTCTTGGTCCGCCAGGACCAATCTTTTCTGTGTTTTAGGAATTCTGCCGAGCCCTGCTCTGTGCCAGGCGATAGCTTTCTCCGTTCATCTCCAGAATGCTGACATGGTGGGTCAGCCGGTCGAGCAAGGCACCAGTGAGACGCTCGGATCCGAATGTTTCCGTCCATTTCTCGAACGGCAGGTTCGAGGTGATCAGGATCGACCCGCGTTCGTATCGCTGGGAGATCAGTTCGAACAGTAACTCAGCGCCTGTCTTGGAGAGTGGTACGAAGCCCAGTTCGTCGATGATCAGCAGCTTCTGCTTCACCAATTGCTTTTGAAGCCGCAGGAGCTGGCGTTCATCGCGAGCTTCCATCAATTCGTGCACGATGGCTGCGGCAGTAGTAAAGCGGACTGCCAGGCCTTTCTGGCAGGCGGCCAGGCCAAGACCAAGGCCACGTGGGTCTTACCGGTGCCGCTGGGGCCGAGAGCAATGACGTTCTCGCAACGGTCGATCCATTCGCAGCGGGCGAGTTCGAGTACCTGCATCTTGTTGAGGTTTGGGATCGCCGTGAAGTCGAAGCTATCGAGGCTCTTGGTCGCCGGGAATTTCGCGGCCTTGATCCGGCGTTCGATCATGCGCCGTTCCCGGTCGATGAGTTCGAGCTCGATCAGACGGGCCAGGAACTGGACGTGATCTCTCCCTTCGGCAGCGCAGAGCCGAGCCTGCTTGTCGTATTCCCGCAGGATGGTCGGCAGCTTCAGCTTTTTGAGTTGGTGGTTCAGCAGGATCTGTGGCGTCTCCGTCATGTCGAGGCACCTGTTGTCAGGCACATGTAACTGGCCGGAGATGTCGTCGCCACCTTGGCCCGTGGCAGGAACGGGTAGACATCCAGATCGAGCCTCGGCGGCCGCCGCTCCACCCGACACAGCACCAGATGCTTTACGGCATCCACTGCCCGGCAGTTGATTGCCTAGCAATCAATGAGAGGGGAAGCTGATTGCTCCCATCTGGAGAGCCGTCTTCACGGCAGCATGAACCTCCTCCATCTCGAAGCTTTCGAGCAGCCGTAGAACCTGCACGTATTCGCGCCGTCCGGTTTTCAGCATGCGTGCCTCCATCAGCCTCTGGAGAGTATCAAACGCCTTGGGAAGCTCCCATCCGGCCAGCGGAGCCGCCTGTTCGAAAGCGTTTATCTTCTTCTCAATCAGCGGCAGGTAATGAACCGGATCGAAGACCATGTCCTCGCGGTCGTAGCTGCGAACATGCCGCGCGATGACCTCCCCACCACATCCGATGACCACCCGGTCAACATAGGCGCGGATCCAGACTTCGCGATGGCCGTAGGCAACCGGCACGGAATAGTCGTTGGTCTTATAGCGCAGCAGCGACAGGGAACTGACCCGGCCCGTGGCCTGTTCGCAGGCTTCGAAGGGCGTGGCCGGCGAGACCGCCATTGCCTCCAGATCGCGTTGAAGCCGCTCTCCAATCGTCTGATTGTGCCCGCGCAGCTTGTCGTTTTGGCGCGCCCGGCACTGCTCTTCGAGCCAGTTGTTGAAGGCGTCCCAAGTCGGAAAGCTCGGGACCGGCACCATGAAGTTGCGCCGGGAATAGCCAACCAGCCCTTCGACGGACCCCTTGTCGTTGCCCTTACCTGGACGTCCGTAGCGGTCCCGGATCACATAGTGGGACAGCATCTCGCTGAACAGCCGCGCGCGTCTGCGAGTTCCGTCGGGCTCGATCTTCGCCACAAGGCACCGGTCGTTGTCGTACAGGATCGACTGCGGAACGGCCCCGAAGAACCCAAAGGCATGGACGTGCCCGTCCATCCAGGCCTCCGCCGTCGCCGCCGGATAGGCCCGGACGTAGCAGGCGTCGCTGTGCGGCAGATCCAAGGCAAAGAAGTGGGCCTTCTGCTCAATGCCTCCGATCACAACCACTGCTTCGCCGAAATCGGCCTGAGCATGGCCCGGTGCATGATTAAGGGGCACGAACATCTCGCGATGCCGTCGACCGTGCTCCCGAACATAATCCTTGATGATGGTGTAACCACCCTCGAAGCCATGCTCATCGCGCAGGCGTTCGAAGATCCGCTTGGCCGTATGCCGCTGCTTGCGCGGCCGCTGCCGATCTTCCGAAAGCCATTGATCGATGATCCCGGTGAACCCATCCAGCTTAGGCCGCCGGATCGGTGCTGACCGCCGGCAGCCGGGCGGAACTGAAAACGCCAAAATCTTGCGAACGCTGTCACGAGATATCCCGAAATGCCGCGCCGCTTCTCGCTGACTCATGCCCTCGGCACAGGCCAAACGAACTTTGCGATACAAATCCACGGTGAAGATCCTCCCACCCTCCCTCCGTCAAAAGAAAGGGAAAAGATGGACGACTTTTACGCCGCCCGCACCAAGATCATCCCGCCGCTACCGTGGTCGACTTTCTCACCGCCGTTCTCA
>NZ_WVQW01000025.1:0-2643 GCF_013110635.1 Ruegeria sp. HKCCD6604 | reverse complement strand
TTTTTGCGCTTGCTACCTTTTCGTCAGCAAGCGCCCTACTCGCTCAGGAAAACGGTGCAACTGAAGTCCCGCAAACAATACGCTTTGAGGGCTATGTATAGCCCAGTCGCGAAGCAGAACTGTCGCCTTTGGTGGACAATGTGGTCAACCGGACTTTGCAAAGTCTGCTTTCTGCGCATTGCTGTCATTGGGGCATCGAGCAGCATCGGTCAAAGTGGGCTCGATGCGGCCATTCTTTGCGGCAAGCATGGTTGGCTGGTCGCAGCCCGAAGCGGACATTCGCGACCAGACTTTAAAATACCAGCTTCGCGGACAAAGCGGTCTTTTGCCTGTGCCCCCAACGTCTGCTTTTTGAGGCAAGCTCTAGCGCTGCTTCAATGAATAAGAGAAGAGAGACGTTCTACAGCACCGCGCACTTCTTCTTCCGTATTGTAGTAATGGGGCGCGATGCGCAGCAGCGTTGGTAAGTTACGACGTTCCGAGTCGATCCGCGTACTCGAGGGGGCTGATGCCCCGATGACATAACCTGACGCTGCCATTTGCTTGACGATTGATTGGGTTTCAAACCCCTCAATAGAGAAACTGACAATTCCGCAACGAGATTTGCCCAAATCTCGCACCGTTACAGCCGACACTTCCGAGAGAGCTTTTCGCGCTTCCTCGGCTAGAAACGTAACACGATCATTGATCTGGTCGATCCCAATCTGGTCGGCATAGTCGATTGCCGCTCCAAGTCCTGCCCGTAGTGCATAGGAGTTTTCCCAGGTTTCAAACCGCCTGGCGTCTTCACGCAGTTCATACTTGTCTCGAGCTACCCAAGGTGCACCAAAATGGTCGATCATTGCGGGTTCCAAGAAGTCCAACCATTTGTCTTTGATGTAGAGAAACCCTGTCCCCCGCGGCCCGCGCAGGTATTTTCGACCTGTGGCTGACAGAAAATCGCATCCGAGTTCTTCAACATCGATCCGCATCTGGCCCGCTGCTTGACATGCATCCAAAAGGTAGGGAACGCCGTGCGCATTTGCGATACGACCAACTTCGACGGCCGGGTTCACCAAGCCACCGTTCGTAGGGACCCAAGTGATTGCAACAACACCGACATCATCCCCCATCGCTTCCTCAAGCGCGGCCAGATCCATCGCTCCGTTTTCATCAGACGGTATGACTTCGATTTTCAAGTTGTCGCGTTTTGCTCTTTGGAGAAACGCAACATAGTTGGCCGCATACTCCGCTTCACAGGTAAGAATCCGCGAACCCTGTTTTAGCGGAAGGGCATAGAACGCATGGCACCAAGCGACTGTTGCGTTCTCCATCAAGGCTATTTCCTGAGCAGCAGCACCAATATGTCCGGCCACCGAACGATACACTTTTTCTAAAGGTTCGGCCTGACTGGCTTGAGCCTCATAACCCCCGATTTGCGCTTCAAGCTGGGTATGCGCGACAACGGCCTTAACAACGCATGTGGGCATGAGCGCTGAGCCACAGGCCAAAAGGTGAGTTGAATGAGCAATACCTTGGGTATCGGCACGAACTTGATCGACATCGATCATCTTAAACTAACCTCATAGTGTGCTTGAAATCAGACATTGGCGGCAACGCAGGAAGGAAGCAAGTTCGCGCTCGACGACGTCATACGCAGTATTTTTGTGATTGTCTGCCACGCGGACTTAGCAACCCTTCGAACTCAGTCGAAATAACTTCTCGAGCAGAGTTGTGGTAAGGTGCCTTCAATTATGGAGGAAAAATTGTTTCGCTATGTTTTGCCAGCAGCTCTCATTCTGGGGAGCCCAGTCTTAGCTCAGGATGCAATAAATCCGTCAGGACTTACCGGTCCTTCCGGTCGACCCTATTCACCTTACGCTGAGCGCGCATATCCAACTCAAGTCTATTTTGGTGACACTCACGTTCATACTGGTCTTTCCGGGGATGCTGGTGGAGGCGGTACGCGCCTCATGCCGCGCGATGCCTATCGGTTTGCGCGTGGAGAAGAAGTTGTGTCGAACACGGGGCAACCTGTAAAGTTGTCGATGCCTCTCGATTTCTTCATGATTACAGATCATTCGGATGCGATGGGTGCTATTACCGACATCATCGGGGGTGCTCCCAACATCTTGGCAGATGAGCAAGGCAGATATTTCCATGAAGAATTCAATAAGGGTGGAGAAGCCGCTCTAGCGGCTGCGCTCGAGCTTACAGCGGCGTTTGCTCAAGGACAGGTTTCCCCTGCGCTGAACTATCAACCGGGCAACCCAGCGTATGCCCGTGTTTGGGATGAAATTATCGATGCCGCGGAAGAGTACAATGACCCCGGCGTGTTCAGCACCTTTATCGCCTATGAATGGACATCTCTTGTTGCAGGGAACAATTTGCACCGAAATGTGATCTTTCGCGACGGCCCTGAGCTCACAAAACAGATACTGCCTTATACAACAACGCCACCTGTGGGCTCACCCAACCCTCGTGATCTTTGGAAGTGGTTGGAGAACTATGAGCAAACGACAGGTGGGCGTGTTCTTGCTATTCCCCACAATGGGAACTTGTCTAACGGTTGGATGTTCCCGTTAGTTGATGACTTCGCGGATGGGGTGCCGTTAGATCCCGCATACGCAGAAGCGCGAAACAAATGGGAAAGACTATACGAAC
>NZ_WVQW01000020.1:0-14564 GCF_013110635.1 Ruegeria sp. HKCCD6604 | reverse complement strand
CCGCACCAAGATCATCCCGCCGCTACCGTGGTCGACTTTCTCACCGCCGTTCTCATAACCAACTGTAACAAGAGAACTTCATCGCTTTCAGAAAATGATCTCATAATCGGCGCAACTAAGCAGAACGGGGAATCGATATGCTGTGTCGCTTCGAACCTGAAGGTTTGGTGGCACCGCGTTGAATAAAGGCTTCAGAAAAAATTCTCCAAATCTGACCCATGATCCATCTAAGCTGGTGTCTTTTACCGTGATTTCAACGGGTTCAACAATTTTGTCCGAGGGGGGGCACAAATCAGATATTTCGCCTTGTATTCCCGTCGCTTGCAAGGATATACCCGTCGATGGAGACGTGGCCGAGTGGTCGAAGGCGCTCCCCTGCTAAGGGAGTAGGCGGGAAACCGTCTCGAGGGTTCGAATCCCTTCGTCTCCGCCATTTACCTATTTCAGTGAGTTGATGTGGCGTGTTTAACGTGCCGTATTCCTATAAATAGCAGGCACTTACTATCTAGTAGTATCATCTTGAGTTTTACCCAGTTGTCCATAATATTTTCTATTGAGTGGTATATTGTGTGGTATTTCCATGGCTGCGCTCGGCGGGAAGCTGACAAAGAAGCTAGTAGAGAATCTTGGCCAGGGTCGGCATGGCGACGGTTCTGGCCTGTACCTTGTTGTTGACCCCTCTGGTGCGCGACGCTGGATCGTGCGCGTAACGGTCAAAGGGCAGAAGAACCGCAAGGGCGCACCGCTGAGAACGGATTTTGGTTTGGGCGGCGCTGATGTTGTCACTTTGAATCAGGCTCGAGAAAGAGCGCTCGAATATCGTCGGATGGCAAAAGCCGGGTTGAACCCGCGTTTCAATGCTCAGCGCGAAATCCCGACCTTTGAAGAACTCAGCCGCCAGGTTCACATTGATCGCCTGCCTACATGGAAGAATGCCAAACATGGACAGCAATGGCTCAACACCTTGCGCGACTACGCGTTCCCAAAGATCGGCCGTATGCCCGTGGACAGCATCGATCAGCCCGAAG
Organism: Ruegeria sp. HKCCD6604; assembly: GCF_013110635.1. Taxonomy (NCBI): domain Bacteria; kingdom Pseudomonadati; phylum Pseudomonadota; class Alphaproteobacteria; order Rhodobacterales; family Roseobacteraceae; genus Ruegeria; species Ruegeria sp. HKCCD6604. The sequence goes on along the minus strand of NZ_WVQW01000020.1, from coordinate 13,536 downwards.
TGCTGATGTGCCTGTCGCCAATCTGGACCGAGAAACACGAAACTGCAAAGCGGCTGTCGCAGCGGATCAAAACGGTACTCGACGTGGCAAAGTCCAAGGGCTTCCGCTCGGGCGAGAACCCGGTGAGCGCGATCCGCGAAGGCAAGGTGCTGCCCACCGTCAAAGCCAAGGTCCAGCACCATGACGCAATGCCGTGGCAGGAGGTGCCCGCATTCTATGCCGAGTTGCAGACCCGCTCAGCCATGGCCGCCAAGGCGTTGCAGTTCACCATTCTGACCGCCTGCCGAACCTCTGAAGTGCTAGAGATGAAATGGCCCGAGGTCGATGTCGATGTGCGCCTGTGGACCATACCTGCGGAGCGCATGAAGGGCGGGCAGGTCCATCGTGTTCCTCTCACCGACGGAATGTTGGCCATTCTGAAGCCGCTGCGTGCGCTGGCCTCTGACTATGTGTTCGAGGGGCAAAAGCGGCATCAGCCTTTGTCAAACATGTCCATGCTGATGCTGCTACGTCGGATGCGGCAGGATGGCGTCACCGTGCACGGTTTCCGCAGTTCGTTTCGGGATTGGGCGGCGGAAGCTGCAAACGCGCCTCGGGAAGTAGCAGAGGCAGCATTGGCTCATCAGGTTGGGTCTGATGTGGAGCGGGCTTATGCACGGTCGGATTTGTTGGAACGTCGGCGCGAATTGGTTGAGGGCTGGAGTGGGTTCATATGTTAACGACCCTGATGGGAGGAAAAGACGGTTTTGGAACGTTTTTCGGAAGAAGAAAGTGAACGATTAAACAAGATTCTTTCTTATGAATTGAACCCGTTCGTTCATGGCGAGGGCGAGTTAAAATCAGTTCCTCTTGGCAGAAAAACAAAGGACTGGCTGTTTGAAACTCGCATGAATTTGCCTTCCAATGTGAACGCCGAGCTTGACCGCATTGGTTTCGACGAGCTGCCGGATCAAGTTCGTGTTCATCTGTTGAATGAAATTTTGGAAGAAAGGCAGATCAGTTCAGCGCCCAAATGGTGGGAGATGAACTTCTTTGAGTTTTCCACAAATGACTTGTGGGAGTTTTTCGTGGAGCAATGTCGAAGAAATTACGAAATCGACCACATGAGGGAGTATTTTGACCTGCTCATAGCATCGTTTGTAGAGCTGGAAGAGGCTCGACATATTCTGCAAGTCAGCAAACTAAATGAAAGTAAATACTCTCGGGAGCAAGTGGATTTAGCGCTCGAAGTTTTTGATAGAAGCTACCCTTTGGATTTCTGCGACTATGAAGAAGCTCCGCGGCGATCGAGAAGTCCACTAGACAAATTGAAAGAGGCTTTGGCATTTGAGCTCGACAAGCTTGATTCAGTGTTCACTAAGCGTTGGTTCGAGTTCAAAATATTGGACGAGCTGGCTAGCTTCAAAAGTTACATTCATGAAGGTTCAAGGGATAGCGAGCTGAGTAAAGCTATAGCTGGTCAGCTGCGCCACTACATGTACGGTCAGCTCTTGGCACTAGGCCGGATGGTCGAACATTACCGCTGGAAATTCAGTTACGAAGATGCAGCAATAACCGGAGTGCAGTCAGCAAAAACGCGACTAAGGGCTGGTGAAGCTGGTGCGCGTTCATCACGACAACGCAGGCTCCAAAACTTGGAGCTACTGATGCAGCAAATCGAGCAGTTGTCAGGCGCGGTCGATTTTGTCAGTGAAGAACGCATCGTTGAGCAAGCTTTGGAAAAGACAGTTGAGAAACATGAGGACTTCCCCAAAACGCAAAAAACTCATGCGGACTACGGAACCGCGTTGCGGTCAGTGGAGCCTTTCAAATCGAGATACGAAGCAGTGTTCAGGAAAAACGCCTAAGCGTTTTCTCGCTTCTGGAAAGCGCTTAGGCGCAGGAAATAGTTTGGTGAAACTTCGGCAAAGCTGCCTATAATTAGGAGCCATCGCAACTGATCCAAGAGGATTTCAACGATGGCAAACGTCTTCAATGACGACCGGGTCTACTTCCCAGAAGACCCTGAAATGCAATTGCTGGGAAACCGCGAAAAGCTGGCTCAATGGCGCCACCGCATGTGTGGTCCGGCCTTTATCCGCATCGGTCGGCGGATCGCCTATCATGGCGCTGATCTGAACGCCTGGCTGGCGACGCGGCGCACCGATCCCAACAACGAGGCTGCATAATGAAAAACCCCAACTCCAAGCGCGGAGATGGGGCTTTTCCAGTGACATCAACTGCCACCCTAGCAAGTTCTGTTGATGCCACAGGATGCCCCGCGCCGACAAGACAAAACGAGCGCCGGTACTACTGGTCGCCTTTGAGCCACTCTGTAGAACGAGTGAATATTCGGAAAGGACGGATCGATCATGGCTGATGTGTCCGTTTCCAAACCGCGCAACCAGAGCTATGCAAGCGGGTCCGACACTGGCCCTCTTTCCCGAACTGATCATCGGGAAACCGCTGAGACCTACAGCGGCGAAATCTTTCGCCATGGTATCTACCGCGTCGCCGTATGCCGGGACAGTATCCAATGGCTGTTTCAGCGCCAGAGACCCCAATTTCCGGCCGGGGGAGCGGCCTGGGACACGCTCGGTTACTGTGTGTCCAAATCCGGCCTAATCCGGCTCGTCCGGGCACATATCAGCTTTGATATCCCTGAACTGAATGGTTTGCCCGAGCATTTCCCACGGAGTTGTCGCCATGAGTAGGCGGCGATCTCCCAAGGGTAAACGGTCGAATGAGGGTCAATATGTTCCTCTGCCTTATGCCATGATCAAATCTCCGGCATGGCGAGCGTTGTCCGGACCTGCAGTGAAGCTCTGGTTGGAGCTTCACACCCGCTACCACGGTGGCAACAACGGCAAGGTTTTTCTGTCGATGAACGAGGCGGCGGAAACTCTCGGATTGGGCAAGGCCACTATTCAGCGGGCTTTCGAGGATCTGCAAGACAAAGGCTTTCTTGAGCTGGAGCAGAAAGGCAACTGGTATCACCGTCGGGCTCACGAATGGCGGTTGACGACCAAGGCGACGCAGGCCCGGTCCGGCAAAAAAGCTGCAACCAACGATTGGCGGTTTTGGCAGCCCGAAAAAACAAAACGCGGTTCTAAGACGGACCCGTCAGCATCCTCGGTGGTTCCGTTTGAGAACCCAAAGACCTCCCATGGTTCCAAACCAGAACCGGTCAGGCCGATTTCTCGACGGTCCATCGGTTCTGAAACGGAACACTAATACTAACCACTCCCTGTTACGCGAGGCGGACATGAGCAAGACACGCAAAAACACCAGAAACCAATTGCTGCGTAAGAAAAAAGAACTGACTGAAGCGGAAACAGCCGCAGTAACAACCCTTCGTGAAAAGAGGCAGTCGCATGTTAGGCCACCCGATATGACACTAGATTTCAATGAAGAAAGCCAAACCCTCAAGGTAGGGCACAAGGACAAGCAGCCTGTTGCAGCGACGGCGCTGGCCATGCATGAACTGGGGACAGTGGATAATCGGTTTTACGAGGGAGTTCTGGAACAAGTGGCCGCTCTGGGTAAACATGGCAGCCCCGTTTCAGAAACAGCTTCGAATTTTGTCCTTTCTGTAGTCGGAGGTGTGCAGCCGCAGGACGAGGTTGAAGCCATGCTTGCGATCCAAATGGGTGCAATTCATCAGGCCACGATGATGATGGCGCGCAGGCTCAATCACGTCGAAACTCTCCCGCAGCAAGATTCAGCGGAACGGGCACTCAATAAACTTGCGCGGACCTTCACCAGCCAGGTTGAGACCCTCAAACGCTATCGATCCAAAGCAGATCAAACTGTGCGTGTCGAACGCGTTGAGGTTAAAGAAGGTGGGCAGGCAATCGTTGGTAACGTCTACAACGAGGGGCGGTCGGATGACAAAAAGTGACGACAGCCTCATGGACCCCGCCAAAAGACTGCGAGACGCGCCCAGATGCACAGCAACGGCAAAGTCCACTGGCATGCGCTGCCGCGCACCCGCTGTTCAAGGTTGGAGCGTGTGCCGAATGCATGGTGCCGGAGGAGGGCATGCTGCTGGGCCAAGCCATCCGTCCTGGAAGCACGGAGAAAGATCGCGGAGCGCTGTGCAGGCACGCAAAGCCGTCAATGACTTGATACGAAGGGAGAGAAATCTGCAGAAATTGCTCAATTTACTAAAGTTCTAGGGTCGCAGTGCCTCTCGACACAGAATTGCAGCGTTTCATCGCAAACTGGGCTTTCAAGCAAACTAAAGCTTTGAGAGCAAAGCAGCCATCAACGTGCATGCATCAACTATCGCATTGGTGATTGTTGCTTATTCAGTCGGCGGTTTGCAAATTGGTAAAGAACCGCGCAGCGGCGACCAGCGGCATAGAACAGCTTGTTTTTCTCACGGGCTGATCTTCACACCGCAAGCCAAGCCACCCAGGTTTTCGGACGTTCCGAGTTCTAGCTTCCCACCGTAGGCGGCCAATAAATCAACGGAAATAGACAGGCCCAAACCAGTTCCTCTTACAGAAGTATCCAGCCGATTGCCGGAACGAAGGACCTCAAGCCTTTGGTCTTCTGGTACTCCGGGTCCGTTGTCTTCAACAAAAATTTCGATTCCATCAACAGTGCGCCTCGCGGTGATTTGGAGTGTTGTCCGGCTCCACTTGAGGGCGTTGTCGAGGAGGTTTCCAATCACTTCCTCGATGTCCTGGGGGTCCATTCGAACTTGAAGACCAGCCTCGCAATTCGAAACGAGCGTCTTCCCCTCGCGTTCGGCCATGACCGAGAACAGCCGGGACAGTCGTTCGACCGAATTCGTCAGGTCTGTCCTGGAATGTGTTAACTCTCCGGTGTTTGATGCACGCATGCGCGCGAGTGAACGGCTAAGCTGGGCGTCAATTCGAGTTAGCGCTTCTTCCGCAGGCTCCGTATGTGCTCCTGCGTCTGCCAGTTCCGCCAATTCGTTTCGTAAGATAGCCGTCGGTGTCTTGAGGGCATGCGCCAGATCCGCCGCTTGTCTTCGCGAACCTGAGACAATCTCGCGGTTTCGATGCAGCAGTTTGTTGAGATCTTCCACCAAGGGCGAAACCTCTTCCGGGTAGTCTTCGGGAGTCAGCTCATCGCCTCGATCCCAGCGATGGGCGACATCGGCGCGCAACTTCCGGAGCGGGCCAACAATGGCGGACATCAGCAAAAGAGAACTTGCCACTCCGATCAAACCAACCAATCCGAAAACCGGGAGCAGGTATCTTTGTGCAGCGCTGCGTTCGTTGATCAGTTCGCTCCTGCTTTCGGCGACAGTTACGCCCCACTCCGTTCCGTCCTCGAACGTGATCTTTTGATAAACGCTACGAATGGCTTCGCTATCTGGACCGGAAGTGTTCCAAATGATTGTTTCGTCATTTCCGCGCGGGGGCTCGGCGATCGTTTCATCGAAGAGTGAAGCAGACGTATAGATGGCGCCGGTACTGTCCGTTACTTGCCAATACCGCCCCGAGTATGGCGTGCTATACGCAGGATCGAATACCACCTGTCGCAGGGTTTCAGGGTCATCCGTGGTGGCGCTGAGGCCAACAACAACCTGCGTGTGCCGGTCTTGTAGCGTTGCGTCGAACTGCTCCAGAACGCGCGTATTGATGTAGGAAAACACCATCAGCGTACCGACGCCTACGGACAACGCTCCCGAAGCGATACCTCCGAGTAAGGCCCGTTGGCGCAACGAGAGCATTAGGCGGAATCAATCATATAGCCGCGACCCCGGACGGTTGTAATCAAATCGGAGCCCAGCTTTTTACGCAGGCGGGTCACAAATACTGCAATCGTGTTGGAGTCTCTGTCGCCGTCATATTCGTAGATGTGTTCCGACAGCTCAGTGCGCGACACCATGCGACCGATGTTGTGCGCCAGATAGGTCAGAACGGCGATCTCCTGCGCGGTCAAATCGACAGGAATGCCCCCAACGGCAACCCGCCCGTTCCGCGTATCCAGAGAGACATCTCCCATTTCTATCACGGGGTTCAATTGACCGCTCTGACGTCGCAAGATGGCCCGTACACGTGCCGCCAATTCGGGCATATGGAACGGCTTGGTCATATAGTCATCCGCGCCGGCATCCAAGCCGTCGACGCGTTCGCTCCAGCCATCTCTGGCCGTCAGGATCAAGACCGGTGTCTTGACGCCCGCGCTGCGCCATTCGCGCAGGACCGAAATGCCGTCACGCTCAGGCAAGCCGATGTCGAGGATGATCATGTCGTACGGTTCAGTCGACCCCAGATGCAGGGCATCTGAACCATTGTTGGCCACGTCGACCACGCGACCTTCCGCACCCAATAGCTTTTTGACTTGCTCACAAAGCTGGGGTTCGTCTTCGGCAAGGAGTATTCGCATATCCAGAGACTACAGCTAAACCAGCGTGATCTTCACTTTATTTTTTGCTACCGCCGTTGCCGCCACCGTTGCCACCGCCGTTGCCGCCACCGTTGCCACCGCCGTTGCCGCCACCGTTGCCACCGCCGTTGCCGCCACCGTTGCCACCGCCGTTGCCGCCACCGTTGCCACCGCCGTTGCCGCCACCGTTGCCACCGCCGTTGCCGCCACCGTTGCCGCCGCCGTTGCCGCCACCGTTGCCACCGCCGTTGCCGCCACCGTTGCCGTTACCATTGCCGCCGGCATTGCTTCGGCCTGCACTGTTTCCACGAGTGGTAGAGGCACTCTGAGCGTTGTTGCTTTTGGATTTGGTTGAATTGCGTGCGGCTTCAGAAATCTCGCGCCCCGTACTTGAACGGTTCGAGACGACTGTGCCGGTTTCGGCGTTCACGATCACGCTGACGATTTTCCCGCCCGGCTTTTTGACCAGAATACGATAGTAAATCTTGTCTGTTTTGAATGCGCGCGCATCAACAGGGGTTCCGCCGTATGCTTTTTTCACGCCTTTGATCACACGGTTCAGCCGTATCGCACTGCCTGACAACGTCGCCATGCGCAGTTCAGACTGTTTGAGTTCGCGTGCATCTGCCGCCGCTTGCCCACCAGACAAGACAGTCAGCAAAGCTGCAACCAGAAAAAACGCTTTGGCCTGCATAACACCCTCAAACACCTTCATCGAAGACTACTAGGCCAGACATGAACCGATGATGAACAAGCAGTTAGCCCTGCGTTCAAGCGACCTAAAGTTAAATCAGTGGCAACGGTTTTGATTCGACTGCGAGTCAGACTGCCGAAACACCGTGGTCAACCTCAGCGCGCTGATTGCCGTTGCTGGAGGTTTTGAGGAGATTGAAAATGAAAACCACCAAGTGCGGACTGCTTAAAGCTTCGACGATCGCGATTGCCTTGTTGGGGTCCACGGCCATTGTAGCCACCGTCGCAGCTCCTGATTTTGCTTATGCCAAGCCGGGTAACGGTAATGGTGGCGGCAATGGCGGTGGAAACGGTGGTGGTAACGGTAATGGCGGCGGAAACGGTGGTGGTAACGGTAATGGCGGTGGGAATGGCAACGGCGGCGGCAATGGGAATGGCGGTGGCAATGGAAATGGCGGTGGGAATGGCAACGGCGCCCAGGGAGATCGCGGAGACAACAGCTCGGCTGGGAATGGTGGCCGTGGGAAAGGGGCCGACAAAAGCCGTAGCGGGGCCAAGGCCGGGATATTCGGACAGGGGAAAACAAAATCGCAGTCTGCTCGGTCTGGTACGAAAAAAGGCGGAGGGTTTTCTCTGAAAAATCTGTTCAACGGGAAAGGCAAAGCTCGCAATACAGCAACCACCTCAAGGGTTGCTACGACAACCCTTCAAACGCAAAAGACCAAGGCGCAAAGTACGGTTCGCCAGAATGTGATTTTAGAAGAGTCCAAGCGCCCAGTTGCCCGGGCAAAAGGCAATCGTATGGCTGCGCTACTTGGTGCACATCCCTCTGAGTTGGGCGCACTGAACGCCGCCAATGCAAGCCCAACGGCCCTGGCCAATGCAGCACCCAATTCGCGGGTTGGCAGAATTGCCACGTACCGAGACACAGTGCTGGCCGGAGAGCCTTTGCGGGAGGAACTGGAAGAACAGTTGGAGTTTCTTGAAGGGCTGGAAGAACCAGAGCGGACAGTTCAAGAAATCGAGGATGACTTGGAAGTCGCAGTAGGTGAGGTACAAACCAACCGGGATACGGTCGCAGAACTTGAACAAGCTTTGGAGGACGCGGGCGGTAGTGATCCGGATATCGAAGCGCAGCTAGAAGAGGCCCAAGCCGAGTTAGACGCTTCGATTGATGAAGCTCAGACTCTGAATGACGAAAGACAGGCAGCCATTGAATACAATGAAGCCGTTGAAGAGGTGGAAGAGCTGACTGAACTTGTCGAAGAGCAAGATCTGGCCGAACGTGAGGCACTGGAAGCCGCTGCCAACAAGCCTGTTACGGATGCAGTTGAGGAACAGGTTAAAGCGCTGCTGGGGCTTTGACCGGAGGCTTCCCGGCAATCGCCAGTCTCCACTTCAGGACGAACTGAAAGCTGGAGCGTCGATAAGCCTTTCGGATACTAAGTTGGAAGGTAGATTCAGTCGGCCTGATAGGCGCAAGCTCTTGATGATTGCGATGCGCAACAAGAAAATCCCGCCCCAAGCTGGGACAGGTTCCTGTTACAATTCAGATGTTTAGGGCGAAAATCGAGAATTGTCGGGGGGGCAGCCGAATTGCCTTCAGACGTTTTGGTGAGCCTCGGATAGCCGCTTGTTTTTTGTGATCTCTGTCAGTGCATTTTCGATAGGAGGGAAGCGGCTATTGCTCGAATTCATCGCGGTTTGCAGGCGCTCTTCAGCAGATTTGCTAGAGGTCCGCATCGCAATTTCAGTGCTGCGATCTTCAGTCACAAAGGCAGGTTTGACCATTTTGTTCCCCTTGTTTCCGTCAAACGATATACGTCTCGTTCGATCCAACTTGGTCAGTATGCGCAAAGTTGTTTGAACCTAATGAGAATACACTGTTCATGTTCGGTTAATGTTGTTTGCGAAATAAGAACAAAGGATTGGTCTGGCCGGGCGCCACTTCAATTGCCCCATTCCAACTTGACGGTTTCTAAGTTCGTTAGATGAGAATGTTGTGCCAAGCGAACCATAGCTTCACAGCAGAAGACTTCGGCAGTAAGCCAGTCTCCGCCGATGCATTGGTCAAATCCCGAAGATGATCATAATTGGAAAGATCAGTTAAAGGAGGCGGAAAAGATGAAAACGGCTTTGGCAATCACGGCGACGGTGTTCACTATGCAGGCCGGGCCCTTTGCGGGTGCGAGTTTTGACATCCAGTCTCTTGATCTTGGACAGAGTATCGGGTCGCACAATGCACTGCAGCCTGTTTTCGTGAAATCAAAAGCAGGTAACTGTCCTCCGGGTTTGGCCAAGAAAGCAGTGCCGTGCGTTCCGCCCGGCCAAGCTAAACGATACCGAGTCGGGGATTTCATCTACAATGGGTATGTTCGCATCGACAATCCTAGCCGATATGGCCTGCGGCGAAACGGCTACTATGTGCGTGCCGGAGACTATGTTTACCAAGTGAACCGGGAGACACACGAGGTGCTGAACCTAATAGGGGCAGTGGTCGATGTTCTTAATTGATTGCATACTTTACGATCAATCACTGCTCGGATTGACGCCTTTGGGTTGTAGGTGAAGCACGGGAGTTTGGGCTTTTCGAGGCCGTCATAGGCGAAGCAGCATCACCGTTAATCTTACCCTGTAACGTCATTAGGGAAGGTCCAGAGCCGACTTTGAATGTTCCCTCACAAGTCTGTCGTCGCAGCCCGCTTTCCGATCATGTGCCGCAGTTCTAGGTTCTAGGCTTCAGCGAATTCACCAGATGCGCAGGAAGCCGCCGCTAGCTGCATTGCGATGCAAAGAGACCATTTGAATGTCTGGTCTGCGGACTTTGCTGCCGTTGCCCCAAGGTCCGCTTCCAGAGGTCCGCCCATGGTGTTTGCAATGCTCGACTACTCAGCGGATTTGCAATCCCAGTGACTCCGCTGAAAACATAGAGCTTCTTTGTAAAATGAGTCGTCTAACGCCTGTGGAATATCAGCGGGTTACCTGCTGAATGTATAATGAGCCATCAGAACAAGGAAAACTGCCTCCCGAAGGCGAGAAAGGACAGTGGATCCGAGATTGAAAGCCCTTGTTTTTCTGGATTTGAAGTCGGTTTAGATCGCCACGGATCTTTTGAAAAGTTGCAGTATCGTCGCGGATGGTTTGAGGTCTATCAGGTGCCGCGTCTCTCTAAGCTCGTTCTGGAATCAGCAGTATCGTTGTCTGTCGGTGGGTTTCCCGAGGGAAAAATGGCGGCGCATTCACATCAGAAAGCACCGCCAACGTATTAGTTGCGCTATGCGTCACCCTTATGGAAGAAGGGTAATCCCCGCCTTTGCGTGCACATAGTAGACAAGCAGGGTGCCTTTGGCTGCGCTAACTGCCAAATAGGCGAAAAATACGAAGAGCGCCTTGAAGGCCGTATCTTTCGATCTGGAGAGCGCGCTCTCTACGAACTCAAACAAGTAGACACCTGCAACGATTGCGCTGGCAATTGTCATTACGAAGTAGCACGATACGAAAATGGACATTTTTGTCACCGTTTCCTTAGCCACGGACGCAGTGTGCGAACCGCTGCAAGTCAAGGATCACTGGCCACCGGGAGGAAGGATTCGTCGCGAACCAGATATCGGGAGGAAACGGGAGGAAAAACTTTGAACCGATCTCGAGCTGATTTGGAACACAAATGAAAAAACGACAGGGACAAGGTGGGCGTAGGAATTATGATGCGGTAGTTTCAGGGCAACGCTACCGGCTAGCGACACTCAGAAACGAATACCCGTTTGGCCTACTGAATAGCGATACGGCACTCTACGCCGCACTTGGCTTAAAGGGTGCAGGACTCGGTTCGTTGGCATCCAAAACTGGTTATGTTCGACCTATCGACAAAGCCCTATCGGCGACGCTTCCCACCATGAGCTTGGAGACACTAAAAAGACGGTTTGCCATATCCTCCAACGGCTCGGCAAAGGTAAATCAGCACCCTTTTGAAAAGAACCTCTGCGATGGTCTTGGTTGGGTCTTTGCCTCAGATTGCGAGCTCTGGAACAGAGAACAGAAGTTGGACGACGCTTTCTTTAATGAGAAGCGCAGTCAAATCAGTCAGTTCTTGCAAACCGGAAAACCCCAGCTTGCGGAAATCCTTTTCGGCCTTAAGACCGCTTGGGCGCGTGAAATAACATCACAGTCTCTTAATCGCCGAGCCAGCCCAGCAGAATGCAAAGAATTTTTGTCTGGAGACCGTCCGCCGGATCTGCGTTTCGTCATATCGGATGCCTCAATCAGTCGAGGGGATATCGAAAAGGACTTTTACAAAGACATTGTCGAAAAGCGATCGCGTTGCTTCCTGCTGACATCCTCTGCCGGGGACGGAAAATCGACACTTCTTTTGCGCCTTGCCTTCCAAGCAAAGAAAGATGGATTTCGCGTCTATTTTGCCGACTCAAGCTGCCATAACAATCACAGGTTTAGATTCAAACTGGGGATATCGGAAGAAGACCGAGGAGTATTATTCGTCGATGACGCTCACACCATCGTAGATCCAACGGTAATCCCGATGTGGCTCGACGAAAACCCCGGGATCCAATTGGTCCTAGCCTCACGCGAAATTAACTGGAATTTCGCGAAAGCAAGTTCTCAAGACCTAAAGGCTCGAAGATTTCAAATCCCCAGACTCACAGATAAAGGTGCGCAACGTATTGCAAGAAAATATGTCCAATTTGATGTCGTCCCGGGCGCATCAGAAGAGCAAAATCTGACTGCATTCCGCAATGCTACACACGGTGCTGAGTTCCCGCATTTTCTTGCGGCTGCGATGTCGGTTTCGAAAGGGAAGGAGTTCCGCGAGATAATCGAAACAATGGTGGAAGGGTTTCCATTTCGGGATATTCTAGCGGCGACAGCACTGTGCCAATGCGCCGATGATGGTTCAAACGACTTGTTGTGTAGTAGACCGGTTCTTAGAGCAACTCGGTCAAAGTCTGATGGGACCAGCGCGACACATTTATCGATCAAGAAATTCAACGAAGACTTTCGAAAGGTCAGCAGCGAGATCGTACCCGTGGGTGGGAGTCGATACGCATTGAGGCATCCCGATATTGCCCAAATTGCTCTCGAGAGACTCTTTGGCCCCTTAGCAGGCGGCACATTTGCGGACACATCTGAATTTTTCAACGAATTTGCCAACCTTCAGCGCGCCGTGGTGGACACAAAGCTATATGGAAACCAGCACGAGCAAAGAAATGTACCTAGCATTGCTGGGCTCTTGAGATTCTATATTCAATCGAATTTTTTGACCGATGCGATCGTAATTTTGGATTTGCTGTCTGATTTGAAGAATTACTTGGGAGCAGAGCAGAGTAACCGACTGATTTTTTATCATGTATTTTCATCTGTATTTGATGTGTTTGTTGAAGCTGCTGAGAAAAACGAGACAATATTGGAAGAAGTAATATCGGAAGCTCAAACTTGCATTGAGGAACTCTGCGTTGCACCGGATGAAAGTTCAGACACGGAAGATGTGCGGGATCGTCTTGACCGCGCTCTATTCGCTTTGTTTGGCTTGCGGCAGAAACTACGACTGAAGAGCGAGAAGTTTGAAGATGGTGATCCGCAATTTCGTGCAATCATAGAAAATGAGTTTTGGGAATTCTGGAAATTCCGAGCTGGTAAATTTAAGGGCTTGGTGATTTTTCGTGACTATGGCCTGCCTTTTGCGGAAACGTTCTATGAAGACGGTGGAAGTGAATTTGTTCGGTCAATACTGATAGACCTGCATAACGACGATAAATTGTCACCTGCGATCGTTATTTTTTGGATTGGGTCAATTGCTGAAGAGTATCATTTTGGCGTAGGCGAGATGGTTGAACCTGCTGAGTTAACCAATCGTTGGTTGCTTCGAGTTGCTTCAGAAGCAACCGATTTTTCAAACTCACAACTGTCGGTTCTGTATTGCAGCTTTGAAAGCATGCAACCTGACGCCTTTATTGGAAGTATTCGGGACGAAAGCGGGGTCGTAATAGAACCGGAGGAATGGTCTGCGCGATGGGTTTTGCGGAAGGCCATTGAAAAGAAATCCTTCAATGACTCCGGGGTGGTTCAATCGCTTGTCACTTTGGAAATGGCGCAGTCGGACGCCTTTATTGGAAGTGTTCGGGACGAAAGCGGGGTCGCAATAGAACCGGAGGAATGGTCTGCGCGATGGGTTTTGCGGAAGGCCATTGAAAAGAAATCCTTCAATGACTCCGGGGTGGTTCAATCGCTTGTCACTTTGGAAATGGCGCAGTCGGACGCCTTTATTGGAAGTGTTCGGGACGAAAGCGGGGTCGCAATAGAACCGGAGGAATGGTCTGCGCGATGGGTTTTGCGGAAGACCATTGAAAAGAAATCCTTCAATGACTCCGGGGTGGTTCAATCGCTTGTCACTTTGGAAATGGCGCAGTCGGACGCCTTTATTGGAAGTATTCGGGACGAAAGCGGGGTCGCAATAGAACCGGAGGAATGGTCTGCGCGATGGGT
>NZ_WVQW01000002.1:0-401948 GCF_013110635.1 Ruegeria sp. HKCCD6604 | reverse complement strand
ATGAAAAAACCCGTCGCCGTCGCAGGAATCTCGGCCGACGACATGAAAGCTCAGGAAGCGTGATCAAAGGACGAGGCCAGAGCGTATGACAATGACACCCATTGAGCTGTTGCGTCAGTGCGCCCCGGCCTCGCGCCCTGTGATTTCTTTATGCGAAGGCAGTGATCCCCGCGTCGTTGCGGGGGCGCTGGCCGCCCACCAGGCCGGACTGGCCGATGTCATTCTGGTCGGTCCACAAGCCGAGGTCGAAGCCGCCCTCAAGAACCAGAATGCCGCTCGCTCTGACGGCGTCATGGTTCACGACCCGGCAATCTCGGACCTGACCGAGGAATTTGCCCAAAGCTATTTTGAACTGCGCCAACACAAGGGCGTCGATCCGGCCAAGGCCCGAGCCGCCGTTGAAACACCGCCAGTCTATGCCGCTATGCTGGTACGCAGCGGGCGGGCCACTGGAACCGTAGGTGGTGCCGTTCACACGACCGGAGACATTGTACGCGCGGCAATTCAGGTGATCGGCATGGCCCCTGATGCCGGAATGGTATCATCCTTTTTCCTGATGTACCCGCCGGAAAACGCTCAGCCCGGAGCGCGGGCGATGCTCTATTCGGACTGCGGCCTGGTCATCGATCCCAGCGCTGACGAGTTGAGCAAAATTGCCGTCGCCTCGGCCAGATCGGCGCGGGCACTGCTGCGGGTTGACCCCAAGATCGCCATGCTCAGCTTTTCAACCAAGGGCAGCGCAAAGCATCCCGACGTAGATAAGGTGATCGAGGCCACTGAAACACTGCGCCAAAGTTCCCCGGATCTCGAGGTCGACGGCGAGCTTCAGTTCGACGCGGCCTTCGTGCCCTCGGTCGGGGATCGCAAATCGCCCGGATCTTCGGTCGCTGGTCAGGCCAACGTGATGATCTTTCCCAATCTCGACGCGGGCAATATCGGCTACAAGATCACGCAACGACTGGGGGGTTACACCGCGATCGGCCCGGTTTTGCAGGGGCTGGCCCGACCCGCCAACGATCTTTCCCGCGGATGCAGCGCCGAAGATGTGAGCCAGATGATCGCCGTGACGGCACTGCAAGCTATCAGGGAATAAAACTCAGAACTCGCGTCGTTTCCAGAACGATGTTCTCAAATCGGAAGGAAAGTGACAAAGTCCTCCCGACACAACCGACAGGACCCGCCAATGACCCATCAGCAGCCGATCCTTGAAACGTCTCCGAAAGTTTCGGACGAGGTCCGCAAAACCACCTGTTATATGTGCGCCTGCCGCTGTGGCATCAACGTTCACATGAAAGATGGCAAGGTTGCCTATATCGAAGGAAACCGGGACCATCCGGTCAACAAGGGGGTTTTGTGCGCCAAGGGCTCTGCCGGGATCATGCAGGTCAACGCCCCCTCTCGCCTGCGCAAACCGCTGAAGCGTGTCGGCCCACGTGGCTCGGGTGAATTTCGCGAGATTGAGTGGGACGAGGCGCTCAGCACTGCTGTGGGCTGGCTGAACGAACTGCATGAAACCGCACCGCAGAAGCTGGCCTTTTTCACTGGCCGCGACCAGAGCCAAAGTTTCACCAGTTTCTGGGCCCAGAATTTCGGCACTCCGAACTACGCAGCCCACGGCGGCTTCTGCTCGGTCAATATGGCGGCCGGTGGCATTTACACGATGGGTGGCGCGTTTTGGGAGTTTGGACAACCCGACTGGGATCACACCAAACTGTTCATGCTGTTCGGCGTCGCCGAGGATCATGACAGCAACCCGATAAAAATGGGGATCGGCAAGATCAAGGCGCGCGGCGCACGGGTGATCGGAGTGAATCCGATCCGGTCGGGCTATAACGCTGTTGCCGACGACTGGGTCGGCATCACACCCGGAACAGACGGGCTGTTCATTTTGTCGCTGATCCACGTTCTGATGAAAGCCGGCAAGATCGATCTGGATTACCTGAGCCGCTATACCAATGCGCCGGTTCTGGTGAACGCAAGCGAGGGTGCGGAAAAGGGCCTGTTCCTGCGCGACGAGGACGGCAAGCCGCTGGTTATTGATCGCAAGACGGGCGAGCCAACCGCATTCGACAAGCCCGGCGTGCGCCCGGACCTGTCGGCGACCTATGACAAGGACGGTGTGACGCACCGCCCCGTTTTCCACCTGATGGCCGAAAAATACCTCAGCGACGAACACGCGCCCGAGGCGGTGGCCGATCGCTGCGGCATCCCCGCCAAACGTATCCGGGCCATTGCCGCTGAAATCGCCAGGGTCGCTTTTGACGAAGCGATCGAACTGAATCAGGAATGGGTTGATTTTCGGGGTGAAAAGCACTCGAAGATGATTGGTCGTCCCGTCAGCTTCCATTCCATGCGGGGCGTATCAGCCCATGCCAATGGATTCCAGACCTGCCGCGCTCTGCATGTGCTGCAGATCATGCTGGGAACAGTCGAGGTACCGGGCGGTTTCCGCTTCAAACCACCCTATCCCAAACCGGTCGAAGCACACCCGACGCCTCATGGCGAGAGGCGTCCGGGACGCCCGCTGAACGGCCCGCATCTGGGCTTTCCACGAGGTCCCGAAGACCTGCTGCTGGACGACTGCGGCACACCGCAACGCATCGACAAGGCATTCACCTGGGAAAACCCGATGTCCGTGCATGGGTTGATGCACATGGTGATTTCGAACGCTGCGGCTGGTGATCCCTACAAGATCGACACCCTGTTCATGTACATGGCGAATATGTCGTGGAACTCCTCCATGAACACCAAAGGTGTGATGGAGATGCTGACGGCCAAGACCGATGACGGCAATTACGTCATCCCGCGCATCATTTACTCCGACGCCTATTCTTCGGAAATGGTGGCTTATGCCGACCTGATCCTGCCCGACACCACCTATCTCGAGCGGCACGACTGTATCTCGCTGCTGGATCGCCCGATCTGCGAGGCAGACGCCGCGGCAGACGCCATTCGCTGGCCGGTGGTCGAACTCGACCGAGACGTGCGTGGTTTCCAGTCGGTTCTGATCGAGCTGGCCAACCGCATGAGCCTGCCGGGTTTCACGAATGAAGACGGCAGCCCAAAGTGGAAAGACTACGCGGATTACATCGTAAACCACGAACGACGCCCTGGCATCGGCCCGCTGGCCGGTTTCCGGGGTCCAGACGGCGACAAGGAAGGCCGCGGCGAGGTCAATCCGGATCAGCTGAATCGGTATATCGAAAACGGCGGATTTTATGTGGCGCATATCCCGGAAGGCGCGGATTACTACAAACCGTGGAACACCGCCTATCAGGACTGGGCCGTCGGGATGGGCATCTATGACAGCCCTCAGCCCTATCTGTTCCAGCTCTATTCCGAACCGATGCGCCGGTTCCAGCTGGCTGCTGAAGGTCACGGTGACCGCCAGCCGCCCGAGCACCTGCGCCAGCGCATCAAGGACACCATGGATCCGCTGCCGATCTGGTACGAAACCGACCAGCAGGGCAATGAAGGCTTCACCGTCAACGCGCTGACCCAGCGCCCAATGGCCATGTATCACAGTTGGGGCACACAGAACGCGTGGCTGCGCCAGTTGCACGGGCAAAACCCGTTGTACGTCCCGACCAAACTGATGCGAGAACACAACCTGCAAGACGGCGACTGGGCAAAAGTCAGCTCCCCCCACGGTGAGATCACCGTGCCGGTGATGGAGATGGCCGCGCTGAATGACAACACGGTCTGGACATGGAACGCCATCGGCAAACGCAAGGGCGCCTGGGCCTTGCAGGACGACGCGCCAGAAGCGACCAAAGGTTTCCTGCTCAATCACCTGATTCACGAATTGCTGCCGTCCAAAGATGATGGAATGCGCTGGGCCAATTCGGACCCGATCACTGGTCAGGCGGCATGGTTCGACCTGAAGGTCAAAATCGAAAAAGCCGACGCACCTGCCGATGCGCAAAGCCAGCCGAATTTCGACCCGATCAAATCTCCTGTCGGAACCGGCCCTGAGAACCTGGCCTGGAAGGTGGGCAAATGACCCGGATCCGCACTTCATCTGGCCAAAAATATCCCGGGGGTGAATTGAGCCGCAGGCTCAAGAGGGGGCTGGCCCCCTCACCTGCCCTCAACAGCAGAGGTTCCCTGACATGACCCAGCTACCAAACTCCACTGACCGCAAGATGGGCCTGGTCATCGACCTGGACACCTGTGTCGGCTGCCACGCTTGCGTTATTTCCTGCAAAGGCTGGAACACGGAAAATTACGGTGCCCCTCTTTCGGATCAGGACGCCTACGGTGCAAACCCTTCGGGCACCTTTCTCAACCGCGTGCATTCCTACGAAGTGCAACCTGCCGACGGTCATGCCCAGCTGATCCACTTCCCGAAGTCCTGCCTGCATTGCGAAGACGCGCCCTGTGTTACCGTTTGCCCCACCGGCGCCAGCTACAAGCGGGTCGAGGATGGCATCGTCCTGGTCAATGAAAGCGATTGTATCGGATGCGGCCTGTGCGCCTGGTCCTGCCCCTACGGTGCGCGGGAACTGGATGTGGCCGAAGGCGTGATGAAGAAATGCACACTTTGCGTGGACCGCATCTACAATGAAAACCTCCCCGAGGTCGACCGTATCCCCTCCTGTGTTCGCACCTGCCCTGCGGGCGCAAGGCACTTTGGCGATCTGGGCGACCCTGACAGCGATGTCAGCCAGTTGGTTGCAGAACGGGGTGGCATGGACCTGATGCCGGAAATGGGCACCAAACCCGTCAACAAATACCTGCCCCCGCGCCCCAAGGACACCGTGGAAGACCAGATCGACATACTGGCCCCCCTGCTGGCCCCCATCGCTGACGAGCCCAAAGGGTTCCTCGGCTGGCTCGACAAGGCGTTGGAGAAACTCTGATGCATCCCGCACCCTCCGTCATTCTGTTCACCACCCTGTCCGGTCTGGGATTTGGACTGCTGTTCTTTCTTGGCCTGGGGTTTCCGGCTGTCTCGGGTTGGGTGGCTTTTGTGTTCTTCGCCATTGCCTATGGTCTGGCCGTCGGCGGGCTTTTGGCTTCGACCTTCCACCTGGGCCATCCGGAGCGGGCCTTGAAGGCCTTCACTCAATGGAAAACCAGCTGGCTCAGCCGTGAAGGTTGGTGCGCCGTACTCGCGTTGGTCATCATGGGGCTCTATGCGATTGGCGTGGTGTTTCTGGACCAGCGCTGGGGTTTTCTGGGCTGGATCGGCGCAGGGTTGTCGCTGGCCACAGTGTTCACGACCTCGATGATCTACACGCAGCTCAAGACCATCCCACGCTGGAACATGAACCTGACACCTGCCATGTTCCTCAGCTTCAGCCTGGCCGGTGGTGCTTTGCTGGCAGGTCAGACAAGCGCAGCTCTGCCGCTGCTGCTGATCGCGGCGCTGGTGCAGATACTATACTGGCGCAAAGGGGATCAGGCGTTTGCATCATCGGGAACGGATCTGGGAACAGCCACCGGGCTTGGCGCACGCGGATCCGTCCGCGCCTTTGAGCCGCCCCATACCGGCACCAATTATCTGCTGCGAGAATTCGTTCACGTGGTCGGGCGCAAACACGCCGAAAAACTGCGGTTGATCTCGTTCGTTCTGGCATTCGTGCTGCCGGTTCTGCTGTTGCTATTGCCGTTCAATCACGTCTTCGCCCTGCTGGCCGTGGCCTCGCATCTGGCAGGTGTTGCAACGTCGCGCTGGCTGTTCTTTGCGCAGGCCGAACATGTCGTGGGGCTGTATTACGGCAAACGCTGAGGGGGCTCTGCCACCGCCGCGGCAAGCCGCGACTCCCCCAGGATATTTTGAGCCAGATGAAGTCTGGATACATCAAAAAGAAAGGGCGGCGCTCAAGGTTCGAGGCCGCCCTTCGTCGTATTCTGAAATACCAGTCAGATCAGGCCGGCATGGGCCATTGCGGCCTCGATTGCATCCTTGGTGCTGTCTTCCAGCTCGGTCAGGGGTGAGCGGACTTCGGTGCTGCAAGGGCCCAGTTTGCTGAGTGCATATTTGGCACCGACAAGGCCCGGCTCGATGAAGATTGCCTCATGCAGCGGCATCAGCTTGTCCTGATACTCCAACGCTTTTGCATAATCTCCGGCCAGCGTGGCCTGCTGGAATTCGGCGCAGAGCTTGGGGGCCACGTTTGCGGTGACCGAGATGCAGCCAACACCACCATGGGCGTTAAACCCAAGGGCCGTGGCGTCTTCACCGGACAATTGGCAGAAATCTGCGCCGCAAGTTGCACGCTGCTGGCTGACACGGGCCAGATCGCCCGTTGCATCCTTGACCCCGACGATGCGAGGAAGCTTGGCCAGTTCACCCATTGTGGCAGGTGTCATGTCAATGACTGAGCGGCCCGGAATGTTGTAGATGATAATCGGGATATCCGCGGCCGCATGCAGCGCCTCGAAATGAGCGATCAGGCCACGCTGAGTTGGTTTGTTGTAATACGGCGTGACGACCAGTGCCGCATCCGCTCCGACTTTTTCCGCGAACTGAACGAAGCGGACAGCTTCGACCGTGTTGTTCGACCCGGCACCGGCAATGACAGGAACGCGGCCCGCAGCGGTTTTAACAACCTCTTCGATCACCGTTTCATGCTCTTCGTGGCTGAGCGTCGGGCTTTCACCGGTTGTTCCCACAGGCACCAGCCCGGTCGAGCCTTCGGATATCTGCCAGTCCACCAGATGTTTGAGCGTCTTCAGGTCCAACTCGCCGTTGTTGAACGGGGTGACGAGGGCTGGCATCGAGCCTTTGAACATGACACGCTCCTTCAAGGTGCATTTTGCAGTTTTTACGCCGCGGTCCCTCACGTTTCCAGCTTTGTGAGTTGATCCCAGCGACGCACGGTTTATCCTCACAGGCTCTATCCTCGGTTGGTTGGGAAATGCAAGGGATGACACGCTTTCTGGCACTGTTGACTGCTGTGATTCTGTATTCGGTGACTGCGACGCATTCAGCACGGGCAGATGCTGCTGCTGATTTGCGCGCTGGACTTAACGAAATGCGCAAAGGCGACTGGAACGCAGCGTTGCGCGTATCCGGCCAGCGAGGTTCTGTATCGCGCGATATCATTGTCTGGCACTGGCTGCGCGAGGGCTTCGGCAGCTCTGGCGACGTGTTGGTGTTTCTCGAACGTCGCCCGGACTGGCCCGGGCTGGCATGGCTGCGCCGCAAGAGCGAGCCTGTTTTCACCGGTGCCGATCCAGACAGGGTTCTGAAATTCTATGCCGACATGCCGCCTCAGACGGCAGAGGGCGCGTTGAACTATGCCGTCGCCCTGAAAGCCAAGGGACGCATCGGAGAAGCGGAGGCCGACATTGTGACCGCTTGGCGCACCATGCCAATGGGTTCGGGTCTGCAAAAAAGCTATCTGGAGAACTTTGCCAAACTTCTGAAACCGCATCACGCGGCGCGGCTGGACAGAATGCTTTGGGACGGTCATCTTGTAAGCGCCGGACAGATGTTGCCTTTGGTCGGTCCGGACGAACGCAAACTGGCCGAAGCGCGCATAGCATTGCAGAAACGCCAACCCGGTGTGGACACCAAGGTGGCAGCAGTTCCCAAGTCTCTGGCGGATGCGCCCGGGCTGGCCTTCGATCGTTTTGTCTGGCGCGACAAGAAAGAACTGGATGACAGCGCCGTCGATCTGATGCTGGCACGCTCTACCGGGCCTGACGCACTGGGTGAGCCTGACAAATGGGCGGAGGGACGGCGCCGTCTTGCACGGCTTGAGATGCGATCGGGCCGTGCGGCGCGCGCATATGACGTGGCCGCCAATCATCACATGACCCCCGAAATGGGTTACGGCTATGCCGATCTTGAATGGCTGGCCGGTTTTCTGGCGCTTCGCAAACTGAACGATCCTGCCACCGCCGTTCGCCACTTCCAGAACTTTTCGGACGCCGTGAAATCTCCGATCTCGAAAGGCCGTGGTGGCTATTGGCTTGGGCGCGCTTACGCGGCATTGGGTGACGCGGACAAGGCGTATGACGCCTATGCAATGGGGGCCGATTACCAGACCTCATTCTACGGTCTGTTGGCCGCAGAACGGATCGGACGACCGTTTGATGCGGAACTGGCCAATCCGCGTCGCGCGCCGCATTGGCGGCAGGCGGAGTTTGCCGATTCCAGCGTTTTGGAGGCCGGATTGCTGTTGTTGAAAGCCGGAGAAGCAAACCTGTCCGAGCGGTTCCTGACCCATCTGGTCGAAAGCCTTGATCCAGTGCAGGCCAATCAATTGGGCGACCTGGTTATCGAACTGAAACAGCCGCATCTGGCCGTGATGATCGCCAAACGGGCGGCGACCACGGGCACCGTTCTGCCCGCAGCCTATTACCCAGTCCATCCCGTTGCAGATATGCGATTGCCGATGGCCAAGGAAATGACATTGGCCATCGCGCGCCGCGAAAGCGAGTTCGACCCGGTCGTCGTCAGCGGTGCGGGTGCACGCGGCTTGATGCAGGTAATGCCCGCCACGGCCAAGCTGGTTGCGGGCGAGCTGGGCATTCTCAGCGGCCATCAGACGGGACGTTTGACCACGGACTGGCAATACAACGCAAAGCTTGGGGCCAACTATCTTTCTGGTCTGGCGGCCGATTTCAACGGCAACGTTGTGATGATGGCGGCGGGGTATAATGCAGGGCCAAGGCGCCCGATCTCGTGGATGGAACGCTATGGTGATCCACGCACAGGCGAGGTCGATATCGTCGACTGGATCGAGACGATCCCGTTCAGCGAAACGCGGAACTACGTGATGCGCGTGACCGAAAGCCTGCCGGTCTACCGTGCCCGCCTGGGGCAACCCGCCCTTCCGATTCCGTTCTCGCAGGAGCTGATCGGATCATCTCTGGCGGCGTTCGCGCCATAAGGTGAACAAACCTGCGGCTACGACGATGGTTGCGCCCGCCACGACTTCGGGGCGCAACGTTTCGCCAAAGATAGAAATACCCAGGATCGCGCTCCAAACCAGGTGGAAATATGCAAAGGGTTGAACCGCACTGGCTTCTGCCACTTCGTAGCACTTGATCAGCAACCAGTGCCCGAATACCCCACTGACGCAAAGCAGCGCCATCCAGAGCCAGTCGCCGCGCGCCATCGGCTCCCAGAACCACATGCCAATCAAGGTCATCGCCACGGCACCGGCGACACCGGTCCAGAAAAAGCTGGTCGCCGCGCTGTCCTGACGGGCGACATATCGCGTCAAAAGACCATAGATCGCAAACAGCAATGCAGAAATCAAAGGTATGACAGCCCATGGGTTGAAGACCCCGGCGCCCGGTTGCAGGATGATCAGAACGCCGATGCAGCCGACACCGATCGCGGCCCATCGCCGCCATCCGACCTTTTCGCCTAGCACCGGCCCGCTCAGCGCGGCGACAAGCAGAGGATAACAGATGAAAACCGCCATACTGTCGATCAGGCCAAGGACCGTAAAGCCAAAGACCGCGATGCAGATCTCGGCCGCCAGCAACAAGCCCCGCAGGATCTGCAAACCCAACTGATTTGTCTTTGTGGCCGCCTTCAGCCCACCGGGGGCCCGCGCGGCCAGAGCGATAACAAAAGCCGCAAAGAACCAATAGCGGATCATGACCACCATGTAGGTGTTGTAGGTTCCGGCCAGATGGCGCGAGATACCGTCCTGCAACGCAAAGACAATTGTCGCGCCCACCATCAAAGCGATGCCCGCACCGACATTGTTCTTCTGGGTCATGCTTTGTGTGCCCGTGTCATGTGCCGCTTGCGACCATAGCCGGGCGTGCGGGTTACGTTGAAACCTGCACTCTCAAGTCCCCGGCGCACGAAACCCGCGGCCGTATACGTGGCCGCGGTACCGCCCGTGACAGTGTGGCTTGCCACGTCCTGCAACAGGTCCGCGCCCCACAATTCGGGGTTCTTGGCTGGTGAAAACCCGTCGAGAAACCAGGCATCTGCCATTCCGTCCCAGTTCGGCAATATCTTGCGTGCATCGCCGATCACCACCTCAAACCGAAGCGAATCCAACATACATGTGCGCCCTGTCCAATGCGCCAAAAACCGGCTGCTCCACGGATGCAATTCGGGAAAGGCCCCAAGCGCGCGCTGCATGTCGTCCGGTGCCATGGGAAAGGCTTCGAAACTGGTAAAGCGCAATGGCCCTTTCTGGCCGGATGCCTCCCATTCCGACCAGGCGGCCAGCAGGTTCAGGCCGGTGCCGAAACCCAACTCGGCAATGTGAAACCCCGGCGCAAACCGTGCAGGCAAGTCATTTCCCGCCAGAAACACATGGCGCGTCTCTTCCAGCCCGTTCTGCAACGAGTAATATGGGTCGTCGAAGCGGTCCGAGACCGGTATCTGATCTTCGGTCCACGTCAATTCGGCGCGCTGGTCTGCCATTGGGGAATCCTGTAGCTAAGCGGCGCGACACTGAACAAGGAAAAGGGAATTGGCAATGGTCGATGTGACGGTTCGCGGCGCAGGAATTTTCGGCCTGTCCATCGCCTGGAATTGTGCGCTCCGCGGTGCGAAAGTGCAGGTTGTCGATCCGTCCGGTCCCGGCGCCGGGTCCAGCGGAGGTCTGGTCGGCGCATTGGCCCCGCATGTGCCGGAAAACTGGAACGCCAAGAAAGCATTTCAGTTCGACAGTCTGATCATGGCTGAACCGTTCTGGCGACAGATCGAAGTCACCGGCGGGGTTTCTCCCGGCTATGGCCGGCTGGGCCGCCTTCAGCCGATCCCGGACGCGCGTGGTCTGGAACTGGCCTGCCAGCGCGAAGGCACCGCAGATGAGCTTTGGCAAGGCCGGGCGGAATGGCGTGTCATCACCACGGCCCAAGCGGGTTCTTGGTGCCCACCCAGCCCCACAGGCTTTGTCATTCGCGATACGTTGGCGGCACGAATGCACCCCCGGCGGGCCTGTGCCGCGCTGGTCGCAGCCCTGGAGGTCATGGGCGTTCACATTGTCAGTGAAGCCGAGGACAAGGGGCAGGTCATCCACGCCACGGGCCTTGCAGGATTGCAGGAACTGAACGACGCCTACGGCAAGACCGTCGGAAATGGTGTCAAAGGGCAGGCCGCCCTGTTGCGCTTCGACGCGGGGGAAGTGCCGCAACTATTCGCCGACGCGATTCACATTGTCCCGCATGCAGACGGAACACTTGCGATCGGATCGACCTCGGAACGGGATTATGAGGACCCGACCAGCACGGACGAAGCTCTGGACGACGTGATAGACCGCGCCACGCGCGTCCTGCCCCTGTTGCACGGGGCCGAGGTGATCGAACGCTGGGCCGGTGTGCGCCCGCGCAGCAAAAGCCGTGCGCCGATGTTGGGCGCCCATCCCCTGCATCAGGGGCAGTTCATCGCCAATGGCGGGTTCAAAATCGGTTTCGGCATGGCCCCCAAAATCGCCGAGGTCATGGCCGATCTTATGCTTGAAGATCGGGATACGATCCCTGATGAGTTCCGGCCCGAAGCCTCATTGTGACTGCACGACGGCTTGCATGCATTGCCGCCCGCCAGGGCCGCGTACCCACATGTTTTCACCCCTCCGGCACAACTGGGCAGTTTCGAAATGCATCAATGGCGAAGTCGCGCGGAACGAAAACGAGGCGAGCGGACCGATCAGGTCAACCGCGAAAAGCATCAGAAGCTGCGCCAGAAGCGGCCCGTGCACGACCAGCCCGCCATATCCTTCAACATCGCGCGCATAGTCCAGATCATAGTGAATACGGTGGCAATTGAAGGTCAGGGCCGAGTATCGAAACAACAACGTTGAATCGAACCCGACTTCGCGGCAATCGGTCTCATCGGTGCGCGCTCTGGGCGGTTGGGGCATTTCAGCATCCGGCGCAGGATCTTCGCGATAAACGAGATCCTGCCACTCTGTCACGCGCAACTGACCGTTCTGCCAGATCTCGTGCCGCAAAGTGACAAAGCCCAACGGGCCGGACCGCCCCACCTTGGCGCTTTGACTTTCAAGAACCGATTTCTTTTCGGCGGTGATCCCTGCGATCAGAGGAACGTGAAAGGTCAACCGCCCGCCGGCCCACATTCTGCGCGGCAATCCCATATCCGGGATCAGGCCCCCAACCTTGGGATGCCCATCCCGACCCAATTCGGCGGCCGGTTGCGGGGTCCAGAAATAAAGCTGATGGAAGAAGGGCGGCAATTCCGAACCACTGGCGATCGACGGCACACCGCCCAGCGCCACCTGAAATGCGGTCGCGCGGGCCGGATCCAAGAGATCGGTCTGTCGCTCTTGCGTCATTTGCCTGACCCGCGATCAGAAACCGGCCTCGGCCCGGAGTTTCTGCATCAAGTCATGCAAAGACTTTTCGTACCGGTCCGAACGCAGCTTTCCCTGATCGTCGAATTCGTTCGAACTGTTCGCCAGATGGATTTCGGGCCCTTGCAGGATGCGCGGCTGAAATGGAACCATACAGGCCCGCAGGATCATCTGCGCGCGTTCCCCGCCTGCACGACCAGCGGCCGCCGACATTACCGCAACCGGTTTGTCGGCCCATGGATTGCCTTGCGTTCGGCTGACCCAGTCCAGCGCGTTCTTCAGAACGCCTGATGGACCCTTGTTGTACTCAGGTGTCGAAATGATCACCGCATCGGCCTGTGCGATCTGATTGGCCAGCGTATGAACCGCCTCGGGAATCCCTTCTCCGTCTTCCAGATCACCATCGTAGAGGGGCAGGTTCAAATCCGCTTCGACAAAGCTTGCCGGATCGAACAACCGTGCCGCCTCGCGCAGAAGCTTACGGTTGGTCGCGTTCTGGCGCAGAGAACCGGACAGGCCAAGAAGGGTCGGTTGGGACATCGGGAAAGCTCCGTTTCTGTGTTTCCCGCAAGTTAGACCGAGATCACCCCGATCCAAACCCCATTTGACGCACAGTCATTGCGCAATCCGAGCCGCCCATTGGGCGGCCCCGCTGTTGATGCCGCGCAGTGGTTACGCGTTTCCGCTGGGCACCACGACAATCTCGACACGCCGGTTTTGCGATTTTCCTTCGGGCGTCAGGTTGGACGCGACGGGGTTGTTTTCGCCCTGCCCGATCGTGCGAATACGGTTGTAGCTGACACCGTTGGCCTGAAGGATGTCGGCCACGGCATTCGCGCGACGCTCTGACAGGCCCTGATTGTAGGTTGCGTCTCCGTCGCTGTCAGTGTGCCCGATGATCTGCACGTTCGAATTCGGGTAGTTGACCAAGTTCTGGCCCACTTTCACCAGATCAGACCGCAACGCCGGGCGCACGGTCGAACTGTCGGTGTCAAAGGTGATGTCATTCGGGACCGTCACAATCAGGCGATCGCCTGCGTTGACGATTGTAATTCCGTCATTCGCCAGCTGTTGACGCAGCTCCGCAGCCTGCTTGTCCAGTTGGTTGCCGATCACGCCGCCCCCGGCAGCACCGATTGCAGCACCGGCCAACGCGCCCAGACCGGGGTTCGAATTATTGGCAATCGCCCCGATTCCAGCGCCGACCAGCCCACCCAGAACGGCGCCCTGTTTGGCGTTCTGGTTCGGGTCGTCTTGTACTGTCAGCGTGCCCGGGTCGGTACAGGCCGCCAACACAAGGGCTGAACACAAACCTGTGGCCACGAAAAACTTGGAAATCGTCATGATATCACCTTCTGCTCCAGCACCCGTTATTCGGGCGTGCTTCGTTTTCCGCAGTATATCACTGGGCAGGCTTGGCGGCTCAAGCAACAATGCGGTGAAGTCGGCGAATACCCGCCAAACGCGTATTCAAACCGTTTCAACGAACACTTCTGCATTCTGTTGCTCCTGCCAGAGCTCGCGCAATGACCCGCTTTGTCCTGAAAAGCTATCTTCGGTGCATTCACTGGACCAGATACGGTCGGTGCGGAAATGGCGAAACCCGTTGCGCAATTCGCACCAGCCTGCCAGCATCGTGCATTCGATGTGATAGATCAGCGCCACAGGGCGCACGACCCGAACCGTGCGTTCGCCTTCGCCATCTTCATAGGTGATACGGATTTTCCGCTCTGCCCTGATGGCTTCGCGGTAATGCGCGATCGAAACGCAACCCTTGTTTGGATCATCCGCCGGGGCACCCCATGGGGCAACCTGCAACCAGTCAGCAGGGCAGTGCAGCGCGTCGATCTTCTGGCATATCCGGCTGGCGGCCCTTTGCAGTTGACTGTCGCCGGTACGCGCAAGAAGAGACAGGCCAACCCACAAGGCCTCAACTTCTTCTGCATCGAAATTGAGCGGCGGCAGATCGTAGCCGCGCCGCATCACGTACCCGATACCGGCCTCACCTTCGATGGGCGTCCGTTGCGCCTGCAACTCGGCAATATCCCGATAAACCGTGCGCACGGACACCTCCAACCTTGCGGCCAGCGCCTCTGCCGTGACCGGAGCGCCCGCAGCCCGCAGGATCTGGATGATTTCAAACAATCGGGTCGAACGGCGCATTGCATCCTCCTGTCAACATGCTGACATCCTAGCACACCCCACTGACAAGAGGGTGTCAGGAATGATGGGCCAGATTGGAATGGCATCGAAAGAAGGAGCACGAAAAATGCCATACCTCGACACCCATGTCATGATGACGCTCAGGTTGGGGCAATGGTCTCAGGACCATACCCTGCGCGCCTTCGAGATCGAGCGCGAAATCGCCATGGCTCGGCAGTGCAAGCAGCCCGTTTCAAAAAAACGATCCAGACGATTTTCGTTGGGAAATCTGAAGATGCTCTGGACCAGCACGGCCTGAGATCAGAACTCGGGCCGGGCCCGAAACTTCATCGAAACCCCACCTTCCGGGTGTTTCAGACGCAGTTCTTCTGAATGCAGCATCAATCTGGGGAAGTCCAGCGCATCGCCTGTCGCATAAAATGGATCGCCCAGGATCGGGTGGCCCAGCGCCTGCATGTGAACGCGAAGTTGATGAGACCGGCCCGTTTTGGGAAACAGACGCACACGCGTCGTATCGCCTTCGGTCTTCACGACACGCCAGTCCGTCACGGCAGGTTTGCCCGTCGCATGGCAAACCATCTGTCTGGGCCGGTTGGGCCAGTCCACGATCAGAGGCAAGTCCACGGTGCCGGTCTTGGGTTCCAGCTGCCCCCAGACACGGGCGATATAGGTTTTGCGGGTCTGACGCTGCTCGAATTGCATGCTCAGGTTGCGCTGCGCGTGCGGTGTCTGGGCAAAGACCATGACACCGGACGTGTCCCGGTCCAGCCGATGAACCAGCAGGGCCTGTGGAAATGCATCCTGCACCCGGGTCAACAGACAATCTGACAGATGCGCGCCCCGCCCCGGAACCGAAAGCAGGCCCGATGGTTTGTTCACCACGATCAGCTGTGCATCTTCATGCAACACATCCAGCGGGGTTTGAGGGGGATCATAGGTGTCGCTCATGCAGGGTGCCTATCCCAGCTCGTGACCTCCCGCAACGTCGTCCTTGCATGCCCGCCCATGTTCGGTGACCTTCTCTTCAAAAGTGGAGGAGATGCCATGCACCCGACAATTGAACGCATGCAAGAGGTTGTCGCAAAAGGCGATGAGACCTTGATCCACCAGCTCCTGGCCGAAAATGTGCAGTTCCTGCCGCCCACATACTACAGCACCTGGACAGGGCGCGCACCGGTCGCTGCCGTTCTGGGGCATGTCGGGCAGGTGTTTTCAGATTTTCGTTATCGGCGCGCCATGGGCGACGGGAAAGACTGGGCATTGGAGTTTCAATGCAAAGTCGGTGATCTGGATGGTATCGGCGTGGATCTTGTTACGTTGAACGACGATGGGTTGATCCAGGTTTTCGAGGTCGTCATGCGCCCCTACAAAACGGTAGGTGCCTTGCGCGATGCAATGATGGCGCGGGTCATGACAGACGCTCGTTTTCTGGAATTCAAAAACGCGCTGAGCTGACAATGCCTCGTTCACTGGCTGCCGATCAGATTTTGCGGGTTCCGTTGCTTCCGGTGCTTGCCGCGCAGGGCCTATCGGTACGCAGGAACGCGCAGTTGCTGCCGGAACCGACTGGCCCGCGCGAAGGCCGCACAGGGCGCGGGCCGCGTCTGCGGCTTCTGATCACCGGTGACAGTTCGGCAGCCGGAGTGGGCGCAGGCACGCAGGATCAGGCGTTATCCGGCCATCTGGTCAACCGTCTGGCCGGGCACTATGCGGTCGAATGGCGGCTGGAAGCGACAACCGGGCACACCACCCAGGACACGATCGAGCGTCTTTCGCAAATGGAAGGCGAATTCGATGCTGTCGTTACGGCACTCGGAGTCAATGATGTCACCCGGGCTGTGACACGCCAGCAATTTGCGCGCCGCCAGACCCGCCTTATCCGCTTGCTTTCAGAAAACCTGGGGGCTCGTCGCATCGTCGCAACCGCAGTCCCGCAGATGAACAGGTTTCCGGCCCTGCCTCAGCCGCTGGCCTGGGTGCTTGGATGCCAGGCTGCGCGCCTGGATCAAGGGTTGCAAGAGGTTGCGGCTGCATTCCCGCATGTTCAACACCTGCCACTCGACCTGCCGGACGATCCGGCATTGGCTGCACCGGATGGCTATCATCCCAGCCCCCGGGCGTATGCGCTTTGGGCGGATGCAGCCGCGCGCCTGTTGCTTCAGGCCTGACCGCGCGCCTGCCGGATCATAGGGATCGAGTAAACGACCAGAGCCGCCCAGATCAGTGGGAATGCAATCATCCGGCCCGTGTCTATCTTCTCGCCGAACAGGGTTATCGCTGTAATGAAGATCATGGTCGGCGCGATGTATTGCAGGATGCCCATCGTGGACAGGCGCACCAGTTTGGCGCCGTTTGCATAGACCAGCAACGGCACCGCCGTCACGACCCCTGCACAGGACAACAATAAGGTGTCCGACATCGCGACACCGAAATGACCAGTGCCCCGCACACCCAGAAAGGTGACATAGACCAGTGCCGGAATCAAAAGGATCAGGACCTCAAGCAGGAAACCCTGGTTCGGCCCAATCGGCAGCGAGCGCTTGAAGAACGCGTAGAACCCCCAACTGATCATCAACCCAAGAGCCGCCCAAGGCAAACGACCGGCTTCCACCACAAGTACTACCACACCCAGCGCGGCCAATCCGACCGCGAACAATTGTGTCCGTGTCAGGGGTTCCCTCAACAGGATTGCCCCCAGCGCGATACTGAATAGGGGGTTGATGTAATAACCCAACGCCGCATCCAGTGCGTTGCCCGTGGAAATGGCCCATACGTAAATCGCCCAGTTCACGGAAATAAGCGCTGCTGTCAAAGCGGCCATACCCAACATCTTCGGATTGCCAAGCGCGGCCTTCAGATCCCGGGTTCGGCCCAGGACAACCAGCAACAACCCGGCCACAGGCACTGACCAGATAACACGGTGCGCTACAACCTCAACCGCGCCCATATGATCCAGCGCTTTCATGTACAGAGGCAAGAACCCCCACAGGACATAGGCCGTGACTGCCAACGCAAGCCCCTTTGGTGTGTCCGTGTTCTGTGAAGGTAGAAGCGTGTCTGCCACATCGGGTCTCCGGTTGATACCGGTTCGGTTTAAGGCAGAAGTGAACGGGTTGAAAACTCTGAAAACAGTGAAGTGTCACATAACAATGTTTGATGAGTTGTCAGACCACGCTTCTTAGGTGAGGTCTGAAATGCGAGGCTCTGCCTCGCGCTCCGGGATATTTGTGGCTAGATGAACAAGGGACCCGCTCTTCATCTGGCCGAAAATATCCCGGGGGAGTCGCCGAAGGCGGCGGGGGCAGCGCCCCCACCAAACCCCGTGGTCACACCTTCACCCGTTCGGACTTCGGGTCATACATCGGCTTGAGCGACGCCTCGACCCGAACTTTCGTGCCACAAACGTCGATCTCGTAAGTCGAGGCCAGAACGTCCGCGGCTTTTTCCCCTTCGCAGGGCACGTAACCCAAACCGATGGCGCCACCCAGCGTGTGGCCATAATTGCCCGAGCTGAGATAGCCTACATACTCGCCATCGCGGATGATCGGTTCATTGTGGAACAGCAGCGGCTCGGGATCGGTCAGGCGGAATTGCACAAGGCGCGATTTCGGGCCGCTTTCCTTGCGCGCGATCACCGCCTCGCGGCCGATGAAGTCGCAGCCCTTGTCCACCTTGACGGCAAAGCCCAGCCCCGCATCCACCACGTGATCTTCGCAGGTGATGTCATGGCCGAAATGGCGGAAGCCCTTTTCGATCCGGCAGCTGTCCATCATGTGCATGCCACAGAGTTTCAGCCCCATGCCCTTCCCCGCATCGTGCAGCGTTTCAAAGACGTGGCCCGCCATGTCGGAGGAGACATAGATCTCCCAGCCCAGCTCACCCACATAGGTGACGCGGTGGGCGCGGGCGAGGCCCATACCGATCTCGATCTCCTGCGCGGTGCCGAAGGGGTTTGCCGCGTTCGAGAAGTCGTTGGGCGAGACTTTCTCCAGCAAGGCCCGCGAGTTCGGACCCATCACCGCCAAAACGCCTTCACCCGCCGTGACGTCGGTGATGACCACGTTGAAATTGCCCGAACGACGCATCATCCAGGTCTGATCCGCCAGGCGCGTCGCCGCCGGGGTGACCACCAGATAGGCGTTCTCGGAAAGGCGGGTGACGGTGACATCCGCCTCGATCCCGCCGGAACGGTTCAGAAACTGCGTGTAGACGATCTTGCCATTGGGCACGGCATAGTCGCCGCCACCGACATAGTTCATGAACTTCTCGGCATCGGGGCCCTCGACCCGGATCTTGCCGAAGGAGGACATGTCGTAAATGCCCACGTTTTCGCGCACAGCGCGGTGTTCGGCGGCCGAGTTCTCGAACCAGTTCTGACGCTTCCAACTGTAGTTGTATTCGCGCTCCTGCCCTTCGTTCGCGAACCAATTGGCGCGCTCCCACCCGGCCAGTTCACCGAACACGGCACCGTGTTCATTCAGGTGGTGGTGGAATGGCGTCCGGCGCACGCCGCGCGCGGTGGCTTTCTGGCGATAGGGGTAGTGGTCGGCATAGAGCAGGCCCAGCGTCTCCTTGGACCGTTCGAAAAGATACTGCTTGTTGCCCTGGAACGGCTGCATCCGGCTGATGTCCACATCGCCCAGGTCAAAGGGTTTTTCGCCGCTGTCCATCCATTCGGCAAGCGCCATGCCCGCGCCGCCCGCCGACTGGATCCCGATCGAGTTGAAGCCGGCGGCGACCCAGACATTGTCCATCTCGGGCGCAAGGCCAAGGTGATAGGCGTCGTCGGGCGTGAAGGACTCAGGGCCGTTGAAGAAGGTGTGGATGCCCGCCTCGGCCAGCATCGGCATGCGGTTGCAGGCGGCTTCGAGGATCGGTTCGAAATGGTCGAAATCCTCGGGCAGCTGATCGAACTCGAAACTGTCTGGGATGCCCGCCATCGCCCAAGGCTTGGCGTTGGGCTCGAAGGCGCCCAGCAGGATTTTCCCGGCGTCCTCCTTGTAATAGGCGCATTCATCCGGCACCCGCAGCACCGGCAGCTGCGTCAGGCCGTCGATGTTCTCGGTCACGATGTAGAAATGTTCGCAGGCGTGCAGCGGGACGTTTACGCCCGCCATTCGGCCAACTTCGTGCCCCCACATGCCGGCGCAGTTGACCACCATGTCACACTCGATATGGCCCGAGGCGCTGCCGTCATCGGCCACCCAGTCCACGCCGGTCACGCTGCGGCCCTGTTTGACGATATCGGTGACCTTTACCCGTTCCTTGACGATGGCGCCGCGCTGGCGGGCGCCCTTGGCCAGAGCCAGCGCGATGTTGGCCGGATCACCCTGCCCGTCCAGCGGCAGATAAACTGCACCCTTGACGCCCTCGAGATTGATATGCGGATACAGTTCCTGCACGCGCTCATTCGAGATTTCTTCGACCTCGACGCCAAACGCCCGCGCCATCGCAGCCTGACGATAGATTTCCTCTTTGCGTTCCTCGGTCAGCGCCACGGTGATCGACCCGCAGCGCTTGAAGCCCGTGGCGACACCGGTTTCCTCTTCGAGTGAGCCATACAGCTCCTGACTGTACTTCGCCAGCTTGGTCATGTTTGCGGTGGCGCGCAGCTGTGCGATCAGACCCGCTGCATGCCAGGTGGTGCCACTTGTCAGCTGCTTTCGCTCAAGCAACACGACGTCTTTCCAACCCTTCTTGGTCAAATGATAAGCGACCGAGCATCCGATGACGCCACCGCCGACGATGACCGCTCGGGCCTTGCTGGGAAGATCAACCATCCTGAAATCTCCGCTGTGTCAGGTTTGGCATAGGTTGCCACGGAAGATCGACAACAAATGCACCAAAAACGTCACGAAATCCGCAGTTTTCACCGATGTGATGCCGCTCGCTTTTGCCGACGTACGACAAAGGGCGTGACCCCGAAGAAGCTTTTGTAAACAGACGAAAACCCGTTCGGAAAACCACAGGCCAAACCAATTTCGCGTACGCTCATCGTGGTGTTCAGCAACAGGTTATTTGCCTTGGCCAGTCGCATTTCCCGGTAGAATCCGTTGGGAGTGGTTCCAAAAAAGGTTTTGAACTTACGCTCGAGGGACCGGTTCGACAGGTGCAGCGATTCGACGATCTGATTGATCGGCAGGGGGTCTTCGATATTGGCCTGCATAAGCTTTATGCACTGATCCAGCTTCGAATCGCCTGTCGCCGTCAATTTGGCGCCCGAGAATGGCTGCATCGAAGCGAAATCGCGGATATTCTCATGCAGCATGATGTCGGCCACGGTCATCTTCGCAGGCCCCGAGATATGGCGCCCGATCACCGCCAAGGCGATATCCGTCGTGGCCTCCATCCCGGCACATGTCACAACCGCGCCCTTTTCGGTTGCGATCGACAGTTTGGCTTCGAACCGGGCGCCGCGTTCCCGCAGGAACGATGCGTTTTCCCAATGGGTTGCCAGGTCGGCTGTTCCCTGCTCGTCGATATAGCGGCTGGCGGCTTCGGCCAGCAGGAACACCTTGGCGTCCCGGAAGGTATAGTCCGACACCACCCGCCCCAACGACAAATCCGGATGGTCCGGGTCTGAATTGCCGATTACGAACAGGTAATCCGCCCTCGGCTGTGACGGCACCGCTTCTGTTTGAACCACGGCGTTACTGCTGCTGGCAATCGGGCCACCTTTGAGCGAGCGATAGGTGAAGGTGAACGGAGGGCTTGGGCATACGCGGTTGGCCAGCCTCAATACCTCTACCAACGACGCCAGCTCCAACAGCACGAAACCCGGCGCGACAAGGATGTCGAAATGCCGGATGGCCTGTTTTGGAGCGTCCGAAGTAGATTCTGCCGCCATTTTCTTCAAACGATGTTATGACCGGCGGCCCGCAACCGGTTCGCCAGTTCTTCGATATGATCCGGCCCGATTTCGCAGCACCCGCCAACAATCGTTGCCCCCTGATCGATCCACCGCATCACCTGATCCGCATAAGGCCCGGGGCCAAGGTCATGCCGTTCTTGCAGGGCATCCACGGTCGGCGCATCCTGAAGGAAGCCATCCGAAATATGCGTGAAACCATTGGCGTAGGCCCCGTATGGCCGATTCACGCCGGACAGAACCTCCAGCGCCGCCGGGATCGCCTCGGGGCGGGAACAGTTGATCAACACGGCATCGGGTGAAAACTCTTCCACCAGCGGAGCAATGTCCGCCAACGCTTCGCCGGACCTGAGAAGGCTGCCATCGTCATCATTGACCGACAGGGACAGCCAAACCGGTTTTCCGCATCCGGCCGTGCCACGCATTGCGCCCTCGGCTTCCTGTATCGAAGATACGGTCTCGATCAGAAACAGATCGACCCGCGCGGCCATCATGGCCACAAGTTCGGCGAACTTTTCAGCCGCGTCCGCAGGGTCCGGGTTAAGGTCGGGGCGATATGAAGCGAGCAATGGCCCCAGTGCACCCGCAATCCGCCCCCCGGTTTCCGTTCGGGCACGTACGGCCTGTGTCAGGGCGGTGTCGATCAGGGTAGGCATATGATCCTCCATCCCCACCCGCACCAGACGAGAGCGATGGACGGCATAAGTATTGGTTGTCGCGACCGTCGCACCCCGGCTGAAATAATCGCGGTGCACTTCCGCGACCAAATCGGGGTGATCGATCATCACGCGCGTCGACCACAGCGGTGTCGCCCGGTCGCCACTGCGTTTTACCAGTTCCTGCCCGATAGAGCCGTCCAAAAGAGTGATATCCGCCATGTCATTACTCCTCAGGGCACCAATACCAGTTTTCCCGGAAGAGTCTTTGACTGAAAATCAGCCTGTGCAATACCAATATCCTTCAACGGATAGGTCCGGGAAACCAGTGGCTTGATCCGTCCGGTATTCACCAGTTCAACAAGACGGTCAAAGACTTCGGGCGCCTGGTGCGTGCACCCATGTATGGTGATGTCGCGCAGATATATGTCCCGCAGATCAGCTTCGACAATCGGGCCTGCTATTGCCCCCGAAACGGCATAGTGCCCGCCGGATTTCAGGGAAAGGATCAGCGATGGCCAGGCCGGGCCACCCACAACGTCGATCACCACATCGAACATATCCTGCGGAAGCGGGTCGTTCCGGTCAAACGTATTCTCGGCCCCCTGGGATTTCACGATCTCGGCTTTCGTGCCCGCTGTTACAGCCCAAACCGACGCCCCGCGCAGGGCGGCCAGTTGCACCGCCGCCAGCCCGACGCCACCCGAGGCGCCGGTGATCAGCACCTTGTGCCCGGCAGTCACGCCTGCGCGGGTCAGCAGGTTTTCCGCCGTCCCGAAGGCGCAAGGAATGGCGGCGATTTCCACATCCGAAAGGGGCGAGGCGCTGACGTCATAGAGATCATCGGCTTCAACCAGGCAGTACTGCGCAAAAGCCCCGTCGATTTCGGAACCCAGCGCAATGAAGCCCTGCGGGTTTCCCGGGCGCGGGCGCGGCAGGTTGATCGGGCAGGTCACGCGTTGCCCCGGTTTGAACCCGGCACCCGGCCCGATCTGCTCGACTATGCCGCAAAGATCTCCGCCTTGAATGCGGGGAAAGGACAGCGCGCCGCCCCAACCGCCGGCTTCGACCTCTTGGTCAACCGCGTCCGTCGCGCCGGTGACGTCCGAGGAATACCATCCGATCCGCGTGTTGATGTCGGTATTGTTGACGCCCGCCGCAACCACGCGGACCAGAACCTGCCCGGGCCCGGGCACCGGAACCGGAATATCCTTACGCCATTCCAGAACTTCGGGACTACCGTGACCGGTCAGATAGACACCGCACATCGTCTTTGGAGCATTCATTTCGCTGGCTTCTCAGGTCTGGTCATCGGGATGGTGCGGAACCGGCCCCATCGGCACGATGTCGTAGCGGGCATTCAGATCGTCCATCTTGGCCTCGTCCTCAAAATCTGCCTGGGTCATGGTTGCCAGTTCCGCAAGGAAACCGTCAAACCCGGAGGGTTGAAAGATCATGAGCATTCGTGCCGGTTTGTTGTCGGCGACGCGGCAGGCATGCGGCACACCCGGCGGAACATGCATGGTGGTGCCCGGCGTGCACAGGTGCCAATCTCCGTCGACGTAGAAATCCACGGCGCCCTCGAGAAAATAGAAAGTCTCGGCGTGGCTGTCGTGGCGATGAAGGCCAAGCGCGAAGCTGGCCTTCAAGTTGTCTTCCATCAGGGTGTACGCCCCGCCCGTGTCCTGACCGGAAACCTTCACGAAGGTATGGTCGTTCTCCCAGTCATAGTTGGGACCCTCACCGGGTCCCTGCTTGGAATATCGCGGGCGCATATGGGCCTCCTTTTGTCAGGCGCGCAGCCGCTCGTTTGCGGGATCCCACAGCGGCTGATCCTCCTGTACCACGGCGCGGCACTTCTGGCCGTAGATTTCCACCTCGAGCTCGGTACCTGGGTTTGCAAGTTCTGACTTGATCATACCCAGCGCGACGGACTTGCCGACACGATAGCCCCAGGCGCCCGACGTGGTTTCGCCCACGATCTGATCGCCCTGCCAGATGCAGGACATGTAAGGCGCATCGCAGTCACCGGCCTCGACGACCAGCGTAACGAAAGACTTCTTCACTCCACGCTGCTTTTCGGCCAGCAACGCGGCCTTGCCCGGGAAGTCCTGCGGCTTGTCGAACTTGACGAAGCGCTCCAGCCCACCTTCCAGCAGCGAGTAGTCGGTGCTCAGATCGCCCTTCCACGCGCGGTATCCCTTTTCGATGCGCAGGCTGTTCAGCGCATACATGCCAAACGGCTTGGCCCCGGCGGCAAGGATCGCGTCATAGATCGCGGGCATGTGCTCGTTCAACGCGTGCACCTCCCAGCCCAGTTCACCGGCGAAGGACACGCGGATCAGGTGCGCAGGCTGTCCGGCCACGGTGGCGGCCTGATGGGTCAGCCAGCCCAACGAAAGGTCGGCATCGGTCAAGCCCGACAGGATCTCGCGCGATTTCGGCCCGGTCACGATCAGCGTGTCGCGGGTGGTAGTCACGTCCTCGACGGTGACGCCCGCGGGCATCGCGTTCACAAGGATGTCGCGGTCATGCCATTGCGCGGTGGCGGCGGTGATCATCACGAAGTCATCCTCACCCAGGCGCATGCAGGACATCTCGGTCAGGATGCGGCCGCGATCGTCGGCGATGTAGACCAGGTTGATCCGGCCCACCTTGGGCAGGCCACCGGTGACCAGCCCGCGCAGCGCCTCGGCCGCGCCTTCGCCCTTGACGACAAACCGCGAGAAACCCGGCAGGTCGAGCACGCCGCAATGGTCGCGCACGGCCTCGCATTCTTCCTTGATCCGCTGCTCCCACGGGCCGGACCGGCCCCAGGTGTGGGTGCTTTCCTCGGAGGTGTCATCGCCCGGTTGCGCGAACCAGTTGGCGCGCTCCCAGCCGTTGTAGACGCCCATGACGCCGCCCAGTTCCTTGACCTTGGCGTGAACCGGCGACAGCTTCTTGTCGCGCGCGGCGGGCCATTCATGATGCGGGAAGTGCATGGCGTATTCGTTGCCGTAGACCTCCATGCCCTTCTGGTTGCAGTAGTCCTGATCGGTGTAGTCTGTATAGCGGCGCGGATCGACGGCCCACATATCCCATTCGGTGGCGCCATCCACGATCCATTCGGCCAGCACCTTGCCAGCGCCGCCGCCCTGGGCGATGCCGAAGGTGAAGGTATGCGCCTCGAAGGCGTTCTTGACGCCGGGCATCGGGCCAATCAGCGGCAGGCCGTCGGGCGCATAAGGGATCGGCCCGTTGATCACGCGGCCCACGCCCGAGGTCGCCATCAGCGGCACCCGCTCCATCGCGTCGGTGACGATGTCCTCGATCCGGTCCAGATCGTCGTTCCACAGCTGGAAGCTGAAATCCTCGGGCATCGGGTCGTCCTCGGTCATCCAGTGGCCCTTGCAGTTGGGCTCGTATGGGCCAAGGTTGAAGCCGTGCTTTTCCTGTCGCAGGTAGTAGGAGATATCCACGTCGCGCAGCAGCGGCAGCTTGCCACCGTTTTCCTTCGACCAGGCCTCGACCTCGGGGATCTCGTCAGTCAGCAGATACTGGTGGCTCATGACCATCGCTGGCACGGTGCGACCACCATAAGGCTTGAACCATTCACCCACACGCTGCGCGTAGTAGCCGGCGGCGTTGACGACATAGTCGCAGTCGATATCGCCCTTTTCGGTGTGGACGGTCCAGGTGCCGTCGTCATGCTGGCTCACGCCTGTGGCAGGGCAGAACCGAATGATCTTCTGGCCCATGTCACGCGCGCCCTTGGCCAGCGCCTGCGTCAGCTGCGCCGGGTCGATGTCACCGTCGGTCGGGTCATACAGGACTCCCTCAAGATCATGAGTTTCCAGGAAAGGGTAGCGTGCCTTGGCCTGCTCCGGCGTCCACATCTCCATCGGAATTCCCTGATAGCGACCCATCGACATGGCCCGCTGGAACTCCTGCATCCGTTCCTTGCTGTGCGCCAGACGGATCGACCCCGAAACATGGTAGTTCATCGGATAGTCGACCTCTTCGCCCAGACGCGAATACAGCTCGGTCGAATAGCGCTGCATGTTCATAATCGCCCACGAGGTCGAAAAGGTCGGAACGTTACCGGCCGCGTGCCAGGTCGAGCCTGCGGTCAGTTCGTTCTTTTCCAGCAGAACGCAATCGGTCCAGCCTTTCTTGGCCAGATGATACAGCGAGGAAGCCCCCACCACACCGCCACCGATGATGACCACGCGGGCTTTTGTCGGAAAATCACTCATGTGTCTTGGTCCCTGTTACTGTGCCCGTTGGGGCAGATCGTCCGTGATGTCGTAATAGTCGCCCTTGTCAGCCACAAAGATGTGCTTCGAGAGCTTTAGGCCCGTGGGGGCATCGAATGCGCCCATGGAAATCGAAATCGTGTCCTCTTGGTTATGTTGCCAGAAGAGAAACGAGCCACATTTGCTGCAAAACCCGCGCCGTGCGATGTCTGACGCCCGGAACCATTCCAGCGTGTCGCGGGCCGAGAAACTCAGGTTGTCCTGATGGGTCGTGGTCGAGGCCCAGACATGGCCGGATTGCTTTCGGCACTGCCCGCAATGGCAGATCGAAGGCGGAGAAAGGTCTCCGTCGATGGTGAAAGCAACTGAACCGCAAAGGCAGGACCCGCTGTACATAAGACTACCCCCTTGCCGCAGGCGCTGTGCTGGTTCCCAACAACACGCCGTAAATTATGAAACAGGCCGCCATCACCCGGCGCACCCAGATATTGAACACCGCGCCCAGCGCCGCCTTGCCCATCAAGGCGCCCAACACGGTGAAACCGGTATAGCTGAGCGTGGTGATGATCAGCGCGGTTGGCATGATCACGACCATCTGCTGCCAGATCGGAACCTCGGGCTGAACGAATTGCGAGAACGCCGCGAGATATCCGGCGACACTTTTGGGGTTGATCGTGGCCACTGCCAGCGCGTGCAGGTAAACGTGCCGGGCCGGGCGCTCTGAAACCGGTGCGGGCTTTGTTGCGTTCATCCACCCCCGCACGCCCAGCCAGATCAGAAAGCCCGCTCCGACCAGCTTGGCCATGAAGAAACCGGTCGGAGAAGCGGCAATCAGGGCTGTGACGCCCAGCGCGGACAGGATCAAAAACATGCTGGCCTGTGTCAGGATGGCCAATACAC
Organism: Ruegeria sp. HKCCD6604; assembly: GCF_013110635.1. Taxonomy (NCBI): domain Bacteria; kingdom Pseudomonadati; phylum Pseudomonadota; class Alphaproteobacteria; order Rhodobacterales; family Roseobacteraceae; genus Ruegeria; species Ruegeria sp. HKCCD6604. The sequence goes on along the minus strand of NZ_WVQW01000002.1, from coordinate 374,878 downwards.
CCATCATCGCCTTTGGAAATGGCAGGCTCATCCCGTTCGAGATGCAGTTGACCGCGTTCGGCCCCGGAGTGGTGACGAATACCACCCAGAACAGCGCGAATATGGTCCAGGCCTCAAACGACATCAGTACACCGGCGGAGCAATGACCCAGATGGCCACGGCAGGCTCATCATATGGGTTGGCCCATTGATAAGGTTCGTGTTTGATCCGAAAGCTGTCACCAGGCCCCACCAGGAATTCACGCGCCCCGATCGTCAGGTTCAATCGACCCGAGATCATATAGCCCACTTCCTGCGTCGGGCGATTGGCTGGCGTCTGCATCCGTGAATGTGGCTCGAAAGTGGAATGCACCATTTCGAAATCATCGGTCAGATCCGGCGACAGCAACTCTTCGATCAGCCCTTCTTCGCCCGACCCCATCGGGCGACGCGACCCGGCGCGCACAACGTAGCCCTGTTCGTCTGCGGGGGCAGCGGAATGCGCAAACAGCATCGACATGGGCACGCCGAGGCATTCGGCAATCTGGCGCAGGTCCGAGATTGAAGGCTCGGACAAATCGCGCTCAACCTGGCTCAACCAACCGACAGAGCGATCCAGCCGAGTTGCAATCTCGGTCAGGGTCAACCCTCGGGCCTTGCGCAAGGCCCTCAGGTCAGCACCAAGGGTCGCGCTTTGGGGGGCTTGGCTGTTCACAGGCCGCTCCGAATCTCATGAAATTCTTCCTTCGTTTTTCACGATGAAGCAAGACGGTGAAATTTCCAAGCGTTTTTTCACGCCCGGTTTCAATGGGGTGTCGATCCTCATCGTGTGCGAAAGACAGAATTGAGGACCAGCAGGCGCACAGGCCCCTGAAACACCAGAAAAACCGCAGGGGCGCAGCAGCCGGATTTCAGTTTTTGCCGTACAAGGGCTTCATTTCAAAAAGACAGCACATATCGTTCCCCCGTCGCGCTGCGGCGACATGGGAAACCCTTCGCGACAGAGATAGTTTTGGAAAAGCCTGAATCGTGCAAAGCCCGCCCGGCTTTAGAATTGAAGGCCGGCAAAAACCTTCACTTCATCCAACACATGTTGAGGCCAGCGACGGGTGAAACTGTCGGCGATCGTTTCGCGCTTTTCCGGCTCAAGCCCGGCAAGCAAGCTGGGAAATCGGCGGCGATTTCTGGGCAGCGTCCACATTTCGATGCCGTTTTCGAAACAGTAACGGGCAAAACGCACGTCGACGAACTTCTCGCTGCCTTCCATGTATTCCAGTGTCGGGAACATCGACCCGGACACCATGACGGTTCCGGTTCCCAACTGGTGTACCCTGGTCGAGTAGGTCAGCCGTTGGTTCATACGCAACAACGTGCGCTGCCGTATCGACCTGGGCGTCGGGTTTGTGAACGTCGTGGCATGATAGCCGAAGACACGCTTTTCCAGTCCGACGCCCCGCGCCCGGCGTATGGTCTGACGGACATAGTTGTCCGCATATTCGATATCATCGTCGACCAGAAAAACGGTATCTGCCGGATCCGGCTGGAAAATGAACTTGCCGACATCCTTGTAATCCCGGTCAGGGATCACGGCGGTGACGTTGTCGAACTCGCCCAGAAAATCGGGAACTTCCTGATATTCGTTCAGGCAGATGAAAACCCTGTCGACTTGATGCGCGATGCTTGCCACCGAATGGGGCAATACGCCGATGCGATCCGGGAATGTCGCCATATGGGCGCGTCTGATCCCTTTTGGAGGCGCTTCATCCGCGACCGTCGGATTGATGTCAGACTCTTGCATCCCTGAGAAACACCCCAAAACGAAACTTCGCTATGGATTTTGATAGGAGATCGCTTCAAAGCCTGCAAGACGAAGTCAGCCGGGCCGTACGATCGCCCGGGAATCCCTTGGGTTGATGCACATCAGCAACGACCGCAACGGTCAGTGCCCGGCAAACACGGCGGTCAGAATGTCTTCCAGGTTTTGCGCATCCTGTTGCGTGAAAGCATCCGGCTGGTCGCTGTCAATGTCAAAAACGGCGATGACTTTTCCCGACGAATCCCGCACGGGCAGAACCAGTTCGGACCGGGTTGAGCTGGCGCAGGCGATGTGACCCGGAAACGCATCGACATCCGGCACCAGTTGCGTTTCGCCCGTTCTTGCGGCTGCACCGCAGACGCCCCGTTCGAACGGGATGACCAAACAACCATGCCCACCCTGATAGGGGCCGATTTTCAGAACGCCCGGTTCGGTGACACGATAAAACCCGGTCCAGTCGAAACGATCGTCGGAATGGTGAACCTCGCAGGCGACAGTGGCCATAAGAGCAACTTGGTCCGTTTCGCCTTCGGTCAGGGCCGCGATGGTTTTGGCAAGTGTCTCATAATCGGCAGTCATTGATTGCAACCCCTTCGGATGGTCGGGGGCACGGCCCCCGAACCCCCGGAGTATTTGGAAAAAGATGAAGGGTCAAACGCGTTCGATGGCAATGGCCGTGCCTTCCCCCCCGCCAATGCAGATCGCCGCGACGCCCCGTTTGAGGTTACGTTTTTCCAGCGCATTCAACAACGTAACGATGATGCGGGCACCAGAGGCACCGATGGGATGGCCCAGGGCGCAGGCGCCGCCATTCACATTCACCTTGTCTCGCGGCAAGCCCATTTCGTGCATGAATGCCATCGGAACAACCGCGAAGGCCTCGTTCACTTCCCACAGGTCGACGTCATCCTTGCTCCAGCCAATGCGTGACAAGAGCTTCTGCGCCGCCGGAACCGGAGCCGTCGTGAAAAGGCCGGGCGCCTGAGCATGACTCGCATGCCCCAAAATCCGGGCCCGAACCGTCATGCCCTGCGCTTCGGCGGTTTCTGCCGACGCAAGGACCAGCGCCGCCGCGCCGTCCGAAATCGAAGACGAGTTGGCCGCCGTCACCGTACCGTCCTTGCGGAACGCAGGCTTCAGCGTCGGGATCTTCTCGGGGCGGGCGGATTTTGGCTGCTCATCTGTCTCCAGCAGAGTTTCACCCTTTCGGGTCCGGACGGTAACGGGCGTGATTTCCTGATCGAATGCGCCATTTTCCTGCGCAGACAGCGCGTTGGACAAAGATTGCAGCGCGTATTCATCCTGTGCTTCACGGGTGAACTGATACGCCTCGGCACAGTCTTCGGCGAAAGTCCCCATCAGGCGGCCTTTGTCATAGGCATCTTCAAGGCCGTCGAGGAACATGTGATCAACCACCTGGCCGTGGCCAATGCGGGCACCGCCGCGCATCTTTGGAAGAAGATAGGGCGCGTTGGTCATGCTTTCCATGCCGCCCGCAACCATCGTATCTGCGTGACCCAATGCAATTTGGTCAAAGGACATCATAGCGGCCTTCATCCCCGAACCACACATTTTGTTCAGCGTCGTGGCGGGAACCTCTTCGCCCAATCCCGCCGCGAATCCGGCCTGCCGCGCAGGTGCCTGGCCCTGCCCCGCCGGCAAAACGCAGCCCATCAGCACTTCGTCGACCGTCTGCACCCCTGCCTGCTGCAAAGCCGCGCGGATTGCTTCGCCCCCGAGGTCAGCCGCAGCAACACCGTCAAACATGCCTTGAAACCCGCCCATCGGTGTACGGGCGGCCCCTGCTATAACAACGTCTCTCATCCGGGTTTTCCTCCTGCTTTCGGGCTCTTGAATACCGAATGGTAAGAATTGCCGTCTAGCGTATTTCTACGACTCAATTTCAGTTTGGAAGGCGGCAGGATCATGGGGCTGACCAGCAAGACAACCGGCGAAACTCAGATCATCACCGTTCATGCCGACCGGATCGATGCTGCAATGGCCATTCAGTTCAAGGAAGACATGCGCGCCAATACCGAGGACAGCGCTCATCGCGTTGTGCTGGATCTGTCCGATGTCGAGTTCATTGACTCCAGCGGTCTGGGTGCAATCGTTGCCTCCATGAAACAGCTGGGCAAGGACCGGAGGCTTGATCTGGCCGGATTGCAGCCAGTGGTCGAAAAAGTTTTTCGCCTGACACGCATGGATACGGTTTTCAGGCTTTTTGAAACACTGGATGACGCGTTGTCAGAGACAGACGCCTGACGGCAGCAGGGGATAGATGGCGTGGAGCCGATTGAAAACAAGACCTGTCTGGAATTGACCTTCCCTGCGACGGAATCAGAGGCCAGCGAGGGCATTGCAAAGCTCAGCGTCGGTCTGGCGGAACGGGGATTGCCCCCGCATAAAGCCGGTGATGTGAAGATTGCTTTGGCTGAAGCCATCAACAACGTCGTGGAACACGCTTACAATGGCATCGCTGCGGCCAAGGTTCAGGTCACCTGCAGATTGGACAGGGATCTTCTGGACATCTTGATCTCGGATACGGGGCGCCCGCTGCCTGGATACCGACTTCCGGATGGCACCCCCGCTCCGATTGGAACGGATCTGCAAGACCTCCCCGAAGGTGGGTTCGGCTGGTTCCTGATTCATCGCCTCACCAGTGATATCAGGTACGAGCGGCGCGGGGGATGCAACCGTCTGTCCCTGCGGTTTGACTTTGAACCCAACGGGTGATCGACCATAATTGGTCACAATAAGGTCATTTTCGAAACATTGTCGCGCCGCAAACAGCCGCCATACAGTGACTCGTAGCTCAGATAGCTTCCCTCGGCGCCACATATCACAGCCCCCACCCAGTGAATGGCGCCGAGGAACTTCCCATCCTGAAATCGCTGGACAATCGCTGATCAGTGAATAGCTTTCTCTTGTTCCAACGAGAGAGAATTCGCCATGCGTGATCTGCATAATCCGGGCCGATCCGAAGTTTTTGCCACGCAAGGCATGTGCGCGACGTCGCATCCGCTGGCGGCCAAAGTGGCCATCGATATCTTGGGCCAGGGCGGCAACGCGATGGATGCCGCGATTGCCGGGGCTGTTCTTTTGGGGATTTGCGAACCTCAGATGACCGGATTGGGCGGCGATTGCTTCGTTCTGTTCAATCGCGCCGGCGAAAGCAGGATACGCGCACTCAACGGATCGGGTCGCGCGCCGGCTGCCGCGCACTCCCAGGTGTTGCGCGATGAGGGCCTGTCATCCGTACCTTTGAATGGGCCGGATGCCGTGACCATTCCCGGAGCCGTCGATGCCTTCTGCCACCTGGCCCAGACCGAGGGTCGCCTGGGGTTGGGCGCGATTTTGAAACCGGCGATTCATTATGCTGAAGCGGGTGTTCCGGTGGCTCCTCGGGTCGCTTTCGATTGGAAATCGGGTGCCGCAACACTTCAGGGCGCCGCCCGCGACCACTATCTGATTGACGGGCAAGCCCCGTCGATCGGGCAGGTTTTCCGTGCGCCGGGACAGGCGGAGGTTTTGCGCCAGATCGCGGCCCACGGGCGCGACGCGTTCTATTCAGGTGAAATCGCCGACGATATGATCACCGCGCTTTCGGAAAGGGGTGGTGTCCATTCCGCTGAGGATTTTCATCACACAAGATGTACTGAAACGCAGCCGATACCTGGGGCCTACAAAGGTGTGGATCTGGTGGAACACCCGCCGAACGGCCAGGGCGCAACCGCGATTTTGCTGCTGAATATCCTCAAGCATTTTGACATGGCCTCGATGGATCCATTCGGAGCAGAGCGTATTCATATCGAAGCCGAGGCCACCAAACTGGCCTATGACGCTCGAAACCGGTTCATCGCGGATCCCGACCACATGGCAAGAGTGGAGCGCTTTCTGGATCCGGATATCGCTGCCAGACTGGCTGCTTTGATCGATCCCCAAAAGGCGATGCCTGCTGCGGCGCCTCTGACCGAAGCGGTTCACAAGGACACGGTTTACATCACCGTCGTCGACCGCGACCAAATGGCTGTTTCGCTGATCTATTCGATCTTTCACAGCTTTGGATCCGGTATCGCGTCGGAAGAATACGGCATATTGCTGCAAAACCGCGGGGCAGGATTCACATTGCAACCCGGCCACCCCAACGAACTGGGCGGCGGCAAACGCCCGATGCACACGATCATTCCGGGAATGTTGGCGCAGAACGGTCGGGTCACGATGCCATTTGGTGTCATGGGCGGTGCCTATCAGCCAACCGGACACGCGCGTTTCGTGTCAAATCTTACCGATTTCGGGCTTGGGTTGCAGGAAAGCATCGATGCGCCGCGCGCCTTCTTTGACGGATCGGTTCTGAAACTGGAACGTGGGTACAGCGAGGCGATCGCGAAACAATTGTCCGATATCGGCCACAATATTGAAGTGCCGGAAACACCTCTTGGCGGAGCGCAAGCGATCCGAATCCGAAACGACGGCGTTTTTGAAGGCGCCAGCGACCCACGCAAGGACGGCTGTGCGCTTGGATACTGATCTGCGGCAGACCTACGCCCGCCGGTTCGGCTCTGCTAGTTCAGGTGGAAATGCAGGGGGTATGAACCATCTTCGAACGGTCCGAACATATTGGGAATATCCGGGTGCTCGACCGGTTCGCCTGAATAGTCTGCAACCAGATTTTGTTCTGAAACATAAGCAACATAGAAGGATTGGTCGTTCTCGGCCAGCAGATGGTAGAACGGTTGCTCTTTCCTTGGGCGGCTGTCTTCCGGAATTGCCTGATACCATTCTTCGGTATTCGAAAACTCGGGATCCACGTCAAAAATCACCCCTCGAAAAGGGTGTTTCTTGTGACGAACCACCTGGCCCAAGCCGTATTTTGCACGTGTCTTTAGCATTGTATCAGCCCCCAACGCTTTTTTTACCCGTTTCCGGGCGGAAAAGCCAATCATTGATGTGAAAATCAGGGAAACAGTCTGTGAACCTTATACTGACAGTGTTCGAAATCGTGGCGCCGGTTTTTCTGTTGGCGGCTGTTGGTTTTACATGGGTTAAGCTGGGTTTCGAATACCGCCTGCAATTCGTCACGCGCTTTGCAACGATGCTGGCAATGCCCAGTCTGATCTTTGTTGCCCTGATGCAAACCGAAATCCCGGGCAGTGATCTGTCGCGCTTCACGATGGCGACGCTGGTCGCAAATCTGCTGCTGGTGGTTGTGTTCTGGTTGATCGTTCGAGGGCTGAGACTGGACCCGCGAACATATCTGTCGCCTTTGATCTTCGGCAATACCGGAAATCTGGGCCTGCCGCTGTGTATCTTTGCCTTTGGTCAGATTGGTCTGGGATATGCTGTTGTCTTTCTGTCAGTTACCGCATTGTTTTCTTTCACTTACGGGATTTATCTGGTCGCCGGGAAAGGTGCGTGGGGACAGGTTGCGCGCCAACCAATGGCCTGGGCGACGATCCTTGGCGCAGTGTTTTTGTGGCAAGGATGGCAGACGCCGACATTTCTGACCAACACGCTGGAGCTTTTGGGGCAAATGGCCGTCCCGCTGATGTTGGTCACGTTGGGTGTGGCAATCGCCCGCCTGACCTCGCACAGCCTGGGGCGGGCGCTGTGGCTGTCAGCGCTGAAACTGGCGGTGTGCTTTGCGCTTGGATGGGGAATCGGAGGATGGTTTGATTTGGGTACGATCGCATTTGGCGTTCTGGTTCTTCAAATCTGTACGCCGGTTGCCGTAACCTCTTACCTGTTGGCCGAACGGTTCGGGGCCGATTCCGATGCCGTCGCCGGCATGGTCATGGTGTCCACAGTGCTTTCCGTAGCGGCGTTACCGGCTGTTCTGGCTATCATTTTATGGCGATTGTGATTTCCTCAGCGCTCAATCTGCGCTAGAATACACAAAAAAAGGCACGAGGCACATGAGCAGAATTCTTTTCGTACTCCTAGGGGTGCTGCTTCTGGCATCCTGTGGGGGCGGCTCTAAACAGCCGCCCAGCAGATTAAACGATGCGTGCAGTATTGCGCGTGAAAAACCCGACTATATCAAAGCCTTCAAGAACACCGAGCGCAAATGGGGCGTACCGGTTCACGTTCAGATGGCGACCATCTATCAGGAAAGCCGCTATCGGCACGATGCGCGCACTCCGCATAGATACGTATTGGGCGTCATCCCGATGGGTCGTCAAAGCAGCGCTTACGGCTATGGTCAGGCACTGGACGGCACATGGGAACAGTACCAGCGTGAAACAGGAAAACGCCGGGCCAAGCGCGATCGCATCCGCGACGCCTCGGATTTTATCGGCTGGTACATGAACAAAAGCTACGAGCGAAACGGTATCCACCCGGCAGATACGCGCAATCAATACCTGGCCTATCACGAAGGTCACACAGGGTACGCCCGTGGCAGCTACAACAGCAAATCCTGGTTGTTGAACGTTGCCAATGACGTGGACGCACGCGCACAACTATATCAGGCACAGTTGGCAAACTGCCGGTATTGACACATACAAGCGGGTCAGCGATTGCCTGACCCGCTTCTCTTTTTGTCCGAGAACAGCTTCTGATCAAGGCGACCGCCTTCATTCATGGCGCCCAGCAATACCGTTGTCTGGCTGCCCGCATTGTCGTGAATCACCCACTTGCGCAGCTCGACCGGATTGTCCGTGAACATCAGTTCGATCCGGCCCGCTTCGGGGTTCTTGGGATCCTGCGCGGTGACGACGGTGGCCGTGCCGTCAAAGCTGTGACCTACAACCATATTCGCCTGGCTCAGGTTCACGTTGCGCGCCAGCACGATGGACAGCGGCGTGCGCTTAAGCGGGTATTGCTCGGGCGGCTGGTTCGATTTCGGATCAAAGATCTGAACGCTTCCGGATCTTGCCAGCACCACGGCACTGTTGGGCGGGTCATATTCAAACCGCATCTTGCCGGGGCGCTGCATCCACAGCTTGCCGGTGCTCAGCGAGCCATCGTCATTCACCTGGGTGAATGTCGTCTGAACCGTCTTCAACCCGTTCAGGTAATTGGAAATCTGCGAGAGCGGCAGCTTCTCCGCCGCCCATGCGGCGGGTGCGGCCAGTGTCAAAGCAAGGGCAAAAGCAATCTGTTTCATGCCGTACAGATAGGTCTTCTGCCCTTGTTATTAAATATCCTATTGCTCGGGGACGAGGATTTCGCGTTTCCCGACATGATTTGCTGACGAAACAACACCTTCGTCTTCCATTTGCTCAACCAAGCGCGCCGCCTTGTTATAGCCGATGGCAAGTTTCCGCTGGATATACGAGGTCGAGCATTTGCGATCCTTGATCACGATTGCCACCGCCTGATCGTACAACGCGTCCTCTCCGTTCGTATTGCCGCCTGTGTTCAGGCCCAAAACGGCATCGATATTGTCAGCCTTTTCCTCGGCCGGACCGTCGACGACACCGCCAATGTAGTCCGGCGGACCGAACTGTTTCAGGTGGTTGACGACTTCCTCGACCTCTTCATCTGAGACAAAGGGTCCGTGGCAGCGGGTAATCTTGGCACCCCCAGCCATGTAAAGCATGTCGCCCTGCCCCAGCAGCTGTTCGGCCCCCATTTCACCCAGAATGGTGCGGCTGTCGACTTTCGACGTCACCTGGAAGGAAATCCGCGTTGGGAAGTTCGCCTTGATCGTACCGGTGATCACGTCGACCGAAGGGCGCTGTGTGGCCATGATCAGGTGAATGCCCGAGGCCCGCGCCATCTGCGCCAAACGCTGGATGCAGGCTTCGATTTCCTTTCCCGCCACCATCATCAGGTCGGCCATCTCATCGACGATGACGACGATATAGGGCATCGCTTCGGGCGCGAATTCTTCCGTCTCGAATGTGGGTTCGCCGGTTTCATCGTCAAACCCGGTTTGCACCGTGCGGCTGAACATCTCGCCTTTGGCCAGCGCATCCTTCACCCGGCCGTTATAGCCCGCGATGTTGCGGACACCCATTTTGGACATCTTGCGATAGCGATCTTCCATCTCACCCACGACCCATTTCAGGGCGACCACCGCTTTTTTCGGGTCGGTCACAACCGGTGAGAGCAGATGCGGGATGCCGTCATAGACCGACAGTTCCAGCATCTTCGGGTCGATCATGATCAGGCGGCATTCATCCGGCGTCAGCTTGTACAGCAGCGACAGGATCATGGTGTTGATCGCCACCGACTTACCGGAACCGGTTGTACCAGCAATCAGTAGGTGAGGCATCTTGGCGAGGTTTGCCACGACGGACTCGCCGCCGATATCCTTGCCCAAGGCCAACGGCAGTGCCTGGTTGCCATCGCCAAAATCGCGGCTGGCCAGGATTTCGCGCAGAACCACCATTTCGCGGTTTTCGTTCGGCAGTTCGATGCCGATCACCGAACGGCCCGGAAGGGTCGAAACCCGCGCTGACAGTGCCGACATCGAACGCGCGATGTCATCGGCCAGGCCGATCACGCGGCTTGCCTTCAGCCCCGGAGCGGGCTCCAGTTCGTACATGGTGACGACCGGGCCGGGGCGAACGCTGACGATCTCACCCTTCACGCCGTAATCATCCAGCACGTTTTCCAACATCCGCGCGTTTTCTTCCAAGGCTTCATCACTCAGATGGTGGCGCTGAATGCTGGCCGGATTCGACAAAAGGCCCAGGGGTGGCAATTCGAAGTCCGAGTGCCGCTCTTCAAAGGATAGTGCAGGCTGTGCCTCGGCCTGTGCGCGGCGAGACGGTTGCGGTGTGCGGCGTACCGGTTGCGCGACCACGGGCTTGCGCGGTTCGGCTACCGGGATTTTCATCGCCGGCCGTCGTTGCAAAACAGCTTCTTCGACATCCTCGAATACCTCGTCCTCCAGATCCGGCTCGGGTGCATAGTGGTTCCGCATGGGTTCGGGCGCATTTTCAAACGGCGTGGATTCTTGCCAGTCTGGCATGTCACCCGCTGTTACGGGCGGCTCGGGCGGCAGTCCTGCTGCTGTCACCGGCGGTTCCATTGGCAGGCCATCCGGCTGGCTTGCGTTCAGGATCAGCGGGCCCGGGCGACGGCCACGGCCCTTGGTCAGCGGAAGGTTCGGGTCGGGTTCGGGTGTCAACTCACCGGTGGCCACTTTTCGATTGCGCACAGCGGCCGAGATTTTCGAACGGATGCGATCTTCACCCGGCATTTCGTCGAAACCCGCGATTGGTTCCGGATCGACCAGCTCTGGCTCGGGCATGGGATCGGGGCGCCTGATGAGTGACGGCATACGCGCCAACAGACCGGACTTGACCGGAGGTTCGGGACTTTCCGGTTCAGGTTCTTCAAAGATTGGATCGGTATAAGCCAGATCATCCTCGAACACGGCCTCGGCCCCTGCGGTTCGCGCAAGTTTGCGCTCTTCCCATTGCGCGCGACGATCTCGTGCCGCCTGCGCAGCCGAGGCTGCACCACGGCCCATCAGGGTCATCAGCATATCATATGCCATCACAAGCCCCAGCAAGAAGGCCCGGAAACCCCGCTTGACATCGGTTTTGGTGAAACCCAGCACAAAAATACCCAGCGCAATCATCCCGACCGCCATGGCCAGCGACATCAGCTTCACCAGAAAATGTGACGAAATCGGCAACAGCGTCAACAACGCGCCCATGACCGTATCGCCGAACAAACCGCCCAGACCATAGCTGTGGGTCGCGCGCCAGTCTGCATCAGGAACGAGGGTTGCGGCATACACCGAGACGACGGCGATCCAGATCGGCGCAAAAATCAGACGCGCAATGGCGCGATCTTCCCCGAAATGGCCCGCAAACCGAAAACCCCAACCGATCAGAACCAATGCGATGCCCCAGCTTCCCCAGCCGACGATCATGAACAAGGGTGCGGCGATCGAGGCCCCAATCCGCCCCATCCAGTTTTGCACCGGCGCGTCGGTGGACACCATCCAGTTTGGATCATCGGGCGTGTAGGACCAGATCATCGCGGCCGCAGCCAAACCCAACAGGATCAGGGCGATGCCAATCAACTCCTTGCTGCGTCGCTCAAGGGCTGCCTGCGTTGTGCTGTCCAGCAATGGATCGCGGTTGCGCGCGTTATATGATGCCATTTTGCCCTCGTACCTCACGAATAGATGCAGTCGCGGAGTGTGATCAGACCACGCTGCAACTCTGTTTTTGGGGCCACCAATGCAGCCCGAATAAATCCTTCGCCCGGGTTCTTTCCCGGATCGCCTTGTGAAAGATATGCGCCCGGCAGGACCCGGACACCGGTTTCCGTCCAGACTTTCAATGCGGTGTCTTCACCATTCTCGACCGGCAGCCACAGAAAGAAACCGGCCTCGGGCGCCATATAGCCCTGCACGCCTGCGAATACCTCATCCGCAATGGCGTACTTTTCCTGATACAGCGCGCGGTTTTCGCGAACGTGTTCCTCATCCGCCCAAACCTTTGCCGCGGCAGCTTGCAAGGGCAGAGGCAGAGGCGACCCGGCATAGGTGCGCAACTGCTTTACCTGTTTGATCGTCTTTGGGCCACCGGCGATAAGCCCCGACCGCAAACCGGCCAGATTCGAACGTTTGGAAAGTGAGTTGAACAGCGTGATCCGTTCAGGATCAGCGCCCAGCTCCTGCGCGACAGTCAGAACACCTGTCGGGGCTTCTTCACGGTAAATCTCGGAGTAACACTCATCCGCAAAAATACGGAAATCGTACCGCTCGGCCAGGCGGATCAGGTCGGCCCAATACTCGCGCGAGGCAACGGCCCCCTGCGGATTGGCGGGTGAACAGATATAGGCCACGGCGGTGCGGTTCAGCACGTCCGCAGGCAGGCCGGCATAGTCCGGCAGATGGCCCGTCGCGGCGGTGGCGGGCACAAAACAAGGCTGCGCGCCCACCGACAGCGAGGCGACCATGTAGACCTGATAAAACGGGTTCGGGCACAGGATGATCGGCTGCTGACCGTTCTTCTGTTCCGGGCACAAAGCCATGGCGGCGTTGTATAGCCCCTCGCGCGTGCCGTTCAGCGCCATCACGTTGGCATCAGGGTCCATCTGAACCCCATATCGCCGCTTGATCCAATCCGTAATCGCCGTGCGCAGGTCATCCGACCCTTCGTTCGGGGGATATCCCTGGAACCCGGCGGCGTTTTCCATGATGACATCCGTCACCCAAGCCGGAAAATCATGTGTCGGTGCACCAATGGTCATGTGAACGACATCACCGCCCGGCTGATGGTGATTCAACAGGGCGCGCAGACGCGGGAATGCATAAGCCGGTAGGTTCGAAAACCGCTCGGGGAAAACCATGGTACTGCCTCAATATCGGGGTCATTGGCGCCCCGTTTTTTTGGCAGATTACAGTCCGTGTGCCTCTTCGTCCAGACAAAGAGGTTCCGAATCAGGGGATTGTGGCATTCAGGCCAGCACCGTTTCCGCTGCCGAACCCAGCCGCAACAACGCCTCTTCCGAGCCGGGATAGCCCAGCATCATCAACCCGCAGCCGGGCGTTCCGGTGGGCAGGCTCAGCGCCGCCAGCCCCATCAGATTGCCAATCCGCGTGTTCCGCAAGGCCAGAAGATTCTCGGTTACGTAATAGTCGTGATCGCTGAGCAAGCGCTCCAGATTGGGCGGCAAAATCGGCGCTGTCGGCGCCAGAACCGCATCAAACCCGGCGGTCGCCACGTCCCAGGCGCTGCGGCATGCCTTGAGTTTGGCCCAGGCCGCCACATAGTCGGGGCCCGAATAGCCCATGCCAATGCGGAAGCGTTCGAGAATCTCGGGATACATTGCCTCGGGCTTGGCTTCGATGACATCGCGCCACAGCCCATAGGCCTCGGTCGTGTATACGATGCTGGTCAACGTCATGGCCTCGTTCAACTCGGGAACTTCCAACGGCACGATCTCGGCCCCCGCGTCGGCAAGTTGGGCAACGGCTTCGTCATATGCCTTGCGCGGTGTGTCGCGCAGGTCGTCCTTGGCAATGTTCTGCAATTCGGCAAAACGGCGTCCTTTCAGCGAAGCGCCACGCAGATCAGCAGGTGTTCCCCCCTCGAGCAGAGCCAGCACATGCGCCGCGTCCTCGACCGAACGCGCCACAGGTCCAACCGTGTCGAAACGCAGGCACAGCGGCACCACACCCTCCAGGCTGAGCCGCCCCGCAGTGGTTTTCAGCCCCACCAGATCATTCCAAGCCGCCGGGATACGCACCGAACCACCCGTGTCCGAGCCGATGCCACACGCCGCCAACCCCCACGCGACCGAGGCCGCAGCCCCCGAAGACGACCCCCCGGGCACTGCCGCCTCGTCATGAATGCAGGGCGGGGTTTCGGTGATCGGATTCAACCCAAGGCCGGAAAAGGCCAACTCGCTCATATGTGTTTTACCCAGGCAAACGGTGCCCATCTGAGTGGCATTGCGCAGCACCAGCGCATCCGCATCCGGCACGCGATCCTTCAGCAGAGCCGAACCCGCCTCGGTCACGGTGCCGGCGGTGTCGAACAGGTCTTTCCAACTGATCGGGACGCCATCCAGCAGCGACCGGCGCAGGCCCAGTTGCGCGCGTTGCCGAGCGGCTTCAGCCTCAGCCCGGGCGCGGTCATGGGTAATGCGGGCATAGATGCGGTCCCGATGCGGATGAGCGTCAATAGCGGACAGGTAGGTTTCCGTCAGTTCGACCGGATCGATCTGACCCATGCCAATGCCACGGCCCAAATCACACGCGGTCATTGTCAACCAATCCTGCATCTCATCCCTCCCGGTTTTTCGTCTTTGGGTGACGGTAGCGACAGGACTGCACATGGACAATCCCGAAAGGGCGCGCATATTGCAGGGCATGACACAGGCTTCTGACATTCTGATCGTGGGCGGCGGGTTGAACGGCCCGGCTTTGGCGCTGGCACTGGCACAAACCGGTCATTCGGTCACGGTGATCGATGCGTTGGTCGAAAAGGTGCGCAGAAACGCGGCATTCGACGGGCGCGCCTATGCGCTGGCTCTGGCCTCACAGCGTTTGTTGGATGCCATCGGCATTTGGGACCGCGTCGCGCAGCACGCCCAACCGATGCTGGAAATCAAGGTCACAGATGGACATGCCGGAACGGGGCCATCGCCTTTTTTCATGCATTTCGACCATGCCGAAATCGAAGAAGGCCCGATGGGATATATGGTCGAGGATCGCCACCTGCGCCGTGCTTTTCTGGACGCGATGGCCGAAGAACCGCGCATCACCCAGGTAAGCGGCAAATCCGTCGTTTCGCAACAGGCCGACGCGGCCAGCGTGACCGTGACGTTGGATGACGGCACAACCCTGGGCGGCAGCCTGCTGGTTGGCTGTGACGGTCGCCGCAGCGGAACCGCGTCGCGGGCCGGCATCAAACGCACCGGTTGGGATTACGGCCAGACGGCATTGGTCTGCGCCATCGAACATGAGCTGCCGCATAATGGCATTGCGCATCAGTTTTTCATGCCACCCGGTCCGCTGGCGATTCTGCCGTTGACTGGCAATCGCAGTTCCATCGTCTGGAGCGAACGCACCGACACCGCACAGCACATCAACGCCCTGCCCGAGGATGACTACGTGCAAGTGCTACGCCCGCGATTTGGCGATTTTCTTGGTGAAATCAGTCTGGCGGGTGATCGTTTCACTTATCCGCTGAACCTGACCATCGCCAATTCCTTCATCAATGATCGCATGGCGCTAGTCGGGGATGCCGCGCACGGAATGCACCCCATTGCCGGTCAGGGCCTGAACGCTGGCCTGCGCGATGTCGGCGCTCTGGCTGAGGTTCTGACTTTGGCGGGACGGCGCGGCGAGGATATCGGCTCGTTGATGGTACTGGAGCGCTATCAGGAATGGCGCCGTTTCGACACGGCCTCGCTGGCGATGGCGACGGATATCTTCAACAAGCTGTTTTCCAACGACAACCCGCTGCTGCGGCTTGGGCGTGACATTGGCATGGGGGTTGTCGGCGCTTTGCCCGGCCTCCGTCGCGGTTTCGTTCGCGAAGCGGCCGGGCTGACCGGGGATCTGCCCAAGCTGTTGCAAGGGCGCCCGATTTAATCCAGCTGCCGGGCCTCATCGACCAGCATGACCGGAATGCCGTTGCGGATGGGAAAAGCCAAACCCGCCGCTTTTGAAACAAGCTCTCGCTTTTCGGCGTCATAGTGCAGGGTCGTATGCGTCTGAGGGCAGATCATCGCCTCGAGCATGTGGCGATCAAAGGCGTGTTCAGGATCGGTCATTGCAGTTTTTCCTCGTTTGATCCGCCGCGCAAGGCGAATTCAATCAGCGTCACCAACGTTTCGCGCCGGGTGCGCAGGCAGGGGGCTTCCAGCAGGGCCTGTTTGTCCTCGGGGTCGAAATCCAGAAGCATCGACAGGGAATTCACCAAAAGCTCATCCTCTGCGTCCTTGAGCGAATCCCAGTCGGTGGACAATTGACGGGATGAAAAGAAACGCTCCAACAGTGTCAGGAACGCGTTGCGGTCAAACCCGTTGTCTTTCTCGGCCTTTCCCAGATCACGGTCGAACCCGTCCCACGAGACCGCGCACCTCCGGTAGGGCGTGAACGAATCCAGCTCTGACATGACCCTGAACCGGGATATGCCGGTCAACGTGATCAGGTACCGGCCATCTTCGGTTTCCGAAAACTGCGTCACCCGCCCTGCGCATCCAATACGGTGCAGCTTGTCGTCGTCATTGACCGAAGGATTCGGCTGAACCATTGCGATCAACCGTTCCTTGGTTTTCAACGCGTCGTCCAGCATCTGAAGATAGCGCGGCTCGAATATGTGAAGCGGCAAGCGCGAACGCGGGAGCAGCAGCGCCCCGGGCAAGGGAAAAACTGATACCGTTTCCGGCAGGTCGGCGGGATGCATCATGTATCCGAGTCTAGCTCTGATGAGAGATTAGGCAAATATCATCGAACTGAGTTTGCGACGTCCGTTCAGAACAATCGGGTCATTGGACTTGAGCGCATCGAAGATGGTGAAAAGCTGTGTCTTGGCTGCGCCTTCATTCCATTCACGATCCCGGCGGAACAGTTCCAGCAATTGTGCCACGGCTTCTTCCACATTGCCGTTCGCATGCAGCGCCTGCGCCAGATCAAAGCGGGCTTGATGGTTGTCCGGATCCGCCTCGACAGCCGCCGTCAGCTCGGCGACGGGGCCGGCATCTGCTGCCTGCTTTGCAAGCTCCAGCTGCGCATGTGCGGCCTCCAGCTCGGCCGATGTGGAGATCTCGGCCGGAGCGCCGTTCAGGATCGCTTCTGCCTGCTCCAGATCACAGGTGGCGATATGCGCCCGCACCAGCCCACCGTACGCCGCGGCGTGGTTCGGATCTTCACCGAGAATTGCGGCAAAGGTCTGAGCCGCGTCCGCAGCCGCGCCTTCGGCAAGCATTTCCTCAGCAGCCTGCACGGCATCATCCAGTTGGCCCCCCGGGCTTTCCCCCCCTGCGGCTTCGATCACACGGTCGA
The DNA here is from genome assembly GCF_013110635.1 of Ruegeria sp. HKCCD6604. Lineage (NCBI taxonomy): Bacteria > Pseudomonadati > Pseudomonadota > Alphaproteobacteria > Rhodobacterales > Roseobacteraceae > Ruegeria > Ruegeria sp. HKCCD6604. Next base: position 357,651 of record NZ_WVQW01000002.1, on the reverse strand, counting down.
CGAAAGCCTTGATCTCGGATCCCGGCAACGCGCCTTGAAACCCGTCCACAGGCTGGCCCTTGAAAAAGGCATAGACGGTCGGGATCGACTGGATGCGCATTTGCGCGGCAATTGTCTGTGCCTCATCCACATTGATCTTGACCATCTTCACCGCGCCTTTCGCGGCTGTCACAGCCTCTTCCAGCATCGGCCCAAGGGTTTTGCACGGGCCACACCAAGGTGCCCAGAAATCGACGATCACAGGTGTTTCCTGCGAGGTTTCCACCACATCGGCCATGAAAGTGGCCTCGGTCCCGTCTTTGATCAGATCGGTTGCTGGGGCGTTTCCGCCGTTCAGAAGGTCCATGGCAATCACTCTTTCGTTCGAACTTGCGCCCTATATGCAGCCGCTTGCCGCGGAAACCAAGTGCTGAGTTGCGGATCAGACGTCGAAACTGGCAAAGACCGGAGCGTGATCGCTTGGTTTTTCCCACCCACGGGCGTCTCGCAGAATACGGCTGGAATGGCCCGCGTTCGAGATATCGGCCGTGGCCCAGATATGGTCCAGCCGGCGCCCCTTGTCCGCCGCATCCCAATCCCGGGCGCGATAGGACCACCAGCTGTAAAGCTGCCCTTCCGGGATGTCCTGACGGGTGATATCGACCCAGCCACCTGCTTCCTGTGTCTCGGCCAGATGCTCGACCTCGATGGGCGTGTGCGAGACGACCTTCAGCAGTTGTTTGTGTGACCACACATCATCCTCACGCGGAGCGATGTTCAGGTCGCCGACAAGGATGGATTTAGCCGGCTTTTCCGCACGGAACCAATCGCGCATATCAGTGAGATAGTCGAGCTTCTGGCCGAATTTCTCATTCACCTCCCGGTCCGGCACGTCGCCGCCCGCCGGGACATAGAAATTGTGGATCGTGACACCATTTTCCAACCGCCCGGCAATATGGCGGGCATGTCCGAGACCCGCGAAATCCTTGTCGCCCACCTCTTCCATCGGCAGGCGCGACAGGATGGCGACGCCGTTATACCCCTTCTGCCCGCGCGCGATCATGTGGGTGTAGCCCAGCTCGGAAAACCCTTCAGTCGGGATTTTCTCAACCGGTGATTTACACTCTTGCAGGCACAATACATCAGGGGCTTCTTCTTGCAGCAATTTCAGCACGATAGGCTCGCGCAGGCGAACAGAATTGATGTTCCATGTGGCAAGGGTGAAAGGCATGTCGGGGATTCCTTTGTCGCGATTGGCGCAGGTTAGCGTGGCACAACGCCAGTTGCCACGAGAAAAGGCGGCCCGATGCCAGGACCACAGGCCGGCAGTTAGGCGGGCGTCACATTCATGCTTTCCCTTGCCCTGATATCTCGCCTGATGCAGACTTGTCTGCGAATGAGGAATGTCTGTTTCACCGCTGGGTCTGTTCGCGAACAGACCGGCCCGGCACCATGCTTTGGGAGGAGTGTGTCATGGCATCCGAGACCGCAGGTTCCACGCCACCGGAGAATCTGACGCCTCAGCAGCGGGACATGCCGCAGGTCAACAAGATCACGACGGATGACATCAGGGCGTCGCTGAAAGCCGGGTTTTCCGACTTTCTGGCCCGCCCTGTCCTGAGCGGCTTTTTCGGTCTGTTCTATGCAGTATTCGGAATTCTGCTGGTTTGGGCTCTGATCTGGCTTGGCCAGATCTGGATGATCATTCCCGCCATTGTCGGTTTTCCGCTGGTCGCGCCTTTCGCCGCCGCCGGGCTTTATGAAATGTCGCGCCGCTTGCAGAAAGGCGAAAGCTTTGGCTGGGCTGAAATCCTCAGCGTCATGGCCAATCAACGCAAACGCGAATTGGGCTGGATGGCCTTTGTCACACTTTTCATTTTCTGGGTGTGGATCTACCAGGTCCGGCTTTGGCTGGCGATCATCCTCCAGAACGCATCCTTCTCGGACTTCGACGGGTTTTTGAACACCGTTTTCTTTACGCCGCAGGGTTGGATCTTCCTTGCCGTAGGCACCTGTGTCGGCGCGTTCCTGTCAGCCGTACTGTTTTCGGTGACCGTCGTCGCCATGCCCTTGCTGCTAGACCGGGACACCAACTTCATCTCTGCCATGTTGACCTCATTGCGCGTCGTATCCGAAAGCCCGGCGGTCATGCTCGGCTGGGCGGCGATCATCTCGGTCACCATACTGCTGTCGCTGGTTCCGGCGTTTCTGGGCCTGATCTTTACCCTTCCGATCTTAGGCCACACCACGTGGCACCTTTACCAGCGCGCCGTTGCCCCGGCGGAAGGGTGAACCGCGGCAGAACTCACCTCCACCATTGGTCGAATACCGGTCAGTGCTGCTGTCTGCCTTGTGTGGAAACCGCCCCTCAGCAGCGAAAAAAAGCCGGGCCATTCGGCCCGGCAGTCCAACAGGGAGGTACATGTCATAACCCGGACATGCACGGGTTGGGAGTAACCTAATTATGAGTGCAGAGTATCACTTTGATCCACATCAATCCACAACCAGTTAAGACACGAGCCTATATCCACCCGATTCTGTGACCAAAAGGCGCGCATTGGACGGATCGGGCTCGATCTTCTGACGCAGACGATAGATGTGGGTTTCCAGCGTGTGGGTCGTGACCCCGGCATTGTATCCCCACACTTCGTGCAACAGCACATCCCGTGCCACGACACCGTCGGTTGATCGGTACAGGAACTTGAGGATGTTGGTTTCCTTCTCGGTCAGACGGATCTTGCGGTCTTCTTCCGTGATCAGCATCTTCATCGCCGGCTTAAACGTATAGGGGCCAAGAACAAATACTGCGTCCTCGGATTGTTCGTGCTGCCGCAGCTGAGCGCGGATCCGGGCCAGCAATACCGGAAATTTGAACGGTTTGGAAACATAGTCATTCGCGCCGGCGTCCAGGCCCAGGATCGTATCGGCATCGCTGTCATGACCGGTCAGCATCAGAATCGGGCTTTTGACGCCCTGTTTGCGCATCAGGCGGCACAGTTCCCGCCCGTCGGTATCCGGCAAACCCACATCAAGAATAACCAGATCATAGATCGCTTCGCGTGCGCGCTCCATCGCGGACTGGCCGTCTGACGCTTCGAAAACGTCAAAGTCTTCGGTCATGACAAGTTGCTCGCTGAGCGCCTCGCGCAGATCCTCGTCATCGTCCACCAACAGGATTTTCTTGAGTTGAGCCATTTCCCGATCCTCCAAACGCTTTTCCATCACTTGCGCGCGGAATATGCAATCAACAAGATTTGCTGCAACGGTTTCACGCCTTCGTGTCAGAGTTGGCAGAAATGTTTCACATTTCCTTTCGAAACAGCTAGGAGAAGGGCTGAGCGTTATAGGGTAACATAGATGAGCCTCATCCCCGATATCACCGAACTTCTTGCCCGGGCCCGGGCCGATCTGCGCATGGGCGTTCCTGTGGTGCTGACCGATGACAGTGGCTTTAGCGTTGTGGCGATCTCTGCTGAAACACTCAGCCCACAGCGCCTGGCTGATCTGAAAAAGCTTGGGGAACCGGTGGTGGCCATTACCGGACGGCGGGCTGAAACTCTTAAAGCGCGGGCCTATGACGGTGATCTCGCGCGGGTTTCGATTCCCGCCGATGCAGACATCACATGGGTGCAGGCGGTTGCCGATCCCTCGGACGATCTGAACGCTCCGATGAAAGGGCCGCTTATGACCGAGCGCCACGGTAACGCCAATTTGCACCGCATAGCGATTGCGTTGGCCAAGTCGGCTCGCATTCTTCCTGCTGCGGTCGTCGTGCCGGTCGAAGACGGTCGGGCCTTGGCCGCTTCGCATGGCCTGACCTGCATTGATCACACACGCGCCGCGCCGCATCTGGCGGACCGCAGCGCCTTGCATGAGGTGGTCGCCGCGCGTCTTCCGATGGAAGTCTCCGAGGCCGGTCGCCTGCATGTATTTCGCCCCGAAGATGGCGGAGAAGAACATTACGCGGTCGAAATCGGCCGCCCGGATCGGGACAAGCCGGTTCTGGCCCGGTTGCATTCCGCCTGTTTCACGGGCGATCTGATGGGCAGCCTGAAATGCGACTGCGGTCCGCAACTGCGCGGCGCGCTGGCACAAATGGGGGCCGAAGGGGCTGGCGTTCTTCTGTATCTGAACCAGGAAGGGCGTGGTATCGGGCTGGCCAACAAGATGCGCGCCTATTTTCTTCAAGATCAGGGCTTTGACACGGTAGAAGCAAACCACAGGCTGGGTTTCGAGGATGATGAGCGCGATTTCCGACTCGGGTCGGATATCCTGAAATCGCTGGGTTTCAATTCGGTGCGCCTGCTGACCAACAACCCCGCCAAGATCTCGATGATGGAACGCACGGGTATCGCCGTGACCGAGCGCGTTCCTTTGAAAGTGGGCGAAACCGCGCATAACCGGGGATACCTGGCCACGAAAGCCGCGAAATCCGGGCACTTGCTGTGACCCCAAGTGATTTGGTTCTGACCCCGAACGGCGTTCGGTTTCTGGGCAGAACGTTTCCGTGTTCCATTGGCAAAGGCGGATTGAGCAACACGAAACACGAGGGCGATGGTGCGACACCTACCGGATGCCATCGAATCGTCGGCATGCTTTACCGGCCCGACCGGCTGGTCGCCCCCAACTTCTGGGCGATCCCGATTGGGCCGCGGGACTTGTGGTCGGATGACGTCGAGGACAGCCGCTACAATCACATGGTGCCCGCCCCTTATGCGTTCAGTCATGAAAAACTGCGCCGGGCTGATCCGCTTTACGATCTGGTCCTGTTGACCGACTGGAACTGGCCGAATGCGGTTCCCGGCAGGGGATCGGCGATTTTTCTGCACCAGTGGCGCAGGCCCGGCTACCCGACCGAAGGTTGCATCGCCTTCCGTCGGGACCATTTGCACTGGATTGCAGGGCGAATCTCTCCTGGAACGCGCCTGATCATCCCAGAGGTTTGACCCGCTCGCCGAAAATGGCCGACCCGACGCGGACATGGGTCGCGCCCAAGGCGATGGCCTGCTCGAAATCACCGCTCATACCCATCGACAACCCCTCAAGCCCGTTGCGTGCGGCGATCTTGGCCAAAAGTGCGAAATGAAGTGTGGGTTCTTCATCGACCGGCGGGATGCACATCAACCCGCGCACCGGAAGGTCCAAAGACTGGCATTCCGCGATGAACCCGTCCGCGTCCGCGGGAAGAACGCCGGCCTTCTGCGCTTCTTCACCCGTATTGACCTGAATGAACAAGTCGGGGCAGTATCCCAACTCTTGCGCCAGCCGCGCCAGGGTTTTGGCCAGTTTGGGGCGATCGACCGAATGGATCGCATCACACAGTTCCATCGCCTGCCTGGCTTTGTTGGTCTGCAACGGGCCGATGAGATGCAGATCGACGGCATCGAATTGCTCTTTGAAAGCGGGCCATTTGCTGGCCGCCTCCTGTACGCGATTCTCACCAAAACACCTGTGGCCCTGCTCCAGCACCGCCTGAACCCGTTCGTTGGGCTGCACCTTGGACACGGCAATCAATTTGACCGAACCGGCCTGTCGTTGAGCTTTGGCTTCGGCTTTGGCGATACGTGCGGTGATTTCTTGCAACGACATGCGGCCCTCAATCTGTCTTTGGCGCAGAAAAACACCAAGTCGGCACAAAAGAAAAGGGCGAGTCCGAAGACCCGCCCTTAAACTGTACGGTTCAGATCAGCTTAGAAGTTGAACTGAGCACCGAAGTCGGCACGGATTGTGTCGCTTGCGCAGCTGTCACAATCGTCACGGCCGATACCACCGCGCAGCGATGCACCGCCACCCAGGTCGTAGATCGCACCGATAGCAACCTGCTGAGTGTCAGCAGAGGCGTTACCGTCACCGTAGGTGAACAGCAGGGTGGTTGCAGCGCCCAGGTTGTAGGCAGCCGACAGACCCCATGCGGTGCCGTCAGTTGCTGCGACTCGGGTTTTGTCGTCTGCAACGAACAGAGTACCCGAGAAATCACCCCATTCGCCACCCAGAGTCAGAACGGTCAGGCTCGGATCGCTGCCTGCGCCACCGTCGGTCTGACCATAGGCCAGAGCGGCTGTGATGTTGTTGAAGGTGTAGGTTGCGCTGATGTCCCAGCGGTCTGCGTCAACGGTGGTCGAAGTGGTACCACCAGCTGCAACAGTTGTAACCTGCGCTTGGTCATAAGATGCACCAAACGAGAAGTCACCAACCGAATACTGGAAGAACACAGCGTTCGCGCCCGAACCGGTCGACGAGTAAGCCAGGAAGCTATAGTCAACGCCCGAGTACTGACCTGCGAACAGTTCCAGACCAACTTCGTTGCCGTAGTAGTTTGCCAGGTTGTCAAACGAACCTGCGACGTTGCCCGCGTCAACACGCAGACCGCCGTAGATGACCGAGAAGCGTGCGCCGTTAAGGCCGGCCGAGTTTGCTTCACCGGTGCTGGCGTCTTCGTCAGCTTGCAGACGAACACGACCTTCAAAGCGAACGCCGCCGTCGGTTTCTACGATGCCGTCGATGTTCAGACGGAAGCGCGAGACCAGGATAGCGTCGTCAGACTGTGCGGTCGAAGTTGCGGAGACGTCATCGGCTGTGCCCATCAGGCCGTCTGCGCCAGGTCCGTTCACGGTTGTGGTTGCGGTACGGTCTTCAACGTAGCCAATACCAAAACGGCCGTAACCGCTGAAGTTAACTTCAGCTGCTGCAACGCCTGCGGTCGCGATCAGCGCCGTCGATGCGAAGAGAACTTTTTTCATCTTGTTTCCCTCGGTTTCATTCAAAAGAGTTATCTACTCGACACATGCCTCGGCATATGTCTCAGCACGGACACCGTTTCGCTCTTTTTGCCCCCATTGCGCAAGCTTGGCATAAACCCGGTCACGTCATTGGGGTCAGATTGGTGCAAGGATGCCACAGTTCGTTTTTGCCCGGATCAGGCTGACACGCTTACATTTCAGAAGAATAGGCTTGTTGCAGCGAGGGTCCTTGGCTAGGAGTATGCCCTGAATACTGCACAACAAGTGAAAACAGGACCTGCTGACAATGCGCCTGCCTACGATTTTGGGATTAATCATGCTGACCACCACTATTGCGGCATGCGGGCAGAATCGAAGCACTTCGACATATTCCCCCAATCCCGCCAGCGGTAATTCCGATGAACGCGAGTTGAACGATCCTGAACGTTCGACGCTGTGGGACATTTTCGACCGCAGCACGGCCGAGCAGACCACCAATGTAAACCGGTACTTGTGGGCAGCTTCTCTGGACATATTGAATTTCCTGCCTGTGCAGGAGGTCGATCCGTTTACCGGAGTGATCGTAACGGGTTACGGCACTCCTCCGGGCGGAGGACGGTCATACAGGGCGACCGTACACATCAGTGATCCGGCGCTTGCGGCCCGGTCTTTGTCCGTTGCCCTGCAATCCAGCGGCGGCGCCCCGGTAAGCGCGGCAACAACCCGTGCTGTAGAGGATGCGATTCTGTCCCGCGCGCGTCAGCTGCGCATCGCGGACAACAAGTTCTAGCACTCCGCCGAAAATCACACTAATACCACGCCGGGTTCCTACCCGGCGTTTTCATTCACGAAGGACCGCAAAATGTCGCGCTATTCGGCCACCGAAATCGAAGCAAAATGGCAAGAGGCCTGGGACAAGGCAGGAATCTTCACCGCCAACCACAAGGCGGACAAGCCGAAATACTATGTGCTTGAGATGTTCCCCTACCCGTCCGGCCGAATCCATATGGGGCACGTGCGCAACTATACGATGGGCGACGTCATCGCGCGGCACAAGCTGGCCACCGGGCACAATGTTCTGCACCCCATGGGCTGGGACGCGTTCGGGATGCCGGCGGAAAACGCTGCCATGGCGATCGGCGGCCACCCCAAAGAGTGGACTTACGGCAATATCGCCGACATGCGCGCCCAGATGAAGCCACTGGGCCTGTCGATCGACTGGTCCCGTGAATTCGCCACATGTGATCCGGAATACTATGGCCAGCAGCAGGCGCTGTTCCTCGACATGCTCGAGGCCGGGCTGGTCTATCGCAAGAATGCCGTGGTCAACTGGGATCCGGTCGACATGACCGTTCTGGCCAATGAACAGGTGGAAAATGGGCGCGGCTGGCGCTCGGGCGCGTTGGTTGAGCGGCGCGAGCTGACGCAGTGGTTCTTCAAGATCTCGGATTATTCCGAAGAACTGCTGAACGCTCTGGACACGCTGGAAAACTGGCCCGCCAAGGTTCGACTGATGCAGGAAAACTGGATCGGCAAGTCGCGCGGCCTGCAATTCGGGTTCGAGCGCACCGATGGTGGGGAACCGATCACTGTCTACACGACGCGCCCCGACACGCTGCTGGGCGCATCCTTCGTGGGGATCTCGCCCGATCACCCGATCGCCAAACAGCTTGAGGCCGAGAACCCGGAGGTCGCTGAATTCGTTGCCGAATGCCGCAAGGGCGGCACCACGGAAGAGGCCATCGAAACTGGCGAAAAGCTGGGTTTCGACACCGGCATCCGCGTCAAGCACCCGTTGGACCCGAACTGGGAACTGCCGGTCTGGATCGCCAATTTCATCCTGATGGATTACGGCACCGGCGCGATCTTCGCCTGCCCGGCCCATGACCAACGCGACCTTGATTTCTGCCGCAAATACGATCTGCCGGTGATCGATACGTTCTTTGCGCTGGACGACGACACGCCGGTCGACAAGATCGCCTTTGTCCCGCCAAAGACCGAGAAAGTCCGCTGGGTGAACCATTTCGCAGGCTTGACCGAAGCAACCGGAGAAGAGGCGATCAACACCACCATCGATTTCGCCGAAAAAGCCGGTTGGGGCGAAGGGGTCACGAAATATCGCCTGCGAGACTGGGGCTTGAGCCGTCAGCGCTATTGGGGTTGTCCGATTCCTGTCGTTCACTGCGAAAGCTGTGGTGTGGTCCCTGAAAAGAAAGAGAACCTTCCGGTTCGCCTGCCCGATGATGTCACCTTCGACAAACCGGGCAACCCGCTGGACCGCCACCCGACCTGGCGCGACTGCGCCTGCCCAAACTGTGGCGCCCCTGCCAAGCGCGAGACCGACACGATGGACACATTCGTGGATTCGTCATGGTATTTCGCCCGATTCACCGCTCCGCGAGCGGAAACGCCCACCGATCTGGCCGAGGCGGAATACTGGATGAATGTAGACCAGTATATCGGCGGGATCGAACACGCGATTCTGCACCTGCTGTATTCGCGTTTCTTCGCCCGCGCGATGAACATAACCGGGCATTTGCCGGACAAAGCCATCGAACCCTTCGACGCGCTGTTTACCCAAGGCATGGTGACGCACGAGATCTACCAGACCCGCGATGCCAACGGCCGTCCGGTCTATCACCTGCCCGAAGAGGTCACGGACGGAAAACTGGCTGACGGCACAGAGGTCGAGATCATCCCATCGGCCAAAATGTCAAAGTCCAAGAAGAACGTTGTCGACCCGGTCAGCATCATCTCGGCCTTCGGTGCCGACACAGCCCGCTGGTTCGTGCTGTCCGATTCGCCACCCGAACGGGACGTGGAATGGACGGCTGCGGGGGCCGAGGCCGCGTACAAGCATCTCAACCGTGTCTGGAATCTCTGCGACAAGATCGGCGCCATGGACCCGAACGCCACGGGTGAAGGCGATGAGGAACTGCTGCGCGAGATGCACAAAACCATCCGCGATGTGACATTGGGTGTTGAAAGCTTTGGCTTCAACGCGGCCATCGCCAAGCTTTATGCCTTCACCAACACGCTGGCGAAATCCAAGGCGGGTGCTGCGGCCCAAAAGCAGGCCATCAAAACGCTGGCACAGCTGATGTCGCCGATGACACCGCATCTGGCGGAAGATATTTGGGCACATCAGGGCGGCGAAGGCCTTGTTGCCGTTGCGCCATGGCCCGTCGCCGACGAGGCGATGCTGGTTGATGACACCGTCACCTTGCCGATCCAGATCAACGGCAAGCGTCGCGCGGAAATCAGCGTGGCCAAGGATCTGGACAAAGCCGAGGTTGAAAAAATTGCGCTCAGCACCGAAGCTGTTCAAAAGGCGCTGGAAGGGAATGCGCCGAAGAAAGTGATCGTCGTTCCAGGCCGGATTGTGAATGTTGTCGTTTGATCGCAGAACGTTTTTGCTGATGCCGCTGGCGCTGGCCGCCTGCGGCTTTGAGCCCGTCTATGCACCTGGTGGATCGGGTTCGGCCTTATATGGCCGCGTCGAGGTGTCGGCGCCCAACACCGTGGAAAGCTATTTGCTGGTCCAAAATCTGGAACAGCAACTGGGGCGAAGCGCCGGGTCGGTGAACGATTACAAGCTGGATGTTCAAGTTTCGACCGTAACGCGTGGCGCAGCAATCACCACCACAAACGAAACGCAGCGCTACACGATCGACGGACGCGCGCAATACACGCTGCGCTCCAACGCAACCGGTCAGATCATCGCCTCGGGCTCGGTGGCGGATTTCGTGTCATATTCTGCCGCAGGATCGACCGTTTCCACCTTGGCGGATGAGCGCGATGCCAAGAGACGGTTGATGATGATTCTGTCGGGTCAGATCATGAACCGTCTTTACGCCACACCGGATCTGGCCGCATGAAGCTGAGCCCGCGCGAGGCTGAGGGGTATTTTGCCAAGCCGGACGCGGACAAGACCGGGCTGCTTATCTATGGCGCGGATGCGATGCGGGTTGCGCTCAAGCGGCAACAGGTGCTGGCCGCTCTGCTTGGCCCCCAAGCCGAAGAAGAAATGCGCCTGACCCGCATGCCCGGTGGCGATCTGCGTGGTGATCCCGCCCTGCTGCTGGACGCGGTCAAGGCGGTCGGCTTCTTTCCCGGTCCACGTGCCGTTTTCGTGGAAGACGCAACCGAAACCGCGGCGTCGGCAATTCTGGCCGCGCTCGAAGATTGGGCCCCCGGAGACGCCCAGATCATCGTGACCGCGGGGCAATTGAAACCCAGTTCGAAAATCCGCAAGGCGTTCGAAGGCCACCCTGCCGCCTATGCCGTCGGCATTTATGACGACCCGCCCTCACGCGCCGAAGTGGAACGGGTTCTTGCCGAGTCGGGTATGAAAAACGTGCCCCGAGATGTCATGTCTGCAATCAGCGAATTGGCAGTAAGCCTCAGCCCCGGTGATTTCGCCCAAACGATTGAAAAACTGTCTCTTTACAAACGCGGTGACAGCACTGATTTGACAATCGAAGATATCGAGGCCTGCGCCCCGCGCTCGACCGAGGCGGCGCTGGATGATGTTCTCAACGTCGTTGCCGAAGGCCGCGCCGGTGAGATCGGGCCGCTGATCCGGAGATTGCAGGCGCAGGGCACCAATGGCGTGACTCTGTGTATCGGAGCGATGCGGCATTTTCGGACACTCTATGCCTGCGCTTCTGATCCCGGTGGTGCTGCGCAGGGCATCGGCAAGCTGCGTCCGCCGGTTTACGGCAAACGGCGTGACCGTATCCTGCGGCAGGCACAAGGTTGGGGTGCGGCCAAGCTGCAAACCGCGCTTACGGTTCTAACCGATACGGATTTGGCGCTGCGGTCTGCGGGGCAGACAGCCCCCGCAATGGCGCTGGTGGAACGCGCGATGATCCGTTTGGCGATGTTGGCGCGATCCCGCTAGGTCACTCAGCCTTTTCCAGCCAGTCGGCGGCAGACCGACCGGCCCAGCGCCCGGTCGCCAGGCAAGCCGTAAGCAGATAGCCCCCGGTCGGGGCCTCCCAATCCAGCATTTCCCCAGCGCAGAACACACCCGGCAGGGCTGTCAGCATCAGCCCGTCATCCAGCGCTGTCCGTTTGATACCACCTGCGGTCGAAATGGCTTCTTCCATCGGGCGAAGGCCGGCATGCCGGATAGGCAGCTTTTTCAATATGCTCACTTGCACGGGTTGAGAGTGGCCGCCGCGTTTTGCCATTTCATGAAACAGGGTGATTTTCTGAGCAGACAGGTTCAGCGATTTTCTCATCCACTGGGACAGTGTTGTTTTCGACCGTTTCGCGGACAACCGCGCCAGCAGAGCCTGTTGGTCCAGATCAGGCGTCAGATCAGCAAACAATGGCTGCCCCGCGCGCAAGGCCGGTGTCAGCGTATACAGCCCTCCGCCTTCCAGACCGGTTCTGGAAATCGCAGCCTCTCCTCGGCTCTCCAAATCGCCTGCCATCCATCGGATCGATTTCAATGCGGCCCCGAAATGGGGCTGCATATATGGGCTCCAATCAACGGAAATGGCTGAGTTCGCGGGTTCAAAGGGTGCCAAAGCCACGTCTTTTCCGGCCAATATCTGCGCCCAGTGACCGTCCGAGCCAAGGCGGGCCCAGCTTGCACCGCCCAGTGCCAGCACGGTGACATCCGTCGAAACACTGCGCCGCCCGTCCGGAGTGTCGAACACCGGCGCATCACTTTCCCAGCCAGTCCAACGCCAGCGGGTCCTGATCTCGACCCCGGCCTTGTCCAATCGTGCCAACCAGGCCCGCAACAAGGGCGAGGCCTTCATTGCTTCGGGAAACACGCGCCCCGTCGAGCCGACAAACAACGTCTGCCCCAACCCACGCGCCCAGTGCTGAACAGCTTCGGCATCAAATTCAGACATGATCGGACGCAACCAATCTGCCGCTTCACCATAGGCGCGGATCAGGTCATCAAGCGGCTCGTCCTTGGTCAGGTTCAGCCCCGATTTCCCGGCCATCAGGAATTTGCGCGCGACCGAAGGTTTGGCCTCGGCCACCAACACGGAATGCCCGGCTGCGGCCAGCTGTTCGGCCGCCATCAACCCGGCGGGGCCTGCTCCGATCACCACTGCCTGCGCCATTCGCACCCTCTTGCCTTCGCCCGTCACAGGCGCAAGTTTCACATCATCATGACGAACAGCGATCCGATCTGCCCGCTTTGCGGCCGCCCGATCCCCGACGGGGGTGGCAGCCTGCATCATCTGATCCCAAAACTCAAAGGAGGCAAGGGCGGACCTACCGTTCTGCTGCATCAGATCTGCCACAAAGAGGTGCACGCCACCCTGACCGAAGCCGAACTGGCACGCAGTTTCAACACAGTCGAGGCCCTGCGTGCGCATCCAAGGCTCGAGAAATTTTTGACTTGGGTCTGCAAACGTCCACCCGGGTTTCGTTCGAAAGTTCCGGGCAAGCGGCGCGGGCGCTGATCAACCTGGCAGGATCTGGTCGCCGACAATATCTGTGAGAGGTTCGGACAGGCCTTCGATCTCGATACCCTGAAAGTCCGGTACATGAGCGAATTGTGCGCCCGCAACATGTTGGAATTCCAACGTCGTATAGGCGCGTTTCCACAGCCATTCGCGGTTTTCAACAGCCCAAAGGTCAGGATTGGGCGGGGTTTCGTCGGTAAAGGCATAGAAATGCAGGTCAAAGCCGTAAGGGGCGACCTCCTGCATCGACAGCAACGACATGCCCCGGGCGCGCCAGAACGCGTCTTCGGCGGCAATATCGCCGGTTCGAAGGGTAATCTGACCGATCCGAGCTTTCGCAAAAGGCGCGTCGGGGTCCGCTGCATGCGGCGGCCGATTGCCTTCGAAATCATGTTGCAGCAGTTCGATGACGAATCCTTCGGGATCCGCAAGATGGCACATGTAGCCGATGTCCAGAAACTGGTTCGGCGTGCTCACTGGAACGTCGAACCTGCGCAGATGAGCCTCAGCAAGATCGACATCCGGCACAGTGATTCCTATCTTCCAGTACCGCTGCCCCTTGTCATGGGTGTACCCTCCTCCACCCGGCAGCAACAAAATATCTGCGTCTGCACCGTCATAGCCGACACGGTGGCCGGTGTCTGCTGGGCCAACGGACATGCCCAGAATGTCGCGATAAAACGCGGCCAGCCGATCCGGGTCAGCGACCCGCAGGCGCAGTGCAGACAGCCTCATGAGCACAACCTTGCGATTCCCGCCGCGATCTCGGGGTCGGCGTTCACGCTGTCGGCCACCAGATCGCGTGCGGTTTGCATCAGGTGATCGGGATCGACAATCCGGTCCACCAGGCCAAACTCATAGGCCTCCTGCGCGGTGATTTTCTGACCCGCCATAAGGATCAACTTGGCCCTGGCCGGTCCGACCAGAGCCGCCAGCCGCGCGGGGTCGGACGGTTGTGGCAGAAACCCTAGCTTCATCACCGGATAGAAGAACTTGGCCGACGGCACGGCAATGCGCAGATCACAGGCCAGCGCCATACCGTTGGCCCCGCCTGCCAAAGTGCCGTTCAGTGCGGCAACGGTCAGACAGGGCAACGCGGCAATGGCGCCGGACAGCCTTTCCCAGATATCCGATTTGGCCAGACCGGCGCGCGCTTCGTCCAGATCTGCCCCAGCGCTGAACACTTTGCCCGCGCCGGTCAGGATCAACGCCTTGGCCTCTGTCGCGGATTCGGCGATCTCGGCCAGTTCCGCGAGCATGGCCCCGGTCAGGGCGTTCGCCTTGCCGGGATTGTTGATCGTGACGGTCCACAGGCCGTCCTCTTTGGTCAAATCGATCATATCAGCCCGGCCCGTTTGCGAATGTCTTCAAGCCGCAGCGAAATTTCAGTGCCAAGAAACTCATCGGCATCATCCGAGCACATCCACAACAGCGCCCGTGCGGGCCAGTCCGCAGGGATATGCACATCCCAGTCCAGCTGACTGACGGGATTTATGCCGCTGGCCTTGATCGACCGCTGCATATCGGTGGCCACCGTCCCCGGTGACAGGCCCATGGCGCGAATACCATTATGGGCTTCTTCCATATGCAGACATTCCGTGAGCATCTTGGCCCCGGCCTTCGAGGCGCAATAGTGGCTCCAGGCTTCGACCGGGTTCGATGCAGCACCGGACGAGATCGTCAGAATGCTCCCCCCTCCCGCAGCCCGCATCACCGGCAACGCAGCGCGCATCCCGTAGAAAATACCTTTCAGGTTGATGTCGATGGCCTTGCTCCACGCCTCGGTGTCAGCATTCGAGAGATGAAAAATCGGATCGATCACACCCGCGTTGCCGATCAGAACATCCAACCCACCGAACCGGTCCACGCATGTGGCCACGGCTTGTTCCACCTGCGCGAAATCGCTGACGTCACAGGCCAATGCGATGGCCTGATCGCCCAATGCGGCCGCCAGAGCGTCAATCTGGTCCTTGCTGCGAGCCACCAATGCGACATTGGCGCCGGCTGCGGCAAAAACGCGCCCTGCCTCGGCCCCAATTCCTCGGCTGGCCCCGGTTATGAGAACAGTTTTTCCCTGCATTTGCCCTTCCTCACGCATTGCAATCTCTGTCGGCTACAGCCGTAGCGCGTAAACGGGGAAAGGGTCCAGCCCTTGCCCCCTTGACGATACCCGCCACAAAACCGACCATGCGCCACAAATTGATCAAGAAGGGTTACCTTATGTCCGTTTTCCTTCGCCGCAGCTGCGGCGCTGCCCTGGCTTATGCCGTTGCCACCCAAGGGGCGTTTGCCGATCTGTCGGCCGATGACGTCTGGTCCGATTGGCAGAGCTATTTCACCTCGATGGGTTACACCGTCACAGGAGACGAAAGCATCTCGGGCGACGTCACCACGATTTCCAACATGACACTTTCAGTGGCCCTTCCCGAAGAGGACGGACAGTTTCAGATGGTCATGCCGGAAATGACACTGACCGAAAATGGTGACGGGACCGTTACCATTGACCTGCCGGAAAGCTTTCCCATGGAAATCACCGGTCAGGCCGAAGACGAAAACTTCGCAGCCACTGTCACCTATTCCCACAACCAACTGAAAATGGTCGTGTCAGGCACACCGGACGACATGACCTATGACTACAAGGCTGACAATCTGGGCGTGAAACTGGATTCGATTGAGGTCGATGGTGAGGCTCTGCCCAATGATGTGTTTGGCATCGATGTCCAAGCAAGCGATCTGTCCGGCAGCTCGCGGATGCAGATCGGTGACAATCGGAACATCAGCCAGACGTTCAACGCAGCCACGTTAACTTATGATCTGAACTTTCAGGATCCTGAAAGCGGCGAAAGCGGGTTGATCAACGGTCAACTCGATCAACTGGCATTTGAGGGCAACAACGTGGTCCCGCCGGATTTTGACTTTTCGGACCCAGAAGCCTTTTACAAGGCTGGTTTTTCGTTTGACGGCACCTTCACCTATGCCGCGGGCAGCACGGATCTGAGCGGGACCAGCGAAGGTCAGGCGTTCTCGATGAACAGCACGTCCGAAGGCGGGCGTTTTGCAGCCAGCATCGATGCAGAGCGTATCGTCTATGACATTGACCAGAACAGCACGAAGATGGCCGTTACCACGGCGGGCCTGCCGTTCCCGATCGAACTTTCGATGGCCAAGGCGGGCCTGAACTTCGAATTCCCCATCCAGCAATCGGACGAGGTTCAACCCTTCGGCTTTGGGCTGAACCTGACCGATTTCACCATGTCGGACATATTGTGGGGCATTTTCGATCCTGCGGGCGCGCTGCCGCGTGATCCGGCGACGATTGCGCTGGATGCGACGGGAACCGCGAAAGTGCTGATGAATATCTTCGATCCTGAAATCGACGTCGAATCCGACGAAGCGCCGGGGGAACTGCACTCGCTGAAGATCAACGAACTGCTGGTTTCGCTAGTTGGCGCCAAACTGACCGGTGACGGTGATTTTGCTTTCGACAACACCAACACCGAAGAGTTTGATGGCCTGCCCAGCCCAAGCGGCGTGGCGAACCTTCAGCTGGTTGGCGCCAACCAGTTGATCGACACCCTGATCGGAATGGGAATCATCTCGGACGAAGACGCGCTGGGCGCCCGCATGATGATGGGTCTGATGGCAGTTCCGGGCGAAGAACCTGACACACTGAACTCGAAGATCGAGTTCACCGAAGACGGCCAGATCCTAGCGAATGGTCAACGTATCAAGTGACAATCAACGGAAAGGGCCGCGCAACATGCGGCCCTTTCTCTGTCCTGCCAACCCCTGCCCAAACCTCTGAAACGGCACGGGTTCACCGCGATCCTCAACGCACAATCTGGTCACAGGTCTTGCGAGACGGGCGGTCCAAGGCTAGGTCCTTGGCAATCAACCCGGAGGCCTCATGACCTGCTCACCAGAAGAAATCAGCCATCACTTGCTTGACGTGGCCCGCAAGGCAGGCGCGGACGCGGCGGATGCCATCGTTATCGACGGATCCTCTGTTTCCGTCGAAGTGCGGGGCGGCGCGCTGGAACATGCCGAACGCTCGGAAGGGACTGATTTGGGATTGCGGGTGTTTCTGGGCAAACGATCCGCCATTGTGTCCAGTTCCGACAGCCGCCCTGAAACCCTGCGCGCCATGGCGGAACGAGCTGTCGCAATGGCCAGAGAGGCCCCCGAAGATCCGTTTTCCGGGCTGGCTGACAAGGACCAGCTGGTCACAGACTGGAACATAGAGTCACTGGAATTGTCAGACCCCGCCCCAGCCCCGTCTGCCGAAGCCCTGATGCAGGATGCTCTGACGGCCGAGGCCGCAGCACTGGCCGTCGCCGGCGTTACCCAGGTGTCGGATGCGGCCGCAAGTTACGGAACCCACCATGTGCATCTGGCCGCGACAAACGGGTTCACCGGCGGGTACGCGCGCAGCAGCCGGTCGGTTTCCTGTGTTGCGATCTCGGGCGAAGGCACCGGGATGGAACGGGACTATGACGGCGACAGCCGGACGTTCCAATCCGACCTGCGCAGCGCGGAAGAAATCGGGCGCACAGCAGGCGAACGCGCCGTGCAACAGGTTGGTGCGCGCAAACCTGAGACAGGAAGTTTTCCGGTGCTCTTCGACGAACGGATCTCGTCCTCGCTCATCGGCCACCTTCTGGCCGCCAGCAATGGCGCAGCGATCGCACGGGGCGCATCCTGGCTCAAGGATTGTTTGGGGCAGGACGTTCTGCCTGCGTACCTGTCCCTGATCGAAGACCCACACCGCCCGCGCATTTCGGGCTCGCGTCCCTTTGATGCCGAGGGTCTGCCGACACAACGCCGGGCAATCGTGGAAAACGGCGCTCTGACCGGCTGGACGCTGGACCTGTCGAGCGGGCGAAAACTGGATATGGCGTCCACGGGAAATGCCGCTCGTGGGGTCTCGGGCCCGCCATCGCCCAGCAACTGGAACCTGAGCCTGACACAAGGTGACCAAAGCCGCGCCGACCTGCTGCGCGATATGGGTACCGGGTTGCTGGTCACGTCCATGATCGGATCGACGATCAACCCCAATACCGGTGACTATTCAAGGGGTGCATCGGGCTTCTGGGTCGAGAATGGCGAGATCACGCATCCGGTCAATGAATGCACCATCGCGGGCAATCTGCGGGACATGCTGCGCCGGATCATCCCGGCGAACGATGCCCGCCCATACCTGTCGCGCGTGGTTCCGTCGCTTCTGATCGAAGGAATGACACTTGCCGGCAACTGATCTGCCCCTGCTGATCGAGGCGGCGCTGGAGGCCGGCAAGATCGCCACGCGCTATTCCGGCACGCAAGCACAGCGCTGGGACAAACCCGATGGCGCCGGCCCAGTGACCGAGGCGGATCTTGCCGTGAACACGATGCTGGAGGAGCGGTTGTGTTCGGCGCGACCGGGCTATGGCTGGCTCAGTGAGGAATCCGAGGATTCCACCGACCGGCTGGACCGTAACAGCACTTTCATCATCGACCCGATCGACGGCACCCGGAGCTTTGCAGAAGGCGCGCGCACCTGGGCGCATTCCATAGCCGTCGCCGATAACGGCGTGGTGACGGCGGCGGTCATTTACCTGCCGATGCGGGATTTGCTGTACACGGCGGCACAGGGTCAGGGCGCCACTCTCAATGGTAAGACGATCACGACCTCGGATACCGCAGAGCTTTTGCAATCAGAAATTCTGGCCGCCAAGCCAAATCTTGACACTCGGCACTGGCGCGACGCGCAGGCGCCAGATTTCGAACGCGCCTATCGTCCGTCACTTGCCTATCGCATGGCTTTGGTCGCGCAGGGGCGGTTCGATGGCATGCTGACCCTGCGCCCCAGTTGGGAATGGGACATTGCCGCCGGCGACCTGATCATCCGAGAAGCCGGCGGCGTCTGTTCCGACCGTACGGGTCAACGGCTGATCTTCAACAATATGCATCCCAGGTTGAACGGCGTGATCGCCGCCAGCGCCTCGATTCATCAGCAACTGTCGGCACTGCTGGATCCGGCCGGGCCGGGAATCGGAACATGAGCAAACCGCGCTCACTCAGCCTGGCCGCCTACAGGGTGTTGTCATGGGGGTTGCGCAACGGGGTTGCGCCGCAATCCAACCCGCCGCGCCCCGAAGGTGAGTTGCTATGGATCCATGTTGCCACACCGGATCGGCTGCGGGCTGTGACCGACTTCTGCCGTCGGCTGTCGCAGGTCAGGGCCAAGCTGAATTTCCTGCTGACAGCCCCCCCGGATGAGGATCTGTCCAACTGGCCGGACAGCAGGTTCCCTTTGATCAACCTGCCACAGGAACAGAGTGGCGCCGCCCGCGAGTTTATCGAATACTGGCGTCCGAACATGGGGTTGTGGGTCGGTGGCGATCTGATGCCCAACATTGTCACGCGCGCTGACGAACAGGCGATCCCGCTGGTCCTGTTCGACGCCCAATTCAGCGTCACACTGTCCCGGAACGCCCGTTGGTTGCCGGACATCACGCGGGTGACCTTTGACTGTTTCCGCAAGATTCTCACGCCATCCGCCGAGACGGCTCGACAGATCCGCCGCCTCGGAATCCAATCCGGAAAAGTTGCGGAATCACCGCCTTTGCGGATCAGCCCCAACCCCCGGCCCTGGCCAGAAGACGAACTTATCGAGACCACTCATACACTTGCCGGGCGTCCGGTTTGGCTGGCAGCATGGGTTCAGGACAAGGAATTCATCTCGGTTCTGACAGCCCACCGTCAGGCGCTGCGGATGCTGCATCGGCTGGTTCTGGTGTTGCACGTGGCAAACGAGCCGGAAGTCTCGCCGCTGAGACGGCGGCTGGAATCGATGGACCTGCGCTGCATCAACTGGGATGAAGGGGACATGATTGAAGACACCACTCAGGTCGTCCTGACATCGGACCCCGAAAACCTGGGCCTGTGGCATCGCATGGCACCAGTGACCTTCATGGGCAGCTCGCTGGAACGCGGCGCGGGCGGTCAGGACCCGTCCGAAGCAATCGCGCTGGGGTCTGCGATCATGTTCGGACCATATGTGCAGCGTCATCAGGAATTCTATTCCAGCCTGCAACAGGTGAACGCCGCCAAAGAGGTTAAGACGGCAACCGAACTGGGTGACGCCGTTGTGCAGCTTCTGGCACCGGATCAAGCTGCCGGCATGGCTTTGGCTGGATGGCAGTTGTTGACCGAAGGCGCACCGCAGGCTGACGCCCTGATCGAAATGGTGCAGGATATTCTGGATCAGCGGGGTGCGGATCATGCGGGCACCTGAATTCTGGAACACGACTCCGGATCAACCGGATCTGAGGGCGCGTATGCTGGCACCGTTGGGGCGCCTATATGCAGCGGCAACCGCCCGTAGGATCGCCTCGGAATCCGGCGAAAAGCCGGGTGTGCCCGTGATCTGTATCGGCAACCTTAATGCTGGTGGAACCGGTAAAACACCAACGGTGATCTGGACCCTTGAACAGCTTCGAGGCGCCTGGCACGAACCACATGTCGTCACGCGGGGGCACGGAGGCTCTTTGGACGGGCCGGTGCAGGTTGATCCGGCCCGGCACACGGCTGCCGAAGTAGGAGACGAGCCGCTGCTTCTGGCGATGTTTGCCGAAGTCTGGGTTGCAAAGGACAGAGCGGCGGGCGCACGGGCCGCCGCAGCGGCGGGCGCCACGGTAATCGTGCTGGATGACGGGTTTCAAAACCCCTCAGTGGCCAAGGATTTCTCGATCATTGTTGTCGATGCTCAACGCGGGTTCGGAAACGGTTTGTGCCTGCCTGCCGGGCCACTGCGGGAACCGGTCGACATCGGGTTGAAACGGGCCGACCTTGTGTTGTCTCTGGGCGATGAGGCCGCTCAAATGGCTTTCACTGCTCAGTGGGGCGACAAGTTGTCCGTTCCCCATGTCACCGGAGCAATCGAGCCCCTGCAAACCGGCATGGACTGGACCGGCACACGCGCTTTGGCATTTGCTGGTATCGGCCACCCCGAAAAGTTCTTCAAAACCCTGCGGCAGCTGGGCGTAGACCTGGTCCGCGCCGAAGCCCTGGACGATCACCAGCCTCTGACTCAGGCACTGATGGCCCGTCTGGAAAACGAGGCGCGCCAACTGGGTGCTCAGATGATAACGACCGAGAAAGATGCCGTACGTCTGCCCCCGGCTTTTCGGAGCAAAGTGATCACTCTGCCGGTGCGTCTGCGGGTCGGCGAAACCGACAAGGTCCGCGACATGCTGCTGAAGGCAGCACCTGCACCACAATAGGCCCGGTCGGCCCAGACAGGGCCAACCGGAAAAGGGTGTTTAGCCACCCAGTTCGTCTTCGATCAGCTTTTTGAAGTCAGCGTAGGACTGGTTGTCGACCTTCTTGCCGTTCACCACAAATGATGGCGTCGCCTGGATACCATCGCGTTCGGCGTTTTCCTGATACCACGCAGCCAATGTCCGCGCCTTGGTACCGTCTTGCAGGCAAGCCTCGAGCTGATCGCCATCGATGCCGGCCAAACGACCGATCTTGCGCAGCTCGTCCACGATCTCGGCCGGACCACCTGCGCGTGTCCATTCTGCCTGCCCTTCATAGATCAGGTCTGTGATACCGAAGAACTTTTCGGGGCCAGCGCAGCGTGCAACCATCGATGCCCAAAGGCCGTAGCGGTCAAAATACACCTCACGATAGGTAAACTTGACCTTGCCGGTGTCGATGAAGTCTTTCTTGAGTTGTTTGAAGGCGCCCTGATGGAAACTCGCGCAATGCGGGCAGGTATAGGACGCATATTCGATGATTTCGACAGGTGCATCCTCGGCGCCCAACACCATCTCGACGATCGTCGAAGTATCCAGGTCTGCCTCCTGCGCTTCGGCGGCACTGACCAGTGGAATGGTGACATTGGTGTTCGACCCTGTCAGCCAATAGCCGCCAGCGGCCACGGCGACGGCCGCACAGATTACGGTTGCAATACGGCTCATTTTCAGCCCTTTCTCAGCGTTTCTGTTTGGATAAAACGTTGCGCCCGAGACGTTCAAGAGCCGCGCGCAAATCTTCATCATGTACATCGCGTGACATTTTGTCAGCCTCGGCGGCAATGTCAGGCGCAATCTGGGGTTTGGCTTGCTTCGGCTTGTGGTCGAAACTGGCCTGCCCCTCGGCAAATCCGGTCGGAGCGGTCTGGGTGATACGGACACGGCTGATGGCGTTATAGCCATAGACCGCGTTTACCTTGCCGCGCAGCTGTTCCTTCTGCATTTCCAGCATCGGAGCCTGTGGCCCGGTCGTTAACACAGTTAGGGTGGCACCAAATCCGCCCTTGCCATAACCCACTTTGACCGGCCGCGCGATGGCGGCGGTTTCCTGGCCGACAATCTCGGCCCAGTGGGTCAAAAGCCGTGACACGGCAAAACCCCGGCTTTCCCCGGCGCGCCGGATCTGATCGTTCAGCAAGGATGCGGTGCGTTTGAACCCGCGGGTCGAAGAACGTCTGCGTTGCATCTGGTTTCCTGCTCCTACACCTCTATTGTACTGGGCAGGCCACCATGTGCCAGCGAAACCCGACCGGGAGTTGAATAAAACTTGCGTGACTCTGCTGAATTCACCGTCAGTGATGCGTTGCTGGAATGGTACGACCGGCACGCCCGCGAAATGCCATGGCGCATCGGTCCGGCAGATCGCGCCGCCGGGATGCGCCCCGATCCCTATCGGGTCTGGCTGTCCGAAGTGATGTTGCAGCAAACAACAGTTGCCGCCGTTCGCGACTATTTCCTGCGCTTCACCACCCGCTGGCCTACGGTTCAGGCTCTGGCCGCCGCACCGGACGAGCAGGTCATGGGGGAATGGGCCGGGCTTGGCTATTACGCCCGCGCCCGCAATCTTTTGAAATGCGCCCGTGCCGTCACGCAGAACTACGATGGCCGGTTTCCCGACAGCTTTGAAGCGCTGCTGAACCTACCCGGCATAGGCCCCTATACCGCCGCTGCGATCTCGGCCATCGCGTTTGATCAGCCTGAAACCGTGTTGGACGGAAACGTCGAGCGGGTCATGGCCCGGCTCCATGACATTCACGATCCGCTACCCGGGTCCAAACCCCTGCTGAAGGAAAAGGCGTCGGCCCTGACCCCGGCCATACGTCCCGGCGATTACGCGCAGGCGGTCATGGATTTGGGGGCAACCATCTGCACGCCGAAGTCGCCGACATGTGGCATTTGCCCCCTGCGTCACCCCTGTCAGAGCCGCGTCGCAGGCACCCAGGCCGACCTGCCACGAAAAACACCCAAAAAGCCCAAACCCACGCGGTATGGGCACGTGTATGTTGCGCAAAGCGCAGACGGGGCCATGGTGCTGGAACGCCGGCCTGACAAAGGTTTGTTGGGCGGAATGCTGGGCTGGCCCGGATCAGAGTGGAACGATGCCCCGGCCGAACGGCCTCCGTTCCCCGCGAATTGGAAGATGTTGTCGGGCGAAGTGCGCCATACATTTACGCATTTCCACCTGATTTTGCGGATCTGGACCACGGATGCCGCCGATCACGACATACCCGAACATCTGACAGTTGTAGACAAGCACAGCTTCAGGCCCGGCGACCTACCAACCGTGATGCGCAAGGCCTATGATCTTTGGCGAGGACAATAAGTCCGTTGTGTAAGTCTTCGGGCCATGGCTAGGATATCTCCATAAAGTCGGAGCAGAAAAGATGATCGCAACAGGCACATTGTCCCGCTGGCAATCTGCATCCCCTTTCTGGGTGTCGTTTTTGCTGATTCCGCTGGTCTGGTTTTCAGCTGCTACCGGTGGATGGTCTGTCCTGCTGGTTCCTGCCGCAACCTGGTGGGCTTTTGCAGTGCTGGACCGGATCACCGGGCTCAACACTCAAAACGCCGACCCCGAGACGCCGGACACGGCGCTGCAATGGTACATATTGCTGACAAAACTCTGGGCCCCGATCCAGTTCGTCACCCTTTTTGGTCTGATCTGGTACGCAACCCACAACACCCATCTGTCAACGCTTGAGAAAATCGGCCTCTTCTTTGGCATGGGCGTCATTTCGGGCACGATTGGGATCAATTACAGCCACGAGTTGGTGCACCAGAAAAGCCGCTTGGAACGCTGGCTGGGGGACATCCTTCTTGCCATGGTGCTGTATTCTCATTTTCGGTCCGAGCACCTGTTGGTCCACCACCGCCATGTTGGCACCCCGCGCGATCCGGTAACGGCGCGCTACAACGAAGGTTTCCATCGCTTCTATCCCCGCGTTCTGTGGCAATGCTGGGTTTCGGCCTTCAGCGCCGAGCGCAACAAGCTGGCCCGTATCGACAGACCGTGGACAGATCGTTCAAACCCGTTCTGGCGGTACTGGGCGCTGCAAGGTGGGATGCTGGCACTTGCCGGCCTGATCGGAGGATGGTCCGGCGTGGCGCTGTTTCTGCTTCAGGCTGGTGTCGCGATCTGGCAGCTCGAGCTGGTCAATTATGTCGAGCATTACGGCCTGACCCGAAAACACCTGGGCGAGGGACGGTACGAGCATGTCCTGCCACGCCATTCTTGGAATGCCTCGCAGAAAGCTTCGAACTGGTTGCTGATCAATCTTCAGCGCCATTCGGACCACCATTACAAACCCAATCGCCGGTTTCCGCTGCTGCAACATCACGCGTCGGACGCAGCACCGCAATTGCCCTATGGCTATCCCGTCATGACTGTGGCCGCGATGATACCGCCGCTTTGGCGGCGGGTCATGAACCCGCGCGTTCGCGCGTGGCGACGCCACTATTATCCCGAGATCACCGACTGGCACCCCTACAACAAATCCTTGAACCCCATGCCAAAATCGTGACCGCAGCGCGCACAGGCGCGCTGCTTGGCCCAACTGTCAGCACTGCATCTGCGATGCTGTTCTGACGGGCGGGAGGCCCTCAGCTTTTCATCACCCAGACATCCATCGGCGCCTCGACCCCTCGCACGGTTTGGTCGCGGCAGGCAACAAAACCGGCCATGACCTCCCGCGCCTGCGGGTTTTCTTCCTCAACCCGCAAACGCACGGCATCGCTGACAACGATACGCGCCTTGAACTCACGCGTCAGTGCCTCAAGCTTGGCCGCCACATTGACCGCATCGCCAATCACCGCGAATTCCAACCGGTTGGCACCGATATCCCCAAGCACGACCGAGCCGTGATGCACCCCAACGCCGACATGGATTTCAGGCTCACCCGCCCGGCGGCGTTCCAGATTCCAACGGTCGATCACACCCACCATCGCACGCGCGCAGTCTAGGGCATTGCTCGCGTCCAGGGGCGTTGGCACCGGAGTGCCGAAGGTCGCCATCAAACCGTCGCCCAGATACTTGTCCAAGGTCCCGTGGTGCCGGAATACCTCGGTTTCCATACGGGCATGAAACCCGCGCAGAACCTCGATCACTTCATATGGATCCCGCCCGGCGGCGTATTTGGTGAACCCGACGATATCGATGAACAGAACGGCCACATCTTCTTTGCGGACCTGTTTCAGCGGCTCATCGTTCTGGCTCAGCTCATCCACCACATTGGGCGAGAAATACCGCGACAGGTTGGCCCGTTCCCGTTCCAATCCCGCGTTGTTCATCAACAATTGATTGAGACGCCGCATCGAAATGCCCAGCGTTACCGCGACCATTATGAATACGATCACTTGCTGGATACGTTGAGGGACCATGAAACTGTTGGGGTCCAACAGTTCGGCAACATCCGGATAGCCCTGCAAGGCCTCTGCAACCTTTTCGCTGATGCCCGGAATCGGCGTTGCCACCCACGAGGCAACGATCCAACCGATCGTCCACATCAATGCCGTCCACGAACCGATGGCAATGACCGTGCGCCAGGAATAGGCTAGGGTTCCAGCCGCCAGGATGACGAAAAAGTACTGAAAGTTGTCAAACCGGTATTGCATGGCCAGAGGGCGGACATCGTCGCTGAACGGGTTGGGCACAATCATTCCAAGGGTCATGATCAGCAAATCCACGAAGATCAAAAGAAGCTCGACCCGCGATTGTCCCACCCGACCGGAACGGCGGATCAGCCAACCGTTGGCGCAGATCAGCAGCAGAATGAAGTGATACCAAAGCACCTCCCATTGCGGGTTCAGGAAAACCAGAAGAACCCCGGTCAGTGCCATCGCCACCCAGCGCGCGCGAACGGCCAGTTCCAACCCTTCACGCTTGTGCCGCTCCAACGCGGCCTCGGTGTATTTGTTGTCCAGATCGAACGTGTCAGGTTCCGTGAAAAACAGACTGCGGCGGGGCTGCGCTGTTGTCTCGGTCATGGCCGTGATCTTTCTTGCAGTGTCAGGGTCAACAACATGCAATCACTGTTGATCCGAAAACAAAAGACCCCGCCGTAGGATCGGCGGGGCAAGGCGTAGTGCCTTGTGTCAGGCCACAGGCACCGGCGGTGTTCTTTGTATCAGTTCATCTCGGCCCGGATCTGCTGGCGCAGAACGTCGATCGGAACCGTTTTGCCGTCACGCTTGAAGCACCAATAGGTCCAGCCATTGCAGGACGGCGCATTTTCCAGATGGGCGCCCACCTGATGGATCGAGCCTTTGACGTTGTCACCGACCAATGTGCCATCGGCCCGGACCTTGGCCTTGTGACGCCTGTTCATTGAATAGAGTTCTTCGCCCGGGCGCAGCATCCCACGCTCGACCAGTTGGCCGAAGGGAACGCGGGGTTCTGCGCGCTTGCTGGCGCTGACTTCCAGAGCCTCACGGTCGAACTTGCGGACCTTGGCAATGCGCTTCTCGGCCACCTTGCGGTAGCTTTCCTCGCGTTCGATACCAATGAACTCGCGGCCCAGCATCTTGGCGACGGCTCCGGTCGTTCCGGTGCCGAAGAACGGATCCAGCACCACGTCCCCGGGGTTGGTCGAGCCGATCAGAACACGGTGCAGCAGTGATTCCGGCTTTTGCGTCGGGTGTGCCTTGTCACCGTTTTCATCCTTCAGACGTTCATGCCCGGTGCAGATCGGCAGCACCCAGTCGCTGCGCATCTGCACGCCTTCGTTCAGGGCCTTCAGCGCCTCATAGTTGAAGGTGTACTTGGCCCCTTCGCGCTTGGATGCCCAGATCATCGTCTCATGCGCGTTGGTAAAACGTTTGCCGCGGAAGTTGGGCATCGGGTTTGACTTGCGCCAGACCACATCGTTCAGAATCCAATAGCCCTCGTCCTGCAACGCCGAACCAACGCGGAAGATGTTGTGGTAAGAGCCGATCACCCAGATCGCACCATTTGGCTTGAGCAGACGGCGTGCCGCCTTCAACCACGCGCGGGTGAATTGGTCATAGGCACCAAAGCTGGAAAACTGATCCCAGTGATCATCCACCGCATCCACCTGAGAATTGTCCGGGCGATGCAGCTGACCTTTCAACTGCAAATTATAGGGCGGATCCGCAAAAATCAGGTCAACGGATGCCTCGGGAAGACTGTTCATCACTTCGATGCAGTCCCCGGATAGAATCGTGTTTAAAGGGGGCGCTATTGCGCCCTTTTTGGTGGTTGTCGTCATATCACTGCCTCAAGTGTCCACGGCGCTTTTGCGCTCATTTGGTTGAGACAAGGATGAGTCAAAGACGAATCGGCGTCAATTTCTTTTTTGAATCAGCGACTTACGATTTACTCTTGATACAAGATATTGTGCACCGGCTTGAACGAACGTCTATGGTGTGGGGTCACGCCAAGATTTTGCAGTGCTTCCTTGTGTTGTTTTGACGGATAACCGGCGTTGGTTTCCCATCCATATCCCGGATGCTGTTGCGCCAAATCCACCATCACCTGATCGCGCCAGTTTTTCGCAAGGATCGACGCGGCTGCAATTGACACCGATCGGGCATCCCCCTTCACGACGGCCTGCGACGGGATTTTCAGGCCGCGTGGAATCATGTTCCCGTCGATCAGCAGGAAATCAGGGGCCGGCGACAGAGCCTCGACCGCGCGCAGCATCGCCAGATGCGATGCCCTGAGGATGTTGATCTCGTCAATCTCGGCGACCGAGGCTTCGGCCACGGCAAACTCGGCGCTATGCCGGATCTCGGTATCCAACGCGGCCCGACGTCTGGCCGTCAGCCTCTTGGAATCATTCAACCCTTCGGGGATGGCCTGTGGGTTCAGGATCACCGCTGCCGCGACGACCGGGCCGGCCAAAGGGCCGCGCCCGACCTCATCCACACCCGCGATACGGCAATGGCCCCGCTCCAGCAGCGCCTGTTCAAGTTCGAAATCTGGTTTTGTCATCCTTTTGGAAAACCGTGTTTCACACAGCGCCGCAAGAAAAAATGAGAGGGCAGCCCACACCGCCCTCTCTCACGCGGCGCGTCTTTGGCGCCGCTCCTGCTCAACCGGCATTACTGGTAAACGACACGGTATCCTTTCTGGCGCAAGCACGCGGGTTCGTATGCCCGCTTGACCTTTTGGCCATTCCAGAAACCGACTTTGCACTCTTGCGGCAGGCTATTGGCATGTTTGTAGTGCTTCTTGAGGCATTTCGGCCCAAGCAACGGATGATCCTGTGAATACCCGTTGAATGTGCGCAGGCAGCGCTGGGGAAGATCATAGCGCGCCACGCGCGGCGGCAGAGGACGCACCGGTTGCGGCGTGTAAGGTGCCGGTGTATAGGTCTGGTCGCGAGTTGCCCGGTCCTTTTTCTTTTCCTTGTTGTAATAGTGAACCCCGGCCCCGATGAGCGCGATGGCCGCCAGCCCGCCAAGAATGTCCTTTGCGTCCGCAGCCCGTGCCTGAGACGCAGAAACCCCGGTTATTGCGACCGCGGTCGCAACGATGAAAGCGATGAATTTCCTGTGCATGATGCGTGTCCTTCATAGTGTTTGGGCGACCGTGTGACGGAGCGCGTCCTGATTGCCCTGACACTGGGGGCGACCGGTCCAGACAAGCAATAACGGCCCGGTGTTATCGGATATCAGTGCCCGCAAACCCCTTGGGTTATTGAATATCGCGGCAACTCATGCGCAGGATGCGGCCTATGAAACAGATCCTCTCTTCTCTGACCTTTGCGGTCCTGATATCGCTTGGCTCTGCTGCGTCTGCGGCGGATTGCTATGCGGATTACAAGGCCAAGAAAGACAACCCGTTGCGTCTGCACTATGGGGTCATTCAGGTCTCGAACTGCGACAAGGGCCAGGCCCAGGCAGAAATCGCCCAGCGCCTGAGCGCGTCAGGCTGGACCTTGCTTGAAGTGCAGTCCGTTTTCGGGCCGGAAGGGTTGGATCAGAGGAAAGGCAATGCCGGAAAATTCTATCTCCGTTTCTGACGCACGCCGGTCGGGGGTCCGTCTGGTCGTGCTGGGCGTCGCAGCCATTGTCGCCATTCTGATCACCGCCGCCGTTTTCCTGTTCTGGACCCTGCCGGACGCCAACGCATTCAACGCGCGGGTCGAGCGATTGTTCATCGAGACCGATCTGACCTCGCAAACCGAAATCCGGTTGCTTGAAATTCTGGCCCAGTCCGGCACCGCCTTCGCCGACACCCTGTCCAGTTATCGGATGGTGATCTATGTGCTGCTGGTTTTTGCCTGCACCATGATGGCCTCGGCGTTGGTCTTTCTGGTGATGCTGGTACTGCTGAACCGACGCATGGCGCAGATCGAACGCACCGGCATTCAGGTGACCTCGTTGCTGATCAGCCGCGAGGAAAACACCGTCTACCTCAACAACATGGATTTCAAACTCACGCCCGCCGCCATGGAAACCCTGTCTGTTCTGGCTGAATCGCGACTGGATGATGAGGTTTTGTCCGGCGCCCAGATCGAGGCGATGATTTCCGGCCGCAATGAGGCCGATTGCGACGAAGCCGCAGGCGCGACGCGGATCAAACGGTTGCGGGATGCGCTTGGCAACCAGATGGTCAGTGAACTTCTGGTCAAGAACATCGCCAAAAAAGGGTATATGCTGT
Organism: Ruegeria sp. HKCCD6604; assembly: GCF_013110635.1. Classification (NCBI taxonomy): domain Bacteria; kingdom Pseudomonadati; phylum Pseudomonadota; class Alphaproteobacteria; order Rhodobacterales; family Roseobacteraceae; genus Ruegeria; species Ruegeria sp. HKCCD6604. Next base: position 327,593 of record NZ_WVQW01000002.1, on the reverse strand, counting down.
CCATCGAAAAAGACGTGATACAAATGGTCTGAGCCTTGCTGCATGACCGTATGCGTTGGTACTTTTCCCTTCTGCGCCACTTGGAATGTGGGATGCAAAGCCCCATTCTAGAAAAAACCCAGGCAAGGGAGGTCGCATATGAACGTCCACGCCGCACCAAAAATCAATGGGTATGGAATCTCGGTTGAATCGCTGAATGGCAGAATTGCCATTTACCGCAATGATGTGCTTTTGGCTGAAAGCACAGATGCCAAGGTGATGTATGAAACGCGCCTGCCGCCCACGATCTATGTTCCCCGCGCGGATGTCTGTGTTGATCTGAGCGAAGAAACAGATCTGCAAACATTCTGCCCGTTCAAAGGCACTGCCACATATCACGACATCAATCTGGGTTCCGAAAACCTGGCCAATTCTGTCTGGGCCTATGAAGAAGCCCTGCCCGAAAGCGCGGCCATTCAAGGCTGTATCGGCTTTGTGCCCGGCGCCTATACGAAAATCGATCTGGGCGACAACCGCCTTCGTGAACCTGAAGACGGCAACATCAGCGGGCCCCTGATTGATTGGTTGATGCGTGGTGCTTCGACCGCGGCAACACCCGAAAGCTTTACCAAAGCGCTGGCCGAAAAGATGTTGGAGCACGGCATCGCAATACAAAGGCTGAGCATTCTGGCCTGGTCTCTTCATCCCCTGATCGCGGGAAAGCACTATATCTGGGAAAAAGATGAAGAAGAGATTCTGACTAGGGCTCCGACATACGAAATCTATGATCACCCAGCTTTCATCAACAGCCCCTTGCGGCATGTCTCGAACGGCCTGGGTGGCGTGCGGCAAAGGTTGAATGATGAAAACCCGCAAAACAGCTTCCCGATCATGGAGGATCTGCGGGCCAAGGGCGCAACAGATTACGTGGCCATGCCCTTGCCGTTTTCCGACGGGCGCACCAATGTTCTGACGCTGACCTGCGATCACCCGGACGGGTTTACCACCGAAAATCTGGGCCTTGTCTTTGAATGTTCCTCGGTAATCGCCCGTTTCTACGAAGTGTTCATGCAGCGCGAAAACGCGCAGGTCCTGCTGGAAACCTATGTCGGCAAACGCACCGGCGCGCGCGTATTGGGCGGCGAAATCAGGCGAGGTGACGGGGATGAGATCGACGCCGCCATCATGTTCTGCGACCTCCGCAATTCAACGAGCCTTGAAGAGAAGCTGGGCCGGGGCGAGTATATCAATCTCCTGAACGAGTTCTTTGAAACGGTCTCGGGCATTGTTCATGACAACAACGGAGAAGTCCTGAAGTTCATTGGCGACGCTGTGCTGGCCGTCTTCCCTGCAACGGACGAGGATGCCAGTACGGCCCGCACCAATGCCCAGCGCTCGGCGATCAAAATCGTCGAAACTTTGGGAGAGCTGCGCAAAGAAGGTACGGACAGGCATTGCGACTGTTCGATCGGCGTCGCGTATGGGCGTGTCACCTACGGCAATGTGGGATCTCGCGAACGGCTTGATTTCACAGTTATCGGTCAGGCCGCAAACATCGCCGCACGTTTGGGCGAGTTCGGCAAGTCGCAAGGGCACCGCATTGTCGTTTCAGAAGACATCGAACCGGCCTGTTCCAATGCTGTACCGCTGGGAGACGTCAATCTGCACAACGTGTCCCGACCCGTCAGATCATATGCTTTGCGAACCGCAGCCGATGAGATTCTGAACGGTTGAGGCCTTTCGTTGCAGTTCTGAAGAAAACCGCATTGCCTTGATCAGCGTGACGCCCTTGCGATCATGCTCCACCGATCACTTCGATCCGGAGGCGTTCTGCTCAAGCGGCCCCCAACAAGATCAATGCGGTCTGCGCCGGCGAGATCGTGTTCTGAAGTTGCGAAATCTGACTTCTGGCCAAATAGGTGTCGGTCAGTTTCTCGATGGACTTTGGGTTCGAAAACTGTGCCAGATCCTCCGAGCCGGTCAGTTTGAGCAACCTGGCCTTGAACTCGACCAGTTGTTTGTCAATGTCCAGCTGCGCAAAGGATGACGGCAGTCCAAGTGCCGTTTCCATCATGCTGCGCAAGGGCGGCAACCCCATCAGATCGAACCACTTTGTGTCTGCGCTTGAGGTTCTGTTGGCAAGATCTGAAAGCTCTCGTTGTGCATGGAGCGAAATACGCATCGTTTCATCCGACTCGCCAACGGCAATTTCAAACCGGGCCGTCAAATTGGCCTGGGCGATTTGCTCCATGTCGGACGTCAGCGCGGTTTTTCGGACAGCACCGGGACCAAACCCAAAGGCGTCAGAAAATTCCCGGTATCGCTTGTCGGCCAATCGATTGGACAACGCGTCATCCGCCTGTGCCCCATCCTCGAGGATTTTGCGTATGAAAAACCGGTTGTCCAAATCTCCCTCCAAGCCGAACGCACCCAAAGCGACCTGCAACAACCTGCGATCCGAAACCAGCTCTTCGGCGGATTGGATTTTCCCAATGTTGTCCAGAAAATACTTTGTCTCTCTTTCATTCGCAGCGGACGACGAAAAACTCTGGAGCTGACCTTCATAGGTACGTTGCAGAAACCGCCAGCCCACGATTCCGCCGCTTGGGATGACCGGTTGGAATGTCATTGCTGGTAAGCCATCAGCCGCTCTTCGCGCGGCAGAAGCGAGCGAAGCGATTTGAGGCACTTGTAATAATGCTCTGCAACCAGGGCATCCGTGGCTTCGGCCAAGACCCGACGGCTATCTGCATCCGTAAAAACCTGGCTCAGCTCTTCCACGCGGCGCAACAATTGCTGACGTGCTTGGCCAGGTTCGATGTCCCCCGACAATACAAGCTGCGCGGCATAACAGACGCGGCGCACCGGCGTATTCACCTCATCCGGATGAATCGCATCCCGCAGTCGAAGTACATTTGCCTGTGGCGTCATGATCGAAAACCGGCCGCGGCGATCGCCGTTCTCAATCACGACCCCGTTGATCAGAACCCTTTCTTTCGGGGCAAGCTTCAGGACCAAACCACTCATCAAGTTGCCCTCATCTGGCGCAATCCGCGCAATACGGCCGTGTTGATTTCCACCAACGGTTCAACGGTTGCGCCGTCTCCCAGAACGCGGCTGCTGTGTTGTTCGGTGAATTCGGCAAGGTAGAAGATCCTGGCTCTCAGGTCGTTGGGCAGGGCATTCTCGGAATCGGCAACGCCGGTGGCGAGCACCCCCCATAGCCGCCGGTTTTCGTGCACGGCCTGTACAAAGCCCGAAAAATCCGTTGCCTTTTGTGCCGTTGCTGCCTTCAGACGCCGTGTGATCCTTGAAATCGCTTCGTATTCCGTGTCTCGAGGCGTCCGAGTCGGCGCGGCGGTTTGCGCATAGGTTTGATGGGCTAGGGTTTGCGGTGTCACTTGAAATCCTTCCAAAGGGCCGTCATCAGGCAGTCATTGATGGGGCGCGAAGACCGCGCCCCAACCGATTTCGCGAATTAGCGGAACAGCGACAGAATCGACTGCGGTGCCTGATTGGCGATCGAAAGCGACTGCGTCGCCAACTGTTGCTGAACCTGAAGCGCCTGCAACCGCGCCGAAGTCTCTTCCATGTCCGCGTCGACCAGCGAACCGATACCTGACTTGAACGAGTCGGACAGGTTCGAGATGAACTCTTTCTGAGTTTCGATCCGGCTTTGAGAGGAACCGAAAGCAGCCGACGCGTCGATCGAAGTATCGATCAGCGACTCAACGGCGGCCAGGGCAGCGGTCGCACCCGCACCGGTCGAAACATCAATGCCGGCCAGCGCGCCCAGACCACCTGCACCGGCGTTCACGAATTGAGCCGAAAACGAAATGTCCGAGCCCGTACCGTTGGTAACAGACAAAGTTCCGGCTGTACCCGAGTCATAATCGACGGTCAGACCGGTAATCCCAAGCTCTTCAATCTTCGATTTCAACCCAACAGCAACCAGATCACCGGTTGTTGTCGCGGCAGCGTCTTCGGCGGAAACGGTATAGGATACGACCTGATCGTTGATCGCTACGACGACCTTGTCCCCGGCGGCAAAAACACCGCTGGATTCGTCGGTGACCAGCGCGGTTGCGGCGGTTGCGCCGTTATCGATGGTTGCGCCGACGCGATCGTTGCCTGTCGATGCGCCGGTCGAACCGTCAAAAACCTGCTTGGTGACATAACCACCGGTCGACAGGTTCTGCCCTGCAACGGTGATGGACGACGAGGTCACAGCACCTGTGTTGTCACGATCCAGCGATGCAAGGATCGAAGCGGAACCGGCAGAGCCGTCAACCAGGTTCAGACCATTGAACTGCGCCGCACTGACGACGGACGCGATCTGATCTTTCAGTGCAGTCACATCATCATTGATTTTGCCGCGATCAACGTTGTCTTCCTGCGCCGCGACGATCTTGCCTTTCATCTGGGTCAGCAGATCAGTGACGGTTTCCGCGGCGTTCCGCGCAACGGCGACGGTCGATTCGCCAAGCGCAAGACTGTCCTTGATCGCGTTGAAACCTTTGACGTCCGACTCCATCACTTTGGAAATCGCCCAAACTGCTGAGTTGTCCTTGGCCGTTGCGACATCCTTGCCGGTCGAGATTGCGTTCTGGGTCATCGCCAGGTTTTTGTTGACCGACTTGAGAGTCTGCAGCGCAACCATCGCGCCATTGTTTGTCAGAATGCTGGACATAGCTTTCATCCTTTTCCGTTCGGGCCATTTTGCCCATGTTCACCCCGCACTATTTGCGGGCATTGGTGTCTTTCTGACCTGTGCGACGCGCCGCGTGGCCGTTCGCGCCACCTGTTGATCTCAGGTGCAACACCAATTTTGAACCCGATCCCCTAACGGAGTGCTAAAGCGCCCGGCCCAGAAATTTCGGATTTGAATCAAACTTCTGCCTATGCCCGCTTTTCCAGCTTTGCCGTGCTGCGCACCGCGAATTCACTTCGCTGTCCGTCTGCACCATAGGTGCTGAATTCCTGCCGAACGCGCCGCAATTCAGCCATTCGGCTGGCGACCGCCCGGATGCCTTCAGCCGCGCTGTTCAGCAGCGCCTGATTGCGCTCGGCTTTCTGTTGAACGCGAATCAGTGCCTCACTTTCCAGCACCTGAAGATCATTGATTGCCCCGATCAGCTTTTCTTTTTCAGGCACCATGCTGGACAAACGGTCCAGATCTCCCTGTACAAGTGCGGCACGTTCCAAATCCAGGACTTCTTCCAAAGACTTGATCAACGCTTTATCGGCCTTAGACGTCATCGGTTTTCTCCATCAGTGACTTGAACAGAATTTCGGAAAGGCCCACGCCGCCGGACCGGGCCAGTTGCTGCGCCTGATGTTGAACAAGCATCGAAGAAAACTGATCCTCACCGGCGCCACCGCCAAAGGACTGACGGGTCTTTCCCAACCCGGCAGATTTCAGCATTTCGGCCAGAAACGCGGCCTCAAGCTCTATGGCGGCGTTTTTCAGCCGGGTCTGGGGTGACTGTGATTGAGATACGTGAGGAAGGGTTGAAACCTTCATGGCATTCTCCGAATTTGCTTCGAACTTTCTCGATCAAAGGTGAAAGCGGTTAAAATAAACGTAACTTCCTACAGGCAGTGTTCCGACCAGTTACACGGAGCCGGAGCAAAATGCCCACCCCCCTAACGCTGGCGAACGCAACGCCGACCACACCCGAGAAAGCCGTCACATCGCGTAAGGCTCCGGGCCAAAACACTGGCTCAGAAAGCTTTCAGGTTGTCCTCGGGCAAGAGGTTGGTGCCACCGGCCACCCAGAAGGCGAAAACGCTGCCATCAATGCCGAACTGAAAAGTGTCGAAGCAGTGCCCGAACCTGTGCCGGAGACATCGGCCGAGGCATCTGCAACGGCCCATCCCACCCCGATTTCAGAACACATCGGCGAACAGCAACCCCCTTCTGCATTCCTGGAAACCCCGGACTTGGGCAAGGTAAAGGTGGTGCCGGTTCGGGTGGCGGAGGTAAAACAAGCACCCTCGGAAATACCGGATCAACCACCGGTATCGGTACCAAAAGGTTTGCCCACACAAAGCGACACACCTTCCCCGGTTCCGGCGCTCTCGCAGAAGGTGCAGGGTCCGACGCCCCAACCTGTGCACGTGACAGCCATGACCGAAATCGGCCAGATGTTTGATCAGCTTGCAAAGCCCAAAGGCACGGTCGAACAAACGGGGGCCGTCCCCCTCCCGCTGGACCCTGAAAAGAAGCCGTTGCCCGAAGTGAACATTCTGACGCCCAAATCGTCAGCGCCTGACCGGGCGCCCTCGGTGGCGCAGCTTCAGCTGATGGCAACTGCCGTTGAAGCCGAACCCGTGGCACCCGTTGTCGAAGCTGAGGCCCTGCCTGCCGCCAGAGAGGAACCTTTGCCGCTGACCTCGCGTGAGTCTGTGCCTCAACTCACCGCTCCGTCCACTGCCGCCCGAGCGGAAATCGCCCGGGCGATTGCTGGTCAGCTGTCGGTAGCCGTCCAGACCCGCACCGGATCAGGAGCAACGGAAATAGCGCTGAATCCGGAAGAGCTTGGACGTGTGTCGATTGTTCTGAACGGCCGGGAGGACGGCCTGCAAATCACCATTGCGACCGAGCGCCCGAAAACCCTCGATTTAATGCGGCGTCATTTATCCGTTCTGACAGAAGAGTTTCAGAAGCTGGGTTATGGGGATCTGAGCTTTGATCTGGGAACCTCTTGGGGTTCTGGCGCACATCAAAAGGATGCAAACGACGCTGACACACAATCCCCTTCACAATCAGAAGCTGCGCCGCATGAACGGATCGATCACACAACTTCCCACACACAGTATCTGGCCTCGGGCCGGGGCATCGACATGAGGTTTTGACAAATGATTACGCCTGTCAACACCACGCAGCCCGTTGCGGATCAACAAAAGGCCGGGGCATCTCAGAATTCCGCGATTACGTCGGACTTTGAGACATTCTTGCTGATGCTAACGGCGCAGGCAAAGAATCAGGATCCGTTGGAGCCGATGGATTCGACCGAATTTGCGTCTCAGCTGGCGCAGTTCTCGATGGTCGAGCAACAAGTCCAGACCAATGACCTCTTGTCCAACCTGGCCACCGCATTGGGCGGCACGAAACTGAACGAGCTTGCAAGCTGGGTGGGCATGGACGTCCGCTCGACATCAGCCTTTCACTTTGACGGCCAGCCCGTGACATTGTTCGCCCAGGCCGACCCTGATGCGGACGCGACGAAATTGGTTATCCGCGACAGTGATGGCACGGTAATCGATAATGTCACCGTGCCCACGACAACCGAGGAGTTTGTTTGGGCCGGAGTGGATTCTTCGGGCAATCCATTGGCATCAGGCAACTACACCGCAACCCTGGAAAGCTACAAGGGCGACAAGTTGCTCTCTGAAAAACCTGTCGCCGCCTACAATCGCGTCGTCGAAGCACAGGTTGGCGACGATGCTGTTTTGCTGACCTTGCAGGGCGGTCAAGTGATTCCCGCAACTCAGGTCACCGCAGTCCGAACTGGTGCTTGATCTGTCGGGCGGGACGGGCCAAACCTTGGCAAATCGACTCGCCATAAGAAGTGATGGAACCTCTGACCGACCTGCCTGCCCCCCCTCGTGATCTGGTTGACCATCTTCACGCGCAAGGATTGGTCAACGCGCATCCTCGGTTCGCGACCTTGTACGGCGGGCGCACCAACAGGGTGTGGAAGGTCAAGGGCCGCGACAGTGACAAAGTCCTGAAACTCTACAGCACGGCATTGCGCAATCCTTTGTTTCGCAATGATGCAGAGTTGGAGGCCCAATGCCTGAAGGCGCTTGGCACCACGGGTTTCGTGCCAAGGCTGCGGGCCACAGGGCAATACGATGAAGCCCGTTGGGTGTTTTACGACCACGCCCCCGGAGCCCCCTGGCGGCAGGATTCAGCACAGGTTGGCGCCTTGCTGCGCAAGCTTCATACCCTGCCCATTGCCGTCCAGGCGCCAGCCGGATGCAATGGCAGCGCAGACTTGCGCGCTCATGGAAAAAGAATTCTGCAAGGCTGTACTTCAAACGGGCGCGACAAACTCGCTGATTTGCAACCATCAAATTCGGTCGCACCCACGCAACAGACGTGCCTGATCCATGGCGACCCCGTGGCAGGCAATATCCTGGTGGCGACCGGTGGTCTGACCTTGATCGACTGGCAATGCCCGGCCCTGGGCGATCCCTGCGAAGACCTTGCGCTGTTTTTGTCGCCTGCAATGCAGCAGCTTTACCGAGGCTCACCGCTGTCGAAGAAAGAGGAAGACCAGTTTCTTTCGGCCTACGGCAGGCCCGAAATCGTCGCGCGCTATGAACAACTCAGGCCATGGTATGCGTGGCGCATGGCGACGTATTGCCTCTGGCGCGCTGAAAATGGTGCGCCCGATTACGCGACAGGGTTGAACTTGGAAACCGCAATTCTGTAACGCCCCGCCTCATCGCAGGTCGGCCAGCGCCAGCATGGCGTAGGCTGGCGGCATGAGCACACGGCGCCAGCGACCCAAAGGAAACCGACCCGGTGTTTGCATCATCACGACCGGCAGCCTGGCGTCCTGCCCCAGAACCAACCGCGCCAATGCTCGACCGCAATACGTGCCCATGGCGACGCCATTGCCGTGATATGCAAAACCGGCAAACATCCCCGGTTGATCCGGAACGGGGCCGACAAAAGGTGTCAGGGCCCGCGACAGGCACACCAAACCGGACCAGATATGAGTGACCTCGACCGTCGACCAAGCAGGAAACATATGTTTGAAATCCTGCTGAACCTTTCGCCGAATGGCTGCTTCAGCCTCTGCCGATGACCGCAGGCCGCCCCTCATACCAAACAGAAAGCGCCCGTCCGGCATCAGGCGGAAATAGTGCAACAGATTGCGCGTATCATAGCACATCTGATCCGATGTCCATCCCTGTGCCATCTGCTCGGTTCGACCAAGGGGTCGCGTTACCATGACGGTCGACTGAGCAGGCATGTATCGTCCGGACATCCAGGCCGGGATATCCTCGCTGGAATAGCCGTTGGTACACACCAACACCGCCTGCGCTTTGACTGTCCCGCTCTGCGTTTGCAACACAAAGCCGGACGCCGTTTTTTCAACGCTCAGAACCGGGGAATTCCGGAACAGATGCGCGCCCATTGCTTCGGCGGCTCGGGCAATCCCGAACAGGTATTTGCGGGGATTCAACCCGAAACCAACCGGCGAAGTGTATCCACCATGAAACGCGCCACCCATGCCCTTCGCGGGCAGGTCTCTGGCTTCGTGCAGGGTTCCCGCCTCGTCGGCATTGCGGCGTAGCATGTCCATCGCCCGCCTGGAATGCGCCAGCTGGGTTTCCCCGCTGGAGTGGGTATCCGCATCGATCTGATGCTGTGCCAACAGATCGGCGACCAGTCGGACCGCTTCCTGTTCCGCTGCCGCATAGTCCAAGGCAGCATCGAGGCCAAACCGGCGCTGCATGGATTCGTAGCCAAGCTTTGAGCCGCCAAGACAGCAAAACCCACCATTGCGGCCCGAGGCTCCCCACCCCGGTGCGCCGGCTTCGAACACCGCAACCGAAGCGTTTTCAGCCAAATGCAGAGCAGCCGAAACGCCTGTAAATCCGCCCCCAATGATGGCCACATCCACATGCATGCCGCCTTGAACCTCTGGCCAATCCGGGCTGGCAACGGTTTCGTCCCACCAACAGCCGTCGCGAGGGTCGCTGCCATAGGCGTAGTCTGGAAAAATCCGCTTCATTCGGTGCGCGCGGCAGCCATTTCGTCCTGCTGCTGCCGTACCATCGCGCGTTTGGTCACAAGCGAGGCCGTGATTACCCCGACCGTCACCACAGCGATCATGATCGTCGACAACGCGTTGATTTCCGGGCTGACGCCAAGGCGCACGGCCGAGAATATCTTGATCGGCAATGTCGTTGCCGACGGCCCCGAAGTGAAGGATGCAATCACCAGATCATCAAGTGACAAGGTGAAGGCCAGCAACCAACCCGAGATTACCGCAGGTGCGATGATCGGAAGGGTGACAAGACGGAAGGCTTGCGCGGGCGAACATCCAAGGTCCAGCGCAGCCTCTTCCAACGACCGGTCAAAGGTGATGAGGCGCGAGGATACGACAACGGAAACGAAACACATCGAAAAGGTCGTATGCGCCAGAACGATGGTCAGAATACCCCGATCCAGGCCGATGCCGATAAACAGCAAAAGCAGCGACAGGCCGGTGATCACTTCGGGCATGACCAGCGGTGCATAGATCATGCCGGAAAACAGTGTCCGGCCAAAGAAACGCCCGCTGCGGACCAGCACATAAGCGGCGGCCGTTCCCAGAATAGTCGCCAGCGTCGACGAAAAGACCGCGACCCGGATCGTGACCCAGGCAGCATCAAGGAACGCTTCGTTCCGAAGCAGCTCTCCGTACCATTTCGTCGAAAACCCGGCCCAGACCGTGACCAGCTTGCTTTCGTTGAAGCTGAAGACGATCAGGATGATCATCGGGATGTACAGAAACGCAAAACCCAGCGTCAGCGAAACCGTGTTGAACCAGCTCAATCTGTTCATCCCTCGGCCTCCGCCTGTTTCTGCTGGTTGCGCTGGAACAGCACGATGGGAATGACAAGGATCAGCAGCAGCACGATGGCCACCGCACTTGCCACCGGCCAGTCACGGTTCGAAAAGAACTCTTCCCACAGAACCTTGCCGATCATCAGCGTACCGGAACCACCCAGAAGGGATGGGATCACGAATTCACCGATCACGGGGATCATCACCAGGAAACACCCTGCAATGATACCGGGTTTGGACAGCGGGATGGTCACCAGCCAGAAGGCCTGCAAACGGGAACACCCCAGATCCTCGGCCGCTTCGATCAATGATCCGTCCAACCGTTCCAACGCAGAATAGATCGGCAGGATCATGAAAGGCAGATAGGTGTAGACGATGCCGATATAGACGGCAGTTGACGTGTTCAGGATCGTCAGCGGCGTCGAGATGATGCCGGTCCACAGTAAGATCTGGTTGAGATACCCTTCGTTCGACAGAATGCCCATCCAAGCGTAAACCCGGATCAGGAACGAGGTCCAGAAGGGCAGGATGACCAGCATCATCAGTGTCGGTCGCCATTCCTGAGGCGCGCGGGCCATGCCGTAGGCAATGGGATAACCTACCAGCAGTGTCAGGAATGTCGAAATCAAAGCGATCTTGACGCTGGACAGGTAGGCTTTCCAATACAGGTCGTCCTCGGTCAGCCAGACATAATTCTCCAGATCAAGCTGGCTGAAAAACTCCTTTATCCCCGCCCAACCGGCTGACAGGTCCAAAGTCGGGGTATAAGGCGGGATGGCAAGCGCGGTATCCGACAGCGAAATCTTCAGAACGATGAAGAATGGCACCAGAAACAGGGCCAACAGCCAGACGTAAGGAATGGCGATCAGAACGGCGCGGCGCATCAGTTGGCCAGCAGAACCGCAGCCGTGGCTGTCCAGGACAGCCAGACCGGGTCTTCCCAGGTGAAAGAACGGCGCGAGATGCGGCGAGTATTGGCCGTCTGCGCCTTGATGATTGTGCCGTTTGCCAATTCAACGTGATAGGTGGACAGATTGCCCAGATAGGCAATGTCGTGAACCTTGCCCTGCACGGCGTTGACCGCATCGACGGGCCGTTCGGCAGAGATCGTCACTTTCTCGGGGCGGATCGCCAGATGGCAGGGCTGACCGTCTGAGAAACCGGCAGGCGAAGATGCCGTGAACGGGGCCTGACCTTCGGCCCAATCGATCTGATAGGCGTCCTCTCCGGATGGCGTCGCGCGGCCTTCGATGATGTTCACATCTCCGATGAAGTCAGCGACATAAACAGATTCAGGGTTTTCATAGATCCGATCCGGGGTGGCCACTTGCTTTAACTGGCCCTGATCCATCACCGCGACGCGGGTGGCAACTGTCATCGCCTCTTCCTGATCATGGGTGACGATGACAAAGGTGGTGCCGGTCTTTTCCTGGATATCCATCAATTCGAACTGGGTATCCTGACGCAGCTTCTTGTCCAACGCCCCCAGCGGTTCATCCAGCAGCAGAAGCTTGGGCGCTTTGGCCAACGAGCGCGCCAGTGCGACGCGCTGCCTCTGACCGCCCGAGATCTGATGCGGTTTGCGACGGGCGAACTGTTCCAGCCGGGTCAGGCGCAGCATCTCTTCGACCCGGTCTTCCAGATCGTGCTTGGGCATGTTGTCTCGGCGCAGACCGAAAGCGATGTTTTCCCAGACACTCAGATGCGGGAACAGGGCATAGGACTGGAACATCATGTTCACGGCCCGCTTGTTCGGCGGGATGGGGTCGATATCCTGCCCGCCCAGCAAGATGTGGCCTTCGGTCGGGGTCTCGAACCCGGCCAGCATCCGCATCATCGTTGTTTTGCCGCACCCTGAAGGGCCTAGCAGGGCAAAAAACTCACGTTCGAAAATATCCAGAGACAGGTTGTCGATCGCCGTGAACTCGCCAAAGCGCTTGGTCACGTTCTGGAACTGGATCAAGGGTTTCGCCTGTGGGTCATTCCACGGCGCAAAAACGTCAGAACTCAAAGCAGCCCCCGCATGGTCAGTTTGGACAATAGTGCGGCGGGGCGATCGCCAGACCGCCCCGCGCTTTTGACCGGATCAGGTGCCTGACTTGATCTTGGTCCAAAGACGGGTCACGACCCGCTGTGTCTTCGCGGGGTACGGAGTCGTGATGTACAGGTTCTGCATCGTGGCTTCATCCGGATAAATTGCCGGATCGCCGATCACGTCTTCCTCAAGAAATTCCTGAGACGCCTTGTTGCCGTTGGCGTAGTACACGTAGTTGGACGCAGCAGCCATGTTGTTGGCATCCAGAATGAAATTCAGGAATTTGTGCGCACCTTCCGGATTCGGCGCGTCGGCGGGAATTGCCATCTGGTCGAACCACATCAACGACCCTTCTGCGAACGGGTGGTATTCGATGTTCACACCGTTGTCGGCTTCGGCCGCGCGGTCCCGCGCCTGCAAAATATCACCGGACCAACCCACGGCTACGCAAATATCGCCATTGGCCAGCGCGTTGATGTATTCCGAACTGTGAAACTTCTGGATGTAGGGGCGAACGCTTGTCAGAACGTCTTCGACCTTCTTGATCACTTCCGGGTCATGGCTGTCGGGGTCTTCACCGATGTACTGCAAGGTCATCGGTATCATTTCGGCTGGCGCATCAAGGAAGTGAACGCCACACGAGGCCAGCTTTTCCATATTCTCCGGCTTCAGAACCAAATCCATGCTGTTCAAGGCCACGTCGTCACCCAAGACTTCCTTGACCTTGTCGACGTTCACACCGATGCCCGTCGTTCCCCACATGTAGTTGATCGAGTAGGCATTGTTCGGATCATACCCTGCGGTACGCTCCTGAATCACGTCCCACAGATTTACCGCATTCGGCAACTTGGCCATGTCCAGTTCCTGAAATGCGCCCGCCTGAATCTGACGTTGCAGGAATGTGCCCGACGGCACCACCACATCGTATCCCGAACCACCGGCCAGCATCTTGGTTTCCAGAACCTCATTGCTGTCGAACACATCGTAAATCAGGGTCAGACCGGTTTCTTCCTCGAATTTGCTCAGCAAATCTTCGTCGATATAGTCGGACCAGTTGTAAACACGCACCTCTTCGGCGAATGCCGCCGAAGTCCCCAATGCGATGACCGCTGTCATGGTCAGCGTTTTGATTGTCATATTCTTCTCCCTGCAAGTGTACGGCTATTTTCCCGTTTTTTTGGATTTGATCAAGTTTTGCGTTTTTCCTCGATCCAGCGTATGGTTTCACGAGGTCTGTCACCTGACAAGTCAGGGTTAGTCGAAATGGGAAGAACCAATTGGATTTGATCAAAAATAAGGCATCTGCGTCGACAAACGACAAAGGGAAACAGCCCGCGCATGAGCAGGTTTATCAAACGCTCAGATCACAGATCCTGTTCGGCGAATTGGTTCCGGGCCAACCTGTCACGATCCAGGGCCTGACTGATTCGCTGGGTGTTGGCATGACACCGGTGCGCGAAGCCATCCGCCGGTTGATCTCGGACGGGGCATTGGTGTTCCAGGGCAATCGGCGCGTAAGCGTGCCGCTGCTGTCCCCGGGCGATATCCAGGAAATGATCTTTGCCAGAACCTCAATAGAATCAGAGCTTTCAAGGCGCGCGACGTCGAATTTGCAGGCCGAGGACATCGATCATCTCGAGCGACTCGATACGCATTTGGACCGTATGATCGCCGACGGGGACGTAGGCGGATATCTGCGTCTGAACCAGGCGTTTCACGAAACGCTGTACTCTCATGCAAACGCACCGATTCTCAGTGATCTCGCCGAAAGGCTTTGGTTGCGGTTCGGCCCTTCGCTGCGTGTCGTGTGTGGTCGATTCGGGACTCAAAGCCTGCCGGATCGACACAAGGATATAATTTCCGCGTTGCGCGAAGGCGACGCCGAAAAAGCGGCAAAGGCAACGGCTCAGGACATCGAACAAGGCATGGAATTGATGTCGGACGCCCTGACTTCCGCTTAACTCAGCCTGATTCGATTGACAGCGATGAATTTGATCATATTGTGATCCGCAACCGCGTTCTTGTAGGAGATTCTCCGATGTCCACCATAACCAACCATATGCCGACCGCCGAATTGCAGGCGCTGGATGCGGCGCATCACATCCATCCTTTCTCGGCCAATGGTGCGCTGGGGCAGGAAGGGGCCCGCGTGATTACACGCGCCAGCGGGGTTTACCTGACCGACAGCGAAGGTGAGGAAATCCTGGACGCAATGGCAGGTCTTTGGTGCGTCAATATCGGTTATGGCCGCGATGAGCTGGCCGATGTCGCGGCGCGTCAGATGCGCGAACTGCCCTACTACAACACCTTCTTCAAGACGACCCATGTGCCGGCAATCGCACTGGCGGCCAAAATCGCCGAACTGGCACCAGGTGATCTGAACCATGTCTTTTTCGCAGCTGGCGGGTCCGAGGCAAACGACACCAATATCCGCCTCGTGCGCACATACTGGGCCGAGAAGGGGCAGCCGGACAAAAATATCATCATCAGCAGGAAAAACGCGTATCACGGGTCTTCCGTCGGGTCGGCTTCGCTGGGCGGTATGGCAGGCATGCACGCGCAGGGCGGCATTCCGATCCCGAACATTCACCACATCAAACAACCCAACTGGTGGGCCGAAGGTGGCGACATGTCGCCCGAGGACTTCGGCCTGGCCCGCGCGCGCGAGCTGGAAGAGGCCATACAGGAGCTGGGCGAGGACCGTGTCGCGGCCTTCATCGCCGAGCCGGTTCAGGGTGCAGGCGGCGTGATCGTGGCGCCCGATACCTACTGGCCGGAAATTCAGCGCATCTGCGACAAATACGATATCCTGTTGATTGCAGACGAGGTGATCTGTGGGTTCGGCCGAACCGGCAACTGGTTCGGATCGCAAACCGTGGGCATCAAACCGCATATCATGACCATCGCCAAGGGGCTCAGCTCGGGCTATGCGCCGATCGGCGGGTCCATCGTGAATGACGAGATCGCCGAAGTGATTGGCGGGACGGAATTCAACCACGGGTACACCTATTCCGGCCACCCCGTCGCCGCCGCCGTGGCGCTTGAGAACCTGCGCATTTTGGAAGAAGAGAAGATCGTCGAGCATGTGCGCGATGTTGCCGCCCCCTATCTGAAAGAGAAATGGGAGGCGCTGGCCGATCACCCGCTGGTGGGTGAGGCGAAGATTGTCGGAATGATGGCCTCCATCGCTCTGACACCCGACAAAGCCAGCCGCGCCAAGTTCGCGTCCGAGCCCGGCACGATCGGTTATATCTGCCGTGACCGTTGCTTTGCCAACAATCTGATCATGCGCCACGTGGGCGACCGTATGATCATCTCGCCGCCGCTGATCCTGACCCCGGCGGATATCGACGAGATGTTCGTGCGGATTTACAAATCTCTGGACGAAGCACAGGCGGAAATCATCGCTCAGGGGCTGATGAAAGCCGCATCCTGAGTTCAGAAAAAGGCTTCTACAAAGGGGCGGCCCGTCTGGGTCGCCTCTTGTCGTTCACCGCAGCCGCTCCAAAAGTGTCGCAGTTGGATAGCCGTCCGGCACCAAACCCTGCGCCAGTTGGTAGGCGCGAACCGCATTGATGGTGTTCGGCCCGGTGCGCCCGTCGATACCCTTTGTATCGAACCCCGCATCGGTCAGGCGGGTTTGCAGCTCTTTCTTCTCGGTGAAGCTCAGCGCCCGTTCACCTCGGGGCCAGTCGGACTGAAACGGTGCGCCACCCGCAAGCCGGTCGGACAGGTGCCCGATACCGATCACATAAGCGTCGGCGCCGTTGTAGGCCTCGATCACGCTGAAATTGTCGAAAATCATCAGCGCCACACCCTGCCCCCCGGCGGGCAAAAGGATTGCGGCTTGCCCGTGATCCGGGACAGGTTTGCCGTCACGCCCCACCACGCCACGCGCCGCCCAATCTGACGGCAGCAGGGTGTAGTCCCGTTTGGCGGTGGCATAGTCGAACCCTTCGGGCAAGCGCACCTCGACGCCCCAGGGTTGCCCCTTTTTCCATCCGTGCCGCGCCAGATAGGACGCGGCCGAGGCCAGCGCATCCGTCGGATCATCCGACCAGATGTCACGCCGACCATCGCCATCGAAATCAACCGCGTGATCCAGATACGAGGTTGGCATGAACTGCGTGTGCCCCATCGCGCCTGCCCAACTGCCCAGCATGTTTTTGGCGCTGACATCGCCTGCCTGCACGATCCTCAGGGCGGCGATCAACTGCGTTTCAAAGAACTGCGCCCGCCGTGCATCAAAGGCCAGTGTCGCCAAAGAACTCAGCGTCCGGTTGCTGCCACGATAAGAGCCGAATGATGTTTCCAGCCCCCAGATTGCCGCGACCACTTCCTTTTCAACGCCATATTCCGCCTCGATTTGCTGAAACACCTGCCGATGTCGTTGCATCGCGGCACGACCATTGGAAACGCGCGTGTCCGAGACGGCGGAATCCAGATACTCCCAGATCGGTTTCGAAAATTCAGCCTGATTGCGGTCTCGTTTCAGGATGTCCTCGTCAAAGATCATGTCCGAGAACACCCTGTTCAATGTTCTTTCCGATATACCCTGCTGCTTCGCGCGCTCCTGAAACGCGCCGAGCCAGGCCTGAAACCGTGCGGTCACGGCCGCGGACACCCGCAAAGCCTCAACCGCCGGGCGCGGGACCGGACGGATCGAAACCGCCACATCCGCCGAGGCCAGCTGTATCGTTTCGCCGGGCACTGCACTGTCTGGCCAAGTCGTTTTTTCCGATATGTCCGCCTGCACCATGGATGCCCACAATGCGACGGTCATGACGCCGCCTACGCATTTTTGCATTCCGATTTTTCCTGATTACTGCTCGACCTCAGCGTAGCGCAAAATCGGCGAATCACAAAGTCTCAGGCACCCTCATCGCGTTCTTGCGCTGCGCGCGCTGCGCGGATTTGCGCCAAAACTTCGCGCAGCATGGGCACCCGGCTCGGTCTAAAGCTTTGATCTGTCACGGACATGTCCTGCATGCGATCCAACCGGAAGACGCGAAAATCCTGTCTCAGGTGGCACCAGCCGAGCAACACATTTGATCGATCCATATAGACGATGCTCAGCGGGTTGACCCGTCTATGTGTGGCATCGCCTTTTGCGTCCGTATACGAGAACTCGACCGCGCGTTCGTCCCACGTCGCCTGCCGCAAAATGGCCACGTCGATGGTCGGCGCGGGCGGGCGATTGAACCGCGTTGCCGCCAGAACCGCGTGGCTCAGCCGATGGGACTGTCGCTGTGGCAATCGCCCCTGCAATTTCCGCAGGGCGGCGCTGGCTGCATCTGACAAGGCCGGATCACCAATCACCTGAACTTCGCGCAGGCCAAGAACCAGGGCCTCAAGCTCGTCATCGGTGAAACCCAATGGCGGCAATGTCGCATCTTCGATCAGAGTGAACCCAAACCCTGCCTCACCGTCAATAACGGCCCCCAGACCACGCAGCGCGTCAATATCCCTGTGTATCGTCCTGGCAGAAACTCCCAGATCCTGCGCCAGTTGTTCAGACGTTCTGGGCGATGGGCCAGAACGCAGAGCTTGCATCAGTTGGAACAATCGGGCGGTGCGGGACATGATGAACCCTAGCCTATCCCTAATGACAAAAACTGTCATCAGGCCGGTTTACTCATCCGGCACGTCAAAAACACGGAGCCATGCGATGCTGACCCTTCTCACCTATCCTTCCGCCTTCGGCCTGTTCAGCGCCAGCCCGTTCTGCGTCAAGACAGCCTTGATGCTTCAGCACTCCGGTCAGGTCTGGCAGCGTTCGGACATGCTTGACCCGCGCAGGATGCCGCATCAAAAACTGCCAGTGCTGCGCACGCCAGAGCGGTTGATACCAGACAGCGATCTGATCCGCGATTGGCTGGAACAGAAGGGGGCGGAGTTCGATCAGGGGCTTTCGGATGTGGAAAAAGCGCAATCCCGCGCGCTGGTACGAATGGCCGAAGAGCATCTGTATTTCCACATCGTTCTGGACCGCTGGGGCAATGACGAGGTCTGGCCGATCCTTCGCGAAACCTTTTTCACTGGAATTCCGGCTCTGATCCGAAAGCCGGCGTCCAATGCGATCCGAAAATCCGTTCTGAAAGGAATCACGTCACAAGGGATCGGCCGGTTCTCGTTGCCCGAGCGCATGGACCGGGTCGAACGCGATCTCGAGGCGATCTCGGCCCATCTGTGGCAATCCCGCTTCCTGCTGGCGGATCAACCGACTTCAGCAGATATGAGCGTCGGCCCGATGCTCGGCGCCATGCGCGCAACGCCTGCCGATACCCCACTGACCCGCAGGATCAAACAGGATAATCTGTTGAACAGTTACGTAGACCGGATGGAACAGGCGATACCGATTGCATGAAACCTTTTGATGACCCTTCGGTCGCCTCGGCCTTTGAAGCCATGCCCCCGCAAGCACGCGCGGGGGCCCTGGCGCTTCGCGATCTGATACTGAATACAGCAGAGTCTCTGCCCGCCGCCAATCCATTGCGAGAAGAGCTGCGCTGGGGCCAGCCCGCCTATCTTGCCCCCAAAGGATCAACGATCCGGCTGGGGGCTCACAAATCCTCGGATTTCGCACTGTTCGTGCACTGCCAAAGCCGATTGATCGGTGATTTCACCACGGCCTTTCCGGGCGAGGACCGGATTGACGGGAACCGGGCCATCCTGTTCGATGACCCGCGCCAGATCGATGAAACCCGCCATGGCTGGCTGATTGCCCGGGCGCTGACCTATCACCTTTGACGGCGCTTGCGTTCGACCTTGCGCTTGATCTTGTCCTTCTTGCGCTTGGTGCTGGCTGCCTTGCGTCGCGTCGACCGCTTGGCGGGCCCGCGCCCGCGCGGCAGGGCCTGATCGTCGATGGACAGCAGTTCCAGCTCCAACCCGCCGGTCACAGGTGTCGCCTCGGTCAGCCGCACCGTGACCCGCTGGCCGATGGCGATGATCAGCCCGGAATCCGAGCCCATCAGCGTTCCGGCCTCTCGATCAAAATGGAAGAATTCGCGCCCCAAAGACCGCACCGGCACCAGGCCATCCGCGCCCGTTTCGTCCATTTTCACGAAGGCCCCGAACCGGGCAATGCCATTGATCCGCCCGGTGAATTCGTTGCCCACACGTTCGCTGAGATAAGCCGCCAGATAGCGGTCGGTCGTATCGCGCTCGGCCATCATCGAGCGGCGTTCGGTATCTGAAATATGCGTGGCCGTTTCTTCGAGCCGGGCAATTTCGTCCTCGGTCAGCCCGTCCTTGCCCCAGCCATGGGCCGAGATCAGCGCCCGGTGCACGATCAGGTCGGCATAGCGCCGGATGGGTGAGGTGAAATGTGCGTAGTTGCGCAGCGCCAGCCCGAAATGGCCGTAGTTTTCCGGGCTGTAATAGGCCTGCGCCATCGACCGCAAGGTGCTGAGATTGATCAGCTCGGCATCCTCGGTACCGGCGGCAGCATTCAGCAGCGCGTTCAGGTGACGGGTCTGGAGCACCTGCCCCTTGGCCAGATTCAGCCCGGCGGCCTGCGCCGTCTCGCGCAGGCTTTCCAGTTTTTCGGGCGCGGGTTCTTCGTGCACCCGGAACAGCAGCGGGCTGCGCTTGGCGATCAGCGTCTCGGCGGCGGCCACGTTGGCCAGGATCATGAATTCCTCGATCAGCCGGTGCGCGTCCAGCCGCTCGCGGAAGGCCACGCTTTCGACCTCGCCCTTGTCGTTCAGAACGATCTTGCGCTCCGGCAGGTCCAACTCCAGCGGCTGGCGATCAGCACGGGCCTTTTTCAGCGCGGCATATGCAGCATAAAGCGGTTTCAGAACCGGCTCCAGCAACGGCCCAGTGCGGTCGTTCGGATGACCGTCGATGGCCTCTTGCACCTCGGCATAGTTCAGGGACGCGGCCGAGCGCATCAGACCGCGTACGAACCGGTGACCGATCTTGTTGCCATCCGCGTCGATCTGCATACGCACCGCGATACAGGCGCGCGGCACGCCTTCGTGCAGCGAACACAGATCACCCGACAGACGGTCGGGCAGCATCGGCACGACGCGGTCGGGGAAATAGCTGGAATTGCCGCGCTTGCGCGCCTCGCCGTCCAGCGCGGTGCCGGGCCGCACATAGGCGGCGACATCAGCAATGGCGACCCAGATGACGTGCCCTCCAGGGTTCTTGGGATCATCGTCTGCATGGGCATAACAGGCGTCGTCATGATCGCGCGCGTCCGAGGGATCGATCGTCAGCAAAGGCATATCCCGCAGATCCTCGCGGCCTTTCAGGCCGACAGGCTTGGCTTTGTCGGCCTCGGCAATCACCTTGTCGGGGAAATCATCCGGGATGCCGTGCTGATGGATCGCGATCAACGAAACGGCCTTGGGCGCAGTCGGGTCGCCCAGCCGTTCTACGATACGCGCGCGTGGCAGCCCCATGCGGTTTTTCGGCCCGGCTTGTTCAGCCTCGACCAGTTCGCCATCCCTGGCGCTCAGCGCAGCGCCTTCGGCCACCAGCCATTCGGTCGATCCGGCCTTGTCGATCGGCACGATCCGCCCGCCTTCAGCCCCTTTGCGGAAGATACCCACGATTTTCCGAGCGTTCGTCCCGATACGGCGGATCAGGCGGGCTTCGTAATTGTGATCTTCCTCATGCACCACGGTCAGACGAGCCAGAATGCGATCACCTTCGCCCAGCGCCGGGTCGCTGGCGCGAGCAATGATCAGAACGATGGGCTCGACCCCCTCGCCATGCCATTCCAGCGGCCGCGCGAACAGGTCGCCATCGGCATTCGGCGCCTTTACCTGCAACACGCTGACCGGCGGCAGGCGATCCGGGTCGCGGTAACTGCGCTTGCGCTTCTCAAGATGGCCTTCGGCCTCAAGCTCTTTGAGGATACGTTTCAGATCAATCCGATCCGCGCCCTTGATGCCAAAGGCTTTGGCGATATCGCGTTTTGAGGTCAGGGTGGGGTTCGCCGAGATCCAGTCCAGGACCTCCTGCTTGGTAGGGATGCGAGTCATACGTCCGGCCTAGCACGCGTTTGCGACCGCGTCATGACCAAAAAGCCTCAGGGTTCAAGATCGGCAACCGTATCCACATCGCGCAGCTGATCAAGCAATGACACCCGACCGCCAGAAATCGAGGCCAGCGTGTCAGCCAATGCGTGTTCTGTCGACCAGCGCACGTTTTGGAACAGACTTGCCGGCAAGGCTGCATATCGTTGCGCGCCGACCAGCCAATAGCCACCATCCGGTGCTGGCCCAAACACCATCTGAGAACGCCCCAATGCGTCGAAAGCACGGGCAATATGGCGGCGCGAAATGCCCGGAATATCCGCACCGATCAGACAAACCGGCCCCTTGGGCATCCCGCGCAGCATCCGCCCCATGCGATCCCCCAGGTCCCCACGCCCCTGCGCGGCGCGCGGCAGGTCCGCAGGCCATACCCGGCTGTTCAGACCCTGCTGATCGGGTGAGACGGCCAAAACGATTCGCCAACGGGGATCTCGCAGCCGCCGGATCAAGGACCGGGTCTGGTGTCGAAACCACCACGCCGCCGCGACCATGCCGATTTCTCGTCCAAGCCGTGTTTTGACGCGGCCCGGTTGAGGTTCCTTCACCATGATCACCAATGTGCGCTGCATGGATCAGGCGAAATAGTCGGTCAGGATACGAGTATAAATCGATTTGAGTTGCTGGATCTGGGCCACCTCGACGCATTCGTCGACCTGATGCATCGTGCGACCGACCAGACCGAACTCTACAACCGGGCAATGGTTCTTGATGAAACGCGCATCCGACGTACCACCGGTCGTCGAAAGCTCGGGCGATGCGCCTGTTTCCGCCTCTACCGCTTTGGCCACCAGATCCGACAAGGGCCCCGGCGGGGTCAGAAAGCTTTCGCCTGAAATCTTGATTGTGACATCTATTTCAACGCCGAACTGAGCGGCCACCTCATCTGCTTCCGTCTTCAGCCAGTCACTCAGGCTGGCCCCGGAATGCAGATCATTGAAACGAATATTCACCGTTCCCTTGCACTGCGCCGGGATTACGTTGGTGGCCGCATTCCCGGTGTCGATTGTCACCACTGCCAATGTCGACGCATCGAAGTGGTCCGTGCCCTGGTCCAGTTCGTGCCCCGCCAGCCGATCCATCAGCCGCGCCATGGCTGGCAAAGGGTTTTTGGCACGATGCGGATAAGCCGAATGCCCCTGAACACCGGTGATCGTAAACCATGCGGTCATCGACCCGCGACGGCCGATCTTCATCATTTCGCCCATCTTGTTCGGGCAGGTGGGCTCACCCACCAGACAGACAGACATATGTTCATTCGCGCCGTCCATGTAATCCAGCAAGGCGGTCGTGCCATCTAGCGCGTCGCCTTCCTCGTCGCCGGTGATCGTCAGGATGATGGCTCCGTCCGGTGGGGTGTCGCGCACGAAATCGATTGCCGCCGCCGCAAACGCCGCAACGCCGGATTTCATATCCGTTGCCCCACGCCCATACATCACACCATCGCGTATTTCGGCCCCGAAAGGTGGCATCGTCCACGCGGCCTCGTCGCCGACCGGCACAACATCAGTATGGCCGTTGAACCCGAAACTGCGCGGATGGCCTTTTTGACCCCATCGTGCGAACAGGTTGCTGACGCCACCACGGTCGACACGCGTGCATTCAAACCCCGCATCCGCCAGCACCGATCCCAGCAGAACCAGCGCGCCACCCTCGGCAGGTGTGACCGATGGGCAACGGATCAGATCGGCTGTCAATTGGACGGGGTCGGTCATGCAATGGCCTCTGGAACTGTATCTTTCGCGGGTTCGCGCACAGATTCAACGAATTGGCCGGTTTTCCAACCCCAATTCGCAAAAATATCGTTGCGACCAAATGTGCAGATATCAAAGCGACACCCTAACAAATCATGGCGGTTTACCCGGCGACCATCTTGCCGCCCGCTGCACAATCGCGTTACAGGGCCGCGAAACAGGTGAATGAAAATGAAGCGCGCATTCTACGCACTGATCTGCCTGACTTTCGCCGTCCTAGCGCAGCAGAGCATGGCACAGTCTCTAACGGTTACGACGGTGACCCGCCCCCCGTTTTCCTATGTCGAAGACGGTGCGGAAACCGGCTTTTCAATGGATCTTCTCGCCGCGCTATCAGAGGCGCTGAACTGGGACTATTCCATCAATCGGGTCGATTCATTCTCGGATATGCTGGAGGCGGTTCAGAATGGGTCCGCCGATCTTGCAGTCGCCAATATCTCGATCACTGCGCTGCGGGAAACGCAAATGGACTTCAGCCAGCCGATCTTTGAGGCGGGCCTACAGATCATGGTGCCATCGGAAGCCGCGCGCCAGCCTTCGCTGCTGCATGCGCTGCTCTCAAAAGAGTTGTTTATCGCCATCGGCCTGGCCTTCGCCATTCTGTTGGGCGGCGGCATGTTGATGTGGAGCTTTGAGCGTAGTGCTCAACCCTATTTCGATCGCAAGCTGAACGAGGCATGGTTTCCCTCGTTCTGGTGGGCGCTGAACCTCGTCGTGAACGGCGGGTTCGAAGAGAGGATGCCGCGCACGCCGTTCGGCCGGCTTCTGGGTGTCGTTCTGGTTGTTTCGTCACTGTTCATCGTGTCCGTTTTCACGGCCCGCATCACCTCGGTCATGACCGTGGATGCGATCACAGGCAGCGTGAATTCGGTGAATGACCTTTATGGCAAAAGTGTCGGGACAATCACAGACTCGACCGCAGCAAGTTTTCTGAACCGGCGTGATATTGAATTCACCGGCTATCCCGGGCTGGAGCAGATGCTGGATGCGTTCCAGTCCAAACAACTGGATGCCGTCGTATTCGACGCGCCAATCCTGTCCTACTATGCGGCCCATGAAGGCCGGCGAACGGCGTCGATGACAGGCGGCGTTTTCCTGCGCGAGAACTATGGCATCGCTTTCCCGACCGGGTCGCCTCTGGTCGAGGATGTCAACCAGGCTCTGCTGTCATTGCGTGAAGACGGAACTTATGACGAAATCTATCGCAAGTGGTTCGGTATGCGGAACTAGGCCTGCGCCTCGTCTCCGAAGAACGGTGTCATCTGCGCGACGATCACGGCGTTTTCATCCAGAGCACGCTGCATCAGGGCACGTTCGTCAGGTTCGATTTCATGTCCCTGTGCCTCACGCTCGGCCAAGGTCCCGTACCCGGCGACATCCAAAGGCGCGGTGTCGGCCTGCTTCAGAATAGCCACCGTCTCGCGCACGGCTTCGGCTTCGTCCACGCCACTGGCGTAGCAGATCAGTGCCGCCCCGGTCGCACCGTCGGGCAGCCCGTCGCCATCCTTACGGCCGATCTGGACCAGAAGGGTATAGACTTGCTGACGTGAGGGCTTCTTGCGCTTTTCCATGGGCCCTGCATTACGCGCGGCGTTTTGAAGGGTCAACTGCTTCCATCGATCCTAGCTTTAAGTATGGGATCTTACGCAGCCCCTTGCCCCGCCCATAGGCACTGAGGACTTGCAGAAATGCGACTCAGCAAAGCCCTTTTCCCGTTTTCGCCCAAAAATTGAGCAGCGTTTCATCTCCATTCCCTGAGTTGAATCGGGCACATTTCTGCCACATTTTGGCCTCAATTTTGGCCATTTCCTGCTGAGTTCGACGCGTTTCCTGCCTTTCACAACGGTGAAGAGAAGCCAACTCTAAGATGCAGCCACTGCGTAAGTCATTTTTTACAGGAGAATTAAAATGAGTGTTCTGTCCAAGTTAATGATGACAACTGCAAGTGTGATTGTGCTTTCCGGAGTACCTGCTGTCGCCGTGCTGTCTTTTGTGACGCCAAGTGCAGCTTACGCCCAAGACGGCGGCGGTGAAAGCGAAGGCGGTAGCGATAGCGAGAGCGGTGGCGACAACGAAGGCGGCGGCGATAACGAAGGCGGCGGCGATAACGAAGGCGGCGGCGACAGCGAAAGCGGCGGCGATAACGAAGGCGGCGGCGACAGCGAAAGCGGCGGCGATAACGAAGGCGGCGGCGACAGCGAAAGCGGCGGTGATAACGAAGGCGGCGGCGATAACGAGAGTGGTGGAGAAAACGAAGGCGGCGGCGACAACGAAAGCGAAGGCGATAACGAAGGCGGCGGCGATAACGAGAGTGGTGGAGAAAACGAAGGCGGCGGCGACAACGAAAGCGAAGGTGATAACGAAGGCGGCGGCGATAACGAGAGTGGTGGAGAAAACGAAGGCGGCGGCGACAACGAAAGCGAAGGCGATAACGAAGGCGGCGGCGATAACGAGAGTGGTGGAGAAAACGAAGGCGGCGGCGACAACGAAAGCGAAGGCACGGAAACCAACGCAGGAAGCTCAGAAGTTGACGCTATGCAGGGTGAAAATCGCTGATCCACACAGAGCGTTCGTCCGAGCCTGGACACAATCTCAGGACCGGCTCTGACCAAGGTTCGGTCACATACGCGTAACACCCCAAAAACTGGAAAGGCCGGAGCGGGTCAGCTCCGGCCTTTCTGTACAACCGGGGCGATCAGTCCCGCAGCAATTCGTTGATGCCGGTTTTCGACCGGGTCTTTTCATCCACCCGCTTCACGATCACCGCGCAATACAGGCTGATGTTGTTCTTTGACGGCATCGAACCCGCGACGACCACCGAATAGGGCGGGACTTCGCCATATGTCACTTCGCCGGTTTCCCGATCCACGATCTTGGTGGATTTGCCGATGAACACGCCCATCCCCAGAACCGAGCCTTCGCGGACGATGCAGCCCTCGACCACCTCGGAGCGCGCGCCGATAAAGCAGTTGTCCTCGATGATGGTCGGGCCGGCCTGCATCGGCTCCAGCACGCCGCCGATACCCACACCGCCCGACAGGTGGACGTTTTTGCCGATCTGCGCGCATGAGCCGACGGTCGCCCAGGTGTCGACCATGGTGCCTTCATCCACATAGGCACCAAGGTTGACGAAGGATGGCATCAGCACCACGCCCGGCGCGATATAGGCCGACTTGCGCACAACGCAGTTGGGAACCGCACGGAATCCAGCCGAGCGCCATTGATCTTCACCCCAACCAGCGAACTTGCTGTCCACCTTGTCCCACCAGCCGCCGTCCTGCGGACCGCCAGTCTGAATTTCCATGTCCTTGATGCGAAAGCCCAGCAGAACCGCCTTTTTGGCCCACTGGTTCACGTGCCAGTCACCGTTTTCCAGCTTTTCGGCAACACGCAGAGACCCGCTGTCCAGCGCATTCAGCGTGTCTTCGATCGCTTCGCGTTGTTCACCTGCCGTGGCGGGTGTGATCGTGTCGCGTGCCTCCCAGGCGGCTTCGATGGCGGCTTCCAGTTGCGCGTTGGACATGGGGCGTCTCCCTACAGAATCTGTTCATGTTGGTTTGGCCTATACGCAAGCCGGGCCAATGGCGCAATGCGACGAACACGGGCCGTTTTGCGTCTGAAAGGCGCTATTCAGCTGGCGCGGCGTATATGTCGGGTCAGAATACCTTTTGCCGTGCTCAGGTCCTTCCGCCTGAGCGCCTGAACAAGTGCGGCGTGATCCTTGTCAGTTTGTTGCACCCATTTCGACCGCCAGTGCGCAAACAAGTGGCGTGCGCTTGCGATATGTAGATCGTCGATGGTGTGCAACAGACGGGGCAACCCGCAAGGTGTCAGGATGGCGCGATGGAATGCTCTGTTCAACGCCTCCCATTGGGGCATCGTCTGCGCCTCGTCACAGGCGATGCGTGCGCGATCGATCTTGTCCAATGCGACCGGAGACATGTTCTGAACCGATTGCTGCAACGCCAGTGTTTCCAACGCCACGCGCATTTCGATGACCTCTCGCACCTCTGCCGGGTCCAGCGCCGTGACCCGCATGCCCCGGCGTGGCTCGTGCCGGGCCAATCCATGCGCCTCAAGCCGCAACAGGGCTTCCCGCACTGGAACATGGCTGGTGTCAAAGGTGCGCGCAATATGATCCTGCCGCAGCTTTTCCCCGGCGCCCAGCTCTCCGGTTATGATTTGCTGGCTGAGGTTCTGATAAATCGTGTCCGAGATCGTAGCGGTCATAAATTATAGATAAAATCTACGGCAGCTATCCTCAACCAGATAATTCACCCCGCAAGCGGGTCCGGCGCGATATTCGCGCCGCACACCAGAACGGCCACGCGCTCGCCTGGTTCGGGCCGATACACGCCCGAGGTCAAGGCTGCCAACGCCGTGGCGCCCGCCGGCTCCACCAGAATACGATGCGCCTGCCACAGCATCTTCTGCGCCGCCGCGATGGCATCATCCGACACCAGGACCGACGTCATCCCCTGTGCCAGGTCGAAACAGATCTGCCCGATCCGGCGCGCGCCCAGCGCGTTTGCCGCGATCCCGGATACGGAAACATCCACCGGTTCACCGGCCTGCAACGCCGCATTCAATGCGCAAGAGGTCTTGGGTTCGACCGCCACGACCTTGCGCGCTCCGTCAAACCAGGCCAACGCCCCGGCGATCAGCCCACCCCCGCCCACGGCGACCAGAACCGTATCTGCCTGTAGACCCTGCGCATCCCATTCCGCAAAGCAGGTCCCCTGCCCCGCCACGGTAGCCGGCGCATCATAGGCGTGAATCTGCATCGCTCCGGTTTCCGCTTCATGCGCCTGCGCCTGTGTCAGCGCATTGGCGTATTCGCCGGGCACAACGCTCAGATCCGCTCCGGTTTGCCGGATCAATGCAATCTTGGATGGCCCCGCCAGTTCGGGCACGAAAATCTTGGCCGTATATCCAAGCGCCTGCGCCGCAAAGGCCGCCGCTGCACCATGATTGCCGCCGGATGCAGCCACGACACCCGCATCGGGTACGTCGAGGCTCAGCAACGTATTGAACGCACCGCGCGCCTTGAAACTGCCCGTGTGTTGCATGTGCTCCAGCTTCAGCTCAATGGGATGGCCCGGAATTCGACTCTCGATCACCGGCGTCACCTGCGTATGTCCGGCGATACGATCCCGCGCCGCTGATATTTCGCTCTTCCAATTCATTCTTGTCTTTCCGTGACTGGCACTCTGCCCGCGAACCCTATAGCTGTTTGGAAAACACGCAAGCAGGGATCGATCACCCATGAGAGAAGACCGCCACAATCCGTTTCGCGATGCGCAGACAGATCGCTCGACCGCGAGCGAAGTGCCGGACACGCCGCAAACGCGATCGTCCGCCTATCGCCTTGCCTTTGCCGATGACGAATTCCTGTGCCGGGACGAGCTGCGCCCGGTACGTCTGCAACTGGAATTGTTGAAACCCGAGATGATCATGAGCGAGCGCGAGATCACCTCGACCATCGTGATGTTCGGCGGCGCGCGCATCCCTGAACCATCGCAGAAACACACCGCACGAACGGAAACGCTGGCTGGTCTGTCGGCCTATTATGACGAGGCGCGCGAGTTTGCGCGGCTGATGACCGTGAAATCGAACGAGACCGGCTGCCGTGAAAACGTGATTGTCACGGGCGGCGGTCCCGGTGTGATGGAGGCAGGCAACCGTGGGGCACAGGATGCGGGCGGATGTTCTATCGGGTTGAATATCGTTCTGCCGCACGAACAGGCCCCGAACCTTTATGTGACGCCGGATCTCAGCTTCAACTTCCACTATTTCGCCATCCGCAAGATGCACTTCCTGATGCGCGCCCGCGCCATCACGATTTTCCCCGGCGGTTTCGGAACCATGGACGAGCTGTTCGAATCCCTGACCCTGATTCAGACCGGCCGGATGGACCGCGTGCCCTTCCTGCTGTTTGGTCGCGAATTCTGGGAAAAGGTCATCAACTGGAAAGCGCTGGCCGATGCCGGAACCATCTCGGACGAGGATCTTGATCTGTTCCGCTTTGTGGACACGGCGCAGGAAGCGGTCGAGATCATCGAAAACTGGGAGCCCGCCCCGCCCCGCGACGAAATTCCGGGGCGCTGAACCATGGCGCCCAAGACCGGAGAGATGCTGCATCTGCGTGGAAATGCCCTGAGCAAGGGCGAACCCGTAGCGCTGCCACTGACCCAAAGCAGCATGTACCACCTGCCGGGCACCCCGGACGGGCAGGCGAGTTACGGTCGGGTGGACAACCCGACCTGGGTGCATCTGGAGCATGTTCTGTCGCATTTGGAAGACGCGCCCTGCCTCGGCTTTCCCTCGGGCATGGCGGCGATTTCCGCGGCACTGTTTGCCACCGTAAAGGCCGGATCACGCCTGCTGATCCCCTCCGACGGCTATTACGTGACGCGCCTTTTGGCCGATCGTTTCCTGTCGCGGCTGGGTGTGATCGTTGAAGAACGCCCCACCATCGCCTTTGCCGAAGGCGGTTTTGACGGGTTCGATGTGGTCTTTGCCGAAAGCCCTTCGAATCCGGGGTTGGACATGATCGATCTGACCGAGGTGGCGGATCGGGTGCGCGCTGCCGGGGGCATAACCATTGCCGACAATACGACGATGACTCCGCTGGGTCAGCGTCCTCTTGATCTGGGCATCGACGTGGTCGTCTCGTCCGATACCAAGGCGATGGGCGGGCATTCCGACATGCTGATGGGTCATGTGGCCAGCCGCAACGGCGACATCATGGAACGGGTCGGGGAATGGCGGAAAGTCTCTGGCTCGATACCGGGGCCACATGAAGCATGGCTGCTGCATCGCGGCCTTGAAACGCTGGACGTTCGGTTCGACCGGATGTGCAGCTCGGCCGAAGTATTGGCCGAACGCCTGGCGGCACATCCCGCAGTGAAACATGTGCGCTATCCCGGGCTGGCCAACGACCCGTCGCATAAACTGGCGCAAGAACAGACCACACGTTTCGGCTTTCTTCTGTCCCTGACGCTGAACAGCGAAGAACAGGCCGAAGCCTTCATTAACAATTGCCCGCTTCTGCGCCCGGCCACGTCATTCGGGGGCGTCCACAGCTCGGCCGAGCGGCGCGCGCGCTGGGGCGACGACGTTGATCCGGCCTTTATCCGCCTGTCCGTCGGATGCGAGCCCGTGGAAGAACTGTGGCACGCTATCGAAACCAGCCTGAACGTCGTGTGATTACTTTTTGGGTTCACGCAGTTCTTTGAACACGTAGATCGGCAGTACCACGCTGGCGATCAACGCCCCCAGCCAGACCAGCAATGTTGCCGCAAGCAGGTTTGAAACCCCGCCAACGGTCAGCCCGGCTGCAATCAGGTCGGTCACGAAAAGGCCCACGAAGGTCACGATCAGGGCGATCCCACCTTTAAGGGCGGGCGCTTTCTTTTCGCCCAGTTTCAGGATCAGGGGTTCAGCGACAACTTGTACGACGGTGAAGACTATCACCACCACGATGAACGAGATCGGCTTGATCGCAAATCCCGACAATATCAGCGCGGCAAGCAACAACCCAATGGCATTCCCGGCCAGCAGGGCCAGGGCGGATTTTATTCTGCGTGACATGCGGCGGTCTCCGTCATTCGACAATTATAAATATGCAGATACTATCAGGTCTTCGGGATTTTACGAAACAATTCAATCGCCTCTTTCGTTTTACCCGTTGAAATCGCATGGTAGAACACCTTCATCCTGATCAGACCCGTCCTTGACCTGAGAGAGTGATATGAGCGACGACCCCTACACCGTTCTTGGTGTCTCGAAGGACGCCAGTACAGCCGATATCAAAAAAGCCTACCGGCGTATCGCCAAGGATTGCCATCCGGACCTGAAGCCCGGCGATGCCGAGGCTGAGGCAAAGTTCAAAGCCGCCGCCGCCGCATACGATCTGCTGAAAGACCCGGAAACCCGTGCCCGGTATGACAATGGTGAGATCGACGCCTCGGGGCAGGAACGTCCGCAACAACAGTACTACCGTGAATATGCTGAAGCCGCTGGAAACCCCTATCGCGGACGTCAGGCAGACCCGGACGACATGTCCGACATCTTCGCCGAGTTCATGAGGGGCCGTGGCGGTTTTGGCGGCCAGCGCGGCCATGAGTTTCACGCGCCGGGGCACAACCTGAACTATTCGCTGCAGATCAGCTTTCTGGATGCCGTGTTCGGTGCCAGCCAGAAACTGACCTTGCCAGACGGCGACCGGATCGAAGTCAAAATCCCTGCAGGTATTACCGACGGCCAAACCATCCGCCTGCGGGGCAAAGGGGCCCCGGGATATGGCGAAGGCCCTCCTGGCGACGCTCTGGTAACTGTTTCGGTCGCCAGTCATCCGGTGTTTGATCGTCAGGGCGACGACATCCACATCACGCTGCCCATCAGCATTGATGAGGCGATTCTGGGCGGCAAAGTCCCCGCCCCTACGATTGATGGCGGCGTGAATGTCAGCGTACCGGCGGGCACCAGCAGTGGTAAAACCCTGCGATTGCGGGGCAAGGGTGTCAAAAAACGCGGCTCGTCCGAGCGTGGGGATCAGTTGATCGAACTGACCGTCTCGATGCCCAACAAAATCGATGACGATCTGAAACAGTTCATGGAGACCTGGCGCAAAACACACAGCTACGATCCGCGGAAAGGAATGCCGTCATGACCCTGACCGAAAAGGAACTGATCGAAACGGTCACCCGCCTGACCTCGGACCGCCTGACCGAATACCTGGCGGCGGAAATCGTGATTCCAGAACAGTCGGATCAAGGGCTGGTTTATCAAAACATCGACGTCGCCCGTCTGGAACTGGCCTGTGAGTTGCACGAACAGTACGACATGGAGGCGGATGCGCTGTCGATGATGATCTCACTGATCGACCAGTTGCATGGGCTGCGGGCCGAACTGCGCGAAGTTCTGAACGCGATCGAGGCGCAGCCCGAACCTGTGCGGCAGCAACTGGTCAAGGTCATCGGTACAGCGCGATTCCGTCGCAGATAACGGGGTTTTGGACTCGAAACATTTGGATTAGAAGGCCGGCTTGATCCTTTGACAGGTGGCGCCATGACCCAGTCCAGATCTGAATTGCTGATGCCTGCGGGCAATCTGCGCAAGCTTAAACTCGCTGTCCTGTACGGGGCGGATGCGGTGTATCTGGGCACGCCCGATATGTCGCTGCGCACAAAATCCGAGTTCTCGCTGGAAGAGGTGATCGAAGGGGTCGAGTTCTGCCACAGCCATGGCCGGCGCGCCTATCTGACGCTGAACCTGTTCTCGCACAACAAGGACATCCCGAAGCTGGACGAATATATCGACACGGTCCGCAAAGTGCAGCCGGACGGGTTGATCATCGCCGACCCCGGCGTGTTCCAGTACGTGCGGGACCGCGCGCCGGAACTGCCGCTGCATATCTCGACCCAGGCCAATATCTGTTCGTGGCTGTCGGTGAAGTTCTGGCAGGATCAGGGCGCGGAACTGGTGGTTCTGGCACGCGAGGTTTCCTACCCAGAACTGGTGGAGATCCGCGAAAAATGCCCCGACATCAAGCTCGAGGCCTTCGTCCACGGGGCCATGTGCATGACCTATTCGGGCCGTTGCCTGCTGTCGAACTTCATGGCGGAACGCGGCGCGAACCAGGGCAACTGCGCCAATTCCTGCCGCTGGAACTATGCGCTGAAACTGCGCCTGAAGGATGGCACCCATCAGGAGTTGCGCATTACCAAGGAAAACGCCGACCTGTTCGAATTCCTGCTGGAAGAAGGCTGCCGCCCCGGTGATCTGATGCCGATCGAGGAAGACGACCGCGGTTCCTACATCCTCAATTCGCGCGATCTGTGCATCATGCCCAAGCTGGACGAATACCTGAAGATCGGTGTCGACAGCCTCAAGGTCGAGGGGCGCGGCAAGTCGGAATACTACGCCGCCATCGTCGCGCGGGCCTATCGCATGGCCATCGACGATTACTATGCCGACCCCCAGAACTGGGACCCGAAACCCTATATGCGCGAGTTGGAGACTGTGGGAAACCGCGGCTACACGCTGGCCTTCCACGAGGGGCGGCTGACCAACTACGCCCATGATTACGAGCACACGGCGTCCATCGCGCAGTGGGAATATGCCGGGATCGTCACCGAAGTGACCGAGGATGCCTTTCTGGTCGAGGTAAAGAACAAGCTGGAACCGGGCGATGTGCTGGATTTCGTCTCGCCCATCTCGCGCGAGACGGTTCTGCTGCGGGTTTATGATTTCGAACGCGCATCCGATGGTGCGCGGATGGACGTGGTGCATGGCAGCACCAAAACAGTGATCCGCCTGCCCTTCACCCTGTTCGACCACGAGGATATCGACGATCTGCGCGCCCGGTTCCCCGTCTATTCCGTTCTGCGCAAGGAACGCGCCCTGACCGACGAACACTGGAGCCGCATCCGCTTTGACAAGCTGTTGCAGGGTTTGGAAACCTCGGGCCGTGACAACCCTGGCGCCTATGCCCGCCGTCGCGACGCCTTGGTTGAAAAGATCGGCGAAGACGGCACCGAACGCCGTTTCAAAACCAACCGCATCGGCACCGAGGGTTGCTGTGGCAAAGGTTGCAACGGCTGCTTGATTTTCTGGCAGGACGACAAATACGCGCTGGCCCGTGAAGTTCTGTCAAAGCGCAAACAAGGCGAACAACTCAGCCGCCGCGAGGCGACGGAACTGAAGCTGCCGGGCGCGCAACAAGCCTGAGCCGGCTCAGTCGCGTGTTCGATACTCTTCCGGCACGTAAAACGTATAGTCCCGATCTGCCACCTGTTCGTGGCAGACATGGCAATAGGCCACGGCACCGGCGCGGTCGCCCATAGTGTCCCCAAAGACCGAGCCGTCCGGCAAGACCATGATGTAACGCCAATCCGCCGTGTCCGGGCTGGCATCTTCTGCCAGTTTCTCCATTACGAACATAGCACCGGGATGCACGTGACCTTCATCCGTCACGGTCATGCTGTCCTTGGCAAGAACCGACCCCATGGGAAGTTCTTCACCTTCCTGCAACGTCGCGTAGTTATGCGCCATGCGATTGGCATAGCTGTTCACATACCTTTGCCCGTGGGTTGCCGAAATATAGGGCGCATCGTTGAAAAGCGGCCAGCTTTGGTAGTTGAGGATTAGGTCCAGTTGCGCCACGGCGTAGCCACGCGCCATGCGGCGATTGAGGGATCGGTAGTGTTCCAAAGCCTCTTGTTTGCTCAACTCGGCAGGGTTTTCGATTGCGATATGAGCGTCCTGGCCGTCAGCAAAGGCCAAGCCTGAACCCGAGACGATAGCAAGCGCAGCGGCACCAAAACGGATGATCGAAAAAGAACTTGCATTCATAATCGTGGCCCACCTGAAATTCAGTTCACCTGAGCGCTTTCTGCACCACTTGGAACAGTCTAGCGGAATCGCAATAACTCGCCATCTCTGACCCGGACACCTCACCGGCTTGTGCATCGAATTGAAGAGGCAAATTCAGCGACGGGCTCGAGAAATATAGCAAATTATGCATGTGGTTTCAGCATCTGAAACATTAAGTTTGAACAAAACAATTGTGACGTGCAGACAGAGCCAGAAAACACTTAAGGCGCGATCCGATCAAGCCAAGCCGAGATGGACCAAACCCTATCGGCTCAGACCCGTTTCGGCCTCGATTTGTTTGCGTGATTTGCGCGCCCGCTCGGTCGCCGACTTCAACTGACCGCAAGCCGCCATGATGTCCTCACCGCGTGTCTTGCGGATGGGCGAGGCATAGCCGGCCTGATAGATGATGTTGGCGAAGGCGCGGATGCGGTTGTTCGAGCTGCGCTTGTACGGTGCGCCGGGCCATTCGTTGAACGGGATCAGGTTGATCTTGGCCGGAATGTTGTGTCGCTTGATGTGATCGATCAGACGATGCGCATCTTCGTCACTGTCATTCACACCATCCAGCATCACATATTCAAACGTGATCCGTTCGGAATTCGAAGCATTGGGATAGCTGGCCAAAGCTGTCAGCAGTTCCTCGATATTCCAACGTTTGTTGATTGGCACCAGAACGTCGCGGGTTTCATCGGTGGTGGCGTGGAACGAGATCGCCAGCAGGCACCCGATTTCCTCGGCCGTGCGCGCGATCTCGGGCACCACGCCCGAGGTCGACAGGGTAATCCGCCGGCGTGACAGAGAAATGCCCTCGGGGTCCATGGCGATTTTCATCGCGTCGCGGACGTTTTCGAAATTGTAAAGCGGCTCGCCCATGCCCATCAGAACGATGTTCGACAGCAGGCGAGTTTCGTCCTTGGGTGCGCCGGGGGTTGGCCATTCTTCAAGATCGTCGCGCGCCATCATGATCTGGCCGACGATTTCTGCGGATGTCAGGTTTCGTACAAGTTTTTGGGTTCCGGTGTGACAGAACGAACAGGTCAGCGTACAGCCCACCTGAGACGAGATGCACAGGGTTCCGCGATCTTCTTCGGGGATATAGACCACCTCGACCTCATGCCCGCCGGCGATGCGGCACAGATACTTTCGGGTACCATCCTCGGACACCTGACGCGTCACCACTTCGGGGATTTCGATCACGAAATGCTCGGCCAGTTGTGCGCGATAGGCTTTGGCGAGATTGGTCATCTGGGCAAAATCGCGTACACCCCATTGATAGATCCACTGCCAGATCTGGCCGGTGCGCATCTTGGCCTGTTTCTCGGGCGTGCCGTGTTCAATCAAGGTGTCGCGCAACCTGTCGCGCGTAAGGCCGACAAGGTTGATCTTCCCGTCGAGCAGTTTGCGCGGGATGGTCATGACGTCTTGGGTGATCGGCGCTTTGGGCGACATTGGCGTATCTCAAAGGAATCGGGCTTGGGATGCGCCTCTATATAGGAACCTGTGCAAAGATCAAAAGGTTTCCTAAGCTGGCAGGCCCGGCACGATGCACATGCCGGGCCTTTTTGATCAGTTTACCGGCGGCGGTGTGTAGCAATCACTGGCGTCCAGGGTCTGAACCGGATCTTCCGGGCCACATTGCTCGCCCGATATCGGATAGGAATCAGCGTTCTTCTCGCAAGCGCTCAGCACGGCGACGGATGCGGCAAGAACCAGAGTGATCCAAGTTTTCTGTTTCATCACGATGTCCTCTCTAGGTGGCTGAACCACTTAGTTCACATTGCCGAGTGCGAAACTTTGATACGGATCAAAACTGGCAGATGACCAGACGTCAAAAGCCCCGCTACGAGGCGGGGCCTTTTCAACACTCGACGCGACAAGATCAGTTGGTGCAGCGCTTCTCAGCGTCTTCAATCGCTGCGGTAAAGCCCAGCAGCGAGAAGGTGTCTTTCGTCTGCGTACCGCGCTCGGACCGGGCGGTCAGAACAGCCTCGGTTCCGCGCTTCAGGGCGGTGATGATCTTGGCATCATCCGCATCCGATGCGGCCCAGGCCCATTCGCCTTCTGTGAACAGTTCGAACTCGGTCCCGTCCACATTCAGGTTCACCGTCGAACCCGCGGCAAACGGGTAGCCGCCGGTAAAGGTCAATTGGCCTTTCACCTCGGCATTCGGGCGATAGAACACAAACAGCAGGATATCGCTGCGCCGTACGGAAACCACACGTCCACCGCGGGTGTTTACGGTTTCCTTGGGTGCCGAGACGCTCCAGCATTCGGTGGGATCGTCTTCGACAAAAACGCTCCAATCCGTTTTTGCAGCAACGCGGTTGGTGCTTGTCGCCTGTTGGGCGATTGCAGATGTTGCTGCGATGCCTGCCACACACAGGCCCGCTATTGTGCGAACGAGCATTGATCCCATTTGTCCAGCCTCCTAGCTCGACCCTTACCTCATACCCATCGGACACGTCTGCGAACCCTGCCAGTTCGTCTATTCGTTTGCGTCTTCCGATGATTGCCGACATACACACACTAACGCAGATTTCGCCACAGGCGAAAGGGCGATTGGCAGAATTTTGCGCATAAATTTCGGAGGTCCAGATGACGCAGCCCGTACCCATGACAGAACTTTGGCGCGGCCCTCTGCTGGAAAGTCTGCATCTGGGTCATGCGGTTATTTGCGATGACACGGGCCAGATCGTGCGCAGTTGGGGCGACCCGCAATCCGTCATATATCCGCGGTCATCCGCCAAGATGATTCAAGCGCTTCCGCTGGTCACATCAGGGGCGGCGGCGAAATACGGGCTGACCAGCGAACACCTCGCGTTGGCCTGCGCCTCGCATAACGGGGCGGCGATCCATACAGATCGCGTGACGGCGTGGCTGGACCATCTGGGGTTGAACGAGCACGATCTGCGGTGCGGCCCACAGGAGCCCGCCGACACCGCCGCGCGCGACCGGCTGATTTTGGCGGACGACACGCCTTGCCAGATCCACAACAATTGTTCAGGCAAGCATTGCGGCTTTCTGACTCTGGCACAGCATATGGGCGCCGGGCCGGAATACCTTGAAATTGATCATCCGGTGCAACAAGCCTGCCTGTCTGCCGTCGAAGAAACAACGGGCGAGACCAGCCCGGCATACGGCATCGATGGCTGTTCCGCCCCGAATTTCGCCACATCGCTTTTCGGTTTGGCACGTTCGATGGCGTGGTTTGCTTCAGCCGCAGACCGGTCCGACCGTTCCAGCGATGCAGCGATGCAGCTGGTGGCCGCGATGGTCAAACACCCGGAACTTGTTGCCGGTGAGAACCGGGCCTGCACCGAACTGATGCTCGCGATGAACGGACGTGTGGCCATCAAAACCGGGGCCGAGGCCGTGTTCGTGGCCATCATTCCGGAAAAACGCATGGGCGTTGCGCTGAAGATCACCGATGGCACCACCCGCGCCAGTGAATGCGCGATTGCCGCCATTCTTGTCAGCCTTGGCGTGCTGGAGGCCGAACACCCGGCCACCCGCAAATTCATGAACGCCACGCAATACAGCCGTCGCGGGCTGGAATGCGGCGTGATCAAGCCTGCGACGGGTTTCCCCGACTAAGGCCCTCACATCTCGATTTCGTGGATTTCGGCCACTTCAACCGAGCCTGTGCCGTTGACGACCATCGGACAGCCCTTGGCCATCTCGGTCGCAGCGTCGATATTGTCAGCCTTGATCACCGTGAAGCCCGAGGCCGGGTTTGCGCCGCCGTTATCGACCACTCCGTTGTTGCTGACGGTGTAAGACTGCCCCACTGGGTTTCCGGGGATATCGAGGGCGTCGCCCATATCCTGAAACCAGGCGCCCCAGGCCGCCATGGTCGTCTCGATCTCGGCGGGGTCGGTCGGGGTGTGACCCCCGTGATAGACAAACAGAAACTTGGGCATATCGCTCCTCCGTGACAAAAAACCTAAGTGCAAAGTGCTTCGAGTTTGCGCAGCGAAGACGTCCAACCCTGAGTGTGGTTCGCAGCTGCTTCGGCATCGGCCAGCTCACGGTGGTCCAGCACAAGGCGGGCACCGTTTTCGGTTGCGGAAACGGAAAGGGTCACGTGGCTTTCGGCACCGCGTTGATCCTGATCGTCATGCCAACCCCATGTAAAACCCACCGATTTAGGCGGGTCGACATGCGTCACGTGGCCCGAAACCTTGTATTGCTGGCCCTCGCCGTTCTCCATCACCGAGTACCAAGGACCGGTGCGCGAGAA
This sequence comes from Ruegeria sp. HKCCD6604, assembly GCF_013110635.1. Classification (NCBI taxonomy): domain Bacteria; kingdom Pseudomonadati; phylum Pseudomonadota; class Alphaproteobacteria; order Rhodobacterales; family Roseobacteraceae; genus Ruegeria; species Ruegeria sp. HKCCD6604. The sequence goes on along the minus strand of NZ_WVQW01000002.1, from coordinate 288,580 downwards.
ATCCAGGTTGTGGTCCGGCACGTGCATCCCTTCGGGCCCCCACCATTGCAACAGCTTGGCACCATCGCTGATCCATGCAAACAGTTCTTCGGGACTGACGGGGAATTCCCGTTCCAGTTTCAGGTCGGCCATGAATTCTCCCTTTCAATTATTTCACTCAGACGATCCAGGCTGCCTTCCCAGAATTGCCGCTTGGAAATCGTCCAGTCGGCAATCGCCCGCAATCCTTCGGATCGGATGGAATACATGCGCTGGGTTCCCTGCACGCGTTGCTGCACCAACCCGGCCTCGCGCAACACCTTGAGGTGGCGCGAAATCGCGGCGCCGGACATGCCGCGCCCGTCGATCAGATCACCGGCAGGCAGTTCGCCCTGCTCCATCAGTTGCTCGACAATCGAGAACCGGGTGGCATCGGACAAAGCGGAAAACGTGGTCAGAAGTGTGTTCATACCCCTTATTTAACACAAATGTTAAATAAAAGATAGCCCTGATCAGCCGCCTACGAAATCGGCGCGGCAATAGCCTTGCAGGTAAAGCAGCGCCGTCAGGTCGCCGTGATTCACCCGCACATCACATTGTGCGGCCACCGACGGTTTGGCATGAAGGGCAACCCCAGTCCCGGCCCGGCCAAGCATTCCAAGGTCATTGGCCCCGTCACCCACGGCGATCACGTCACCTTCCGACAGCCCCCGACGCGTTGAAATCTGCGCCAGCGCTTCGACCTTGGCCTGACGCCCCAGAATAGGACGCGCGACGTCTCCGGTCAGCTTGCCATCTTCCGCCAGCAAAGTGTTGGCCCGGTTTTCATCAAACCCCAAAAGCTCTGCCACCCGCGCGGTAAAGGCCGTAAAGCCACCGGATACCAATGCTGTATAGGCCCCGTTGGCCCGCATCGTCGCCAGCAATTCCCTGCCTCCGGGCATCAGGGTGATCCGTTCCTGCAGAACTTTGCCGATGACGCGTTCATCCAGATTTTTCAGCAAACCAACCCGCTCGATCAGGGCGCCTTCGAAATCAAGCTCTCCGTTCATGGCACGGGCCGTTATGTCCTTGACCCGGTCGCCGACGCCGGCCTCATCCGCCAGTTCATCGATACATTCCTGCTGGATCATCGTGCTGTCCATATCGGCCAGCAGCATCTGTTTGCGCCGTCCTTGCGCAGGTTGCACGATCAGGTCCACCCCCATCCCTTGCAGGTCTGCCCAAACGTCCCAGCGATTGTCGGGGATGGCGTTCAACTCGAACTCTGCCGCCTCATCCGGGTTGAGCCAGAGGATGTCCCCGCCACCCCACGCATTGCGCAATGACTCGGGCAATGCGCTGTCCAGCGAAGGCGCAGCCGGATTGGTCAGCAAAGTGGCGACATACATATTCAATCTCCAAATTTCGTGGCCGGGCGAGGTGATCTAGGGGGTCAAAGGCAAACGGCCCTGATCGGTCAATTCCCAGCAGGTCTGCCCCTCGAACACCGCGACACCCACCGGGCGCCCATATCCGGCACCTGTGTCCAGATTGATGCGATTTCCATAATGCGTTGCCCGGTCTACCGGAGTATGGCCATGCACGATCAGCTTGGGATGCGGGCCCCGATGAGCATGAAAATCCTGCCTGATCCAGACCAGATCGTTGGCGCGCTGCGCGTTGAGCGGTACGCCCGGGCGAATGCCTGCGTGAACAAAGGCAAGTTCGGGCGTCTGATGCATCAGAACCAGATCTCGCAAAAAGGTCAGGTGCGATTTCGGCACCGCCGCCTGCGCCATCTGATGCAGATCTTCCAGGCGAATCTGGCCTTCGAATTCCACGCCATAACTGCGCAGGGTCTCGACCCCACCCAGCCTTTCATGCAGCCAGTGATATCCTACAAGCAAATGCGGATCGTGACGCGGCGTATCCTCCATGAACCAGGCGAACATGCGATCGTGATTGCCCAGCAGAGTGATCCAGTTCAGGCCCGCATCGCGCCCGGCAATCAGACGCTCGATCAGCCCGCGGCTGTCCGGGCCGCGATCCACGTAGTCACCCAGAAACACGATCTGGGCATCCGGGCCGCCATCGCCCCGGATCAGAGACAGCGCGCGTTCCAGCTCTGCCACCTGCCCGTGCAGATCACCAACAACGTAGACTGGCTGTGTCATAGATCCTCCGACGGTAAGGTTCAGCTCGCTTGTGCCGCAGATTGCAGCCCGAGAAAACAAAGGACCCGGGCCTTCGGTCAACCGGGTCCTGAACTGTTTCTCAAACTCAACAGGCCACGTCAGGTGACATCAAATTCCAGCGGCTTGATCTGCGTAAACAGACCCGTTTCCGCCAGCTTGGCGCGTGCCTCGGCCGGAACGGGTTCGTCGACATAAAGCAACGCAATCGCTTCTCCGCCGGCCTCGGATCGACCAAGGGTAAAGTTCGCGATGTTGACGTTGTTCTCGCCCATGGTCTGCCCCAAAGCACCGATGATGCCCGGCACGTCTTCGTTGGTGGTGTAGAGCATATGGGCACCGACCTCGGCGTCGATATTGATGCCCTTGATCTGGATGAACCGCGGCTTGCCGTCGCTGAACACGGTGCCACCGATGGAACGCTCGCGCTTGTCGGTCACAACGGTGACTTTGATATAGCCTTCGAAGGCACCCGATTTGTCCTGATTGGTGGTCGAGATCTTGATCCCACGTTCCTTGGCGACAACCGGGGCCGACACCATGTTCACCTCGGGGTTGAACTTCTTCATGATCCCGGCGACCACCGAGCAGTTCAACGCCGCCAGGTTCATTTCAGCGGCAACACCATCGTACAGGATATTGATCGCCTTGACCGGCTCATCGGTCATCTGGCCGATGAAGCTGCCCAGATGGCCGGCCAGCTTAATCCACGGCCCCATCACCTTGGCTTCTTCCGCCGTCACACTGGGCATGTTCAAAGCGTTCTCGACCGCACCTGTCAGCAGATAATTCGAGATCTGCTCGGCCACTTGCAGCGCCACATTCTCCTGCGCTTCAGTCGTTGCTGCACCAAGATGCGGCGTGCAGACCACGTTGGGCAGATTGAACAGGGGATTGTCCTTGGCGGGTTCTTCGCTGAACACGTCAAACGCGGCTCCCGCAACGTGACCGGATTGCAGCGCCTCGGCCAAAGCCTCCTCATCCACCAGACCACCCCTAGCACAGTTGATGATGCGCACGCCTTTCTTGGTTTTGGCAAGGTTTTCACAGCTCAGAATATTGCGGGTCTGATCCGTCAGCGGCACGTGCAGGGTGATGAAGTCGGCGCGGGACAGCAACTCGTCCAGCTCTACCTTTTCCACGCCCATCTTGGCGGCTTTCTCTTCGCCCAAATAGGGATCATAGGCGATGACTTTCATCTTCAGGCCAAGCGCGCGCTCGCACACGATGCCACCGATGTTCCCCGCACCAATGACGCCGAGTGTCTTGTTCGTCAGTTCGATGCCCATGAACTTGGACTTTTCCCACTTGCCCGCATGGGTCGAAGTCGAGGCCTCGGGGATCTGTCGCGCCACGGCAAACATCATCGCAATGGCGTGTTCGGCAGTGGTGATCATGTTGCCGAATGGCGTGTTCATCACGATCACACCTTTTTTCGACGCTGCTTCCTTGTCGATATTGTCAGTGCCGATTCCGGCGCGGCCGATCACCTTCAGCTTGTCAGCTTTTTCCAGAATGGTCGGCGTGACCTTGGTGGCCGAGCGGATGGCAAGACCGTCATACTGGCCGATCACCTCGGCCAACTTGTCCTTGTCCTTGCCCAGATCGGGCATGAAATCCACGTCGATGCCGCGATCACGGAAAATCTGAACGGCGGTTTCGCTGAGTTTGTCGGAAACGAGTACTTTGGGAGCCATGTTTGTGGTCCTTGAATGTATTGAGAGGTCCGGGCCGATGCGGCCCGGTGAAGATGGGATGCGATCAGGCGGCTTCTGTTTGCGCCGCGATTTCGGCCTCGAAGGCCCAGGCCAGCCAAGGCAACATCGCTTCGATGTCCGAGGTCTCGACCGTACCGCCGCACCAGATCCGCAAGCCCGCAGGCGCGTCGCGATAGGCCCCGATATCCAGCGCGACATTCTCGGACTCCAGCCGTTTGGCCACGGCCTTGGCAAAGCTTGCGCCGTCCTGAATTCGGGCATCAGTGAATTTCAGACAGACGGATGTGTTGGACCGCGTCGCAGCGTCTTCGGCCAGGTTTTCGATCCAGTCGTTCCGGTCGCAGAACGCATGCACGGCACCGGCACTGGCGTTCGCGCGGACAATAAGGCCCTTCAGACCGCCCACCGAGCGCGCCCAATCCAGTGCAAACAGATAATCCTCAACTGCCAGCATCGACGGCGTGTTGATCGTCGCCCCCGTGAAGATGCCTTCGATCAGCTTGCCACCCTTGGTCAGGCGGAAAATCTTCGGCAGCGGCCATGCAGGGGTGTAGCTCTCCAGCCGTTCAACGGCGCGCGGCGACAGGATCAGCATCCCATGCGCGGCTTCACCGCCCAGAACCTTCTGCCAGCTGAAAGTGGTCACATCCAGCTTGTCCCAGGGCAGGTCCATCGCAAAGGCAGCCGAGGTCGCATCACAGATCGTCAGACCCTGACGATCATCGGCGATCCAGTCACCGTTCGGCACGCGCACGCCCGAGGTGGTGCCATTCCAGGTAAATACAACGTCATTGGCGAAATCGACCGATGCCAGATCCACGATCTGTCCGTAATCGGCAGTCTTCACCTCGGCGTCGATCTTAAGCTGCTTGACCACATCGGTCACCCAACCGGACCCAAAGCTTTCCCACGCCAGCATCTCGACCTTGCGTTCGCCCAATAGCGACCAAAGAGCCATCTCAACCGCGCCCGTGTCCGAGGCGGGAACAATGCCGATCCTGTAATCTGCCGGAATGCCAAGCACCTCGCGCGTGCCTTCGATGGCCGCTTTCAGCTTGTCCTTGCCAACGGCGGCACGGTGCGAGCGTCCCAAGGCCGCATCGGCCAGTTTGGTCAGATCAAATGTGGGGGGTTTGGCGCAGGGGCCCGAGGAAAAACGCGGATTGGCCGGCCGCGTCGCCGGTTCTTGAGTGCTCATCTGTATTACCCTTCCAGATACACGCCCCTCGTTGGGGAGGGGTGTCCCACGCACAGAGCTATGGGCCCTTCGCACCCGCAGCAAGCGAAAAAGACGCTTCGCTGGGTGAAAACGACATCCCAAAAGGGCTCAAATCAGAACAGGAGTTTCCGATTGGCGAAAAAACCCCGCCGAAACTCGGCGGGGTTCTTGATGCTATTCCGCGGCGTCTGCGTATGCGTCCATTGGGGGGCATGTGCATACGAGGTTTCTGTCACCGTATGCGTTGTCGACGCGGTTGACGGGGGACCAGTATTTGTCGACGCCCATGGAACCCGGCGGGAAGCAGGCTTGTTCGCGGGTGTAGGGGCGGTCCCAGTCGCCGACCAGATCGCGCACCGTGTGGGGGGCGTTTTTCAGCGGGTTGTTTTCCGCGTCGATCTTGCCATCGATGATGTCCTGTGCTTCCGCCCGGATCGACAGCATGGCATCGCAGAAACGATCCAGCTCGGCCATGGGCTCGGACTCGGTCGGCTCCACCATCAGGGTTCCGGCCACCGGCCAGCTCATCGTCGGCGCGTGGAAGCCTGAATCGATCAGGCGCTTGGCCACGTCATCGACGGTGACATGCGCCTCGGCGTCCAGCGGCCGGGTGTCGAGGATGCATTCATGCGCCACACGCCCCGTTTCCGAGGTGTAGAGGATCGGATAGGCATCCTTGAGCCGCGCCGCGATGTAGTTGGCGTTCAGGATCGCCACCTTGGTCGCCTGGGTCAGACCCGCGCCGCCCATCAGCAGCACATAGGCCCAGGATACGGGCAGGATCGAGGGCGAGCCGAAGGGCGCCGCCGAGACCGGACCCACGGCGGTGCCGTATTCCGGGTGCCCGGGCAGGTGCTCGGCCAGATGCGCCTTGACGCCGATCGGACCCATGCCGGGGCCGCCGCCGCCATGCGGGATGCAGAAGGTCTTGTGCAGGTTCAGGTGGCTGACATCGCCGCCGATATCGCCGGGGCGCGACAGGCCCACCATGGCGTTCATGTTGGCGCCGTCGATATAGACCTGGCCGCCGTGATCATGGGTGATCTGGCAGACCTCCTGCACGGTGGTCTCGAACACGCCATGGGTGGACGGGTAGGTGATCATGCAGGCGGCCAGATGATCCGAGTGCTTTTCCGCCTTGGCGCGGAAGTCGGCGACATCGATATTGCCGTTCTCATCCGCCTGCACCGGCACGACCTGCCAGCCCACCATCTGCGCCGAGGCCGGGTTGGTGCCATGGGCCGAGGTCGGGATCAGGCAGACATTGCGGTGCCCTTCGCCGCGCGCAAAGTGATAGTTGCGGATGGTCAAGAGGCCCGCATATTCGCCCTGCGCGCCCGAGTTGGGCTGCTGGGAGATCGCGTCATAGCCGGTGATCTGGCACAGCTTGTCGTTCAGATCGGCGATCATCTCGTGATAGCCCTGCGCCTGATCCTGCGGAACAAACGGGTGCAGGTTGCTGAACTCGGGCCAGGTGACCGGGATCATCTCGATCGTGGCGTTCAGCTTCATGGTGCACGATCCCAGCGGGATCATCGCCCGGTCCAGCGCCAGGTCACGGTCGGCCAGACGACGCATATAGCGGGTGATCTCGGCCTCGGCCCGGTTCTGATGGAAGATCGGGTGGGTCAGATAGGCGCTTTCACGCAGCGCATAATCCGGCAGGCGGTATTGCTTGTTCGAGCTGTCATCCTTGCGGTCGATGCCGAAGGCGCCCCAGACCGCCTCGATCGTCTCGGGGCGGGTCTGTTCGTCCAGGCTGATGCCGACGCGGGTCTCGCCCACCTTGCGCAGGTTGACGCCGCGCGCCACGGCGGCCTCCATCACCGTCTTCTGCAGGTGGCCGACCTCGACCGTGATGGTGTCGAAGAACACTTCCGGTTCCACGGCAAAGCCCGCCTCTTCCAGGCCGGCGGCCAGGCGCGAGGTCTTGCGGTGCACCGATTGCGCGATCGCCTTGATGCCGTCGGGGCCGTGATAGACCGCATACATCGAGGCAATCACCGCCAGCAGCGCCTGCGCGGTGCAGACGTTCGAATTCGCCTTCTCGCGGCGGATATGCTGCTCGCGGGTCTGCAACGACAGGCGGTAGGCCTTGTTGCCGCGGCTGTCGATGGACACACCGATGATCCGGCCCGGCATGGATCGCTTCAGCTTGTCGGTGGTGGCCATATAGGCGGCGTGCGGGCCGCCATAGCCCATCGGCACACCAAAGCGCTGGGTCGAGCCGATGGCGATATCGGCGCCCATCTCGCCCGGTGACTTCAGCAGCGCCAGCGACAGGATGTCGGCGGCGACGATGGCGATGGCCTTGTGTTCATGCAGCGCCGCGATCTCGGCGGTGAAGTCGCGCACATGGCCATAGGTGCCCGGATACTGGAAGATCGCGCCGAATACCGCGCCCGCGTCCAGCTGATCCGGGTCGGCGACCTGCACGTCGATGCCCAGAGGCTCGGCCCGGGTCTTGATCACCGCGATGGTCTGCGGGTGGCAGTTCTTGTCGACGAAGAAGGCCGCGTTGTTGGCCTTGGACCGGCCGCCGCGCTTGGCCATCGCCATCGCCTCGGCCGCCGCGGTCGCCTCGTCCAGCAGCGAGGCGTTGGCCACATCCAGCCCGGTCAGGTCGCTGACCATGGTCTGGAAGTTCAACAGCGCCTCAAGACGGCCCTGGCTGATCTCGGGCTGGTACGGCGTGTAGGCGGTGTACCAGGCCGGGTTTTCCAGGATGTTGCGCAGGATCGGCGCAGGCGTGGTGGTGCCGTAATAGCCCTGACCGATCAGTGAGGTCAGAACCTTGTTCTTCCCCGCCACCTGTTTCATGTGGAAAAGCGCATCGCGTTCCGTCATCGCCGGACCCCAGTCCAGCGGCTGTTTCTGCCGGATCGCCGGGGGGACGGTGGCGTCGATCAGTTCGTCCAGCGTCTTGAAGCCGATCACCTTGAGCATGTCACGCATCTCGGTCGGGCTGGGACCGATATGGCGGCGGTTGGCAAAATCATAGGCTTCGTAATCGGTCAGTTTGAAGGCCATTGCAGCGCTCCCATGGATAGGTCAGGGCCGGCGGAGACTGCGGGAGCCTCCGGCGGGGATATTTCTTGCCAGATGAAGGGCGGGGCCCAAATTCGGCGGCATCAATTGATTCGATGGAGCCCCATGCCGGGACTCCGTTCGGGTTTACCCGATGAAGGCCTTGTATCCGGCTTCGTCCATCAGATCCTCGAGCTGCGATGCGTCCGCAATCTTGATCTTGTAGATCCAGGCCTCGCCCTCGGGGTCTTCGTTCAGCGCGCCGGGATTGTCGGCCAGCGCCTCGTTCACCTCGACGATCTCACCATCGACCGGTGCATAGAGTTCCGAGGCCGCCTTGACGGATTCGATCACGCCGATCTCGCCGTCTTTCTCGAACTCGCCGCCCGCTTCCTGCTGCTCGACGAAGACCACCTCACCCAGCTGTTCAGCCGCGTGTTTGGTGATGCCCAGCGTGGCGGTGTCGCCTTCGACGCTCAGCCATTCATGCTCTTCGGAATAATAGGTTGCCATGCTTCTCTCTCCTGACTTCAACGCTTGTAATTCTGTTTGACGAAGGGCAGCGCCACGATCTGCGCCGGTTGCGCCTTGCCCCGGATGATCAGGTTCACCTTCTCGCCCGGCGCGCCATGGCCCGCGGACACATAGCCCATCGCGATCGGGCCACCCACCGTCGGGCCAAAGCTGCCCGAGGTGATCTGACCGATGCTGTTGCCCTCAAGGCATTGCACTTCCACGCCCTGACGCGCCGGCGCGCGGCCGTCGGGCTTGATGCCCACCAGCTTGCGCGATGCGCCCTCGGCCAGTTCGCGCTGGATACGCTCCGCACCCGGAAAACCACCTTCTTCCTTGCGGCGCTTCTGGATCGCCCAAGCCAACGAGGCCTCAATCGGCGAGGTGCTCTGGTCGATGTCATTGCCATACAGGCACAGCCCCGCCTCAAGCCGCAGGCTGTCGCGTGCGCCCAGACCGGCGGCCTCGCAATCCTCATGTGCCAGGAAGGCCCGTGTGATCTCGATCGCCTTGTCCTCGGGGATCGAGATCTCGTACCCGTCCTCGCCGGTATAGCCCAGCCGCGAGATGCGGCATTCGACGCCCATGATATCGGCCAGGGTGGTTTCCATGAACTTCAGGTCACGGGCCGCGGGGCAGAGTGCGCCCACCACATCCTCGGCCTTGGGACCTTGGACCGCAACCAGCGCACGGTCGAAGATCTCGGTCACTTCGACGCCGTCAAGGTTCGCTTTCATATGCGGAATGTCCTGATGGCGCAGCGCCGCGTTCACCACCACAAAGTAATGATCCCCGGCATTCGACACGATCAGATCATCCATGATCCCGCCTTCGGCATTGGTGAAGAACCCGTACCGCGCCTTGCCTTCCTTCAGCGTCGCATAGGCCTGCGGGCACAAAGCTTCCAGCTTCTCACCCACATTCTCACCGCGCAGGATCACCTGACCCATGTGAGACACATCAAACACCGCCGCCTTCTCACGGCACTGCTTATGCTCCCCCATGATCCCCAAAGGATACTGAACAGGCATCTCCCAACCAGCAAAATCAACCATCTTGCCGCCAAGCTCGACGTGCAAAGAGTGGAGAGGCGTGCGCTTCGGTGTGGTCATGATCCGGTCAACTTCCGATTATCCAAAGGTCAAAATGCATAACCGTCAGTCTGCCCCAAGCCGCATAGAATGCAATGATTCCACCCGGTTTCTAGTGAAACACCGATCCGAAGAAGAGGCGGTATACAGACGCATGCATCACGAATGTTCCTATAGGAAACTTTTTTCCGTTAGGCAACAACCCTCGTTTCCATCGCGTGAAATCCCCGGCGTCCTGCCGGATGCCGGGGGGAAGGATTTCACCGTCCATGCAACACCTTCCTCGCAATTTTTTGTTGCAAAGTGGCGTTTAGACAGAGAGGGACCGTACGGCACGCACCAGAACTTCGAGCCCCGCAATCAAATCGGCCTCTGCCGTATCTTCTGCAAAATCATGGCTGATTCCGTCGATCGAGGGCGTGAACAGCATCGCGACCGGCATCAGGCGCGACACGTTGGTGGCATCGTGCAAGGCCCCCGAGGGCATTCTGCGCCACCGACCCGGTGCAACCTGTTCCGCACCGCGTTCAAGAGCGCGGCGCAAGGTTTGATCCATGGCGACGGGATCCAGCCCCAGCATGGGACCGTAATCCAGGCTCATCCCCATTTGCTCAGCAGTTTCTTGTGCCGTCGCCCGAATGACTTCCTCCATCCGGGCCAAACGGTCTGCGTCAGCATCGCGCCATTGCATCGAGAACCGAACCCGTCCCGGCACGATTGACGAAGCGTTTGGATGCAGGTTGACCCGCCCGATGGTCCAGACCGTCTGCGGGGTGACAACATTGCGAAACCGCTCATTGAGCCGGGTGTTGAACAGGGACAGGGCCTGAAATGCGTCGCGGCGCAGGTGCATGGGGGTGGTGCCGGCGTGGTTCTGCTGACCTTCGAAGGTGATCGGCATATCGCGGATGCCAACGATATCGGTGACGACTCCGATCTGGTCTCCGGACGCGTCCAGCGAGGGGCCCTGTTCGATATGCATCTCTATGAAGCCGTTGAAACGGGACGGGTCCACGAAGCCCCGGGACAAGTCTGCCATGGAGGATCGGGCCTGGCCAAAGCTGATACCCGCCCCATCGGTCAACACATCGGCTTTTTCCAGAGACACCCCGCCCGACCAGACAGCAGAACCGGTGGTCACACCAAACCGCCCCTCTTCGTCCTGAAAGCTGACGACCGAAACGGGCCGGTCGACGGAACGCGCAACTTCCAGCGCGGCAATGACGCCAAGGGCGCCGTCCAGCCAACCGCCTTCGGGCTGACTGTCGGAATGTGATCCCATCAGCAGCGAAGGACCGGACGCCAATCCGAACAGGTTTCCCACCGGGTCAAACTGCGGGGTCAGGCCTGCTTCGCGCATACGTCCGGCAAGCCACTGGCGCGCGGCGATATCCGCGTCGGAATAGGCGGGGCGGACAACCCCCTTGCCCACACCCGAGGCACCGAATTCACGCAACTTATGCAGGTCGGTCAGAAAACGCGTGTGATCGACGGTCATGAACCCCTCCGAAGGCTTGTTCCGGGCGAACCATAGCCAGAAACAGAAAAGGAGCGAGGTTTTTTTCGACAGGCGTGAAACCCCTCTGGCACCGGAGGGGAACCTGCCCTAAGACTTCGGCCCAAGAGGGACCGACATGTCACATATCACATTGGTGCGTCACGGGCAGGCGAACACAACGGCGCGAGACGAGGCAAGTTACGACAGGCTCAGCGACTTGGGGCATCAGCAGGCGCGCTGGCTGGGGGCGCATCTGCGTGATACCCGCAGCCACTATACCCGGGTCTATTGCGGCACCCTGACCCGCCACGCCGAGACGGCGGCCAGTATGGACTTGCCCAATCCAATCCGTGACGCGCGACTGAACGAGATCGAGTATTTCACGCTGGCGCAACTGTTCGAGGACCAACACGGTGTTGCGATCCCCACGGACCGCGAAGGTTTCGTCGAACATCTGCCCAAAACCTTTGCGGCCTGGGCCAACGGCGAAATCGAGAACCCGCCGGAAACCTTCGAAGAATTCGAGACGCGCGTGCGCGACGCGCTGCACGAGATCGGAACCGAGGGCGGACCGGCCATTGTCGTGACCTCGGGCGGGTTGATTTCGATGGTGGTGCGTCAGGCGATGGGGTTGGATATCCCGTCAATGGCACGGGTGGCCCTTGCCATCATGAACACGTCGATGCATCGTCTGCATCCGATTGGTGCTCAGCTGAGCCCGGTTCTTTTCAATGCCGTTCCGCATCTGGAAGCCCCTGAGCGGCAGTTCGCGCAGACCCACCTGTAACCAGACCGGAGACGCCTGATGCAGCTTTACTATGCACCCCGTACCATCTCGGTCGCTGTCGCGATAGCACTGGAAGAGGCCGGGCTGGAATACGAAGCGGTCAAGCTCGACTTCGCCGGGGGCGAACAGACGAAACCAGCTTACAAGCAAATAAACCCCAAAGGCCGCGTTCCGGCGCTCGTGGTGGATGGCGGCATCCTGACTGAAACCGGAGCCCTGCTGGAATTTGTTGCAGCCAAGGCCCCCGAGGCCGGGCTGGTGCCGGCTGATCCGGTGATGGCGGCCCGGATGCGTGAAGTGATGTTCTACCTTGCCTCGACCATGCATGTGAACCACGCGCACAAATTGCGCGGGCACCGCTGGGCCGACAAGAAATCCAGCTGGAAAGACATGAAAAACAAGGTCGCGCAGACGATGACCGCGTCCTGCGATTATATCTCGTCGAACGGCCTGCGTGGTCCATTTGTGCTGGGCGAGGCGTTCTCGCTGGCCGATGCCTATTTGTATGTGGTGTGCAGCTGGCTGGAAGGCGATGGCGTGGACGTTTCGGTCTTTCCCAAAATCGTCGCCTTCCGTGAGGCGATGGAGGCACGCCCTTCGGTTCAGGCGGTGCGGGCCGCCGGAATGCTCTGACAAAAGGAAATAAGATGACACATCTCTGGGTCCGGGCAGAACAGCGCCCGAACGAAGAACGGGTTGGGCTGACGCCGGAAGGCGCCGCCGCACTGATCGCGGCCGGCATCCGCGTGACGGTCGAGGAAAGCCATGCCCGCGCCATTCCACTGGACGGCTACAAGGACGCAGGCTGCGAGATCGCGCCCGAGAATTCCTGGCCCGAGGCGCCGCTGGACGCGATCATCTTCGGCCTCAAGGAACTGCCCGAAGACAGCACGCCCCTGCCCCACCGCCACATCATGTTCGGCCATGCCTTCAAGGGCCAGCATTCGGGCCGGGCTCTGCTGGAACGGTTCAAGGCGGGCGGCGGCACGCTTTATGATCTGGAATACCTCGTGGATGAGGATGGTCGCCGGGTCGCCGCATTCGGCTATTGGGCAGGCTACGCGGGCGCAGCAGTAACGCTCAAGACCTGGGCGGCGCAGCAACGGGGCGGGATCTGCGGCCCCGTCGGCGTCTATCCCGGCAAGGACGCGCTGAACGCCGAACTTCTGGCGGAATTGGACGCCACCGGCGCGCCCCGCCCCCGCGCCATCGTCATCGGAGCTTTGGGCCGTGTAGGCACCGGCGCCGCTGACCTGTGTGAGGCGATGGGCGTCGCGGTCACCAAGTGGGACATGGCCGAAACCGCCAGCGGTGGGCCTTTCCCGGAAATCCTCGACCATGATCTGTTCCTGAACTGCATCTTCGCGCGCCCCGGAACGCCTGTCTTCGTCCCGCGCGAAGCGCTGACCGCCCCGCGCAAGCTGACCGCCATCGGTGACGTGGCCTGCGACCCGGACAGCGACTACAACCCGGTGCCCGTCTATGACCGCGCCACCACGTGGCAAGAACCCGCCCTGCGCGTGGCCACCGACCCCGTGATGGACGTGATGGCGATCGACAACCTGCCGTCGATGCTGCCGGTCGAAAGCTCGGAAGACTATGCCGCGCAACTGCTGCCGTCCTTGCTAACTCTGGCCGATCTGGACAGCGGTGTCTGGGGTCGGGCAGAAGCAACTTACAAAACGCATATTGAAGGACTCTGAACGATGACCATTCATTGGTGTGGCACCGGCCTCTCGGCCATTCCCGGCCTGCGTCGCCTGATCGAAGGCGGCCACAAAGTCACCGTGTGGAACCGGACCGTCGACAAGGCCAGGGCCGAGGTCGGAGACCTGACCGACGACATCCGCGCCTTCGACATCGACGCGCTTGGCGCCGTACTGGAGAAGGGCGATGTGATCGTCTCGATGCTGCCTGGCGACTGGCATGTACCGCTTGCGGAACTGGCGATTTCGAAACAGGCCAATTTCGTCTCGTCCTCGTATATCGCGCCCGAGATGCGCGCGCTGGATGACAAGGCACGCGAGGCCGGTGTCGCACTGGTCAACGAGGTCGGGCTGGACCCAGGCATCGATCACTTGATGGCACATGCCCTGATCGACGACTACCGCGGCTCCGATGCGTTCGACCCGGAAAACCACCTGAGCTTCATTTCCTATTGCGGCGGCATTCCCAAGAACCCCAACCCGTTCCGCTATAAATTCAGCTGGTCGCCGCTGGGCGTGTTGAAAGCGCTGCGGTCGCCGTCGAAATCGATCCGCGATTACGCGCCGCTGGACGTTGCCCGCCCCTGGGATGCGATTTGCAGCTACATCGCCCCGCTGCCGACACCGGAAAGCTTCGAGGTCTACCCGAACCGCGATTCAATCCCCTTCATGGCGCAGTATCATTTCGAGGATCACTGGCCGGTCAAGGAATTCGTCCGCGGCACCCTGCGTCTGAACGGCTGGGCCGACGCGTGGTCGGATGTGTTCACCGTGATCGAAACCCTGTCCGGCCCGGAAGGGGATGCGCGTCTGAAAGAGATGTCGGACCAGTTCTGGGAGGAAAACGCCTATGACGAAGGCGAGCCTGATCGTGTTGTGTTGTGCGTGGGATTGAAGGCCGAGAAAGACGGCATCGAAGTCTGGCACAAGACCTATGTCATGGACGCCTGCGGCGACGAACGCGGCACGGCAATGGCGCGTCTGGTGTCGATTCCGGTCTCACTTGCCGTCGAGGCCGTATTGAACCGCGCCATCCCGGCCGGTGTTCACGCGGCCCCCAGCGATCCCAAGCTGGTGCAGGGATGGATGGGTGAAATCGACAAGCTGGCCCAGCATCTGCAAATCGTCGAGCACACGGCCTGAATGAAAAAAGCCATTCCAGACTGTCTGGAATGGCTTTCATTTTCTTAATTTATGCATGTTGTCCTCGTTCGGGTTTCCCTCACCCGGCCTTCAGATATACCGCTGGATGGTATCTTCGATATCACTACGGTTGATGCCCAGCTCGGACAACTGATGATCGGTCAAAGCATTCAGATGCTGGGCTGCGCGGACAATATCAGGGCTGATCGAACGGATCCGCATGGCACGATCGAACAGCAAAAGCGCACTGGCGGCCGGAGCCGGTTGATTGGTGGGCGGTACGACGTCGAACATTCTGGTAACCTCGCTAACATGCTTTTGGGGATTGTCTCAGTTCACGCTGAATGCTTGATCACTGCCGGTATGGCTTGTTGTGATACACACTTTCATATGCGCGCCTTTTGATCTGATCCCGCTGGATGCCGATGTCGGCCAGTTGTACGTCATCAAGCTTTTCCAGATCCCGCACGGTTTTCGAAAAAATCCGGCGGCGGAAATGCTCGACCTTTGCTTCTGCATAGTTTGAAAACAGACCGTCAAGCAGGCCACCCCGGCCTTCGAATGTTTGTGTATGTGACATGTCTTTCTCCTCCTGAACTCAATGTCTTTGTCTTCCTGACATCAAATTTGGGAAGGCTGCCTTAACGTTGCCAAACCGGTTCATTAAGGTTTGTTAAGACTCGTATGGAGGGAAAGTTTGGGCTGGACCGAGGCGTTGATTGCAAACTTCGATCCAGGCCCGCGACATGTCTTTTCAGTGGCGGATCATCAGTGGCGGATCAAGATAACGCGAATATCGATCCGTCGCAGAAAACGCCCCTTTGCACGCAGGTCACATCAGATCGTTTTCAACGTCCTCGGCTGATATCCCCAGCGCGTCCAGACCGTTCTCAAGGTGGTCTGACATGTGCGGAGTGCCGATCAGGTAGTCGGCGCAGGGGGTCGAGGCCTCGGCCTTGGCAGTGGCGATCGCTTCGGCCAGATCCTCGGGGAAGAAGCTCTCGCGGCCGATCCACATGATGGCAACCAGTTCGGCTTGCTCGTCTTCGCTCATACGTTCGATGAAGGCGCGCATTTCACCTTCTGCCCGGTTCAGCTCGCGCCCCATCATGGCAATCTGAGCGACCTTTCTTGCCGATATTTCCAACATGCATCAGCTCCTCGTGTTCGCGGTTGTCGTGCCATCACAATCACCGAACAAGGGCCGAGTCTTTGATCTTACGCAAACAACGGCCCTAGTTCCGCGCACGCGAAATCGGCTGGTCCGGTACCGGTTGCCTGCGAAACGGGCGAAAGGTGGCTTTTTTCAGCCACAGCCTGAAAGCCTGCCAGACGATCAGTGCAAAGGTTCTCCGGGCGCCGAATGGTCGCCGCAGCAAGGACCACAGAATCACGCGGTTGGTCAGGGGTTGCCGCGGGCCGGTCAGCGTCGCGATCAGCCCACCGTCAGCGCGGCCGTAATCAATCCAGACACCGACGCGATCCGCGCGATAGTCGAAGCGGAACGTATAGCTGCCTTCGATTTTCTGAAACGGTGAAACGTGCATCAGCTTGTCCGCCACCACCCTGTCAGTCGGTTCGATGACCGAGAAATCGGGTTTGTGACACAGGTAACTGTGCCGGGTGCCATAGGTATTGGTGACCTCGGCCACCACGGCATAAAGGTGATCGCTGTCGTCAATACAGAACCAAAAACTGACGGGATTGAAAACGTGACCCAAAACGCGCGGTTGCGTCAGCAACTTGAAACGCGCCGGTTGTTGCACCGACATTTCATCAAATCGCGCGCGGAGCCATTGGGCCCCTTCCCCATGACCCGGCTCTCCCCCATGATCGCTGGTGCGCCAGTTCGTGACATTCGCGCGATCAACCGAAAACAGCAAAGGGGTGTCCAGCTCTGCTTCGGGATCCAGCAGGATGTAATCGACCGAGTATCGGAATGCGTTTTCAATCGCACCCTTGCGCCCGTGATAGGTATGACCCGCGATATGGTCTATTTCCTGCGTCATCCGCTGCTTTCTGGCCTTCCCGTAAATGCCTTGAACTACACTGATTTCCTTCAGATGCTGGTAATTCCGATACGGCAATTTGCACAATTTGGATCATAATGTCCCGATAAAGTGATCCGGCTTGGGGAACGCGCCGTAATGAGGTTATGTTTACCGAGATCGATACCGTGACCTTGGACGAACCTGCGGCTGAACCGGCCGCCCTTCAGCCTCGGCGCGAAAAGAAACGCATCAAGGGTAGACGGGTGAACGGAAGTAACGGCAGGCGCGAGACCAGAACCGAATGGGTGGATCACGTCAGGCGCATCCGCGACGCGCAGGATCAGGCCGCATTTGCCGAGCTGTTCCAGCACTTCGCGCCACGAATCAAGGCGTTCCTGATGAAGTCAGGATCAGACGCCACAATGGCCGAGGAGTGTGCGCAGGAGGTGATGGCGACCTTGTGGCACAAAGCCCATCTGTTCGACCCGACGCGGGCAACAGTGGCTACTTGGGTATTCACGATTGCTCGGAACAAGCGCATTGACGTTCTGCGCAAGCAACGCCGCCCCGAACCCGAAGAATTGTGGTGGGGTCCCGAGGCCGAGCCTGAGCAGGACGATGTCATCGCGCTGCAACAAGAAACCGCGCAGCTTCGCACCGCTTTGACAGCGTTGCCAGACGCGCAGAGAGAGCTGATCGAAAAGGCGTATTTCGGTGATCTGAGTCATCGGGAAATTGCGTCTCAGACCGGGTTGCCCCTGGGAACGATCAAATCACGAATCAGGCTGGCGCTGGACCGCTTGCGCCATGCAATGAACTGAGATGAGTACGATGAGTAAATCGATCAAACATCACCTGACAGATGACCTGCTGATGGCATATGCCGCAGGCAGTCTGCCCGAGGCATTCGACCTGATGGTCGCGACGCATCTGTCGCTGTGCGAACATTGCCGTGCGCGGGCGGAAAGTTACGACGCCGTGGGTGGGCATGTTCTGGAGGAACAGACTGAATCCATCGCCATGAGTGACAAATCTCTGGCCGCGACTATGGCGTTGATCTCCAAAGGTGCGCCAGCGTCCAAACCGGCGCGTCCGAACTGCCCGGTATTGCCGGCCCCATTGCAGGATTATGTCGGCGGTACGGTTTCAGATATCCGATGGAAACCGATCGGCATGGGTGTGAAACAGGCCATTCTTCCAACCACAAGCGAGGCCTCGGCCCGGTTGCTGTTCATTCCAGCCGGAACGGCTGTACCAGATCATAGCCACAACGGTATAGAATTGACGATGGTGCTTCAGGGCGCATTCTCGGACGAAGTGGATCGCTTCGCCCGTGGCGACGTCGAGATCGCGGACGAGGATTTGGAACACACGCCTGTGGCGGACATTTCGGAAGATTGTATTTGTCTGGCGGTTACGGATGCACCGTTGAAATTCACCAAGTTGATGCCACGCCTGTTCCAACCCTTCCTGCGCATCTGAATTTGCCCGCGAGGGACGCGTACGGCGTGTTTTGAAAGGAATGATTATGTTCGCAAGACTTGCTGTGTGCGTCCTTCTCGTTGCAATCGCGCCCGTCGCATCGGCCCAAATGTCGGCCGAGGTTCAGTTTCAGCCCGGCAATTTTGGCACCATGGTCAGCGGAACCATCTCAGGAGATGAGTACTTCGACTATTCGCTGGACGCCAAAGCCGGACAGGAGATGTTTGCCGATCTTCAGGTCAGCGACACCAATGGTAACGGCGTGATCTATTTCAACATCCTGCCGCCGGGCAGCGACGGTGTGGCGATCTATAACGGGTCGATTGACGGCAATACGGCCCGGATCACCTTGCCCGACGATGGAGACTATACGATCCGCGTCTATCTGATGGGCAATGACAGGGATACCGGAAAAACCGTGGGGTACAACCTGGACCTGTCCATCCAGTAGATTTCAACCTTCGTGCCGAGCAAGGGGCACAACGCCGTTTTCGGCCTTGGTCTCGATTTCTTCAAAGTCGAAATTGTCCAAACGCTGCGCACGTCGGCCAGCCTTTTCGGCGCTGATCTTGATTTCCGAGATATCCTTGGCCGCCTGCCCGAAATGACGATCCAGGTTCGAGACGCGATCACCCAGGCGGTCCACATCCTTGTGCAGCAACCCCAACTCTTTGCGGATCGCTCCGGCCTGTTCGCGCATACGCGCGTCTTTCAGGATAGCCCGCATGGTATTCAACGTGGCCATGCACGTCGTCGGGGACACGATCCAGACCCGCGCGGCGAACCCTTCACGCACGACGTCGGGCAGACGCGCGTGCAGCTCGGCATAAATCGCCTCGGAAGGTACGAACATCAAGGCACCGTCCGCGGTTTCCCCGTCCAGAATGTACTTTTCGGAAATCGCCTTTATATGCACTTTCACCGCAGCGCCGAAGGCCCGCAAGCATCTCTCGACATCCGCCTTCGTCTGCGCAGCGGCCAGCGCCTCGAAATCCTCCAACGGGAACTTTGCGTCGATCACGATCGGTCCCGGCGGGTTCGGCAAGTGAATCAGGCAATCCGCCCGCCTGCCGTTCGACAACGTGGCCTGCAACGAATAACTGTCAGCGGGCAGCGCCTTGGACACGATATCGTTCAGTTGGATTTCACCGAACATCCCGCGCCTTTGCTTGTTTGACAGGATATCCTGCAAAGACAGCACATCGCCTGACAGTTTGGTGATATTGTCCTGTGCCTTGTCGATGGCGGCCAGACGTTCCTGCAATTGGGTCAGCGAGGTCGCCGTCTGTTTCGACGAGCCATGCAACGTTTCTTTCATCCGTTCCTGCATCTCGGCCAGCGCACGCGCCGATTTCATCGCATTATCCGCCAACCGGTCATTCATCTGTTGCTGGACTGAAGCCAAACGCGCCTCGACCGTCTGAATCACCTGCATCTGCGCGTTGGCCTGAGTGTCCGAGACATGCTGAAGACCGCCGCGCAACTGTTCCTGCCCCTGGCCCAGTTGCTGAACATGCTGACCCAGATGCGCCATCTGCCGCGCCAAAGGTTCCGCCATCCGGGCCGAGCGGTTGGCCGCCCGCAACGACAGAAACAGCAGCAGCAGAATCAACGCCACCACGCCACCCCCGACCAGTATGACAGGGTCATTCAATGCATATTGGGTGCCTGCAATCTCGATCATCATAACTCGCGTGTTCTTGTTTTATTCTTCATAGCCCCGCCGGGCCGCAGGATCAACTGCGCCCGAACAGGCGTTCGATGTCGCTGAGTTTCAGTTCCACATAGGTGGGCCGCCCATGGTTGCACTGGCCGGAATGCGGCGTCGCCTCCATTTCACGCAGCAGGGCATTCATCTCTTCGGCGCGCATCCGACGACCGGATCGGATCGACCCATGGCAGGCCACCCGGCTGAGGATCGCCTCGATCCTTGCCTGCACCATCTGGCTTTCACCCTGATCGGCAAGTTCATCCAGGATGTCGAGAATCATGGCGCGTGCATCGACTTCACCCAGAATGGCGGGGGTTTCGCGTACGGCAATGGCGCTTCCGCCGAAGGGCTCGATGGTCAGGCCAAGGCGCGTCAAGTCATCTGCGACGGCCATCAGGCGGGCGCAATCCCCGTCGGACAATTCCACGATTTCCGGAATCAGCAGGGCCTGCGCCGCGACGCCATTCTCGGCCATCTGCGTTTTCAGCTTCTCATAAACCAGCCGTTCATGTGCAGCATGTTGATCTACGATCACCATGCCATCGGCGGTCTGGGCAATGATGTAATTCTCGTGCACCTGTCCGCGGGCTGCACCAAGCGGCAGATCCTGCACCTGAGGCTGCTCCTGCACCTCGGCGACCTGCGCAACCGGGGTCGGCTCGACAATGCTGCCGCTGTAGTCGTTGGCCAGCTCGGCAAAACCCGGAGCCTGCGCGCGATACGCCGCCGTGCGCGCGGTAGGTGACGGGCGATCCATCTGGTAAACCCGCGCCGGAGCAGGCTGTGCGGGTTCCGGCCGCATCGCGCCCAGCGTCGCATTCGCCACGGTCGAGGATGCCCTGTGCCCGGCTTCCGCCAAAGCATGGCGCAGACTGGACACGATCAGCCCCCGCGCGACACCGGGATCCCGGAACCGAACCTCGGATTTCGCGGGGTGGACGTTCACGTCAACCAGCGTGGGGTCGCAGTCGATGAACAACGCCGCAGCCGGGTGGCGGTCGCGGCTCAGGAAATCGAAATAGGCCGCCCGCAGTGCGCCGGTCAGCATCTTGTCGCGCACGGGGCGTCCATTGACGAAAAGATACTGTGCCACGGCAGCCCCCCGCGAGTAGGTCGGCAGGGCGCCATAGCCGTAAAGCCGGATGCCATCACGCGAGGCATCAATCTGCAAAGCGTTTTCTGCGAATTCGCGCCCGATCACGCGGGCCAGTCGGGCGTTGAGCGCATCAAACAGATCTCCGTTCTCGCGATCCGCACGGAAGGTCACGCGACCCTCGCCGCCGCCGGATACATCCCGCAGGGCGAATGTCACGGAAGGTTCGGCCATGGCCAGCCGCTTCACAATATCGGTGATCGCCTGCGCCTCGGCCCGGTCCGTGCGCATGAATTTCAGGCGGGCCGGTGTGGCGTAGAACAGATCGCGCAGCTCGACCACAGTCCCCGCGCGCAGGGCGGCGGGTTTGACCGCATCCATCTTGCCACCCGCGACGTGCACCTGCGCCGCATCCGCGCCGGGAACGCGGCTGGTTATGGTCAGACGCCCAACAGCACCCAAGGACGGCAGCGCCTCGCCCCGAAAGCCGAAAGTGTGGATGTTCAGCAGGTCCGAACCGTCAATCTTTGACGTGGCATGGCGGGACAGGGCCAGCGGCAGATCTTCCGCCGCGATACCGCAGCCATCATCCGTGACCCGGATCAGGGTCTTGCCGCCATCCGCGATATCGATGGCGATCCGCGTGGCCCCGGCATCGATTGCATTCTCGACCAGTTCCTTGACCGCCGAGGCCGGTCGTTCCACCACCTCACCAGCCGCGATGCGGTTGATTGCGGCATCGTCGAGCTGCCTAATTATGGGGCGTTTTTCGCCGATATTGGGGTTTGCCTGCGCCATACCCCTACACCTAGCATAGTCGCGCACGATTCTGCCACCGGTTTGAACCGCACATTCTAAAGGAGAGGGGGCGCCCGGGTATCCGCGAACAAGAACTCATTCAGGATCACCCGGACGTGCCAAGTGAGTGGTGTGTTTCAGCTAATTTATGAGATCGCATGTATCACGCACCTGTCGGAAAATCTGCTTAAGATTCTCACGCTCAGTTTCTTGGCAGAGATTGGCCGATGACGTGTGGGCATGTGTGGCGGGAAAATGCCTGATCAGGCAGATATGCGCGCGCCGATCCTGCCCCGGCAGGGTCCGAACATCGCTGCCGCCGCAAGAATCAGGCCTGACATCGTGGCGATCATACCCGCCGCGCTGACGGCATCCGCGCCGCCCAGCCACAGAGGGCCATAACCTGCCAGCACATAGCCCGAAACCGCCGAGGCGATGGCGAACACAACGCTCCAGGCAATCTGCGCTTCCAGCCGGTTGGTCAACATCCGCGCCGCGGCAGGCGGGCAGATGAACATGGCGATCACGATGATCGAGCCCACCGCGTCAAAGGCCGCCACCGCCGCAATTGCCGCGGTGATGACCAATGCCATGCCCAGAACGCCGGTGCGAATGCCAATGGTCCGGGCAAAGCCTTCGTCGAAGGTAGAGATCTTCAGCGGCCGCCAGAACAGCCAGGTGAACAATGACACACCTACCAGTGTCAGCGCTATGCGGGGTAATTCCGGGGGCAGCCCGGACAGCGCCTCTGTGTCCAGCAAGGACGACCATCCGGTGGCGTCCAGCCAGATCAGGCTTTCGAGATTGCCGTAAAGCGCATGTTCCACATCCAGATGCACCGTCGACGTATCCGTCTGCTCAAGCAGCAGGACGCCCGCGGCGAACATGGTGGTAAAGACCACGCCCATGGCGGCCCCGGGTTCGATCTGACCCAATCGGCGAATGGCTTCGATCAGCACCACGGCCACAACGGCAGCGCCCGCCGCGCCCAGCATCATGGGCCAGGTCGATATCGCCCCTGTGATCAGAAACGCCACGACGATTCCCGGCAACACCACATGGCTGATCGCGTCTCCGATCAATGCCTGTTTGCGCAACACCAGAAAATTGCCGGGCAACGCGCAGGCAATGGCCGCGAATGTACCGATCAGCAACGGTGTCAGAGACAGGGGGACAAATTCTTCACCACTCATACCGGCACCCCCATTGGCCCACCGATGCGACGGTCTATCTCAGCGATCTGATCGCGGGTCAGGACGGTTTCGATGTCCCGCAACCCGTCATAAAGCGCAGCCGTTGCCTCATGCGCCTGATCTGCGCGCACGATTTCCCAGCGCTTTTCGTCCCGCAACGCTTTGGCCGCGCGGGCTTTGCCGATGTCGGTCGCAACGCCGTCCGCGCGCACCAGCCCAGCGCGGCGTAGCAAGCGCAGGGTCAGGGGCTCATAGATCTTTTGCCCCTGCGCCAAGGCCAAAAGACCCTGACGAATATGCACCCGACGTTGAAAGCGTAAATGGCGCAGCACTGCGGCCAAAACGCCACGTATCGGCGCCAGAAACAAAGACACGACAAAAAAGGCAAAGCTGACCAGAACGATGATCGGCCCCGTCGGAAGGTTTGGCGCCGAGGCCGAAATGGCCGCGCCAATGTACCCCGCCAACCCGCCGGCCGATCCCGCAAGCAGAACCACATGGTCCGAGCGTTCGGACCAGAACCGCGCGGTCACGGCGGGAATGATCAGCAAAGCCACGATCAGAATCAGACCCACGATTTTCAGGCCGACCACGGTCACGGCCATGACAAAACCCATCATGGCCAGATCGATCCTGTGCACCGGCAACCCGCGTGCTGCGGCATATTCAGGATCGAAGGCCACAAGAATCATCGGGCGACGAATGATCATGACCAGCAGCAGCGTCGCAGCGCCGCCGACCGCAATGATCATCGCATCAGCCCAGAGCATCCCGGCAGTGGACCCCAAAAGGAAGCCTTCCAGCCCGGCCTGACGCCCTACGCCCATCGTCTGAATGACCGTCAGCAACACGATGCCAAAGCCGAAGAAGACCGACAGGACTGCTCCGATGGCGGCATCTTCGGCCAAACGCGTGTGACGCGTCAGCCAGTTCATGCAGAGAAGGCCGATCCAGGCCGAGACGGCCGATCCTGCCAACAGGCCCAGCAGGTTGCGCCCGTCTCCTCCGAGTGCGACCAAAACCATGAATGCCAGACAGACGCCCGGCAGGGTTGCGTGGCTGATTGCGTCACTGACCAAGGCACGCTTGCGCAGAAACAGAAACGTCCCCGTCACACCGGCTGACACACCCAGCAAGGTTGCACCGATGGCGACCAGCGTGGCGTTGTAGCCAAGTTGCAGGGTCAAAGCATCCCAAAGCATGCGTTACCCCAGCGCGCGCGATATCTGATCGATCTGCGCGGTTGCCAGTCGACCGCCATATGCTGATTGCAACGTTTCCGCCGTGAAGGCCTCGGCCACTGGTCCCTCGGCCACCTTGCGGGTGTTGATCAGGAAGACATGGTCGAAATAATCGGTCACGGTCGCAAGGTCGTGATGCACAACGACAACCGTCTTGCCCGCCTCTTTCAGGGATTTCAGCACCGAGATGATGGCTTTCTCGGTGGCGGCATCGACGCCTGCAAAAGGTTCGTCCAGAAGATACAGATCCGCGCCCTGCGCCAGCGCGCGCGCCAGAAAGACACGTTGTTGCTGCCCGCCGGACAGCTGCCCGATCTGGCGATCCGCGAAATCCCGCATTCCCACGCGGTGCAAACAATCCATCGCGCACGCCTTGTGGCGGGCACGCACACGGCCCAGCAAGCCAAGTTCGCGCGACAGGCCCATCAGAACCACGTCGATGACGCGCGTTGGAAAATCCCAATCCACGCTGGCACGCTGAGGAACATAGGCAATGCGCGCGCGCTGCGTGTCCAATGGCTGGCCAAACACGGTCACTTGACCTGACAAAGGGGAAACGATGCCAAGCGCCGCCTTGAGCAATGTGGATTTCCCGGCTCCGTTCGGCCCGATGATCGCGGTCATCGCCCCGGGCTGTACGGTCATGTCGACTGAAAACACCGCAGGTTTCTGCCCGTAGGAAACCGTCAGGCCGCGCAGGGCAAGGGGGCTGTCGGCCAACCCCGTCTCACCGACGGTTACGCCTTCATTGCTGATCAGGCCCAGCATCGATCAAAACCCCGCCGACAGTTTTCCGTCCATGCCACGATCTGGCACATCGCCACCCAAAGCACTGGCAATGACCGTGATGTTATGGTCCAGCATACCAAGATAGGTGCCTTCATAGGTTCCTTCTTCACCCATGGCGTCCGAGAACAACTCGCCCCCCACGTGCACCTCATGACCCTTGGCGGCCGCGCCCTCGATCAGCGCGCGGATCGAACGATCCGAGACCGAGCTTTCGACGAAAACAGCCGTGATCTTGCGGTCAACCAGCAGATCTACCAATTCGCCTATCCGGTTCAGTCCCGCCTCGGACTGGGTCGAGATGCCCTGAATTCCCAGAACCTCGAACCCGAAGCTTTCACCAAAATAACCAAAGGCATCATGGGCGGTTACTAGAACCTTGTTGTTGTCCGGAACGGACGCCAGAACTTGATCTGCATAGGCTGTCAGACGATCGATATCTGCCAGGTGTGCCTGCGCATTCGCTGCAAAAACCTCGGCCGCTTCAGGACGCACCTCGGTGAGGGCTGCCTGCACTTCAAGCACCACGTCCCGCCACAATTCGGGCGTCATCCAAACATGCGGATCATATTTGTCGGCGTAATCGTCATGCGCGCGCAGCTTCGACGTGTCGATACCTTCGGCAACTGCAACCACGGTTCGCTTGCGTTCAAGGTCATGGAAGAAGTCTTCCATCTGCGCTTCGAGGTACAAACCATGCCACAGGATCAGATCCGCACGCGTCATCGCCACGATATCGCTGCGGGTCTGACGATAGGCATGCGGGTCGACGCCCGGCCCCATCAGCCCCTTGACGTCTACCTGATCACCACCGACCTGACGTGCCGCGTCAGCAATCATGCCTGTCGTGGCCACAACCTTGAGGGGTGCATCGGCCCAGGCCGTGACCGGCAGGGAAAAGGCCAGCGCCAATACCGCAAGAAAATTCCGGCGAATCATCTTCTACCTCAGTTTTTGCTTCTCGTTCGAACTGAATATGAGAACCATTCGCAAGTAAGTCAACGCTAATGCGAATTATTCGCAAGAAAGCAGTTACATTTTGTCCATTTGGTCAAAAATTATCCAAACATTGCTCGCCTGCATCTTCCATTCCCCGGTCTCCCGTGCGATTTTGTCGCAAACCTCCCAAAGGACGTGACAATGGATACGCAGAGCTCAGAAAGCCCCGTGCGCACCGCGCATCTGCCACAAGTGACCGAAGCCCGGAATCCCGGCATGAATCTGGACCTGGACTGGGTACGCGCCGTGCAGGCCAACACTTCGGCCATCGAACGCCGGGCTTCGATCCTGCCCGGGCGCCGGTCGGTCAAAAAGGAACATCAGGCCGCCTGGCTGCTGAAGGCGATCACCATGATCGACCTGACCACCCTGTCGGGCGATGACACCGAGGGCCGCGTACGCCGCCTGTGCGCCAAGGCACGGCAGCCGGTGTCACCTGACCTGCTGAAAGCGCTGGACATGCCGCCGATCACCACCGGCGCGGTCTGTGTCTATCACGACATGATCGAAACGGCGGTGGATGCGCTGACAGGCACCGGCATTCCGATCGCGGCCGTGTCCACCGGCTTTCCGGCGGGCCTGTCGCCCTTTCACCTGCGCGTGGCCGAGATCGAGGAAAGCGTGAAGGCCGGGGCCGAAGAGATCGATATCGTGATCTCGCGCCGCCATGTGCTGAAAGGCGACTGGCAGGCGCTGTATGACGAGATGAAGGCGTTCCGCGACGCCTGCGGCGAGGCGCATGTAAAGGCCATCCTGGCCACGGGTGAGCTGGGCAGCCTGCGCAACGTGGCGCGTGCCTCGCTGGTCTGCATGATGGCGGGGGCCGATTTCATCAAGACCTCGACCGGCAAGGAAAGCGTCAACGCCACCCTGCCCGTGTCGCTGGTGATGATCCGCGCCATCCGCGACTATTATGACCGCACCGACCATCGCGTGGGCTACAAGCCCGCGGGCGGGATTTCCAAGGCCAAGGACGCGCTGGTCTACCTGTCTCTGATCAAGGACGAGCTGGGCGACCGCTGGCTGCAACCCGACCTGTTCCGGTTCGGCGCTTCGTCGCTGCTGGGTGATATCGAGCGGCAGTTGGAACATTTCGTCACCGGGGCATACTCGGCCGGCTACCGGCACCCGATGGGCTGAGGACAGGAACAATGACAGTCAAAGAGATTTTCGAGACCATGGAATACGGACCCGCCCCGGAAAGCGCCGCCGAGGCCCTGGCATGGCTGGTCGATCAGGGCGACACGTTTGGCCATTTCATCGACGGGGCCTTCACCAAGCCGGGCAAGGGGTTTGAAAGCCGCAACCCGGCCACGGGCGAGGTTCTGGCCAAGCTGACCCAAGCCACACAGGCCGATGTGGACGCCGCCGTTGCCGCCGCCCGCAAGGCCCAGCCCAAATGGGAAAAGCTGGGCGGCCCCGCCCGCGCCCGATACCTCTATGCCATCGCGCGGCTGATCCAGAAACACGCCCGCCTGTTCGCGGTGCTCGAGACGCTGGACAACGGTAAGCCGATCCGGGAATCGCGCGACATCGACATTCCGCTGGTGCAGCGGCATTTCTACTATCACGCGGGCATGGCCCAGCTGATGGAAACCGAGCTGCCCGACGCACAGGCGCTGGGGGTCTGCGGCCAGATCATCCCGTGGAACTTCCCGCTGCTGATGCTGGCGTGGAAGGTGGCCCCGGCGCTGGCCATGGGCAACACGGTGGTTCTGAAGCCCGCCGAATACACCTCGCTGACGGCGCTGCTGTTTGCCGATATCTGCATGCAGGCCGGTCTGCCCAAGGGCGTGGTCAACATCGTCACCGGCGACGGTGCAGTGGGTGAGATGATCGTGGCCTCGGACGTGGACAAGATCGCCTTTACCGGCTCGACCGTAGTGGGCCGCCGCATCCGCGAGGCCACCGCCGGGTCTGGCAAGGCCCTGACGCTCGAGCTGGGCGGCAAGTCGCCCTATATCGTCTTTGATGACGCCGACATCGATTCAGCCATCGAAGGTCTGGTCGATGCGATCTGGTTCAACCAGGGCCAGGTCTGCTGCGCGGGCTCGCGCCTGTTGGTGCAGGAAGGCATCGCCGAACGGTTCTATGCCAAGCTGCGCGCCCGCATGGACACGCTGCGCATCGGCAACCCGCTGGACAAATGCATCGACGTAGGTGCCGTGGTGGATCCGGTTCAGTTGCAGACGATCACTTCCATGGTCGACAGCAATACGGTGGGTCATGTGCATCAGGCTGCCTGCGAATTGCCCGCAAATGGCTGCTACTACCCCCCGACGCTGATCACCGGGCTCGAAACCTCGGACCCGTTGATGCAGGAGGAGATATTCGGCCCGGTTCTGGTCTCGTCGACCTTCCGCACCCCGGCCGAGGCCGTCGAACTGGCCAACAACACCCGCTATGGGCTGGCGGCCACGGTCTGGACCGAAAACGTCAACCTTGCGCTGGACATCGCGCCCAAGCTGGTCGCGGGAGTGGTCTGGGTCAATGCCACCAACCTGTTCGACGCGGCCGCGGGCTTTGGCGGCGTGCGCGAAAGCGGTTTTGGCCGCGAAGGCGGCTGGGAAGGGCTGAGCGCCTATACCAAGCCCAAGGGCAAGGCGAAGCCGCTGGCCAAGATCGAACCTATCGTGGGCGAAGGCGGCCCGGTCGACCCGGTCGACCGCACGGCCAAGCTGTATATCGGCGGCAAGCAGGCGCGGCCTGACAGCGGCTATTCCCGCGCGGTCTGGGGTAAGGCGGGGCTGCTGGGCCACGTGGGCCTTGCCAACCGCAAGGACGTGCGCAACGCGGTCGAGGCCGCGGCGGGGGCCAAGGGCTGGTCCAAGACCACGGGCCATCTGCGGGCGCAGATCCTGTACTATATCGGCGAGAACCTTTCGGCCCGCGCCGACGAGTTCGCGCATCGCATCGACGCGATGACCGGCCGTAAGGATGGCGCGAAAGAGGTGGACGCCGCAATCCAGCGCCTGTTCACCGCCGCCGCCTGGGCCGACAAATATGACGGCCAGGTGCATGGCGTTCCGATCCGGGGCGTGGCGATTGCGATGAAGGAACCGGTGGGCGTGATCGGCGCGCTTTGTGCCGACGAGGCGCCTCTGCTGGGTCTGGTCTCGGCCATGGCCCCGGCGATCGCGATGGGCAACCGGGTGGTTCTGGTGGCGTCCGAGCCCTATCCGCTGGCGGCCACCGATTTCTATCAGGTGCTGGACACCTCGGACGTGCCCGCCGGCGTGGTCAACATCCTGACCGGCAGCCATGCAGAACTGGCGAAACCGCTGGCCTCACACCTGAATGTGGATGCGGTCTGGTCGTTCTCGTCCACCGACCTGTCGAAGGAGATCGAGGTCGTCTCGGCCGGGAACCTGAAACGGACATGGGTCAATAACGCGACGGCATTTGATTGGGGCATGGACCATTCCCGCCGCTTCCTTCAGGCTTCGACCGAAGTGAAAAACATCTGGGTGCCCTACGGCGAGTAGGGCTCCCCGCCAAGGGAGGCCTACATGGATTTTTCAGGAAAAACCGTCATCGTCATCGGCGGAACCAGCGGTATCAACCGCGGTATTGCCGAGGCTTTCGCGGCGGCAGGTGCCAAACTGGCCGTGGCCAGCCGGTCGCAGGACAAGGTGGATGACACCGTCGCCGCGCTGAAAGCCGCAGGTGCACAGGATGCGATCGGGGCAGCGTTCGATGTGCGTGACCCTGATGCGGTGGCGGCTGGCCTCAAGCAGTTCCACGACGCATTTGGTGATTTCGATGTGCTGATCTCGGGTGCGGCGGGCAACTTTCCCGCGCTGATGGCGGAGATGTCGGCCAACGCCTTCCGCACCGTGGTCGAGATCGACCTGATGGGCACCGTGCATGTGCTGAAAGGCGCCTATCCCTATCTGAAACGGCCCGGCGGAAACATCATCAACATCTCGGCGCCGCAATCCTATCTGCCCTACGAGGGCCAGGCCCACGTCTGCGCCGCCAAGGCGGGGGTTGACCAGATTACCCGCACCCTGTCGATGGAATGGGGCGTCGAGGGCATTCGCGTGAACTCGGTCGTGCCGGGCTTCATCGAAGGCACGGAAGGCGCCAAGCGCCTTGCCCCCACACCCGATGCCGGTGAGGCCTTGCGCCGCGACGTGCCGCTGGGCCGTTGGGGTCAGCCGCAGGACGTGGCCAACGCTTGCCTGTTTCTGGCCTCGGACATGGCGAGTTACATCAGCGGTACGGTTCTGGCCGTGGACGGGGCGCTGTATCAGCGTGGCTCAGGCAAGTTCGGCCAGATGATGGGAGACATGCTGCGGAGCATGAAAAAGGGGTAAGCCGCAGCTTACCCCCACAGGTTCAGTTCGTTGTTTCCAGGCCAACCGGCTTGCCAACGACGACAAAGTGCAAACCGTCCGGGTCAAGCAGTTCGGCAGCAACGCGGTTTACGTCTTCCAATGTCACCGCGTTCACCTTGTCATTCCGGGTGGCGATATAGTCGATCGGCAGGCCTTCCATCTGCATCCCAACCATGATCCCGGCAATCTGACCATTGCCGTCAAACCGCAGCGGATAGGCGCCGGTCAGATAGGTCTTGGCGTCGTCAAGTTCCTCTTGCGTCACGCCTTCAGTGGCCGCGCGCGCCCATTCATCGCGAATTACGTCGATGGCTTCGGCGATACGGTCATTGGCCGAGGACACGGACCCAAGATAGACCGAGGCCAGATCCTTGGGCACCAGATAGGTCCCGACCCCATAGGTCAGGCCGCGCTTTTCGCGCACCTCCTGCATCAGCCGGCTTTCAAACCCGCCGCCGCCAAGAATGTGGTTCAGAACGAAGGCCGCAAAGAAATCCGGGTCATCCCGATCAATCCCGGCCTGACCGAACAAGGCCACGGACTGAGGCGTGTCGAATTCGACAACACTGACGCCACCGGGAATGTTCACCTCGGCCTTGCCGGGGATGGGCTTGCCGGTGTCTGGCAAGTCGCCGAGCAGTGTATCAAGCAGGATCCCCAGTTCCTCTGCCGTTATATCGCCAACGGCCCCCACGTACAGGCGATCCTTGGCAAAGACGCCTTCATAAGCCGCGACCACGTCGTCACGGGTCAGGGCCGAGACGCTTTCGATGGTGCCTTTCCCTTCGGATCCATAGGGGTGATCCCCGTAGGCCATCTGCGCAAAGGTGAGGCTTGCGATTTCGTTCGGGTCAGTCTGATCCGAGCGCAGGCCCGACAGAATCTGGGCGCGCACCCGATCAACCGCATCCTGATCAAAACGCGGCTCGTGGATCGTCGTGCGCAGCAAATCGACCACTTCATCCCGGTTCTCGGACAGAAAACGCGTGGAAATCGAAACTGCATCGTCGCCGGCATTGTATCGGAACGAAGCGGCCAGAGCCTCGAGTTCACGCGCATAGGCCCGCGCATCCATATCGCCCGCGCCTTCTTCGATCAGCCCGCTCATCAGGTTGACCGCGCCGCGTTTGTCAGGGTCGTCCAGCGACGTGCCGCCACGAAACCGCAGTTCCAGCGCGGTGAATGGGATGGAATGGTCCTCGACCAGCCAGGCTTTGATGCCACCGGGCGAGGTCACTTCTTCGATCTCGATCTCGGCCAAAGCCGGCAGGGCGACCAGGCAGGCAACCAGCGTTGCAATAAACCGTTTCATTGCGTCACCTCGTCATCGCGCATCAGCCAGCCGGTAACAGACGCCTCGGGTTGCAGAACTTCGCGGGCTGCGGCGATGATCTCATCACCGGTCACGGCCTGAAGGATCTCGGGCCAGGCCTGCACATCTTCGACCGTCAGACCGCTGGTCAGGGCCCGGCCATAGCGGTTGCCGATGCCGTCCACATTGTCGCGCGCATAGGTCTGGGCGGCGCGTAGCTGCATCTTGATGCGCTCAAGGTCGTCTTCGTTCACACCTTCGGCGATGAAGTCGGCCACGGCCTGGTCCATGGCGTCTTCGGCTTCTTGCAGGGAAACACCCTCGGCCGGAACGACGATCAGATCGAAGGTCGTGTCATCCAGCGAAACACCACGATAGAACGCCCCGGCATAGACGACCTTCTGCTGATCAAACTGCAACTTTTCGTTCAGATAAGAGGTGGTGCTTCCACCCAGCAATTCAGCCAGCAGAAACAGAGCCGCCGCTTTTTCCTGTTCGCCCGGATCGCGTTCCGGGGCCAGATAGCTGCGCTGAACGTAAGGCTGGGCGACGCGCGGGTCCTTGAAGGTCAGGCGACGCTCGGCCGTTTGCGGCGGCTCTTGTGACCGCACCCGCTCGGGCAGGTCCGGATTGGCGGGAATCACACCGTAATACTGATCGGCAAGCGCGCGGACTTCGTCGGGATCAACGTCACCCGTGACCACCAGAATGGCGTTGTTGGGTGAATAATGGGTCTGGTAGAACGACAGCGCGTCCTCCATGTCCAGATCCTCCATCTCGTGCATCCAGCCGATGATCGGAACGCCGTAGCGGTGGTTCAGATACTGAGCCGCACTCATCTGTTCGCCGAACAGGGCGCGCGGGTTGTTTTCGGTACGTTGGTTGCGTTCCTCAAGAATCACGTCCCGTTCGGTCAGAATATCCTCTTCGCTCAGCCGAAGGTTTCGCATCCGGTCGGATTCCATCCGCATCATCAACTCTAGCCTGTCGGCCGCGACACGCTGAAAATATGCGGTGTAGTCATACGAGGTAAAGGCGTTGTCGTTGCCGCCATTGGCTGCGACGGTGGCCGAAAACTCACCCGGGGCCAGCGTGTCGGTGCCTTTGAACAGAAGGTGTTCCAGAAAATGCGCCACACCCGAGGATCCGATCGGCTCATCTGCGGATCCGGCACGGTACCAGACCATGTGTTGTACGACCGGTGCGCGGTGGTCTTCGACCACGACGACATCCATTCCGTTGTCCAATGTGAACGTGGTGACCGCTTCTTTCCCGTCCTCGGCAAAAACCGGGGTGGCAGCGATCAGGGCAGCCGACAAGGCCAGGGCCCGAACCATGGGGCATCCTCCGTTTCGTTTCTGGTATTCAAACTACGGTGACGCGGCCCGGGTTCAAGCCCGATGACGGAAAGTTAAGAATTATTCACCCGGCGGCGAAGAAGGAGTTTCGATGCCGGCCCGACGGGCGGCTTCTGTTTCCGCGAACGGATCGATCGATTGTTTTTCGTAAACTTGCCCATAGCGGTCGACCGGGAACAGACGCAGGCCGGTCCAGCGCCCCCGGCGTTTGCGGAACGCGGCGTCATCAGCCTCGACCACCTGCCGCGCATCGGGGGAAACACCATAGCGGCTGGAGGCCGTGACAAGCGCTGCATCCGAGGATGGCACAGCCGCGTTCGGGTTCAGCGCGGCAGCATTGCCGCCCAGCGCAGCCACCGCATCGGCATTTGGGTTCGGATCCGTCAGATTCGCGCCACCCGGCGTGGGTGCAGGCAAGAAAGCATAGTCCTGAGGTTGGGTCAGCGGCTTGACCGGCAGCACCGAAAACTCATCCGGCCCCGGGCCCGGAGCCTCCAGATCCCGCAGACCGGGATTCGAACACGCCGCAACCGCAGCGGCAACAATCAAAACAAATAGGGCGCGCGGCATCCGCATTGGTGTCTCCAGCCTGTTTCAGGCGCTTTTATCGCATATCATTCCGCGCGTCACGAGGCCTTTTTGCCGTCAAACAGCACCAGCCCGATGGCTCCTGCAAATATGAAGACATCTGCGAGGTTGAAAACAAACGGATTGTTGATGCCGCAACAGGACATGTTCAGGAAATCCAGAACAAAGCCGTAAAGAACCCGATCCACCACATTCGCCAGCGCACCGCCGATCAGCAGGCCGCCACAAAACAGCATCAGACCCGAATGGGCTGCACGGCCGAGCCAGACAAGCACGCCAACACAGATCGCCACGGAAATACCGATCAGAATCCAGCGCGCAGCCTCCGAATTTCCTTGGAAGAGGCCGAAATTGATGCCCCGGTTCTCGCCGTATTTGAACACCAGCAGCGGCGGCACAACATCAATACCGCCGGGCTGATCGGCCACGCGCATGACATGAACGACCAGATATTTGCTGATCTGGTCGATCGCAAAGGCGGTCAGCGCCGCCCAGAGAAGCAGGCGTGACCGCATCAGTGACGGAAATGGCGCATGCCGGTGAAGACCATGGCCAGGCCGGCCTCATCCGCAGCGGCGATGACTTCGTCATCCCGCATGGACCCACCTGGTTGGATCACACAGGTTGCGCCTGCCTCGGCCGCTTCCATCAGGCCGTCAGGGAAGGGGAAAAACGCGTCCGACGCAACGGCCGAACCGATGGTCAGCGGTTGGGCCAAGCCCAGCGCATCAGCCATGCGTTCGGCTTTCTTAGCGGCGATCAGGGCCGAGTCCACACGGCTCATCTGGCCCGCGCCGACGCCCACCGTGGCACCGTCTTTGACATAGACGATGGCGTTGGACTTGACGTGCTTTGCCACTTTCCAGGCAAACAAAAGGTCACGCATCTGTTCGTCGGTCGGGGCCTTCTTGGTCACGACTTTCAGATCATCCAAGCCGACAAAGCCGTTATCCTTGTCCTGCACCAGCAACCCGCCGGCCACCTGACGCACGGTTTTGCCGCCTGCAGTCACATCCGGCAGACCTTCGGTGGTCAGCAGGCGCAGGTTTTTCTTGGCGGCAAAGATCGCCTTGGCCTCATCCGATGCGCCGGGGGCGATCACGACTTCGGTGAAAATACCGGTGATTTCCTGCGCGGTTTCCGCATCCAGCGGCTGGTTCAGCGCGACGATGCCACCAAAGGCCGAGGTACGGTCGCAGTCGAAGGCCGCTTTGTAGGCCTCCAACAGATTCGCGCCTTTGGCCACACCACAGGGGTTGGCGTGTTTGATGATGGCGCAGGCGGCGCCTTGCGCCGGGTCGAACTCAGCCACCAGTTCAAACGCCGCGTCGGTGTCGTTGATATTGTTGTAGCTCAGTTCCTTCCCCTGATGCTGCACGGCGGTCGCCACGCCGGGGCGATTGGTGCCATCGGTGTAGAAGACCGCCGACTGGTGGCTGTTCTCGCCATAGCGCAGGGTCTGTTTCAGCTCGCCGGCAAAGGCGCGGCGTTTCGGGGCCTCAAGCTCCAGCGCGTCGGCCAGCCAGTTGGACACGGCGGTGTCGTAGGCGGCGGTGCGGGCATAGGCTTTCTGCGCCAGCTTGCGGCGGAATTTCGGACAGGTCGCGCCTTCGTGCTGATCCATATCGCCCAGCAGTTTTTCGTAGTCTTCAACGTCCACGACCACGTTTACGAACGCATGGTTCTTGGCCGCCGCGCGGATCATCGCCGGACCGCCGATGTCGATATTCTCGACGCACTCATCGTAACCTGCGCCTTTGGCCACGGTTGCTTCAAACGGATACAGGTTCACAACCAACAGATCGATTGCACCGATGCCGTGTTCGTTCATGGCTGCAACATGGGTGTCGTTGTCGCGCAGGGCCAGCAGCCCGCCATGCACCATCGGGTGCAGGGTCTTGACCCGGCCATCCATCATCTCGGGGAAGCCGGTGATCTCGCTGACATCCTTCACCGCAAGCCCTGCATCGCGCAGCGCCTTGGCCGTGCCGCCGGTCGACAGCAGTTCGACCCCGCGCTCGGCCAGCGCCTTGCCCAGCTCGATCAGCCCGGTTTTGTCGGATACGGAAAGCAACGCGCGGCGCACGGGGTGAAGATCGGTCATGGGTCCAAAGGTCCTTTTGGCGTCAGTCTAACTCGGGCTCGTCCCGATGCGTATCGCGCACGGCATAGGCTGTGTCCTGTGCCTTGCTCAGAGTCCACCGGGTGCGCGTCGCATACTCCATTGCGCGCCCGGATAGAACGATCTGTTTTGTCGCGCGTGGCTTCAAACGCCCTTTTTCAAGGTAAACGCTTGGCTCGACGGACAATTTTCCAACGCCGTCATGGCGGAAAACCCAGATTTCACCGCTTTTGAGCGCCATCGACACCGCCGCACCGCCCAAATCCAGCGCCGCATCGACATCCGGATGCAGGTGAAACCGGATGTCATAGCCAATGCCTTTGAGGCCCGAAGCGTCCATCGCCTTGTCAAATTGACGTTTTGCCTTGTCGGTCGCAGTCAGCAGAATATCCTCGACCGTCAGTTCGCGCCCGTCAAATCGCAATTCAAAGGTCCGTGCATGGGTCAGACCAAAGACCTTGGCATACCCATCATGCCCCGCCATAAAGCGGATGCCCTCGAACGCATCCTCGAAATCAACGGGCACCTCCTGTGGCGCGTCCACCAGCGCCTGCGCTTCACGCCCCGACACCGGGTTGGCCAGCCGGGCGCTTGAGTACCCATCCAGGCAAAGCGTCGAGTGCGACGGCGTCGCCCGTCCTGCGCGGCGCCATTCCAGCCCGAAACTGGCCCCCGACCCGCAATTCACGATCAGCGGCCGCCGCCCCGAGGTCAACTCGAACGCCAGAGTAGAGGCATGCGCATTGTAAGAGGCCGCCCCCGACGGCGGTATGCTGGCATCCACGATCACCGTGGTGCGTGCAGCCGACAGACGGGCATAGCCCATCGGCAATTCGGTGGCCGCCTTGTGTTTGACGCCGCTTTGGGCAAGGGCCTGTTCCAGTCGCCCCTCGACACCGCGCCCGCCACCATGAAACCGCGCCAAGGCCCCATCCGCGTGGCGCAGGCTGCGCAAGGTCGGCGCGATCCGTTTGATCGCATTGGCCTGGGCGGCAGGCGTCCCGCGACCAAGATCATTCAGCGCCGCCGAAGTCCAGCTGAGCAGCGTGAACACCTCGAGCAATTCTTCCGGATTGCGGGTTGGAATTCCGCCCTGCGCATCCACCTGACGGTCGCATTCCCCGGCCAGGGCGCGCAGGGCCGGGTCGGCCATCCGCTCCAGACCCTCCAGCGCCAGCCCGGCCTGTACCAGTCCGGCCAGCGCCTCGAACCGGGGCAGTCCCGGGGTCGCGGCATGCCAGCGCTTGGACAGGAACCATGTTTGCTGGGCCAACGAGCGGAAAAACAGTTTGCTTTGTTTTTCATCCGCCCCTCGCAGCAGAAAAAGCGCGTGGTTGATCCAGCGCATCACCCGACGTCCGGTCAGATCAGGCGCCCAGCCGGGCCCTTGCCCGCGGCCATGAGATTCAATCCATCCCCAGACCCAGCGCTGCGCCTTTTCCCGCGCACGCATGTCTCCGACCGCGGCCAGATCATCCAGCCACGCAAAGCCGTGACGTTCTTCGTCAAAGCCGGCGCTGGGGGCGGTGACGTCCCAAAGCCCGGTATCTTCGGCCTCGACCAGATAACCGGCGAACAACAGATTTCCGGCAACCAGTTGCCGGCCACGGGCGAACGAACCCACCGAGCGCGGATCCGGTTGCGCAACAAACCCTGTGACCGCCTTTTGCCGTTGGCTCAGGTGCGCATAGAAACGGTTCTGAAACCGCATCCACCGACTGGCCATGGTGTCTGATTTCGACATGACGCGTGTTACTCTGCCCCTTGCGCTCTGCTGGCGCTTGAGACCCAACGATAGACCGCGCCGATCGTCAAGTCATCGAAAAGCGTGCGTTCAGACGGATTTGGTCAGACACGCGACATAGAACCCGTCCATACCACCCCGATCCGGCCAATAATCCGGTCGCAATCGCAAGCCGCCTTCCTCGGTGATCCAATCCGTTTCGACACCGGGTACGTTCAGCGCGTCGCGATCCACGCTCATGTCCGAATACATGTCCAGCGCCTCTTCCACCTGAACTTCCCCCTCGTCCGGCAGCAGGGAACAGGTGCAATAGACCAGACGCCCACCGGGTTTGAGCAAGCCCCACGCATGGGCCAACATGCGCGACTGGAGCTCGATCAGGCCGCCGAATTCCGAACCGTCCTTGGCAAACGGCAAGTCAGGATGCCTGCGAATCGTACCCGTGGCCGAGCACGGCGCGTCCAGCAGGATCGCGTCGTACCGGTCTTCGTGTTCCAGCGCATCGCCCACGATGACCTTCGCCCTGAGGCCGGTCCTTGCAAGGTTTTCGCGCACCCGTTCCATCCGTGATTCCGACACGTCAAGTGCCGTGACATCGGCCCCTGCGGCCGCAAGCTGCATCGCTTTCCCACCCGGCGCCGCACACAGATCCAGCACTTTCTGGCCCGCCTTCGGGGCCAGAACGCGAACCGGCAATGCGGCCGCCGCATCCTGCACCCACCAGTCTCCGGCCTTGTACCCCGGCAGGGTCGAGACCTGACCCGCATTGTGCAACCGCACCGACCCGGTCGGAAGGATCTCGCCTGAAGGGCCTTCCGCCCCGGGTTTCAAGGTAAGGTCCAGTGGCGCACCCGCGAAATGTGCCCGCTCGATTCCGGTAACGGCATCAGTGCCCCACGCTGCGATCAGCGGTTCACGCAACCAGTCCGACAAACGCGGAACGCGCATCTTCGGCCACGCCTCGGGGCCTTCTGCCGCAACCTTGCGCAGAACGGCATTCACCAACCCCTTGAGGCGGCCATGCTTGCGCGAACGGCTGACGATCTCGACCATGGAATTGACGACGCCATGGGCGGCTTCGCCGTTGCAAAGCTCGACCGCACCCAGTCTCAGCGCGTTGTGGACCGTCAGAGCGGGTGTTCGGTTCAGGTGGTTGGCCAGCAGGCGGTCGGCCCGTTCCAGCCCACGCAGTGTTTCCAACGCCAGTCGCTGGGCACGCGCGCGATCCTCGGGTTCCAAGCGATCCACTGCGCCCGCCGCCAGACACTCGGCCAGCAGGCGACCTTCGCCCAGAACCTGATCCAGAAGATAGATTGCGCTGCGCCGTGCTGCTGTCGCGCTGTTAGACATGGTACCGCCTTCATGTGACCTGCGTCCGCATTGCCAATGGCGGACGCGGGCGTATATCAAGACTGCGCACGGAAAGGAACCCGATGTCATGAGTGACGACCGCAAAGACTTGCCCCCCGCCGCCCAGCGCGCCCTGGCCGAAGCGGAAGAACGCCGCCGCAAAGCCAAGGCCGAGGCCCGGGAATTGCCGAAAGAGCTGGGTGGCCGGGACGGACCGGACCCGGCCCGTTACGGTGACTGGGAAAAGAAGGGTATCGCCATCGATTTCTGAACGGTCAACCACGCAGCGCCTTGAGGAAATCCTCGATCAGGGCACGCTGTTTTCTGGACTTCGCCCGGTCTTCAGGCCAGGTCAGCCAGTACCCGTCCTTGGTGTGTAATTCGGGTAAATCCAGCCGCCGCAACCGCCCCTCTTGCAGGTCGGCAAGGGCCAAGGGAACGGATCCCAAAACCACACCCATGCCGCGCCGCGCAGCCGAAATCGCATGTTCCATCGAATCAAAGCTGATTTTTGATTGCGGCAAGTCCTGCTGGCCGCTTTTCTGGCTCCATTCTCTCCAGCCGGGGCGTTCTCCGCGCAGGTCAATCAATGGGGCGCCCCAATTGACACCCGGCGGCGCCATGGGGGCAAGGACCTCAGACGCGATCAGGGCGGCATCACGCCCGGCCCAGATACCCCGACCATATCGGATTTGCAGCCAGGTTCGATCTTCGTCCAAAGACGACCGGCGCGCGACCGAGTCGGTCATCACCCGAACCCCTGGCTGCATCTCGTGAAACCGAGTCAGCGCCGTCAGAACCAGTGCGTGGATGTTCGACGACAAGCCGGCCACGCGCAGCTCGCGCGGGGATTTGCCAAACAGGTCCTCGGTATTGCGCTCCAGCGCGCGAAGGCTGTCCTGCACCAAAGGCAGATAGCTTTCACCTTCGACCGTCAGTGACACGCCCCGCGCCTCGCGCACGAACAAGGATCGGCCCAGCCAGGCTTCGAGGTTGCCGATCCGCTGGCTGACAGCGGCCTGCGTCAGCCCGAATTCCTTGGCTGCTGCCGAGAACCCACCAAGACGCCCGGCGGCCTCGAACACGCGCAGCCAGTCCAGTGGCGGTAGCCCGATCTTCTTCTTAGCCATTAGATTTTCCAAGCCTCAGCCGAAATATGGATTAATTGTCGTAATGCCATGAACAGCGTATCTGCTCAACCAAAGCTCGCGCCGAACAGGAGACCCCAAATGCTGCGCACCGCCACCCATGACACTTCGGTCGTCACCGTCGCGTTCGACACAGGAACGCAAGCCCGCTTTCACGCCGTCTGGTTGCGCGACAACGCGCTGGACCCGGAAACCCGGGCCCCGGGCAACGGCCAGCGGCTGATCACCATCGGCGATATCCCTGCTGACATCTCGGTCAGTTCAGCCGAGGTTGTCGCGGGCGGCCTTCAGGTCACGTTCCAGCCCGAAGACAAAACCGTTACTTTCCCGGCCGAATGGCTGGCCGAACACAACTATGATTGCGAACGGGACGACACGCTGGGTCGCACCGGCCCCGGCATCATCACCTGGGAAGGCGGGATCGCCGCCCCCTCTGGCGACTGGAACGAGGTTCATGCCAGCCCTGCGGCCAAACGCAACTGGCTGGCGTCTGTGGCGAGTTACGGCTTTGCCAAGCTGACGGGCGGGCCAACCGAACCAGAGTCGCTTTTGAAAGTGGCCGACCTGTTCGGCTATGTCCGCGAAACCAACTATGGCCCTTATTTCGAGGTTCGGACGGAAGTGAACCCGACCAACCTCGCCTATACCGGGCTTGGCTTGCAGGCCCACACCGACAACCCCTATCGCGACCCTGTGCCGACGCTGCAAATCCTCTATTGTCTGGAAAACAGCGCCGAAGGGGGCGACTCGATCGTGGTCGATGGCTTTCGCGCTGCCGAAAAGCTGCGTGCGCAGAACCCCGAAGGTTTTGCGCTGCTGGCAGGCTACCCGGCGCGGTTTGAATACAAGGGGTCAGACGGTGTCTGCCTGCGGTCTCGCCGTCCGATGATCGAATTGTCGCCGGATGGCGAACTGGTTGGCATTCGCTTCAACAACCGTTCCTCAGCGCCATTCGTGGACGTGCCTTTCGACAGGATGGAAGCCTATTACTCGGCTTACCGCCAACTGGGCGAGATCATCGACGACCCGGCCATGGGCGTGTCGTTCAAACTGGAGCCGGGCGAAAGCTTCATCGTCGACAACACCCGTGTCCTGCATGCACGGCTGGGCTATTCCGGTGCCGGTTCGCGCTGGTTGCAGGGATGCTATGCCGACAAGGACGGGTTGCTGTCCACACTGGCGGCGATGGAGATGACGCAGCCGGAGGCAGCAGAATGAAGCCCGATTTCTCGACCCTGAACCGGGACAATATCGTCGCCTTCATCGGGGATATCTTCGAACGCCGCGGCGGTGAGGAATATCTTGGAGAACCCGTCACCATGGCCCAGCACATGCTGCAGGGCGCCACCATCGCCGAACAGAACGGCCAGCCTGAAGAGATCATCGTCGGCGCCTTGTTGCATGATATCGGCCATTTCACGTCCGAATTCGGGACCTACCACCCCGATGATACCGAAGACCGCCACCACGAAGATGCGGGTGCTGAGGTGCTGGAGCAGTTCTTCCCTTCGGTCATCACCGATTGCTGTCGATATCACGTGGCCGCCAAACGGTATCTCTGCGCCACCAAGCCCGAATATTTCAACCGCCTCTCTGCCGCCTCGGTCCATACCTTGGAACTGCAAGGCGGCCCGATGAGCGCCGAAGAAGTCGCCGCCTTCGAATCCAATCCGAACCTGAAAGAGATCATTCAGGTCCGGTATCTGGATGAGGCCGGCAAACGGGCGGATATGGAAACACCGGATTTCGCCCATTTCGCACCTATGGTGCAGCGCATGGTCGACAAGCACCTGGGGGCATCATGACCGCACCCGAGTACATCTTCGAGGCCAGTTCCAAGCCATCCCTGCCGTGGCACGAGGTTCCTCTGATCCGGGCGACGGACAGCACGGTCAAGGGGTACGGCTGTTTGGTCGACGACCCCAGAACCTTCGAAATCGAGATCGTACGCTGGCCGCAGCAGGGCTGGCGACCGATTGACGACGGCACGGGTGACGAAGGCGGCTGGGTTGAAGGCACGTTCAAATGCGATTGGCAGGGTGACGTGCTTTACGGTGAGAACGAGGCGGTCAAAGGCCATTACGTGCTGGGTTGGTCCGCCGACCCTCAGCAGGCGCAAACCGACCGACAAACGGCCCCACGGGATCAAGTGTTGCTGTGGCATATGAACTATCACCCCGATGGCGGGCAGATGTTCTGGCCGCTGGACAACAAGCCCTTCATCGTGCCCGCGGCCCTGCCTGGCGACAATCTGACCCCGGACAAGGTGGTGGCGTTCTGGTGTGACGGGTCAAAGGGGCTCTATATCCATCCCGGCATCTGGCACGAGGGGATTTTCCCGGTCGAGGACAACCAGCGTTTTCTGGATCGTCAGGGCCGGGTCCACGCGCGGGTCAGCGCCGATATCGGCAAAGAGTTCGGCGTTTATCTGGCCTGCCCGCTGCGGGCAGACAAAGTCAGAGATTTGTGACCAACGCCCCCTGATGCCTCGGGCGCCGGCGTGCAATCCAAATCTGCACGGCCAGCAGATAAGGCACAAAGAACGCGAAATTCTGAATCCGATCGAACGGGCCCGAGAAATCGGGTTCTGACCCCCACCCGCCGGTCAGCAGATACCACAGTGTGTAATGCACGCGGTAAAGCCACGACCCCAACGCCAGCCAGAACAACCGCAATCCCCATGACCAATGGCCTGCGCGATCCCCTTCCAAAGCCCTGCGCGCCACCATCAGCGCAGCCGTGAAAAGACACAGCCCGTACAGAAAAAAGGCGGCAGACATCAGCGGCCCACCGATGGTTCCGCGCAGGGGAATATAGATCATGCCCGCCAGCCCGGTGATCCATGCCAGCGCCACCAGACAAGCTCCCATCATGCGGTGAAATCGATTGTACTTGAGCCGCAGCCCCTTCAACAGTTGAAGCGGGACGAGTGCGACCAGAAAAGTACCTGCCAAAATGTGCACCAACATCGCGGCATTGCCGAAATTCTTACCATCAGCGAACAAATAGCTGTGCCGGGCGGCGTCCTGCGAAAACCCAACGCCGATCGTGTCGAACCCATGCATCACAAAGGGCAGCAGAGTCAGATAGAACGCTGCCAGCAATAGCCCGATAGCCACGCGAGAATTCAGGGTTTGCATACTTGGACCTTAGCGCCCCAAGACAAAGCGTCTACCGCGTAAAACCCAGCAAATCCTCTGAACGTAGATGGAATCATCTCAAAACCGCCAGATTCGAGTGGACTAAATTGGAACAGGGTAAAAAAGTACCTCTGGAAAGCCTGTTTTTGCTCTTGTCAAAACGCAACTGTTGCACTGCGAAAGGAACTTAATTTGGGGCTCCTGTTCCTGTTCATGTTTGGTTTCGTGACAATCATGACACTTACAAGTTGGGCAGCAGCAATTTTGCTCGCTTCGGTTTTCCCGATATTCAACTTCAAAGATGAATTTATTGAGTTCTGGATCAGAACGCGCGGCTCTCCGCCATCACGCAGAAGGCTGATTCTGAACGCCTATGGGGCGGCCAACTATTTTTTCATGGCTGAAAAGTGCCACGACTTAAATGTGCCCAATGGCATAAGGATCGTCCCCAATGCCAATTTATTACAATCATTTATGCTAGGTTTCGCATCGATTCTTGTCGCAGTGCTCTTTTGGGTCGCCGTTTTCTTTACCTATGTCCTTGTGCGCGTCTACATCTGACGGAAGCGCCTACAACCCCAGCACATCCACCATGTCATACTGACCGGGCGCCTTGCCCTGCCCCCACAGCGCCGCCTTCAGCGCACCACGGGCAAAAATCGCGCGGTCGCTGGCCAGATGGCGCAGGACGATGCGCTCTCCGGGTGCGGCAAACAGGACGTCATGTTCACCAACGATGTCGCCGCCGCGAATGGCGTGGAAGCCAATGTCACCACGCTTGCGCGCACCGGTGATGCCATCCCGCCCCCGATCGGCCACATCCGACAGTTTGACGCCACGCCCCTCGGCAGCGGCCTCGCCCAACATCAGCGCGGTGCCGGATGGTGCGTCCACCTTGTGATGGTGATGCCCTTCGATGATTTCGATATCAAAATCCTCATCCAGCGCAGCCGCGACTTTCTTGGTCAGTTGCACCAGCAGATTGACGCCAAGGCTCATGTTCCCTGCCCGCACGATCACCGCGTGGCGCGAGGCCGGTTCCAGCGCGGCGATCTGCTCATCCGTCATGCCGGTTGTGCCGATCACATGCACGCAACGCGCCTGCGCGGCCAAAGCGGCAAAGTCCAGCGTCGCCTCGGGCGCGGTAAAGTCGATCACCGCCTGTGCCTGCGCGAAGGCTTCCAGCGGGTCATCGGTAACTTTGACGCCCAGCGCCTGGCCACCCATGGCTTCGCCGACATCCTGACCGACCCAGTCATGCCCCGTGCGCTCGACCACGCCGACCAGACGCGCCTGATCACTGTCGGTTACGGTCTTGATCAGCATCTGCCCCATGCGGCCCGAAGCCCCTGTGATGACGATCCCCGGAATATGGGTCATGGCGGTATTCCCTTGCTGCAAACTGCTCAAAGCCTCCTACCCCGTTCGCGCCCGCTTGGCAAAGCCCCGGTTTGCGCTTAGATCGGGGACTATGGCAAAGAACAAATTCCACGATGGCCCCGGCCCGTCCCAACGACAGCTGCGCGTCGGCGAACTGATCCGCCGCACCCTGTCCGAGGTTCTAGCGCGCGGAGATGTCCACGACCCCGACCTGAACCGCATGTCGATCACCGTAGGTGAGGTGCGCACCTCGCCCGATCTGAAAATCGCCA
The DNA here is from genome assembly GCF_013110635.1 of Ruegeria sp. HKCCD6604. Classification (NCBI taxonomy): domain Bacteria; kingdom Pseudomonadati; phylum Pseudomonadota; class Alphaproteobacteria; order Rhodobacterales; family Roseobacteraceae; genus Ruegeria; species Ruegeria sp. HKCCD6604. The sequence goes on along the minus strand of NZ_WVQW01000002.1, from coordinate 243,677 downwards.
CCGCCTATGTGCTGCCGCTGGGCGGCAAAGGGCAGGAGGACGTGATCGATCTGCTCGCCCGCAACAAAAGTGAACTGCGGCGCATGGTTGGCAAAAAGGTCGGCCTGAAATTCTCGCCCGATCTTCGGTTCCGCCTTGATGACACGTTTGACCGCCTGGACGACACCCGCCGCATGTTCGAACAGGACGCGGTGCGCCGCGATCTGGACGAGTGATCCGAGCATTCGTCACATTGGGCGCGGTTGTCTGGGCCGCGCAAGCCTCTGCGGTCACTTGCGAAAAGCTGACCCATGACGACAAGCGCTATACCGTCTGCGAAGTCGACGCGGAAAACGAAGACCTGCGCCTGTTTCTCAACGACGAAAACGGGGATCTGCTGGGGCATTTCTCGTCGGTGAACGAGGCGCTGGCCCCCGGCGGCAAGCGTCTGGCCTTTGCAATGAACGCGGGCATGTACCACGATGACCGTTCGCCCGTCGGCCATTATGTCGAGAACGGCAAAGAGGTCATGCGGGTGATCTCCAACCCCGGCCCCGGCAATTTCGGCCTGCTGCCCAACGGCGTGTTCTGCATCCGCGCGGGCCGCGCTGACGTGTTCGAGACGCTGGATTTCATCGACCGGGCCCCCGACTGCCGGTTCGCCAGCCAATCCGGCCCGATGCTGGTGATCGATGGTGAATTGCACCCCCGGTTCCTGCCCGATTCGACCTCGCTCTATGTGCGCAACGGGGTGGGCACCAGCACCGATGGCACCCGTGCGGTGTTCGTGATTTCCGAAGATTACGTCACATTCCACGAATTCGGCCGTCTGTTCCGCGACGTGCTGGAAACTCCGAATGCGCTGTTCTTCGATGGCAATATCTCTCGCATGTATGACCGCGCGAACAATCGGTCCGATGTCGGGTTTTCGCTGGGGCCGATCGTGGGTGTGGTCGAAGACGCACCTTGAAATTGACAGGACGATGGCGATCCGCTAGGTCGCGCGCCTCAGCAAGATTGAAGGTGCTATATGGGACGCAAACGCAAGGGTCGCGACATTTCCGGCTGGCTGGTGGTGGACAAACCCGCGGGCATAACGTCGACCGCTGTGGTCAACAAGGTGCGCTGGGCGATGGATGCCAAAAAGGCGGGCCATGCGGGCACGCTTGACCCCGAAGCGACCGGCGTGCTGGCCGTGGCTCTGGGTGAGGCGACCAAAACCGTTCCCTACATCACGGATGCTCTGAAAGCCTACACCTTCACTGTCCGTCTGGGCCAGGCCACCAACACTGACGATGCCGAGGGCGAAGTAATTGCCGAAAGCGATGCCCGCCCGTCAGACGAAGACATCAAGCGGGCGTTGACCCCGTTTCTGGGCGACATCATGCAGGTTCCGCCCAAGTTTTCCGCCGTGAAAATCGACGGCCAGCGCGCCTATAAACTGGCCCGCGACGGCGAAGACGTGGAACTGACAGCCCGGCCTCTTTGGGTCGAGGAACTGATCCTTGTCGACCGCCCCGACCCGGATCATGTGGTGTTGGAGATGACCTGCGGCAAGGGCGGTTATGTCCGCTCGATCGCCCGCGATCTGGGTGAAGCGCTGGGATGCCACGGCCACGTCCGGGAACTGCGCCGGATCTGGTCCGGACCGTTCGAGGCCGAAGACGGGGTGAGCATCGAACAGATCGACGAAATGGCAAAGACAACGGCGCTGGACGACTATCTGCACCCGCTGGAAGCCGGCCTGTCCGACCTGCCAGAGCTTAAATGCACCCCCGAAGGCGCAACCCGCCTGCGCAATGGCAACCCGGGCATGGTGTTGGCCGCGGATGTTGAATACGGCGACGAGGCATGGGCCTCGCTGGATGGCAAGGCCGTGGCCGTGGGGGTTTACAAATCAGGCGAATTGCATCCCAGCCGGGTGTTCGCCGCCTGAACCACGTGTTAGGCGAAAGGCATGATCACCCGAACGCACACCAAGGGCGATGCGCCCTCGACCGCCATCTACTCCGACTGCGAGAAATACCGCTATAGCCTGACCCGCGTGTGGGACCCGGCAGGGCGCAAGGCGCTGTTTGTCATGTTGAACCCGTCTACCGCGACCGAAGTGCAGAACGACCCGACGGTTGAACGCTGCGAACGTCGAGCCCGGGCGCTGGGGTTCGGCGCGTTTCAGGTGACCAACATCTTTGCCTGGCGCGACACCGATCCGCGCAAGATGCGTGCCGCTGCCGATCCGGTAGGCCCGGAAAATGACGCCGCCATTCTTGAAGGTGTTCGGTGGGCCGATCAGGTCATCGCCGCCTGGGGCACCCATGGTGCGCATCTGGACCGGGGCCCGGCGGTGGAAACCCTGCTGCGCCGGACCGGCCAGCCGCTGTTCCATCTGGGCTTGACCAAAGACGGCCACCCCAAGCACCCGCTTTATATCGCCTACAGCCAACAGCCCGAGCAATGGTGATAAAGTATTAACCATTTCAATAACTTGACTTTGACCCGATTGCCAATTGCATGGGATGTTCACCCTCGGAGCATTCTGCGATCGGAGAGGTGTCATGTTTCTGGCCGGATTGATCGGACTCGCCGCCATCGGCGGTGCCGCATACGCGATGAGCGACATGCTGATCGAAGACGAGGACGTTTCAGAGGACGGGCCCAACGAGGCCCCGGAAACGGAACCCGACACCGGAGAGTTTCTTGAGATTGGCGAAAACGTCGAGGACCCGGTGAATCCCGACATCGAAACCCAGTCCACTGGCAACGTAATCTCTGAATTCGAAGGAGACCTCGTGATTGCCGGCAGCGATGGCCCTGACCAGATCACCGGGCAGGACGGTGTCGACCAGATCAACGGGTTTGGCGGCGATGATACCATCGACGGCGGCAAGGGCGATGACGTTCTGCACGGGGGCGAAGGTACGGACACGATTTCGGGCGGTCAGGGTGATGATGTTCTGCACGGAGAGGCGGATGACGACTTTCTGTTCGGCAATGAGGGGGACGACGCCCTGTTCGGCCATTTCGGGGACGACACCCTGGATGGCGGCGAAGGCGAAGACGAACTTTATGGCGGTCAAGGCGACGATACTCTGACGGGCGGGGCCGATGATGACGCGTTGCAGGGCGGGTTCGGAGACGATGCCCTGAACGGTGGCGCAGGTGAAGATACGGTCTTTGGCGGCGACGGCGATGACTTTGTCTTTGGCCTCGAAGAAGGCGCAGCCGAAAAAGACTTCCTGAATGGGGGCGCCGGTGACGACACCATTGTGGCAGGCGGCGGGGATGTGGTTAACGGTGGGCAGGGCGCCGATGACATCGTGCTGAGCCCGGGTGACGAAGACGTGACCGTCATGGGATTCCAACCCGGTGAGGACAAGTTGCTTGTCACCTGGGAGGATGAGGCTGACCCGGAGATCGAGGTAGAACCCGACGCTGAAAACGCCAACCTGACCCGGGTCATGATCAACGGTCAGGAAGTGGCGCAGGTATACGGGGCTCAAGGCATGACGGTGGCCGACATACAATTGATCACCGAAGCGCAACTGGCCCAGTACGGGCAGATGGTCTGAGCCCGCAAATTCCCTTTGCCATTTGGTGAAAATGCGCTTATACGCGCCCATCCGCATCGGAATCGGTGCGGTTTTCTCCATGGGCCTGTGCTGGACGACATCCCGGCCTGCGCCATCAACTCTAACCTTTGAAGGAGACCCCGATGTCGATCACTGCTGAAGAAAAAGCACGCGTCATGAAAGAATTCGCAACCAAAGAGGGCGACACCGGTTCGCCCGAAGTACAGGTTGCCATCCTGACCTCGCGCATCACCACTTTGACCGAGCACTTCAAGACCCACAAGAAAGACAACCACGGTCGTCGCGGTCTGCTGAAGATGGTTGCCCAGCGCCGCAAGCTGCTGGACTACCTGAAAGGCAAAGAAGAAGCACGTTACCAGGACCTGATCAAAAAGCTGGGCATCCGCCGCTAAGCGCTTTTTTGCAAATGACCTGAAACCGGGTTTTCCGGTTCAACGCCCGCCAACCGGCGGGCGTTTTCCGTTGGATCCGCCGCAAGCGATACATCCCCCTTAACTTGCCAGAGCAGCTGAGCATTCCGTGGCCGTCAGGGAATGTCCGTTGCGGCACTTGGTTCTAAGCTTTCTGCGTGTTTTCCCAGCGCGTGGCATAGTCACTTTGCGACACACTTGCACTTGTCTTGGTGCCGGCAACAGGTTTTCGAACCACATAATCCAGAAGAACAGGCAATCCCGGACCAAAAGTTCCCAGCGGTCGCGGACGTTTCTTTGTCTTGTTGGGATCCGTCATCTTCACCACGTCACGGGCGGCGTATGGCCTCAATGGCTGCCACACGCATTTCAGAGCCTCATAGTTCATGGCGTTGACCCAAAAGCCGTACACGATCTCTGGGCAAATCTGATAGAAGCCGTGATTGATCCAGTTGTTCGATGGCGAATGTGCGATAAACACACCCCCGGGCTTCAGCATCTTGTCGATGTTTCTGTAGGCCGTCGGCAAGTCGAACACGTGCTCGCATGTTCCACCGTCATAGATAACGTCAAACCGACCAACCAGATTTTCAGGCAAGTCCCCCGCGAGATCCTGAACGATGCTCGCACCTTCGAAATCCGAAAAATCCAGCGAATCCACTTCCAAGAACCCAAGTTTCCGAAAGAACGTTTCCGAATATCCATCATCCGGGTTGCAAAGGTCAGCTTCGGCCACTCCGGGCAAGTATTTCTGCAAGGTTTCCCTGAACAATGCGGCGGACGTAGACCGGCGCGCACCGATCCAATCCTGCCGCCCAAGCATCAGAAAGCTTCCTGAAAGGTCATTGGATTTGACATCTTCGATCAGGCGCGCAGCCAGGACATCAACAATTGACACTCATTCCTCCGAAGGGTGGTCCAAAGCGGTTTTCTTCGCGTGAACGTCCTATTCTGCGTATTCAATGTCAACGCAATAGCAACGTCCCGGAACATGCGGCAAAGCGGGCAAGTTTCCCGGGCAGCGTAAAGTTGGCAGCTTCCCTGCTTTGCTGACATCCTGCGCCCGGGTGTTCGGCATGCTGCATCAAGCGCAGAGCCCGACCTGTGCGGTTTTCTTCGCGCTGACGGGTGTAAAATTCCGGTCAAGACACCGCGTAGATCTCTTCACTTTATGCAGGCTCCACAAAACCGAAGACGCCCACCAATCGGCGGGCGTCTCGTTCATGGGAAAAATCTTCGGCTCTACATTTTCGCCTTTTCTGATTTCAACGCCAGCCACAGGCAGTAGCACATTATCAGAACCACCAGCGTAAAGGGGATGCCGGTTGAAACCGCCGCGCCCTGCAATGCGGAAAGACCGCCTCCCAACAGCAATGCGATGGCAACCAGGCCCTCCAAAGTGCACCAGAACACGCGCTGAACCACGGGTGCGTCCATCTTGCCGCCTGCGGTGATCGTGTCGATCACCAAAGATCCGGAATCAGACGAGGTGACGAAGAAGATCACGATCAGGACAAGGGCGATCGGGGCTACGATGCCGTACAGCGGCAGCTCCTTCAGGAAACCGAACAACGCTCCCTCAGGGGCGTAGCTGTCGATCACGGTCGCGCGCACTCCTTCTGCTCCGCCTGCGTTCAGCATGTCGATGGCTGCGCCACCGAAGGTCGACATCCACAGGGCACAGACGGCGGTTGGTGCCAGCAGCGCACAGATTACGAACTCGCGCACCGTACGGCCCTTTGAAATGCGGGCAATGAACATGCCAACAAACGGTGACCATGCAATCCACCATGCCCAGTAGAAGGTCGTCCAACCGTGGAAATAGCTGGTGTCTTCCCGTCCGAACGGGTTCGACAGCGCGGGCAGGTGCAGCACGTAATCAGTCATCACGTTAAAATACCGCGCGATGGCGGTGCCTATTCCTGTCACAGCGATGACGAAAAGGAACAGCCCCACGGCCATGATCATATTGATCTCACTCAGCCGTTTGACGCCCGCATCCATGCCCAGCAAAACCGAGCCCAGCGCGATCAACGTAATGCCAATGATCAGCAGAACCACGACGGTGGGGCTGGGTTCGATGCCGAAGACCTCGTAAAGGCCAGCGGCAACCTGCTGAGCACCCAGACCGAGCGATGTGGTCAATCCGAACAACGTGGCAAAAACCGCCAACGTGTCGATGATATGGCCCCACCAGCCCCAGACCCGTTCACCCAGAATTGGATAGAAGGCCGAACGCAAAGTCAGGGGCAGGTTCAGATTGTAGCTGAAAATCGCCAGGCTCAGGCCGACTGCGGCGTAAACCGCCCAGCCTTCCAGCCCCCAATGGTGAATGGTTCCAACAACGCCGATATACTCATTGCCCGGAACAGCGATATCGATACCCAGTGGGCGCGCATTCCCGTCTTCGGCAAAGTTGTAGTAGACCGGCTCCATCACACCGAAAAACAAAAGACCGATACCAATACCGGCGGCGAACATCATCGCAATCCATCCGGCGTAGGAATAATCAGGCTTGGCGTCCTTGCCGCCGATCCGCACACTGCCGACGGGCAGGATGATCAGAACGAGGCAAAACAGGGTGATTGCATCTACCGAAAGGACCAGAAACCAATCGAACGTGCTGGTCAGCCAAGGCCGGAGCCAGCCGAAAAACGTAGCTGCGGCCTCTTGGTTGGCCAATGCGATCAGAACGAACGCAAAGATCATGATACTCGAGATCAGAAAGACCGGGTTGTGAATGTCCAAGCCAAACGGCCGGACGTTATCCTGCCCCAGTTCATATTCCGTTTCGAAGTCGTAAATCCGGGGGTCCGGATCCAGCATCTTCTTTGTTTGTGCCATTCGATTGCCCTTCTGTTCGCTGTCTGCAAACGCCAAGGTATTCGGTCGGCGGACGGGAATGAGTTAGTTAACCCCCTTGGCGCGCTTCCGTCATTTCGACCGCAGGCATAGTGATAAGAGCTTATACTGCCTTCATATTTTTACAAAATGCATTCGATTGCGGATATGTTAGCGCTACATGCTGTTCCGGGTTCCCGTAACCCCGGACCTGAAGAACCAACAGCGACTTGATAAGTTGATCGTTGTTCGGGCTTGAATCTTTTGCGCCCGGTGGCAGCACAAGCCAGTCCCGGCATGAAACGGCCATCCGATGCAGTTTCGCTTTCCTTCCAACGCATTCTCATGTATGCGCGCGGTATCTGAGACGTTGTGCCCTGACCCCGGCACTCGAATGGAAGATAAATTGGGGTCGGCGGCAATGGGGCCGCCACGCAAAACGGGAGACCCGCAGGGGCGGGAGTGCTCCCATCTAGGATACGCATATGTTTGATGTAACGAAGAAATCGATGCAGTGGGGCGAGGAAACGCTTACACTGGAAACCGGCAAGGTTGCCCGTCAGGCTGACGGCAGCGTGATTGCCACCCTGGGCGAAACCAGCGTCATGGCCAACGTGACCTTCGCCAAGGAACAGAAGCCCGGTCAGGACTTTTTCCCGCTGACCGTGCATTACCAAGAGAAATACTATGCCGCCGGCAAGGTTCCGGGTGGCTTCTTCAAGCGCGAAGCGCGCCCGACCGAGAAAGAGACGCTGACCGCGCGTCTGATCGACCGTCCGATCCGTCCGTTGTTCGTTGACGGCTTCAAAAACGAAGTCCTGGTGATGTGTACCGTGCTGAGCCACGATCTGGTCAACGATCCCGACATCGTTGCGATGATTGCTGCTTCGGCTGCTCTGACCATCTCGGGCGCACCGTTCATGGGCCCGATCGCGGGCTGCCGCGTGGGATACACCGACGGTGAATATGTCCTGAACCCGACCGTGGACGACATGCAGGACCTGCGCCTGAACCCCGAACAGCGTCTGGACCTGGTTGTGGCCGGCACCAAAGACGCCGTGATGATGGTGGAATCGGAAGCGTACGAACTGTCCGAAGCGGAAATGCTGGGTGCGGTGAACTTTGCGCATGAGCAGATCCAACCGGTCATCGACCTGATCATCTCGCTGGCGGAAGAAGCCGCGAAAGAGCCGTTTGACTTCCAGGCGCCGGATTACTCCGAGCTTTATGCCGCCGTTAAGGCCGCCGGTGAAGAGCAAATGCGCGCCGCCTTCGCGATCACCGACAAGCAAGAGCGCACCGCCGCCGTTGCCGCCGCCCGCGAAGCGATCAAAGAGGCGCTGACCGAAGAGCAGCTAGAAGACGGCAACCTCGGTTCCGCGATGAAAAAGCTGGAAGCCGGCATTCTGCGTGGCGACGTCGTCAGGGGCGGCAAACGGATCGACGGTCGTTCGACCACCGATGTCCGCTCGATCGTTGCGGAAACCTCGATTCTGCCCCGGACCCACGGTTCTGCCCTGTTCACCCGTGGTGAAACACAGGCGCTGGCTGTAACCACGCTGGGCACCGGTGACGATGAGCAGTTCATCGACGCGCTGCATGGCAACTTCAAATCGAACTTCCTGCTGCACTACAACTTCCCTCCGTATTCGGTGGGTGAAGTGGGCCGCGTGGGTTCGCCCGGCCGTCGTGAAATCGGTCACGGCAAGCTGGCATGGCGCGCGCTGCAGGCTGTTCTGCCTGCACCGACCGACTTCCCCTACACCATCCGCGTGGTGTCGGAGATCACTGAATCCAATGGCTCGTCCTCGATGGCGTCGGTCTGCGGCGGTTCGCTGTCGATGATGGATGCAGGTGTTCCGCTGAAAGCGCCAGTTGCCGGTGTGGCCATGGGTCTGATCCTGGAAGATGACGGTGAGTACGCTGTTCTGACCGACATCCTGGGTGACGAAGACCACCTGGGCGACATGGACTTCAAGGTTGCGGGCACCGAAAACGGCATCACCTCGCTCCAGATGGATATCAAGGTTGCCGGTATCACGCCGCAGATCATGGAAACCGCCCTGGCACAGGCCAAGGAAGGCCGGATGCACATTCTGGGCGAGATGGGCAAAGCCCTGTCCGAGACCAACGATTTCTCGGTCCACGCCCCGCGCATCGAGACCATGAACATCCCGACCGACAAGATCCGCGAAGTGATCGGCTCGGGCGGTAAGGTCATCCGCGAGATCGTCGAGGTTTCGGGTGCCAAGGTCGACATCAACGACGACGGTGTCATCAAGATCGCCTCGCCCGATGGTGAATCGATCCAGAAGGCCTATGACATGATCTATTCGATCGTGGCCGAGCCGGAAGAAGGTCAGATCTACACCGGTAAAGTGGTCAAGATCGTCGACTTCGGTGCCTTCGTGAACTTCTTTGGCAAGCGCGACGGTCTGGTCCACGTGTCCCAGATCGAAAACCGCCGCCTGAACCATCCGTCGGATGTTCTGAAAGAAGGTCAGGAAGTCAAAGTCAAACTTCTGGGCTTTGACGATCGCGGTAAGGTGCGCCTGTCGATGAAAGTCGTCGATCAGGAGACCGGCGAAGAGATCGTTCCGGAAAAGAAAGAAAAGAAAGAGGAAAACGCAGAGTAATCTGCCCCTCTGACCCACAGCGGAAGGCCCCGGTTTCATCCGGGGCCTTTTTGTTTGCGCGGCAGCAGGACGGTTAACTGCGCCGCAACTTTGGTAAATCAATTATTAACACTTATTGCGTGTATTAGCTCAACCTTAAGGGGGATATTGCCGTTTTCAAGGAAGCTGTTCGACCGTGGCATCGATTACTGTTTATGAAATCAGCGCAGACCCGTTCAGCAACCGCATTGTTGATATTACTGCTGCGTATTCGGTCGACGTCACGGATAATGACGCTCTGCTGCAAGATCCCGACCCGGATGGCAGCTCGCAACTTGACCTCGGGTCTCTTCCCGGCTTTTCCGGCTCGACCCAGAATTTCAGTACTTTCGAAAACTACACAGGAACGGTCGATGGCGCGCCGGTCACGTTCATCCTGATCCAGTTTTCAAACCCGCGTTACATCATAGTCACTTCGGGTCAGGCCGAACTGAATGACACGATTTCAGATACCAGTTTTGCCGGCACCGCGCCGCCATCCGCGTATGACACTTTGCCTTCTTTCGTGTGTTTCACCTCAGGATCTCTGATCCAGACACCAACTGGGCTGCGCCGGGTCGAGGCGCTGGAGCCCGGCGACCCGGTCATCACCGCCGGCGGCCATGCCCGCCCGGTCCGCTGGATCGGCAAGCGCCGGTTGTCCGCGGCTGAGTTGCGGCGAAACACGCACCTGTCCCCTGTACGGATCAAGGCGGGCTGTTTCGGGTCGAACAGCCCAAGCCGCGATCTCGTCATTTCCCCACAGCACCGGATTGCCGTGACCTCGACCATGATGGAGCTTATGCATTGCGAAGCGGCGATGCTGGCCCACGCAAAGGGGCTGATCAATGGGCATACCATCGTTCAGGAAACGCCCGCACATGGGGTGGAGTACATTCATATCCTCTTTGATCAGCATGAGTTGGTGAATGTCGAAGGAATCTGGTCCGAGTCCTTTTACCCCGGCGACACCAGCCTTGGGGCAATGGCACCCGCCACCCGAAGCGAGCTGTTCGAACTGTTCCCGGAACTTGCCAATGGTGAAGGCAGTTACGGTTCGACCGCATTGCCGGTCCTCAAACCTTTCGAAGTCCGGGTGCTGTCGGCGGATCTGGCGGTTCCGGGCTGGAAAGTCCGCCCCAATGAATCCGCGAAAGCCGCCTGACCGCAGGTCAGTGCGCGACACCACCGGGGCCATGTTTCAACAGGTGCCACTGGCCGTAGCTGTCTTTCAGATCCAGTTTGATCGCCGCATCGGCTCGGGTCGAGGCGCTGCCGATCTCGGCAATGGTGAATTCGATCCCACCGGGAATATCGATACGTACACGGTGTTCGCCGCCACCATGCGGGGCCTGAATCGGGCGCCCGGTCGACTTTAGAACGTCGCCAACAGTAACACTGGCCGTTCGTCCTTCGATATCCATCTCAAGCTCGATCGGCAGGTACAGCGTGTCGTGCACCGTCTCACACATGGCCCGGAACACGTACCAATGGGTTGCCATCTCTTCGGTTTCTTCGCCGTGAAAGACTTTTTCCAACGCATCGCGCTGCGCCGGTGAGGCCGCGGGGTCGACGATCACCTGCATTTCGCCGCCACCTTCGAATATTGGCCCGGGCCATGCATAGATCAACGCAGCCTTGGTTCCACTCAGATCCGTTTCGCCAAAATATCCGGAGGATATTTCAAGCACCTCGAAGCCGCGGCAATCGCCATGCGTCGGCAATTCCTCGAACTGGCAGGGGCAGGCATAGCCGCAGTTGCAGTTTCCGAAGCTTTCTCCCTCGACGTACCAATCTGTAAAAGCCATGGTTTTCTCCTGTTCAGGACAGTCAGAAAGCCCGACATCGTTGGTCACATGCCCGTATGTTTCCGCAAAACAAACTATCACAACTTGATTGCAATCTGAACCTGACGCGCGCAAACGGCCGCAAATGGCATAAACCTTGGTTCCATTCGCCCTGTTTCAACCAAAAACCAATCGCAGGTGTCCGCTGCCATCCCCAGTTCGACCGCATCGCCACAACGAAAAAAGGAGATGCGATATGGAAACCTTGAAACTGCTGACACTGACGGGATTGATCGCAACCGCACCGGTTCTTGCTTTGGCCAATGTCGGACTGGGCGACAAACTGGGCACAAGCGAAGCCGATATCCGCACGGCGCTTGAAGCCCAGGGGTACCAGATCGAAGAGATCGAATTCGAAGGTGGGAAGATCGAGGTTGAACTCACCAAGGATGGCGTGGAAACTGAACTGGTTCTGTCTGACACGGACGGGGTGGTGACAGCCATCGAGCTCGAAGAGGACGACGACTGAACCTGCAACGTCCAAGGGGCCGCATGAAAGTACCTCAAACGTCTTTGCTCTGGCTCCTTCTGGTGGTGCAGGCCCTCTGCGCCGCCTTTTTCATGACGGATGCGGTGCTGGATTGGACAGGCGGCGACGGCGCAGGGTTTCGTCACCTTCATTCGTTCGAACTGTTTCTGTCGCTGGCGCTTGTCGGCGGCCTGAGCGCCACGATCGCCCTGATCCGTTCCCAGTCCAGACGGGTGCGCGACATGCAACGGCAACTGCAAGTGGCGCAAGGGGCTTTTGCGCAGGTCATCGAAACCCAGTTCAGCGAGTGGCAGCTCAGTGATGCTGAGCGTGACGTCGCCATGCTGACGATCAAGGGTCTTTCCATCGCGGAAATCGCCGGAATGCGACAGACGAAAGAAGGGACGATCAAGGCCCAAAGCGCTGCGGTCTATCGAAAGGCGGGCGTTTCCAGCAGGGTGCAGTTGCTCAGTTTTTTTGTCGACGAACTCCTGTCAGAACCGTTGATCAGGGATGTGCCCTGAAACAGTGGCAGAACCTCATGTCTATTCACTCACACATTCCTAAAAACCTGTGAAACGAAGTGAAGGCCCGGCGCCTTTCTTTTTGGGCAAGCCTCGTCCACATCCATGGCATGCGGACTTTGGAACACTGGAGATGGTTATGTTCACGCGCCTCATTCTCGCCTCTTCGGCTCTGGCGATCAGCGCAACGGCGCTTGCCGCGCAGAGCCTGGGCGACGGCACCTATATTCACGGCTTCATCGGCTACAGCCAGCTACAGGACAGCGATTTCACCGGGACGATCGGTGGCGCGACGCAATCGGTCGATACCGAATTCGACGCAGGTTTCGGACTGGGCCTCGCGATAGGCACGGAAATCCCGCAATGGTCCAACGACATCATCGGAACGCGGATCGAGCTGGAACTGTCTTATCGCGACAGTGACGTGGATGGTGTGAACTTTACCGGCAATGGTCCGGGGCCCGAGGGCAATATCTCGGGCGACGTCACGCAAACCTCGTTATTTGCCAATCTGCTGTTCGATTTCAAACAGGCCGGCGCGCTGACACCGTTTGCCGGGTTTGGTGTGGGGGCCACCTATTCGGATCTGGATTTTTCTTACGGGCCGGGTGTGGCGCTGGACGACTCCGACACCACCTTGGCCGCCCAGCTGATCGCCGGTGTGGCATATGACATCAACGCGTCGACAGCGTTCACCGTTGATGCCCGTTACGCCCGTGCCTTTGATGTTTCGTCGCAGCGCCTGGCCCCCAACGGAGCTTTGACCGGCAACGTAGAGGACGATCTGGATACTTTCAGCATCAATTTCGGACTTCGCCATAATTTCTGATTGCTTCGGGTGTCAGGTTTCTCTTCGGTTTCCTGCCCCTCTTTGCCTTCGCGCCTCAGGCGCGGGGGCACCCGGAAAACCCCGAAAATACAGCACGGGTAGGACATTTCGGTGGTCGCCCGAACTGCAACAACCGCCTGCTTCATCTGGCGAAAAAATATCCTCGGGGGGAATCGTGCCAGCGGGCACGATGGGGGGCAGACAGCCCCCCTGACCCGGCAACCGGCTTACGACGGCGCTTTGGTCTTGCGCAGATAGGGGAAGATCGTTTCGAACTCGCCAAACTTGGCCTTGGCGTCTTCGTTCGACACGGTTGGCGGGATGATCACGTCTTCACCCGGCACCCAGTTGGCAGGTGTCGCAACGCCCTTGGCCGACATCTGCAAACCGTCAAGCGCACGCAGAATTTCGGCAAAGTTCCGGCCCACGGTCATCGGGTAGGTCATCGACAGCTTCAGCTGCTTGTCCGGGCCGATGATAAAGACGGAACGCACCGTGGCACTGTCAGCCGGTGTACGGCCGTCGGGCAGATATGCTTCGGCAGGCAGCATGTCGAAAGCCTTGGACACAGCCAGACCGTCATCGGCGATGATCGGAAAGCCGGGTTTGGCCTTGCCATATTCCTCGATGTCCTTCTTCCACTTTTTGTGGTCTTCGATACCATCGACCGATACGCCGATCACCTTGGTGTTGCGCGCGGCCCATTCGTCATTCAACTGCGCAACGGCCGAAAACTCGGTGGTGCAAACAGGTGTAAAATCCTTTGGGTGCGAGAACAGAATGGCCCAGCTATCGCCAATCCAGTCGTGAAACTGAATGGTGCCCTGATCCGTTTCTGCCGTGAAATTCGGAACGGTGTCGTTGATACGCAAACCCATGGGGCATCTCCTTCTCTGTGAAAAACCTGAATCGGTTGTTTGGAACCTAATCACTTTGTGTGCAGGTTAAACCGTCCATCGCGCCTGGCGATACGGATTTCGTGGGCATTGCCCAAAAATAATTTGATCAAATTCACTATTGCTCAGCCTGTGCATGGGTGACAGAGTGGCCCCGAACAGCCGGTTTCAGGCAGACCTTCAGGAGGGCTCAGGATGATCGAAAAGCGGGATTTCTATATTAATGGTCAGTGGGTGGCCCCATCGCAGCCCAATGACTTCGAGGTCATCAACCCCTCGACCGAGGACCCCTGCGCCGTGATCTCGCTTGGCGCCGAAGCCGACACGAATGCGGCCGTTGCCGCGGCCAAGGCCGCCCTGCCGGGCTGGATGGCCACGCCAGTGGAAACCCGCATCGCGCTGGTGGAAAAACTGGTCGAACTCTATGCAACCAGGGCAGAGGATCTGGCGCAGGCGATGTCGCTGGAAATGGGCGCCCCGATCGATCTGGCGCGCTCGGCGCAGGCGGGCGCCGGCATCTATCACCTGAAGAACTTCATCCGCGCCGCCAGGTCGTTTGAATTTGAGCGCCCGCTGGGGGATCATGCGCCGAATGATCGCATCATTTACGAGGCGGTTGGCGTTGCCGCTTTGATCACGCCGTGGAACTGGCCGATGAACCAGATCACGCTCAAGGTTGGGGCTGCTGCGATTGCGGGCTGCACGATGGTGCTGAAACCGTCGGAACAAAGCCCGCTGAACGCGATGATCTTTGCCGAGATGATGGACGAGGCAGGCTTCCCGCCCGGTGTGTTCAATCTGGTCAACGGCGACGGCGCGGGGGTTGGTTCGCAACTTTCGGGCCATCCGGATGTGGACATGGTCAGCTTCACCGGCTCGACCCGCGCAGGCACCGCGATTTCCAAAAATGCGGCTGATACCCTCAAGAAAGTACATCTTGAGCTTGGAGGCAAAGGGGCCAACGTCATCTTTGAGGACGCGGACGAAAAAGCGGTCAAGCGTGGGGTGCTGCACATGATGCAAAACACCGGCCAGAGCTGCAACGCCCCCAGCCGGATGCTGGTGCAACGCCCGATCTATGACAAGGCTGTGGAAACCGCGGCCGAGGTTGCAAACATGGTCAAGGTTGGCCCTGCCTTAGAGGAAGGCCGCCATATCGGACCGGTGGTGAATGAAGTTCAGTGGTCCAAGATTCAGGACCTGATCCAGAAAGGCATCGATGAAGGGGCGCGGCTGGTCGCAGGCGGCACAGGACGGCCAGAGGGGCTGAACAAGGGCTACTATGTCCGCCCCACGGTCTTTGCCGATGCAAACAACCAGATGACCATCGCCCGCGAAGAAATCTTTGGCCCGGTTCTGACCATGATCCCCTTCGACACCGAAGAAGAGGCTGTCGAAATCGCCAATGATACACCCTATGGCCTGACCAACTATGTTCAGACGCAGGACGGCGCGCGTGCCAATCGCATGGCGCGGGCGCTGCGGTCGGGCATGGTCGAAATGAACGGACAATCGCGCAGCGCGGGCTCACCGTTCGGCGGCATGAAGCAATCCGGCAACGGGCGTGAAGGCGGCGTCTTTGGGCTTGAGGACTTCCTCGAGATCAAAGCTGTCGGTGGTTGGGCGGCAGAGTAACTATACCTGCTAAGCAGACAGATCGGGCGGGGCAACGCGGTTGGCCCCGCCCACAACCCCCTATAGGGGCCGTACCACAAGCTGGGGTACGCCATCGGACGTGCGGCGCCGGGATTGACCGTCCCACCCAATCTCGCCGGTGACGCGCTGTCGAAATGCAGAAAAGCTGTCAAAGCGCACCACATCTACCGGCGCATCGAAATGCAGGGTCACTCGGCGACGCGCGCCATCGCCAAGAATGGTCATACCGCGAATTTCGGCCGTGAACGCCTGACCCAGATAGCGCCCTTCGACCCGATCACCCACGCGCAGATGCATCCGGTTTCCGGCAATTGCGTGCAAGGTGTTCCAGTCTCGAACGCCATGCTGATGGGCCAGCAGTTCCAACGCCGCACTGTGCGACAGCGAAACGCCCTTCGTTTTCAATTCTTCCCGCAGGCGTTTCGCCTGCGCTTTCAGCTCTTCAACCGGAGCAACGGTTCGGGATCGTGTCATCATGTGCCTCGTTTCCTTGAACGGGCGCGAAGTCAGGACGGGGCTCGCATTTCCATCCGCGCGCCGGGAAAGGGCAACAGATGCTTTTCAAACCGGGTTTCACCAAAGCCAATGGCCGCGAACGGCAGGGGACCCGAACCTGAGGTGCCTTTTGGCAGCGGCCGGGCCGTATGTCAATCAGGCGTCTGCCTGCGCCGCCTCATAGGCCAGCATGGCACGCTTGACAGGCAAGCCCCAGTGATAGCCCCCCAGACCCCCTGATTTGCGCAATGCCCGATGGCAGGGGATCAACCAACTGACCGGGTTGCGGCCAACTGCCGTTCCCACGGCGCGAACGGCTTGCGGCGAGCCGACTCGCTGGGCGATCTCGGAATAGGTCGTGACCTGCCCGGTCGGGATATGCATCAGCGCTTCCCACACCTTGATTTGCAAAGGTGATCCGATCAGGAAAACCGGTGTTGGCTCCAACCGGTCGCTGGCAGCGCCAAAAGCACTCAGCGCCCAAGGACGCAAGCGCATCGGATCTTCGACGAACGTCGCCTTGGGCCAGCGCGAGATCATATCTTCCATCGCGGCCTCTTCGCCGGTCTCGGCCCCAAAGGCCATGCCACAGATGCCCTTGTCGGTACCCATGACCAGCGCGGGGCCAAAGGGGCATTCGAACCACCCCCAATAGATCGTCAGACCTTCGCCCTTGCGGGCATATTCGCCGGGGCTCATGGATTCCCACTTCAGGAACAGATCATGCAGACGTCCGCTGCCGGACAGGCCCACATTGTGTGCAGTTTCCAGTGTTGTGAACCGTTCGCGCAGCAATGCCTTCGCATGGCCCAGTGTCAGGTATTGTTGGTACCGTTTTGGCGACACTCCGGTCCAACGCGAGAACAGGCGCTGGAAATGGGCCGGGCTCATATCCATCTGGCGTGCCAGCTCATCAAGGCTCAGGCCCTCGCCGCCCTGATCAATCAACTCGATTGCGCGGCGCATGACGTTGTAATGGTATCCGCTTTCCGGGGTCTGGACGTTCATGGTTCCACCTCATCTTCTGACAAAACCATAGCGCGCAGGCCACGCTGCCGCGACCCGGAACTTGCGCATTGGCTTTGGGCTTGTGTCAGAGCCCGGTGGACGGCATTAAGACCCGGATGGCAAAGCAACTCGACTATCATACGATCCGCGAGATTTTCACGCGCTTTCAGGAGGCCGACCCGGAACCCAAGGGCGAGCTGGAGCATGTGAACGTCTATACTCTGGTCGTCGCCGTGGCCCTTTCGGCGCAAGCCACGGATGCGGGCGTCAACAAGGCGACGCGCGACCTGTTCAAGATCGCCGACACGCCGCAAAAGATGCTGGATCTGGGCGAGGAAGGCCTGATCGAGCACATAAAAACCATTGGCTTGTTCCGCCAGAAGGCCAAGAACGTCATCAAGCTCAGCCGTATCCTGGTTGACGAATATGGCGGCGAGGTTCCCAATTCCCGGGCTGCCCTGCAATCCCTTCCGGGTGTGGGCCGCAAGACGGCCAACGTGGTTCTGAACATGTGGTGGCGACAACCGGCGCAGGCGGTGGACACCCATATCTTTCGCGTCGGCAACCGCACCGGCATTTGCCCGGGCAAGGATGTGGACACGGTCGAACGCGCCATCGAAGACAATATTCCTGCTGACTTTCAACTCCATGCGCATCACTGGCTGATCCTGCATGGCCGGTACCACTGCAAGGCGCGCAAGCCGCAATGCCCGACCTGCATCATCCGTGATCTCTGCCAATTCGAGGACAAAACCCTATGAAGACTTATCAACTGACCGGCATCGGAAATGCCGTTGTGGACGTGATTTCCCAGGCCGATGACAGCTTTCTGGAGCTGATGGGCATCGAAAAAGGCATCATGCAGTTGATCGAACAGGAACGCGGCGAGGTGCTGTACGCCTCGATGGAAAGCCGAGTTCAAACGCCGGGCGGCTCAGTAGCTAATACCATTGCGGGCGCAGGCGCGCTTGGGCTGGATGCAGCGTTTATCGGCCGGGTACACGATGACGCTCTGGGCCGGTTCTATGCAGATGCGATGAACGAAGATGGCGTCGACTTCGTGAACCCGCCTGTTCCGGGTGGCGAATTGCCCACGTCACGCTCGATGATCTTTGTCTCGCCTGATGGCGAGCGGTCGATGAACACCTATCTGGGCATTTCCTCGGAACTGTCGTCTCAGGACGTTCCGGATGAGGTCGCAGGAAACAGCCAGATCATGTTCCTCGAGGGGTATCTGTTCGACAAGGAAAAAGGCAAGGCGGCATTCCTTGAGGCCGCACGTGCCTGTCACAAGGGTGGCGGCAAGGCCGGGATCGCCATTTCCGACCCGTTCTGTGTGGAACGGCATCGTGTGGATTTCCTGCTGCTGATTGAAAACGAGCTGGATTTCGTGATCGGCAACGAGGCCGAGATCAAATCCCTGTTCGAGACCGACGACCTGGAAGAGGCGCTGCGGCGTACGTCGGCGATCTGCCCGCTGGTGGTCTGCACCCGTTCGGGTGACGGGGTGACGGTTATGAACGGCGATGCTCGCATTGACGTACCGGTCGAGAAGGTCGTCCCCGTTGACGCAACAGGTGCCGGCGACCAGTTTGCCGCCGGGTTCCTGTTCGGCATGGCGACGGGACGCGATTACGAGACCTGCGCCCGCATCGGCAATGCCTGCGCCCGCGAGGTCATCAGCCATATCGGCCCCCGCCCCGAGGCGAACATGCTGGAGCTGCTGAGGGAAGAAGGGTTGGTTTGAGGACGCGGGTTTCCCGCGCCTTTCTTCGGGAAAAAATTCGGCTCGACCCTGCGAGCGCGGCCTGAACACCGGGCCGCGAAGCCCTTTTTTGCTGGCAGGGCTAGCTCTGACAGCGTTATGCTTTTCGCATTAAAAAGGGGGGGGTGTCATGAGAGTACTGCTGTTCACGACGGGATCGCCATTTGCAAGGGCGGTCAGGATCGTTCTGGACGAACTTTCGCTGGATTACGAAAGGCGAGAGGAAATCACCACGCCCAGCGCCGAGCAACGCGCGCAGGCGACTCCGACATTGCAGGTGCCGACATTCTGGGACGGCGATCTTGTGCTGTGGGAAAGCGGCACCATCGTCGAATACCTGCTGTCGACCTATCCGGACAGGCCGCAGGCCGCGCCCAAGCTGGCACCCTTTGCCTTTCGGCCCGGGGGCGCGCAGTGGCAGGACAAGCTTGTATTCTCGACCATCCAGACCTTCGGCTACGCGGCCACGACCATCTCGCAAATGAAATGGTCCGGCGTGAGCGTGGACCAGAACGCGCATCTGCAGCGGTCGGCCGAGAAGCTGACCCATATCCTGGGCTGGCTGGAAGACCGGCTGAGCGGCGAGGACGGTTTCGTGCCGAGCTACTTGTCGATGCAGGATATCTTTCTGGCCGCCCATGTGCGGTTCGTGCAGGCAAGGCCGCTTGGAGTGGATCTGAAGCTGGACCGGTATGGCAAAGTTTCGGCGCTGCTCGACCGGCTGGATGCGCGCGACAGTTTCAAGGCGAACCCGATTTGGTGGTGGGAACCGGGGGTCATCGGCTATGAGCCCGACGGCACGCCTGTCTACGAAAAACAGAATGCCTGAGCCGGGATCCCGGCGCGGAATTACGACAGCCTTATTTAGCGCAGATCCCCACGAAAGGCCTCCATGACGCGCTCGTAGACCTCGCGCTTGAAGGGCACAATCTCGGCGATCAGGCGCTCGGGGTCCTGCCATTTCCAGCGGGTGAACTCGGGGTGATCCGTCTGGATGTCGATCTGGTCGTCGGTTCCCAGAAACCGCATCAGGAACCATTTCTGCTCCTGCCCACGATATCGGCCCTTCCAGATTTTGGGCACGATGTCATGCGGCAGGTCATAGGGCAGCCAGCCCTCGGTCTCGGCCACGATTTCCACAAGTTCGCCGGTTACACCGGTTTCTTCCAACAGCTCTCGCAAGGCCGCATCACGAGGGTCTTCGCCCTTGTCCACGCCGCCTTGTGGCATCTGCCAGGCGTCCTCGAACCGGTCGTTGCGCTGGCCGACGAAGATCTGGCCCTGATCGTTCATCAGCATCAGCCCGACGCAGGGGCGATAGGGCAGTTTGGCAATTTCTTCGGGTGTCATGCGCGGCCTCATCGTGTTGTTCCGCCCACCTCTAGCAATCACCGGCGTAACAGCAAAGAGGGTGACGTGGGGTTTCGCGTGACAAAGTTTACGCGAACGTCAATCTATCACGCAAATTCAGGAGGGAGAGTTTTGCCATGACTGTGTACCCAAACATGCTGGCACCACTGGATCTGGGCTTTACCACGTTGAAGAACCGGGTCCTGATGGGCTCGATGCATACCGGGCTGGAGGAAACCGGCGACTGGAACCGGGTGGCTGAGTTCTATGCCGCCCGCGCGCGCGGTGGCGTGGCGCTGATGGTCACGGGCGGCATCGGGCCGAACCTCGAAGGCTCGGTCCTGCCGGGGGCTGCAATGATGACCAGCGACAAGGACGTGGCCAATCATTCCGTCGTCACCGACCGTGTGCATCAGGCGGGCGGCAAGATCGCGATGCAGATCCTGCATGCGGGCCGCTATGCCTACGGGCCGAAATGCGTGGCGCCCAGCCCGGTGAAGTCGCCGATCTCGCCCTTCCCCCCCAACGAACTGGACGAGGACGGCATCGAGAAGCAGATCAGCGACATCGTGAACGCCGCCGTGCTGGCCCAAAAGGCGGGCTATGACGGGGTCGAGATCATGGGGTCCGAGGGGTATTTCATCAACCAGTTTCTGGTGACCCACACCAACAAGCGCACAGACCGTTGGGGCGGGTCCTATGAGAACCGGATGCGCCTGCCGCTGGAAATCGTGCGCCGCACCCGCGAGGCGGTGGGCACCGATTTCATCATCATCTACCGGCTGTCGATGATCGACCTTGTACCCAATGGTTCGACCTTCGAAGAGGTGGTGCAACTGGCGCAAGCGGTCGAAAAGGCCGGGGCCACGATCATCAACACCGGCATCGGCTGGCACGAGGCGCGGATTCCGACCATCGCCACATCGGTGCCCCGCCGGGCCTTTGCCTGGGTGACGAAGAAACTGATGGGCAAGGTGGGGATTCCGGTCATCACCTCGAACCGGATCAACACGCCCGAAGTGGCCGAGCAGGTGCTGGCCGAGGGCTGTGCCGACATGGTCTCTCTGGCGCGGCCGATGCTGGCGGATGCGGATTTCGTAGCCAAGGCGATGGTAGGTGACTCGGCCAGGATCGCGCCCTGCATCGCCTGCAACCAGGCCTGCCTGGATCACACCTTCAGCGGCAAGCTGACCTCCTGCCTGGTGAACCCGCGCGCCTGCCACGAGACCGAGCTGGTGATCGAAAAGGCCGCCACGCCCAAGCGCGTGGCCATCGTGGGCGCGGGGCCGGCGGGCCTGTCCACGGCGATGACGGCGGCGGAGCGCGGCCATGACGTGACCGTGTTTGACAAAGCCGACGAGATCGGCGGCCAGCTGAACATGGCCAAGCAGGTGCCGGGCAAGGAAGAGTTCTGGGGCTTGGTGGACTGGTACCGCACCATGCTGAACGATCTGGGCGTCAAGGTCGAACTGGGCCGCAAAGTCGGCGCCGACGATCTGGTCGGGTTCGACGAGGTGGTGATCGCCACGGGCGTCAACCCGCGCGACCCGCAGATCCCGGGCGAGGACAGCGACAATGTCGTGAACTACGTCGACGTGCTGCGCGACAAGGCCCCGGTGGGCAAATCGGTGGCCGTGATCGGCGCGGGCGGCATCGGCTTCGACGTGTCGGAATACCTGTTGGAGGAAGGCCATTCGCCCACCACCGACCTGCCCTTGTGGATGAAGGAATGGGGCGTCGCCGACCCCGAGCAGCACCGCGCAGGCCTGGCGCCCGAAGGCCCGCAGCCCGAGGCGCCCAAGCGGCAGGTCACGCTGTTGCAACGCAAGAAGCAGGCGCATGGCAAGGGGCTGGGCAAGACCACCGGCTGGATCCACCGCGCCACGCTGAAGATGAAGGATGTCAACTTCGTCGGCGGCGTGAACTATGAACGCATCGACGACGAGGGGCTGCATGTCTCGTTCGGAGAAGAGCGCGCCGATCCGACCGTCATCAAGGCGGATACGATCGTTCTGTGTGCAGGACAGGTGCCCGAGCGGTCGCTGGCCGACGCGCTGATCGAACGCGGGATCACCCCGCATGTGATCGGCGGCGCGGATGTGGCCGCGGAACTGGACGCCAAACGCGCAATCAATCAGGGCACACGCCTTGCCGCGGAGTTCTGAAGCCACTCGTTCAGAGTGTCTTCAGTCCGACAGCGCGAGCTTTGCACCCAAGGCACCAAAAGCGGTTGCGAAACACCGCTTTATCCACGCCATCACAGCAGGGCGCCGGATCACATAGTCCCGCGCCAGTGCGGCGCATGCCCCATACCCGACAAAAACAACAAATGTCATGGCCATGAAGGCCAGCGCCAGTTTGGCCAGCTCTATTCCTGCATTTGCTGCATTCGCCGGCAGGAATTGAGGCAGAAAGGCCAGGAAGAATAGCGACAACTTTGGGTTCAAAACGTTGATCAGCGTTCCTGTCACGGCAATTCCAAAGTCGCTTTTTGCGGATTTCTCCGCCGCGACATCCATGGCACCGCCGTCCTTCAGGATACCCCATGCCATGTAGAACAAGTACAAGACGCCAAGATATTTGATGAGTTGAAACGCGACGGCACTGGTGTGCAGCAAGGCTGCAAGTCCGATGATGCTGGCCAAGGCCGCCGGAACGATCCCAAGTGTGCATCCGAAGGCTGCGGCGAGACTTGCGCGAAACCCGCGCCCAAGACCGACAGCCAAAGTATAGATGACGCCGGTACCCGGCAGCAAAACAACAATCAATGATGTGACGAAGAATTCCAGCGACATTATTACCCCCCTGCAAATGCAGGCAGATTCACTAAGTGCGCCGAAATGTAAATGCCTTTCCATCACATGAACCGAACGGACGGTTTCAACGACCTGCGGCTATTCCACGGTGATCGTGATAACCTCGGATACAATCGGCGGGGAATGCGGCACATGCCCGGCGTCGCCCAGAACCAATTGCAGGGTGTGTTGGCCCGGCGCCAGATCCAGCGTTACTTCGGTCTGACCGCCTCCGAAGTGCATGTGATTATCGTCGGCGGGCAAACCATTTGCCAACTCATCCGCGCCATCCTCGCCTTCACCCAGCGGGGGACGGTCAAGCAACAGGTGGTGGTGCCCGGTGTTTTCTTTCTCGGTTCCGGCGGGCGCGACGCCCATGCCGCTTAGGCCAAAGACAACCGTGACCGGTGATTGCACGGTATCGCCATCCGACAGGTTGACGAAATAGACCTTTGCATCAGGATTCGATGGGGTCTCTCCTCCGGCATGCGCAAAGCCCACCGAAAGGCAAAGCGCAGCAATGGCGAAAAAGGTTCTCATGATCTCCTCCCTGGTCACAAAAATGCCATTCTCAATGTGAGATCTTAGCGCGATTGTCTGAAAAACACAGCATCACAATGCCTGAGGCGAGTTTGGAAACCACTGTTTCTACGTTTCCCATACGCAAACGATCCGATTCAAATCCCTGATATTATCCCATGTCTGCCCCGTTTCCGCCCAGATTCAGCGCCATAGTCAGGACGGAAATCAAGATCTGGGGAACGAGTATGGACCGACTGACCGAAATGGAAGCCTTCGCCAATGTGGTGGACCAGGGTGGCTTCACCGATGCGGCCAAAAAGATGGGCATCTCCAAATCAGCTGTGTCCAAACACGTATCAAGCCTTGAGGCGCGGCTGGGAGCGCGGCTGTTGAACCGCACCACGCGCCGGGTTTCACCAACGGAAATCGGGCTGGCCTATTATGACCGCGCGCGGCGCGTGTTGAATGATGCCGGAGAAGCGGATTCATTGGTCACGTCAATGCAATCGGCCCCGTCTGGTCTTTTGCGCATCAGCGTTGCCACGGATTTCGGCGTCAATCACCTGTCACCTGTTCTGTCCGAGTTCCTTGCAGCCTACCCCGACATCACTGTGAACATGGTTTTGAACAACCGCTATGTCGAGCTGATTTCCGAAGGATTTGACGTGGCCGTGCGTATTGGTGAGCTGGAAGACAGTACACTGCGCGCCCGCAAACTGACCGAGACGGTCAAACGCATGGTCGCCGCGCCCAGTTATGTCGAAAGGTTCGGCCGGCCGCAGAAGATCGATGATCTGAACGAACACAAGCTGCTGCATTATTCCAGCCAATCCTCGGGCAATGTCTGGAAACTGACCGCGCCATCCGGCGAAAAACGTCAGGTTCGTACCGCCGGGTGGTTGAGTGTCAATGATGGCCAATCCCTGTTGAACGCAGCGGTTTCCGGCCTGGGTATCGCATATCTGCCCAGCTATCTTTACGCTGAAGCCCTAAAGGCCGGGCTGGTTGTCGATGCAATGCCGTCCCTGCCTGACGAAGTTCAAGGCGTTTACGCTGTCTACCCGCCGGGCCGCTTTACGCAACCCAAAGTGCGGGCCTTCATCGATTTCCTCGTTGATTCCTTCCACGGGAAGGGTCCGATGGACTGGTAATTTCTCCCTGAAGACCAACCTTTGGCCCGCATGTAAAAGTGCGGGCCTTTTTTTACGGGTCGATTACTGACAGTCCCATGGACCGGGCGGAAGTGCGCAAGCTGTCCGTCAGCACATTCTGACCCGGCGGTGGGGTTTCGGAACTGCGTGCCAACAGGGCGATATCGCGATTTGCATTGGCGATGGACAGCGGTCGCAAGCGCACCTCGTCGCGGTAGATGCCCTGTCTGCGAGCATAAAGATCAGGCAGTACCGCAACACCTACACCCGAAGCCGCCATCAGAACAATGGAATCAAGCGTCGTGCCTTCATACTCATCCGAAACAACCCCACCGCATTCCGCCGCCAATGCATAGACGATGCGCGACAGGCGGTGGCTTTGATCCAGGGTGAGGAAGATCCGGTTCTGAAGATCGGTGGCACTGACACCCTGCAAATCCCGCGCCAGAACGTCATCAACGGCAACCGCGACCCAAAGAGGTTCGTTGAACAACCGGTGTTGCACGGTATTCGGATGGTCTTCGGGCGTGGACAATATCAGATCAAAGCGACCGAATTTCAGACCCTGTTCCAGATCCAGTGTGTTTTCCTCGCGCACCACAATGCGCAATCCGGGGCGAATCCGGTGCACCTGTTTGATGGCTTGCGGCAACAGATAAGGCCCGATCGAAGGCAAAACCCCCAGTCGCAATCGTCCTCCGACGGGCATATCGTTCGACATGGCGTGGCGCAGGTCCTTGACCTCTGCCAGGATCTTCTGTGCGCGCAAGATGAACTCTTCTCCCTTCGCCGTCACCTGGATACCACCACGGTTACGCTCAAAGATCCGAACGCCAAGCTCTTGTTCTACAGTCGCAATTTGCGTCGACAGGCTGGGCTGGCTGACATTCAGCACCTCGGCTGCCAAACTGAATCGCCCAAGGCGACTGACCGTAACGATGTATTCCAACTGTCGTAATGTCGGGCGCATTGCATAGCCTAAAACTATTTATAACTTAGAAAGATAGTATTTGGCGAAATCAGTTTTGCAAGGCACCTAACCCGAAAACGAGGGATCAGGAGTTAATTATGCCCGGAGTGATCGAAACACTGTCCAGCAACCTGCTGGTGCCGACCATACTGTTTTTTGCTCTTGGGCTTCTGGCGGCCTTTGTGCGCAGTGACCTGTCCATTCCGGCGGGCGCGGCCAAGTTCATGTCGCTTTACCTGCTGCTGGCCATCGGGTTCAAAGGCGGTGCCAGTCTGGCCGCGCATGGCATTCATCTGCAACTGTTCCTGACGCTGCTGGGCGGTGTCGCCTTGTCCTTTGCCATCCCATTCGTGGCCTTTGGCCTGCTCAGGGTGATGACACGCCTGGATGCGCTGAACGCGGCGGCGGTGGCAGGGCACTATGGTTCGATCTCGATCGTAACCTTTGTTACAGCCACCAGCCTGCTGGATCTGGTGGGGCTGACCCATGACGGATTCATGGTGGCCGTTGCGGCTGCGATGGAGGTGCCTGCAATCCTGTCGGCACTTTGGTTAGCGCACAAGACCGGAAGCAATGGCGTCAAGGATGACAAGCTGTGGCGCGATCTGCTGGCCAACGGCTCGATCGTGCTGCTTACCGGTGCCTTCCTGATCGGAGCCATCACCGGTGGTGAAGGCATGCAGATGATCGCGCCCTTCATCGTGACGCCCTTCACCGGAATTCTGTGCCTGTTTCTGCTGGATATGGGCTTGTCGGCAGGGCGCAGCCTGATCAGCAACCGAGACAAGCTGTCGGTTGGCCTGTTCGCCTTTGGTGTCTTGATGCCCCTGATCGGCGCATTTATGGCCTGGGCGGTAGGTGCCGTGATCGGCTTGCCACAGGGCAGCTTGTTCCTGTTCATGGTGCTGTCAGCCTCGGCTTCGTATATCGCGGTTCCCGCCGCGATGAAGATCGCCCTTCCAAAGGCCGAGGCCGGGATCTATCTGACCTTGTCGCTGGGGGTGTCGTTTCCGTTCAACATCACCGTCGGATTGCCGCTGTACCTGTGGTGGGTCAGTTGACCAGCAATACGGCTTCGACCCGACGGTTGAGATCGCGCCCTTCCGGAGTTGCATTCGATGTGAGCGGAGACAGATAGCCAACACCCTGCGCTTCGATCCGGTCGGGTGCCACGCCATGCGCATCGATCAGGCGGGTTCGCACCGCCTCGGCCCGGCTTTTGCTGACCGCAATATTTGCCTGTAAGGCACCGGTATCGTCAGTGTGCCCCACCAACGCCAGGCGTGTGTTCGGGTTGGCGGTCAAGTATCCGGCCAGCAAGGTCAGCGAGTCAAACGGCCCTTCGCCCAGGGCAACCTCGCCCGTCGGAAAATGCAGGTCATCCAAGATCACGTGGCCCGTTGTCGCCAAGGCCTCCAACACCCCGACCGAGCCTTCCACGGCTTGCTCTACCACCACAGGGTCCGGGTCCGGCGCGTCCTGGGGTGTGACCCGGATCATCTGCACATAGCCATCCGGCGGGTTGCGGCTGACCAGCAGGCTAAGGGCAACCGGCCCCTTGGTGGCCGACAAAAACCGGTAATCCTGAATGGCGACATACATGTCCGGGGTTGGCACGACTTCGGTGCCAAAGCGAAAGTCGAAACCACCGCAAACCCGCGCGTCGCATTCGAACAGGATCTTGTAGCCCTGCGCCTCGATCTGATCCCGCAACGGTGCCAGCAGCTGCAATGTCGTGCTCGACCCCGCCTGAAGCCGCCACGTATAGCGCTCCACGCGCCCTTCGCGCGTTTCTGCGGGAACCGAGCCATTTGCATAAGACCCCGTCGGCAGGTCATAGCTGTCCAGTGGCGATGTTCGGTCGCTGATCTGTCGGGCACTGGCCGGCAGGGTCAGGTCCTGCGCGGCAACAGGTCCTGTCATTAGCAGGGCAACAAGGGCGGCGGCGCGGATCATCGAAACTGTGCGTGATATTCTTCGTTGGGCACCATCGCCGTCGCGCTGGCGACCCGGTTTGACATGTTGAAAAACCCGGCGACATTGGCGATGTCCCAGATGTCGCGGTCGGAAAAGCCTGCATCGCGCAGGCGCTGGCGGTCGGGCTCTTCAATCTCGGCGCTGGCGGTAGTCATCTTTGCGGCAAAGTCCAGCATCGCCCGTTGACGCGGCTCCAGCGGGGCGACGCGATAGTTCATCACCAGCATTTCGCCCAGTTGCGGATTGCCCGAAAGCTGACGCACAGCCGCCCCATGGGCGACCAGACAGTAGAAGCATTTGTTGATCGACGAGACGACGACCGCGATCATCTCGCGTTCCAGTTTGGTCAGCCCGCTGTCAGCCAGCATCAGGTCGTTATACATCGCGGTGAAGGCGTTCAGCTTGTCGATATCGAATGCGTTGGCTTTCAGCACATTCGGCACCATGCCCAGTTTTTCGACACAGATATCAAAGTATTTCTGCGTTTCGGGCGGCAGCGGATCGACCATGGGCAGGTTCAGCGCGGTAGGCATGTCTTTCTGTGTCACGGCGGCCTCTTCGGTTCAGACAAGATGACGGTAATGGTATTCGCCCGCGATCTCCATCCCGAGGGCACGATAAAGACCGTTGGCGCCCTCATTGGCCTTGGTGCAGATCACGCTGAGGTTCTGCGCACCGTGATCACGCGCCCAGAATGCCGCCGCGCGCATGGTCCAGTGGCCCAATCCCTGACGACGGTGTTCGGGCAACACTTCCAGCGCGTGGACCATCGCAGTGTCTGCATGCATCGCCACAAAAGCCACGCCGCTGGGTTTGTCGTTGTGACGCAGCAAAAATCCTGTCTTGGGGCCCTTGGCACGTTCCATCACCGCGATCCGCTCGGGTCCGATCCCGCCCGAGGCCCAGATTTCGCGCATGATCTCAAGCGGTTCCCAGATTGAAAACACCATGACCGGTGGGATCGGCTGATCGATCAGCCGAGAGACGGGGCAGACATATATGTTGACCGGGTCAAGAATGTCGTATCCCCGCTGGGCCAGCATTGCATCCAGGGCTTCATCCCCGGGCCGCAGGCAGAAGATGCGTTTTTGCCCCATGGCCAGCATCGCGGCCTCGGCGGCGTCGATATCGTCTTCATTGGCCGGGCCCAATGCACTGGCCGCAGACACGCGCGACCCTCCGCCCTGCCCCTCACGCAGCAGAAACGGGCCAAGCCGCTGATAGCGTGCGGCGGGCCATGTTCCGTCGACTATTTCCGCCCAGTTATCGCTCAAAGCTCAAGCTCTTTCGCCAGGCGAGTGGTGGCCGCGTCGATCCGGCCTCCGTCGGTGCCGCGCACAACCACATTGGCCCCGAAGGCACCGTTGATCTGAAACGGATAGCATCCGATGGACAGGTCGCTGAAATCTTCGGCCAAGGCCGCCAGGTTTGCGGCGATATCACCTTCTCCGCGGTCCACACGCAGAGTTTGCGACAGCAAAGGGCGGCCTCCGGTCAATGTTGGCAAAACGCTCGCCACCATCGCCTGAAAAACCGACGGCACACCCGCCATGACATGCACATTCGCAAGCGTGAACCCGGGCGCCGTCGAAACCGGATTTTCGATCAGCGTCGCACCGTCCGGAATACGCGCCATGCGCAGGCGGGCGGCATTCAATTCCAGCCCGGATTTGTCGTAATGAGCCTGCAACAGCGCGCGCGCGTCATCGCGCACATCAATGGGTGTGTCGAAAGCGCGGGCAATGCAATCGGCCGTGATATCGTCATGGGTCGGGCCGATGCCGCCGCTGGTGAAGACATTGTCATAGGCGTCGGACAGCGCTTTGACGGCCGCTTCAATGGCAGGGGCGTCATCGCTGACAATGCGGACCTCTTTCAGGTCGATGCCGTGTTTGGTCAGTTCCTGCGCCAGAAAATGCATATTCGCATCGCGGGTGCGACCCGACAGGATTTCATCCCCGATCACCAGCATCGCTGCGGTTGGATTGGCCATGGCGCTGTCCCCTCTTGATCGTCCTCAGGGGCAGGTATAGGCCCTGAACCATGCGATTTGAAACCCCTCTTGTCCCAGCCCGGCTGATCCGCCGCTACAAACGCTTTCTGGCCGATTGCAGGCTTGAGGACGGGAGTGAGGTAACGGCCCATTGCGCCAATCCGGGGTCGATGATGGGGCTGGCCGAGCCCGGCGAAAAGATTTGGCTGGAACCCAACGACGATCCGAAGAAAAAGCTGAAATTCGGATGGCGGCTGGTGGACCACGAGAACGGGCATTTTACCGGGGTCGATACCTCGGTCCCGAACCGGGCGCTGCGCACTGCTTTGGAAGCCGGTGAGATTCCCGAACTGGCCGCCTATGACACCGTCCGGCCCGAGGTGAAATACGGCGACAACAGCCGCATCGACTTCCTGCTGACGGGGCCGGGCCTGCCGGATGCCTATGTCGAGGTGAAAAGCGTGACACTGTCACGCCAGCCCGGACTGGCCGAGTTTCCCGACAGCGTCACAGCCCGTGGCACCAAGCATCTGGGCGAGTTGGCCGCGATGGCCGCGCAAGGGCACCGGGCGATCATGCTGTATCTGGTTCAGCGAACCGATTGCGACCGGTTTGCTTTGGCGGCCGATATTGATCCGGCCTATGCGGCGGCGTTTGAGGCGGCGCAGGCGCAAGGGGTGGAACGGATCGTTTGCGGGACGCGGATAACGCCGTCGGGGGTTTGGGTGCAGACTGAAATGAGGATTTTGGCCGGCTGAGTCAGTCCGCAACGACAGCATCAACCTCAATCTCGACCAGCCACTCGGGATTCACAAATCGTTCGATGGCCATGATAGTATCTACAGGGCGAGCATCGAGACAATACAGCTTTCGGGCTTCGATCGCCTGTTTCCAGTTTTCGATTTCGGTCAGGATGACACGCGTTCTGACAATATCGTGCAGCCCTGACCCGGCACGCTCAAGCGCATCTTTGATGATTTCGAAACATTGTCTGGTTTGCAGATAGACATCACCGACACCCACAGTGTTGCCCTCAGCATCGACTGGTGCGGTTCCACCGACCGCGATGAAGTTCCCGACCCGAACCGCTCGGCTGAACCCAACGATGCTTTCCATGGGGTTTCCGTTAGAGATCAATTCTCGTTTCTGTGACATGCATCCGGTTCCCTGATTTTCTCAAGAAAAAGTGCAATCATTAGATACTGATCCGCCTGCCGTGAAAAGTTTCCAAGCCAGTAGCCGTACGGATTGCGGTCGAGGCGGTGGGGTCCGAGATGCTGCAATGCAGCCCCTACTCTTGAATCCTGAGCCAACGGAACCAAGTTTCTCGCATGGTTTACGCAGTCTGAACGCGCGCCCTCTGGTACTTTCTGCACAAGCAGCGTAAAAGGAATGCTGCGCGCAACATTTGGAGCTTAGCGTCGATGAAAGAGCATCGTGGCCGCCTGACCAAGGACGGCATTCGCATCTATGAACAAGGTGACTTTGCAGGGATGCACGCGGCAGGGGCGCTGGCTGCGCGGATTCTGGATGATATTGCAGAACATGTGTTTCCCGGTCAAACCACCGGCACACTTGACGGATTGATCACGCAGATGGTCGAAGACGCCGGTGCGACCTCGGCCACCATAGGTTATAAAGGCTATCAGCACGCCAGCTGCATCAGCGTGAACCACGTTGTCTGTCACGGTATTCCCGGTGAGAAAAAGCTGAAGGACGGCGATATTCTGAATATCGACGTCACCGTCATCGTCGATGGCTGGTTTGGCGACACCTCGCGCATGTATGTGGCGGGCAAGCTGCCGCGCAAGGCGGAACGGCTGATCCAGGTGACCCATGACGCGCTGTTCAAGGGCATCGAGATGGTCAAGCCGGGCAATACCTTTGGTGACATCGGCCATGCCATCCAGTCCTATGTCGAAGCACATCGGATGAGCGTCGTGCGTGATTTCTGCGGTCATGGTCTGGGTCGTGTGTTTCACGCGCCACCGAACGTGCTGCACTATGGTCGCCCGGGCACCGGTGCCGTGCTGGAAGAGGGTATGTTCTTTACCATCGAACCCATGGTCAATCTGGGTCGTCCCGAAACCAAGACTCTGGCGGACGACTGGACAGCCGTGACCCGCGACAAATCGCTGTCGGCACAGTTCGAACATTCGGTGGGCGTCACCTCGGATGGGGTCGATATCTTTACCCTGTCACCCGCTGGCAAATTTCACCCGACTTATTCGTCCTGATCAGCGGCCTGCTCACGTAGAAGTTTCAGCAGCATCGTTTCAGCCCCCCACGGCGTAACCGCGTCGTGGATGAAGACCGGCGCGCGCATGGGTTTGCGCTCGGGGCCGGCAGCGGCTTCGGTGTCGCTTGAAAAGGTCCAGGCAAAAGGTGTCAGGGTGCAGTCCATGCGTGCACATTAGCACAAACGCGGGTCAAAGTCCCAACACCCCATGCGCCTGTGACATGTCCGTGATCACCTCGGCCCCCAGATCCGCCAGCTTTTCACCGCCGCCATGAGGCGCATAAGCAAGGCAACGCATGCCGGCGCGGATCGCCGCCGTGACACCGCTGTGACTGTCTTCGATCACTACCGGAGCCGTTGCGCCAAAGTGCTCGGCGGCCAGGCGGAACATCTTTGGGTCCGGCTTTCCGGTGCCAAGCACATGGGCCGAGAACATCACGTCTTTGAAACGGTCCCAAAGCCCGTTCTGACCCAGAGTGATCTTCATCTTGTCCGGGCTGCCATTCGACGCGACGCAACAGGGGATACCCTTTTGATCCAGCCCCGCAAGCAGGTCTGCGATACCGGGGACCAATGGCACACCTGCGCGCAGGCGGTCATAGGTTTCGGCATAGATCTGATCTATCCAGTCTTCGGGCAGAACGGCACCCATCGCGCGGGCCTTGTCCCGCACCCCCACCATGGTTCCGCCCACGAACATGGACATGCATTCACGCAGTGCCAGATGCAGGCCATGATGCGCCAGATTGTCCACCAGCACCTGGTTCGAGATCACCTCGCTGTCCACCAGAACGCCGTCGCAATCGAAAATGACAAGATCGTGCATATGGGATTCCTGCTGTACCTCGCGCTCGGCCTATCCAAGCTGTCCCGTCATTGCAAACACAGGCCGCCGGCCAAACCGCGCGGATCGTCTCAGCCTGGCACACCTTTCCACATCAAGGAAATATGCGTGTCGCCATATTTGCGACTGTCTTGCAATGTGAACCCGGCCGGCGCCTGCATCGGGGCGTTTTCTTCCCAAACCAACAATGCATCATCCGCGATCCAGCCATTGGCCAAGGCGGCGACGGCCTTCTGCCCCATGGATTTCCCGTAAGGCGGGTCCAGAAAAACCAGATCGTATGGCGCGCCGGGGTTGTCGCCCAACCGGGTCGCATCGCGGCAGACCAAGTCGGTACGGTCGGCGCTGCGGGTCAGGTCGATATTCTTGCGTATCAACCCCTGAGCCACCCGCCCGTCATCGACGAAGGTGACATGCGACGCCCCCCGCGACAGCGCCTCGAGCCCCAGCGCCCCGGTTCCCGCGAACAGATCCAGCACCCGCAAACCGTCAAAATCGATCTGGTGGTTGAGCACATTGAACAGGCTTTCACGCACGCGGTCGGTGGTGGGGCGCAGATGCGCGCCCGCGTCACCCTTGCCGACCGGGGCGAGGGCGCGGCCCCGGAATTCTCCGGCTATGATCCTCACGACTTGAGCAGCGGTTTCAGGTCCGCGTTCGGGTCTGCCACGACTTCGGGATCAGCGGTCTTGCCCATTTCGATCAATCGCTTGCCGACCATGTATGCCCGCGGGTCATTCATCGCATCCACAGCAATCAGCCTGTCGCCCTTGTAATACCAGAAGGACACGGTCTGACCCTCGCCCTTGCGGGTCACCACGCGGTCATATCCGGTGTTCAGGCCCGCGATCTGAAGCTTGACGTCGTACTGGTCCGACCAGAACCATGGGGTTGCCACATAATCCTTGGCCGCGCCCAGCATGTTCTGCGCCACGATTTCGGCCTGGTCGATCGCGTTGGGGACGCTTTCCAGACGGATACGCCCTTCGCCATGGGGGAAAGAGGCGCAATCGCCCGCCGCCCAGATCGACGGATCAGACGTGCGACCATGGGCATCGGTTTTGATGCCGTTGTCCAGTTCGAGCCCTGCCATCTCGGCCAGTTGGGTAGAGGGGGTGATGCCCACACCGACCACCACGAAATCAACGTCCAGCGTCGTGCCGTCCGTCAACACGGCCCCCACAACCCGGCCATTTTCGCCGATCAGACGATCCAGCCCGACGCCTTCGCGGATGTCGGCACCGTATTCGCTGTGCAACGCGCGGAAATACGCGCTGGTTTCGGGCGCAGCGACCCGTTGCAGGATGCGGTCGGCCATCTCGACCAAGGTGACCTTGACGCCGCGTTTCGCGCAGACGGCGGCGGCCTCGAGCCCGATGTAACCGCCGCCCACGATCAACGCGCGGGCGCCTTCGGTCACTTTGGGTTCCATCTCGTCAATATGGGCCAGGTCGCGCACCACGTGCACGCCGTCCAGATCGCCTCCGATGGCGGCAGGCAGACGGCGCGGATCTGACCCGGTGGTCAACGCCAGTTCGTCATACGGGATGACTTCGTCCCCAACAGTGACCGTTTTGGCCTTGGGGTCGATGCCGGTCACGCGCTGGCCAAGCCGCAGAGTGATGTTGTTTTCGGCATAGAAGCTTTCGGGTCGCAGGAACAGGCGCTCCAGCTCCATCTCTCCAAGAAGATAGGCCTTGGACAAAGGCGGGCGCTGATACGGCAGATGCGGCTCGGCCCCGATCAGAGTAATCTCTCCGTCGAATCCGTCCTTGCGCAACCGCGCCACCAAGGACGCTCCTGCCTGACCCGCGCCAATCACGACAATATGGCTCATGCTTTGCCCACCCTGCAGTTTTCCCGTGGTCTCTCAGATTTGACCACCTATATTGCGGCTTAGCCCAATTCTGCAAATCCAAACGACAGGAGCTGAAAAATGATTTCAACAGGAGACACTCTGCCCGAAGCCACACTGATCCAGATGGGGGCCGACGGGCCGGAGGAAGTTCGGATTTCGGACAAGACAAAAGGGCGCAAGGTTGTCATCTTCGCTGTGCCCGGCGCCTATACCGGCACATGCACCTCCGCACATGTGCCAAGCTTCATTCGCACCAAAAAGCAGTTCGACGACAAGGGCGTGGACGAGATCATGTGCCTGTCGGTCAACGACCCGTTCGTCATGCAGGCCTGGGGTGAATCCACCGGCGCGACCGCGGCCGGACTGACCATGGTTTCAGACGCGGCCTCAGAATTCACCAAAGCCATCGGCATGGATTTCGACGCCCCGCCCGTTGGCCTGTTCGCGCGCTCGAAACGGTATGCGATGCTGGTCGAGGACGGCAAGATCACGGCCCTGAACCTGGAAGAAAACCCCGGTGCCTGCGGGATCTCGGCGGGTGAAGGCCTGCTGGAGGTGATCTGAATTTGGCCGGCCCCGGTCTGTCCGGGGCCGCGTGAACCCAATTTAACTTGAAGCACTGCCTCAATGCGCGAATACTCGTCGCACAAAATTGGGGAGATTTTTATGAAACTTAAGGTATTTTCATCCATCCTGACCGGCGCAGCGCTTTTGGCAGCCTGCGGTCCGGCCCCAACCCCGCAACAGCAAGCCGCACGACAGCACGAGATTGCCTGCCTCAGCGGCACATTGGGCGGCGCCTTGATCGGCGGTGCAATCGGCAACCAGTTCGGCGGCGGATCGGGCAAGACGATCCTGACCGCAGCCGGCGCTGCCGCCGGTGGCATTGAAGGCCAAAGATTTGCATGCTGAGGAGATTGGACATGAAACGGGCGATTTTTGTATTCACAGCTGCATTCCTGGCCTCGGCCACCAATGCCGAAACCGTGGCCGAGCTGCATGAAAAAGAATTGAATGCCATCGACGCAAACAATGACGGGTTCCTGTCCAAAGACGAGTTCGACGCTTTTTCGGACTATGCGTTTCAGGCCATGGACGAAGACAAGAACGGCACACTGGGTCAGGCCGAGGCCAAGCCGTTTCTGGACATAAAGCAGTTCCAGAATGTTGACCGCAACAAGGACAGCTTTATCTCAAGATCTGAATATGATGCACAGATGAATGAAGATTT
The DNA here is from genome assembly GCF_013110635.1 of Ruegeria sp. HKCCD6604. Classification (NCBI taxonomy): domain Bacteria; kingdom Pseudomonadati; phylum Pseudomonadota; class Alphaproteobacteria; order Rhodobacterales; family Roseobacteraceae; genus Ruegeria; species Ruegeria sp. HKCCD6604. The sequence goes on along the minus strand of NZ_WVQW01000002.1, from coordinate 207,784 downwards.
CGGCGCGGCAGATCAGAATGGTAATGGTCAACTGGACTAAGCCCGCTTGAAGGAGCTTGCTATGAAGAAATGGATCGGAATGGGTGCTTTGGCACTGGCCGCGGCCTGTGACGTTCCGGAAGCTCCCGTGGTGACGGGGCCTGACGGACAGGCCCGCATCCAGATCAATCCGTCTGGCCTGACCTGCTATGAAAACCGGTGTCTGGATATCAACCCAGCGGCGCGCAGCGTGCGCCAGATCGGGAACAAGACCACTGGCATCCCACGGTCCATCGATGTCAGCGATGGCACCGTCACACCTGCGGAATTCAAGCAGATGGGCACGGCTGCGTCGCTTGCCGGTGGCCAGGGGTCAGGCAACGACCGCTAGCACAGACTGTCCATCTTTCGAGCCAGCTTAGCGTCCAGTGACGACAGGCCGCCTACGTCATGGGTGGACAGGACCACCTCGACCGTGCGGTAGACGTTGGACCATTCTGGATGATGGTTCCATTTCTCGGCCCAGATCGCCACTTGCGTCATCCAGCCAAATGCGTGCACGAAGTTGTCGAAAATGAAGGTCTTGGTGATCGCGTCGCGGCCTTCGACCATGGTCCAGCCGTTTTTGAACAGCGGATCCAGCAGCGGGCCACGGGTCTCGGCGGACAAAAGTTCAGTCATTGCTGTTCCTCCGGGTTCGATTTCCTGAACGGGCCGTAATCCGTCAGAATCTCGATCTCTTCTCCCACTGCGCGGCCTTCGGCGTCCAGATATTTTTTGACGGCATCGGCAAAACCCGGATCGCCGACCCAGTGCAAGCTATGCGTGCGCGTCGGCAAATAGCCCCGCGCCAGCTTGTGTTCGCCCTGAGCGCCCGCTTCCACCCGGGCCAGACCGTGGGCAATGGCAAAGTCTATCGCCCTATAGTAGCACAGTTCGAAATGCAGGCAGGCATGATGTTCGATGCAGCCCCAATACCGCCCAAAAAGCGTTTCGCGGCCTATGAAGTTCAGCGCACCCGCAATGGCATGACCATCCCGTTCAGCCAAAAACAGGGCCATGTCATTCGCCATCGTCTCTTGTGCGATGTCAAAAAACCGGCGCGTCAGATAGGGTGAGCCCCATTTTCGCGCCCCGGTGTCCTGATAGAACCGCCAAAACGCATCCCAGTGTTCCGGGCGCAGGTCATCGCCCGTCAATGTGCGGATTTCACCGCCAAAGCCATTGGCCTGCGCCCGTTCCTTGCGGATGTTCTTGCGCTTGCGTGAGGACAAGGCCGCAAGGAAGTCATCGAATTCGGCGTAGCCATCATTCAGCCAGTGAAACTGTTGCGAGCTGCGAAGCATTAGCCCCATCTGCTCACCCGCCAATGCCTCGGCTTCTGTACAGAAGGTCACGTGAACCGAAGAAACCTGATTGTCGGCCGCCAGTTGAACGGCACCCTGCACCAAAGCCGACATTCCGATCCTGTCATAGCCCGGGCGCACCAGAAACCGCCGCCCGGTGGCGGGTGTGAACGGCACCGCGATTTGCAGCTTGGGATAATACCGCCCGCCTGCGCTTTCATAGGCATGGGCCCAGCTGTGGTCAAAGATGTATTCGCCCTGGCTGTGCGATTTGGCATACATAGGGGCCGCTGCGATCAGGATCCCGTCAAGAAAGGCGGTCAGGTATTGCGGTTGCCAACCCGTACCGCGCCCGACCGAGCCGCTTTCCTCAAGCGCCAGCAAAAAGCGATGCGTGGTGAAGGGATTAAGGGGCCGTCCACCATCGGCGGCCTCGGGGCAGGCGCAGGCATCCCACTCGGCCGCTGAAATCCGCGACAGAGACCCAATGACCTGAACTTCGATTTGGGCCTGATCCATGTTTCCTCCGCACCAGCCCTTTATCTGTGACCGAAGCGGCAAGGTTCAAGCTGAATGCGCAGCCAGATACCCTTCGAAGGTCACATTGTCGGCAACCATGCGGGCCTCTGCCTCTTGTTCGGGCGTTCGGACAGTCCAGCACAGGATCGGCACGCCTTGCGCCTTCAGTTCGGCCACACGCGGGCGGGAAAGATCTTCCGCCTCGTGGCTGATGAAACCGGCCCCGACACGTTCAAAATCAGGAATGTCGCGCAGGGTGTCGCAGACGTCTTGCGGCAGAAGCTCGACACTGGGCTCATAGGCGCAAGTCGTGATGCCGCGCGGCAGGTGCGGGGCCAGCCGCGCCAGTTCCGCAACCGAGTTTGGATTGAAGGACATCAGGGCCACCGGGCCGTCATAGCCCTGCAATGCGCGCACGGTGTCGTGCTCGAGGGCACCGATATTCATACCCATAATGCCGTCCTGATCCTTCAGCTCGATTAGAAGCGGCACCCGGCCTGCGACCATATCCAGCACTTCATCCAGCGTTGGAATGCCGTCATCACCATACAGAAGGGTCAATTCGGACGCCGCCGCCGCCGACACCTGCCGGATCGGCCCGGGCTGGCCGGTCAGACGCCCCATGTCGTAATCATGGAATACGACGGCACGATCATCAGATGTCAGCTGAAGGTCGATCTCGATCCCGTATCCGGCATCAATGGCGGCACGAATGGCCGCCCGGCTGTTTTCCGGGCGGTTTTTCGAGACGTCATGCAGCGCCCGATGAGCAATCGGGGCCTGCAAAAACGCAGCTGGCAGGGGCGGTATCATTCGATCTCGAAAATGCCTTCGATCTCGACCGCCACGCCCAAAGGCAGCGACGCAGCACTTACGGCAGAACGCGAGTGGCGACCGGCGTCGCCCAGCGCTTCGACCAGGAAGTCGGATGCACCGTTGATCACTTGCGGCTGCGCAGTGAAATCTGCGGTCGAGTTCACGAAACCGGTCAGCTTGATGACACGCACCAGTTTGTCGATATCTCCGCCACAGGCCGCCTTGACCTGTGCCAGCAGATTGATCGCGCAGACCCGCGCCGCTGCGGCTCCGGCCTCGACATCCATGTCATCGCCCAGCTTGCCGGTGATCAGCTCGTCTGATTTCGATATCTGGCCGGACACGTACACGATATTGCCCACACGTACATACGGCACATAATTTGCCGCTGGCGCGGGTGCGTCGCCCAGCGTGACACCGAGGCTTTCCAATTTTGCAGCGATGCTCATTGAGAGGGTCCTTCCCTGATTGACTCTGCCGGACGCTAACCGGGAAGCACATCCGTGGAAAGACGGAATGCGGCAAATTCCGGCTTGCATGCGATCTGAGCATATCTTTACTTATTATGACTTGCAGATGCTCAATTGCTTTACCCGGACCTGACGAACAGGTTACACGCTAGGTGTTTCATTTGAGACCTGAAACGACTATGTGACAAGAACTTGTGCCTTACCGGCGTGTTAGTATTGGTGAATTGTGATTGTTGGCCCGACAGAACGGATGTCGGGCATTTGGGAGAAGCAAAGATCGTGTCGAGCAGATTTTGCCTGAAACACCTGGTTGTCCTGTCACTCATGGCCATTCTGTCCGCCTGTGCAACGACACCGCCCGAGGGCGCCTCACGCAGCGAAGTGTTTGACCCTTACGAAAACGCGAACCGGGGAATTCACAAGTTCAATCTGGGCGTTGACCGGTTTCTGTTTCGACCTGCGTCGAAAGGGTACGTGAAGATCGTTCCTGATCCCATGGTCACAAGTTTCAGCACATTCGCAGAAAACATCTCGCTGCCCGGACAAGCGGTCGACTATCTGCTTCAGGGCAACCCGAAACAGATGGGCAATGCGCTGCTGCGCTTTGTGATCAACATGACCGTGGGCGGCTTTGGCCTGTCCGCGCCCGCAGATGAGCTGAACCTGCCGCCCGTCGATACTGATTTCGGTGAGACCCTGCATGTCTGGGGGGTCGGTGAAGGGGCTTATGTTGAACTGCCTTTCTATGGCCCGTCGACCCAAAGGGATGCCATCGGGGTCGTGATCAACCTGTTCTCGAATCCGATCAATTTTACCCCGGTCCGGCCCGCTGACAATCTGGGCGTCTATGCCGAAGTCGTTCGCCGCATGGGCGATCGTGGGCGGTTCTCGGATACCGTGGACTCGATTCTGTATGAAAGCGCAGACAGTTACGCGCAGGCCCGCCTGATCTATCTGCAAAACCGCCGCTTCGAACTGGCAAGAGATGACGAAGACGCCTATCTGGATTTGTATTCCGACCCCTATGCCGAAACCGGTACAGACCCGGTCAGGGACCCCTATTTAGACCCATACGAGGACCCCTATGCTGAATAACGAGTTGAACCGCCGTAGCTTTGTCGCAGCTGGTCTGGCCTTGGCGGTCCTGCCCAAATCCGCATTTGCCCAGACCGAGGCATCAGCCAAGGCACTGGTCAACAGTGTGGTCAACGACATCAACAGGGTTATCGCATCGGGCAAGTCAGAGAATGCGATGCTGCGTGATTTCGAGAAGATCTTTGTGCAATATGCCGACGTCCCGATCATGGCGCGTTATGCCCTCGGTGCCGATGCCCGCACGGCCACCCCATCCCAGTTGAAGCAATTCACCAAGGCGTTTCAGGGCTATATTTCCCGCAAATATGGTCGCCGCTTCCGCGAGTTCATCGGCGGTGAGGTCAACGTGCGCAATGCCCGCAAGATCAAGGCCGGATATGAAGTGCGCACAATGGTCAAGCTGCGCGGCTCGGCGCCGTTTGATGTGACGTTCCTTGTTTCGGACAAGTCGGGGCGTGAAAAATTCTACAACATGTTCATCGAAGGCGTGAATCTGTTGCTGACCGAACGCACCGAAATCGGCGCGATGCTGGACGCGCGCAAAGGCAACCTGGACCAGTTGATCAAAGACCTGAAAAAGACGGGTTGATCCGTTTCACTTGCGACCAGGCATTGAATTACGCCTTTGACAACAGTGGGGCAGAGGCGCCTGACCGCCTGTTTTTTCAGCGCGCCGCGGCTACATGTCGAGCTCACGGCATGTAACTGCGCACCAATGCGCCCGCAATCAGAGCCCACCCGTCGGCAATCACGAAAAACGCCAGCTTGAATGGCAAGGATACGATGGCCGGTGGCACCATCATCATGCCCATCGACATCAATACAGCAGCCACGACAAGATCGATGATCAGAAACGGCAGGAAAATCAGAAACCCGATCTGAAACGCCCGTGCGATTTCCGACAGCATGAAGGACGGCATCAAGACCGACAATGGCGCTTGTGCGGACAACTCCATAGCCTCACCACCGGGGCGCAAAGCCGCCATGGCATAGAACGTGTCCGCATCCAGTCGGGCCGCCATGAAGGCGCGGAACGGCTCTAACGCGCGCTCCAGCGCTGGTTCCACTTCCATCGTCTCTTCCATCATCGGTCGTATCCCTGTCGCCCATGCTTCTGAAAACACCGGGTCCATGATGAAATAGGTCAGGAACAACGCCAGGCTGACCAACAGCATATTGGGCGGAGATTGTTGCAGGCCAATCCCTTGCCGCAGGATCGACAGAACGGTGATCAGGAAGGGAAAGCAGGTGATCATGATCGCCAGCCCCGGAGCGATGCTCAGTACTGTGATCAGCAGAATCAGCTGGATCGTCCGGGCGGAAATCGACCCGCCCTCGCCCAAGGACAAGGTCAAATCCTGGGCAGCGGCCAGTGAGGGCGTCAACACGGCCACCAAAGCCAGGCAGATTACATAGCGCATCAACCGATTCCGTTGTGCAAATCCGCAATCTCGGTCAAGCGCACTGCAAGCTGCCCTGCCTGATCGCCTTCCATTTCTTCCAACAGCCCGCGCGCCACCAACTGATCCCCAACATAGAGGTCAACCGGGTCTTCGATCCGTTTGTCCAGGGTCAGCACGGCATTCTCTCCCATGTTCAACAGGTCCTTGATCAATGGGCGCGCACGACCAACGGAAACGGTCACTTCAATCGGGACCGAGTCGAAGGGGTTGGGTTTTTCAGATTTCGGGATCTGGGTGTCATTCATTGGACAAAGCCTCTCTTGTCTCAAAGACATAAGCGTCAAAGGTCTGTTCGATGGCGGCGAGCAAAGCGTTGCAATCAACCTCACGTCGGCTCGTGCCGACCTGAAGGCGGGCCTGACCCGGCTCCAGTTCAGAGTGTTCGATCACCTGAGGAGTGGAATGCAGATCTTGCGGCAACAGCGCTGCGACACTCTCGGCACAACCCGGCGGCACCAAAATCTGCATCGGCTGCTCTATCCGCGAACGCGCCATTTCACAGAGTTGCTCCACGATGCGGGCTGCAAGGCCGCGCTCGGCCATCTCAGGCAGTACGGTCTGAACCAGGCTGGTGAACATGGGCTCCAACGACAGGGTCATGCGGGCGATGGCTTCGTGATAGGTGAAAGACATATCCTCAAGCGACCTTGCCAATTCAGCCGAAATCTGGCCGCGGCTTTGCTCCTGCGCCCGCGAGGCATCTTCCCAACCGGCCCCATACCCGTCTTCGAAGGCAGCGAGCCGTTGCTCTTCCAGCGTGTCCTCATTCAAGATCAGAACAGGCCCCGTACCGGTCTGGGTGGTGAAATCCTCAAGAAGATGGGCAATCGACATCACACCCGCTCCTCACTTTCTTCAAGCCAACTGCGCAGGATCTCGACAGTTTCTTCCTGCTTGTCACCGATCATAGCGCGCAGCCGGTCGACAGGATCCTCCGTGGCGTTCGAGCCGAGAGCCGGAACACCACGCTCTGCCGGCAGGGTCGAGAGCTCTGCCGGTTCCTCCGGAGCGATTTCACCTGTCAGTGCCAGGGTATCCGAATCCGCCCCTCCTGCCGCCGCCAGCAGCGCCGGTGTCGGTGTCGCATTCGTCAGGATCGGGCGGATCACGAACAGGGCCAGCACGAGCGAAACCAAAGCCAGCACGGCCATCTGTATCAAGGACATGACGTCCAGATGGACGTTGTGCCAGAGCGACGACGATACCAGGGTGCCCTGTGGTTCGACCGACGGCAGATCCATGGATTTCAGTGTGATAACGTCCCCGCGCGCCGCATCGTACCCGACTGCCGACGCCACGAGCTCTTCCAGAGCGGCCAGCTCTTCCTGGGGCAAGGGCGTGAAGACTTCGGCACCAGAGGCGTCCACTGATCTTTTCCCATTGACCAGAACTGCAACCGTCAGGCGCTTGATCGCGCCGGGAGCCTTATGAACTTCCAACTCAGTCTCGGAGACTTCGTAGTTCACCCGCTCACGAGTCTGGGTAGCCGTCGAGTTCGATTCGTCCCCGCCCGCCGCATCGCCATCCGGCAGGTTCGACGCCACGGTGACATCCGATGACTGGTTTCGGGCGCTGTCCGAACGTTCTTCGACATCCGTGCTGATCGCCACGCGGCCTTTGGGGTCAAAGCGCCGCTCGCGAATGGATTCCGTCTTGGTTTCGGTGTCCACACTGACCTCGACCACGGCATTGCCTGTACCGACACGCGCCTCGACCAGACGCAGAACACGTTCCCGCAACTGGCGCGACTTGTCGTCCGCAGTGTCCGCAGGCGCTGCGGTATCCTGCCCGCCAATCACGGCCCCGTGCGAATCAACCACCGTAACGTTCTCGGGCGTCAGGCCGCTGACGGCCGAGGCAACGAGGAACCGGATGGCCTTGGCCTGATCCCCGGTAATTTCGGTCCCGGATGGCACGAGGTAAACCGAAGCCGTTGGCGACACGCTGCGCTGAAACGGGTTTGCCGTCCCGTTGGCAATATGGACGCGCGCCTGACTTATATGCGGGCTTCCGACAATCGTCCGCGCCAGTTCACCCTCTTTCGCGCGCCAATAGGCAGCATCGAACATCTGAGAGGTGGTGCCAAAACCGCTTAGCGAATCAAGCAGTTCGTACCCTTTGTTGCCGTTTGCGGGCAGGCCTTCGCTGGCCAGGGTCATTCGCAGCTCGTCGCGCTGCGCGCCGGATACGTAGATCGATCCGCCCCGGATTTCATATGTGACGCCGCGCTGGTCCAGCGCGCGTACTATTTCCCCGGCGGCACCGCTTTCCAGACCCGCATAAAGCAGCGTCATGGACGGAGCCGTCATGAGGCGCGACATGCCAAGGATTCCCAGAAACACCAGCGCAACCGCACCGGCGACGATGATTTGTTTACGCCTGTCCAAATTAGCCCAGACAGTTCCAATCTGCTGCACGCTCACCTCCGACTCGCCGGCATTCTGCCCGACGCACCCTCTGTTTGGACGATTGCTCTTAACAATCGGTTAGTCCCTGCGCGGTTATGACGGGGTCGGAACTGATGAATGAGGACGTCATGACCGACGCAACCGACGAACTGGCGGAACCCACCGGGAAAAAAGGGAAAAAGGGAATGCTGATCGGGATGCTTCTTGCCATCGCCGGCGCTGCGGGCGGGTATTTCCTGACGTCATCCGGATTGATTCCGCTGGGTGGCAAGGCCGCGGTTGAGGCCGGCAAGGACGAGGCGAAAGAGGAACCTGCCAAAGCGCTGGCGGATGTGGGGTTCATTGATCTGCCGCCGGTTGTTGTATCGGTGAATTCCGGCAATTCGCGACATTTGAAGTTCCACGCTCAGCTCGAAGTTAACGCGCCGTACATAGCTGATGCGAAAAAAATGCAGCCACGAATCATGGATGTCCTGAACGGATACCTGCGAGCCGTTGAATTGAAGGACCTGGAGGATTCGCTGGCATTGACGCGCATCCGAGGTCACCTGCTGCGACGCATTGGAATTGTTGTTGGCGAAGGGCGCGTTCGCGATGTGCTGGTGATGGAATTTGTACTGAATTAGGAGGCGGAATTGGAGCTGATTGCGGATATTTTTCTGGTCGCCGGTGCGTTGGGCGCGGGTCTTTATTGTTTTGTGCTGTCGCGCCGCCTCAGGCGGTTCACCGATCTTGAAAAAGGCGTCGGTGGCGCGGTGGCCGTGTTGTCGACCCAGGCAGAAGAGCTGAAGAAATCCCTGGACAGCGCGCGAAATGCCTCGGATCAATCGGGGGATCAGCTGAAGGCGCTGACGCAAAGGGCTGAGACCGTGGCTCAGCACCTGGAGCTGATGATGGCATCTCTGCATGATGTCATCCCCGAAGAAGAAACTGCCGCCCCGGAAACGGCAAAGCCTGTCCAAGACGAGCCCCAGCCTGAAGAGGAACAGGGCACCAAGCACGAGAAAGCAGCGGAACCGGCCGAAACTGGTGCGCGTGAAGAGCAACCCAAGGCGCCAGAGGGCCTGATGTTCTTCCGCCATGACCGCAAACAGAACGGGGCGCAGGCATGAGCCTTGCGCGCAACGCCAAACACGATACACGTCCGCGCGGCGGTGTGCTTGCTGTCATCTCATTGCTGATGATCGGCTCGGCAGCCATTCGCGTTGGCTTGGAGGCAGGACCCGCGCTCGCCAAACCGGCGACACCCGAAGCCGTGGAAAACAAGCCCGCCGCGTCCGAAACACGCGATGTTCAGGTTGTGCTAGCAGAACTTTTGCGCCGGGAGGAACGCGTCAAACAGCGAGAGGCTGAATTGCGCGATCAGGAAAAAGCACTGGAGATCGCAACCCAGGCCGTTGAAACGCGTCTGACGGCCCTGAAGGAAGCAGAAGATGCCCTGCGTGCCACGTTGGCGGTTGCGGACAAGGCGGCAGAGAACGATCTGGCGCGCCTGACGGATGTTTACCAGAACATGAAACCCAAGGACGCAGCCGCGTTGTTTGAAACTATGGACCCGACCTTTGCCGCAGGGTTCCTGTCCCGCATGCCGGCAGACGCAGCGGCTGGCGTACTGGCGGGCCTGAGCCCCGAAGCGGCCTATACGATCAGCGTTGTCATGGCCGGACGCAACGCCTCGGCCCCACAGGAGTAGTCCCCCGTGTTGCCCGGTATCGCACAGAACTCATCTGGAGATCTCAAATGATTGGAATTGTTGGAATTGTTGTCATCTTCGTAATGGTCTTCGGCGGCTATCTCGCGGCAGGTGGCAAGATGACCATCATCATGAAATCTCTTCCCTTCGAAATGATGATGATCGGTGGTGCCGCCGTAGGAGCCTTTCTGATCAGCAATGACATGGGCGGCGTGAAACATACGATCAAAGACATGGCCAAGGTTTTCAAGGGCCCGAAATGGAAGCCCGAAGACTATCGTGACCTTCTGTGCCTTCTGTTTTCGTTGATCCGCATTGCCCGCGCCAACCCTGTTGAGGTCGAGCAGCATATAGAAGACCCCGAAAACTCCAGCTTGTTTTCCGCATACCCCAAGATCCAATCAGACAAGGAGGCCGTCGACCTGATTTGTGACACCATGCGGTCGGCGGCGATGAATTATGACGATCCGCATCAGGTTGAAGAGGTTCTGGAGAAGCGCATGGAGGCGAATTTTCATCACGCCATGCACTCAAGCCATGCGCTTCAAACAGTGGCAGACGGCCTGCCCGCGCTGGGGATCGTTGCTGCGGTTCTGGGCGTGATCAAGACAATGGGATCAATCGATCAGCCGCCCGAAGTGCTGGGGAAGCTGATTGGGGGTGCCCTGGTAGGCACGTTCTTGGGCGTTTTTCTGGCCTATGGTCTGGTCGGCCCCTTCGCAGGCAAACTGAAAGCCGTGGCTGAAGAAGACAACCACTTTTATCAGCTGATAAAAGAAGTACTGGTGGCCAACCTGCACAACCACAATGCCGCCATGTGCATTGAAGTCGGACGCCAGAACACCCCAACCCATAACCGCCCGGACTTTTCCGAGCTGGAAGGCGCATTGAAAGAGCTCAAGCAGGCTGCGGCATGAAGCGCATCGGGTTTCTGATTGCGGTTTTGGTCATGGCTGCATCTGCCGTGACTGCACAGGACGTGGTGGTGCGATCCGGTGAGCATGACGGATTCACACGTCTGGTTTTCGACGTGCCACCGGACACCCGCTGGGTGCTGGCGCAACGGAAGAACGGCGCCAGCCTTACCATTGCCCTGGACGATGTCACATTCAAAACCAGCTCGGTTTTTGGGCGTTTGACCACGAACCGCCTGGCCTCATTGTCGCAGGAAAACCCCGGCAGCGCTTTGGAGCTGGAGTTCGGGTGCGACTGCGTGGCGTCGGCGTTTCTGTACAGAAACTCGATGATCGTACTGGACATCGCGCCAGGGGAATTGTTGCCGCCGCTTCTTGAGAATGTACCGCCACCCTTGATCGGAAAAACGGCCGAAGGCAAACCGCCATCGGTTGAGACAGGGTTGCATCTTCCGCTCCTCACCATGACTGAGCAGGGGATAAAAGACCAGCTGTCCACTCGTCTTCTGCAAGGGACCGATCGCAAGTTGCTGGATTTGAAGCTTGCTCCTGTCGGGCCACGCAATACCGCCCCGTCCGGTACAAGCGTTGTGCCGCCCCGATTGCGTTCGAACGTACGTCTGACCACGGTTCTGGACGATTTGCAGAATGTATTGAACGCAGAACTGCAACCAATTGACCACAGACCGGCCTGCATCTCGACTGCTGAGATGAATTTTGCGTCCTGGTCAGGGGACACGCCTTTTCCGGACCAGGTATCAGCTCTCCGCTCTGGGCTGTACAAAGAGTTTGACAAACTTGACGGCGAAAAGGCCATGAACCTGGCCAAGCTCTACGCCTCTTTCGGTTTCGGAGCCGAAGCGTTGAGTGTCTTTAGGCTGTTGGAGACGCCGCCAGAGGGCTTCGAACCCGTTGCGGCAATTGCGCGGGTTGTAGATAACCGGCCGCCGCTGCCCAGGAATCCATTCAACGACCTGCAACGATGTGACAGCGATGCCGCGCTTTGGGCTGTGTTGTCCGAAGGGGAACTGGCACCTGACGCAAACGTGGAAGCAATCGAAAACGCGTATTCAAGACTGCCAGATCATCTTCGCCGCCAGCTGGGGCCGCGGTTATCAGAATTACTGGTGAGCGCACAACAACTGGAGGCTGCCCGCAGAATCCTTCGTTCGGTTGACCGGATTGAACCGGAAACGATATCCAGTGTCGCTCAGGCCAAAGCCAGCGTTGCCAAGGCGGAAGGGGACAGTGACCGTGAAGAAGAGTTGTTGACCGAGGTTATAACCTCTACCGACGCCGCCACTGAATCTCCGCTGGCTTTGGCGCGCCTGGTGGAAAAACGTTGGTCTGAACGCAAAGCTGTTTCTTCTCAAGAGCTTGATCTGGCGACATCTTATGCGGTCGAGTTCAGGCGATCGGAGCTGGGCCCGATGATGAACCGCACCTATGCGATCGCTCTGAGCCTGAGCCAGGAATTCGACCGTGCATTTGACGTGATCAAAGCGCAGCCACCCGGACCCGATAGTGACGGCGCGATCAATCGGCATCTGCAATTGCTTGCTGAAAGATCGGATGACGCAACCTTTCTACGCCAGACGATGGAGGTAATGCAGCCAGACATGACGGCAGTGCTGACAACCGATACTGCAATTGCATTGGCAAGCCGTCTTGCTGATCTGGGCTTTGCTCAGCAGACATTCGCGCTGGCGAACAAACCGGAAGATCAGTCTCGGCGCTCGGATCGGGCTCGGTTGCGGGCTCGGGCCGCTTTGCTGTCGGGGCGCCCTCATCAAGCCCTGCTGGAGCTGGCTGATGACAATTCCGCAGAGGCGATTGCCTTGCGCGCGCAGGCGATGGTTTCAACAGAAGATTTTGCAGCCGCCGGCGAAATGCTCCGAGATCTCGAACAAAACGAAGCGGCAAACCGGTACTTCTGGCTGGCCGGAGTATCGGATAAAAGGCTGGAACCTGCGGGCGGGAAATACGCGGCATTGAACCAAACGACCCAAGCCTTGTCTGACCTGCCGGAACGGTTGGCGGAAAAACCGCTGGCGGATGCGGAAAACCTGTTGAAGGACAGCCAGTCGGCCCGCCAGCGGATCGACGAGATGTTGAACGCAGTTGGAGTAAAATGACATATATCGCGACTGTTCCGGCCGCACCCGGCAAAGTGAACGCCGGTCCCGGTATACCCTGCGATGCGTTTCAACCGCTGGCAGCGTTGGGAGCCCCGGCGCAGTTGCTTCAAAGCGGGTCCAATCAGAACACCCGATCAGGCGGGGATGCAAACATGGCTCCAACTTCTTTCAAGGATGTTGTGTTCCAGACATGACACAGAAGAACAGGCCGCCGAATTTCAGGCCACGTTCCTTAACCAAAAAGGTCACGACGGCTGACCGCCCGTAAAGCAACCGGTGCCGTGGAATTTGCGGCAGATGCGTGAAAACGAGACGCCACATCCGAAATACGGCGGTAAAAGTTCCGCACCTTCAATGAGTTCCGTGGTCAGAGAAATCGCGGACGTGTCTCCTCATCAGGCCGGGCCAACCGGCTTGGGATGGCAACGTCTTTGGACACAAATTCTGCAAGCCCGCCTTTTCCGGCACGCTGACAGGCATCGGTATTGCCAGTGCAGTATTTCACACCACTGGCTGGCGTTTCCCCTGCTCCCGGCGTCAGACACCGGGAACAGAGACGTCAAAAACAGCGGACCACCGTCCTTGATTCAGTACGGAGCCTCAACATCATTCATCGAGACATAGACGGTTTTCATTTCCGAGAAGTGATTGATCGCCAGTTTCGAGTTCTCGCGCCCGACACCGGACATCTTCGATCCACCAAACGGCGCTTCAACCGGGGCAAGGTTGTAGGTGTTGATATAGCAAGTGCCAGCTTCAAATCCGGCCACGATTCGATGCGCCCGGGTCAGATCATTCGTGAAGACACCTGCGGCCAGACCGAACTCGGTGTCATTGGCGCGGGCCATCACCTCTTCCTCGGTCTCGAAATCCAGCACCGACATGACGGGGCCAAAGATTTCCTCGCGCGCGATGGTCATGTTGTCCGTGACGTCAGCAAAAACCGTGGGTTGCACAAAATAGCCGTCTCTTTCGATCCGTTCACCGCCATAAACCAGTCTTGCGCCTTCGGCTTTGCCCTTTTCGATATAGCCCAGGGCGATGTTCATCTGGTTCTCGCTGACCATCGGGCCAAAGCTGACGTCCTCGTCCATTGGATCGCCGATTTTCGCGTGCGCCAGACGTTCCGAGAGACGTCTCAGGAAGGCCTCTTTGATACTTTTCTGAACAAAGACGCGGGTGCCGTTGGAACAAACCTGACCCGAAGAATAGAAATTGCCCAGGATCGCACCTGAAACAGCGTTTTCGATGTCGGCATCGTCAAAGACGATCATCGGGGATTTGCCTCCAAGTTCCATGGTCACATGCTTCATGCCATCCGCAGCAGCAGCATAGACCTTGCGGCCCGTCGGCACAGAACCTGTCAAAGAGACCTTGGCCACGCGCGGATCAGAGACCAGCGAAGCACCGACATCACCGTATCCCTGGATCACGTTGTAGACACCCTTGGGTGCGCCGGCCTCGACAAGAATTTCGGCCACTTTCAATGCCGAAAGGGGCGTGGTTTCCGAAGGTTTGAATACCATCGTGTTGCCGCAAGCCAGTGCAGGTGCACCTTTCCAGCAGGCGATCTGCGTGGGGTAATTCCAGGCGCCGATCCCGACGCACACGCCCAGCGCCTCGCGGATGGTATAGACGAAATCCCCCCCGCCCAGCGGAATATGCTCGCCAGTCAGAGAGGCTGCCAATCCACCAAAATACTCCAGCGCATCGGCCCCCGAGGTGGCATCGGCCACTGTGGTTTCCTGAATCGGCTTGCCGGTATCATGGGTTTCCAGAACGGACAGGTCGTAGTTGCGTTCGCGCATGATATCAGAGGCGCGGCGCAGGATGCGGCCACGTTCCGTCCCGGACAGGGCCGCCCATGCTGCCTGAGCGTTTTTTGCACTGTTTAGAGCCTGTTCCACGATCGCCGGCGTCGCTGAATGCAACCGTGCAATCACTTCGCCTGTAGCGGGATAGATCACTTCGATGGCCGCGCCGTTTGTATCTTCGACATATTCGCCGTCAATGAAATGGCTGGCCCGGGGCTGAAACTTCATACCGTGTCCTTTTCTTTCGCACCCGTCAGGACGGGACAAATGGTCAGTCAAAAATCGGCCTATCGGTTATTGATTGACCAGTCAATAAAATCATCGAAGGGGCGGCTTTACGCCTGTCGAACCCCGTAAACCTTGAAATTTTTGGTTAATGTTCTATTTATGTTCTACGTAGTCAGAGGACAAACCGATGGCCCAGCAAACACGTCCCACAGCCCTGAACGGGCCGAACAACGACTATCACCTGCTTCCGGTCACCGATCGGCAGATGCGGTATGCGCGTGCGATTGCCGAGAAGTCAGCCCTTGAGATTCCGGTTGAGGCACAGCGTGATCGGCGGCTTTTGTCTGACTGGATTTCCGCACACAAACCACGCGGGACCTCGCAGTTCGACAATTACCCGACGGGAAAACAAGTCGCGTTTGCCGAGCGGATTTCACGCAGCAAGCGCCGCCCGATCCCATCCGAGTGTTTCCGCGACAAGAAAATGATGTCGCGCTGGATCGATCACAACAAATAGTCCCGAATTAGGGTCTATCCGGATTGTGGTTGCGGGCATAAAGCGAAACTGCTGCGGCAACAAACATACCCAGCAGGATATAGCCTGTTACGGCCTCGGACACGGCGAGCCCACGGCACAGACCGGTCGGGGACATGTCGCCATATCCGACTGTGGTAAAGGTGACATAGGAAAAATACAGGATATCCCCCGGACCCTGCGCACCAATGACACAGTGGTCGTTATACCCAAAGGCCCCGTAAACTGCGGCGAACAGGAATGGAACGACCTGTATGAACGAAACACCCATCAGAAACAAAAGCCTGCGGGGCGATTTCACCTGTGTCATGTAATACCAGGATTGTGACACCAACCAGATCAACAACCCGATCGAGGCGACTGTGCCAATCGTATCGCCCGCAGCCGCCTCGCTCAGGCGGGACAGGCCATACCAAGCCAGGAAGCTAGCAAGGACCAGCCCCAGTGCCGCAATCAGCGTCGATTTCCATTCGTCCAATGTCGTGGGTTTGCGGTGCATGAACGCCCCTTCAATCCGGTCTTCGGGCAATCATCCGACCTAAAGGCATCGCCCGCAACCCGAATTCAATCCTGCCGCAGATGCGCCTCACCCCGTTCCCGCGCCAGCAGGATCTGCTTTTGCCGCTCGCGAAAGCGCATTTTGTCAGCATCGGACGTCTCATCGATGCATTGATGGCATGAAACGCCGTGCTCGTATTCCGGGCGCTTCATATCCTCGGGCAGGATAGGACGCCGGCATCCATGACAAAGCTTGTGCGGCCCTTCAACAAGCCCGTGGCCAACCGAAACGCGATTGTCGAAAACAAAGCATTCACCCTGCCAGGAACTGTCTTCGGCGGGGATTTCCGCAAGATATCGCAGGATACCGCCTTTGAGGTGATAGACATCTTCGACCCCCTGCCCCAACAGGTAGTTGGTGGATTTCTCGCAACGGATACCGCCCGTGCAGAACATGGCGACCCGCTTGTTGTGAAAGCGGTCCTTGTTCTGTTCCCACCATGCCGGGAAATCGCGGAAACTGGCCGTTTCAGGGTCTATTGCGCCTTCAAACGTCCCGATTGCCACTTCGTAATCGTTTCGCGTGTCGATCAAAACCACATCGTCAGAGCGGATCAGGTCATTCCACTCCTGCGGGTCGACATAGTTGCCGACGCGAGCGCGCGGGTCCACGTCGGGCTGGCCCATGGTCACGATCTCTTTCTTCAACCGCACCTTCATCTTGCCGAAAGGCGGGTGGTCCGAGGTCGCTTCTTTCCACTCCAGATCAGCGCAACCGGGCAAGGATCGGATATATGACAGCACGGCGTCAATTCCGGTCCGCGGGCCGGCGATCGTGCCATTGATCCCTTCCTGGGCAAGCAGCAGCGTACCTGTGACAGACTGCGCGCGGCACAGGTCCAGCAAGGGGTCGCGCAACGCGGCCGGGTCCGCGAAACGTGTAAAGTGATAGAGGGCAGCGATTGTGTACATATGCGCGATCTACCTTTGCAGACCCAGAGTCGCAAGGGATTGCATTGACGCCCCGCGCGCCGCCGCCTACCGATAGAGCGGTAAAAGGAGGCCGCCATGACCCATGCTCTGCTCGTGATCGATGTCCAGAACGACTTCTGCCCAGGTGGGGCACTGGCCGTGGCAGAAGGGGACGAGATCGTCGCACCGATAAACGCCATGATGGATGAATTCGATGCCGTGATCCTGACTCAGGACTGGCATCCGGCGGGGCATTCTTCGTTTGCCAGTTCCCACGACGGCAAAAACCCGTTCGACCTGGTCGACATGCCCTATGGCCCACAGGTTCTGTGGCCCGACCACTGCGTGCAGGGCACGCGCGGCGCCGGGTTTCATCCCGAATTGCGCACGTATGGCGACCTGATCCTTCGCAAGGGGTTCCGCAGTGCCATCGACAGCTATTCCGCATTCTTCGAGAATGACCACCAGACACCGACAGGCCTTAAAGGCTATTTGGATACACGCGGCATCGACCGTTTGACCCTTGTGGGATTGGCCACCGATTACTGCGTGCGTTATTCTGCGGTAGATGCCGCCAGGTTGGGTTTCGATGTCACGGTCCGCATGGGCGCGTGCCGCGCGATTGATATGGACGGTTCGCTGGCAGCCGCCGAACAGGCGATGCGGGATGCCGGAGTCGTATTGACCTAAGGTGTGGCGCCCGCGGCGGCCAGAAGCTTGATCATCACGAACAGAACAACCGCCAGACCCAGCGCGAACCCAATGCGCCCTGGTATCGTGCGACGTTCCGGGTTGGTTTGGTTTGACGGAGGTGGCGGAACGCGCATCGGTCGGCTGCGTACGATCCCAGCCATGGGTTGCGCGGTTCGCACATAATGCAGGAAATCCCAAAGGTTGAAATCGCCGCAATATTCACCCTGAATTCCACGCGTCCTGATGTTGTCAAACAGCGACCGCAGAATTCGCACCCGATCCGCATGATCCTCGGCCGGAAAAACACCTGGCACGATGCCGCTGTTGCGCGACTCGAGGCTGAATCCGGCATCCATGAAAATCTTGCGGATTTTCGGCGATGTTCCACGCAACGCGTCCGCAGCTCTGATATCGCGGAACACCGCACATACCTGGCGTTCCCTATCAGAGGCAGACCCCAGCTTTTCGGGGTCCAGATCTTCCAGCGCTACGTTAACAATATCAAAATCGTACTCGATACCCATTCACAAACTCAGTTTCGACTTTCCATCCCCTCTTCTCACTAACCGGTAAAAACAATGCACAATATGCCGGTATTGTGACGTCAAACTGGCATTGTCACCAAATCAGTGACTCTTGCTATTTCCAGAGTCGATTGATCTAACTACGGAAATCGCAGGAGTTCCCCATGGTCGACATCGCGACCCGCGTCTACAATCACAAATGGAAGATTGACCCGATTGTACGGTCTTTGATCGATACTGATTTCTACAAACTGCTGATGTGCCAGTCAGTGTTTCGAAACAAGCCTCAAACAGATGTCGTTTTTTCGTTGATCAACCGGTCGAATCACGTACCTCTGGCGCGTTTGATCGATGAAGGCGAGCTGCGGGAACAGCTAGATCACATCCGCTCTCTCAGCCTCAGCCGTGGGGAAAGCACCTGGCTGCGCGGCAACATGTTCTATGGAAAACGGCAGATGTTCCGCTCTGACTTCATGGAGTGGTTCGAGAATTTGCGCCTGCCGCCCTATCACCTTGAACGCAAAGGTGACCAATTTGAACTGACCTTTGAAGGCAAGTGGCACGAGGTCATGTTGTGGGAAATCCCCGCGCTGGCGGTGTTGATGGAGCTGCGCTCGCGCGCGGTGCTGAACGACATGCGCCGGTTCGAATTGCAGGTGCTTTACGCCCGCGCGATGACCCGGGTTTGGGAAAAGATCGAAAAGTTGAGCTCGATAAACGGGCTTGGGATCGCGGATTTCGGCACCAGACGGCGGCATTCCTTCCTGTGGCAGGATTGGTGCGTGCAGGCGATGATCGAAGGGCTGGGCGCATCCTTTACCGGAACTTCAAACTGCCTGATCGCCATGCGACGCGAGGTCGAGGCCATCGGCACCAATGCGCATGAACTGCCCATGGTCTATTCCGCGCTGGCAGATACGGATGAAGCGTTGGCGCAGGCGCCTTATGACGTGCTCAGCGACTGGCATGACGAGCATGACGGCAACCTCCGCATCATCCTGCCCGACACCTATGGCACCAAGGGGTTTCTGGACAATGCTCCTGACTGGTTGGCGGGATGGACCGGCATTCGCATCGACAGCGGAGACCCGGCAGCAGCGGCCGAGGTCGCAATAGACTGGTGGAACGCACGCGGCGAAGACCCGACAGGGAAGCGGATCATCTTCTCTGATGGTCTGGATGTCGAGAAAATTCAGGAATTGCATGCCCAGTTCGCGGGCCGCGCCAATATTTCCTTCGGTTGGGGAACCTTGCTGACCAACGATTTTCGCGGACTCGTCCCCAATGACGCGCTGGCACCGTTCTCATTGGTCTGCAAAGCGGTATCCGCCAA
The DNA here is from genome assembly GCF_013110635.1 of Ruegeria sp. HKCCD6604. NCBI lineage: Bacteria > Pseudomonadati > Pseudomonadota > Alphaproteobacteria > Rhodobacterales > Roseobacteraceae > Ruegeria > Ruegeria sp. HKCCD6604. The sequence goes on along the minus strand of NZ_WVQW01000002.1, from coordinate 188,346 downwards.
TGGCCGCCCGACGGTGAAACTGTCGGACAACCCTGAAAAGGCGATGGGTCCGGAGGACCAGATCGAACGCTACAAGCGGGTGTTTGGAGTCGGAGCGCAAAAGGCGATCGAGGTGATCGTCTGAACCACGGCGGTGCATTCATCATTTATCGGCACCTCACCTGATGCTATTTTGGAAGGCATTCCCATTGAGCATTAAGGTTGAGATACAATGATTTTTGAACCAAGGAACTTCTACGATACCGGGGGATCCCGGGATGAGCTTTCACTTTTTTCCTACGCCGCATACCTGATATCCCGCGCGCAGTTTCTGCAAGCCGAAGGCGATGACAGCGACCTTTTACTGTTGGGCCGCGATTGGGAAGAAACCGACGATGCCGTTCTGTCCAAACAGCTTGTCATGCTCGGATTCCGGCCAATTGACGACCGCCAAATATCCGCCCACGAATATATGCGTTTCTTTGATGGCCCCGGCGATCCAAGGCCCGTTGACCTGCTTACTTCGCCAGAGCCTGAGGGGTATTACCAACGTTTGTTCGAGGCGATCAGAGCAGCAGAAGAACAGCCGAGCGTCGAACATATTGACGCTGCTTTGAAGCTTGGGCTGGCGGCCCCTGATTCAATTGTTGCTCTTGCCGCACTGAGTTCGTGCCTCAAACTGTATTCGCCGGAATCTTTTCCGCCACGTCTTTGGCTTGGTGTGTTTATGGCACGTTGGGCGCAGTTGGAGCCGCTCTCGCAAGATTTGCTTACTGTGCTGTCGTCCGCTCTGATTTCAGACCCGCCGGGTTCGAAGGTTCCACCGGCGCCCGCGCAACAGAAAGCCGGTGCGCCGGGGTTGCTTCTGGTTCATGGCACTCACTTCGAAGTCAATCCCGACCCTACATGGTACTATCCCCATGTCGGAGATCTGCACAATTACATCAGGCCGCATCGCAACGACATCTTTTCAGGGCAGAACTACTATGAATGGGAGGGCCGGTGGTCCGACCGCGGCCGACATATTGCTGCCAAACACCTGAAAAACTGGGTAGATCTTGAGGCTTATCACGGCTGCGATGTGGTTGCCCACAGCCACGGCTGCAATGTCGTCATGAAAGCCGCCGAGATGGGGGCACAATTCAACAAGGTCGTTTTCCTAAGCTGCCCGGTACACTGGCACAAGTACAACCTGAATTCAGGCCGGATCAATGCGCCGTATTCAGTTCGGGTCTGGTTTGACTTGGTGATCCTGGCAGACGGCGGCAGACAAAAGTTCCCCCCCAGCGCCAAGGTTGCCGACGAAGTCGTCGGAGGTTGGTTCAGTGGGCATTCTGCCACGCGGACATCACAGATTTGGGGCAATCACGCATTGGAAGCAAAGCTGATCTGAACTGCCTGGGTAAATGTTACCCGTGAAACGCGGCAACTGTCTTCAACTGTGAAAAGCCGTACAAAGCTTCGAACCCTTTTTCGCGGCCATGGCCGGATTTTCCCACCCCACCAAACGGCAATTCAACGCCGCCGCCTGCACCGTAGTTGTTGATGAAAACCTGACCTGAGTGCAGCGCTTTAGCCAACCGCATCTGTCGCGCACCATCCCGCGTCCAGACGCTGGCGACCAGGCCGTATTCCGTACTATTCGCTATGGTCAGAGCCTGTTCTTCGGTGTCAAACGGGATCAGAACCTGAACCGGGCCGAAAATCTCGTCCTGTGCCAACTGATGATCTGGCGGCACGTCTGCGAACAAAGTGGGCCGGACATAGGCTCCGGTTTCTGGTGCGTCATCGACAATCTGTCCCTGCGCAGCGATTGTCAGGTCCGTGGCGGTTTTCAGAAAGCCGCTGACAATCTGTCTCTGCCGGTCCGAGATCAACGGTCCAACGCGCAGATCCTGCATCGCCGGGCCGACCGTCAGTTCTTCATAGGCCTTGGCCATGCGCGATCTGACCTGCTCATAGACGCCCCGCTGCACCAGGATCCGGGACGAGGCCGAACAGGTCTGGCCCGCATTTTGGATCCCCGCATTCACCAGAAACGGCAGCGCTGCATCCAGATCGGCATCGTCAAAAACCAATTGCGGGGATTTCCCGCCCAGTTCCAGCGTCACGGGCACCACATTGCGTCCCGCCGCCTGCTGCACAAGGGCCCCGGTGGCAACCGAACCGGTGAACGAGATATGGTTGACTCCCCGATGCCCCGACAGCGCCGCACCCGCCTCGGCCCCCAGACCGGGCACGACGTTCAATGCTCCGGCTGGCAGCCCGGCCTGTTGCGCAAGATGGGCAAAGGCCAGCGCGGTCAGGCAGGCCTCTTCCGCAGGTTTCAGAACACAGGCGTTGCCCATGGCCAACGCCGCCCCGACCGAACGCCCGATAATCTGCATCGGATAGTTCCAGGGCACGATATGGCCCGTCACCCCATGCGGTTCGCGCAGGGTGTAGACGGTGTAGCCATCGAGATAGGGAATGGTCTCGCCCATCACCTTGTCGGCCGCGCCGCCATAGAACTCGCAATAGCGCGCCAGGGCGACCGCGTCTGCCCGGGCCTGTGTCAGCGGTTTGCCGACATCCATCGCCTCGAGCTGCGCCAGATCGTCCACCCGGTCCAGCACCAGCTGGCCCAACCGTGTCAGGATGCGGCCGCGTTCCAACGCCGTCTTTCGCCCCCAATCACCATTCAACGCAGAACGGGCGGCTTGTACCGCCGCGTCGATATCCGCCTCGGACCCTCGGGCGATCCGGCAGATCTCGGTCCCGTCCGAAGGGTTGATCAAGGGCAGGCTGTCGCCCGCAGCCGCCTGGCTCCAACGCCCGTCGATCAGGCACAAGGTGGGATCAAACCAAATCTTCTGGGTCATTTTAGGCCTCCATTCAGGCTCTAACAAGGAACTTTATGCAATCAGTGGCCTTATCTCGGGCAACCGGGGCGCAGCGGAAATCAGGGTTTGCGTATAGGGATGTTGCGGGTTTTCGAACACCTGTTTGGTCTGACCCTGTTCGACGATCCGCCCGGACTGCATCACAAGCACACGGTCGGTGATCGTGCGGACAACGCTCAGGTCATGGCTGATGAACAGATAGGTCAGGTCATAGGCGTCGCACAGTTCAGCGAGCAGATCGAGGATCTGTGCACGGACCGAAACGTCAAGCGCCGAAACCGCTTCGTCGAACAGGATCAGATCGGGCCGGATGATCAGGGCGCGTGCAATGGCGATCCTTTGTCGTTGCCCGCCCGAGAATTCGTGGATGTACTTGCCCGCTTCGTCGGGGTTGAGGCCGACGGCCGTCAATATTTCCGAGATCCGATCCTGTCGATCTGATCCGGTGGGCGGGGTGTCCAGCAGGTGGAAAGGCTCGGTGATCAGGCGCGCGACGCGGTGGCGGGGGTTGAAGCTGCCATATGGGTCCTGAAACACAACCTGCATCCTCCGACGCACGGCAAGGTTGGGTTTGTGACCGGAAAATACCGGCTGACCACCCAGCCGGATTTGACCGGACTGAACCTCCTCCAAGCCCAAAATTGCCCGTGTCAGGGTCGATTTTCCGCATCCGGATTCCCCGACCAGCCCCAACCGCTCGCCTCGGTTGAGGCAGAAGCTGACACCATCCACCGCCCGGTGATGGCGCGGCGCGTCCAACAGGCCTTTTCGGGGCAATCGGTAGTCCCGGACAACCTGGGTTACCTCCAGCAACGTTTGCGGGTGCGCGGGTTCCGCCAAAGTGACCTGATGACCAGACGCCTCGAACAGCATTCGGGTATAAGGGTGTTGCATGTGATGCAGCAGGTGCTGTGTGGCCCCGCTTTCAACCACTTCTCCGTGGCGCATGACGATGATCTGGTCAGCCATATCAGAGACAACGGCCAGATCATGGGTGATCATCAGCAGCCCCATGTCGTATTCGCGCACCAACCCCTTGAGCAGGTCGAGAATCTGCGCCTGTGTCGTGACGTCCAGCGCTGTCGTCGGCTCGTCCGCGATCAGCAGCCTGGGGCGCAGAGCGATGGCCATGGCAATGACCACGCGTTGCCGTTGCCCGCCGGACAGTTCGTGCGGATAGCGGGAAAGGGGGAACCGATCAGGCGGCAAGCCGACGCGGGTCAGCACCTCTTTGGCGCATGTTCGGGCCTGGGTCGGGGGCATCGCCTTGTGGATCAGGATCGTCTCCATTACCTGATCACCGATGGTTTTCACCGGATTGAGCGCTGTCATCGGTTCCTGAAACACCATCCCCACGGACGCGCCGCGCAAGGCGCACAAATCGGGCTCTGACCGTGTCAACAGATCCTGACCGTCCAGCCAGATCGCACCTTCCGTGCTGGCCCCATGCGGCAGCAGTTGCATCACCGCCAATGCGGTCATCGATTTGCCCGAGCCGCTTTCACCCGTCACCGCCACGATCTGGCCGGGGTCGATCGACAAGCTGACTTGTTTCAGAATCGGTATCCCGTGGATCGTCAGCGACAGGTTTTCAATCTGCAACAAACTCATGCCCGCGCCACCCTGATCCGGGGATCCAGCCAGTCCCGCATTCCGTCGCCCAACAGGTTCAGACCCAGCACCGTGACGATGATCGACAGACCCGGAATCAGAGCCAAATGCGGGGCAAAACTGACCATCGTCTGTGCGTCTGCCAGCATCCGGCCCCAGCTGGGCGTCGGAGGTTGAGCGCCCAAACCTACATATGACAGGCCCGCTTCGGCCAGAATGCCAAGGCTGAACTGGATGGTCCCCTGCACGATCAGCAGATTGGCCACGTTGGGCAGAATATGTTCAGCCGATATCCGCGCGGCCCCTTTGCCCGACACACGGGCGGCGAGGATGAACTCTCTCTCCCAAAGCGACAAAGCAGCCCCGCGGGTGATACGGGCAAAGACGGGGATGTTGAAAATGCCGATCGCAACAATGGCGTTGATCGCTCCGGCGCCATAGACGGCCGTGATCAGGATGGCGATCACCAGCGAAGGGAAAGCGAAGACCAGATCGTTGCCACGCATGATGACCTCATCCAGCCATGAGCCTTTGCGCGCGGCCGCCGCCAGTCCAAGAGGAACGCCGATTGCCATGCCGATGCCGACGGCCACCAGCGCCACCGCAATTGACGTACGCGCACCGACCATGATCATCGAGAACATGTCGCGGCCGAAATGATCGGTCCCAAACCAATGCTGCCCGTTTGGTGGCTGCAATTTATTGGGAATGTCCAGCGCGGCATGGTCGTAGGGGGTCCAGATGAACGAGACCAACGCGGCCAGAACCACCAGCGACGACAACAAGGCCCCAAGGATCAGGTTCCGGTTCATGTCCTGCTCCTCAGTCGTGGGTCCACGGCCGCATAAGCAAGATCGACAAGGAAATTGACCGTTATCACGGCGAAGACCAGCAGCATCACGACCGATTCCACGACGATGAGGTCTCGGGCAGAAATGGCCTGAAACACCAGCCGCCCGAGGCCCGGCAGATAGAACACCTGTTCGATGATGATCGATCCCGCCAGCAGAAAGGAAAACTGCAAGCCGATGATGGTCAGCACCGGAATCAGCGCATTTCGTACCCCATGCCGCCAAAGGGCCTGACGACGGGACAGGCCCTTGGCCCGAGCCGTGCGCATGAAATCCTCACCCAGAATGTCCAGCAAGGCCGACCGCATGACGCGCGCCAGAATCGCCGCCTGTGGCAAGGCAAGAGCCACGGCAGGCAGGGTCAGGGAATGCAGGCCGACCCACAGACCGTCGTTCCAACCGGCAAACCCGCCCGCATTGAACCAGCGCAGATTGATGGCGAAGATCAGCACAAGCATCATCGCGAACCAGAAGTTCGGGACTGCGATGCCAAGCTGCGTCGCCCCCATCACTGCAAGGTCCCCCGGTTTGCCCCGACGCGCAGCGGCATAGATTCCGGCGGGAAAGGCGATCAACGTGGACAGCGTCAGCGCATAAAGTGCCAGGGGCAACGACACCCACAGCCGGTCAGCGATCATCTGCGACACCGGTGTGCGATAGGTGTATGAGGTGCCGAAATCGCCCACCAGCATGCCGCCAACCCAGTGGAAATAGCGCTGTATCTTTGACCCATCCAGGCCCAGCTCGGCCCGCAGCGCCGCCAGCGTGTCCTCCTGCGCATTGACGCCCAGCATGAACGAGGCCGGATCACCCGGGGCAACCTCGATCACGGCGAAGATGACCACCGAGGCGACGGCCAGGCTGACAAGCAAGGAAATCAGTCGTTTGAGGACGTAGCGGAGCATTGGCACCACGTTAGGGTCACATCAGGCACGGGTCCAGCGTCTAAGGCACCAGAAGGAAAGCGGAAACCGCATAGGCAACGATCGCGGCATAGCCCAGTGGATAGATCCACTTGATCGCATAATTGTCCAAAGTGCGCGCCGCCCCCTCCTTGCCGGACACTTTCAATCGTCGCAGCGCGACGTTGAACACGATCAGCGCCCCGGTCATCAGGAACATACACTGAAGGACAAAATCCAGAAAAGTCAGATAACCCAGCTTGGGCAGATCTGCGGATATTGCCCAGTTGAACGCGACGAAGACCAGCAGGTTGCCGCCCGCAATCTCGATCCTCCGGCGGTATTCATCCAGAAAAAACAGCGCCCAGCCGACCGAGATCAAGACAAGCATCGGCAGGAAAACCCGAATGACGTAATAGGTCAGATGTCGATTGCCCTCAAAAACAAGCGCGACCTGATCGCTTTCTTTGCCGGATAGACCCAAGACCCTGGATGTTTCCAACCGTGCATTGTTCAGAATCCATTCTTCTTCGCCCAGCTGATCTCCGAGGCCCGAGAATTCGTTCAACGGATGGTAAGTGACGTATTCAGAGGGAAAGACCGAAACGACCTCGAAATGAAACTCCTGCGTGTCGAACGGGTATTTTCGGAAATCGAAATGAGGCGCCTGGAGTGTAAGAGACGATTTTTCGACATACAGCACCCGCCCGTCGTAACGCAGGGATGCGGCGGATTCGTGGATCCACTTGTTGGACTGCTGATTGTGAATGACAAAAGCCGGCAGAACGGACCCGATACTTGCCGCATGATTGGCAAGGTCGGGCGGGTTGAAGACCCTGATATCCCTCCCCAGTTCCTCAGGATCAAACGCCAGCGCCGGATCGGTCCATTCCACCCGCAAGACCACAACCGCGCCATAGTTTTCGGCCTTTTGATCAACACCGGTGATCTGGTCGATGCGAATGCCGATCCCAACATTCAACGGATTCTCGGGCGTTCCGGGCAGGGCATCCAGCCGCCCCCCCAACACATTCTGCGCCGTGGCCGCGACAGAGGAACCGAGCACCAGGAAAAAACCTAAAACCAAGACGGGAATGGCACGGAGCAAGAACATACGTGAGAACACCCTGACACAATGGAAGGTCCGGGCCGCCCGGCGCGGCCCGGGCTGTAACATCACTCGGACCAGCTGATCTGAGTCAGATCGATTGCGGCGGTGGGCGCGTTCTCCCAAAGGCCCTGAACGCCGACTTTCGCAACGCCCAGTTTGGCCAACTGGAACAGGTAGCCATTGACATAGTCGCTTGCGATCAGGCGCTGCGCCTCACCCAGCAAACGGGTGCGTTCTTCGGGGTCGGTGGTGGTGTTCAGAGTGTCCATCAGCGCCTGAAAATCCGTGCTGTCATACTGAAAGTAATAGTCAGGCCGCGCATAAATGCCGATATCCATAGGCTCGGTATGGCTGACGATGGTCAGACCGAATTCCTTGCCCTTGAACACCGTTTCCAGCCATTGGGCCCATTCCACATTGATGATCTCGGCCGTGATGCCGACCTCGGCCAGCTGCGCCGCTATGATTTCGCCCCCCCGACGGGCATAAGACGGCGGGGGTAAATGCAATGTAGTCTCAAACCCATTTTCGAATCCGGCCTCTGCCAGCAACTCTCTGGCTTTTTCGGGGTCGTAAGCGGATTGCGCGGTCAGATCGACGTAAGCCGGATTGTGCGGCGCAAAGTGGGTTCCGATCGGCGTGCCATAGCCAAACATTGCGCCGCCGATGATCGCCTGCCGGTCAATGGCATGGGCCAATGCCTGACGAACAAGGATATCATCAAACGGAGGCTGCTTGTTGTTGGTGGACAGGATCGTCTCACCTTCGGTCGACCCCACAAGGACCTGAAAGCGCGGGTCGGCCTCGAACTGGGGCAGGTTTTCCGGCGCCGGGAAGTTGTCAAACACGTCGACATCCTCGGCCATCATGGCGGCAAAAGCGGCGGTCGGGTCCGAGATGAACTTGAACGTTGCAGTCTCTAATGCGGGCTGTTCGCCCCAGTAATCGGGGTTTCGGTTCAGCGTGATACTGTCGCCCTGCACCCAGTTTCCAAAGGTATAGGCACCGGTACCAACCGGGTTGGTCTTGATGTTGTCTATGCTTTCCGGCGCGACGATGACCGCATCCCCCCAGGCCAGGTTGAACAGGAGATTTCCGTTCGGCTCTGACAGGGTAACCTTCACGGTCAGCGGGTCGACGACCTCGACGGTTTCGATACCGGCAAACAGGGCCTTCTGCGCGTTGGCGCTGTCTTCCGCGATTGCGCGGTCAAGGCTGAATTTGACATCCTCGGCGTCCATGGTGGTGCCATCATGGAAGGTCACCCCGTCATGCAGGTTAAAGGTATAGACCGTCCCGTCTTCGGAAATCTCCCAGCTTTCCGCCAATCCGGGCACGACCGAGCCGTCACCCATGAAACGTGTCAGGCCTTCGAAGATATTGGTGTAAACCACCGAGTCGATGGCTTGCGCCGCGGCGCTTGTCGGGTCCAGATGCGGCGGCTCAAGCTGCATCGCAATGGTGATGTCCGACTTGGCCAAAGCCTGCGTGGCAAGCAGGCTGGCCCCTACGGCCAGGGTCGATGCAAATGTCCGGAACAGGAATTTTGTCATGTGAACTCTCCCTACTGAAATGGGTTGTGCCCTTGTTTTCAGGGCCATTTTACTGACAGTCTTCCTGTAAACCTCAGGTCAATCAAGGGAATGTTCGCGCAACCGGGGTTTCTTCGGCCCCTCCCGATCTGCTATGCCGCACTGCAACATAATACTGCAGGAGCGATCCATGAGCGCCACCGCCCGCAAGAAAGCCCCGAACGCCGAGGACATTCGCGCCCGAAAAGGCGGCGAACCTCTGGTCTCTTTGACCGCCTATACCACGCCAATGGCGCGCCTGATGGACGCCCATTGCGATTTTGTGCTGGTCGGTGACAGCGTCGGCATGGTGCTGCACGGGCTGGAATCCACGCTGGGTGTCACGATGGAGATGATGATCCTGCATGGTCAGGCCGTATCACGCGGCCTGAAAAGTGCGATGATGGTCATCGACATGCCTTTCGGAAGTTATGAAGAAAGCCCGGCGCAAGCCTTTCGTAACGCCGCACGCCTGATGGCGTACACAAATGCAGGCGCGGTCAAACTGGAAGGCGGGGTGGAAATGGCTGAAACCATCCGCTTTCTGGTGAAACGAGGCATTCCGGTGATGGCTCATATCGGACTGACGCCGCAGTCGATCAATACGCTGGGCGGCTACAAGGTGCAGGGCCGGGACGAGCAGGCTGAAGCCGTCATGGCGGATGCCCGCGCCGTGACCGAGGCTGGCGCGTTCTCGGTCGTTCTGGAGAAAGTGCCCCAAGGTCTGGCGAACCAGATCACCGAAGAGATTGCAATCCCGACCATCGGCATCGGTGCATCTGCGGGCTGTGACGGGCAGATTTTGGTCGTGGACGACATGGTGGGCTTTTTCACCGCCTTCAAACCCAAATTCGTCAAACGCTATGCCGAGCTTGGTCCGTTGGCCGAAGCGGCCATCGCGGAATACGCGGCCGAAGTCCGCGCGCGGACCTTCCCGGCGGATGAACATGTCTTTGCCGATCAGGCTCCGGCCAAAGGACAAAAGACATGACCGCACCGATTCTGCGCTCTCTGGCCGAGCTGCGTGCCAAAACCACCACTTGGCATCGAAACGGTGAGACCATCGGCGTGGTTCCGACCATGGGTGCGCTGCACGAGGGGCATTTGTCACTGGCACAGGCGGCGAAACAGGGCTGCGACCGGGTGATCGTGACGATTTTTGTGAACCCCAAGCAGTTCAACAATCCCGAAGACCTGGCAAATTACCCCCGCACCGAGCATGAAGACGCCCAAAAGCTGGCCCCTTATGGTGTGGATGCGATCTATGTGCCGGACCCGCAGGAAATCTATCCGGAAGGGTTTTCGACGACGGTATCGGTTGCCGGTCTGACCGACGTGATGGAAGGCCCCTTCCGCCCCGGACATTTCGAAGGTGTCGCCACGGTGGTCGCCAAGCTGTTCCTGCAAACACAGGCGGATCGAGCCTATTTCGGGGAAAAAGACTATCAACAGCTGCTGGTTGTCCGCCGGATGGCGCGTGATCTAAACATCCCAATCGAGGTGATCGGCTGCCCGACTGTCCGAGAACCTTCGGGCCTGGCGATGTCGTCGCGCAATCTTCTTCTTTCCCCCCAAGGGTTGAAGGTCGCAGAACAAATGAACGGCGTCATGCAACAGGTGGCCGACGATCTGGCTAAGGGAGCAGGCTTTGCCAAACTGGCGCAGGATGCCAAGAAAACCCTGCTGAAGGTCGGGTTCACCGAAGTCGAGTATGTCGACCTGCGCTGTGCCGAGACGCTGGAAAGCCTGTCCAGCGCAAGTCGACCCGCCCGCCTGTTCGTCACAGCCTGGGCCGACGGTGTCCGCCTGATCGACAATATCCCTGTCAATCCGGCCTGATTTCTGCACTGGCCCCTTCGCCATTGTTTGCGCTAAAGTCCCGCAAAACGATACCGGGGGAGAGCGGAAATGACCCATATTCTGGCAATCGATCAAGGCACTACGTCTTCGCGCGCCATTCTGTTTGACGCGCAGATGCGGCCTGTCGGCACTGCCCAGCAGGAATTTCCCCAGCACTTCCCGCAGGAAGGCTGGGTTGAACACGACCCCGAGGATATCTGGTCCAGCGTTCTGCACGTGTGCCGTGAGGTGATGGAAACCACCGGCGTTTCAGCGGATCAGATTGCCGGTATCGGCATCACCAACCAGCGCGAAACGACGGTTGTCTGGGACAAACAGACCGGCAAGGCCATCCACAATGCCATCGTCTGGCAGGACCGCCGCACCGCCGATATCTGCGCGCGCTACAAACAGGCCGGGTGCGAGGATGACGTTACCGCTCAGACCGGTCTGCTGCTGGATCCTTATTTCTCGGGCACCAAGGTCAAATGGCTGCTGGATACCGTTTCGGGTGCCCGCGCGCGGGCAGAAGCCAGAGACCTGCTGTTCGGCACGATCGACAGTTTCTTGATCTGGCGGCTGACCGAAGGCCGTGTTCATGCAACCGATGCCACCAACGCCGCCCGTACCCTGCTGTTCGACATTCACTCAGGCACGTGGAGCGCCGAGATTTGCGACCTGCTGGACGTGCCCCTGAACCTTTTGCCCGAAGTAAAGGATTGCGCCGCGGATTTCGGAACCACCACTTTGTTCGGGGGCGACATCCCCATTCTGGGCGTTGCAGGCGACCAGCAGGCCGCCACCATCGGGCAGGCCTGTTTCCAGCCCGGTATGATGAAATCAACCTATGGCACGGGCTGCTTTGCGCTGCTGAACACAGGCGCACAGCCGGTTCAGTCGAAAAACCGCCTGCTGACGACGATCGCTTATCAACTGGACGGCCGGCGAACTTATGCGCTGGAAGGGTCGATCTTTATCGCGGGGGCCGCAGTGCAATGGCTGCGCGACGCGTTGCAGATCATTGATGCGGCGCCACAAAGCGGCGAACTGGCGGCTCTGGCCGATCCGAACCAGCATGTGGTGCTTGTGCCCGCCTTCACCGGCCTCGGGGCGCCTTATTGGAAACCTGACTGTCGCGGAGCGCTGTTCGGGCTGACGCGCAATTCCGGCCGGGCCGAGATTGCCCGCGCCACGCTGGAAAGCATCGCCTTCCAGACCCGCGACCTGTGGCATGCCATGCAGGGCGACTGGGGCGCCGATGCCGATGTCATCCTGCGCGTCGATGGCGGGATGGCCGCGTCTGACTGGACCATGCAAGGCCTGTCGAACTGTCTTGGCGCGCCTGTGGACCGCCCTGTCATGCAAGAGACGACAGCCCTGGGCGCCGCATGGCTGGCAGGCATGAAAGCCGGAATTTATCCGGATCAGGCCGGGTTTGCGGAAACATGGGCGCTGGATCGCCGGTTCGAACCAACGCAGGAACAAGCCGAACGCGATGCGGCTTATGAGCGTTGGCAACGTGCGGTACAGGCAGCGATGGCGTTCTAGCTGTGGTCTTTCAACAAACGCTGTTTCTGCCGTGACCAATCCCGCTTGGCCTGGGTTTCGCGCTTGTCATGGGTTTTCTTACCCTTGGCGATGCCGATCTTGATCTTGGCCAACCCCTTGTGGTTGAAATACAAAACCAGCGGCACCAGCGTCATGCCCTTGCGCTGGGTTGCATTCCACAAATCGGACATCTGTTTGCGGGACACCAGCAGCTTGCGACGGCGGCGTTCTTCGTGCTTGAACACTTTGGCCTGCTCGTATGGCGCAATGTAGCTGTTGACCAGCCACAGCTCGCCATCATCGACGGTGGCATAGCTTTCCGCGATGTTGGAGCCACCCGCGCGCAGGGATTTGACCTCGGATCCTTGCAGAACGATACCGCATTCGATGTCGTCCTCGATGGCATAATCGAAGCGGGCGCGCCGGTTTTCGGCGATCACTTTGTAATTCGGGTCTGTCTTCTGCTTGGCCATGACGCGTTGATTTAGGCGGCTTGCGCCGCCCTTGCAAGGCACGGATTTCCAGCCGAGGTCATGATTTGGCAGAAATGATCAGATCCGGGCCAAAAATCGTGTCCGCGTGGTTGTGAAGATATATCTTCAACCAGGGCGTAAACCGGTCCGGGTGGCGTTTCACCTCGGCCAACAGATCGTGATAGTCGATCCAACGGATATCCATGACTTCATCCGGGTTGGGCGCGATTTTCAGCGGGCCGCGGACATGGGCCAGAAAGACGTCGACAACCTCGTTTTCCACCATGCTGTTGCCCACATCGGCGTGATATTCCAGCCGGTGTCGGTATTCGGGATACAGACCTGTGATCCCAAGCTCTTCACGCAGGCGGCGTACGGCACAGGTGGACGAGCTTTCGTCCCAATCGGGATGCGTGCAGCAGGTGTTCGCCCAAAGGCCGGGCGTGTGGTACTTGCCCAATGCGCGACGCTGTAACAGGATCTCGGTCCCCCGTACGACAAAAACCGACACAGCCTTGTGCTTGAGCCCCTTCTCGTGAACTTCAAGCTTGTCTACAGGGGTCAACTCACCATCGACCCAAGCTGGGATCATGATACCCATCTGTCCTCTCCTGCTGCCAATCCGCCTGACGAGCCCTGATTTTGATTATAGCTGTTGCCGGACCGGCTTGGCTTTGCGGCGTTGCTTGGCAATCCACCGGCTGACTTCAAAGTGTCGCTGTTCCACACTGTTATCAATCGCACCAAAGGCCGCAGGGGCTGCGGCCTTTGGTCCTTGTGCAGTGGTGCACAGTATCAGGTGTTATTCACCCGACACGCTTGCGATATAGGCATAGACGTCTTCGGCACCCTTTTTCAGCTTGAAGGTCATTTTCGATTTGGCGGATGTGTCATCCAGATAGGTTTTCAAAAATGCCTTGGGGTCCTGAGCATACTCGACAAAAGTAGTTTCGTCCCAGACCAGACCTTTCTCACCGGCGGCAACGATGCTGTCTCCGTATTTGAAACCCTCAACGGTACCGGCGGTGCGGCCCGCGATTCCATAGAGGTTGGGGCCGGTCTTGCCACCTTTGACGATCACTTCGCCTGCCGGGTCGGCGATCATGTGGCAGGACTTGCATTTGTTGAAGGTTTTCTTGCCCGCCTCAGCGTCACCTTCAGCATAAGCAGGAAGGGCCAGAAGGCCGACGATTGCGGTAGCGAGGATGCGATTCATAGCTTTTGCTCCGATAGAAATTGGCTGCACCGAATGGACCGTCGGCGCAAAAAAGAGTCAACGCGCAGATTGCCGCGCGCGCTTACTGTGCCACTGCGACAAATAGGATGTCCTTAACTTTTGTCATGTACCTCGGACCAGCAAGGCAACAGATCGCCCGCGGCCGGAGTCGCAAGATACACGGCGCGCGCAATAGCTCGCGCCAGGCACAGCGAGGCCGCATGCCCGATGACACCAGGTTCGGTGTCGGTGGCGACACCCCGCGCGCCCGTGCTGACCCCGAATACCAGATCACCATCCCCCGGCGTGTGGGCGGGTACAATGGCGCGGGCAATACCGTCATGGGCGGCAACGGCCAGTCTCTGACATTGCGGTTTGGTCAGGGCCGCATCCGTCGCAACGATGGCAATCGTGGTATTGGCCTTGTCCGGGTTCGCGGACTGCATCACCTGCGCCTTGCGACTGACCGTTGGTTGGCCAAGTCCGGCATTGGAATCAGGCCCCAACCCGCCAAATTCGCCGCCCACTTCAAAGGGGGCTGCCCAGAAATGCCTGTCACCCGGCGTGGTGACACTGCCCAGCGGATTGACCGCGACCAATGCGCCAACGGTAACACCACTGTCCAAAACAACCGAGGCCGAACCCAACCCGCCTTTGTGCATCGCGGTCAAAGCCCCGGTTCCTGCACCTGCAGTTCCGAGTTCGAACCGGTCCGACGCGGATTCGAACGCCGCGCGGCCCAATGCGCGATAGGGATTCTCGTGCCACGCCTTGTCGCCGCCATTCAGCAGGTCGAACAGGATCGCCCCGGGCACGATCGGCACCACGGCGGAGCCCACCTGAAACCCGCGGCCTTGGGCATGCAGCGCGTCCATGACACCCGAACAGGCATCCAGCCCGAAGGCCGACCCGCCCGAAAGCACGATCGCATCCACCTTTTCAACGGTCTTGTCGGCGGCCAGCAAATCTGTCTCGCGCGTGCCGGGAGCGCCACCCATCACATGCACCGAGGCTCGGAGTGGTTGCGCGCCGGTCAGGACGGTGACGCCTGATTTCAAAGTTGCGTTCTGTGCGTTGCCGACCTTCAGGCCGGGGACATCCGTGATCAGGTTTCTGGGTCCGGGGATCATGCAAGGCTCGGCGGTTGAGCGGGAAAGCGCGCTGGCGCGCGCTGCCTCCGGCGGGGATATTTTTGGCCAGATGAAGAGCGGGTCAGATGCATCGGCCTCCGTCCACCTCGAGCGCGGCGCCGGTGATCATGCTGGCCTCGTCCGAACACAGGAAACAGGCGGCATTGGCCATATCTTCGGGGGTTGAGAAGCGGCCCAACGGGATGGTCGACAGGAATTTGGCACGGATTTCGGGCGTATCCTCGCCCATGAAGGATTTCAATAGCGGCGTTTCCCCGGCAACCGGGCAGATCGCGTTCACCCGCACGCCGGACGGGGCGAGCTCGACCGCCATCGTTTTGGTTGCGGTGATCATCCAGCCCTTGGAAGCGTTGTACCAGTTCAGGTTCGGGCGCGGTGACAGGCCCGCGGTTGAAGCAACATTCAGTATTGAACCCGCCCCGCGCGCCTTCATGGGTGGAACCAATGCGCGGGCGGTCAGATAGACGGATTTCATGTTCACGTTGAAAACACGGTCGAAATCCGCTTCGCTGACCTCCTCCAGCGGCGTTGGCAGGTGGGTCACACCGGCGTTGTTCACAAGGATGTCCAGATGGCCGAAGGTTGAGAAAGCCGCATCCGCCATCTTCTGAACCGAAGCGCCCTCGCCTACATCGACCTGCTGGGCCACCGCCTCGGACCCAAGCCGGGTTGCGAGTTCATGCGCAGCATCGCCATTGATGTCAGCGATCATGACACGCGCGCCTTCGGCCAGGAACTTCCTTACGATCCCCGCACCAAACCCGGATGCACCGCCAGTGACGATTGCGGTTTTTCCCTCCAGCCTCATGGTGTTACTCTCCTGCACCTTTTGCAGGCCAGACTATCAACGCCCGGACGAGATGCCAGATCAATCTTCGGACACCTTGCCGCGCAGCGCCTTGACGTCGCCCCGCGCCTTTTTCGCCGCAAGCCTGCGTTTGACCGAACCATAGGTGGGTTTCGTCGCGATGCGCCGCTTGGGTTTGACCAGCGCCTTGCCGATCAGCTCGGCCAGCCTTGTTCGCGCAATTTCCCTGTTGCGGGCTTGGGAACGTGTTTCTTCGCATTGAATGATGATCGCGCCATCCTTGGTCCATCGGCGCCCGGCCAGCCGTTTCAGCCGCGCCTTGACCGGATCGGGCAGCGAGGGTGAGCGCGCGGCCTCGAACCTCAGCTCGACCGCGGTCGAGACCTTGTTCACATTCTGCCCACCTGGACCGGAGGAACGCATGAAGCTTTCGGTCATTTCCCAGTCTTGCAAGATGATATCGTCGGTGATGCGCAACATGGGCCCGACCTTACAGGGCACGGGTGGAAACAGAAAGGGCCGCCCCTTTTGGGACGGCCCTTCGAAAGTTCAGGAGGTCGGGTCGGTTAGATCAATCGACCAGCCGGAGCGAACGCTCCGCCAAGGGCTGCCCTAGCAGGCTTTCCCCCCGGTTGTTCCGACACCTCTCTCCAATCTCTTTCTCGACACCGGATCACCTCCTTTTCTATCTGTTGCGGTTGAAAAGGATGGTGACACAACTTGTGCCACTCTCAAAGCGTTTTTTTACGCGGGCCGTGCGGTCAGGCGCGCGACGATCACCTTGAAGGGGATCAGCGCGACCAGGGCCAGCGACAGCTTCACCAGCCAGTCGGCAAAGGCCAGCGTCACCCACAGGGGCGCCTCGGGGCCTGACAGCATGAAGGGCACGGGCTCCCACGCCCAGTTGATGGCCGCATCCGCATCGGCGCCGAAGACGGTCACCGAAGCCGAGAACGCGATTGTGAAGAAGATCGCTGTATCCAGCGCCGACCCGACCAGTGTGGACACCAGCGGCGCGCGCCACCAGCGGCCTTCACGCATGGCGTTGAACACGGTGACGTCGGTCAGCTGCGCGATCAGGAACGCAGTGCCCGAGGCGACGGCGATGCGCAGCGGCACGGCGGCATAGGTGAACCCGTCGCCCTGAAGCATGATCTGGCTGCCGATCAGTGAGCAGATCACCCCGGTGACGAAGCCCGCGAAAACAACCTTGCGGGCAGGGCCCACACCGTAGACGCGGTTCATGATGTCAGTGACCAGAAAGGCCAACGGATAGGTGAAGGCGCCCCAGGTCAACAGGCCATCAAAGATCAGGAACTGGACCAGGATGTTCGAGGCCACGACGATGGCGGCCATGGCAAGAATGCCGGGAATAAAGTTGCGTTGCATTTTTTGATGCCCGTTTTGACAAGGTAGCGGCGACTTGGCCAAGGGACCGTCCCAAGGCAGGCTGTGCGTTTAGACCTTCATCTGCCGCGTGTCAATCGGGCAGCAGATACTCGACCAACTCGGTCCGTTGCAGTGCCAGAAAGTTGTCATCCGAGATCATCGTGGCCCGCAAACGTCCCCGATCATCCCGCCAGATCGACAAGCCTTCGAGGTTGTCATGCGCGCCGGTTCCGGTTTCGAACAGGGTTTCCTCGGCGTTTGGCACGTCGCCTGTCAGATCCCACCGCCGCAGGCGCGAGCGAAACCCGATTGCCGTGAGGTTTCGCTCCAACACGTAGAACCGCCCATCAGGACCGAAATCAGCGGCAACCGGTTTGAACCAACCACGCTGGGGCAGAACAAATGGGGTCGACCAGGTTTGGCCATTCCAGCGATAGACGGGAATATCTCCGTCCGAGGTGCGGTTCGTTTCCGGCAGCGTATACAGCCGCCCGCGCCTGTCGATGGCCAGACCTTCAAAGGACCCGTTGTCGGCGAGATGCTGAAATGCCTGCGGGCGTGGCAATACACGCGCCTTCGTGCCCGGTGCGGGGTAATGGGCGACGCGGTGCACCCCTTCGAATGAGATATAGAATCCACCGTCAGGAGCCGCCGCAATCCCCTCGGAATCGCCAACGCCGCCGGACATGAGATGCCCATTGCTGGACAGAACCGGCCATTGCCCCAGAATGCGAATGCCGGTGATCTCGCCATCAAGACGGTCAATGCGCGCCGTCACCAACCGTGCCCGGTCGCTCAGCGCCATCATCTGCTGCCCATTGTCCGAAATGAGCAGCGCCGAGAATCCACCGAACCAATCCGCCTTGTCACGCCATGCAAAACTGCTTTGATGTGTGGCGGTTTTTACATCCACTCCAGAGGCAGCCGTGGCGAGAAACAGTGCCGCACCTACTTGGATTGCAAGACTGAGGCGCATTGTTTCGGCAAATCGGCCAGCACATATTCCCGGCGTTTCTTGGGCGGCGGCGCGTTCGGGTCGGGCGGCGGCGGGTTCAGGATGTTACGCACCCATTGTTGCGCCTCGGCACAGCCATCGCCTTTGGGTGGTGCATCCTGGTTGACGCATCCCTTTGATCCTCTTGGGCATTTCAGGCGTACGTGAAAGTGGTAGTGATGCCCCCACCAGGGCCTAATCTTGCGCAGGTAGGCCCGGTTGCCTTTTTCATCGTTGCACATCTGAACCTTAGCCCCGGGGAAAACGAAGATACGTGCCACGCGCTTGTCCTTGGCGGCTTCGCGCAGTACCGCGTGGTGCTGTTTGGTCCAGTTGCTGTTGACATAGGCACCGTTCGAGCGGCGCAGCGATATGGACGAAATATTCTCGCGCGCCTTGCGCGACAGGCGCATGTTGTCACCCGGAAGCATCCAGATATCGATATCCAACCCCAGCTGGTGCGAGCGGTGGCCCGAAGTCATTGGCCCGCCCCGCGGCTGGCTGATATCCCCGATATAGAGACCGTTCCAACCCGGCTGTTTCGCTGCAAACCGGCTGAGGTCCTGCACGTAATCGATCGCTTCGGGGTGCCCCCAGTTGCGATTGCGCGACAGCCGCATTGCCTGCCACGTGGGCCCGGTCTCGGGCAATTGAACCGATCCGGCCGCACATCCGCGCGAATAACTGCCGAACGCCGCTGCTTTTTGTTGCGAGCTTACCTTCTGTGCCCCGAACAACTGCTTTGCCAAGGGCTGCGCTGATGCCGTATGCGCCAGCGCGGTTATTACCAATAGTGCCAAAAAACGTAGTAAAATCATCTGCTCTGATCCCCTTCCGGTCTGACCCAGCGCATCAGGAATAGACCCAGAATAAACAACAGAATGATTGGTGACACCCCCAGACGCGCACTGCCGGTTGCGGTTGTTGCAATCCCGATCAACAACGGGGCCGCAAAAGCGGTCGCACGCCCCGACAGACCATAAAGACCAAAGCTTTCGACCGGGGTTTCAGGGTCGGTGTGGCGCACCATCATCGAACGGCTGGCCGATTGCAGAATGCCTCCCATGCCACCGATCAGCACACCACAGCCAAAGAAGACGAGGTCAGGCAGGTTGGATCCGTCAGGCAGGCCGATGCCGTAGATCTGCGTCCGGTCCATCGACACCACTGTGACGCAGACAAAAATCAATACCCAGATCGCCACCAATATAACCGGCTTCGGGCCGTATTTCTTGTCTGCCTTCCCCCCGATCCACGCAAAAACGGCCGAGGCGAGAACGCTGACGATCCCGAATACTCCGATCTTGATCAGATCCCATTCCAACACCAGCCGCGCATAGACACCACCAAAACTGTACAGCCCGTTCAGCGCGTCGCGATAGAACATGGACGAACCGAGGTAACTGGCCAGACTGACGCGATAGCGCAAGTTAGACACTGATTTCGACAGCAGGCGCAGCGCCTCTCCCACGCTTCCTTTCCTGTCTATCGCCGCATCATCGCGGACCCACAGGAAGTACGGCACCATGAACAGAATGAACCAGATTGCCGTAAATGGGCCGACAAAACGCGTGCCTTCCCGGGTGGCAGCATCCAGACCAAAGGCGGGCACCATGCCGATCAGGGTTTTGCCGTTTGGCTGTTCCACAAACAGCGCCAGCATGATCGCCAGCGAAATCAGCCCTCCAAAATAGCCAAAGGCAAAGCCCGAGCCCGAGATCTCGCCCACTTCGCTGTCATCGCCCAGATCGGGTAGCTGCGAGTTGATGAAGATCAGCGCATATTCCGCACCTACGAAGCCGAAACCAAAAGCCGACAGCATCAGCCACATGTTCGAGCCATCGGGCATCGTATACCAAAGCGCCGCAGACCCGACCGCATACATGACCGAAAAGGCAAATATCCACGGGATGCGCCGCCCCGAGACATCCGCCATCGCCCCGAGAAGCGGCGCGCCAAATGCGATGATCAACCCGGTGATCGTCAGACAGTTCGCCCAAACAGTCTGCGCGCGCGCCGCAGCCGCCTGCGCATCCAGCCCTTCAGCGGTGAAATACCCGGCGGCGACGCCTGCGAAGTATGGGCCAAATACAAAGGTGACCAGAAGGGTGTGGTAGGGTTGGCTGGCCCAGTCAAAGAACCACCAGCCCCAGATGCGCCTGCGCTTGGATATTTCTGCCATCTTTGCCCCTGTTTATCGTTGCGATTATATGACTGGGCTTTAATTCAAATCGCAAGCGTTGAGTGCCAGACACTTGCTCTTTGTCGCCATGGTGCTTAGGTCTCGGCCAACAAGAATACGGAGAACCCATGCTGTCGCTGATCCAAATCCTGCTGCTGATCCTGGACATTGTCTGGTTCATCATCCTGGCCCATGTGATCATGAGCTGGCTGATCAACTTTCAGGTGCTCAACCTGCACCAACAGCTGGTCGCGCAAATCTGGTACGGGCTGAACCGCCTGTTAGAGCCTATTTATGGCCCGATCCGGCGTATCCTGCCCAACATGGGCGGTCTGGACCTGACGCCGCTGGTGGTGCTGATCGGGGTCTATGCGCTGCGGATCATACTGATCAACAACGCGGTCTATTTCTACTGACCTCTTGTTCCCTGATTCCGACTGTGTGATTGTCCTTTCAAGAGCAGTCAAATCTTGAAACAGGGCACCCACGCACATGTTCGACGCCGCGCCTCTGCTGCGAGATGTCTTTGGATTCGATGAATTCCGCCCCGGGCAGGAAGAGATCGTCGATGCCGTAACCGCCGGCCAGAACGTGCTGGCGATCATGCCCACCGGGGGCGGCAAATCCCTGTGTTATCAACTGCCTGCCCTGCTGCGCGACGGGGTCACGGTGGTGATTTCGCCGCTGATCGCCCTGATGCGCGATCAGGTGCGGGGGCTGCAAGAAGCCGGGGTCGAGGCCGGTGCGCTGACCTCGGGCAACACCCCCGAGGAAACAGATGCCGTGTGGGAGGCTCTCGAGGACGGGCGGCTGAAACTGCTTTACATGGCGCCTGAACGGCTGGCCGCCGGGTCGGCGCTGGGCATGTTGCGGCGGATCAATGTCAGCCTGATCGCGGTGGACGAGGCCCATTGCGTCAGCCAGTGGGGCCATGATTTCCGCCCTGATTATTTACGGATCGGAGAGCTACGGCGCGCGCTGAACCTGCCCTTGGCCGCCTTCACTGCCACGGCGGATGCGGAAACCCAGGACGAAATCGTCGAGAAACTGTTCGACGGCACACCCCCGCGCAAGTTTCTGCGGGGCTTCGACCGGCCGAATATCCACCTGGCCTTTGCCGCCAAGGACAGCCCGCGCAGGCAGATCCTGGATTTCGCGGACGCCCGCCGAGGCCAGTCGGGCATCATTTATTGCGGCACCCGCAACAAGACCGAAGTTCTGGCGCAGGCGCTGCGCGAACAGGGCCACAGCGCCTGCCACTATCACGGCGGGATGGAGGCCGAGGACCGCCGCATCGTCGAAACCCGTTTCGCGCGCGAGGACGGGCTGATCGTGGTGGCCACCGTGGCTTTTGGCATGGGCATCGACAAGCCCGACATTCGCTGGGTCGCCCATGCGGACCTGCCGAAATCGATCGAGGCTTATTACCAGGAGATCGGCCGCGCCGGCCGCGATGGCGGGCCGGCCGAGACCCTGACCCTGTTCGGCCCCGACGATATACGTTTGCGGCGATCCCAGATTGACGAGGGGCTGGCGCCACCCGAACGCCGCATGGCGGATCATGCGCGGTTGAACGCGCTGCTGGGGTTGGCCGAGGCGCTGCACTGCCGCCGCCAGACCCTGCTGGGTTATTTCGGGGAACAGGCCGCACCCTGCGGCAAATGCGACCTGTGCGATACACCGCCCGAAGTATTTGATGGAACAACACCCGTCCGAATGGCCTTGTCCGCGATTCTTCGCACCGAGGAATGGTTTGGCAGCGGTCATCTGATCGACATCCTTCTGGGGAACGAGACCGACAAGATCCGCGCCCGTCGTCATGATGGCCTGTCCACCTGGGGCATCGGCAAGGACTGGTCGCGCGCGCAATGGCAGGCGATATTCCGCCAGATGATGGGGCACGATCTGGTGCGCCCCGACCCCGAACGCCACGGGGCCTTGCGTATGACCGAGGCCGCCAAACCTATTCTCAAGGGCGAGGCAAAGATCAACCTGCGCAAGGACGCCCTGCGCAAGGCAACCCGTCACCCCGCCGTGAAAGCCATGGTGTCCGAAGAAGATGCGCCCTTGCTGTCGGCTCTCAAGGCCAAAAGACGCGCTTTGGCAGAATCCGCCAGGGTCCCGGCCTATGTCATTTTTCCGGATCGCACCCTGATCGAAATGGCGGAAAAGCGCCCCATGACGCTGGACGAGATGGCCCGGATTGGCGGCGTCGGCGCCAAGAAGCTGGAGCGCTATGGCGACACCTTCCTTGAAGTGATCGCGGGCGAGGCCCGGGCGTTGCACCCGGCGCGCCGCAAGCTGGCCGGTCGCGATCAGGGCGACATCTATGACCGCTTGCTGGAAGTACAGTCCCAATTGTCCCGCGGTCCCGACGGGATAGACAAGCCTCTGACCTGCTCGGCCTCGCAACTGGCAAAGGTGGCACAGATGCGCCCGGATGACCTGCGCGGGCTTGAACAGGTGCTGGGCGACCGGCGTCACGAAAGGTTTGGCACCGCCTTTCTGGACGTGCTGCGTGAGGCGGGCTAGATACGCCGGGACAGGTAAGGAATGAGGGCAGGTATGCTGGTAGTGATTTCCCCGGCCAAACGGCTGGACTGGACAGAGCGGGACGTTGAAGTCACACAGCCCGATTTTCAGGATGATGCGATCAGACTGTCCAAAACCGCGCGCAATCTGACCCTTGGCGATCTGAAAAAGCTGATGGGTCTGAGCGATGATCTGGCGCGCCTGAACCGCGATCGCTATCGTGCTTTTTCCGACATGCCAGACGCTGATGCAACGCGCCCGGCCGCGCTGGCCTTTGCGGGGGACACCTATCAGGGTCTGGAAGCAGCTTCGCTCGATCCTGACGAACTGGCATGGGCACAGGATCATCTGCGCATCCTCTCAGGTCTCTATGGTGTGTTGCGGCCACTGGATGCGATACAGCCCTACAGGCTGGAGATGGGCAGCAAGCTGAAAACACGGCGCGGCAAAAACCTTTACGAGTTTTGGCGCGACCAGCTCAG
This sequence comes from Ruegeria sp. HKCCD6604, assembly GCF_013110635.1. Classification (NCBI taxonomy): domain Bacteria; kingdom Pseudomonadati; phylum Pseudomonadota; class Alphaproteobacteria; order Rhodobacterales; family Roseobacteraceae; genus Ruegeria; species Ruegeria sp. HKCCD6604. Next base: position 164,825 of record NZ_WVQW01000002.1, on the reverse strand, counting down.
CGAAGCTCTGAACGCACAAGGCAACATGATCGGCAGCGACGTTCTGATCAACTGCGCCAGTCAGGAGTATTTCGGCGCCGTGGACCCGAACGCGCTGAAATTGCGCGTCATCTCGCCAGTGTTCATGGAAGACAAAAACGGCACTCCGAAAATCGTGAGTTTCTTTGCCAAAAAGGCGCGTGGTGCAATGGCGCGATATGTCATTCAGCACCGCCTGACCGACCCCGATGCCTTGCTGGATTTCGATTCGGGCGGTTACGCGTATCGCGCTGACCTGTCGGAAAAGGATAAACCTGTCTTTGTTCGACCTTATTCGGCCTGAGACCCTGACAGCCTGATCGATACTTCCTTCCACGGTTTTAGGCCGTGGGTCCGGGAGAGGGGCCAGCCCCTCGCGCTCCCCGGGATATTTTCAGCCAGATGAAGTGGGATCCTGTTTGCGGTCACTCATGGGTGCATGTTCCTGGGCGAGGTGATTGTCCATGACTTCGCTTACGCCATCTGGTTGGTATTGCAGGATCATTTGATGAATGTGATTTTTGCGCAGCGGTTTCGTCATGAAGTGATCCAACCCTGCGGACAGGATGCCCTGATCATCACCGGCCATTGCATGAGCCGTCAAGGCGACGATCGGGACATGACGCCCTGTTTCGACCTCAAGCCTGCGGATTTCAGCAGTGGCCTGTTTGCCGTCCATTTTTGGCATCGATATATCCATGAAGATCAAGTCCGGGTCAAATTCCTGAAAGATCTCGACGGCTTCTATTCCATTGGACGCAAATCGCAGATCTATATGCAGGTCTTTGACCATCTTTTTCAGGATCAGCTGGTTGGTAAGATTGTCCTCGGCCGCAAGTACCTTCATGCGCCTTGTTTCCAAGACCTTGGTTTCTCGGCCGTCAGCAACGGGTTTTCGCTGCGTCGAACGACGTTCTGGCGGCGGGGTGTCCTTGAGAGCCACGAGCCTGGAATACAACTCGGCCCTGGGGATCGGTTTTTGCAACACACCGTCGATCAGTTCACGGGCTGCGTGCGTGTGGATCAGAGATGGATTTGCAGACATCACGATGACCGAAGCGTCGCCCCACCCACGGTCTTTGATGGTGACGGCAAGATCCAAGCCATCCATATCCGGCAGATCATGATCGCACAGGACAAGTTCAATCGCGTCATGCATTTCTGCCAGCGCCTCGGCCCCTGATGCGCAAACCGTCACTTCGGCCCCCAAACGGCCAAGTTGTTTCGCCAGAATGGCCCGGTTTACGGCCAGATCCTCGACCACCATGACGTGTTTCACGCAATCCGCCAGTTTCGGAGGCTCGGGCTGTGGGCCTTCTGCCGTGGGCAGCGACACCCTGAACCCGAAACAGGATCCCCGACCCGGTTCGCTTTCGACCCAGACTGAACCGCCCATCATGGTGATCAGGCGCCTGGTGATCGCAAGACCCAACCCGGTACCTTCAAATTGACGATTGCGTTCATCTTCGACCTGATTGAACTCACCAAAAACGTGGTTGATCTTGTCCGCATCGATACCGATGCCGGTATCTTCGATGGCAACATGGATGTCGCATGTTTGAGCCTGGGCATGCGGAACGCCTGTCACACGGACCAGGACATGCCCTTCCGTGGTGAATTTGACTGCGTTGCCGACCAGATTGGTCAGAACCTGCCGTATTCGGCCCGGATCGCCCACGAAAAGGGTGGGCAGGAACAGGTCGTAATCCACAAGCAACGTGAGCCCCTTGTCACGCACGCTTGGCTGCAACAGCATCGCGATTTCAAGAATGCAGCGCTCCAGATCGAAGGGTTCAGGGTGCAGAACCAGTTTGTCTGCCTCGATCTTGGAGTAATCAAGCACGTCGTTGATGATGACCAACAATGCCTCACCCGAATTGCGGATCGTGTTGACATAGAGCCGCTGTTCTTCGTCCAGCGGAGATTCATCAAGCAGTTCGGCCATACCCACGATACCATTCATCGGCGTGCGGATTTCATGGCTCATATTGGCGAGAAAGGCTGATTTGGCCCTGTTGGCCGCTTCCGCCCGTTCGCGGGCAGCCTTCAGTTCTGATTCGTGCCGGACCGACGCGGTGATGTTGAGCGCCAGGCTGACCACGTCACCGCCGCTGCCACGCTGATCGATCAGGCGGACGTAGTGACCGTTCCACAGTTGCATGACGATCGGAGGTGGATTGGCCCGATTCCAGCGTGCCTGCATTCTGGCCTGCCATTCCTCGGCAATTTCGTCACCGGTATCGACAATTCCTTCGGTGGTCAGCAATTGCAGAATGCGCTGGTAGGAAATCCCTGGCGCCACCTCATCCAGCCCTTCAAACACGCTGAGATACGCAGCGTTTGCGCTGATGAGCCTGCTGTCGCCGTCAAAGAATGCAAACCCGTCCTGAATCGTCTGGATCGAATGCCAAAGGCGGCGTTCGGCAATCTCGATCTTGGCATGAGCGACGGTGAGATCGGATTTGACCTTTTCGTTTTCGCCACGAACGGTTTCGACTTCGGCCTGAGTTTCACCAATGCGCCTGGTCAACGCCATGGCGTGTTGGCCCAGTTTGCGATTGGCGGCCGAAAGTTCGGCCTGTTTCAAGGCAAGCATTCGTTCGGCTGCCAGACGCGCACGCCGTTCCTGTGCCAGTTTGTTTGCAAGACTCATTTTGATCGATTCCGGGACGTTCGGATCTCAGCATCGCGACAGGGAATGAAAAACTCTTTAAGCCGTTGCGCTACAGGCGCGCGCCATGCAAGGTTGAGCGCAAAGAGGAGAGCACGATGCACCGCTTTGTTTTTATTTCAATAACTTACTTAGTTTTCCTTCTGATCCTTCCCGCTGCCGTTCTGGCGCAGAGTGCGGTGCCCGAGTTCCGCTATGTCACCTCTCGGGATACGGATTTTTACGGGTCGGATCTGGATCCGTTGTTCGACACCGATCTGAAGTCCTGTATTCAGGCCTGCTCGGCCAACGCGCAATGTACGGCGTTCACCTACAACACCCGATCCGATGCCTGCTTTCCCAAAAGTGGCGTGAACCGACAAGAGGCGTATCAAGGCGCATTGTCCGCGCAAAAGGTGCCAAGCAGCGAACAGACCCTAACCTTGGGAAAAACGCGCGCAAAAGCACTGAGCGTCCTGAGTTCTGACGATCTGGTGCACGCAAGAAAACAAGCCCGCGATCTGGGATTCCTGCACCCGGCAGGGGGGTATGACCTTCAGGCCGTTCTGGATGCGGCGCGCGACACGGGCAGTGTCGCACAAGCGATGCAGTGGACCGGTGTGGCCGTATCGCTCAGCGACAGCGCGGATCTTTGGGTGGAATATGCGCGCCTGCTGCTGGCCATGAACCCTTCGGGTTGGAACGAGCGGCGCGACCTGCGCAACCGCGCGCTGAATGCGTCGATCAATGGCTATCTGCGCGCCGAAACCCCCGGCACCCAGATCGCTGCCCTGATGACCCTTGCGGACGCCCTGGAAGAGGTTGAGCGCGGGCGCGACATGATTCCCGTTCTTCAACTGGCCGAGCAGGTGCAGCCGCGTGAAGACGTGCTGACCGCATTGGACAAAGCCATCGGCAAATACGGTTTCCGCGTGGTCGACAGCTCGGTCGAAAGCGATGCGGCAGCCCCCAGGATCTGTTTCGAATTCTCGGAATCGCTGGTCAAGGCCGGGGTCGACTATGATCCCTTCGTTCAACGTGACGCCGACGGGCTGGTCGTGCAGGCCGAGGACAGCCAGCTTTGCATCGATGGGGTCGCGCATGGCCAGCGTTATCGCCTGACATTGCGCGAAGGCTTGCCTGCCGCCTCGGGCGAAGCACTGAATCGCAGCATCGAACTGATCCATTATGTACGCGACCGGACGCCTTCGGTTCGGTTTCCCGGGCGCAGCTATGTCCTTCCGAAATCTGCCGACGCGGCCTTGCCCGTCGAAACTGTCAATGTCACCGAACTTGACCTGACACTGCGGCGGGTCAGCGACCGGAACCTGTTGCGGGCCGTGCAACAGGACTTTTTCGGCCGCCCGCTCAGCGAATGGCAGGAGGAAGAATTCTCGGACCAGATTGCCCAGGACATCTGGACGGGTACTGCCGAGGTTTCAAACCAGTTGAACCAGACCATGACGGCACGTCTTCCCATGGCCGAAGCGATCTCGGATCAACCTGCGGGTATCTATGCATTGACCGCCCGCGTTCCGGGGGCCGATCCCTATGACGATCCCGGCGCAACGCAATGGTTTGTGCTTTCTGATCTGGGGATCAGCACCGCCCTGGGCACTGACGGGCTGCACGTGACCGTGCGCGGGCTAAGCGACGCGGCACCGCGCGAAGGTGTCGAAGTTTCGCTGATCTCAGGGGCGAACGCCGTCATCTCATCGGCACAGACCGATGAAACCGGCTATGCAAGGTTCGATCCGGGCCTGACACGCGGCAAGGGGGCCAGCGCGCCTGCTCTGGTGACAGCGGCAATCGATGATAGGGATTTCAGCTTTCTCTCGCTGACCGATCCTGCCTTTGACCTGTCGGATCGCGGCGTTGAAGGGCGCGCACCGGCGGGGCCGGTCGATGTCTTTCTGACCACCGACCGAGGTGCCTATAGGGCCGGCGAAGTGATCCATGTCACCGCCCTGTCCCGCGATGGCAAGGCTCAGGCCATCGAGGGCCTGCCTCTGACGGCGATCCTGTATCGCCCGGACGGGGTGGAATACCGCCGGTCTGTCTCGGATGGCGGTGTTGCCGGGGGCCATGTCTTTGCCCTGCCCGTGGCCGCAGACGTACCGCGCGGCGCATGGAAAATTGAAATCAAATCCGATCCAAAAGGCGATGCGCTGGCGCGTCAGACCGTTCTTGTCGAGGATTTCCTGCCCGAACGGATCGATTTCGAACTGACCCTGCCCGACGCACCCTTGCGCCCCGGCGACAGTCCACCGCTCTCGATCGACGCGCGCTATCTGTTTGGAGCGCCGGGGTCGGACCTGAGCATCGACGGGCAGGTCATCGCACGCCCGGCGGACACAGTCCCGGGCTACGACGGATATCGCTTTGGTCGCTATGATGCAGAAACCTCGATCAAGAGCACATATTTCGGAGACACGCGCACAGACGCGACGGGGCACGCGACCGTAGCAGTCAAAATCCCCGTGTTAGAGACTGAGGGAAAGCCAATCGAGGCCGAAATCATCGCCCGGCTTGCCGATGGCTCAGGCCGCCCGGTCGAGCGTCGCCTGACCGCGCCCGTCCTGCCGCCGCACCCTGTTATTGGTGTCAAACCTCTGTTCGACGAAGTCATCCCGGAAGGCACCGAGGCTGCATTCGAGATCGTTGGCCTGTCTCCTGAGCTGACGCCCATTCCTATGCGTCTCCGCTGGACGCTGAACAAGATAGAAACGCGCTATCAGTGGTACCAGCTTCACGGCGACTGGAACTGGGAACCGACAACGCGCCGCAGCCGTGTCGCCACCGGCGAGGTAGACGTCTCCTCTGACCCTCTGATGCTGACCCAACCGGTGGAATGGGGGCGCTATGAACTGGTGGTGCAGCGAGTTGACGGAACATATTCCGAAACCGCCGTCGATTTCTATGCGGGCTGGTATCAGGCCGCCGATGCATCGACCACGCCGGACCGGCTTGAAATGTCGTTGGATCGCGACAGCTATCACATCGGGGATACGGCGCAGTTGCGGATCGTGCCCCGCATGGCCGGTGTCGCTCAGATCGAAGTCCTTTCGAACCGTCTGATCCACCGCCAGATCGTGGAGGTGCCCGAAGGGGAAACTCTGATCCCTATTGAGGTGACCCAGGATTGGGGCGCCGGGGCTTATGTCACCGCAACCGTGATCCGCCCAATGGATGTTGCAGCCGGTCGGAACCCGGCGCGGGCGATGGGCGTGGCCCATGCCAGCATCGATCCAGGGGACCGCAGACTTTCCGTAATTGTCGATGTGCCCGAGGTCACCGCACCTCGTCAGACGCAAAAAGCCCGTATCAGGGTCGAAAATACCGTGGACGACGAACCGGTCTGGCTGACGCTGGCCGCCGTCGACGTGGGCATTCTTAACCTCACCGGGTTCAAAAGCCCGGACCCGCAAGGATACTATTTCGGGCAACGCCGCCTGGGTGTTGATCTGCGGGATGTCTACGGGCGACTGATCGACGGCATGAACGGAGCCATGGGCACAGTGCGCTCGGGCGGCGACAATGACAGCGGGATGCGACGCCAGTCTCCGCCACCGACACAAGACCTGATGGCCGTGTTCAGTGGCCCGGTCGAGATCGGCGCGGATGGAGAGGTTGAGATCGACATTCCCCTTCCCGCCTTCAACGGAACCGTCCGGTTGATGGCCGTCGCGTGGTCGCGCAAAGCCGTCGGTCAGGCCGAGGCTGAAATGATCGTCCGCGACCCGGTGGTCGTCACCGCCAGCCTTCCGCGCTTCCTTGCCCCGGGCGATCAAAGCCGAATGCGTCTTGAGATCGTCCATGCAGATGCCACACCCGGAGAAATGGCACTTGGCCTGACCGCCTCCGATGGTTTGGAACTGAGCGCGGCACCGGCCAGCTTTGTGCTGGAGGTCGGTGGCAAGGCAGTTTTCGAGATCCCGATCACGGCCAGCACCATCGGCGATCCTGAAATCAGCGTATCGATCACCACACCTGATGGACGGGACCTGTCGCAAACCCTGCGCATGCCGGTGCGGGCCAATGATCCGGTGATTGCACAGACGCGGCGTTTTGCCTTGGGCGCAGGCGATAGCTTCCTGTTTTCGCAGGATGTGTTTGACGGGTTCCAGCCGGGTTCGGCCAAGGCCATCCTGTCCACCGGAGCGTTGGCCAAATTCGACACGCCCGGTCTGCTGGATCAGCTGAACCATTACCCCTATGGCTGCACCGAACAGATCACCAGCAAAGCGCTGCCGTTGCTGTACCTGTCATCCGTTGCGCAAGCCACGGGGCTGGGGGATGGCCCGGTTGTGGATCAACGCATCGCCGATTCGATCCGCAGTATCCTGACCCGTCAGGCCGCAAACGGCGCCTTTGGCCTGTGGCGCGCAGACAGCGGGGATTTCTGGCTGGACGCCTATGTGACCGATTTCCTGTCCCGTGCCCGCATTCAGGGGCATCCCGTGCCGGACCGGGCGTTTGCTCAGGCGATGGACAATCTTCGGAACCGGGTCAATTACGCGCCTGATTTCGACGAAGGCGGTCAGGACATCGCCTATGCCCTGATGGTTCTTGCGCGGGAAGGCGCGGCCTCGATGGGCGATCTGCGCTATTACGCGGATGTCAAAGGGGATGCCTTCGACACCCCTCTGGCGGCGGCGCAATTGGGCGCAGCTCTGGCCTCTTACGGCGACCAGACCCTCGCGGATGCGATGTTCAACCGTGCCGCGCGGATGCTGGATCGGCAACAGAACCAGCAACAGAACGTCTGGCGCGCTGACTACGGCACCCACCTGCGGGATGCCGCGGGCTTGTTGAGCCTTGCCGTGGACGCGGGCAGCGAGGCGATTGACCGCGATGCTTTGATCCAACGGGTGAGCACGGGCCGCACGCCGTTGTCCACTCAGGAGGCCGCGTGGTCATTGCTGGCGGCGCACGCGCTTGTGTCTGACCCAACGGGGTCGGGCTTGATGGTCAACGGGGCGCCGGTTTCCGGTCCGTTCGTGAAAGTTCTGCAATCCGGACAGGCGGACGAGATCAACGTCACGGCCGCCGACGGTCAGGCGACGGATATCACCTTGACGGTCACAGGCATCCCGGAGGTTCCGCCCGAGGCAGGCGGCACCGGCTATGCAATCGAACGGCGGTATTACTCGATGGATGGCGATCTGATCGATTCAGAACGCTTTGCCGTGGGTGATCGGTTCGTCACTGTGCTGCAAGTTACACCGTTCGAAAACGGCGGTGCTCGGCTGATGGTGAACGATCCACTGGCCGCCGGGATCGAGATTGACAACCCGAGCCTGCTGCGCTCGGGCGATGTCCGATCGCTGGACTGGCTGGATCTTTCCGACGCCACCCATACCGAGTTCCGCTCGGACCGATTCCTGGCCGCCGTTGATTTGTCCGGTCGTGAAACCGTGACGCTGGCCTACGTGGCGCGCGCCGTGACACCTGGCGTGTTCCATCATCCAGCGGCCTCGGTCGAGGACATGTACCGCCCACAGAATCGGGCGCGGACATCTACCGGACTGGTCGAGATCCAGTGACCGGCCTTGCGCCATACCCTTGTTTGGGTGGTCGTCATGCCTAGGCGGTCGCGGCTCTTGTTTGCGCTGGCCGGAGCACTCTACCTGACGGCACTGGCACGGGATGGTGTTGACCGCTGGGTCGATGCCACAACGCTGCCTTCCGTTCTGGCTGAAACTTCGGTCGAGATGCGGGACCGGAATGGCGAGCTTTTGCGGGCGTTTCCAGTCGAGGATGGCATCTGGAGGCTGCGGCCCGGCGCAGTTGACCCGGATTTCATCGCGATGCTGATCCGGTACGAGGATAAACGGTTCTGGACCCACGCCGGAGTGGACCTCATCGCGATGCTGCGGGCTGCCGGGCAAAGCCTGTGGAACGGGCGTAACGTGTCGGGCGGGTCCACCCTGACCATGCAGGTGGCGCGGTTGATCGAAGATGGCCCAACCGGGCGCTGGAGCGGGAAATTTCGCCAGATCAGAGTCGCATTGGCGTTGGAGCGGCGTCTGAGCAAACAGCAAATCCTGAACCTTTATCTGACCCATGCCCCCTATGGTGGCAATCTGGAAGGGCTCCGTGCCGGCGCCCGCGCGTGGTTTGGAAAGGACGCCACGCGGCTGACGCCCGCGCAAAGCGCCCTGTTGGTTGCATTGCCGCAATCCCCCGAGGGCCGGCGCCCGGATCGCAAGCCCGAGGCCGCCCGACAGGCCCGCGACCGGGTTCTGAACAGGCTGGTGCGCCACACCGTCCTGACCGATGCCCAAGCGCGTGCGGCCATGACCGACCCCCTTCCGGATCGGATGAATCCGTTTCCGCGCTTTGCACCCCATCTGACTGACCGCGTGAGGCGGCAAGCACCCGCAATCCAGGCCTTCGATCTGACACTGGATGCCGGATTGCAGGCCCGGTTGGAAACCTTGGTGGCACAGACCGCCAACCGCGTCGGACCACGCGTTTCCGGGGCTCTGATCGTGGCCGACCATCGCAGCGGCGAGGTCCTGGCATCGGTTGGATCTGCCGGGTACCAAGATGCCCGTCAGGGGTTCGTGGATATGACCCGGGCCGTACGGTCACCCGGATCGACCCTGAAACCTCTGGTCTACGGGCTGGCCTTCGATCAGGGGCTGGCCCATCCCGAGACCCTGATCAGCGACAGCCCCGTGATGTTTGGCCGATACGCACCGCGCAATTTCGACGGCGCCTTCCGTGGCGATGTCCGAGTGCGGGACGCCCTACAGCTGTCGCTGAACATCCCCGTAGTGCGCCTGACGAATGAGCTGGGGCCCGCTCGGTTGATGACGGCTTTGCGGTTGGCCAGGTCAGAGCCACGTCTGAATGGCGCAACACCCGGATTGGCGATTTCTTTGGGTGGCGTGGGGTTGAGCCTGCACGATCTGGTGCAGCTTTACGCCACTCTGGCAGCTGGTGGCACGGGCCCGATCCTACATCATGACGTTCTGGCAGACGCCCAGCGCACCCGGCGCGTTCTGTCGGAAACCTCGGCCTGGCAGGTTTCGGACATTCTGGCCGGGCTTGCGCCACCGGCAGGCGGTGCGACAGGGGCGCTGGCCTACAAAACCGGCACATCTTATGGCCACCGCGATGCCTGGGCCATCGGCTTTGACGGGCAGCACGTCATAGGGGTCTGGCTGGGCCGCGCCGATGGAACGCCTGTTCCCGGTGCATTCGGGGGCGACCTTGCCGCACCCCTGTTGGCCGAGGCTTTCAACCTGTTGAAACCCGAGCTCACGCCCCTGCGCCCGCCGCCGCCTTCGACCCTGCTTGTGGGCGCGGCCCAATTGCCTCAGCCGTTGCAGCGATTTCGCCCCCGCACGACAGCTTTCAAGGATGATCCCGCGGCGCCGGACCTGCTGTTCCCGCCCGATAACGCCGTGTTAGAGACGTCAGGAGCACCTCTGACGGTCAAACTGCGTGGCGGCGTCGGGCCGTTTTCCGTACTGGCGGATGGCGTGCCGGTGCTGACCGGGCAGCGGCGACGAGAGTTCGAAATCCCCAATCCGGGGACCGGCTTCACCTCACTTGTCGTGGTGGATGCGCAAGGTCAATCCGACAGGGCGTCAATCAGGATCGATTAGCGCCGACCCTCGCGCAGCCAACCGCCCAACAGGAAACCTCCCGCCAACAGCAAAACCAGCCAAGGTGGCAGCAAACCCGCCTGGGTAACATCCCGTGTCTCGTAGGCATCGCGCGGGGTCAGACCGATCCAGCCCCGACCAGCCGCCGGGCGCCCGGCGCGCACGTTGCGGATCGACGGCAACCCATCTTCCACCCGGATCACGCCGCCCCGCATGCCGGCCAAAACCGGTTCAAGAACATCCCCCGTTGCGATGGTGCGTTCAAACTCCTTCGGCGCGGCGGGACCAAGCCCGATCACGGCCATGTGGTCACCTTCCTGCAAACGGTAAAGACCAATCTCGGGCCCATAGTATTGCGCTTCGAACCGCCCCGGAGAGACCTCTTGCAAGGTGATTTCCAGCGTTTCCCCGTTCGGGCGCGTCACAGTCACTGGACCCACATCATCCCCAAGCGTCTGTCGAATGATGCGCATGGACTGCCCGTTGGCTTCGGCCCACAGCGCCTCCTCCTCGAGTTCGGGTTCCTTCATCATCCAATGGGCCAACCTGCGCAAAAGCTCCAGTTGCGGGCCGCCGCCTTCAAAGCCACGGCTCCACAGCCAGGCGTGGTCCGATGCCAGCATCGCAACACGCCCTTCTCCCACTCGGTCCAGAACCAGCAGGGGGCGTTCGTCAATGCCCGTCATCAGAACCTCGCCCGAGCGATGGTTCACATCGATCTGGCGCAACCAGGCCCCCCAATCCTCGGAATCGCCCAGATTTGTTGTCACCGGATGGCGCTGACCCAACTCGCTGACCTTCGGAACAAAGCGTTCCTCGAAGACACGCGCGGAAGGTTGCGCCGGCAGGATCGGCGCCAGCGGCGACCGGAAAATGCTGTCAGCTCCGGCGAAATCGGGACCGGCCGCAATCAGAACCGCGCCGCCGTCATTGATATAACTGGTGACGTTGTCCAGATAGATCGCAGGCAGGATGCCGCGCCGCTTGTAGCGGTCGAATATGATCAGATCGAAATCGTTGATCTTTTCCAGAAACAACTCGCGGGTCGGGAAGGCGATCAAAGACAATTCGTCCACCGGCACGCCGTCTTGCTTCTCGGGCGGGCGCAGGATGGTGAAATGCACCAGATCGACCGAGCTGTCGGATTTCAGCAGGTTGCGCCATGTGCGCCCGCCCGGATGAGGTTCACCCGAGACCAGCAGCACGCGCAGGCGATCCCGAACGCCGTTCATCTGGATCAGCGCGGTGTTGTTGCGGTCGGTCAACTCGCCTTCGGCCAGGGGCACGGAAAACTGGATCACGTTGCGCCCGCCATGAGGCAGGGTGACAGGCAGTTCGACATCCCGACCGATTGGAATACTCAGTTGCTGAGGCTCACCACCATCCACGGAAATCTCCAACGGCGCTGTCGCGGCACCCGCGGGGGCTGCTCCGCTGTCTTCAACGCGCAGGGTCAAAGTCACCGATTCACCGATGATGGCAAAAGCAGGCGCATTTCGGACGATAAGCCGGCGATCCCAGTCGTCCGCACGCCCGGTTTGCAGCAGATGCATCGGCGCCGGCAATTCCGGGGCCTGATCGGCATCGTGCACGATCCCGTCCGATACCACCAGAATGCCTGCGATGCGCGCACGCGGTTCTTCGGCCAGGGCCTCATTCAGGGCGGCAATGACCTGCGTGCCCTCATCCCCGTCACCGTCGCCGACCCGAATGCGGCGCAGTTCCGTATTGTCCCGCGCCTCGATCTCGGCGGCCAGATCTTCGGCGGCCTGCGCAGTCTGTTCGGCACGGTCCGAAAGTGACTGGCTGGCGCTTTCATCCTCGATCATCAAAACGATATCCGTCAGCGGCGCGCGGTCCTCGACTTGATAGACCGGACCGGACAGTGCCGCGATGACAACCAGGGCCGCCAATCCCCGCAAGGCCCAGCCCGACAAACCGCGCCACAAGGCCAAAGCTACTCCGACAGTGGCAATCGCCCCCACAGCAGCCAAAAGCGGCCACGGGATCAGAGGGTCGAATATGACGGTTCCGGTCATTGTCCCAACCTGTCCAAAAGGGCGGGCACGTGGACCTGATCGGATTTGTAATTCCCGGTCAGCACGTGCATCACCAGATTGACGCCAAAACGATTGGCCAGTTCGCGTTGCCGTTCCCCGGCATACCCACGACCGACAGGCAAAAGGGCCTGGCCGTTGCGATCCACGGCCCAGGCCCCGGCCCAGTCATTGCCGCCGATAACCACCGGTGTCACGTTGTCATTGAGGTTTCGGAAAGGCATCCCTTCGATCTGTTCTGCATCCCCGGGTGCAGCTTCGACCCAGACTTCTGCGCCGGAATAGCGGCCCGGGAAATCCTGGAGCAAATAGAATGTTCTGGTCAGGACGTGATCGCGGGGAATCGGCTCTAATGCAGGGATATTCAGCGGTCCGGCCAGTTGCTGCAACTTGCGGCCATTCGGACTGGATGCGCCGAAACCGGCAATATCCGCATCGCGCGTATCAAACAGGATCATCCCACCCGAACGCAAATAAGCGTTCAGTTTGATATACGCCTCGGCCGAAGGTTGCGGCTGGTTCGGCGTAATGGGCCAATAGAGAAGCGGAAAGAATGCCAGTTCGTCTCGTTCCAGATCAACGCCGATTGGGTCCGCCGGTTCGACAGAGGTGCGAAAGAACAGGGTTTGCGCCAAGCCCCGCAATCCGGCCTCGGCAATATCGTCCACCTGAGTCTCACCCGTCAGCACATGCGCCAGCACAAGCTCGTGCGTTGCGGCAAGGGCAAATTCGGTATCTTCGGGCGTCTGCGCCTGTACGTCCGGCACCAGCAGAAAAGCGGCCATCGCGGCAGCCGCCGTTCGCGCCAGACCCAGCCTGCCCGACAAGGCCAGCGAGGCAACCACGTCAACCGTCAGCAAGATCAGTGCGAGGCTTAGTAACAGGCCACCAAGCGGGGTTTCCGTGCTGACCTCCTGCCCTTTGATCGGCACATTGGCGGGCCAGGTCATCGGGCGCAGCTCGGTTTCTTCCGAGACCACGTTCAATGCCAGCTTCTGCTTGCCGCTTTCATAGAGACCCGGACGCAAATCTGGCCCGATCCGGCCCGAGATCAGCTGAACACCATCCACACCGGCCAGCGTTCCGGCATCCGACAGGGCGCCAAACCCGTCCATGATCTGAACCGGCTCCCACGTGGTGCCTTGCAGTTGCGATTCTTGCCGCGACTTGGCCGCCGAAGCCACGGCCAAACGATCCAGCATCTCGACGAACAGGCCCGACAACGGCAGGCTGGACCATTCGGCATCCGCAGTGACGTGAAACAGCACCACCTGCCCAAGCCCCAAAGCCTTGCGTGTCACCAACGGAGTCCCGTCGGACAGCGAAGCAATCACGCGATCCGCCAAGTTAGGGTCTGGTTGCGCCATGACTTGGGTCGAAACAACCACGTCCTTTGGGATATCCAGGCCGAAAAACGGAGAGCTTTCGGGGAATGGAGCCAGCGTCTTGGCTTCGCCCCAGCTCATCGCACCGCCGACGGATCGTCCACCGCTGCGTAGCCGCGCCGGCAACAGGGTGTCTTCGGTATCCCTGCCCAGATCGCTGGCCGCCATGCGCGGACCGGCAAAACGCAGCAGAAGCCCGCCCTGTTCGACCCATTCGATCAAAGCGGCCTCTTCCGGCTCCGACATCTGCGCCACGTCCGACAGGACGATCACATCCGGGTTGGCGGGCAGAACCTCAAGCAGGCCGCCATCGACAAAATCCGCGGTCGGGACCAGGACCTGCGTCAGGTAATGGAGGGGTGACAACAGCTCCAGCCCTTCGCGATTCAGGGTTCCGGCAATCAGCGCAACCTCACGCCGACGCAAGCTGTCATCTGTCAAAGTCACGGCCCCGGCGGACCTTTGGCCCTGAATTTCAAACCGCGTGATACGGGCGCGCAATTCCGACGGCAGCGCCAGATCGGCCTGCGCCGTGCTTTCGCCGGCTTCAAGGGTCAGCTCAACGGAATGCAGCACCCGGGCCGTACCCGCCGGATCACGGCCTTGCGCCAATACCGTCACACGGTCTTCCGGTCCGGGGCCCGCGCGCTGAACGGTCAATTGGATCAGCCCGTCCTGATAGGCCGCAGGCCGGATTGCAACGGGCCGGGAGGCCGCCTGATAGACCGTCACATCTCCGCGCGCCTGAAGGATGGACACCAGTTCAGCGTGGTCTGCATAGTCCAGCCTGTCACTGAACCAATGGGTATCAAACCCGCCGTCAACGGCGTTCAACGCGGCAATGGTTTGAGCAATCTGATCCGCATTCGGCGGCCAGGGGTTCGGGGTCAGCCCAGGCAAACGCCCGCGCCACGCTTCCGCAGCCTGAAACACCGGTGTTTCCGGCTCTGTCAGGCGCAAAATCGCAACCGTTCGGCCCGCGCGCCCGGCCTCCGACAATTGCGTGTCGATTTGGTCAAGTGTCGCCGGCCAGCGCGCGGCCCCGGCCCAACTGGCGTCCAGCACCAGCAGCAGCGGCCCGGTTCCGGTTTCATCCCGTGACGGGTTAAGAACCGGCCCTGCCAGCCCGATGATGATCGCAGCCGCCGCCAGCATCCGCAGCAGCAGCAGCCACCATGGGGTGCGGTCGGATACGCTTTCGTCATCCTTCAGGCCCAACAGCAGCGTGACCGCCGGGAACAAGCGGCGGATCGGTGCGGGCGGAACCGCGCGCAGGATCAGCCACAGGATCGGCAGGGTCAGAAGACCCAGCAACACCCATGGCGCGGTAAAGCCGATGCCCGCCAGAACCGTCATCGCGTGCCCCCATCCAAGGCCCGATAAAGCCATAACAGAGCCGCTTGCGCGCTGTCGCCCGTGTGGTGCAGGCCCAGTTGCCAACCCGTCGCTCGGCACAGTTGCCTCAGCGCGTCCTTGCGGTGCGCCAGGCGTTCCAGATAACGGTCCCGCAGCTCGGCAGCCTTGAGCGTTTCGTGTCGGACAGACCCTCCGACGCTTTCGAAAATGGTGCGCCCGCGATAGGGAAACGACTCCTCACCCGGATCCAGCACTTGCAGAACCACGCCGCGCACGCCACGGTCGGCGGCTTTGGTCAGGGCAAGTTCAACCTCATCCATGGGGCCCAGAAAATCCGAGATGAACACGGCGCGGGCATGAGGGATCATGGCGCGGTGTTCGGGCGGGGCGTAATCCGCTTGATTATCCTCGGACCAGGCCTGCGCCAGCCGGATGATCTGCGCATTGCCGCGCCGGGGCGGCAAGGTGGTGCCGGTCAGACCTACGCGTTCACCGCCGCGCACCAGAAGGATGGATGTCGCCAGCCCCAACAGCCGCGCGCGATCCGCTTTGGTCGGCAGGGTCTTGTCGGACGCAAACCGCATCGAAGCCCCCTGATCGACCCATAACATCACGGATTGCGCGATCTGCCATTCCCGTTCACGTACGAACTGCTGATCCCCCCGCGCCGAGCGGCGGTGATCGATCATGCGACGGCTGTCGCCGACCTGCGCCGGGCGGTATTGCCAGAAATCATCCCCCATCCCGGACCGCCGTCGACCGTGGTCGCCCAGCAGAACGGTTCCGGCCAAGTGCTCGGCCCTCGCCAAAAGGGGCGGCAGCCGCGATGCCTCGGCTTCAGATCTTTCGCGAAGGGTCAGCTCGGCATTCACGCCGCGGCCTCGGTCCGGATCAGCCTGACAGCGGTCGAGTCAATCAGCTCTGCAAGGCTGTCACCACGCGCCCTTGCCGCAAAGTTCAGTGCCATCCGGTGGCTGAGCACCGGGCGCGCCATATCCAGAACATCCTCGGCATTTGGTGCCAGGCGTCCCTGCAACATGGCACGCGCCCGCACCGTCATCATCAGCGCCTGCGCGGCACGGGGGCCCGGACCCCAGGCCACGGTTTCGGCAACCCGTTCGGACACACCGGGTTCTTCGGGGCGGAAGGCCCGCACGAGATCAAGAATCAGTTCAACGACGGATTCTCCGACCGGCATCCGGCGCAACAAGACCTGCGCAGCCAGCAACTCTTCCTTGCTGAAAATCTGATGCGCCTCTTCCTCTTCAACCCCGGTCGTGGCCAGCAGAATATCCCGCTCGGTCTGGCGGTCGGGGTATTCGACGTCAATCTGCACCAGGAACCGGTCAAGCTGGGCTTCGGGCAGCGGGTAGGTGCCTTCCTGTTCGATCGGGTTCTGCGTTGCCAGCACGTGGAACGGCGTACCCAATGAACGGTCCTCGCCTGCCACGGTAACGGTGCGTTCCTGCATCGCCTGCAACAGCGCCGATTGTGTCCGCGGGCTTGCCCGGTTGATTTCATCCGCCATCAACAACTGACAGAAGATCGGGCCGGGAATGAACCGGAAATGGCGGCTGCCATCGTCGGCAGTGTCCAGAACCTCGGAACCAAGAATATCGGCGGGCATCAGATCGGGCGTGAACTGAATGCGACTGCCATGCAGGCCCATCACCGTCGACAGAGTCTCGACCAAGCGTGTCTTGCCCAAACCCGGCAGACCGATCAACAGGGCATGGCCGCCGCACAAAAGTGCGGTCAGCGTCAGGTCCACGACCCTCTCCTGCCCGATGAAGCGGCGGGTGATCGAGGCCTTGGCCTCTTGCAGCTTGTTTTCCAGCGCTTCGATCTCGGCTACGAGGTCGGCAGGTTCGGTCATGACTTTCCCTTCCGTGGACTAATATGATTGAAGTGTATCGCGCTGAGAGGAAATGGCAAAAGCAATGAGCGGACAAAAACCTGTGAAACCGTCGCCAGATGGTCTGGCGGCATCGGTCAAAGCGGCCAAAACCAACGGTTTACCGCCCGTTCACCTCTGGAATCCTCCGTTTTGCGGCGATCTGGACATCAAGATCGCAAAAGATGGCACATGGAGTTATTTAGGCTCACCCATCAACCGTTTCGAGCTTGTGAAGCTTTTTTCCTCAATTCTTAAGAAGGAAGACGGCAAGTACTTCCTCGTCACCCCGGTCGAGAAGGTGGGAATCACTGTCGAAGACGCGCCGTTTGTCGCTGTGGATTTCGACCGGGACGGGGATGGAAAGGACCAGTCCTTGACCTTCACAACCCATGTTGGCGACAGGGCTGTGGCCGGAGCTGATCATCCGATACGAATTGTTATCGACCCTGAAACAGACGAACCCTCACCCTACATATTGATCCGCGACAACCTCGAAGCTCGGATAGACCGCAAAAGCTTTTACCGCCTCGTCGAGATCGGAACGTACCATGACGGCTGGTTCGGTGTTTGGTCAGGCAGGCAGTTCTTTGGCCTGATCCCCTCAGCCGACCTGAGCTGACCGTGGCGCGCGATCCTGTGCCAGCACGACAGCCATTGCAACAATGCTCGCACCCAATGCCCGGGTCCAGTTCCATTCGTCCCCCAGCATCAGCATGATCAGCATCACGTAGAACGGCGCGACATTGATGTGAAAAGAGGCCAGCGCCACGCCTAGCTTGCCGACGGAGGTGATGAAAAATACCTGGCTGAGACCCATTGAGATAAGCGCATAGATCATCAGCATGCCTGCCTGTTGCATGTCGAACGCAGTTGCAGGCATCACGTCCAGACCAAACTGCGCCGATCCGAAAACCAGCAGCGATGCCATGGCCAGCCCTCCGACAAAGGTGATCGTCGTGCGTCCGGTCTGGCTCAGTTCGGCGAAATCCCGGGCGGTTGCCATGCTGGCCCAGCAAAATAGCACCGTTGATCCAACCGCACAGGCCGCGCCCAGACCCAACTGGGCCGGGGCCAAGGCGCTAGTGGCGATCAACCCGCCGACAATCGATACAGCTACGCCCAGCGCAAAATTCCACTTCAGCCGGCGTGTGCCAGCAGCCAATTCAAGCAATGTGGCCACCAAAGGTGCGCAAGAGACGATGATTGCCACCGTCACCGGGTCGGTTAGCTTTTGCGCCAAGATCAACAGGAACATTCCCAACCCGATTCCAAGGCCGCCGACGGTCATTGCATGACCCCAGCGGGCTGAAACAACCCGGCGCGGCCCGTCCAGAATCACCCAGACCGGCACCATCACCAACACGGCCAGCGCCAGTCGCGCGGCCAACAGGGCGACGGGCGGCCATGTTTGCAACAGCACCTCGGCCGCCGGAAACCCCGCCGCCCATGTCAGCATCGAAGCCACGGCTAACCCGTTACCCGACAAGGCAGAATGCTGTCCCGCCGGCGCAGAAAGGCTGTTCCCGCGGACGGGGTCTGGGCTCATCGCCATCGTTTTCAAACCTTCCATTGGCACGGCGTCAGAAAATTGATTCGCCGCAATGCAGGAAGCGTTTCCGATTTCATCGGGTCGATCTGGTCGAATTTCGACAAACTGTCGTTTTCTGTCACTTTCACAGAAATCAACGCGCGGATAAGGTCGGGCCACCAGAAATCCATGGGCCGCCTATGCCAAAATTCGCCGCGAATATCTCATTGCTCTTTGCCGAACTTCCGTATCTGGATCGGTTTCAGGCAGCGGCAGATGCCGGGTTCCAGGCGGTCGAGATCCTGTTTCCGTACGAACTTGCTGCAAAAGAAACCCGGCGTGCCTTGCTGGCCAACGGGCTCGAACTGGTTCTGATCAACGCGCCCCCGCCGAATTATACCGGTGGCGTGCCGGGTTATGCCGCCATCCCCGGCGGTGCGTCCCGGTTTCAGTCTGATATCCGCCGCGTTCTGCGCTACGCTCAGGTGCTGCGACCGGGCTTCATTCATATCATGTCCGGATACGCGGCCGGGACGGATGCGTTGGACTGCTTCGTGCAAAACTTACAGTGGGCCGCCGATTTCGCACCGCAGCAGACTTTCACGATCGAACCCCTCAATCCGATGTCCCAACCCGGCTATTTCCTGAACGACTATAATCTGGCGACCGAGGTACTTGGCCGCGTGGATCGCCCGAATGTCGGTCTGCAATATGACAGTTTTCACGCACATGTGATCCACGGCGACGCGCTGGCCGTCTGGGAGCGTTTTCACCCCAGTGTTGTCCACGCCCAGATTGGGGCCGCCCCCGAACGTTCTGAACCGGGACGCGGGCCTACGGATTTCGCGCAGCTTTTCGCGGCAATGGATGATGCTGGTTACAGCGGTTGGGTCAGCGCCGAATACGCGCCTTCGACGGCTCGAACGGATGCGACCCTGGCTTGGATGCGACGTTAACGACGTTCATTGGTCTGGAATTCGCTGCCCGAAAGGCGCACATATCGGGCAAGCCGTTTTCGAGGATGCCCGATATGATTCCTGCCCGCTTTGCCCATGCCATCTTTGGACTGATCATGTCAGGGCTGATGTCGTGCATCGTCACCGGGATCGCTACGGTCAAGGCAGTGGGGTTCCATCCTGAAACGCTGGGCGACTGGATGGCGTCCTGGGCCTTTTGCTGGCCCATCGCGTTCACGGTGATCCTGGTCCTAGGACCTTCGGTGAAACGTATGGTCGAAGGGTGGGTCAGGCCACAGGGCTGACCCGGAAGGCTGACCTGGTGCTAGTGCGCCTCGGCCCAGTTCGCACCCTGGCCAGCATCCACGCTCAGCTTCACATCCAGTTTCACCGCCGGGTCCGAGGCACCCTCCATCACCTCGCGCGCCACGTCGATCAGCGGATCCACGGAATCCTCGGCGACTTCGAACAACAATTCGTCATGGACCTGCAACAGCATCTTGGCGGGCAGCCCGTTGATCGCACCCGGCATCCGCACCATCGCGCGTCGGATCACATCCGCCGCAGTGCCCTGAATCGGCGCGTTGATCGCCGCCCGGCGCGAGAATCCTGCATGCGGCCCCTTGGCGTTGATCTCGGGCGTGTGGATCTTGCGCCCGAACAGAGTTTGGACATAGCCGTGCTCTTTGGCAAATGCCACCGTGTCATCCATATACTGGCGAATGCCCGGAAAGCGTTCGAAATAGCGGTCGATGAATCCCTGTGCCTCGGCCCGCGGGATGCGCAGGTTGCGCGCCAGGCCGAAGCCCGAGATGCCATAGATCACGCCAAAGTTGATCGCCTTGGCCTGACGACGGATATCCGGCGTCATCTCATCCAGCGGCACGTCGAACATCTCGGATGCCGTCATCGCGTGAATGTCCAGCCCGTCGGCAAAGGCCTGTTTCAGGGTCGAAATGTCGGCGATATGCGCCAGGATGCGCAGCTCGATCTGGCTGTAGTCGAGGCTGACCAGAACATTGCCCGGCTCGGCGACAAAGGCCTCGCGGATGCGGCGGCCCTCCTCGGTGCGCACGGGGATATTCTGCAAATTGGGGTCGGTCGAGGCCAGACGTCCGGTATTCGCCCCGGTGATGGCATAAGACGTGTGCACCCGGCCCGTGTCGGGGTTGATATGGGTCTGAAGCGCGTCGGTATAGGTTGATTTCAGCTTGGACAACTGGCGCCAATCCAGCACCCTGCGCGGCAGTTCATGCTCGGTCGCCAGATCTTCCAAAATATCAGCCCCGGTCGAGTACTTGCCGGTCTTGCCCTTCTTGCCACCTTCCAGGCCCATCTTGTCGAACAGGATCTCACCCAACTGCGCGGGTGAGCCGACATTGAAGCTCTCACCCGCCAGTTCGTGGATTTCAGCCTCTAAACCGGCCATTTTCTGGGCAAAGGCGTTCGACATACGGCTCAGCACGTCGCGGTCGACCTTGATGCCATGCATCTCCATCTCGGCCAGAACCGGCACAAGTGGTCGTTCGAGCGTCTCGTAGACAGTCGTCACCTGCACCCGGTGGAGCTGCGGCTTGAACAGCTGCCAAAGACGCAGAGTGATATCCGCATCCTCGGCGGCATAGGCGGTGGCCTCGTCGATCGGCACCTTGTCGAAGGTGATCGCAGACTTGCCTGACCCCAGCAGCGGCTTTATCGGGATCGGCGTGTGGCTGAGATACCGTTCCGAGAGCGTATCCATACCGTGCCCGTGCTCACCGCCATGCATGGCATAGGACATCAGCATCGTATCATCGATCGGTGCCACATCGATACCGTGACGCCGGAAAATCTTGGCATCGTATTTCATGTTCTGCCCGATTTTGATGATCGACGGATCCTCAAGCACCGGCTTCAGCAGCGTCAGCGCCTCATCCAGAGGCATTTGCCCTTCAGCCAGCGCGTCCGACCCGAACAGATCATCCGCCGCACCATCGCGGTGGGTCAGCGGGATGTAACAGGCTTCGCCGGCCTCGACACACAGCGAAATACCGACCAGATCGGCGATCATTTCATTCAGACCGGTGGTTTCGGTATCAACAGCGATCCAGCCTCGTTCATGGGCCTGGTCGATCCACTTTTGCAAAGCCGCTGCATCACGGACACATTCATACCTTGCCGCGTCAAACGGGATCGTCTCGGCCTCAACTTCCTTGGCCGCAGGCGTCGGTGCATCGGCGATGGCCGGTGCTTCGGCCCCCAGCTTGTCGGCGATCCGTTTGGTCAGTGTGCGGAATTCCATATCCGCCAGAAAACCCAGCAGGGTCTCTGCATCGGGCTCTCTCACTTCAAGGTCATCCAGCGTGAAATCCAGCGGTGTGTTCTCGTCCAGCTGCACCAGTTTCTTCGACAGTTCGATCTGATCGCGCTTTTCGATCAGGGTTTGTCGGCGCTTGGGCTGTTTGATTTCCTCGGCCCGGTCCAGCAGTGTTTCCAGATCACCGTATTCGTTGATCAACAGCGCCGCCGTCTTGACCCCGATTCCCGGAGCGCCCGGCACATTGTCAACGGAATCCCCCGCCAGCGCCTGAACATCCACAACGCGCTCAGGAGCAACTCCAAACTTCTCGATCACCCCGTCCCGGTCGATACGCTTGTTCTTCATCGCATCCAGCATCTCGACGCCGTCACCGACCAACTGCATCAGATCCTTGTCAGAGCTTACGATGGTCACGCGGCCCCCAGCCTCGCGCGCCTGCACGGTCAGGGTGGCGATGATGTCGTCGGCCTCATAGCCTTCGAGTTCCTTGCAGGCGATATTGAATGCCTTTGTCGCCTCGCGGGTCAGTGGAATTTGCGGGCGCAGGTCCTCGGGCATCGCTTCGCGGTTGGCCTTGTACAGGTCGTACAGATCATTCCGGAATGTGTGCGACCCCTTGTCGAAAATCACCGCCACATGGGTTGGCGCATCCGGCCCGGTGTTCCCTTCGACATATTTCTGAAGCATGTTGCAGAACCCGGACACCGCCCCAATCGGCAGACCATCCGACTTGCGGGTTAGCGGAGGCAGCGCGTGATAGGCCCTGAAAATAAAGGCCGATCCGTCGATCAGATGCAGGTGACATCCTTTTCCGAAATTGCTCATGCGCGCGCTCCCTGTCGGTCAGGGATGGTTCTGCCACAGGGTCACGCGGGTGACCAGCCAAGAACGCAGCCTAACCGCCAAACAATCCCGAGAAGACGTCAGAGAAACTGTTCAGCAAAGCCATGATCACCAACACCCCCAGCAACGCAAAAAACGCAAAGGCAAAGAACTGGAACAGGATTGCCCCCGTACCTATAACCATTCCGGCGATGGCAGGGCGCCGCTTTTCGTGACGCAGGATGCCAACGGCCGAGATGACGATCGCAAGCCCGCCAAGCATGGCGACACCGATCCGCAGGAAATCATCCAGATCGCGGGCGCGGGCAACAGGCTCGGGTTGTTCCATCCCCGCGGCGGCCCTCAGTGTCGATTTGCCGATTTCGGCCGCCAGTTCGCCCAGCGACACACCCGCAGTCTGCTGAGGTGCAAAGGGCCCCGCCCAGAATACAAACAACGCAGCAAACAACGCCAAAGATGCGATGCAGAACCCAACCCAGCCGAAAACCGGGTTAACATTGTCAGTGGCCGAAATTCCGGTCATCACGTATCCCTGCTTTGGTTGCGCCAAAGCACTAACATGAAAACCGAGGCAAGATTTGGGCAAAACCCGGCTGGTCGGGCAATCAGCCCTGTTCACGGCCCTTCAGCACATATTTGCAGTCGCAATACGGGCATTCGACCCAGCCTGTATCCTCGGGGATTTGCAGCCAGACGCGCGGATGGCCCAATGCGCCTTCGCCGCCGTCACAGGCGACACGGGCGGTTTCGACGATCTTGGTTTCCGGCGCTTCGATGGTCACGGCTGGCGATCCTTCTTCGGTTGTCGGCCTCGCGGGCATGTATTAGGTGCGTTTATGAGCGATGAGCAATCCGGGGGCAAGAGCCACATGAGCGATGCGGCAATCAGGATCGAAGGTCTGCGCAAGACCTATCGTGGCGGCAAGGGTCAGCCTGAGAAACACGCGTTGAAAGGCATTGATTTGACTGTTCCCAGGGGCTCGGTTTTCGGGCTGCTGGGCCCGAACGGCGCCGGGAAATCGACCCTGATCAATATTCTGGCCGGGTTGGTGGTGAAGTCCTCGGGCCGTGTGTCGATCTGGGGTTTCGATCAGAATCAGAATCCGCGGCAGTCCCGCGCCGCGATTGGTGTGATGCCGCAAGAACTGAACCTTGACCCGTTTTTCACCCCGCGGGGCGCCTTGGAAGTACAGGCAGGCCTGTACGGCGTACCGAAATCCGAACGTCGCAGCGATGAAATCCTTGAACTGGTCGGCCTCAGCGACAAGGCCGAGGCCTATGCCCGCACGCTGTCGGGCGGGATGCGGCGGCGGCTGCTGCTGGCCAAGGCGCTGGTGCATCACCCGAAAATCCTAGTGTTGGACGAACCCACGGCGGGCGTCGATATCGAACTGCGCCAGATGCTGTGGGCCAATGTGCGCAAGCTGAACCAGCAGGGCGTGACCATCATCCTGACCACGCACTATCTGGAAGAAGCGCAGGAGATGTGCGACGAAATCGCCATCATCAACCACGGTGAAAAGATCGCTCAGGACAGTACCGCCAACCTGCTGGGCCGCATGGACAGCCGGACCATGGTCATTGTGCCGGACACCCCGGTGGTCGACCTGCCGGTGACCGAAGGCGTCGAGGCCAGCTTACGTGAAGACGGCAGCCTTATACTGCAATATCGCAGCGCCCGGACCAGCGCCGAGCAGGTTCTGGAGTCCGTCCGGGCGGCGGGCATCCGCATCCGCGACGTGCGCACCGAAGAGGCCGATCTCGAGGATGTGTTCCTGGCCCTGACCTCCTCGCGCACCGACGATGCCCCGGCCGACGATCAGGACCAGCCGCGCCGGGGCCTGCACCGGGTCAAGCTCTAAACCCGGTCGATCCGTGCTTGGTAGCAGTTGTTCCGCGCCGATCTGACGTGAATATAGGCCACGTCCAGGCGGGCAAAAATATCGCTGACTTTTGCGCCGATCTGATCTTTGGGCGTGATTGCCCCGGTGCCATAGACGATCCGGTCATCTGGTCCATACCCCTTGATCAGATAGTCGGGTGCAGTGGTCAAGATCTCGGGCAGGGCGTCGTCTTCATAGCGCTCGCAAGGCGTTGCGCACAGAAAGATCGGCCCTGTTTCAGCGTATGGATGTGGCTCTAAAAAAGGGCGATGCGCCAATATCAGCATCTTTGCGCCTTCGGGAATGTTCTTCAGGCAGTGGCGACAGGGATTGCCAGCCCCCGACGAAACGGCGCGCTCGGGCGCGGCGCCATATGCATCAGGTTGACCTGCCTGAAGGGCGCGGACTTCGTCAGTGGGCAGAGCGGTGATCTTGAACATATCAGGTCTCCTTTTTCTGCAACCATGCGCGCCTGGCCTGGTCCAGGCGACCCGTTTCCTGCGCAAAGGACTCGAAAAAGAACAAAACGTGAATATAATGTGGAATCGCCATGTATGCCGAGCTGTCGATCACGTCGAACTTCACCTTCCTCACCGGGGCTTCGCACCCCGAGGAGTACATGGAGCGCGCCGTCACCCTGGGCCTGCCCGCCATCGCCATCGCCGATGACAACTCGGTGGCCGGCATCGCCCGCGCCCATACCCAGGCGCGCGAGATCGCCCGCAAGGTGCGCGAGCGCCGCGCGTGGGAGGAGCAGAACACGCCCATCGGCCCGCCCTGCCCCGATCACATCCCGAAACCACCCTCGTTCCCGGTGCATGCAGTGCCGCGCCTGATCCCGGCGGCGCGGCTGATTTTTACCGATGCCCCGCCCGTCACCGCCCTGCCCATCAACCGGCAGGGCTGGGCCAGCCTGTGCCGCCTCCTGTCCACCGGACGGCTGCGCGCGGCCAAGGGCGAGTGCATCCTGCACCTGTCCGACCTGTTGGAGTTTTCCGACGGTCTGCACCTGCTACTCTGGCCACAGGCGGGCCGTCCGAGCGGCGGCGCGAGCGGGTGGCGAACACAGGCGCAACAGCTGACGCGCCGCTTTACCGGGCGCATGCATCTGCTGATGCATCCCCGCTATGACGGGGCGGATGCGGCATTTTTCCATTTGTTAGAGACTGAATCATATCATCTGGGCCTGCCCACAATCGCCAGCGCCGCACCGATGATGCATCACGGGTCGCGCCGCCGGCTGGCCGATGTGCTGACCGCGATCCGCCTGCGCCGCAAGGTGGACGATCTGGGCCGCCACGCGCTGGCCAATGGCGAACAGCGCCTGCGCTCGGAACCCGAGATGCTGCGCATCTTCAAGGGCTTTGAGGACGCCGTGGCCCGCGCTTATGCGCTCAGCCAGGAACTCACATTCTCGCTGGACGAGCTGCGCTATGAATATCCCAGCGAGGGCAGCGACAAGGAAACCCCGACCCAGCGCCTGCATCGGCTGGCGCATGAAGGGTTGAAATGGCGCTATCCCGCCGGGGCGTCCGAGAAAGCCAAAAAGATGCTGGCGCATGAACTGACGCTGATCGGCAAGCTGAAATACGAACCCTATTTCCTGACCGTCCGCGACATCGTCCATTTCGCCCGCTCGCGCGGTATCCTGTGCCAGGGGCGCGGCTCGGCGGCGAACTCTGTCGTCTGTTTCTGTCTCGGCATCACCGAGGTCAGCCCCGAAATGGGCACCATGGTGTTCGAGCGCTTCGTCTCCGAGGCGCGGGACGAGCCGCCCGACATCGACGTCGATTTCGAACATGAGCGCCGCGAAGAGGTGATCCAGCACATCTATGAACGCTATGGCCGCCACCGCGCGGGGCTGTGCGCCACGGTGATCCACTATCGCGGCAAGCGCGCCATCCGCGAGGTGGGCCGCGCCATGGGCCTGACCGAGGACACGATTTCCGCCCTGTCCTCGCAGCTGTGGGGGTTCTTCTCGGCCTCGGGGCTCGAGGCGGAACGGATGCGCGAAATCGGCCTCGACCCCGAGGATCGCCGCCTGAAACAGACTCTAACATTGGTGCATCAGATCAACGGGTTCCCTCGCCACCTGTCCCAGCATGTGGGCGGGTTCATCATCACCGAGGGCCGTCTGGACGAGCTGGTGCCCATCGAGAACGCCACCATGGAGGACCGCACCGTCATCTGCTGGGACAAGGATGACATCGATTCCTTGGGCATCCTCAAGGTCGATGTTCTGAGCCTGGGGATGCTGACCTGCATCCGCAAGGCCTTCGACCTGATCGGCCAGCATCATCAGACCAGCTATACGCTCGCCACCCTGCCGCCCGAGGACCCGGCGGTCTATGACATGCTGTGCAAGGCAGACTCGGTGGGCGTGTTCCAGGTGGAATCACGTGCGCAGATGAACTTCCTCCCCCGGATGCGGCCGCGCAATTTCTATGATCTGGTGATCGAGGTCGCCATCATCCGCCCCGGCCCCATCCAGGGCGACATGGTGCATCCCTATATCCGCCGCCGGAACGGAGAGGAGGAGGTCAGCTTCCCCTCGGACGCACTGGGCGAGGTGCTGGGCAAGACGCTGGGCGTGCCGCTGTTTCAGGAACAGGCGATGCAGATCGCCATCGTCGGCGCGGGCTTCACCCCCGAACAGGCCGACCGGCTGCGGCGGTCGCTGGCGACCTTCAAGAAACACGGCAATGTCAGCGAATTCCGCACCCTGTTCCTGCGCGGGATGCAGCGCAACGGCTATGGCGCCGAATTTGCCGAGCGCTGTTTCTCGCAGATCGAGGGGTTCGGCTCCTACGGCTTCCCCGAAAGCCACGCGGCCAGCTTTGCGCTGCTGGTCTATGCCAGCGCCTGGATCAAGTGCCACCATCCGGGCATCTTCGCCTGCGCGCTGCTGAACTCGCAACCGATGGGGTTCTATGCCCCCGCCCAAATCGTGCGCGATGCGCGCGAACATGGCGTGCAGGTGCGCCCGGTCTGCATCAATGCCAGCTTCTGGGACAACGTGATGGAGCCCGACGGCCATGGCGGGCTGGCCCTGCGGCTGGGCTTTCGCCAGATCAAGGGCCTGAGCGAGGAGGACGCCAGCTGGCTGACCGCCGCGCGCGGCAATGGCTATCATCAGGTTGACGACGTCTGGCGCCGCGCGGGCCTTGGCCCCTCGGTGATCGAGCGTCTGGCCGAGGCCGATGCCTTTGCCGCCTGCGGCCTGACCCGGCGCGAGGCGCTGTGGCAGGCCAAGGCGATCGCCACCGCCAGGCCCCTGCCGCTGTTCGCGCAGGATCTGGAAGGCGAGGCGCTGGACGAGCCCGCCGCCCATCTGCCCCGGATGTCGCTGGGCGAACAGGTGGTCGAGGATTACGTCGCCACCCGCCTGAGCCTGCGGGCGCATCCCGTGGCTCTGCTGCGGCACCTGCTGACGCCAGGGCAGCGCGACAATACCACCTCTGTCACATAACGCCGGAACCGCCTATCTGCCAAAAAACAGAGTCGAAAACAGGCCACCATGACCAGACCAACCCTTCCGCCGCGCTTTCCCGCGACGCCCGAGCAGATCAACGCACAGGTTCGCGCCTTTTACGCCCGAGTGCGGCAGGACGCGGTACTTGGCCCGGTATTCGCCAACCATGTCACCGACTGGCCCGCGCATGAGGAAAAGATCGCATCCTTCTGGCGCAACGCCATCCTGTTCGAGCGCAGCTATGACGGCAACCCGCAGCGGGTGCATATCGAACGACCGGACGTAAAGCCCGAGATGTTCGCCCATTGGCTGGACCTATTCGAAAAGGTCGCCACCGAGACCCTGCCTCCGGAAACCGCCACACCATGGGTCGCTCTGGCGCGCCGCATCGGTGTTGGGATGAAGGCCGGGGTGCAATCGGCCCGCCAGCCCAAGGACGCGCCACCGATCCTGCGTTGAGCCCACGTCATGGCTGCCTTGCGATGTTAGCGGTAAATTAGGGGCTATGCGGGTCGAGAAAATAGGGTTAGTCAGAGACAAGACAGCCCCTTTTGCGCTGCCCCTTCACATCGACACATCACCCGAGGCCGACCCATGAGCACTCAGAACACCACCCTCCGGGGTCTTGGCTATGCATTCGCGGGCTTTGCGGTCTTTGCCACCCATGACGCGCTGATCAAGACGCTGGGCGGGACCTACTCGGTGATGCAGATCATCTTTTTTGCCACGCTGTTCTCCTTTGTCCCGATGGCCGTGACGATCTTGACGGACCGGACCACGGGCAACTTCCGGCCGCATCACCCCTGGTTGGTGTTGCTGCGCTCGGGTCTGATGGTCACGGCCATGTCCTGCGCGTTCTATGCCTTTTCGGTCCTGCCCCTGGCCGAGGTCTATTCGTTGCTGTTTTCTTTCCCGCTGATCGTCACGGTCCTGTCGATTCCGATACTGGGCGAAGTCGTCCGGGCCCAGCGCTGGGCTGCGGTTGGCGTGGGTCTGATCGGGGTGCTGATCGTTCTGCGCCCCGGCGCAACGGATATCACGCTCGGCCATCTGGCCGCCCTGATGGCCGCATTCTGCAGCGCCTTCGCATCCGTGCTGGTGCGCAAGATCGGGAACGAGGAACGCTCGGCCGTCCTGATCCTGTATCCGATGCTGCTGGCGATCGTGGTCATGAGCCTGGCCCAACCGGCCGTTTATCAGCCGCCGTCCCTGTTGCATCTGGCCATGATGGCGCTGGTCGGCGTGTTTTCCGTGATCGCCCAGCACCTGATCATCCTGGCCTATCGCGCTGCACCCGCCGGCGTGGTCGCGCCCAGCCAGTACAGCCAGATCATCTGGGCCACGATATTCGGCATGATGTTCTTTGGCGAAACGCCCGACATGTGGGTCGCAGTCGGGGCCAGCATCATCATCGCGTCCGGTGTGTTCGTTGTCTGGCGCGAGAGCCGGGCCAATGTATCGCCGAACAAGCCGGTTCTGCGTGTCCGCTCGCCGCGTTCCGACACCGGCGCCTCGGCGCGGCCAGGGTCGTAGGGCGGCCGCTACTGATCTTTCAGTCTGATCTTCCGGCCACCGTTTTCGCCTGTTTCCTCGAACTTCCCGGTGGCTCGTACCAAGTCGCTCAGCCGCTTGAAGCCGTAGGTTCGCGTGTCAAAATCCGGATAGTTCATGCTGAGCTGACTGCCGACCCAGCCAAGGCCCGCCCATCCGTCCGGTTCCTCGGATTTGAGCACGACATTCCGGATCAACTGATAAGCATGGTTCAGCTCTTGTTTGGCAGAGGGCTTCTTAGCTTTCTCCGGGGAATCGTTCGCCTGCACCTCCTCCTTTTTGATATTCTCGATGTAGATGAACCGGTTGCAAGCCGCGACAAAGGCTTTTGGCGTCTTTTCCTCGCCGATCCCGAACACGCTCAACCCTTGTTCTCGGATCCGGCTGGCAAGTCGGGTAAAGTCGCTGTCTGACGACACCAGTACAAACCCACCGAACCGGCCAGAATGCAATATGTCCATGGCATCAATCACAAGGGCGATGTCCCCGGCGTTCTTGCCAGTGGTATTGGCGAATTGCTGGTGCGGAACGATGGCATATTCCGCCAGCTTCTCAGCACTCCAGCCTTGCGGGGTACCGCCCGAGAAATCTCCGTAGATCCGGCGCAGGCTTGCCTCACCCAATGTGGCAACTTCTTCGAAAATCTCGGCAACATGCTTTGCCGGAACATTCTCGGCGTCAATCAGAACGGCCAGGCGTTCCGTTGCTTCAGTGGTCAATTTAGTCCCTCTATTCAGATATTTATCAATATCCTGAAGATAGGAGACAAAAAGGGCGGGTTAAACCCCGCCCTTGCAGTTTCTGGTTGTCAGTAAATCACCACCGACCGGATGCTTTCGCCCTTATGCATCAGGTCGAAGCCGGTGTTGATGTCGTCCAGACCCATGGTGTGGGTGATCATCGGGTCGATCTCGATCTTCCCTTCCATGTACCAGTCGACGATCTTGGGCACGTCCGTGCGCCCACGTGCACCGCCGAAAGCGGTGCCGCGCCACGACCGGCCTGTGACCAGCTGGAACGGACGGGTCGAGATCTCGGCCCCTGCGGGTGCGACGCCGATGATGATCGACTCACCCCAGCCTTTATGCGCCGATTCCAGCGCCGCGCGCATCACCTGCACATTGCCTGTTGCATCAAAGGTGTAATCCGCGCCGCCCTTGGTCAGGTTCACCAGATAGGGCACCAGATCGCCCTCGACCTCGGACGGGTTGACGAAATCGGTCATGCCGAACTTGGTGGCCATCTCAACCTTGGCGGGGTTCAGGTCGACGCCGACGATCTGATCGGCCCCGGCCAGACGCAGGCCCTGAATCACGTTCAGACCGATCCCGCCCAGACCGAACACGATGGCGCGGCTGCCGATTTCCACCTTGGCGGTGTTGATCACCGCGCCGATACCGGTGGTCACGCCGCAGCCGATATAGCAGATCTTGTCGAACGGCGCGTCCTCGCGCACTTTGGCCAGTGCAATCTCGGGCAGAACCGTGTGGTTCGAGAAGGTCGAGCAGCCCATGTAATGCAGGATCGGATCGCCATCCAGCGTCGAAAACCGCGAGGTGCCATCGGGCATCAGGCCCTGGCCCTGCGTCTCGCGAATGGCCTGGCACAGGTTGGTCTTGGGATGCAGACAGTATTCACATTCACGGCATTCGGGGGTGTAGAGCGGGATCACGTGATCGCCTGGCTTCAGGCTGGTCACACCCGGTCCGACCTCGACCACCACGCCGGCGCCCTCGTGGCCCAGAATGGCCGGGAACAGGCCTTCGGGGTCGGCGCCCGACAAGGTGAATTCATCCGTATGACAGATGCCAGTGGCCTTGATTTCAACCAGAACCTCGCCCGCCTTTGGGCCTTCAAGGTTCACATCCATCACTTCCAAAGGTTTGCCCGCCTGTACGGCGACGGCAGCACGGGTACGCATGGTACTTATCTCCCTGTCACTTTTGCCCCGACCCTGCGTCAAATACAGGGTGTTTTCAACTGTGCTTTCTTGGCAGGTTGGCTAATTGTTTGATATTGCAGAAACGACATTGCCAGAATGAGGAACGCCAATGCACCGTTTTTTACCGATCTTTATCTTTCTGGCGGCCTGCGCAGACACAAGCGTTCCGCAGGATGTCGCCACCACCTCAGAAGACGCTCCTGTTGATCTGGCATTTTGCAAGGGCGAGCCCTTTGCCGAAACGGTCGGTCAGCCCGTATCAACGATTCAAGCCGACCTTCCCGAACGGTCTCGTGTTTTGGGCCCGGATGACATCGCCACACAGGATTACCGTATCGACAGGCTGAACGTCTATGTGAACGACACCGGTGTTATTCAGCGTCTGACCTGCGGGTAAGCGTGGACTCGGCAGGTGATTCTGAATTAAGAACAAAATAAGAACATCAATGATGCCTGCCGATGCCCAAACGCCGAATTCTTTCGCTGTGGTTTCCCCGTCTGGGGGCCGAACGGCTGGTCCGCGCCGCGCGGGGCCTGCATGCCGGGCCTTTGGCCGTTGTGGCCGAACAGTCGAGCATGCAGATCGTCACGTCGTTGAATGCCGAGGCACAGGCCGCCGGATTGCGCGTGGGTCAGCCGGTACGCGATGCCCATGCCATGTGCGCCAGCTTGATCACCCGCCCTCGCAACGCCCCGGCCGAGGCTGCGTTTCTGACCGCGCTGCGCCGCTGGGCGGGCAAGTTCAGCCCATGGGTGGCCGAAGAGGCCCCCGATGGCCTGATCGTTGACCTGTCAGGCTGTGCCCATCTGTTCGGCGGTGAAGAGACCTTGCTGAGCGTGCTTGAGACCGACTGCGCCGACATGGGCCTGAGCGTGCAGATGGGTATCGCCGACACGCTGGGCGCGGCCTGGGCGCTGGCCCGCTATGCCGGGCAAGAGGCCACGTCTGACCGCAACGGCGACGCCATCAACCAAGAGGCCCGCGCCACCCGCGCCCGGGCAAGCAAGCGGCGGCACTGGACCAGGGGCGGGGCCGCGCCACAGGTGATGGCGCTGGGCGGTGGCGCGCGGATTGCCGCGCCGGGGCAGGCCTATGGCGCGCTCAGCCCCCTGCCCATCGCGGCGCTGCGGCTGGACGATCAGACCGTGGCGCAACTGAACCGCCTAGGCCTGCGCCGGATCGGTGATCTGCTGGGCCAGCCGCGTGCCAGTTTGGCACGGCGGTTCGGCCGCGGGCTGGTGTTGCGCCTGGATCAGGCCATGGGCAGCGCGCCCGAGCCGGTCTCGCCCGCCCGTCCGCCACATCACTTTGCGGTGCGGATGACTCTGCCCAACCCGATTGGCCTGGTCGAAGACGTGATGGCCGCTGTCGATCGGATTCTGCCAACGCTCTGCACCAAACTGGAAGAGAAGGGGCGCGGGGCCCGCACGCTGCGTCTGGAAGCCCACCGTGCGGATCAGGCCGCTGAAATCATCGAGATCGGCCTGGCCCGTCCGACCTATGACAAAAATCGCATTCGCCCTTTGTTAGAGATGAAAGTTGACAAGATCGACGCAGGCTATGGCATCGACTTGCTGCGGCTTGAAGCGATCCAGACAGAACCCATCCACGCCCGCACCATCGCCGGTCATGCCGAAGCGCGCCGCGTGGCCTGCAACCGGCTTGAGGGCAATACAGCCGTGGATGACCTTACGGCCAAGCTGGGCGCGCGGGTCGGGCTGGACGCGATCACCCGGCGGCATCCTGCGGCCTCTCATATCCCCGAGAAAACGGCGCAAACGCTGGCGGCGGCCTGGTCGGAACCCGCGCGCGACTGGCCTGCCCCGCCGCGCCCCCGCCCCTTGCAGATGTGGCAGCCCGAACCCGTGATGGCCCCGGAAACCCCGAATGTGCCCTGCACCTTTCGCTGGCGTGGACGAGACTGGCAACTGGCGCAGGCCACCGGCCCGGAACGCATCGCGCCGGAATGGTGGCTGGATGACCCCAACTGGCGCAGCGGGGTACGCGATTACTGGGTGGTGGTGACAGAACAAGGCGAGCGCCTGTGGTTGTTCTATGGCCACGGGGGCGCGATGTCCGCAGGCTGGTTCTGTCAGGGGCAGTTTTGTTAGAGTCTATTTTCCACGATAAACTAGCAGATCCGGCAAACAGTCGATCAGACGAATGAACCAGGAAAACGGTGCCGGAAAATCCGTACGGAAACGGCGACGCGCCATCGCATTGACCACGCGATCCGCCGCATCCTCGGGCGACATCAGCATCGGCATCTTGAAACCGTTCTTTTCGGTCAGGCGGGTTTTGATGAAGCCCGGATTGACGATACGCACCGTCACGCCCGTACCCGCCAGGTCGTGTCGCATCGTCTCGGCCAGAGAAATCAGCGCGGCCTTGCTGGCTCCGTACCCGATTGCGGCGGGCAGCCCGTGATACCCGGCCAGTGACCCGATCAAAGTAACCTCTCCCTGGCCTGCCCGGACAAAACCCGGAACGGTTTCACCCAGAACCCGTAGCGCACCCAGATAGTTCACATCGCTCATCCTGAGCGACGCCTCGGTGTCCCATTCGGCCGAACGCATGGGGTCATACGCACCTGCATTGTAAACCAGCCCGTCGACATGCCCCGCCTCGGCAACAGCTGAACGAACAGAGTCTAACTCGGTCACATCGCACCGGATCGCGCGCGCATCCGGCAGTTCAGAACACAGTTCGGACAACCGCTCAAGATTGCGCGCAGACAGGATCAGGGAAGCACCCTGTTGGCCAAGCGCATGCGCCAAAGCGCGACCCAGCCCTTCGCTTGCGCCGATGATCCAAATGGTTTTGCCGTCAAAGCTGCTCATGTGTGGGCCGATTCAGTTGTGTTTCACCATAATACGGCCTCGCATCCGCTTCGGATCAAAACGGTAGCGCAGGTCACGGAAGCTCAAACCAGAAGCCACAAAGTAGTGCATCTGTTAAAAACTTCTAATCGGATTGATCCACTTGTGCCTACCCTGCGTATCTTTTTGTAAACTGTCACATAAAGAGGCTGGAATGTTCGACGAACCCCGGGGTGTACGGAAGAAAATCGCGATTGTAGGTGCAGGCATTTCGGGACTTTCCGCCGCTTACTATCTTTCAGAAAACAACGACGTGACAGTCTATGAGGCCGAACCTCGGCTTGGTGGCCATGCCCGCACGGTGATGGCCGGAAAGAACGGGGATCAACCGGTCGATACGGGCTTCATCGTCTTCAACTATGCGACATATCCCTACCTGACCCGGCTGTTTGATGAGCTGGGCGTGCCCGTGATCGAAAGCGAGATGAGTTTTGGCGCGACAATCGACAATGGCCGCATTGAATACGGGTTGAACAATCTGCGCACACTGACCGCTCAAAAGCGCAATCTGGCGCGTCCGGCTTACTATAAAATGATCGCTGATATTCTGCGGTTTGGCAAAGAAGCCCCCGAAGCCGCCAAGGACGATGACACCACGATTGGCGAATTGGTGGACCAGCTGCGGCTGGGTCACTGGTTCCGGCACAATTATCTGATGCCGATGTGCGGTGCCATCTGGTCTACGCCGGTCGAGTTCGTGGACCAGTTCCCCGCACGCTCTTTGGTGCAGTTTTTCCGCAATCACGCTTTGCTGGCAAGTGGTCG
This sequence comes from Ruegeria sp. HKCCD6604, assembly GCF_013110635.1. Lineage (NCBI taxonomy): Bacteria > Pseudomonadati > Pseudomonadota > Alphaproteobacteria > Rhodobacterales > Roseobacteraceae > Ruegeria > Ruegeria sp. HKCCD6604. The sequence goes on along the minus strand of NZ_WVQW01000002.1, from coordinate 129,724 downwards.
CGCAAACCAGCATCAATGGTACACGGTCAAAGGCGGCAGCATAGAGTATGTCCGCCGGATCGACGCGGCCCTTCGTGCGCGGACGGCAGAAATACGTCTGGCCAGCCCTGTTCAGAATGTATCCCGTGACGAGATGGGCGTCACCATCCACAGCCAGGGCGCCGTGGATCAGTTCGATGAAATCATCCTGGCCACCCATTCGGACCAGTCGCTTTCCATTTTGGGTGATGGCGCGACCCCCGCGGAAGCCGCTGCATTGGGCGCAATCCGCTACCAGCCCAATACGGCCACATTGCATTGTGACCCAGGTCAGATGCCAAAGCGGCGCGCCTGCTGGTCAAGCTGGACCTATCGTTCGCAAGCCGGAGATGTGGGGGTAACCTACTGGATGAACCGGCTTCAGAACATTCCGGACAGTGACCCGCTGTTTGTAACGCTGAACGCTCCATCAGAAATTCCCGCGGAAAAGATCTATGACCAGGTTGAATTTGCCCATCCGGTCTTCGACAAGGCCGCCCTGAAGGCGCAAGGGCAAATCCGCGAGATGCAGGGACAGAACCGAACTTGGTTTGCCGGTGCTTACAACCGGCACGGATTTCACGAAGACGGGATAGCCAGCGCGATGCATGTCGTTGCTCGAATAAATGGCGCCCCGCAAACCATCGGAGCTGACAATGGCATTCCTGGGAAAGACCCGGCCCTATCTGTTGCCGCTGAATAAGGCGATATGGCGCACAGCGTTTCTTGCACTTTCCTTGCTGATCCCCAATGGGCTGGTTGCGTCGCCGGTCACGGAAGAACTGAACGATGCCCAACTGCGCGGAACCGCGACGTTCCGGTATCTGGGTTTGCCGATCTATGACGCCAAACTCTATACGCCCAAAGGTGCGCCGTTCAGTTGGAGCGAAGATATCGCCCTGCAACTGACCTATCGCAAGAACATCAAGAAGAAAGCGCTGGTCAACTCGACCCTGGACGAGATGGACCGCATCGGCCGGTCAGCACCCGTTCGCGACCAACTGAACCGGTGTTTCAATGCCGTGGCAAAAGGGGACAGCTATCTGGCGGTTTCTGATGGTCCCGACAAGGTCAGTTTCTGGCTGAACGGGCAAAAGACCTGCACCATGGCGTATCCGGGCATCAAGCGCAGTTTCATGTCCGTGTTCCTGGGAGACAACACGCGGTCCGCGTCCTTCACGCGCAGGCTACAGGGGCGGTGATGCTCTATCCCCGGGTCAGTCTCTATGCGTTGATGCTCGCTGCGGCGGGTATCCCGCTTTATATCCACTTGCCGCGCTTTGCAGCCGTGAACCTGGGTATTGGCCTTGGGGTCATTGGTACGGTGCTGCTGGTGATCCGTTTGGTGGATCTGGTGCAGGATCCGCTGATCGGTTGGGCAATCGACCGATGGCCCGGCGGCCAGCTTGCATTTGCGGCGATGGCGGCTTTGGGGCTGGCAATCGGGTTTCCCCTGCTTTTCAATCTGCCGCAGGGTGCCAGCGTGCCGGAACTGGTCGCGATCCTGATCTTGCTGTTCTCGGCGTACAGCCTGGGAACCATTCTTCTGTATGGTCGCAGCGCAACTCTGGCGAAGCGAACCGATCCGCAAGAGCTGATGACACTGGCCGCCTATCGTGAAGGCGGGCAGTTGACCGGGGTGGTCATCGCAGCCAGCGCTCCGGCCCTGTTGGTCGCTTTCGGGGCACACTCCCAAGGCTACCCCGCATTCGGAGCGTTTCTGGGGCTGCTGTCCGTTCTGACCTTGATACTGACGATCCCGATCTGGCGACGCAGACCGATCACCGGATCAGGCCTGTCCTTTGCAGGTCTGGGTCAGGCCGGTGGCTTGCGCCTTCTTGCGCTGGCTTTGGTCAACAGCCTCCCGGTTGCCATAACCTCCACCCTGTTTCTGTTTTTTGTGGAAGACCGGCTGCAACTGCCGGGCAAGGCGGGTCCTTTGTTGATCCTGTTTTTCCTGAGCGCAGGCGCGAGCGTCCCGCTCTGGGCAAAGCTCAGCAACAGAATTGGCCCGAAACAGACTCTGATCATCGCCATGCCGCTCTCGATTGCCGGCTTTATCGGCGCTGCCACACTGAGTGCAGGAAATCTTGCGGGTTTTGCAATGATCTGTCTCGCCTCGGGCGCGGCGCTGGGCGCAGATATGGTCGTGTTGCCGGCCATGTTCTCGATCGTCCTTACCCGGGCCGGGCTGAACGCATCAGCCGCGTTTGGCGTCTGGTCCTTCGCTGGCAAACTGGGCCTCGCCCTGGCTGCCTTTTTCACTCTGCCGCTGCTGGAACGCAGCGGTTTCACCCCCGGTCAAACCAATTCCGCACAGGCGCTGGATACACTCAATCTTGCCTATGCGGTGCTGCCCTGTATCCTGAAAGTCGGAGCGTTCGGGATGGTGTTGACCCTGCCCACCGAGGTCACAAGCAAATGAACGCTTTCACCATCATCCTTCTGGTCCTTCTGACCGCTGTCTTCATCCGCGCAAGGCTGCTGAGCTTTCGCGCGCAATCGCCGTCCGATTACAGCGGCACCGGGCCAAATTTTTCGCTGAAAAAACACCTGAACGGAGAGATCTTGTCCGAGGGCCTGATCTATGGCCCCAATGGCAAAATGTCGAACAGTTTTGTCGCGCGCATGTTCGGCGAATGGCAAGGCAACTCGGGCACTCTGACCGAATACTTCACCTATTCCAACGGAAAACAGATGACGCGCAAATGGTACCTGACGCTGGGAACCGGCAACACGTTCACGGCAATGGCGGATGATATCGTGGGCGAAGGTCGGGGCATCATCTCGGGGTCCACGGTAAAACTGACCTATCGCATCATTCTGCCAGATGACGCCGGTGGACATACGTTGGATGTCACCGATTGGATGTATCTGACAGAAACCGGCGTCATCATGAATCGGTCCGAGATGCGCAAGTTTGGCGTCAAGGTCGCGGAACTGATCGCCACAATGCGTCCAAGCCCCAGTTCGAAACCGATTCATTCAAGTGGGTCAAACGGGTATGACGCGACTTCGGAAAGGAAGCCGTTGCAATGATCACCTTTCGCTCTTTCATCGCCTGCGTCGCCATCGTAAGCCTTGCGCTTCTTGCCGCCTGCTCCAGCAAACCGAAGGTACCAAAAACGTTTCTGTCGGACCGGCAGTTGAACCTGGAAGAGTTTTTTGAGGGCACAACAGTGGCCTACGGTCAGTTTCAGGATGTTTTGGGAAATATCCCCCGCAGATTCACGGTTGATATCGACGGGACATGGGACGGCGAAACCCTGACCCTGGTCGAAGACTTCGTCTACGACGATGGCGCGACGGAACAACGCATCTGGACATTGACCAAAACCGGAGAGGATACGTGGACCGGCACGGCTCCTGGCGTGCTGGGCACCGCCAGCGGGATTGAACGCGGGGATACGTTCAACTGGAAATACAAGATCGACCTGCCGATCAAGGACGGGACCATGCGTGTCAAATTCGACGACTGGATGTGGCTGCTGGATGACGACCGTCTGCTGAACCGCGCGTATGTCTCGCGCTATGGCGTCCGTCTGGGTGAAGTCATTCTGTTCTTCGAGAAGAAATAGGGCCACCAGGCCCGGTTTCATCACAAAAGTCAGTAGAAAATAAATTCGTCCACCAATGCTGTCGTCGATCCCTTGACCTCACCGGCCGTGTTTGCCCTTGGCCCGTCCGAGGCCGCGCCCTCGGCGCGTTCGCTGCACTCGACCTTCAAGCGCGCGCGTTCTATCTGCCCCCAGAGGAAAAACAGACCATCCCGTTTTCCCATGAGGCGTGAAGGAACTGTTGTCCGCAAAACACCTGTTTTCGGTTTTGGCATCTGCTCTCTTACTGCCTCCGGTGTTTTCCACCATTTTCGGAAAACGTAATGGTTTTTCCCGAAAAAGACAATTTTTTATGGACAAAATGAGGTTTTCTACCGGCCGTTGACAGGATGGACTGGCAACTCTCGCATGACGGATATTCACCTTCTTCACCTGCCCCATGGCAAGCCAGCACTATCCCGAACGGAACAACTTCACCCAAAAGGGCTTGCTGCAAACCTCCTTCATTTGGCCCGACACTCTCTTTTCCAGCCATGCTCAGGCGACGCGCAGCGTTTCGTTTCTGATCAGAGCAGCCGGGCCTTCGCCGTCGCGGTTGGGGGACAATTTGACGGCGCCGATGTCAGACGTGGCCGCATCCATCGCAAGGCCATTGGCCCCTGCAGAACGCCGTGCTGGCGGGCCTGCCACGCCCCTGTGCCAAGGACCGTGATCCCGGCGCCGTCCACGCTGCCGGAAAATTTCCATGTCTGTTTTGAAACCGGAAATGTCGCAAGCATTTCAGCGCCCAAGCGGGTAAAAAGTAGGCTGCCATCGTGAGGTGCCGCTGTTTGATTCTCAGACAGCGGAGAATTGGGAAGCCGGTGGAATTCCGGCACTGCCCCCGCAACGGTAAGGAAGGTCAGGTTCGACAATCAACCACTGGGACGAGGATCCCGGGAAGGTGTCGCAACCGGGTGCAAGCCCCTTTCAAGTCCGGAAACCAGCCTTGCAGATATGTCAAACCGCGGGTGGCGGTGGGGGCACGGGTTTCGGACGTGGTCCTCGCGCGCCTCCGGACGGTTCCTCCCTGTCATCTGCCCAAGCAATGCCGCGGGGCGCGGCAGGAGAGCCAGAAGTGAACAATGTCCAAAACCTGTTGGCGCGTCGAATCCCGGGCTATGCTCTGGAACGGGCCTTTTATACCGACCCCGAGATCTTTCAGACCGACCTGGAAGCCATCCACTATCGTGAGTGGCTCTTTGCCATTCCGGCCTGTGAACTGGTGAAAGCCGGCGACTATGTAACATACAACGTGGGTGCCTATCGCATGATCATCGTGCGTGGCGCCGACAACCAGATCCGGGCGTTTCACAACACCTGCCGCCATCGCGGCTCGATCATATGCAAGGCGGCAAAAGGCAACGCGCCGAAGCTGGTTTGCCCGTATCATCAATGGACCTACGAGCTTGACGGCTCATTGCTGTGGGCCCGCGACATGGGGCCGGAGTTTGATCCCAGACAGCATGGTTTGAAGACGGTTCATTGCCGCGAGCTTGCCGGGCTGGTGTATATCTGTCTGGCGGATGTCGCCCCGGATTTTGACACGTTCGCCAATATCGCGCGCCCGTATCTTGAGCCGCATGATCTTGCGAATGCCAAGATCGCCTTCGAAAGCACGATCATCGAGAACGGCAACTGGAAGCTGGTCTGGGAAAACAATCGCGAGTGCTATCACTGCGGCGGCAACCACCCTGCGCTGTGCCGGACCTTCCCTGATGATCCGGGCGTGACGGGGATCGAAGGCGGTGAAACCCCAGCCTACATGCAAGCCCATTTCGACAGGTGCCAGGCTGCGGGTATGCCATCGCAGTTCCATCTGCACGAGGACGGCCAATATAGACTGGCGCGGATGCCACTGAAAGAAGGGGCCGAGAGCTATACGATGGACGGGAAATCCGCCGTGCGCCGTTGGTTGGGCCGGTCGCCCTTTGCGGATGCGGGATCGCTTTTGAAGTTCCACTATCCGACCACGTGGAACCACTTTCTTGCCGATCACTCGATTGTTTTCCGCGTCACGCCGATCGGCCCGACAGAGACCGAGGTCACGACCAAATGGCTGGTCAACAAGGATGCGGTTGAAGGCGTTGACTATGACGTGAAACGCCTGACCGAAGTCTGGGTCGCCACGAATGACGAAGATCGACAGGTGGTCGAGGACAACCAGCAGGGCATCAACAGCCCGGCCTATGTGCCCGGCCCATATTCAGCCATTCAGGAATCCGGCGTGCTGCAATTCGTGGATTGGTATTGCAACACAGTGTCGGCCCGCCTGGCCCCTGACTCCATTGCGGCGGAGTAAGTCTGATGAAAGACCTGAACACGCTTTCATCAGCCGTCTGGCAAGATGGAGAGATGCTGGAATGTGTCTCGGTCGTGCCCGAGATGCCGAACACTGCCAGCTTTTCGTTCCGGGCCCCCTCGGGGGCGCAGTTCGCCTATCACCCCGGTCAGTTCCTGACGCTCGAGATTCCGGCGCCCGGCCAGCCCGGAGGCGTTGTGCATCGCACCTACACGATCTCATCGTCGCCGTCGCGGCCGCGGTCGATCACCATCACCGCCAAAGCGCAACCCGACAGTATCGGCACGCGCTGGATGCTGGACAATCTTCAACCCGGCATGCGGATCAAGGCCATTGGGCCCGCGGGCCTGTTCACCAACGCGTTGAGCGATGCGCGCAAGTTCCTGTTTATCTCGGCTGGCTCGGGCATCACCCCGATGATGTCGATGACCACCTGCATGTGGGACGAAGGCCGCGATCTGGACGTTGTCTTCATCAACTGCGCCAAAAGGCCATCCGAGATCATCTTCCGCCAGCGCTTGGAACAGATGGCCAGCCGCACGGATGGTTTGGACCTGAAATTCGTGGTGGAAGAGCCGGACCGCTACCGCCCATGGACGGGATATCAGGGTCAGTTCAACCAATTGATGCTGGGCCTGATGGCGCCGGATTACCTTGAGCGCGAAGTCTATTGCTGCGGTCCTGAGCCCTTCATGCAAGCAGTACGCGACGCGCTGGCCGGTCTTGGTTTTGATATGAACAACTACCATCAGGAAAGCTTCGGCGCGCCGGTGGAAACCGAGGCGGATCAGCCCGAGTTGGATGACGTTGTTCTGGACGACGACAGCAGCGCCGAGATCCTGTTCGCGACCTCGGGCGTGACGGCCAAGGTTGCCGAGACCGACACGGTGCTTGCCGCCGCCCGCTCGGTTGGCCTGAACATTCCGTCAGGCTGTACCTTCGGCGTGTGCGGTACCTGCAAGGTCAAGAAAACTGCCGGAGAGGTCCACATGGTCCACAACGGAGGGATCTCGGAAGACGACATCGACGCGGGGTACATTCTGGCCTGCTGCTCGAACCCGATCGGCAAGGTCAAAGTCGAGGTTTAGGCGCTTCGCATCACGATCAAAGCCGCAGCGTGGCTGACACCCGCTGCGGTTTTCGGCGCGGTTTTTCTACCCGTTGCAGAATCCGGGCCAGATCGGGTGGCCGGATGTCCGGCGCTTTCGGGGCTTTCCCGCCATCTCACAGACGCGGCGCGAGCATCTGCCTTTGTCTTCGCCGGCCATTATGCTGTTATCGAAAACGCGAGAAGAGAGAGCCCCACAATGCCCGTGGTTGTTCCCCGCGGCCGTTCCTGAGCACCCTTACAAGGGTTTGAAGAGGTTCTGGCGGTCAGTCAAATGACCGCACATCTGGAAAAACAACGAAAACATGATCACAGACACGCGCCTCGCAGACGACCCCTTGCGGCAATCAGCTCAAACTGACGACTTCATCGTCCGCAGACCGGTTGATCAATCATGGCAGTGGATAATGTGTTCGTCGGCGCGGTGTCGAAGCTTGGGCCCGGAGCCAATACGCTAAGCTTGTCCGAGAGTAGGTGTAAGCGATTGGATGAGTGTCATCATGCCAGAGAACCCATTCACTCAGACGCACCAAAGCGGCGTTGACTAAGTTGATCTATCAGAAACGGGTACTTTGCGCGCTGTCCAACTGTTGCTTGCCCATAGCAAGACGGACAGTACAGTGCGTTACCCGGAATGGACGCGCAACAGCAACCAAGACGTTCATTTTATTGGTCAGAGGCTGCCCCTGATGTTCCTCGAATTGTCAGGGTTGCAGAATACTCGAAATGACGAACTGGCATTTCAGGTGTTCGCATGCGGTCCAGAAGGATCTCGGCCAATCGCGTACCCAATTTTTTTGGGTTGATCGCCATTGTTGTGAGGCCAGGCGTCGAGACGGCGGCATCTTCGATGTCGTCGAAACCTACTACTGAAAAGTCACGCCCGGGTTTCAAATTGGATTGGATCAAGCCAAAGCATGCCCCAAGTGCAACAACATCGCCATTGCAAACAACGCCTGTTACCTCAGGGTGTTGCTGACGAAGTGCGGTGATTGCTTCAACACCAGAGCGTTTGGTTTCTTCGCATGGCCAGATAACCGGATGCACGCCGCCCAATTTTCCCAAGGCACTCAGATAACCAGCGATGCGCTCTTCGCGCACAGACGTCTGTTCGGTTCCGCCTAAGTAGGCGATGTGCCTGTGCCCCAAATCAATCAAGTGTTGCGTGGCCTGCACGAGGGCCTCTTTGTTTAGAACACCAACGTGATCCAGAGACTGAGACACCTTTCGCATGAATGTGACAGCAGGAACACCGTGAGCATCCAGAAGCCCCATCGCGTCCCCGCTGGTGTTGAGTGCCGGAACCCATATCAGACCACGTCGACCAAATCTGATGCAGGCTTCCAGAAGGCGGTCCTGGCGCTGAAGGTCTCCTTGAGCATCGAGGACCGAAACCATAAAGCCCTCGGCCTCCAGCAGGTTAACAGCGCCGCTAACGACCTCCGCGTTGAACGGGTTTGCCAACTTGTTAAGGATAAAGCCGATTTCGCGATTGTCGCCCGATCGCATTGTGGCCGCAGCGTGATTTGGGACGTATCGAAGCCGCTTAGCCGCGCTCAAAACTTTTTGACGCGTTTTTTCTGAAATTCGACCTGTGTCGCGCAAGACCTGACTAACAGTTGGTACTGACACGCCAGCTTCTTTGGCAACGCTGGAAAGGGTGGGTTTCTTCGCCATGGATGATTTTTTTGCAGATATAACGTTTTGTCTATTTTGCAGTCGAAATCGAATACTTCAAGTAAAATATGGAAGCATAAACGGGCTATCCGACTTGACTCATGATAAAACGATATATCATAGTGCCAACGTTCGCCATAGACTGATCCAAGATTGTCGGCGAGGGAGGGAGGTTGCCAGATTTTGGCCAGCCTCAGACAAACGGAGGAAAACATGTCCATTCAATCGAAACTTGCGGGTGCCGTATCAGGTTTGGCTATTCTTGTTGGCGCAGCTGCCGTACAAGCCGAAACTCTGTTCTGGTCGACCCAAGCCCGTCCTGCTGAAGAGGCGCAAGCCATGCGGGCCGAGGTGCTTGGTGGATTTGATGGCGAAGTTGATTACCAGCCAAACGAAGATGGCCCTTGGTTGACCCGGCTCCAAGCCGAGTTGCAGGCGGGCTCGGGTAGTATTGATCTGCTGGGCTCTTTGCACGGCAACTTCTCGGCAATGAACCCCGATGATCTGATGGATCTCAGCGATCTGGGTGTGATGTCGGCGTCGGACACTTTCAACGATCTGGCTAAGCTGGGAACGGACAGCCTGCAATACATGCCGTGGATGCAAGCGAGCTATATCATGGCCGCCAACAAGGAAGCGCTGCAATACTTGCCAGAAGGTGCAGACATTAACGCGCTGACCTATGACCAGTTGATCGCATGGACAGCCAATGTCGAACAAGCGACTGGTCAGAAGAAATTCGGTTTTCCGGCTGGGCCCAAAGGGCTGAAACACCGTTTCTTCCAAGGCTATCTTTACCCGTCCTACACTAACGGTGTCGTGCGAACGTTTGCTTCGCCCGAGGCTGTGACCGCATGGGAGAAGTTCAAAGAGCTTTGGAGCCATACAAACCCTGCATCAACCAACTTCTCGTTTATGCAGGAACAGCTATTGAACGGAGATGCGTGGATCGTCTTCGATCACACCTCGCGCCTGGCGCAGGCATTCAATGAACGCCCCGATGATTTCGTCGCCTTCCCGGCACCCGCAGGTCCGACCGGCCGTGGCTTCATGCCTGTTCTGGCAGGTGTTGCCATCCCGCGCACCGCGCCAGATGCAGAAGGTGCCAAAGCTCTGGTAACTTATCTGATGCAGCCAGAGACGCAGATCGCAACTCTGAGAGCCACTAACTTCTTCCCTGTAGTTGACGTCGAGTTGCCAGACGATTTGCCGCCTTCGGTAAAAGCTGCCGGTGAAGCCGTTGCCAAGATGAGCGGTTCGGCAGATGCCAATCCTGGATTGTTGCCCGCAGGTCTGGGCAGCATGGGCGGTGATTTCAATCGTGTCTACGTAGATACATTTGAACGCATTGTTCTGGCTGGCCAGCCCATCGAGCAGGTACTGGATGATCAGAAGAAACAGCTTGAAAAAATCATGACTGAAACCGGCGCGCCCTGCTGGGCACCTGATGCGCCTTCGGAAGGCGCTTGCCCGGTTGAGTAAGACCTTTCCAACGGTCGGGCCGCTGAAATAGCGGCCCGGCTCCCCAGCATTTTCCCAACTTGAAGGAGCGGTCCGATGGAAGCGCGGCTATTGCCATACCTTCTGATCCTCCCGGTGACTCTGTTTCTCTGCCTGTTCTTTCTTTACCCGTTTGCGTTGGTGGCGCAGCAGGCTTTTGGAACCGAGAGCGGTTTCTCACTGGATAATTTTCGCGAGGTTGTGAACTACTGGAAGTTCCCGATTTCAATGAAGAACACTTTTCTTCTGGCAGCGGCTGTGGTGCCGATCCAGTTGGCCCTTTCGCTTCTGATGGCCACAATGGTCACGAAGATGCAAAAGGGACGCGATCTGGTTCTGTACATTTGGACCATTCCGCTGGGCATTTCGGACCTTGCAGCTGGTATCATCTGGTTGGCTATCTTCGAGCAGTCAGGCTTCCTGAATTCGATGATGGTGGGATTGGGTGTCACTGACCAACCTGTGAGTTTGCTGAGCTATCAGACCCCCTGGATTGTATTCCTTGCGATTATGCTGGCCGAGATTTGGCGCGCAACCGCGATTATGCTTGTGATCCTTGTCGCAGGCATCGGCTTGATACCCAAGGAATACTACGAGGCCGCAGACGTGTTCGGAGCCTCGCGCTGGAAGCAATTCACGCGGATCACCCTGCCCCTTTTGCGCCCGTCCCTGCAAACGGCCCTGGTCCTGCGCGTCATCCTTGCCTTTGAGGTTTTTGCTGTGGTCGCAGCCCTTGGGGGCACGATTTTCCCGGTGCTTATGGGCGAGATCTACGCCTATCAGTTTGATCTGCAAAATGGCGGTGCAGCAGCAGCACTCGCGATCATCGTTCTGATTATCTCGATCGTCTTCACTCTGATCATTATGCGCGCCTTGCGCGTCCCGAAAGGAGCCACGATATGACGGCTGTTGCAGACGTAGTTGCCCCCGACGCACGTAAGGCGGGGAAGGGGCTTTACCGGGCCGGGGTTATCCTGCTGTGCGCCTGGGTGATCGTCCCGCTCTACCTATTGTTTGTGAACACGATGTCCTCACCGGATACTGTGAACAGCTTCCCCAAGAGCTTCCTCCCGGAATTTGACATGGGATCCTTGGAATTCTTTGCGGGGTTCCAGGGAATGCTGACGGCACTGTGGAATTCAGTTGTGGTTGCATTGATGACGATGGTGATGTCCATCGCGATCGGAGCCCCGGCTGGGTACGCCCTGTCACGGTTCGACTTCCGGGGGAAGGAACTGTTCCGCCTTTTGATCCTGCTGACACGGGCTTTCCCACTGCCACTGCTGGCGTTGCCTCTGGCGGTTCTCTTTATCCGCACGGGTCTGGATGACACAGCCTTCGGTCTGGCCCTTGTCCACACCACACTGGCAATCCCCTTTGCGGTGCTCATAACCTTTTCGCTATTCTCAGGCATTCCGCTTGAGCTGGAAGAAGCGGCCTGGACATTGGGCTGCACGCGGCTGACCGCCTTTACCAAGGTGATCCTGCCGTTGGTCCTCCCGGGGATCACGGCCTCGGCTATCTTTGCCTTCGTGATCTCGTGGAACGAGGTTTTCGCAGCCGCCGTTCTGACCATCGAAAACCGGACGCTTCCCGCGTTCCTGTTGCAGACCCTGGGCGAAGCACCGCTGCATCTGAAATTTGCAGGCGGGTTCATTCTCGTGGTGCCTGCACTGATTTTCATCTTCGCCGTGCGCAAATATCTCTTTGCCATGTGGGGTATTGCCAACCGCTGAGCGGTGGCTGAAAGGAAACTGTTATGGCTGAAATACAGATCAAAAACATCGCCAAGAACTTTGGGTCCTACCAGGCTCTGCACGACATCAACCTGACCATCTCGGATCAGGAATTCATGGTGCTTTTAGGTGCTTCGGGCTGCGGCAAGTCCACGCTTTTGCGTATCATTGCCGGGCTCGAGACAGCGACCACCGGCGAGGTCTGGATCGGTGGTCGCCGGGTGGATCACCTGTCGCCAAAGGATCGCGGTATCTCGATGGTGTTCCAGAATTACGCGGTGTTCCCGCATCTGACGGTGTTCGAAAATATCGGCTTTGGTCTGCGGATGCAGAAACTGCCCGATGCGGAAGTCAAACGTCGGGTCGAACGCACCGCTGGATTGATGCATATCGAGCAGCTTCTGAAACGCTATTCGGGCGAGCTATCGGGTGGTCAGCGCCAACGGGTCGCCGTTGCCCGTGCATTGGCGATGGAACCGGATGTGATCCTGATGGACGAGCCGCTGTCTAACCTTGACGCATTGTTGCGGATGGAGATGCGGGCCGAGCTGAAGGGTGTTCTGGCTGAAAGTAAAACCACAGCAATCTACGTGACCCACGATCAGGTCGAAGCTATGTCCATGGCTGACCGGATCAGCGTCATGCATCAGGGCAAAATAGTTCAGGCCGCCTCGCCTATCGAGGTGTACCGGGATCCCGCGGCCGAGTTTGTGGCCAGCTTTATCGGCAATCCGCCAATGAACTTCCTTCCTGCCGAAGCAGCGGGTTCCGGGCGCTGGAATGTGGCAGGGCAAAACCTTGACGGGCCGGCAAACGGCAAAGAGCTGAAATGGGCGATTCGACCGGAAGATCTGCGCATTGCAGATCAGGGTTTCGGAGCGCGGGCCAAAGTTGTGGAGCCTCTGGGCGCGCATTTGCTGGTGACTTGCGATGTGGACGGACACCAATTCCGCGCTGTGCTGGATAGTGAGCTCGACGTGAAACCAGGTGACGTACTCACCTTGGCGCCGCAAGAGGGTCGCGGACGCTGGTTTGACCCCAAAACAACTCTGGCCGTTGCGTAAAGGAGAACCACGATGAGCCAAGCGCTGATCGATCAGGCCTGCAAAGTAATGGAAGGCAACGACCGTGGCAGTTATACCGTGCCTACCCACGGTCTCTATCCCTTTCAGTGGAACTGGGATAGCGCATTGTCTGCGCTAGGCTTTTCGCATTTTGACATGGACAGGGCTTGGGTCGAGGTCGAGACCCTAATGGCCCATCAGTGGGAAGACGGTATGGTGCCCCATATCGTTTTTCACGAACCCGATGACGGCTATTTCCCCGGTCCTGACGTCTGGCAAACCGGCCAATCTGTACCGACGACCGGTATCACCCAGCCGGCGGTTGCGGGACTTGCCCTGCGCAAACTCTATAATCGGGCCGAAGACAAAGCCGCCACCCGGACGCGGCTTGCTGAACTTCTGCCCAAGGTCCACGCATGGCATCAGTGGTTCTACCGCAACCGCGATCCAGAAAACACCGGGCTGGTGGCAATCATTCACCCGTGGGAATCCGGGCGAGACAACTCGGTGGACTGGGACGAAGGGCTGGATGCTGTACCGACTGAGGGCATAGCACCGTTCACGCGACGCGATACAACACATGCCAATCCCGATCATCGCCCGACAGATGATCAGTACCAAAGGTATATCTGGTTGGTGGAACACTTCCGCGGATTGCGATGGGACAACACAAAACTACATGACGCCTCGCCTTTCCGATTGGTTGACCCGGGGTTCAATGCCATCCTTATTCGGTCTTGTGACGATGTTGCGGAATTAGCGGAGATTTTGGGTATTCCTGCCATGGCCTCTGAAGCGCGCGAAATGGCCACCAAGGGCCGTGAAGCGTTGGAAAGCTTATGGAATGCAAATCTTGGACAATACACGTGTTACAACCGCGCCGCCGGGATTCTGCAAGACACGCCAACGGTCGGCGGGTTACTTGCGGCAATTGCTCAGGTGCCTCCCGAGCGCGCCCAAGCCCTGGTGCGAAGGATCGCCTTGCTGTCCGAGCGATGCGATTATCTGGTGCCAAGCCACGACCCGGCGGATGACGCCTTTGACAGTAAACGCTATTGGCGTGGACCGACATGGCTGGTCGTGAACTATATGATTGCCGAAGGGCTTATCCAATCAGGACAGGAAGCAATGGCACAACGTATCCTTGCTGGCAGCTTGCGCCTCATTGAGAAAAGCGGCTTTGCGGAATACTATGATCCCATCAGCGGTGAACCGTGTGGGGGTGGAGATTTCACTTGGACAGCTGCAATGGTGATTGAAATTCTCAAGATTCAAAAAGTGCCCGCATGAAACGTTCGCGCATCAACGAGATTATGGCTCAAGCAGATGAGTTAATACGCTCTCACGGTTTCACATTGCCGCCGTTTGCCTATTGGACGCCAGAAGAATTTAAGGCTCGTGAAAGCGATGCCCGTCACGTGATTGACGCGCGTTGCGGTTGGGATATCACTGATTACGGCGACGGTGATTTTGATCGGATGGGCCTGTTTCTTTTCACCCTGCGCAACGGTCTGCAGAACGACTTAGCGAAAGGCGGTGGCATGTGTTACGCTGAGAAGCTGTTGATTTCACGGCAGGATCAGCTTTCGCCGATGCACACGCATGTTCTGAAGGCAGAAGATATCATCAACCGTGGTGGCGCGACCCTAGTGGTCGAGCTTTTCGGCTCGGATGATGCCGGAGGTTTTGCAGAGGATCGCGGCGGCGTAGTCTGGCTGGATGGTATCCGCCGCGATTACGGCCCGGGCGAGAAACTGCGCCTGGCCCCCGGTGAAAGCGTCACCCTTCGCCCTGGTGATTGGCACGCGTTTTGGGGCGAAGGTGGCGATGTGCTGATCGGCGAGGTCTCGACCGTCAATGACGACGAGACCGACAATGTTTTTCGCGACCCAATTGGCCGATTTGCCGAGGTTCAGGAGGACGTCGCGCCGACACATCTTCTGGTCAGCGACTACTCAAAATGGCTAGGCTGATTGATGAAGCCATTGGAGGAGTTCGTGGCGTCTTGGCGCGAACTTAACGCTCTCTATCCGAGTTTGGGCGGTCATCCTTCACAGAAAATTGGCAATATCTATAGGCTTCATTTGCCCGTTCGCTGCGTTGTGCTTCAACAGCTGGAAACGCGAACAACGCCACGGTTTTAGGATCACCACGATATTCAATTCGCCTGAAAATTAGACGTTACTTACGACGACAGTATCAAATCGAGCCTGAACGACTTGAAAATTCTGATTTGAGCGTGAAACTTAACACATGAGTGAGTATTTTGATGAAATGTTCAACGGCGATGGATCACTCAGAGGTCCATATGAAGAGATCGGCCGCTGGTTCAATGCTGAAGACGTATCACGGCTGAGGGCGAAACAGCGTGAAGCCGAAGAAGTTTTTAGGCTGACGGGCATCACCTTTAATGTTTACGGCAAAGCAGAGGCAGAAGAACGACTGATACCGTTTGATATCGTGCCGCGTGTCATTTCGGCACGAGAGTGGCAGCGGCTGGAACGAGGTATCGAACAGCGAGTTCGGGCAATCAACGCGTTTCTTCATGACATATACCACCGTCAGGAAATTGTTCGCGCTGGCCGTGTGCCGGCTGAGATGATCGCCGCAAACGAAGCGTTCCTGCCGCAGATGTTGGGCATCACGCCACCTGGTAAGGTCTATACGCACATAGTCGGCGTTGATTTGGTGCGAACCGGGCCGGACGAGTTTTTTGTGCTGGAAGACAATGCGCGTACGCCGTCCGGTGTGAGCTATATGCTCGAGAACCGGGAAACCATGCTCAAAATGTTCCCGGAACTGTTTAGCGCCACAAATGTCCGGAATGTTTCCGATTACCCGCGTAGTTTAAGACGGTCCCTGGCTGCATGCGCGCCAGCTTGCGCCGAGGGAGAACCCACTGTCGCCGTGTTGACGCCTGGCATCTACAATTCAGCCTACTACGAGCACGCCTTCTTGGCAGATCAGATGGCCGTGGAATTGGTCGAAGGTCACGACTTGCGGGTTGTAAACGGGCGTGTCTGCATGCGCACCACCAAAGGTTATAAACCCATCGACGTTCTCTATCGCAGAGTGGATGACGACTTTCTGGACCCGTTGAATTTCAACCCCGACAGCGCATTAGGCGTGCCGGGTATTCTGGACGTTTATCGCGCTGGCGGTATCACGATTGCGAACGCCCCGGGAACAGGCATAGCCGATGACAAGGCGATCTATTCATACATGCCTGAAATCGTTGAATTCTACACGGGTGAGAAGCCCCTGCTTCAAAATGTTCCCACGTGGCGTTGCAGCGATCCCGAATCTCTGTCCTACGTACTGGACAATCTGTCCGAGCTTGTTGTGAAAGAAGTGCACGGGTCTGGCGGCTACGGGATGTTGATCGGCCCGACCGCCAGCAAGAAAGAGATTTCAGCTTTCCGCGACAAGCTCAAAGCGCGGCCGGCGAACTATATTGCTCAACCGACACTGTCGCTTTCAACCGTTCCGATCTTCGCGCGGTCGGGGCTGGCCCCCAGACATGTCGATCTGCGGCCTTTCGTATTAGTGTCGCCTGAGGGGATCAAGATCACTCCCGGCGGCCTGACCCGCGTGGCACTTAAAAAGGGGTCATTGGTCGTCAACTCGAGCCAGGGCGGTGGAACCAAAGACACCTGGGTTCTGGAGGACTGACCATGCTGGGAAAAACTGCTGGTGGGTTGTTCTGGATGTCCCGCTACCTGGAACGAGCGGAAAACACGGCCAGGCTGCTTGAAACAGGTCAGCGGATGGCGTTGACCCGCACCAAGAATTCGACCGAAGAATGGGGTTCAGTTCTGAAAACGGCCGGCGTTCTGGATGGGTACCACGCCAAATACGATGATGTTTCGAAAGACAACGCGGTGGATTGGATGCTGCGTGATGCGGATAATCCATCCTCGATCAAGTCAGTCATCAAGCAGGCAAGAGACAATGCGCGCCTTGTCCGAACCGCACTGACACACGATGTTTGGAGCGCAGTAAACTCTACCTGGATGCAGATTGATGATGTCATGAAGCGCCGCGTGAATGAGCGGGACCTGCCTGCGACGCTGGAGCTTATTCGCCAACAGGCGGCCCTGGTTCGTGGCGCTACATTGGGCACGATGCTACGCAATGACATTTTCGACTTCACCCGCATTGGTACCTTCGTCGAACGAGCCGACAATACCGGGCGCATTCTGGATGTGAAATACTACGTTCTTCTGCCCACAGCTTTCTCAGTTGGCTCATCACTGGACAACATCCAATGGGAAAGCATTCTCCGTTCCGTCGGCGCTGGCGGAGGATATCGAATGACCCACGGTGAGAAAACCCAACCGTCTGATATCGCACAGTTTTTGATCTTGGATCAGCGAATGCCGCGCAGCCTTCACTTTTGCTGCAGAAAAATTCAAGAAAACCTTTCTTACCTAAGGAAAGACTATGGCTTTGCCGGGCCTTCCTGCGAGGCCTCGAATGGCCTCTACGAGAAATACCTGGATCAAAAAATCTCTGATATCTTCGAAATCGGTCTGCATGAGTACATTCAGGATTTTCTGACAGATCTCGGCAGCTTAAGTCGACAGATCGAGGTTGATTACAGGTTCTACGAGTAGCCAATGAAACTGCACATTCGACACGAGACACGATACGATTTCGATGCACCCGTTCCCTTCGGGCTGCAACAGCTGAGAAAGACACCAAAGTCATTCCGCAATCAGAACATTGTAAGTTGGAGCACCCAAATCACTGGCGGGCGCAAAGAACTGACTTTTGAAGACTACCACCGCAACACCGTGGAATTGATCAGTTTCGACGTAAACACCCAAAGCATCTCGTTGATTTCAGAAGGCGTTGTAGAAGTGGAAGACACACATGGCGTCCTCGGGCGTCACGAAGGGTCGACTCCATTGTGGCTATTCAAAAGGAGCACCCCTCAGACAACGCCGGGGAAAGGGGTTGCCGAAGTGATAGGCGCGTTGCCCAAAGGCGAACCGCTGGAAAAGATGCATGCCCTTTCCGAAAGCATTCGCACGGAGGTCGCGTACGAGATTGGAAGTTCGCACCCGGGCTGGAGCGCAGAAGACGCACTCGAATCCGGGTGCGGCGTGTGTCAGGACCACGCGCATATTTTCATTGCCTGCGCACGACAGATCGGAGTTCCGGCACGCTATGTATCGGGTTACCTGATGATGAACGAAACGGAACTACAGGACGCGACCCATGCCTGGGCCGAAGTGTACTTGGACGGGCTTGGGTGGGTCGGGTTCGACGTTTCAAACGGGATTTCACCTGACGATCGATACGTACGCGTCGCGACCGGTCTGGACTATTCCCAAGCTGCCCCAGTAATAGGGAACAGAATTGGGGCAGCGGGTGAGCAATTGACAGTGCAGTTGCAGGTCGCACAGCAATAACGGAGAATTTGATGACCTATGCTGTGGGTATGCGGCTGAATCGCGGGTTGGTGTTCATGTCTGACACGCGCACGAATGCAGGCGTCGATAATGTTTCGACCTTCAACAAGATGTTCAATTGGACAGTTGATGGCGATCGGTCGATCACTATCCTAACGGCCGGAAACCTTGCGACTACTCAGGCCACCATAAGCCTTCTGGAAGAGCGGACCAAAGCGCCAGAAGATCGCTCGCCGTCCATACTGGAAGCACTGACAATGTTCCAAGTCGCGCAACTGGTCGCGGCTACGTTGAACGACGTCATACAGGAGCATTCCCAATCCGGTCAGCAAGCCGACAGCGCCTTTCATGCGACACTCATTTTAGGTGGCCAGATCAAAGGCGGCCCGTCTCGCCTGTTTCTGATCTACCCCGAAGGCAACTTTATCGAGGCTGGCGCTGACACTCCGTTCTTTCAGATTGGAGAGACGAAATACGGTCGTCCAATTCTGGTGCGCGCCTATGATCCGGAGATGAGCTTTGCGGAAACTGTGAAACTCCTGCTTGTCAGCTTCGACTCCACGATCAAGGCCAATCTATCTGTCGGAGCTCCGCTTGACCTTCTTCTTTACGATGAAGACAGTCTTGAAGGCGGCACACGGTCCAGATTCGAACCCGACGATCAGTACTTTCGCACCATTTCCGAGGTGTGGGGCGACGCGTTGAAATCGGCCTTGTCCAAGCTTCCAGAATACAAACCAGAGCGAAAGCCAAGCGATTGAGCGTCCGCTTTAATCCGCACTGCCGACTTTCGCTGAGCTTTGCTTGAGTGTCTACTTGGCGGGCTAGGCAGACGATGGTTTATACGATCGCAACCGTGTTTCTGCCCGCAATAAAAGCGCGCCGTGTTTGCCAAATTCGGAAGAACAGTGTTGAATCTGCAACGGATTAACCCGATTTGTCGACGCGCGCTTGGATAGTAACACTGATTTCGAAGCACATTCTTCTTGATGCTGGAGTGGACGCCTGAAAGCTTTACTTCAGGCAACTCATGAAACTTGCATTTCCCTCTCCGGCCAGAACTCGTCCACTATGACATAAGCGACAATCACGAAGAAAGCGGCCCCTGCAACTTGCAAAACACGCGTGATACTTTTGACGTCAGCCTCATCCGAAAACGGCGCAACCGACCCACCGTAAACGATCAGAACCGTTGTCAACGCCGAACCGGCTGCTGTTGCGAGTGCGACCTGCGATTTCCCAAGCGCTCCTAGGGTGAAGCAGAAGAACAGACATAACAAAATGGGCGTCAGAATAACCGGTGCGATCACGTTTACCTCGTAACAAATGATCGACACCGCTGCCCCAAGCAGGTTTGCCGTAAGCATAGCTTTGGCGACGGCTTTTCCCGTCGACGGCATGGCGGCCAGTTGCTGGCTCAAAAGAGCGACAAAGAACAGAACCAACAAAGCAGATGCCCCGGACACAAAAAACACCATGGCAAATGGAAGCGTCACAAGCGACATTCTGACGATCCGCCGGTACCGGTCAAAATCTGGTGGCGCGTCGGCTTTCTTTTGGGCGACTGTTTGAGGTTCCGCTGGGATCATCACAAACATCAGCGTAGATACGAAACCTGCAAATAGCAGGTTAATCGGTATCCAAAATACTAGCACAAGCGCCAGATCCTGCGATTGCAATACAAGGTTCGGGATCATCAACGCCCCCATGAGTGCTATGACACCGGGTAGAACACCGGCCCCTGAAACTGACCACATGAAGGACAGGATGATCCCGATGGCAACCAGAATAAGGAATACCGCGGGATAGGGTGCGAAAACGGACGACAACAGGAATGAGATGAACATCAATCCTATAGAGAAAACAAACAGCTTTGCGAATGCCGCCAACGGCAGCGCGGTGGGCGCTTGTAGGAACAGCGCGGTGAAAACTGACCCCACAACCGCCAAAGGCCACCCAAGAAACAAACCCAAGGCGAAAACGCCGGTCACACCCAGCGCAAGCCGGATAACGGATTTTCGATCCTCAATAGGCATAGGATAGTATTGAGACCAAACGGATATAGGTCCGGCCGACCACATTCAGCAGGGAATTGTCGCTCAAATACATGATCACGTCGGCCTGCCCGTTGAGTTGGAAGCGCAGTTCGTCTTTGGCGTTTCCGGCCTCATATCCCGGCAGCACGATCCGAACGGGAAACCGTTCTGGTTCGCGCAGAAACCCCTTGGTACTTGGCGGGCTGGCCAACTGGCCAGGTTCATCGCCACCGCTCAAGGATACAGCCGCGCTGAAGCTCTCAATGACACCTGGGATAATTTGACCGGGGTGCATATCCAACACGACATCAACAGGAGAACCCACCCCTGCCCGGCCTAGGTTGTTTTCCGTAAAATACGCCTCTATCCATATGTCGGTTGCATCCAGGAACGTCAAAAGGTCCTGACCGGACCGTGCATACGTACCAGGTGCGATCAACAGATTGGATATGACACCCGTCGCCGGAGCACGCAGTTCAGTCCATTCCAGGTTTAGCTCTGCATCCGCCAAGGCAGCTAACGCGCGCTGAATTTTTGGATTTTCGATCCCGTCGTCACCCAGCCTCTGCTTTGCTTTTTCAAGATCCGCTTTGGCGTTCTCATAATTTGCTTCGGACTCTGCCAGTTGACCTCGGGCATCGTCGGCTTTTGAGACGGCGATCAATCCCTTTCTTTCCAGCGCAAAAACACGCTCTGTTTGAATGCGTATTGTGTCCAGATCGCTCTGGGCCCGCGCCAGTTTGGCTTGCGCGGCTCTTACCTCTGCCGAGGATGCACCCACCTCCTGCGTGGCCGCTTCTAGATCAGCTTCCGCCTTGTTGCGTTGAATTTCGTAGGGCCTGGGGTCGATCCGAACCAGAATATCACCTGCCGAGACGATCTGTCCGTTTTCGACAAGAACTTCGGTCACTGTACCGGTGACCTGTGGAACGATCTGGGTCGCAATGGCCTTTACTCTGGCATTCCCGGTAAACGGCGTTTTTCGGTCAGCGACAAGATACCAGATAAGAAAAACAAGAATGACGGCCAAAGTGGTCCAAATCGTCTTTCTCATTTCGTGGCTCCTTCAGCCGCGCTTTCAGCTTCTGCAGGGGCGTCGATCCAGACCTTGAACAGCTCATAAAACACGGCAAACAGAACAGGTCCCATAAAAATGCCGATCAAGCCATAGGCCATCATGCCGCCAAGAACACCAATGAGTATGACCAACATTGGTGTTTCGAGGCCTTTTGAGATGAATACAGGCCTTAGGAAACTGTCCATTATCGCAACGGGAATAGCCAGTATTGTGAAGATCAACGCGGCACCGCCGGACATGGTGCTCCAAGCGTAAATAATCACTGGCAAAAGAACCAAGCCGGGCCCGATCTGGATAATCGAGAGGATCAAACAGACAAACGCCAACGTGGCGGCCGAGCCAATTCCGAACAGCGCCAACAATATCCAAACCACGACCGCCTGAATCGCAGCCACGCCAATCACACCTTTTGTCACATTGCGGATCGTAGCGCCGGCAAGTGTAACGAACTCACCGCCACGGGGCGCAAAGACACGGTTGGCAAAGCGCTGCAGGCCTTGCACCAGACTTGGACCAGGGCTGAACAAAGCCCCCATGATCAAGACGGACAGGGCCAACGCCAAGAGCCCAAGCCCGATGCTTAGCACCTTTCCGAACAGTGATTTGGTGATCTCAAGAATCTGCGCGCCGTATTTGGCAAGCGCGCCGTCAAGGTTTCGTTCAAACAAGCCCCAGACTTCAGCAATTTTGTTTCCGACCAGCGGCAGCTCCTTTAAGCCATCGGGTGCCGGTGGGACTTTTAGCTCGCCGTTGTCAGCTTGTTCTGCAAATCCAGACCCAAGTTCGGCTGCTCCGGATACCGCTGTCGCTACCGGCCCCAAGGTCAGAACGAGGCCCAACAATACCAGTATCGTCGTCGCAAGCTTCTTTCTTCCGCCCAACCTGGACTGCAGCCAATCGAAAACCGGATAGAGTGCGACGCACAGGATCGTCGCCCAGATGACCACGCTTGCCAGCGGGGCCACCATTACCAAAGCGCTGTAAAGGAATAGCCCGAGAAACAGCAATCTAATCGCGAGATCGACAATCTTCGCGTCCTGAGTCTTTTCCATACCATCCCTCCAAGATTTGTTTGTTCAAACTTTACACTCAAAAAAATTAATATGTATATTTAAAATACCAAAAAACCTGCAACCATTTGAAGTATATCGCAAATCTGGATTTCAGAGGGGCTGTTCGGTCGACGTATTGCCTGGGTATGAAATCGCAGTGGCTCGGCGGGGCAAAACTAGTTGTCCTCTTGCTTGTCGTCCTGGGACAGGATTGTATCTGCCACCGTAGTCGCTGCAGTCACGAAGATACCGAGCCCAACGATGATGTAGAAAATTGTAAATATTTTCCCTGCCGCTGTTTCAGGAGAAAAGTCACCGAACCCAACGGTCGAAATTGTCACAACAGAAAAATAGATAGAGTCAAGCCAGCTCCAACCTTCGACATAACGGTAAAACACCGACGCCCACAGGATCATGCCAGCTGTGAATGCTAGAAGGCCCTTCACCCTGCCGTCTTTAAAGGCGACGCCTATACCTCGCGTAATTCTCGTTAGTGAATTCATAACGTAAGAATACCAAGGGATTTATACATACATAGAATTTTTTGAATTTTCTTGCATTTTTCCAAAACCCTGTTGCGCTCCCACCGTGGGTGTCGGGCAGGAATGTTAACCAATTTCTCGCTCAATCGCTTTGGGATTACTCAAGTCAATTCTGTTTTCAATCACCCGGCAAAGTCGGCAATGGGCTCGGCAGAGTCATTCGGTGCACTCGGCGTGAACGACTGCTTCGCGGACAAAGCCGCCGTTCATTCTCTCCCTTGGACTGCGCCAATGGACTGCGCCAATTTTCAGTCCAAGGGGATGATTCGCGCGTTGAAATTCGACAGAGTGTTGTCTTTGAATTCAAGCTCACTGGCTTCCGTCAGAGCTATTGGTTGCCGGCACGGCTGGTGAGTTCCTCCATAACGTTGTCGAGGTTGAAGCTGCCGGGTTTCTGCCTTGGCGGAAACTCCTCGAAGCTTTGCAACCACTGCCCAACGTAGGCGGCAGCAGGAGCTATCGCGAACATATGTTCAAGGAACCAGCGCTGGTAACCCATAGCGTTCTCTTCCTCGGCTCTCTCGAACGGATCACTCCGTAAGTTTGAAAGCATCGGTGCGCGCAACACCTCGAAAGGTGAGAGCCAAACATCAAGTCCATGTGCGTTCTGTTTTAGGAATGTCACCTTGTACTGTTCATAGCGCAAGGCGGCTACGCTGCCATCGTCAGTCCAATAAATGAATTCACTGCGTGGCCAATCATCAGTTTCACCTGAGAGCGACGGAAGTAGATTGTAGCCGTCCAGATGTGCCTTGTATTGGCGACCGATCGCTTCAACGCCACCATCAAGTAGCCTTTCTTTGATGTCTGGCTCGCCGACAGAAGCCATAATGGTTGGCAACATGTCCGCATGTGAAGCTACGCCATTGATCTTCGATCCCGGCTCGATGACGCCCGGCCACTTGATGACCGTCGGGACACGATAGCCACCTTCCCATTGCGTGTTTTTCTCGCCGCGGAAAGGTGTAGTACCACCGTCCGGCCACGTGAAGGTCTCGGCTCCGTTGTCTGTTGAATACATTACGACAGTGTTTTCGGCGATCCCAAGCTCCTCAAGTTTATCAAGTAGTACACCGACGTGCCCATCATGCTCGACCATGCCGTCAGGATAAACACCAAGTCCCGTCACTCCGTCGGAGTCTTCCTTAAGATGCGTAAAAATGTGCATGCGAGTGGAATTCCACCAAAGGAAGAAAGGCTTGTCCTGTTCAACAGCTCTATCCATGAAATCCAACGCGCTTGCCGTGACTTCTTCGTCAACGGTTTCCATGCGTTTTTTTGTAAGCGGCCCGGTGTCCTCGATCGAGCCATCTGCGGTTGACTTGATCACCCCGCGCGGGCCGAAATTCTCCCTAAAGGTTTCATCCTTGGGATAATCTGGATTTTCAGGCTCTTCTTCTGCGTTGAGGTGGTAGAGGTTCCCGAAAAATTCATCGAAACCGTGATTGGTGGGGAGGTGCTCGTCACGGTCACCCAAATGGTTTTTGCCAAACTGGCCTGTCATATACCCGTGGTTTTTGAGTAGTCCAGCGATGGTGGGGTCTTCCACGGGCATACCCTCAGGTGCGCCAGGAAGGCCGACCTTCGTCAAACCCGTACGAATGGGAGATTGTCCAGTTATGAAAGCCGCTCGTCCTGCAGTACAGGACTGCTCTCCGTACCAGTCAGTAAATAGCGCGCCTTCTTTGGCTATACGGTCGATGTTGGGTGTCTGATAACCCATCATGCCATGGTTGTAGGCACTAATATTCCAAAACCCAATGTCATCTCCCCAAATAATCAGGAAGTTCATAGGAGGTTCATCTTGTGCGTAAACGGCCGTAGCGGTTGCGGCAAATAGTGCCGCCACTATGGTGGATTTTGTTCTGTTTTTCATATTCGTCCTCCCAAAATTTCTTGTTAACTCCGAATAACCTACCACAAATTCGAAGTTTTTTGTTGGGGCCCTTGTGGTTTCCAGGATTTCAGGCGGAAACGCGCAAGTGAATTTTAAAACCCTGTCGACTTAAATGGCTTTACTAAACGAACTGGCCGATACCTTTTTCCAGCGCTTCAAACACGTAATTGGTCAAGACTGAATTCGCCGCATTTCGGAACCACGCCAAAGCGTTTGTTGGACCACTTTTTTTTCTGCTTGAGAATCGATGCTGACATTCGCCTGAATATCGCGAACGATCGCTATGCGGACAATGCTGCCACTCGCAGTCGCTTAATTAAATTGGAAACAGACCTTTGTAACATCCGATCACTTGAGAATGGTTTATATAGAACACTGTGATGCAAAGATCATTTCAAAGGACGAAGCTGTACGAACTGGAGCTTCATGATTTTTGCGCGACGATATAACGACTCTGGAGCATCGAGGCTTGATCAGAAGTATAAAAAACTTCGAAGCCTGCGGACGCAATTTTCCTCTCAAGTACCGATCCAGACACGAAATTCACAAATGGGGCTTTCCCAAGAGCCTGCATGATTGGGATTGCGATCCGACTGATCATCGCAAACTTGAAACCACCGCTCTCAGGCGCGCAAACGGTTTTGGATATGAAAAGCCCACCCGGTTTTGTCAGCGCAGCAATGTGCTCGAGCGCTTGGTCCAAATCGGGCAGAAGATGAAGCAAGTTATGCGCCAAGACGGCATCGTAAGAGCCTTCGTCAAGACTGTGCTCAAGAACGTCGGCCACCTTGAAAGTGACATTCTCCAGCCCTTCTTTATCAAGCTTCTCATCGGCAATCTCGATCATGCCCGGAGCGAGATCCGTGGCAGTGACATGGGCGACATTCGGTGCAAGCAGCAGCGCAGTTGAACCCGTCCCGCACCCGATTTCGAGTACGCTGTCCTCCGCTTTCAGGTACGACTTGGTACGTTCCAGTGTTTTCAGGTACCCTTCCATGTTGCGGATTGGGTCTGCCGCATATTTTCGCGAGATTTTGCTCCAGAACGCGGCATCCTTAGACAAAGCAGCCATTTCAATACTCTCTAACAAGGTTGTCGCCGTATCCTGTAATACCAAACATTAATTTATGGAATTGCCCCAATTCGCAGAAGTGTTATGCATAAATGCATGAACTGGAAAGCCATCAATTTCGACTGGAATCAGGTGCGGTCCTTTCTTGCGACCGTCGAAGAAGGCTCGTTTTCCGCAGCGGCGCGCGTTCTTGAGCAAACTCAACCCACTGTGGGCCGGCAAGTTGCCGCGCTGGAAATGGCGCTTGGCATCACCCTGTTCGAAAGAGTCGGCAAGTCGCTTAATTTGACGACTGCTGGCGCCGAGCTTTTGTTGCACGTCAGAGAAATGGCGGATGTGGCAAACAGGATTTCACTTACTGCGACAAGCCAATCGCAAGCTGTTGAAGGGCAAGTCAGGATAACTGCGTCCGATGTGATGTCTGCCTATCAGCTGCCGCCAATACTGAAAAAGATCCGACTTGCAGCACCGCGACTGGAGATAGACATCGTTGCTGCAAATGACATACGAGACATACAGCGACGTGAGGCTGATATCGCCATCCGACATGTACGTCCGACGCAGCCGGATCTGACGGCAAAGCTTGTCGCCGAGGCCACGGCACATTTCTACGCGGCACCTTCGTACCTTGATCAGGTTGGACGGCCAAAAAATGAAGGCGAACTCGCTAAGTTGGACTTTGTCGGATTTGGTGACATTGACACGATGATCGGTTTTCTTGATCCGGCGGGCATTAAGGTCACCCGAAAAAGCTTCCGGGTCGGCTCACAAAGCGGGATTGTATCCTGGGAGTTGGTGCGCCAAGGGTTTGGCATAAGTGTAATGTCGGATGACGTGGCTGCCCTAACACCCGGCGTCGAGCGCGTGCTCCCCGACCATGAGCCGTTTAAGTTCCCGATTTGGCTGGCGACGCACTCCGAGCTACATACCGCACGAAGGATCAGGTTGGTGTTTGATCAATTGGCAGACCAACTTAGCGCAGGGACCATCAGGTAATCCGGGAGTTCGCTCTATGTCACAGGCTATTCCAACGCTCCACTTGTTATGCGGCAAAATTGCTTCTGGAAAATCAACTCTGGCAGCGAGACTTGCGAAAAGTGACGGGGCCATGCTCATTTCAGAAGATGAATGGCTTAGCGCGCTGTTTGGGGATCAAATGAAGTCCCTGCAGGATTATGTAGACTGCGCTTTGAAACTGCGACTGGTCATGGGTCCTCACGTGGCTGCTCTGCTGAAGGCTGGCGTTTCGGCCGTTCTCGATTTTCCAGCGAACACAATTGAAAACAGGGCCTGGATGCGCGACCTGCTGGAAGACACTGCTGCGAAGCACCACCTTCACTTTTTGGATGTGTCAGATGAGGTTTGTCTGCACCGGCTGCACAAGCGCAACAGAGAAGGCGCGCATGCATTTGCAGCGACGGAAGATCAATATCGGCGTATTGCGCGGCATTTTGTGCCACCATCACCCGAAGAGGGTTTTAGCATCATAACTCACCGTCAGTAACACCAGACTTTCGAAATGTCGCGGCGGAGCTAAATGTTTTTCGGCCGCCTGCTCTGAGTCGACGATTGGCCAAATGTTTACAGTCAGCTTTCACTGGGCCTCAGGTACGGAGATTGCGTGACAACAAAAGATGTATCCCGGTGCGTCCTTCTTAAGTCATGGCAACGGCAACGCGGGCAGCGTCGTTCACATCGATTATCGGTAGTGTACGTCGCTGGCGGGCATGGGCAACACATCGGCAAATGCCGGCTCCAACAACCATTTCCAGAATAGTTTTGCGCCGACAATACAGCACGGGTGATGGGAAAAGGCACTGACTATTCTTCACATACGTTGTCACACCAGTCCCGGCTTGGTTTCACCTGATCCAATCATTTAGCGACTTCACGGATCTGGCGCATGGCCTCGTCCATACCCCCTGAAATAAGTCTGTAAAATGTGTTAGAAGACACTGTCATAAGATCGTTATGCAATACCGGCAACTATTCTCATTGCCAGCCAACTCGAAAGGTGACCCATGTCTTTTTCCAACCGCTCGTCAATTTCGCGTCGCCAATTTCTTGCAACAACAGCCGGTGCAGCGGCCATCACCTTGCATCCTTTTTCAGTTTTGGCATCCAACAATCAAGCGCATCTGCGCATCATGGAAACAACGGACATCCATGTTCATGTGTTCCCCTATGACTATTATGCTGACAAACCCCGTGACACGGTGGGCTTGTCCCGTACGGCCTCAATCATCAACGAAATTCGCGCTGAGGCGACAAATTCGATCTTGGTCGACAACGGTGACTTTCTTCAAGGGAACCCAATGGGCGACTACATCGCCTATGAGCGTGGCATGAAAGAAGGGGACGCGCACCCCATCATTACCGCGTTCAACACGGTTGGCTATGATGCTGCAACTCTGGGCAATCACGAATTCAACTACGGGCTGGATTTCCTGGAAAAATCACTCGCGGGCGCAGAGTTCCCGGTCGTTTTGGCCAATGTTTCAAAGACACAAGGCGCAACTCCGCGTGACGACAAAACGCTGATAAAACCTTACACAATCATCGACCGTGAAATCGAAATGGGTGATGGGACCAAGCACTCAATCAAAATCGGCGTCATAGGTTTTACGCCGCCGCAGATCATGAACTGGGACCGAAAGCATCTGGAAGGCAATGTTCAGGCCCGCGATATCGTCGAAACCGCGCGGGCATACGTGCCAGAGATGAAGGAACAAGGATGTGACCTAATCATCGCCCTTTCACATTCTGGGATCGGGGACGCCAATCATGTGGACGGTATGGAAAACGCCTCAGTCGTTTTGGCGGGTGTTGACGGAATCGACGCACTGGTCACGGGGCACAATCACCTTGTCTTTCCCTCGCCGACATTTGCGGACCGACCCGGCATTGACGTCGAAAAGGGCACCCTGATGGGTAAACCTGCTGTTATGGGCGGCTTCTGGGGCTCACATCTTGGGTTGTTGGACCTGCTGCTGGAACGGGAAGGAAATGAGTGGCGCGTGGTTACCACCACGTCCGAGGCCCGCGCGATTTCCAAACGCAATGAAGACCGCTCAATCACTGCATTGGTCGGAGACGATCAGAAGGTTCTCGACTCGGTTGCGAAGGATCACGACGAAACGCTCGCCTATGTCCGTCGAGCCGTTGGCAAAACATCTGCCCCGTTGCACAGCTATTTTGCATTGGTTGCTGATGATCCGTCTGTACAGATCGTTTCGATCGCACAGAAATGGTATGTCGAAGAAATGCTGAAAGGCACCGAGCACGAAGGATTGCCGATCCTGTCAGCGGCGGCGCCGTTCAAGGCGGGTGGTCGCGGGGGCCCGGACTATTACACCGACGTCCCGGTCGGGGATGTTGCTATCAAAAATGTGGCTGATCTGTATCTCTATCCCAACACAGTGCGCGCGGTGCGAGTGAACGGTGTTCAACTGCGTGGTTGGCTGGAGCGTTCGGCCGGTATGTTCAACCAGATCGAGCGAGGCTCAGAGGATGCGGTTCTTCTGAATCCAGAGTTTCCATCCTACAATTTCGATGTGATGGATGGCGTAACATACCAGATCGACCTGTCGCAGCCGTCGCGCTTTGGACCAAAGGGGGAAGAGGTGAATCCCGATGCGGCCCGAATTGTGAACTTGTCCTTCCAAGGCGAACCGGTCACCGATGACATGGAGTTCATCATTGCCACCAACAATTATCGTGCATCGGGTGGCGGTTCATTCCCCGGCGCATTGGGTGATACAATCGTGTTCGAAGCCCCGGACACTAATCGCGACGTCATCGTGCGCTATATTGTCGAACAGGGAACGATCAACCCAAAAGCGGACGGCAACTGGTCATTTGCTCCTTTAGAGAACACAACCGTGCTATTCGAGACCGGCCCAAAGGCCCGAGACTACATCGCCGATGTCAAAGGCGTTTTAATCGAAGATGCCGGAGATGGTGCAGATGGCTTCGCGGCATTCCGCATCAAGCTCTAGTGCAATCGCATGTGCGTACTTTGAGGAAGTCGGAAGTCAACGAAAGCAGCTACCATCAGGCTTAAGCTGAACGCCCGCATGCGACTTTCAAAGGCTATAAGCGGTTAGAAATGAACGTTTGATCTGGGCTCGGAGCAGTCCTCGTTGCGCAGTGCATCAGTGAATGCTCTGCGGACAAAGCCGCTGTTTGGTTCCGCCGCAAACGAGACTAAGACGCGGCGAGGGATTTGGGTATTTACACACCAATTCAACCAAGTACAGAAGCTCTTCGCGGAAACAAAAACGAGGTTGACAGCAAGCAAATGAGAATGGTCGCATGAGTTATAATCTGATTAGCTGGGAATATAGCCATGAATGTTCCTTTCAGTGCGACCTTATTCTTTTGTCTCTGTTTGTCCTCGACCTCTGCTTGGGCACAGGAAACCGCCGAGGGTGGACAAGTTGGTGAAATGACCATCTCGGGGGCCGACATGCATGCCCCTGCATCAGATGCGTTTTCGCCTTATGCAGGACGCGACTTTCCAACTAGACCTCTTTGGGGCGACACCCACTTGCATACATCGCTCTCACTCGACGCGCGTGCGTTTGGTGTACTTCTTTCGCCTTCAGACGCGTTTCGGTTTGCGCGTGGAGAAGAAGTAACTACTTCTCACGGCCTACGGGCGAAGCTGTCTCGCCAGCTGGATTGGCTCGTTGTTTCAGACCATTCAGACGCGATGGGCGCGATGAACGAGATCGTCGCGGGGAACGCAACTTTGATGGGCGACCCAACGTTACGTGACTGGAACGACAGGTTGAACCAAGGAGGGAATGTTGCCCTTGGAGCGACAATGGAGGTTATCGAGACTTTCGCTGGAATTACCGGTGAAGCTTTGCCGGAGGCGATTGCTGACCGTCGTTTCGTACAGTCAGTTTGGGATGACTTTACGGAAACTGCAGATGCTTATGCATCAACCGGGATCGTTTACCGCGTTTATCGGCTACGAATGGACCTCGACGCAAGGTGGCAACAACTTGCACCGCAATGTCATCTATAGGGACGACAGGATTCGGGCGCGGCAAATGTTGCCGTTTACGACTGCCGAGACATTCAATCCGGAAGATCTGTGGGATTGGATGGAAAGATACGAAGAAACGACAGGCGGGCGCGTCCTTGCATTGGCGCACAACGGAAATGTTTCTAATGGTTTGATGTTTCCTGTCGAGACAAACCCCGATACCGGCGAACCGCTCACAGGAGATTACGCGGAAAGACGCGCCAAATGGGAGCCACTGTACGAGATCACTCAAATCAAAGGCGACGGCGAGGCCCACCCGTTTCTGAGCCCAAATGACGAGTTTGCAGATTACGAAACATGGGACGTCGCAAACCTTGGCCCTGTCCCAAAAGAAGACTGGATGTTGCAGTACGAGTATGCTCGCGAGGCTTTAAAAAATGGCCTGAAGCTTGAGGCGCAACTTGGGACCAACCCTTACAAGTTCGGCGTCGTGGGATCCACAGACAGTCACACGGCTTTGGCGACAGCCCAGGAAGATAACTTTTTTGGTAAGCACTCGGGCGTGGAACCTGAGCCTGGGCGTTGGCAGCATGTTGTCGGCGAGTTTGAAGCGACCAAAATTCTGGGCTGGCAGATGGCTGCCTCTGGTTATGCGGCGGTTTGGGCCGAAGAAAATACACGAGCATCTATTTTCGACGCGATGGAACGTAAGGAAGTATATGGGACAACAGGTAGTCGGATCACGGTACGTTTCTTCGGGGGATGGGATTTCGAAGAAAACGACGCTCAATCGCGGCTTCCTGCGAAGATTGGTTATGACAAAGGCGTACCCATGGGGGCAGATCTACCGGAAGCGCCCGGTGATGCCTTAGCGCCAAATTTTCTCGTCGCTGCACTCAAGGATCCGTACTCGGGTAATCTGGATCGTATTCAGATAGTCAAGGGCTGGGTAACAGAAGACGGTGAGACACAAGAAAAGGTTTTTGATGTCGTCTGGTCCGGCGATCGGGATCTCGGCGCGGAAGGCAAGCTGCCGCCTGTCGGCAATACCGTGAACGTCGAAACCGGTACGTTCACGAACTCAATCGGATCGCCAGAATTGATAACCGTCTGGTCTGATCCCGAATTTGATCCGGAACAAAAGGCTTTTTACTACGCGCGCGTGCTTGAAATCCCCACGCCGCGATGGACGGTTTACGAAGCTATTCGGTTCGGCGACGAACTACCTGAAGAAGTACCGACATCCACACAAGAACGGGCTTATACTTCGCCCATTTGGTACACTCCGGAGGGATAGCACTTCACCAAAAACGCGCTCATGTTTCATGGCTAAAATGGGTTCGTTGTAGTCGTTCGCCCGAATATCGCGAGCGATCACTATTCGGACAAAGCGCCCCTTCGCTGCGGCTACGCCAATGGTTGCTTTGACGATTGCCGCATTATCAAAAACGGTCGAATTGGGTTTGAAGTGCGTGCACCGCCCTGAGTTGATCGATGTAAATCTTAGAATTCCCGGTCACGCATCCTTCATTGATAAGCGGGGTATACCGTGCTCACTTATTCCCAGGACTTTTACGGAGATAGTATCTCCTTCTGAAACTATCTCATTAGGATGCTCTAAGCGCGAGTTCGAGAGTTGTGAGACGTGGACAAGACCATCAAAAATCATCCCATCATAGGAGATTTGCGCATAAGCGCCAAAATCGACGATATGGATCACTTTGGCGGGCAAAACTCGATCCTGAAACTCGCTCAGAAGCCTCTCTTTGTCATATTGCCGCTGTGCCGTTCCCGGTTCTGGTTCTCCGCATTGTGGGCAGGATCGAGCCCTTCGACTGACTTCTTTGCCGCATGATGGACAGGCAATTAGGTTAGGCAAACGGCGAACCTCAAGGAGGTGAAACGGTTTGCATAGTCTCGGAATGGGAGCCGCCAGTGTCAACACATTCCTTGGGAAGATAAGTGCCCCGAACCCATCACAGTCTCTACTCAAAGTGGCAGAACTCAGGTCGGTTTGTTGCAAAAACGGTCGATTCTGTCACTTTTCGCACCATCACCGAAATCGTTCATAAATCTTGTGTCACGAACCATTGACAACATCGCTTTTGATTTTGTGACATTTTGGCCCGTTTTTTTGAGACCAGACGCTCGTGATCAATACAGCATCGGTCAATACGGGCTCGAAGCGTTCATTCGCTATAGAGCGTGCGGATGTCCGTTTTAACCGCGTTATATATAAATCCCGACACAAGAACATAGTAAAAACAAATCTTTCTTTGCGGAAGTTTTTCCCTTACGATTTCGATAAAATCTGGTGCCGCTGAAGAGCATCCAAAACTAAAATCTTGGAGCACCATGGAACACCCATCTTGCTCTAACCATGTCTGAAATATACATTTATTTGTTTCACGCCATACCATTCTGTACCACTATACCCCATATCTAGGGGTGGGTAGAAAGGTGGATATAGAATGGCACGGCCAAAACACAAACTTTCCAGCGCTGAACTCAAGGCTAAAGCCCCAGGCAAGTATTCGGACGGGGGCGGTCTATGGTTTCACAAGCGGCCCGATGGCGGCGCGCAATGGTTTCTGCGCTACACCCTGTTCGGGCGGCGGCATGAAATGGGGCTTGGCAGCTTCCCGGCGGTTTCGTTGAAAGCAGCGCGGCAAGCAGCCGAGAAATGGCAGGCGGTGGTGCGGGTTGGCAAAGACGCCATAAAGGAGCGGGGACGCCAGAGCCGCGAAGCTCAACGCAATCTCAACATTCTGGCCGACATCGCCAAAGACGCCTTTGAAAGCCGCAAGGCCGAATTGAAAGGCGACGGGAAGGCTGGGCGGTGGTTCAGCCCCTTGGAACTGCACGTTTTGCCGAAGCTGGGAAAAATGCCCGTATCGCAGATTGACCAGCGCGACATACGCGACACCCTTGCTCCGATCTGGCACACCAAGGCCGATACGGCGCGCAAAGCCATGAACCGCCTGTCTATCTGTATGCGCCATGCGGCAGCGCTGGGCTTGGACGTGGATCTGCAGGCGACGGAAAAGGCTAAAGCCCTATTGGGCAAGCAAAGGCACAAGGTGACCAATATCCCGGCCATGCCGTGGAAGGATGTGCCCGCGTTCTATCAATCCTTGGATGGCGGCACGACCGCTGAACTGGCGCTGCGCCTTCTGATACTGACAGCGGTGCGTAGCTATCCCCTGCGTTACCTGCACCTTGACCAGATCGACGGTGATATCTGGACAATCCCCGCAGAGGCCATGAAAGGGCGCAAGGGTGCGACAAGTGATTTCCGGGTGCCGTTGTCGAAAGAGGCCCAAAGTGTAATTGCTGAGGCCACTCCGTTTGCGAGAGATGGCTTCCTATTCCCCGGTGTCCGCAAGGGCGTGATATCGGACATGACCATGAGCAAGCTTATGGAGCGGCGCGGCATGGTGGAGCGTCCGCACGGGTTTCGATCCAGCTTCCGCGATTGGGTTGCCGAGGCGACCAATACCCCGCACGATATTGCAGAGACGGCGCTGGGCCATGTTGTCGGCGGAGCTGTGGAGCGGAGTTATCGACGAACGGATTTTCTTGAACAAAGAAAAACGCTAATGGATCGATGGGCGCGGCAACAATTGGCTAAAGCGGACCAGAAGATTGTACAGCTATGAATCGTTGCTTCTATATTAACCAAAACGACGGAAGTATTAAACCGACGGCTGTTCAAAGCCTCGATATTCTGGCGTTCTACGCATACGACGACAAAAGTGCGTTGCAGGCGCTTCAGCTTTTGCAATCAGAGTTTCATAGCCATCATTCTGACCCTAAGAATTGGCGTTTCAGCGATGTGACTCAGAGTGTATTGCACGCTCTAAATAAACGCTCTGCACAAGTGTATCTGTCTGGCATAGTTGCGTTGATAATGGCGCACTTAAATGAAGACGGCAGTCCAACAAGCATCAACGAAGCGAGTAAAATCGCATCTGAGCTAGCGTACAGCTCCGACAAGATACTGTTTAAGGTACCTAAACCCAACGGGTGGGATTACCAAGAGAAAGCTATTGTTGGAGACATCTCCACGATCAAATCCTATTTCCGAAAATACAGGTCAGCAGCACATATTTGTGCGGCAAAAACTCTTATCGGGGCTGATAGTGGGCCCTCACATCCTATGGTCCAACCACTGCCTAAAACACTCAAGTTGGTGTCCACCGTTTTGCACTATCAGCGAATTATCGAAGCTTGGCCTAGCGTATCAGACTGGAACTTATGGAAAGTGCAGTTTGAAGGCGGCACGATTGAGAACAGTTACCCACCGGTTACACCGTCCAACGAATTAGTAAGTCAGATACGTAGTTTGAGGCCTAGCTGACACGGATTATAGCAAGTGGGGGAAGTTGATAGTCCCCTAGGGGAACATCTTGTTTCCTTATTCCCCTATTCGAAAAAATGGCCGACCTTTTGTGTACCGCGCAGCACAAAGGAGCGTTCTCAGATGCGTTATCTCACCTTCCGCGACCTGCAAGAAAAACTCGGTGGCCGAGGCCGCACCACTATCTACCGCGACGTGGAATTGGGCCGATTGCCCAAGCCCGTGAAAATCGGTTCGCGCCTGTATTGGGCCGAAGCTGATATCGACGCTGCAATCGCCGCACATAGGCAATAAGACCCACCCCACCCAGACCTGGCGCCTGGGCGTGGGGCGGGAATGTTCTTTGCGGGAACGTCTGCACCATACGCCCAGCGCCTTGTTTGCTCAACAACGAAGGGCACACGGTTATGAGCAGCAATCAATGGTATTCAAACCAGAGACGGATTCTCTGGACGTGCAAGGCGCTATTGGACGAGCGCATAATTTCACACAAGACCGAAATCCGCGAAGTGAGCGTTTGGCTGGCCCTGATGACCCAGAAAGGGTGCAAGTAATGGCAAGGCCGTACAAACGTCAGAAAAAGGGGACTGGGCGTCATGTCCAGCTTCCTGAGTGGCTGCAAGCGTCTGAAGCCTGGGCAACCCTGCCACCGGGTCCAAGGGCGCTCTACGTCGAACTGAAACGCCGCTACAACGGATCAAACAACGGCGATATCATTCTAAGCCACCGCGACGCGGCAACGGCGTTAAACGTTCACCGCAACACGGTTGGCCCTTGGTTTCGTGAACTTCAGCAACGCGGGTTCATTACCATGACAAAATCCCCGCATCTTGGTCCGTCTGGTATCGGCAAGGCATCAGTCTGGGCGCTGGGCGAAGTGCCGACACGCGACGGAAAACCAGCAACGAAGCGTTTCGTGTCTTGGCGGCAAAAACAGAAGCCCCGCACAAAAAACAGGACACTCCGTCCCAATGGTTGTGACGGTTGGGTGGTGGTTGAGCCAGTTTGAATTGAGGCCGTCCTAAATACTGTGACGCCAAACCGGAAATTGATCCGAGAGGCGTCACAAGAAACAGGACACATATACATATAGCCATGGGGCTCAGCACGGGGGCAACGTCTGCTTTGACGTCCCTCTGACTGCTTATGTGCGGAACCGGACTTTGGTTTGAACAGGACCATGGTCCGAGTAGCGGACAAAGCGGACGTCCGCTGGGTCCGTTTGTAAAGGCCCAACAACGATGGTCGGCGTGTGTGATTCCTAAATTTGAAACAACCGTACTGCCAAATCAAAACCGAACACTTAAGTTTGCACCTAGGCCATGTTCTTGGCCATTGGATCGAACTGAATAACCATATCCTGCCGTTAGTCTGGCCTGCTCAGAAATCTGATAGCCCAGGCCAAGCCCGAGAACGAAGCCATTTGCTCCTCGATTTTGTCCGACTTGTGTAAATGTTCCGAACAATGGACTTGTGACTGTGATTTCGTGCTCACTGTCTTTGTTGGCAAAGAAGTCGTATTCGTATCGAGCAAAGGCGATTGGGGTGAGTAGCCCGTTGTCCGTCAAGAAGTCTTGTTGATAGTCAATCCCAATTGAAGCGACCAGAGACTCTGCGTTCGCTTTTTCAATCGAGTAGTTGAAATCACCACCGCCGGTCTCTGTGCCTGAACCTTGTTGAATACGCCCGTAGTTCAATCCAAAAACCGTAGAAACCCTTGTACCGCTATCCAGGCTAAACAACTTCCGTGCCTGGATACCAGCGTGGATGCCCTCTTGGTCCAAATCCGACTTTGCCTCGCCTCCCGTAAAACCATCAACAGAAGGGTTGTTCCGTTTGGCGTCCGTTTCACCGAACATGTAACCGATCAGCCCTGAGAACTCCCACGTTCCGGTTGTTGTACGCCCATAGACGCCTACGTGATAGCTGTCGGTCGAAAAGTCCTGATCGACTTGATCGTGCTCATCCATGGAGGACGTTCCGAAACCTGCATACACGCCGACCACACCTCTATTGGTACTTGCGACATCCGCTCCGACCAAAATGGTGCCCAGCGAATAGTCGAATGTCCCGAGGCCGTTACTTCCATCAACGTCCCCGCTCACATAGGCCGTGTCGATCCACCAACGCCGATCTGAGCAGTCTATTGCGCCGCTAGGGCTCTGGGCCAAGTCGATATCGCCTGCTGCAACGGGTTGATCCTCATTGCTGAAGCCAACTGCTTGATACTTGCGGCAGTCAGCGTGGCTCAGCACTGTGTTAGTTATCAGGTCAAGTTGCTCCAGACCAACGGTCAAATTGGAGGAATATGGTTCTGCGTGCACACGATTAAACCCAGCCAAACCTGAATTGGTAAGCGTGTTAACGGCATTGCCCAAATTTGTGCCGTTGGTCAGGTTGGTTCCAGGCGACGTGTTTGTGGTGTTGGCCACCGCACCAGCAAGGTTGCTTGCATTGGGCGATCCAACAACTGATGGATGTTGCGGTAAACTCGAAACGGGGAGGGTCGAAAACGCTATGTCGATTCTACCGTCCGCGGTTGGTGTGTTTGAGATACTCAGACTGGATAGGGCGGGCAGAGATCCCCCGGCAACAAGAGTTGGAGAGTTTCCATCAAAACTCGAAGCTTGAAAAACTGTGTAGGCGTTGCCAGCAGCATAGTCTTGTGCAGACAGACCAGGTCGAGCGGCTTCGACTTGTATGGTAGCGCGGTTAATCCCCGTCACTGGCCCGCTGGATGAAACCAAGTCGGCTTTCTGCCCGGCCGTCGGATCGACTTCACTTAAGATCCTTGACCCAGCTTCAAAGGCGATTCCGCCACTATTGTTGAGCGTACCAATTGAAAAGCCCGGCGAAAGCACCCCTCCGTTCTTAACCGTGAAGTTGAATGCGTTCACGGTTCCCGTTCCGGCCAGCGTGCCAAAATTCTCAAAGTTTACGGTGTTCAAACTGCTTGCCGCATCAAGCCGAACAGTCGTGCCTGCCGCTATCGCCATGTCACTGGTTGAAGAAATCGAACTATTCGTCAGTGTGAAATCAGAAGCCTCGGCAACCCGGGTTTGGATATAGTACGCCCCGAAAACCACTTCGGTAGCCCCTATAACGGTAAGGTTGTCGTAGGTTAACGGTCGGTCTGACTGGAAGTAAACTTCAGTGGGGTCGATATTCGCGCCGTTGAACGGAACGAACGTCATTGATCTGCCGGAACCAATCGAAGTTCCAATGAGGTTCACTCTAAGCTTCCCGTTGATGTTCGTAGCCAAGGCCTCACGAGAAACAAAGTCTCCGCTACCTGCCGCAACATCAACGTTTAGGAGAGTTAAAACTGAAGCATTGCTTGGAACGGTATTCTGGCCCGGGACATACAACTCAATTTCACCAGAGGACGTGATAGAGGAGTTTCCAATTGTAAGTCCTGTAATGGGTCCGTTTGGGATCGGCAGACACGTGCGTTCCGTCGTTGAAATTGTTTGATTAACGCGAGTGCTTTCAGATCCGGATGAATATTCTATCCGAGGAGAGCCCAATTCTACGCAACCCTGTGCGCTTTGGGCCTGTGCGTCGCCCGCCACTAACACATAAGCCAAGGCTCCCAGTGACAACTTAATAATAAATGCACGCTGAGCGTATAGTGCCGCAAGTGTCGGGCCCAGTGTTGCCATCAGCTTTCTCC
Organism: Ruegeria sp. HKCCD6604; assembly: GCF_013110635.1. Lineage (NCBI taxonomy): Bacteria > Pseudomonadati > Pseudomonadota > Alphaproteobacteria > Rhodobacterales > Roseobacteraceae > Ruegeria > Ruegeria sp. HKCCD6604. The sequence goes on along the minus strand of NZ_WVQW01000002.1, from coordinate 90,600 downwards.
TCTTACTTGATAAGCGAGAGTACACCCAATTGTGATACACGGTGAGTTTTGTGAAATGCTCAAAAAAGTCAAACGATTGACTGCTTTGGGCTCGGTACGGCCATTCGCCGCTTTTCGCATCGGTGGCCGCTCGCAGCCCAAACCGGACATTCGCAACTAAACTATGCAAATCCCCATAAGCGGGACAAAGTTACTGGTGAACCTTTCGCAAAAATGTCTCTTATCTGACGCCTAGCAGTTTTTCACTCAGACCCGCGCGGCGATCATTTCGGCAGCTTTTTCAGCAATCATAATCACCGGCGCGTTGGGATGTCCGGTGTTCATCTGCGGCATCACAGACGCATCGGCAACGCTCAACCCTTCAAGCCCGCGCACCTTCAAGTCGGGAGCAACGACGCAATCATCGCTTTGCCCCATCCTGCAACTGCCGACAGGATGAAAGGACGTCGACGAAATCTCGCGGATGTCCGCAAAAAGTTCTTCGTCGCTCTGGGCGTCCGCCCCCGGAGATATCTCAACTGGATTGAGCTTCGCAAAAGCTTCCTGTGACACAATCTTCCGCGCTTCTTTGATGATCGCGCGCATCAGATCGACGTCCGCCGGATCGCTAAGATATCTAGGATCGATAATGGGCCGATCCAATGGGTCGTTTGATGCAATAGTCACACGCCCTCGGCTCCATGGACGGGTCGGAAAACCAGAGATTGTGAAACCGTGGCGATCCGGTGGGCGATACTCCGGGGCTCCCAAGCTTATGAAATATGGGATCATAAGCAGTTCTATATCGGGAATATCGACATGAGGTCCGGATCTCAGAAATGCACCAGACTCAAAGTGGTTCGTTGTCAGGGGCCCGCGCGACTCCTCTGAATAGAGGCGCTCAACTTCCGCAGTTTGCTCAGAGCTTCGGCCAAAGAAGGTCAAGGGTTGATCGATTTCCCAACGGGCGCGGTAATGAAAGTGATCCTGCAAATTTTCGCCCACACCGGGCAGGTCATGCTTCACCGGGACGCCGACATTGTTCAACAGGTCTGCTGGGCCAACGCCCGAGAGTTGCAGGATCTGTGGTGAACCTATGGCGCCCGCTGCCAAGACGGTTTCCTGTGCAGTTGCATTGTTCAGTTCTCCCTTGGCGACATAGTTCACACCGGTCACAGAACTGCCCTTAAATTGCAACGACATAACCGTCGCGCCTGTCACAACGGTCAAGTTGGGGCGCCCCATCGCCGCGGAGAGGTATGTCTGCGCGGTGCCGCCCCGCCGGTTATCCTGCAAAGTCGCGGGGAAATAACCGCAGCCGTCCAGTTCCGTGCCATTCAGATCGCCATTAAACGGAATCCCGGCCTGTTGGCAGGCTTGGATAAATGTCTCGGTCAAGGGCGACCGTTCACCTGGCTTGGTCACAGTCAGCGGGCCACCGTCTCCATGGATCGACGGATCTCCATCGACTTCCCAATTCTCAGCCTTCTTGAAATAGGGCAGCACACCGTCCCATCCCCAGCCCGTTGCGCCCATTTGGGACCAAGTGTTGTAGTCTGCCGGATGCCCGCGCAGGTATATCATGTAGTTAATCGAACCAGTGCCGCCGATACATCGACCGCGCGGATAGGCGATCTGGCGTCCCGAAAGTTCGCCCTGCGGAGCTGTCCGAAAGGCCCAATCGAAGCGTGTATTAGTGAGAGCGCCAAATTTTGCGGGTGTGGAAACCCGGGGGTCGTCGTCCGATCCACCGGCCTCTAATAGCAAAACGGAACGCTTTACATCTTCGGTCAAACGAGCGGCGAGCACGCATCCTGCACTTCCGGCGCCAACGATAATAACGTCAAAACTATCCGTCATGACAAAACCCCAAACTACCAATCCGGAAAGAGTGGCGGACAGTCTGCCCTTTATCAAGCAACACATTTTGCGGAGGTTGGGTATGTCCGCTTTGGGCTCTATCCTGACGGATCAGTCGCTGAGGCTGAATAGCGGCTTTGTCCGCAAAGTGGCCGTTCATGCCAAGTGAAGCGAACGACTGCTCTGAGCCCAAAGCAGACCTTCAATTCCAAGCAAGGTGACTTCCGAAATGCTGACAAAGCTGTCGTTGGTTGTTTAGTTTTCGATCTCCGTATTCTACAGGGTGGTGCCCTTTGCAAAGATGCTCTGACACAACCTCTCAATCCGTAGTGTTTGGATTTGAAGCGACGGAAGGACAACTCTCAATCGCTTCGCAAATGCAGTCCACTGATCTAAGGTTATAGAAAAATCAACAGCCTCATGTGGTGTGACCATGAATCCCGAACAAATATTTGCCGTCCTGTCTGCTTTGCTTGGAGAGCCTTCTGATCCGACGGCTTTTGAAGCTCAATTCGTGGGTGGAGCCGACACGCGCTATCCGGTCGAAATCACTCCGTGCTCGCGCCCCGTGGTCCCTGATGAGATTGACGGAGAAACTGTAATCTGCGGTATCGTGGCAGTACCTGAGGACCACAGAGATGCTCAAAGCAGGACCCTGGACCTGAGCTTCATCGTTTTCAAGGCTCATTCGCTGGCACCCGTGGCAGACCCGGTTGTCTACCTTCACGGGGGACCGGGCGGCGGTTCAGTTGAATCTGTGCGCTCGCTCAGTCTGTTTTTTGACCATTTGCGGGGGCGAAGGGACGTCGTGGCGTTCGATCAACGCGGCGTCGATGCAAGTGCCCCGGATATGGATTGCTTCGGGACTCTGGCAAAAAATCTGGAGCCAATCGTCGATCAGTTGGGCGGGGCTGACCTACCTCAGCTTGAGACGGCACTTGTTCGCGACTGCATTTCGGAATTGACCGAACGAGGCTTCGATCTTCCGCAGTTCAACACGACCCAAAATGCTTTAGATGTGCGAGCTGTTATGTCGGCTCTTGGCTACGCTGAGTACAACATTTATGGCGTTTCATATGGCACCAAGCTCGCGCTAGAAGTCATGCGCTCTGCGCCAGCGGGTGTGCGTGCGGTCGTTTTAGACAGCGTCGCCCCACCCCAAATCGCGCTTTACGACACTCTGTTCGTCCCACACACCGAGGCCATTTTTAATACGTTTGCACCGTGTGAAGCGGATCCTGTCTGTGCGGAGGCGTATCCCGATATAACGCAGCGGTATTTTAACCTCCTTGAAGACTTAGAGGCACGTCCATTGGAGGCTGCGGGGATCGAGATATCCGGGCAAATGCTTTTCAGCATTTTTTCCGGCAGAAACGATTGGTCCGACCCAACGATCCGGGGCTTCACCACTTACGCGCCCGCACTGGTCAGAGAGCTTGAGGACGGAACGGTCGACCTCATCACACAAATCATCAACGGTGACCTTCCTCCCCAGCCCTCCGCAGAAACGTTGTTGGCGGGTACGTTGGACCTGAGCGCCGATGAAAAGGCTCTGGCGCAAGCTGCAATCAACGCCATGTCGCAAATGGAAATTGCTTCCGACACTGCGTCCTCGGCTTTGGAGCAACTTGAAGCGGATCGCGACCGAGATCTAGAACCGGCCTCCTTGGGAGAGTTCTTTGACGATGCTCTTGAAGATGCTCTGGCCGGGTTGCCTGATCGAGCGGATCGTTTGGCGTTTGCGCAAGACTATCTAAACCTACGGTTTGAAACGCCGCGTGCTGGAGCGTTGCTGGACCTAGTCCGCGCCCATTTTAATGAAGCGACAGCAGGACGGTTGGCCTCATTGATCGCTTTGCTCGGCCCCGAAGATGTCGAGCGCGTTTTCAACTTGATCGCAACAGATAACGCAGCTTTGCAAACCATTATGGAGGGTGAATTCGAGCTATTGCTCTACGCTTGCCAGGAAGATTTTGTGGACGGTTTCAACTCAGCGGCGGGATTTGGCGCTTTGGTAGCAGAGTTGGGCTACGGTCCATTGATGACAGCGGCTCTAGCTGAAATTCCGAGCCTATTTGCAGATTGCAGTGAGTTCACACCAATACCTCGAGACAACTATCTTGAACCCGTGCTTTCCGACATCGCGGTACTGGTCCTGTCTGGTGAGATTGACACACAGACCGCATCTTCCTGGGGTGGGCTAGCGGCAGACACTTTGCACAACAGTCAGTCGTTCCTGTTCCCGGAAACAGGGCACGGGGCCCTTGTTTTCAGCCAATGCGCCCGCGATATTGGTGAAGCGTTTCTGGAAAACCCCGGGGCAGGCATCGATAGCACATGCGTCTCGGATCTAAGGCTACCGTATTTGATGCCGGACGGCAGCTTGCATAGTGTCGAGAATTGAAGACTGCGTAAGCAAATGGAGACTCCAATGAAGGCCCTGATCACAGCAACGATTTTGGCGGTTGGCTTTGCATCGTCTGCCCATGCATTTGATCGTCAAACGACTGACGCGCTTCAACTGTGCCACGACTATTTGTGGGATGTACCCAAATATGCTGACCTGCCAAACGCCGCGATTTCCGTATTTCCGGGCATTTTGAACGATCAAAGTATCGTCGTTTTCTGGAATGTGTATTGGGACGACCCAACAGTGCGCGCAGCTGGTAACTGCACGATCATTGACGGCGCGGTGAAGGGTTTTGAAGATTATCTGGCGCAGGAATAGGACAAGACCCTTGCCGTCTTTTGCAAAAACGTGGCGCGGGTCGGAGACTTTATGAAGCGGTCAGCGTTTCTCTGGCTAGCGGCTGCTCTTCTTATAGCGGCGGGCACGACCTGGCTTGTATCTCGCCCTTTTTTACGGATTGAAACACTCAGAGACTTGGCGGAGGCAGTACCGCCTGAACCGGCGCTCCTGAACGCATCAGAGTTGGAGCAACGCCTTCTGGCAGTCGGCCTTCACCCGACCGGTCTGCTAAGCGATCTCGGCGTCGATGACCACCTGGCTCGGCTGGAAGCCGACAAGGTCGACGCAGCTACACTGAGCGCGTATGCCGATGCCATAGGCGAATTGTCGGCAGTCAGCGCGGATCGCGGTCAAGCCTTGCCGCCGACGCTTTGGGATGTGAGCACGCCAGCGCTTCGTGAGGCGGGCTGGACTGTATACACACTCACCGAAGCAATGGCATCAGATGCCGGAGCAATTCACGTCGCACTTCTATCTGATGCTTACGCGGCTTTTCTCGAGCGCAAGCCCAATGCATTGGAAGGCGCATTGGCGCTGCTGCCGCTTTCCCGTAACTATGTCGAAACGCTGCCAGAGAGTGCGCGAGCAGAGCGTGAACGCCATGCCAAGACAGAGGGACAGGCCACTCTGTTGATCTGGCAAGCTCTGTTATCAGGCACAAGCAGGTACAATCCCTTAACGCACCGCCCCCTGTGGAGCCACGGCTACATCGGCCACTTTAGTGTGCCGCACATCCATCAATATGCAACGGGCGAAGGCCTAACCGCGAGCCAGGTTTGGGGAGTTGACGGGTTCAATCCCGCGTTCGTCGGCCCCCCTACCAATAGCAACCAAGTGGAACATTTGGGCATTAGCGCATTGCTACAGGGCGTGGCGCATGTGCCGGGCGCAGTCTTAGCCGCCACTGAAGCATTCGAAGTCTTCGTCGATCACGATGACCCAGCCGCTGCCCGAGCGGATAGGGCATTGAACGACGTCGTGAGAACAGTACTTCTCCCCCGCATGGAGGAAGATCCGAACGCGCTGGTCTCTGCATTGACTAAAGCACTCCAATAGCGTTGCCACTTTGTCAGGCCAACTTTGATGCCGTTATCCGCATTATCGAGATAGTCTGTTTCTTTATCCTGGGCGGCAGTCCGGAAGCGGACATTCGAAATAGGTGCAGCAATCTGCCGCTTTGGGCTCAGACCGGTCATCTGACGGTTTCAGTAGGTCATTGAGTCGGTTCAATCGGCATCAAGGTCAGCAAGGCGGACTCTTCGGTCATTCGCGTGCAACACCAGTGTCTATCTTGACCCTTGGCAAATGGCTCAGGCCAGATTGTTCTTGTGAACTTTGCCGTTCTTCATAATCACATCGAAATTGTCCGCAGAGGCCATGACCGTAAGGTCGGCAATCGGGTCTCCGTCCACGAGCAGAATATCGGCGTAGGCTCCGGGTTGGATGACACCGACTGGACCAGCCTGGTAGGGATTACGCGGGCCGGTCAGGTCCCAAAGCTGTCCATTCAGACCTGTCGCCTGCCGCAGAATCTCGGCGTTGCTGAACCATGGCGTCCTGAGCTGCAATTCCTCCAACTGCGTTGCTTTCGTTTCCCTCGATCCGACGAAGTCTGTTCCGAGTGCAATCTTGGCGCCAGATTCTCGCGCTAGTCGAAGCATGGCATCGAGACCATCAAACGCCATCTGTTGGCGCTCTGCTTGGGCGGGCGAGAACCCTGCCGGAATGTCTGCCGCGAAGAAGCCAACCTGGGTTGAAAGCCAGACGCCTTTTTCCACGGCCAACTCCATCGACTCGGGCGTCATGAGGTTGCAGTGTTCGATACATTGGTAACCTGCCTCAATAGCCGCCCGAACCGATGTGTCCATGTATGCGTGCGAGGTCGCGTAAGTGTTCCAACGTTTGGCCTCGTCTACTGCCGCTTCGAGTTCTGCCGGCGAATACTCGTTGATATCCAATGGGTCGTAGAGGCCGGTCACGGCGCCACCTGAAAAGACTTTGATGAAGTGCGCACCCTGCCGAAACTGCTCGCGTGCAGCCGCCAGAACTTCAGGAACTCCGTCTGCAAAAAGTGTGATCCCAAGTCGCTCCGCTTCCGTGAACGGCGGCCCGCCGAAGGCTCTCGGACGCACAGACCGCGGCCGAAGGTCGCCATGACCGGCGGTCATTGAGATCGCAGCGTTTGACGCCTGAATACGCGGGCCGGGGTGGAGGCCTTCGTCTATGGCGCGAGCCAAACCGAGAATGCCGCCACCGGTATCTCGAACACTGGTAAAGCCACGCATCAGGGTGGCTTCACTTTCGCTCAATGCCAATGCAGCAATGTAATCTGGACGTGCCGTCAGGAAGCCAGCTGGGTCCTGGTTCCACTGTAGGTGTACGTGCATGTCGAGGAGCCCCGGCATCAGGGTCCGCCCATCCCCATCGATGCGCGGCACCTCTTGCGCAGCATCGGCAGCGGGCGAGACATCCTTGATCACTTCCCCTTCGACAAGGACGTTCGTGAGCTCGGTCAATTCATCGGACATCCCGTCATAAACACGCACGTTCGTGAAGAGCGTGGCATCCGGGGCTTGAGCACGGACTCGCGCCGGGACCAGCGCCAGCGCAGTGGTCGATGCGAGACTGGACAAAAATGCGCGTTTGGTGATCATAACTTACCCCTCAAGATGACGAAGAAGTTGTTGAAGGCTACCTCAGGCGCGCGTGTAAAACCATCCGGTAAACCCGATGAAAAGGGTGACGTAAGGTATAGAGTTTTTAAGGCGTTGAACTGCAGGTCATCCTGCTTTGCAAGAACGTCCGCTTCGGGCTCGAAGCGGTCATTCACTGGAGAGAGTTTGGACGTTCGCTTTGAGTGCGTTGTACAAATACCGACATAAGAACATAGTAAGAACATCTCTTTCTTTGCGGAAGCTTCTCCCTTATGATTTCGATAAAATCTGGAGAAGCAGATGGGCGGTATTGGAAGTGGTCGGCACTGGCATTGGGGAGCAAAGAACACGACTTCCGACTATCGCAGCATCGATGCGCGGCGCTGGGCGCGTGAGGGCTTTCTGACGCCTGGACGACGCTTTTCATGGCAATGGTCTATCGAAGGCAAAAAAGTCGCCAGCATCGATGTACTGGCAGAGCATGGGTGTGTGAGACTCATCTATCGCAGCCGAGACCACGGCGACGAGTGGGAGAGCCTCGACTACCCGGTGCGATTGCTTTCTCAGCCTTGTCATTACGGGGGCCATCGCTACTGGTTCGCTTGCCCAGCGCGCGGTTGCGGTCGACGTGTCGCTAAGCTCTATGGTGGGCGTATTTTCGCGTGTCGTCATTGCCACCAACTCGCATATCCGTCCCAGCGAGAAACTACTTTTCAACGTAACCAAAGTCGTGCTGATAAAATACGCGAACGCCTGGGTTGGTTGAACGATCCGGATCTGATGGAAGGAACGAAGCCGAAGGGGATGCACTGGCGCACGTATTATCGCCTTGTTGCGGAGTTGGAGCATTGGGAGGAAATGTCGAACAAGTCGCTGCTGCGATACTTGGGTAGGCTGGCAGTTAACCTTAAGGCAACGTGAACTCAGAGCACTTCGGGGGGCGGTGAATTCTTCACCGTGCTTCTTTCGCTAGACCCGCCGTTCAGGCTTTCGCGTGCTTCCGCAGTTCAACATTTGTTTACACCAACAGTCACCAACCTTCGGAATCCCTAAATATCCATCGGAAAACGCGGACACGGTGTTACAAAGGGTGGATATCGGGGTGGATAGAAAGGGCAGGAAAACTGATAATACCTTTTAAATCAAATATTTACATCTGAGATTTGGTGCCGCTGAAGGGACTCGAACCCCCGACCCCATCATTACGAATTTTGGCGTCCATGGGTTGGACGTGACCGGCTCAAACCGCCTCGATTTGGATAACGCACTACAAATATTTGATTAATTCCGGTCCAGGTCTTGGATTGTGTCGGATGGTACCCGCGAACGTTTGACGTACATCCCCTACTAATCCCCTACTAAATCACAAACAACGCCCTACTGGTGACCCCACCCCATCGACGGCACTCAAGTAAGTTCACCCGCTGGTCTTTCCCGCTCCGACGGAATTGGAGAGCGTTAGCCACAGTGCGGCTAACGTGTAAGTTGTGAGCCGTGCTTCTGGTGATCGGAGCTCTAAATTTTTCTCCATTTCACAGAGAGGCCTCGAATTGGTGCTCAGACCACCAATCCTGGACCACCGGAAGCGACCGACACAGCGGCCATTCGCCTGCAGTCGGCGTGGATCATCGAAGAGACACAAAAGAACCGCACGGCAACATTCGATACGCCAGCGCACTATCAATGCATGCGTTCGGGCTGCGCGTCATTATTCTGGTCAGTATCCCTTAGTCGATCTTCGAAACATTTCGCCACATCGACGTGCCCGAAGCGCACAAGGCGATCATAAGCGTTAGCCCCCTGGCTAGCATCGCATATGTTGGCATCTTCGTTCAGTAAGGTTTCGATCAACCAAGGGTCCCCGATTTCCGCTGCCCACAAGAATGGCGTCAGACCATCCTCTTCATTTGCCACGCGCGTATTAGGGTTGGCCCCTCCGTCGTGGAGCAATGTCATCACAATTCTCCTCGAGGCGTCCTTGGGAAACTTGGGCGCGAACTCTTCGTTAAGTACATTCAGCAATCGCGCAAATTCGGGACGGGACGACAGCAGTGCTTTGATCTCATCGCTCAAGAACGGCGATACGCTCGCTTGTGATCTTTTCGGCAACAGACCCACTGCGTTTTGAAGTTCCGTCTTTGGGCACCACGAACTTCCAGCCCAAATTTTTCGGAACAAAGAAACAGCGTCATAGAGCGGCGTTTGGCCAAACTTGCCTTGCACCTCAACGTCAGCACCAGCATCGATCAGTTTTTGCACCCAAACTGGCTTGCAAAGACAAACCGCTAGATGCAAGCACGTTCGACCGCTTTTGTCCTGTTGGTTTATTATTGTGCGTGCAGGGAGATCAGCATTTTCCCCTGTTGTTTCCATAATTGCGCGCATTACGTCTTGCACGGTCACGAGGCTCTCACTGGTTTCCAAAGTGGGTATTGTTTTGCGTTGTTTTGTCTCTACGAAAGGATAAGGAAAGTTTTCTCCGAGCTTTCCGGCTTGCTCAAATTCAACGGTGGCTAAACCATAGGCTTCAGCCCAACCTCGCCATTTTTTGAAAACGCTTTTTTGTTTTCTTTTGAGAGCAGGAGCAGTGATGAGGATGAGATATAGTGCTGTCCTAAACTGAAGTGGGCTGCGCCACTTGGACCATGTTGCGGATTGCTCAAACTCAAGCATCGCTTGTTCAAAGTTTCCACACTGAACTTCAAGTAATCCTTGGAAAATGTGTAACTCAGGCAGCCTTAGACGGTTTTCTGGCCTCGCTTCGATGGCATTAATACACTCTCTTGCCTTGGTTAGGTCACCCAATTCCTTGCGGCGGTTTGGATCTAGTAACATTACCAGCTCGAGCACGGAATTTTCTGTAACTGGATCGAATGTTTCTAAGTCCGCATATGGTCCGGCTAGCAGAGACTGTAGCGCTGGCTGAATTTGCTCAATCGTGATGATATAGGCGGGCATGTATGCGGAATTCGCAGCGAGGTTTTGTTGGCAGTAGCGCGCGTAAGCCCTCGCCAAAAGAAGCGCCACGGCTTGCTCACGCTCTACGGTAGCAATTTCCAAGATTGTAGAAACGCGCATTTCCGTTCCGTTTTCCCAGCCCTTTACTTGTGCTTCCCAAGTTTCTTGTCGTTTTGAACACCTGAGAGTGGAAATTTTAACCAGCGCTTCGCTCCAAGATTTTCCCTCTCGAAATGCACGCCAAGCAATAGGAACCGCGGAATTCGGGTCGTTCATCAACGTCCGCACTTGTTGGTCGTCCAGAAGCGGGCAATACAAGGAAAAAACCATGTACCAATAGCTTCTCGCGTATCGATCAAAGGTACGCCTCACTTCGTGTGATGGAAGCGGCCCGCAATCAATTTCCGACACGTGTTCGATATAGCCTTGCAAGGCAATCCGCAGGTCGTTGATCAGTTGCTTTGATGGATCCAAAAGACCCACTGTTTTGGAAGCGTACCTTCTCAGTATTTTCGCGGCATCTTCAACGCTCAAAGGAGTGTCATCGCGAAGTCTCTCGATGGCTTTATCCATTGCTTTTTTGGTTTTTACATCTGGCTGCGCAGTGAAATTCTGCAAAAAGAACGCGACAATCTCACTAATCTGAGGGATCGGGCTAAGTTCATTTTTCTCCATTGCCCTTAAACTCCCTGAGACTTCAAAAACTGTACTTGTGCTTTCAATATCGACAGCGTTTTTCGATCGCTCGGGCTTGAGGGCACGATAAGAACGCCACCATTGGGCAGAGTAAGCTTTCCATGCTTGCCCCCGCGGTAAAAAACCGACCCAAGCTTCACTTCTGTTTTAATCATTTTGTGGATGTCTTTGTCGTTGCAGTACTTCATATTTGTATCCTTGATAATGGCGGACACTCTTGGCGTCCGCCACAATGAGTTCTGGTTATTTGAGCCTTGAAACTTTGGAACTGGCCCGCTTGGCGGCTGCAGATTCCGCCCTTGCCGCGAAGGAACCTTTGGGCACTTTTCCGCCAGAAGATTTTGCCGTAGCACTATTGATCCGGCTAACTGCGGAGGAGGTCATTGAAGTTCGTTTTGGCATGTGATTGCTCCTTTGTTTTCACAACTGAGAAGATCCACGAGGCTTTCTTCCAAAACCAGGCGGTGAATTGGCGACATAAATTTTTAAATTTAAATCAGAGGCTTATGATTCTTGGATATCGCGCTCTGCGGCTGCATCTAAGCTTTGGTTTAGCATCGAGCTCAAGGAAATGACGACCCGACCACAAGAAGAACTTGAGTGATATGCCCTGGAGCCGCCGATACAGCGCCATTGATAGGTAGATTGGTCAATAGTCACCTACTTTTGAGACAAGGCGTCGGCAGCCACCTGGTCCACTGTTTTTCGCTCGTATTCGGCTGCTTTGATTCAAAATTCGTGACGATGGAGCGAAGCCGATGTTCTTTCTCTCTAGCTAAGTTCAAAATCGCGCGCCATAATCTTTGCAAAACAATGCGCTAGCATTTCAATTCAGTTATTTTGTTCGGCTTGTTGGCCTACTTGCGCCACCGGCTCGGCTCCCAATCAAACAACCGCGTAGTTCCGCGGCGAAAAAGCGAATTATGGACAAAGAAGCAGAGAAGATCCTCAAATATTGGCGTGTTTCGTTAGCGGACAGTGCCTTAGGTGACGGTAAGTTCACCCAACGGGATCGAAAACGGTTCATAGAGGTGTCCAGGGAGACGGTCCGTTCGGGGACACTGCCGGATGCGATCCTGGACAAGGTCTTTGGGGGCCAGAAATCGGCCAAGAACGTTGCCGTGAGGTTTTGGCCGCTCGTTATGGCTCGAAAGTCCTCGCACGGCGCAGCGCGTGTCGACGGCTTACCGGAGATCGTTGCACCAGTTGTGACGGAAGCAACAGTGGACCGTGATGGCCAGATCACCCCATTGCGCAACGCGCTGGCGCGAGACGTCCTTTCACCACTTCCATCCGGAGAATTTTCAATCGGTAGTGTTGACGACCTCGATGATTTTCTGACCGAGTCACCCTTGCCTGACATGATCGATGAAAACGCGTGGCAAGAATACCTCGGGCACTGTCGTCAAATGGTGGACGCTGTGGCAGAGGGCTGGCCGAATGGCGACGAAGACTACCAGTCTATGGGCTTCGGTTTTCTCGAGTTGGCAGAAGATGCCAGTGCCACAATCCGCAACATCGTAGATCTTTACGACAAGTTGCTTAGTGAGAAGCCAGATGCGCCTCTATTGAGGCAGGTCGCTGCACCGAGCAAATCGAAATCTCCTCCGGACCCTAAGGTTGAGAGTGAATTCAGTCGCCGCTTAGGCCACTCTAATCCACATTTTCCTCTTTCTGAGCATCAGCGTCAGGTATTGGCCTACGTTGACGCCATGTCTCCTGCGGAAGTTATCGCTGTGAATGGACCGCCAGGCACGGGCAAGACGACAATGCTGCTTTCGGCGGTGGCTAGTCTCTGGATCAAAGCTGCCCTCAAAGGTAAGGAACCACCGATCATCGTTGCTGCGTCCACCAACAATCAGGCGGTGACAAACATCATTGATGCCTTTGGAAAAGACTTCGCCAAGGGAGAAGGTCCATTTGCCGGACGATGGCTACCAGATATCTGGAGTTTCGGAGTATTCCTTCCATCGCACTCTCGTAAGTTGGAAGCAGCAAAGAAGTACCAAACAGAAGATTTTCAAACAGCCTGCGAAAGTGTCGAGTATTTCTCACGAGCCAAGGAAGAGTATCTTCAAAAAGCAAAGCTCGCATTTTCCGATCTGTCGGAAGTTAACGTAGAGCTCGTTGTCGGAACCATTCAGAATGAAATGGCAAGAGAGGCTCAAAAGCTTTCAGAACTGGACGAGGCTGCCAAGACCCTCAAAGAGGCAAAGCAAGCGGTAGAAGCGGTTCTCGGTGAGAACCCTGACGAAGCAGAAGAGAGGCTAACTGAGGCGGTAGCAGAAGCGCAGCACAACGAGGAACGGATCAAAGCCGCAAAAACTGCCTTGGAAAAGCATCTAACAGCTGAGTCTACCTTAACGGCGATCTTAGGTTTTCTGCCAACCATCAAAAGAAAACGGGTACTATCGGCCCAACAGGCGATCCACGAGTTCATGCCGGACGCTGATGGGTTCAATCGTGTTGCGGACGTTGAAGCTCATGTCACTGGAAACCTTAGTTCTGTCGAACAATTGGCAAAACAGGCCGAGCAGGACCTAGAAAATGCTCGTCGTCTTCGTTTCGCATTCGCGAATGCTCAGAACCGCTGGCATCGCGCAAAATGCTCTGTTTGCGGCGCCGAGGATAACGTGGACTTGGAACGCGCCGCCGATTTGAGCATTCGCTTTAGACTCTTTCAGCTCGCGACCCACTATTGGGAAGGGCGTTGGTTGCTGTCTATGGAGGAAGACCTCGCGGGCATCGCAGGCTCCTCAAACAAGAGAGGGAAGGCGACGCTCGTTCCTCGCTGGCATAGACGCATGATGCTAACACCTTGCGCTGTTGCCACATTCGCCAGTTTGCCGGGAAAACTAACTTACAGTCGCAAAACCGGAGGTAAATGGGCGAAAGACTATTTGTATAACTTTATTGATTTGTTGATTGTGGATGAGGCTGGGCAAGTCTTGCCGGAAGTCTCCGGGGCGAGCTTTTCCCTGGCTAGACGTGCTCTTGTGATTGGCGACACCCAGCAGATTGAACCCATCTCGTCCGTGCCGAAGCCGGTAGATGTCGGGAACCTACGAGAAGTTGGGTTGCTCCAAAACGATGAAGATTGGAGTGAGTTGTCGGCGAGAGGTTTATGCACCACGTCCGGCAGCGCCATGAGGATTGCGCAGGAAGCTTGTAAGGTTTCACCATATTCCGAACTTGAGAAAGGGCTGTACCTCTTTGAACATCGGCGCTGCTATGACGAGATCATAGGATACAGCAATGCACTTTGTTACAAAGGCAAACTGCGTCCTCTTCGAGGTCCAGTTCCCGCTGACGCCAAGTTGCCAGGTTTGGGATATTTGCACGTAGACGGACGAGCAATCCGGCTGGGAAATAGTCGCGCAAATTTGCTTGAGGCTCGGACGATTGCTGCGTGGCTGGACGCCAATAGAGCGGAACTGGAAAGCCGCTATCAGGCGCGCCTTGAGCAAATTGTTGGCGTCGTGACGCCATTTGGCCGACAAGTGCGTGAAATTAGGACAGCCTGTGCGAATAGAGGCATATCCGTCGATTTACGCGATGGCATGACAATAGGTACGGTTCACTCACTACAAGGTGCAGAGCGACCTGTGGTTATCTTCTCCCCTGTCTACTCGAAACATGCAGACGGCAATTTCATCGACGCCTCGGCCAGCATGCTCAACGTCACTGTGTCCCGCGCTAAAGACAGTTGTCTTGTCTTCGGAGACATGGACGTTCTGGCAACTGCTTCTCCGGGATCACCTCGTTCGATGCTTGGTGATTTCCTGTTCAGCTCAACGGAGAATGCACTTGAGTTTGAAACGGAGCCCAGGAGCGATCTGCAGGATAATAGTGGCGAGCTCCAGATGCTTCGCGATGCGGCTGAGCACGACGCTTTCTTGATTGATGCCCTCGCTGGGAATGGGCGCCAATACTCAATCGTCAGTCCGTGGATCATTGCACGTACCATGGAGAACGTTGGCTTACTAACTGCTTTCGCGAAGGCGATTAGTCGGGGTGCCAAGGTGGATGTATTCTCAGATCCCCTTTTAAACTCCAAAACTACAAATGAAGGTCAAACCCAGATGTCATTGGCCAAAGACAGCCTCGCCAATATCGGAGTTCAACTTCACGAAGTACCTCGGCTGCATAGCAAGATCGTAGCAGTCGACGACAACTTGTTGGCAATTGGATCGTACAACTGGCTTAGCGCCGATCGACACGGAAAGTACGCGCGACACGAAACCTCATTTGTCTACAGAGGCCAGCATTTGGAGTCGGAGATTAACACGATTTTTCAAAGCCTAGGTGTCCGAGAGAAATGACCAACATAGCCGATAGATCAAAATGTATTCAAAAATTTGGGACAGGAGAGAACGTGACTCAGTGAGTTTGCTCATACGCCCACAATCGGTGGGCTACGTCCAGAGTTACCAGGTCAAGGTGGTAAAAGAACAACATTGGGCAAATGCTAAAATGGACACAAAGACAAACCCATTTTCATAAGACCAGTAAGACAAGGTCCAATTTATCAATGAAGCAAAGAGTAGTTTATCCACCGTTGTCAGAGCATGCGCAACTTCGGCAACCACTAACTGTTGGAGAAGAAAGGGTATTACAGCTCTTTAACAAGAAACTCTCGGACGGTTGGGAAATTTACATTCAACCTCACCTGAATGGGTTGAGGCCAGATTTTGTCCTTCTACACCCTAATGGTGGTATCGGCGTGTTCGAAGTGAAGGACTGGAACCTTGCCTCAATGCAATACTTCACCGAGAAAGAAGTCGGGGGTCATTCGCTCTGGGCAAAGCGGGATGGAAAAACGTTTTGTGTTCAAAAAGACAACCCAGTCAGCAAGGTAAACCTTTATAAAAAAGAAATTTTTGATCTGTATTGCCCTCGCCTACAGAAGGGAAACGGTTGGGCTGCAATTACCGCTGGTGTCATCTTTCCATTTGCTCGTACCAACGAAGTTAAAAATCTTTTCGAGCCGTTTTTGAGATCAACATCCGGTGACACCTACGCCAAGTATCAACCTGTGAGCGGGATGGAAGAACTGTCATCTGGAGATATATCATCGGTCTTCCCAGAGTCTTTCCGAACCAGCTCCAAAGTAATGTCAGAAGACCATGCGAAAGACTTGCGTGGTTGGCTGGTTGAGCCAGATTTTTCAACGAGGCAAAGAACGCCATTGACCCTAGACCGGAACCAGAGGTCCCTTGCCGAAACTCGTACTGAAACAGGCTTTCGCCGCATAAAGGGGCCCGCAGGTTCGGGAAAGTCTTTAGTATTGGCGGCACGCGCAGCTAGGCTAGCTAACGAAGGAAAGTCAGTCCTGGTTGCGACGTTCAACATCACACTTTGGCATTACCTTCGGGACCTCATCGTCCGCGATCTGGAAACACCGTCAAACATCCAGAATATCCAATTCACGCACTTCCATCTTTGGTGCAAACATGCCTGTCATGACGCAGGCTGGGAACAGAAGTATAACGACCTCTGGAAAAGCGGTCATCAAGAAGACATATTGAACAACATTTTGCCGAAACTGGCTGAAGAAGCACTCAGCCAGCCGGGAGCGAAATCGTATGACGCCATACTAGTAGATGAAGGGCAAGACTATCACCCACTTTGGTGGAACGTGTTGCGCAAAGCGTGCAATCCGAACGGGGAAATGCTACTGGTCGCGGACGCAACTCAAGACGTTTACGGCACCGCTCAGTCGTGGACGGATGACGTCATGAAAGGGGCTGGCTTTCGTGGTGATTGGTCTCAGTTGAGCGTGAGCTACAGATTACCCTCTGACGCAATGGACCTCGCTAGGAACTTTGCTGAAGCATTTCTTCCCAAAGACACCATCGACCTTCCTGAGCCGGAACAGGGGGCATTTGACTTTGGTGGCAGCCATCTCCGTTGGGTGCAGTGCGATCCACATAATGCGGAAGAGGTGTGTTCCGATGAAATTCTCGCTCTTATGCGCCAAACTGGAAAAAACGACTTGGCCAACGCAGATATCACAGTGTTGGTAGGCGATATGAAATCTGGTTCCGGTGTTGTAGATCGTCTATCGGACTACCGCATTCACGCAGTGAGCACCTTTAGTAAGGATCCACAGGAAAGCCGCCGCCGCAAAATGGGATTCTACATGGGTGACGCCAGGATCAAAGCGACAACTCTACATAGCTTCAAAGGTTGGGAATCGCGTCTACTTGTTGTGTACGTCACTGAAGCGATACACGCGGAAAGCCTGGCATTGGTTTATGCAGGATTGACGCGTCTTAAACGAAGCAGAGAAGGAAGTTGGCTTACAGTGGTTTGCTCTGCTTCCACTTTGGAAAGATATGGCCAGACCTTTCCGGAGTTCATAAATCGTAAAGTGAACAGCAGTGTTCAACCAATGTAGCCGCTGGCGTCCGCTTCATATCAAAGGTCAGATAAGCGCCCTTATGTAAGATTAGCGTATAGTGCTGTTTGGTTGCCCCGTAGCACCGGCGCTAGGGGTGGCGCCAAACCCGCCAAACCATGTGACCTGCCCCCCGCGAAATCCCTCGCCATGATGTAGAGTCTGCCCAACCTTGAAGGAGCAGACGAATGCGAAAGAGCCGTTTCACCGAGGCGCAGATTATCGGGATGATCAAGGAACAGGATCACAGGATCATTGCCATGCAAGCATGAACTTCCGCGACCAAACTGTCGGCTTCTTGTGAAGAAGTCGGAAATTCTCCGGCGCGATGAGCATATCTATTCCGCTTATGTGCAATCGTTGATTTGAACGCTCTGGCAGTGTTGTGGTCTAGATAACCCCTGGCGTTGGGTGGAAGCGTCTTCAATTGGTTCAACATCGTTCCGATACCGGAACGCGGCGTCCTGTTATGACTCCGGAGAACGCTCGCCAAGCAAGTGTCCAGCGCTCGGCTTGCGTGAAAAACCTGTAGTAGCCTTTGACGCTTTACAGGCTGCATGCCTCTGCAACGCCCCAGTTCTTCTAGTTCCGCATCTACATGGTTTAGTTCCGGTGTTGTCCCATAGATGGTGGAACCGCGAACCAGGGCCTGCATGAGCTTGTTTCTCGAACGCATCGTACTCATAGAAGCCTCGTATGACGTGCAATAAGTTCTCCGACTTCATCCATCGCACGGCTAGAAGCCATAGGGGCAATAATCCAACCAGCAAACGCCGCAGCTCTTAGTACTTTGTTTGGATCACCCGGCCGGGCTGGGACCACGTCAGAAAAAAGTGCCCCTGCGGGTGCTGATTTAGGAGCAGGTTCGCCATCCAAGTCCTGGTACCAGCGCCTCGCACCTTCAAAGGTCAATTCGGCGATCGATTGAAGCGCTGGAATTCCGTCGAAAAACGCTCCCTCAATTTCATTCGCAATTAGGTCCCGTTTCACTTTCCGCACTGTTCCCGATTTTGAATTTTGGTCGAAGTTTTTCCGCCCCCTTTGAAGAGCACGTGCCAAACGGTACGCATCTGCGAATCTAGCTGCAGACAACTTTTGATATTTCTCAGCCCTTTCAACTTCCCGAGTAGTTTGAGACTGGCTTGAAACCAATTGCAAATCCCGCTTCCAACTACGTTCTTCTGGACTGATTTCGGCCGCAAACTTCAGCTTCCCGGAAAACTTCGGCATGTCGCTCCCCAGAAACACGAAGTTAGTATTTGGCGGGAGCGCCATCATGTTTAAGACAATTCGATCCGAAAACTCTTGAGGCCGCCTCAGTTCATTTTGGGTTGGCGTAACAATTGCCGTTAGCCCTCCTTGACCACCGATCACCACATCAGCAGGACGCAACAACAAGGGGTGATCCGGTGCGGCAACAACCACATATTCGTTGCTAAGCTCGCCGTTCAGGAGTTTTGCGACGTTTCTCCGCACATCGTAAACGCTTTTATTCAATATCTCCTCCAAGGATTGGCGCATCTATTCTGCCAGTTAGACCAATCGCGAGGACATCTAGCTTGCGGACAACTTATATTCGGAAACACAACCTATGCAAGATCAGTAAGTAGCCCGAGGACCAATAAGCGCCTTTATATTGAGCGCGACAGATGGCCAGGCGAAAAAGCAGGTAGATGTGCGGGGCAATGCGCCAGTGCAAACCCGGCAAACCATGCAAACCCCGGCAACCCCACCCCATCGACGGGTTTCGAGCAGGTCAGCCCGCCAGCCTTACCCCCTCCAACGGAATTGGAAAGCCTCGGTGACGGCTCAGGTTTATGCCATCGGTTATGCTGCTCTTGAATTGATCGATAGCGCTCTTCTGCGGCATCAGGCTTCCAACTTCATCGTAGGAGCGATGATACTACCTATTCGCCCCGAACCATTGCAATAAGTCGGCGGAACTCGATGTCTGCGGTGTCGCGTTTCCAGAAGTTGATAAAGCGTGCCACCACCTGTAAATTTCCCACTTCATAATGGCCACCGCTGTCAATTCGATCCAGAGACGGCCGCAACTGGTTATCTAAACCTTCAAATTGCAAAGTGAGACCCGTAACAGCACAACGATCACCGGTCTCATCGAGCAACTCATTCAGATGTGCAATCAGTGCCTCTTTCGCAAATCTGAGGTCTTTGTTTTTTACGTTGCGTTCAACAGTCTGCCCGTATGACTGCTTTGCCGTTTGTTCCGCTTGGTTCGCCATAGACCAAACTGCTTTAAACCTTGCATCTTTTATGTGGCCGGTGTTCTGACGTTCCAGCTTGCTCTGCCACCAGAGAGCGTCCAACGTCCACAGATCAATATTCATGTCTTCGGCTAGATCGAGCAGTACAGTGTTAACAATTTCGTACTTTTTGCCGTCGGTGGCACCGCGCGGAAATGCGGGCCAAACCCCACGTTCACGCATCTCCGGCTCACTGGTACCGTTCCAAACTCCGAAGCGATCAGGAAATGCTAAAAGCAAAATCGGGGTTAGAGTGCCTGCGCCTACACCGTGCACCATGGCCGATGCATTATCGAACCTCTCTGACAAGGGCGCAGTTTCGTCGACTGAACCACTACCGACAGGCGTCGGTAGGATCGGCGATGTGATTTTCGAGGTATTGCAGGACAATGTCCTCGGTGATGGCGCCGTTGGTGGTTGAGAAATACCCCCTGCCCCAGAACCGACGGCCCCAATAGCACCTGCGCAACGCGGGAAATTCCCTTTGCACCTTGTGGGACGAACGGCCCTTCATCCTGCGCACCAGATCGGAAATGGCGATCTTCGGCGGCACCGATACGAACAAGTGGACATGATCGGATGACAGCACCCCGCGCAGGATGTCGACCTCGTTCTCGCGGCAGACCTGCCGAATGATGTCGCGCACCCGCAGGCGCACCCGGCCGGTCAGCACCTTGTAGCGGTATTTCGTCGACCAGACGATGTGGTAGCGGTGGTAGAAGTGGTAGCGGTAGTAGAAAACGCAGTGCTTGCCAGTGTCATACTGCATGACCTTACCCTCTGGAAAATGAGCCTTCCGACCGGCTGCGGCTCATATTCCAGAGGGTAAGGTCATAGCACGATTCTTCGCGCTGAAGCAGTTCCGACTGGAAGTCGGAGGGTTTGCTCCAATGCGTGGATACTAAAATGGCTATGGCGTTCCGCAAATTATCCATATTGTCCGCCGCAGGGCGGCCCAAGCGCTCCAAGCCCGTCCAGTGGTGATTGTGTTGGAAGCTTAGGAAATCGAGGTAATCCTGCTGCGAAAGGCTAGAAGGATCTCGGAAAAGAGGTCCAAAACGGTGAACCACTTCGTCACGTTTGGAAACGATGTGATCAATGCCGGGCAGACTAAGTGCTTTTTGTACATCAAAATTCATAATCCCTGCGATACAAAAAACATTGTCCAAGACCAAGTGAGAAGTAACGCAACAGAATTGGTTAATTTCCTCGGACCAATCCAATAGACGAGGTCTGTGTTGTCATTAACCCAGGTTTGCCCCGTTAGTCGCCGACTCGCGTAAATAACCTAGGCCTTTTGCGTGTGCGTCTAAACAGCGCCACCCAACTTAGGTACTGAAGCAATGGAAAACCGGTCTGAAATGCAAATCAAGCCATCAGAGCAATTCTGATAGTCAATGAAACCCAGGCAACCCCACACTATCGACAGATCTCGGATCAATCAGGCGCAAATGTGCACCGGGTTCGGCTGGCTCAGCGAGTACTAATGCTCCGGTGCAAGATACTCACTTGAAGGCACCCAAGTCACAAAAAACACATTCATGTTCGCTTGCCACATCTGTTTATCGGGTGATCCTGTGCCTCTTTGCTCGTGCGTGCGCGTGCGCGAACACGCCACCTTAAACATGATAAGTATCTGATAATGATTGTAATTTCGAGATTTTACGCTTAAGTTGAGTTGAGGCCAAAGGAGGTCTCAATGCCAACACTTAGATTTACGAAACGCGCGATCGAAGCGCTTCCACATACCCACAAAGGTCAGGTTCTTTACCGCGATGAAATGTTACGCGGGTTCGGGTTGCGGGTTGGTTCCAACTCCAAAGTTTACTTTGCTGAAGGGCAAGTACAGAACCGTACCCGCCGTGTAACTATTGGACGGGCTGATGTGCTTGGCGTGGATTCAGCTCGCAAACGTGCATTGGGCATTCTTAGCGACATGGCTGCGGGTATCGATCCAAATGCCGAAAAACGGCGCATAGCACAAGAGAGCGTTACCCTAGGCCAAGCATTTGACAACTTCTTCGAAACCAGGCCCAACCTAGCGGAGAGTACACGTGACAGGTATCAACGTAGCATCAACCTTTATCTGAAAGACTGGAAATGTAAGCCCGTTACCGGGATCAGTCGCCAGATGGTTCTGAAGCGTCACCAGCGTATCGCCATGGTCCATGGTGAAGTCACAGCCAACAACGTTATGCGTCATTTCCGGTCTGTCTATAACGTCACAGCAGCTGCACACGATGAATTTCCTCCCAACCCGGTAAAAATACTAACGCAAGCGCGCGCCTGGTTCCCGGAGCAGCGACGGCGTACAGTGGTCTCAGCGTCAGATCTCCCGACATGGTGGCAGGGCGTCATGGCAGAGCCTGACTATTCACGCGACTTTCTTTTGATCGCTCTTTTCACTGGTATGCGCCGCACCGAAATTGCTTCGCTGCGGTGGGAGTACATCGATCTGGAAGAAAGGGCCCTGCATATCCCAAAGACCAAAAACGGAGACCCCCTGGACCTTCCGCTGTCAGACTATCTCGTGAATTTGTTGCGGGACCGGCGCATGCATACCAAAAAGTCGCTCTGGGTTTTTCCTAGCACGAGCCGCAAGGGCCACGTCGTTGAAACCAAGAAGTTCACTGCGCGCGTGAGTGAGCGTAGCGGCGTTAAGTTCACCCTGCACGACCTGCGTCGCACCTTCATCACCATCGCGGAAAGCCTCGACATCCCGCACTACGCTTTGAAGCGCCTTCTGAATCACCGGCTATCAGGAGATGTCACAGCTGGTTACATTGTCAGTGACGTGGAAAGGCTGAGGGGCCCTGTGAACGAGGTCTCAGCACGCGTATTGGAACTGATAAACACCGATGAACAGGGAAAGGAACAGATCGCGTGAATGACGAACCTGAGTATGACTATTCCGATTTTCCTAACACGTGGCTGTGGGACGGTCGGCCTCTGACAAGTGATCAGCGAAGTGCGTTGGCCGCAATCAATGAGGAAATGTGTAACAAGCACAATATTCAGGCTCGCGCTGAGCATGAGGAACTGCTCTACGATCTTGTTCGGCTAATCAACACACGATCTGTGGTGCGTGAAATAGATGGCAATATTTCACCGCCCAAAGACCAACCGACGATCAAAGACGCCCGTAAATCTATTAAGACAGCTGCTACTAAACTAGGGCAAGCTTACGAGGCTGTTTTCGCACTTGTTGGCAACGAAACAGTACGTGCAGCGCTGGAACGTATGGAGAGATTTGACGAAATCCCGGAGCTAAATTCCAAAGTTGGCGAACTACACGAGATATTAACAGAAGCTGCAGAGTTCGAGGGGAAAGGGGGATCGCGCGAAAATCCAGACTGGGTGAATGAATTCTGCGTAAAGTGCCAGGAATTTTGGTTTCGACACATGAGCGGTGGTACAACGCTGCCATATCGTACAGGAACAGATAACCTATTCTCAATTTGGGTAAATCACCTTTACGATAAATTGCCGGACTTAGTCGGCGCTAAAGCCCCCGAATCTATGTTGAAAACGGCCGCCAAGGTGCTGTTCGCTAAACGGTAGAAAAAATAAACCGTTTGGCGGCGATATTCTGGCGCCCAAACACCTGCGATTTGATGAACCGTTAGGAAAAAACGGAGGCATCAAAATGCACACCAAAGACACTTCTCTTTTGACAACCAAGCAGGCTGCGCGCCTGCTGAGACTTAGTCCCCAGACACTCGAAAAATGGCGCACTCAGGGTGTCGGTCCGAATTTTGTTAAGCTTGGTAACAAATCGGTTCGTTATTGCAGCCACGCCATCGAGGCGTTCATCGATGGAGGCCGCAATGAAGACTGAGACCCCCTGCGTCACTTGGGATTTTTTTGTCCTTTGCGTCGAAACATACCATTCTCGCGAAACGACGCTGCTGCACACCAGCGCACTCGCGAAACTGACCGCAACCAGCGCAACTTACTGGGAAACCAAGCGTGTCATGGGCATCGGTCCCAAGTACACCGAAAAACTCGGTGAATTTTGGTACACGCTCAAGGACGTCCAAGACTGGCTTGAAGACAATGTTTTCGCCAAGCGGGGGGTTGGTGATGACTGAGCAAAAAACGCAGAACCTTTCGGCAAACTTAAGCCCTGCTATTGCAGCAAAGGCATATGTAAAAATGGGATGGGAGCCTTTGCGGCTCCCTCCGAATTCCAAGAAACCCGCCGGCAACTGGGGTGAATCCCGCAAGTGGGAAGACGCGGATATTGACGCCGCTTTTTCGCCGGATAGCAATATCGGCGTCGCACTGGGTGCACGCTCGAATGGCCTGGCGGACATTGACCTAGACATTGCGGAGGCAATCCCGATTGCCGATCAAATCCTTGGCGATTTCGTCGCATTTGGGCGCATGAGTTCCCCGCGCAGTCACCGCGTGGCAATGACCACACCGATGAAAAGCACCCGGTTCCAGATTCCACCGAAGGCAGCAAAAAGCCTGAAATTTGGCCGCAGCGTCGTTCTCGAAATCCGCAGCGATGGTGCACAGACCATGTTCCCCCCTTCCATGCACCCCGAAGGAGAACAGGTGCAATGGATGGGCGATCCCACAAAGATCCCGACCGTACCGGCCGAGGAACTTAAAAAACGGTGCGGGATTTGCGCAGCGTTGGCCGTGGTGTTGCGGTTCTATCCGCGTCATCAAGGAGATCGGGACAACATCTGCTTGGCTCTTACTGGAACCCTGATCCGTACCGAACTGAGCGACGAAGAAGTTGATCGTCTCGTTGTCGCCGTTGCGTTTGCGGCTGGAGACGACGAGGCCGAAAATCGCGGCGGAAAGTCTTTGGCATCTCGGGAGAAGCTGCGGGCAGGTGATCCCATCTGGGGCTTGCCGGAGCTCTGTGACCGCTTGGATATTCAGGAGCTCGAAAACACGTTGCGTAAGTGGATCGGCCTCAAAAGTGAAGGATTTTCGCGTTCGAAAAACAACGCCAATCCAACCATTCTCGTGGAGGCTGGTAACTTGCCTGAAGAAGTCGATCACGCCGAGGGTGCGCTGATTGAGGCGAAGGCAGATGTCTATCAACGTGGGGAACAGCTCGTTCGGGTGAGCCGCATTCCGAAGCAAATCAGTGCCGAGGGTATCGAACGCCCAGGCGGTGCGTTGGTGCTGACTAGGGTCGTTTCGCCCTGGCTGCGTGAGAAGTTTGCACGCGTGGCAAACTGGGAAAAGGTAACTAAAGACGGTAGCGTTCCTGTGCATCCGCCCTATGAACACGCAGCCGCTTATCTGGCTCGCGTGGGTGAATGGCGCGTACCTGTTCTGACCGGGATGATTTCCACGCCCACGTTGCGTGCCGATGGCTCGATCCTGCAGCAACCTGGTTTCGATTATGAATCAGGGCTGCTCTACAATCCTCAAGGTTTTGAATTCGAACCGGTCCCTGACGCCCCGTCGCGTAACGATGCCCTGAACAGCCTGCCGACACTCTTGATGCCCTTTCGCGAATTCCCTTTCGCGGAATCTGTCGACAAAAGTGTTCTTCTGGCAGCCACCTTGACTGCCCTTATGCGCAGATCGCTTCGTACGGCACCGTTGTTTGCTATCGATGCGCCCACCGCCGGTAGCGGGAAAACCTATATAGCCCAGACAATCGGCATCATCGCTTCAGGTCACACACCCACTATCATTTCGCAGGGGAAAAGCGACGAAGAAGACGAGAAGCGTATTGCAACAGTGTTGATCGCTGGCGATTCGAACGTAGTAATCGACAACTGCGAACGCCCCATCGGAGGCGATACCCTCTGCGCTGTACTTACCACCGATATTTGGGCGGCTCGCATTCTGGGTAAATCGGAACTCGCGCGTACCCCTACGAATGCGCTTTTCATGGCAACCGGGAACAACCTCGTAATTGCAGGAGACATGGCTCGCCGTACTTTGGTTTGCCGCCTCGATCCTCGGACCGAGCACCCAGAATTGGCAGAGCACGACTTTGATCCCAGAGTTGAAGCAGAAGAGAAACGCGCGGCCTTGGTTTCCGCCGGGTTGACGGTTTTGCGCGCGTACATCGCGGCCGGCCAGCCGAAGCAGTCATCGCCCCTGGGTTCGTTTCGCGAATGGAATTTGATCCGGGATGCAATCATCTGGCTCGGTTTGCCTGACCCGGTGATTACTGTGGAACGCAATAAAATCGACGATCCCCAGAAATCGGAATTGGCAAACCTTCTTCACGTTTGGGAAGCCGCCCTCGGGCAGCAAGCAAAATGTTTGGCGGAAATCGGGGTGATGGCCGAAGAGAACAAATCCCATAAGATTGGCGACCTCTATCGGGCCCTGGCCTCCATGACCCGAGGCGGACAGTTCAACGCTAAGAGCATCGGCCGTTTGTTGATGAAACACAAAGACCGGATCGTGAACGGGCGCGTTCTTCGCGCGGAATCGGATTCAGCTGGATCCAAGCTCTACCGCGTCGAGGTGGTTGGGCGTTCTGAAACGGCATATGAACGCCAACCACCAGATGATTTTCCGTTCTGAACTGCAGAGAGCATCAGATACCAGGTAACGGCGCGGGAAGCGGCACCCGCGCCGGCTTTGTATGGTTTGCCGGGTTTGTTTAAGCACCGCCACCGGTTGCAAATGCCCGGTCATTTGGTCCGTATTAAATTCAAAATCAGAAAAACCGTTCGCAGCCGCTTTTTACGCGTGGCAGGAGGGCACACAAGGGCTCTACTTCCGAAACATTTGCCTTCGAACCTGCACGTTTTTTGGTTGTGTTCATTCGCCGATAGGCAAACATTACAAACCATGAAAGATTCTTACTTTTTTTCTTCTGTAGCTGATTTCCTGTATGCCTCTGATGACGCAATCCTTGGTGAACTTACCCGCGCCCATCACCACGCGTTGGAACACCAGCAACGCGACGCGTGGATCAAGCAAATCACGATACTTAAGGATCAACTGAAGGCTGATCGAACCGGTTACATATTCTTGGAATTTTCCATTCCTCGCATGGGTAAGCGAGCTGATGTCGTTCTGGTCCGAAACGGCATGGTCTTCGTGATCGAGTTCAAAGTAGGCTCAGCAACCTTTGATCGCTACGCGACTGACCAAGTTCACGACTACGCGCTGGACTTAAAGAATTTCCACCTCGGCAGTCACACTCTGGCGATCGTACCCATTCTTGTGGCGACACGGGCCCAAGCGACGCCAACAGAGACGCGCTGGGCAGACGACCTGGTGGCCGCCCCAGTTTTGGTAGGGGGTATGGGGTTGGGTGCCGCACTGACCCTGGAGGGACCGCAGGGCGCCCCCGCGGACGAAGTAGATGTTTCATCCTGGCGTGCATCGGGGTACCGCCCGACGCCCACTATCATAGAAGCAGCTGAGGCCCTGTACCGGGATCATTCCGTCGATGAGATTTCGCGTTCTGACGCCGGCGCGATAAACCTTAAGGCCACGTCTGACCGCATTGCTGAAATCATCGAGTCCTCCAAACGAGCCAATCGAAAATCCATTTGCTTCGTTACCGGAGTACCGGGAGCCGGGAAAACCTTAGCTGGTCTGAACATCGCCTCCAAACGCGCCCAGCGTCACGAAGATGAACACGCCGTGTTTTTGTCGGGCAATGGCCCGCTGGTTGACGTACTGAGAGAAGCGCTCGCTCGGGACCAGGTCACCCGTGATGGCATCAAGAAAAGCGATGCGTTGCGCTCGGTTCGACAGTTCATCCAAAATATCCATCATTTCCGAGACCACTACGTCGGTTCAGATGAAGTACCATTTGAAAAGGTGGTCGTCTTCGATGAGGCCCAACGCGCTTGGACAAGTGACCAAGCCTCAAAATTCATGCAAACCAAACGAGGGCAAACCGACTTTGACATGTCTGAGCCCGAATTTCTGATTAGTGTGATGGATCGCCGTCAGGATTGGTGCACGATCGTTTGCTTGATTGGCGGCGGGCAAGAAATCAACACCGGCGAGGCAGGGCTTTCAGAATGGCTAACTGCGCTAAAAACGCGTTTTTCCAATTGGGACGTTCATGCTTCCGATTTGCTCAGTGATCGCCACTACACGGCTGATCGAACGGCCATAGAAATGTTGTCGGCACCGCATATTCAGAAACACCATGACCTTCATCTATCAGTTTCGATGCGCTCGTTTCGGGCTGAGCAGCTCTCGGCGTTTGTCAGCTATATCTTAGATGGCAATGCCGATGGAGCGCGTGCTACGCTAGACCAACTCCGAGACCGCTACCCAGTTGCGATCACACGTGATCTAAATTTGGCGCGCAATTGGCTACGAAATCATGCTCGAGGCACGGAACGCTATGGCCTTGTCGCCTCGTCAGGGGCCCTAAGACTTCGCCCTGAAGGGATTCACGTCAAATCAAGCATCGACCCAGCAAGCTGGTTTCTAAACGAAAAGACTGACGTGCGATCCTCGTACTATCTGGAAGAAGTTGCCACACAATTTGACGTTCAAGGGCTCGAGCTCGATTGGGCAGGCGTCTGTTGGGATGCAGACCTACGCAGGGTTGAAGATGAATGGCAGTTCCATGCCTTTAAAGGAACAAAATGGCAAAACGTGCGAGATCAAACAAAGCGCAGCTATCTATTGAATGCATATCGCGTCTTATTAACAAGGGCGCGGCAGGGGTTTGTGATCTTTGTTCCCTATGGCGAACTTACAGACCTTACTCGTCCACCAGCATTTTACGACGAAACCTACGCGTATCTGCTGCAGTGTGGGATCCCCGAAATCAGTAATGAAACTGAGGTTCTTATCGGTAGCGACAGAGGTATCGTTTCGCCTGAAAAGCACCACTCTGGTCTGGCGCGACAGACGGCGGCAATTTGATATGAACATGCAATGTGATGCATTTCATATCAGAGCTCGAGCGTCCCATTTAGATAGAAGTTGATAGCATGGCTGAGATTTCGAGCGATGTGATTGCATTGGGGTTTTTGGTCGGCGTCTGTTTTGTTGTTGTTTTCGTATTGCGCCATGTCATGGCCCGTTTTCGCCGCCGTAGACATCATAGCTCGCCGGCATCGGGATCGGGCAATGTCGTAAAATTTCAGAAGCCTAGGCAAAAACGCCGACGACGACCGGCTCTGAAACAGGTGCGAATTAGTCCTCTGTGGCTTGTTGCTTTGGCCATAGGTCTGGCTGTCTACTGGTCAAACCCAGAGCTACAAGTTTTCAGCACCTCAGAAACATTCGTGGGCTCGGTCACACATGTTCGCGACGGAGATACCATTGAGGTCGCAGATCGGCCCATTCGATTGAATGGTCTAACTTGTGATGAAAGAGGTTCCCCTCTTGGAAACCAGGCAACAGCGGCAATGCGAACGCTCGTTTCAGGTCAAACTCTTAAATGCACCTTAAACGGCGATAGGACCTATGATCGGGAAGTAGGGCGCTGCGAACTTCCCAACGGCCAAGACATCGGCGCGGTTATGATTTCAAAAGGGTTGTGTGGCAGATGCGCAAGGTATGATCCATTTCGAACGTACGCCACGGTTCAAGCGGCAGCAGGTCCGTTCAAGGGTACTTATCCAGGATACTGTTCTTGGGCATGGTAAATACGGGCGGGAATTGGACATTCTCCGCGGCTAAAAAGCGCGATCTCAAAAATGGGAAAGCAGACATACTAAAGCTTGAATGCCTCGACACCTTTTCCGCGTTCGGGATCAATCTCACTGTACATCAAGCCGTGTTTTGAGTTCCGTCACGAATGGCGAAGGGCGTGTCGCCGAATGCATGACATGTACCTCTGACTTGGCTCGCGTGAAGCCGACGTAGAACAACCGTCGCGCTTCGAGTTTCTGGGATTCATTGCTACCCTTTCTTGGAATGTTCCCTTGGTCCATGCCAAACATGATTACGATTGGGAACTCTCGACCTTTTGCGCTGTGAAGCGTCGATAAGTGAAGGCTTTCGTTTCCTTCGCCTTGGCCGGCAAACTGAGCGACAGTCATATCTGAACAGTCCTTGCCCGCTTGGGTGCGTCCTATGAAATTGTCCAACGTTTCGCCCTCGTCTTTCATCGTGCGGCACTTGGCAATCAGATCAGTGATGAAGGCGGCGCGAATATCCGTAAGCCATTGTCTCAGCGACAATGCGCTTTCGCGCCGCGACCATAGGCTGTCCATGAGCGCACGTTGGAAAGCCAGGCGCGCCCCTGGTGTGTTGATCTCCTCGGCGAACAGGCGCGCTCCCTCGTTGACTAGATGGCTGAAGCGAGGTGTTCCAGTCTGCCATCCACCGCAACACCACTCAGCGCATCGTTCAAGCCACCGCATCAGGCGGCTGGTACGAGAATAAATCGCGTTAGTGTCTGTTCTAATAACTGACAGGCCGACCTGCTGCGCTACTTCGGCAACCTTGTCGCCCAGCCAGGCGGCGGGGTAGAGGATAGCGATGTCCCCGGGTTTCAAATCTGGATGTCGTTTGGCGATGTCAGCAATGACTACACTGAAGGCCTCAGCGGCCTGGTTTTCGTAGCTGCCTTGCTGAGGGTGAAAGTAGACCGTACCTTCCTCTGCACCTTCAGCGGCCTCATAATCCCGCGCTTCGCCAAGCGCAAAACTTGATGCCTCGACAATCTTGGACCCAGATCGATAATTCAGCCGCAATCGCACGCACTCGACATCTTTTCGGGCCGCCAATTCACGGAGAAGCTGAGGGTTTGCGCCATTGAATTCATAGATGGACTGGTCAGCATCTCCCACCGCGAACAGCCGCATCCCGGTACTAAAGCAGAGGCCCATGACCATACGATGGAGCGCCCTTCCGAGGTCTTGGTATTCATCGACGACGAGGACGGGGTACTTAGCGAGAATAGCGCGTTGCAGCCATTCATGCTCGCGTAGCGCCCTTACGGCGAGAAGCGGCATATCGTCAAAGTCAATTCGGCCCATCGCTCGGAGCTCGGCTTCGAAGGCCTCCACCAATGAAGCCATCTCAGGATCGGTCTCACGCCATTCTGCGCTGTTTCTGTTGAGAATGGACCGCCGGTATGTGCCCATTTTGAAATCAAGCTGTTGCGGGTTTTCGCGCCCGCCGATCACCTGGTTGTACGCTGTCTCAAGTGCCCGGCGCCGTTCGGCTCGGGTTGCTACGCAGAACTCATCGGGCAACCCCATATCCGCGGCTTTGGCATAGGGAAGGACGATCTGCGTCAGTGAAAAGGAATGGACCGTACCGATAAAAGCTCTTCGTCCGGGCTCTATACCGAGAGCGGCGAGCCTTGTTTCCAGTTCCCGTGCGCATTCATTGTTGTATGTGATGCAGGCGAGGCCACGTGGTTCCTGAATATCTTCGGACAGAAGACGCGCCAGCTTAACGGTCAAAGTTTTTGTCTTCCCGCTGCCGGGTCCGGCAAGGACAACACAGTTTCCCTTGGACTCGTAGGCTGCCGATTGCGCTGGGTTGTTACGTAGGTCTTCGGCAGCCTTCAGGTAGATGGACGTATCAGACACGTTTCACCACATAATGGATAGCGTCTTCGATATAGCGCGGTGGCTTTCGCCCTTCGATCTTCGAGGCAAGCCGTTGGGCAAAACGCCCTTTGCCGACTGCATCGATCAGCTTGAGCAACTCGTCGTGGTCAATGCCGTCGTGATCGGCAAGCCAGCCATCAATCAGCGCCTGCCGTGCTTTGCTCCACTCTCCCTCGTTGAGGGTTGCAAGAATGTCGGCTGAAAATCCACCTTCGTACAGATCGATTTCAAGGGTGCGGATATTGGTATAGATGCCGAAATCCTCGAAGCGATCAGCAAGATCGTCTTCATCCTTGTTTTCGGCAATATCTTTGAGTTCCTTGGCGAGTGCCTTTTGGATCTTCTTCGTTCTGGCTCGCTCGATCGCGATAGCAAGTTTGATGCCCCGGTTTACGGCTAAGGGCTTGCTCTTCGGCATAGGGTCCCAATCCGTGACAATCGAGAAGGGAATGCCCAGTGAAGTTAAGAACTTTGCATATGGCGCGAAATTTGTCCCCGCCACCGAGCAAACGGTTATTCCGAGCATATCGAGAGAATGGCCGAGAGCCTCGGCAAAAACAGGCACAAGAAACTTTTCGGCATCGCCTTCTACCAAGATGATGCCGCGGGCGAAGAGCATCTCGGCGCGCGTTACATCCAGATATCGCGCCAGATCATCAGCCTCGTCGTCTGTCAATTTTATCGATGCAGTAGAGCGACCGATCGTGCCCTCGTCAGCCTTTTCTTTAAGCAGGAGAATTGAACGTAGCGGGGCTACGCTGGCGATATGCGGCGAGTGAGAAGTTAGTAGCACTGACATCTGTTTGTGCTGGTCAGGGTTGTCGACCGACTGGAAAAGGTGGCGGTAAACTGATCGCTGTAGATGTGGGTGAAGGTGTGCCTCAGGTTCTTCGATGGCCAAAAGCGTGTGATCACGACGGTTTTCGGCAATCAGCCTGCTCAATTCCAGCGCCTTGAGGCTTAGAAACATGATGTTGGCGGAGCCGAGGCTTGCGTCGTTGATTGTCCGTCGGCCGTTATCGATCAACAGCCTTATGTTGCGATACAGTCGCGTGACATCGGTTGCGCCAAAACCCAGACGTGGTTTGACATCCTGCTTTGGGCCGCTCATGGCGGCAAAGAGATGACCAAGGTCTTTCTCAAGATCACCGACACTCTTGAAAGCTGTCAGTTTTTCAGTTGCCTCTTCGATCGCTTCACCTATCTCGTCAAGGTCTGCCTGGTCGATTTCGGAGAAGGCTTCTTCAATAAGCGGGCGCAGCGGCGATCGACGCCAGGCTGCCAGATCACCCTCTGCATCGCGAAGTGCTGGCAACAAGTCCATTGTCAGACGGCGGCGTAGGTCGTGCCCGAAGCGCTTGGTTTCGCTCTCTCCTCCAAAGCAAATGAATTCCAGATCGTCGTCCGAAGCCGGCGCGTGGCCCAGGCCTGGTAGTGCGCGACACTCGTAGGTCAGGCGGACAGTGTCTGGGTCATCATCGAGGCGAAAGTCGGTGAGAAGGGCAAGGATATCGAGGTCGGTGTCGAATTCTTCGATCTCGACACTGATGGCTATTTTGTCATCCTCGTCAGGGCCATCAAGGCCGTCCCAGAAATCCGCGAGGCCCAGTTCCCGAGCGCTGTCGGGTAGAGAAGGATCGAATAGCAATCTGAGAGCGTGCATCAGATTGCTCTTGCCGACCTTGTTCTCACCCACCACAACGACATTCCCGTCGAGGGTCACGTCCAGTTTCGAAAAGTTACGAAAATTCTCAATCGTTATCCGCGACAGATGCATCTATCTCTACCCCGTCAGAATGAACCGCGTCTGCGTTCGTGCTTGTTGTTCGCTTTGCGTGCATGCCGCTTAAAGCACTCAACCTAAGAGCATTCAACTAACATCGTTTAACGCGCAAAAAATATCCTTCCATCTCACTACAGGAAGCGGCCAGGATCGTTGTGTGAATCGATCACCGCGTGTAGCGCGGCCTATATCGACCTACTACGCCACTAAACCTCGGGACCAACCCTTTGCATCAGAGGTGGCCTCGTCACCTTCATGAGGCCCCGCTTTTAGGAACGAGGCTAAATCTCGTTGAAGTCGGAAAAACCGCTGCGAAATGGCACTTTCGCCCGACTTTGAGTGAATTCGAACCACCATCGATTTCGGGTGCGTAGCGAAAATCAACTTTGACGCGCTGCGACGCAGCATTCGAAAGGCTTCAAGAACGGCAGGTTTGGGCCTACTGCGGGTTGACGGTCGGCTACGCTTCACTTGTGGGATTAGAAATCGCTACTGGAACTGAATTGCGTAACTCCAACTGTCGTCGGCGGCATGCGCTCTCGCGACAAAATGGATCAGGCAGTGCCCTGCTTCAAGAAACTCCTTTGTTCGCTCATGTGTGAAAGGTGCTGGAAGCTGCGCCTTGTTGCCGTGCGCAACATTGTTTCGAAGGCGAGCATAGCTACGTCCCAGTAAGACCTGCCAATCCGAAACGTTAACTTGATCGCTATCCCATTTAAGGCCGCCATCTTCTTTCGCGGTTAGATACTGGGGTGCTTCTTCCTTGAAGATCCGAAACCCCGAGTTCGCAAAATTAAAATCAGCGAAAGGAAACTTGTCTTCCAACGACGTGCCGACACGGTCCCAATTAATGCCAATAACCGCCCTTGTCTCTCCGTCCACGTGGGCAAACGTTTGGTCGAGGTTCACCAAGAAAAACTCGAATTTGGAGGCCAAGAGCATGAATTCTGCAATTTCCTCGTCCACGATCGTCTCCCAGAATTTCATGCCAGGCCAAGACATGAGGCTGTTAGCCGGCTTTGGCAAGGATGCGTTTAGCGTATGTCCGATTTAGGTAACGCTGCAACGCGGCGGCTTGCCGAAATCGAACGGCCGATTAGAGCCGGAAACTACAATTCGGCCGATAGACAATAGAAAAATAATGGTGCCTCAAGAGGGACTCGAACCCCCGACCTTGTCCTTACGAAGGACCTGCTCTACCAGCTGAGCTATTGAGGCCTTCAGGCCCTACTATGGCCCTACTAATTCTATACTCTTGCCGCGAACCCTTTGGTTTTGCAAGTCATTCTAGCGGGGACCCGCTAATTACGAATGACGTGCTCTACCAGCTGAGCTACAGCGGCACCGTAGGTCATACCGAACACATTATGACCGGATGCGAAGCTTCGTTTAAACTGTCAGTCTGGCGCCTGCAAGCCCGGTTGTAACCGTTTTGGCGTTGCTCAGTGCGGCCGGGCCTTAAGTTGTGAACCGGAAGCCTGTGGCCAACCTTTCAAATTGGCACTCTGGTCCGTGAATTTTTTGTGACGACGCGGAATGAAATTGACTCGTTCGCTATACTTCAATAATTCATGAAATATGATAGAACAGATAACCGATCAATTGACCACCCTTGGCCACCCGCAGCGCATCACCGTGTTTCGCATGTTGATGCGACGGTTTCCTGACAGGGTACCCGCAGGCGAGCTGGCGGCGGAGCTGGATATCAAACCCAGCACCATGTCGAACTACCTGAATGCTTTGCAGCGGTCGGGGCTGGTGAAACAGGAACGATCCGGGACGTCTCTGCTCTATTCGATTGAAATGAAAACTGTGCAGCAAATGCTCGATTTCCTGATCGTGGATTGCTGCCGTGGCCGCCCGGATATCTGCATGCCCTTTCCCAAAGACACCGCGACGAACCGAAAGTTCAATGTGCTGTTCATTTGTTCCGGCAACTCCGCCCGTTCGATTTTTGCCGAATCCTTGCTGCGACAGATCGGCGGCGACCGGTTCAACGTTTTTTCAGCCGGGACGCGGCCCAGTTCAGAACTCAATCCCTTTGCGGTGCAGGTTCTGCGCGACAAGGGGCACGATATCTCGGTCCTGCGGCCGAAGAATCTGTCCGAGTTTTCGGCGCCGGACGCGCCTGTCATGGATTTTGTCTTTACTGTCTGCAATCAGGCCGCCAACGAGGAATGCCCGGCTTGGGAGGGCCAACCGATAAGTGGCCATTGGGGCGTGGAAGATCCGGTCAAGGCCGAAGGTACCGACGCCGAGAAAAGCCTGGCCTTTCAAACCGCCTACGGCGAACTGAAGCGCCGGATTCAGGCCTTTTCGTCATTGCCGGTCGAAAGCCTTGACCGGATCGCATTGCAATCCGCCGTCGATGAAATCGGGCGCACGCCTACCGAGGAAACGAAATGACCACCTACGCACTGAACGGCCTTGGCCGTATGGGAAAACTGGCCCTGAAGCCTTTGCTTGAAAAAGGCGCAAAGATTGCCTGGATCAACGATGCCGTCGGTGATCCCGAGATGCATGCGCATCTGCTGGAGTTCGACACTGTCCATGGGCGCTGGGACGCGGAATTCGACCATGATGCAGACAGCATCACGGTCAACGGTACCCGCCTGCCGTTCGTTGGCACAAAAGACCTGAGCGCGTTGCCGCTGGACGGTGTTGATGTGGTGATCGACTGCACCGGCGTGTTCAAGACCGAAGCGAAGCTGGCACCGTATTTTGACGCTGGGGTGAAGAAGGTTGTTGTCTCTGCTCCGGTCAAGGACGGGCCGACGGCCAATATCGTCATGGGTGTGAATGACGGAACCTACGACCCCGCGGCGCATAGGATCGTGACGGCGGCCTCGTGCACGACAAACTGTCTTGCGCCTGTCGTGAAGGTCATTCACGAAAACCTGGGCATCCGCCATGGATCGATGACGACGATTCACGACGTAACCAATACGCAGACAATCGTGGATCGGCCTGCCAAGGATCTCAGGCGTGCACGCTCGGCACTGAACTCTTTGATCCCGACCACGACCGGGTCGGCCACGGCCATCACTCTGATCTATCCGGAACTCAAAGGTCGTCTGAACGGCCATGCGGTTCGGGTGCCGTTGCTGAACGCCTCGCTGACCGATTGCGTGTTCGAAGTTGAGCGTGAAACCACGGTTGAAGAGGTCAACGCCTTCTTCAAAGCCGCTGCCGAGGGCGAACTGAAGGGCATTCTGGGCTATGAGACGCGCCCGCTGGTGTCCACCGATTACACCAATGACGAACGCTCTTCGATCGTCGATGCGCCCTCGACCATGGTTGTGAACGGGACGCAGGTGAAAATCTATGCGTGGTACGACAACGAGATGGGCTATGCGCATCGGCTGGTGGATGTCGCGCTGATGGTCGGGGCATCATTGTGACGCAACGCCCCGAAGGACTGTCGGCCTATATCGCGGTCACGGCTGCCTATTGGGCCTTCATGCTGACCGACGGGGCGCTCAGGATGTTGGTGCTGTTGCACTTTCACACCCTGGGCTTCTCGCCGGTGCAACTTGCCTATCTGTTTGTGCTTTATGAAATCGCCGGGATTGTCACCAACCTGTCCGCCGGTTGGATCGCCGCACGGTTCGGGTTGACCTCGACCCTCTATGCAGGGCTAGGGGTGCAGATTGTCGCGTTGCTCGCCATGACGCAGCTTGATCCGAACTGGACCGTCGCGGCTTCGGTCACTTTTGTCATGATCGTGCAAGGGGCCAGCGGAGTGGCCAAGGATCTGGCCAAAATGTCTTCGAAATCGGCGGTCAAATTGCTGGCTCCCTCCGAAGGAGGCGCGTTGTTTCGATGGGTTGCGGTTCTGACGGGTTCGAAAAACGCGGTCAAAGGGCTGGGATTCCTGTTGGGTGCCGCCATGCTTGCAACACTGGGCTTCCTTCCGGCAGTGCTTGCCATGGCCGCCGCTCTGGCGGTGATCCTGGTCGCGGTGATGTTGTTCATGCCAGCGGGCCTGCCGAAGGGGCGCAAGGGCGCAAAGTTCTCTGAGGTTTTTTCAAAATCAGCAAATGTGAACTGGTTGTCCGCGGCGCGTGCCTTCCTGTTCGGCGCGCGGGACGTCTGGTTCGTGGTCGGCATCCCGATCTATTTCTATGCTGTTCTTTCAGATGGCACCGAAGAGGGCAATCGGGCCGCGTTCTTCATGATCGGAACATTCATGGCGGTGTGGATCATCCTCTATGGCGCCGTGCAAGCCAACGCGCCAAGGATTCTTCGTGCGTCAGATCGAACCGAAGGTGATCTGATCCGTGCCGCACGCAGCTGGGCGGCGATCCTGTTCTGTGTTCCTGCGGCTCTGACACTGGCTGTTTTGCTGTCAAATGGGCCCGAGACCTGGCTGACCCTGACGCTGGTCGCAGGGCTTTTGGTCTTTGGTGCGATCTTCGCGGTCAACTCATCGCTGCATTCCTATCTGATTCTTGCCTTCACCCGGTCCGAGCGTGTGACGATGGATGTCGGCTTTTATTACATGGCAAATGCGACGGGGCGGTTGGCCGGCACCGTCTTGTCTGGCCTGACCTATCAAGTCGGGGGGCTGCCCATGGTGCTGGGCACAGCGGCCGTGATGGTCGGGCTTGCCGCGCTGACCTCTGGCAAACTTACGGGTCAAACGGCTGAGGCGCTGTCATGAGCATTTTTGAACGATATCTCACGATCTGGGTTGCACTTGCGATGATCGGTGGCGTCCTGATCGGGCTGGCCGCGCCGGGGCTGGTGCAGCTGGTGGCAAGCGCCGAAGTCGCCAGCGTCAATCTGGTGGTAGCGGTGCTGATCTGGGCAATGGTTTACCCGATGATGGTAAACGTCGATTTCGGCGCAGTCGCCGGAGTCGCCCGCCAGCCACGTGGTCTGATTGTGACGCTGGTGGTGAACTGGCTGATAAAGCCTTTCACCATGGCACTGCTGGCCGTCCTGTTTTTCGACTATGTCTTCGCACCTTGGATCGCGCCCGAAGATGCGGCGCAATACACTGCCGGTCTGATCCTGCTGGGGGCCGCCCCTTGCACCGCCATGGTGTTTGTATGGTCGCAGCTAACCAGAGGCGACGCGACATACACGCTGGTTCAGGTCTCGGTCAATGATCTGATCATGGTCGTGGCATTTGCGCCGATCGTGGCCTTTTTGCTGGGTGTCACCGACATCGAAGTGCCGTGGCAGACTTTGGTTTTGGCCACGGTCCTTTATGTGGTGCTGCCGCTTGTCGCCGGGTTGATCACGCGCCGCAGATTAGGCTCTAAACAGGCGATAGAAGCCTTTTCTTCGCGGGTGAAGCCGTGGTCCGTCATGGGATTGATTGCAACCGTGGTCATCCTGTTCGGCCTGCAAGGTCAGACCATTCTGGCGAAACCTACGGTCATCGTTCTGATCGCCGTTCCCATTCTGATCC
The DNA here is from genome assembly GCF_013110635.1 of Ruegeria sp. HKCCD6604. Lineage (NCBI taxonomy): Bacteria > Pseudomonadati > Pseudomonadota > Alphaproteobacteria > Rhodobacterales > Roseobacteraceae > Ruegeria > Ruegeria sp. HKCCD6604. Next base: position 52,352 of record NZ_WVQW01000002.1, on the reverse strand, counting down.
AAAGCTATGGGATTTTTGCCATTGCCTATGGCACCGCTTATGCGCTGAAGGTTCCCCACCGGATCGCAGCGCCCTGTGCCATGATCGGGACATCGAACTTTTTTGAATTGGCCGTTGCCGTCGCAATCAGCTTGTTCGGTCTTCATTCCGGCGCGGCATTGGCGACGGTCGTGGGGGTCCTGGTCGAAGTGCCGGTGATGCTGTCGCTTGTGGCTTTCGCCAACCGAACACGCCAGCGTTTCCCGGAACCTGCAACATGACAGAACCGGTCAACGCGGTAGGGCGATGACCGGAACTGGCGGCTATGCACCGCCAGCCTTGCAGCAACGTTGCTTCAGAAATCCACGCCGCGCTGTGCTTTGATGCCCGCTTGGAACGGGTGTTTCTCCTCGGTCATTTCCGTGACCAGATCAGCATAGTCACGCAGCCCGTTCGGCGCGTCGCGGCCAGTCAGGAATACGCTGGTCTTTTCCGAGCGCGCGTTCAAACCTTCGATGACCTGTTCGACCGACAGGTATTCGTAACGCAGGGCGATGTTGATCTCGTCCAGCACAACCAGATCGTATTCGCCGCTGGACATCAGGGCGCAGGCCTTGTCGAAGGCGGCATTGGCAGCTGCAATATCGCGCTCCCGGTCCTGTGTGTCCCAGGTAAAACCTTCGCCCATCGTATGCCATGTCACCAGATCACGCTCTTCGAAGAAACGGCGCTCTCCGGTTTTCCATTTGCCCTTGATGAACTGCACCACAGCAACCTTCTGGCCCCAGCCCAAGGCACGAATGACCACGCCGAACGCGGCCGAGGACTTGCCTTTGCCCTTGCCGGTATTGATCAGGACCAGACCGCGGCCTGGATCCACGGCCTCGGACACTTTCTTGCGGTGCTGGGCCTGCACCTTCTGCATCTTTTCCTTGTGATCCTGCGCGTCGCTCATTTTGGAACCTCTTTGACTGTTCGGCCCAACCTAGGGGAAGATTGCAAAAGGTAAAGTCATGCTTTGGGGTCTGTAACCGACCGGACCTTGCCGCGCTCCAGCCCCAACTGGTGTTCGCGCCAGATGACGACAACATTGCCTGCGATCACCAGTGCGGCCCCGATCAGGATTGCAAGCGTTGGCAGTTCGTCGAACCAGACATAGCCGATCACGATCGCAAACAGCATGGTTGCATAGTCATAAGGTGCCAGCATCGAGGCCTGACCAAACCGATAGGAGGATGTGACCAAAATCTGGGCAACGCCGCCGATCAGGCCCATCATGACCATGATCAGAGCCTGATTCCACGTTGGTATTGACCACCCCCAGAATGCCGTCAGGGCGGACAGAAGCGTCGCGGTCATCGAGAAATAGAACACGATGGCCGCAGGGTGATCGACCTTGACCAATTGCCGGATATGGATCTGAACGAAGGCACGGGCGAGGGTTGCGCCCAACACGCACACCGCGCCGATGGTGGCGGCGACCTCCATCTTGGTGGTGCCAAGACGTGGCCAGATCATGATCAGGACGCCCAGCAGACCCAAAGCCACCGCGCCGATACGGATAAGCCGAATGCGTTCGCCCAGCATGACGGCGGCCAGAATCAGGGTGAAGATCGGCGTCGCATAGCCGATTGCGGTGACTTCGGGCAGCGGCAGCAGGCTGAGGCCGGTAAAGGTAAGACCCATGGCGCTGGTCCCCAGAACGCCACGCCAGAAATGGCCCATGGGTTTCTTGACCACAAAGCCTTTCGACAACTCCCCTCGCGCGATGAGCCAAAGAATGATCACGGGGATTGCGAACAGGGACCGAAAAAACACCAATTGGCCCGGTGGGAACTCATCCGACAGTGCTTTGACCAGCGCGGACATCGACGTGAACAGGAACAAGGCGCACAGCTTCAGCGTTACCGCAAGCAGAGGTCGATGCGAAGTTAAGGGTTTTGTCATCGGCGCGAACCTGCGCCTTTGCCGGGCAAAGATCAACGGGTGGGTTCAGCAATTCACCCAGGATTGCGGCAAGGAGCAGCCGATCTCTTCGGCGAATTCTTCAAGAAAGCGGATCATGCGCGCGGTGCGTTGCTCGGCAATCAGTCGGCCGGTTTCGGTTAGCATGTCACCCGGCAGCCGCAGCAGCTTCACCTTCCAATGGTCGAGCGAGAAATGAAGGTCGTCCAGTGGCCGGACTTGGGCAAAAGGATCTGCCGGGTCATAAAGAGTGCGCCCCAAGGCTCCGGAAACGGAAAAGTTGCGGGCGATGCCGATGGCGCCCAGGGCGTCAAGCCGGTCCGCATCGCGCAGAATGCGCGCCTCGATCGTTTCAGGGGGGATATTGGCCGAAAAACTATGGGCTTCGATCGCGTGCTGGATCGCGCGGATCTGATCGGCTTCAAACCCGATTTCCTTAAGAATAGGCTCTGATTCCGTTGCGGATCTGCGCGAGGCAAGATGCCGGTCGGGATCGTCCTTGGGCAGATTTACAAGATCGTGCAGATAACTTGCCGCCAGCAGCACGGACATATCGGCTTGATCATCTGCGATGGCCCGGGCGTTGGTCCAAACACGATCCAGATGGGCCAGATCATGGGCCGGATCCGTTTCCATGCGATGTGCGACCACAGCGCGCAGACGTGCGCGCAGATCAGCCGATCCGTCCACGGTTCTCTCCGATCTGGCCGCGATGCAGCAGAAGGTGGTCGAGGATCACGCAGGCCATCATTGCCTCACCCACTGGAACAGCTCGGATCCCGACGCAGGGGTCGTGACGGCCCTTGGTGATGATCTCGGTCTCTTCGCCTGATTTGGTGATGGTTTTGCGTGTGGTCAGAATCGACGAGGTCGGCTTGACCGCAAAGCGCACGACGATGTCCTGCCCGGTCGAGATACCGCCCAGAATCCCGCCCGCATGGTTCGAGCTGTATTGCGGACCGTTCTGCCCCATGAATATTTCGTCGGCATTGGCCTCGCCCGTCAGTTCAGCCGCGGCCATGCCCTCGCCGATCTCGACACCTTTGACGGCATTGATCGACATCATCGCTGCGGCCAGATCAGTGTCTAACTTGGCATAAACCGGCGCTCCGATCCCGGCGGGGACGCCTCGCGCAACGACTTCGACCACGGCCCCGACCGAGTTGCCGGACTTGCGCAGATCATCCAGGTACGCGGCCCAGTCTTCTGCGGCGGATGCATCGGGTGTCCAGAACGGGTTCTGTTCGATCTGGGACCAGTCGAAGTTGGCGCGGTCGATCTTATGCGGCCCTATCTGGGTCATGTAGCCGGTGATCTGCACGTTGGGCGCGATCTGTTTGATCGCTTCACGCGCCAGTCCACCTGCTGCAACACGTGATGCTGTTTCCCGTGCCGAGCTGCGCCCGCCGCCACGATAATCCCGGATTCCGTATTTCTGCCAATAGGTGATATCGGCGTGCCCCGGACGGAACTTGTCGATGATATCGCCATAGTCTTTCGAGCGCTGATCGGTGTTCTCGATCATGAGCTGCACAGGCGTTCCGGTGGTTTGCCCTTCGAACACGCCGGACAGGATTTTCACCTGATCGGGTTCGCGCCGCTGGGTGGTAAACTTGTTCTGCCCCGGTTTGCGCTTGTCCAGCCAGTGCTGGATCATGCCCTCGTCGATCGTGACACCCGGCGGACAGCCGTCAACGGTGGCACCCAAGGCGGGTCCATGGCTTTCACCCCAGGTGGTGACGCGGAATAGATGGCCAAAACTGTTCATCGACATGGGGCGTGCTCCTTTGAGCGTCGTGATTAGCGGGGAGCGCCTTGAGCCTCAAGGGGATTTGCGAATTGGTGGGCGCCACCTTGCGGTGGCGCGAATGAGTATTTTTGAAAAGATGAAGATCAGGCGGCCTGCATCAGCGCCGTTCGGGTCGCTGTGATTTTCAGCGCAGCTTGTGCGGCTTCGCGGCCTTTCTCAACAAAATGCGCGCGGTAGATGGCGTTGTGGTGATCGGTTTCCTGATACTGGTGCGGCGTCAGGGAAACGGACAGGACCGGTACGCCGGTATCCATGCCCGCGCGCATCAACCCATCGACAACGGCCTGCGCCACGAAATCGTGCCGGTAAATACCGCCATCCACGACAAATGCGGCGCAGGCGACAGCGGCGTAGCGGCCGGTTTGGGCCAGATCGCGGGCCAGCAGCGGCATCTCGAACGCGCCGGGTACGTCGAAAACATCGACCTGATCGGCCGGGATCAGTTCAAGAAATCCGTCAAGCGCGCGGTCGACGATGTCGGAATGCCAGTTGGCTTTGACAAAAGCATAGCGGGTGTGTGTCATCGTGATCTCCTTTCAGTTCGGTGGCCTGCTGGCGGTCGCGAAAACCTTCGCTGCCAGCCTGGCATGACACGTCACCCAAGGCGATCACGAGCAGGCGCGCCGGTTCACCGGCACGGCTTGCACGTTCTCTTCCATCCGGACTTTGACCGTCGGCTCTGGCCTCTCACCAGATCTGCTGACACTCTTTCGTGGTTCCACACTTTGTCCAAATACCGGCCTCTGCCGTTCGGATCGTGGACACGGCAGAGCCGCTCGCGGGCTTGCGGGTCATGGCCCGCATACCGCCGGTGGGGAATTCCACCCCGCCCTGAGAACGAGGCAGACCTTGCCAAGAACCAACCCCATCTGCAAGAGATTTGGCAGGAGGTCGCCCATGCACCCAAATCCAGCCTTCCGCGCCGAGGATCGAGCGCGTCATATTGAATTCGCCCGTGACCGGGCTTTTGGCGTTCTGGCGATTTCCGGCGACGGCGCGCCATTGATCAGTCACGTGCCCTTTCTGCTGTCTGAGGACGGTGCGGTGGTCGATCTTCATCTGGTGCGATCAAACCCCATTGTCCGTATGCTGCACGGGCCGAAAGAGGTCAGGATCGCGGTGCAGGGGCCTGATGGCTATGTCTCGCCCGACTGGTACGGTGTCGCCGATCAAGTTCCGACGTGGAACTATGTCGCCGTGCACCTGACCGGACAACTTGAACTGCGCCCGCAGGACGAGCTGCGTGATTTGCTGGATCGACAAACCGCATTCTTTGAAGATCGACTGCTGCCCAAGGCGCCATGGGTCACCGGGAAAATGTCTGATGACGCGTTGGCCAGAATGATGCGGATGATCGTACCATGCCGGATGCAGGTAGAGGATATCCAGGGCACCTGGAAACTGGGCCAGAACAAGCCGGAGGAGGCAAGAATCGCTGCCGCCGACAAAGTGCCCGGCGGATTTGGCAGTGAAACCGGTCAGCTGGCCGCCTTGATGCACAAGGCGTAACCAGCACCGGGAAACAGGATTACTCGGAACTGAAAGTTGCCAGATAGGCGGCGATATCTTCCGCACCTTTCCTGAGCTTGACGCTCATGTTCGGGCGGGCGGTTTCGTCATCCAGATACTCTTTGATGAAACCGATGGGGTCTTTGGAATAGGCGGCGATGTTTTCTTCGGTCCAGATCAGACCTTCTTCGCCGGCGCGGATCATGTCATCGGTGAACATGCCGACCGGCAGGCGCTCGCTGCCATAGCGATAGTCTTTTTCGGACCCGGCGACACGTCCGACGACGCCATAGAGATTCGGGCCGGTGATTCCGCCTTTGACCAGTACTTCGCCGTCCTTGATGATCGCATGACACGATGAACAGCGGTTGTACATCGCCTCGCCTTTCGCAGGATCACCTGCTGCAAGTGTTTGCGAGGACAGGGCCAATGTGAATATTGCAGTGGCCAGGATGATTTTTAACATAGGGGTCTCCTTGCAGGAGTTCGCGCGATTTTCGCGCTGTCCGGTATTCACGGAAAAAGTGCAACTGTGTAATTGCGCTCAATTTTCGATTTAAATCATCTATTTGGCGAATATGATTTACCCAGCAGACAATCGTTGCTTCGTGATGCTGATTGTCAAGAATACGCGCTCAAATGACTGGCCGACTGGTGGTCAGAATCGGGCTGGATTTCGCCTGCAAAACGGAGTTCGAGGTTCGAATCAACCCCCGTTGATTCGAAGCCGCAGGCAAAGTTGCGGACGAGAATCACCAAAAAAAAGCCCCTCGTCACGTGCATGAAGGGACACATGCGGCGTATTGCGCGTTTATGAACGCTGGACGAACACTATTCTCCCCGATAGTAAGCGCGGTTAAGACACCGCATTCGTGCGGTGCGCGAGCTATTTGCCCGTCCGCGGGCGCCAGATAATCGGAGATAACCTCGTGTCCCACGCAGAAGACCACGAAGGCACCCGCAGAGATTTCCTGTACTACGTCGCTGGCGGCGCAGGTGTCGTTGCAACGGGTGCAGCCGTATGGCCACTGATCAACCAAATGAACCCGTCGGCAGACGTTCAGGCGCTGTCCTCGATCCGTGTGGATGTGAGCGGCGTCGAGCCGGGCACGCAACTGACGGTAAAATGGCTGGGAAAACCCGTTTTTGTCCGTCACCGCACCGGTGCCGAGATTCAGGAAGCCCAGGAACAGGACGCCGAAGGTGTTGATGCGCTGCCAGATCCGCTTGCACGCAACTTCAACCTGAGCGCAGATGCGCCTGCGACTGACGCAAACCGCGTCATGCCGTCACCGGAAGGCGAAGCGCCGGGTGCCTGGATCGTTCAGATGGGCGTTTGTACGCACCTCGGCTGTGTGCCTTTGGGGGATGCCGGCGACTTCGGTGGCTGGTTCTGCCCGTGCCACGGCTCGCACTACGACCTCGCCGGTCGTATCCGTAAAGGCCCCGCGCCTGAGAACCTGCCTGTCCCGCCCGCAGAATGGGTGGACAACAGCACAATCAAACTCGGCTAAGGGAGACCCAAACTTATGTCCGGAATTCCCCACGATCATTACGAGCCGAAGACAAACGGCGAGAAGTGGCTGAACAGCCGCCTGCCGATTGTTGGCCTGCTGTACGATACCCTTATGATCCCGACCCCCAAGAACCTGAACTGGTGGTGGATCTGGGGCATCGTTCTGGCGTTCTGCCTGGCGCTGCAAATCATCACCGGTATCGTTTTGGTGATGCACTATACCCCGCATGTTGATCTGGCCTTTGCCAGCATCGAGCACATCATGCGCAACGTGAATGGCGGTCACTTTATCCGCTATCTGCACATGAATGGCGCATCGCTGTTCTTTGTGGCGGTTTACATCCATATGTTCCGCGGCCTTTATTATGGCTCGTACAAAGCCCCGCGTGAGATCACGTGGATCATTGGTATGCTGATCTACCTGATGATGATGGGCACCGCCTTCATGGGCTATGTTCTGCCCTGGGGGCAGATGTCCTTCTGGGGTGCGACCGTAATCACCGGCCTGTTTGGTGCGATCCCGTTTGTTGGTGACGCGCTTCAGACCTGGTTGCTGGGCGGGCCCGCCGTGGACAACGCCACGCTGAACCGCTTCTTCTCGTTGCACTATCTGCTGCCGTTTATCATTGCGGCATTGGTTGTGGTGCATATCTGGGCCTTCCACACCACCGGCAACAACAACCCGACAGGTGTTGAAGTGCGCCGGGGCTCGAAAGCTGAGGCCGAGAAAGACACGCTGCCGTTCTGGCCGTACTTCGTGATCAAGGACCTGTTCGCGCTGGCCGTGATCCTGGTCGTGTTCTGGGCCGTCGTGGGCTTTATGCCGAACTACCTGGGCCACCCCGACAACTACATCGAAGCCAACCCTCTGGTGACACCTGCACACATCGTTCCCGAATGGTACTTCCTGCCGTTCTACGCGATCCTGCGCGCGTTTACCGGTGAGGTCTGGGTCGTTCAATTCGCCAGCTTCATCACCGGCGGTATCATCGATGCCAAGTTCTTCGGTGTTCTTGCGATGTTCGGCGCGATCCTGGCCATGGCGCTGGCGCCCTGGCTGGACACGTCTAACGTGCGTTCAGGTAAGTACCGTCCGATGTTCAAATGGTGGTTCTACCTGCTGGTCATCGACTTCTTTGCCCTGATGTGGCTGGGTGCGATGCCCGCGGAAGAGCCCTATGCGACCTTCTCGCTGATCGCGTCCGCCTACTGGTTCGCCTATTTCTTCGTGATCCTGCCGATCCTCGGAGTGATCGAGAAGCCTCTGGCAGAGCCCGAGACCATCGAAGAAGACTTCAACGCGCATTATGGCAAGGCTGATGCCGACGCCACGCCGGCCGAGTAAGAAGAGGGACCGGAAACATGTTCAAGAAACTTGCAATCGGCGCCGCGTTTGCCTTGGCCCTGACCCCTGTTGCATCCATTGCAGCAGGTGGGGGTGAGCAGCATATCGAAGACTTCGACTTCTCGTTCGAAGGACCCTTCGGCACCTGGGACCAGCATCAGCTGCAGCGCGGCCTTCAGATCTATACCGAGGTCTGCGCAGCCTGCCACGGTCTGCAATACGTGCCTCTGCGCGATCTGGAAGCGCTGGGCTATTCAGAAGAAGAAGTCATCGCCTATGCGGCTGACAACTTCGAAGTGTTCGATCCCGAGCTGGACGATTTCCGCCCGGCGATTCCGACTGACCACTTCCCGGCGAACAACGGTGTCGGCGCACCGGACCTGAGCCTGATGGCCAAGGCCCGCGCGGGCTTCCACGGACCTTACGGTCTGGGCATCAATCAGCTGGTCAAAGGCATGGGCGGAGCCGAGTACATTGCCTCACTGCTGGACGGCTATACTGGTGAAGAGAAGGAAGAGGCAGGAACTGTCCTCTACGAAAACAAGGCCTTCCCCGGCGGCTGGATTTCGATGGCACCGCCGCTGGCGGATGAACAGGTCGAGTTCGCTGACGGGCACTCGAACTCGGTCGAACACATGTCAGAAGACGTCTCGGCGTTCCTGATGTGGGCGGCCGAGCCGAAGATGATGGAGCGCAAGAACGCTGGCTTTGTTGGCGTGATTTTCCTGACCGTTCTGTCGGTGCTTCTCTATCTGGTCAACAAGCGCCTGTGGGCTCCGCATAAGGGCAAACTTCGTAAAGAAGACTGAGACCCTTTTCAGTAAGCATAAATTGAAACCCCCGCGCCATCCGGTTGCGGGGGTTTTTGTTTCCAGAAGGGGTCACAGGGCCTTGCCCCCCCTTCTTGGCCATTGGCCAGTTTCTTCCCGGGGTCTTTCTTTACTGATGAAGGGAATCAGGCCGTGAGTTGGGTCATGGTCTGCCCGGTGATTGCAGCGCGCACGATCTGGCCTTCGGGTTGAGGTGCTTTGAACGAAACCTCGGTGAACTGTTCGGTTCGGCCCATATGCGGGTTTTCCATCAGGATGTGATGGGTTTTGCCGATTTGTTGTGACAAGTGCTTTGTGACCTGAGCGTCGCCTGCTGCGCGCAAGCGGGCGGCGCGATCCTTGATGACCGTTCCATTCACCTGCTGCGGTATGCGGGCTGCCGGTGTTCCTTCACGCTTGGAATAGGGGAAGACATGCAGCCAGGTCAGGTCGCAGTCGGTGATCAGCTTCAGCGAGTTTTCGAAATGCGCTTCGGACTCGGTCGGGAAGCCTGCAATGATATCCGCGCCAAAGGTCATGTCGGGGCGTAGCTTGCGTGCCTCTTCGGTAAAGCGGATGGCGTCGTCGCGCAGGTGGCGGCGTTTCATGCGCTTTAGAATCAGATCGTCGCCGTGCTGAAGCGACAGGTGCAGGTGCGGCATCAGGCGCGGCTCGATTGCAATGGCCTGCATCAGATTCTCGTCCACCTCGATCGAATCGATCGAGCTGATGCGCAGGCGCGGCAGGTCGGGCACCAGCTTCAGGATGCGCATCACCAGATCGCCCAGCTTGGGGCTTGCGGGCAGGTCGGCGCCCCAGGATGTCAAATCGACCCCGGTCAGCACGACCTCGTTATACCCCTTGTCGACAAGCCGCTTGATCTGATCCACCACCACACCGGCCGGGACGCTTCGCGAGTTGCCCCGGCCATAGGGAATGATGCAGAAGGTACAGCGGTGGTCACAGCCGTTCTGAACCTGCACATAGGCGCGCGAGCGGGTGCCGAACCCGTCGATCAGATGGCCGGCCGTTTCCGTGACCGACATGATGTCATCCACCTGCACCGCCTCGGTCTGACCGATGAAATCGGCAGCCATGCCTTTCCAGGTCTCGGGCTGCATCTTTTCAGTGTTGCCGATGACCGCATCGACCTCGTCCATCCGGGCAAAGGTTTCGGGCTCGGTCTGGGCGGCACAGCCTGTGACGATCAGGCGGGCATTCGGATTCTCGCGCCGTAGCTTGCGGATCTCCTGCCGGGCCTTGCGCACGGCCTCAGCCGTCACTGCGCATGTGTTCACCACCACAGCGTCTGTCAGACCGGCCTGTTGCGACAGCTCTTTCATCGCCTCGGTTTCATATGCGTTCAGGCGGCAGCCCAACGTGGTGAACTTGGGCGGGTTCATCCCAGCGACCTCAGAAATTCAGGCGTCAGAGTGCCAGAGAAAACGTGACATGTCGGGCCGGTCATCCAGACACCATCGTCGCGCCAGTCGACCCAAAGCGTGCCACCATCCAAATCAATCCGCACCTTGCGCCCGGTCAGCCCGCGTCGCGCGGCAGCCACGGCTGTTGCACAGGACGAAGACCCAGATGCCAGAGTAATGCCAACTCCGCGCTCCCAGACGCGCATACGGATGTGATCCGGGCCAATGACTTGGGCCACCTGGACATTAGTGCGTTCGGGATAAAGCGGGTGGTATTCGTAACGCGCACCGAATTCTGCCAACGGGATCGCTTCGGCGTTGTCAACGAAGAACGTGCAATGCGGGTTGCCCATTCCCGTTGCCGTCGGGGTGCCTTCGATTGGCAATTCCAGCGTGTCCATCTCTTCTGCCAGAGGAACTTCGCGCCAGTTCAGCTGCGGGTGCCCCATGTTGACCGAAGTGAGCCCATCGCCGGCATCCCGCGCATGAAGGGTTCCCCGTTCCGTGGTGAGCTTCAGGGCAGAGCGCCCCGTCTCATCCATAAGCAACCGTGCAATACAGCGGGTGGCGTTGCCGCAGGCGGCAGAGGTTGATCCATCGGAATTGTAGAACACCAGATGCGCGTCGGCTTCACCTTTTTCGATAACGGCCAACTGATCGAATCCCACACCAAATTGCCGATGCCCGATTCCCCGGGCCAGTTCCGGCGTGATCGGGGCATCCTGTGCGCGTGCGTCAACAATGACAAAGTCATTGCCCAGCCCGTGCATCTTTATGAAGGGCAGTCCGGTGTCGAGTCTCTGTTGCATGGCGGGCATATAACGTCGGTCCGAACATGAATCCACCCTGTCGCGAAGATTCCTCAAAAAAGGGGTTGACCCTCCAGCGCCACCTGCCTAATTAGGCCGCCTATCGGGTTGCCGGAAACACGCGTTGTTACGGCGAAACGAGGCGCGAAATAAGGGCTTGAACCCGGTCAGGGAATTGCCGTAAAGAGCGCCACGGATCGACAGATCCAACAAAAGAGTGGGCCGTTAGCTCAGTTGGTAGAGCAACTGACTTTTAATCAGTGGGTCGCAGGTTCGAATCCTGCACGGCTCACCACTTTTTTCTAAGTTAGAATAATGTGTTATGCGCTGTAGAGATTGTGTTGCTACTTGCTCAGCAGAACAGTTGCTTTGAATGGGGGACACAGGGGGGACAAAAGCCGCTGATTTCTAACCCTAGTTCAAACCCGTAGCCAGCCTAGCTGATGTCAGGTTTTTTTAGCATTCCTTCAAAGGAAGTGCGTCTGCATCATCTTTCGTCAAAAACGCTGACCAGCTTTCATCGGCGAGTGTTTATTGATTTGCGCGGGCGGGTTATGTGCAATGATGGCCTCGTTCCAGGCCTCGACACACAAGTCAACATGCGTCATGTCGTTGGAACGACAGCTCAGAGCCTTATACGACGCCTAGACCGCGATCGCCACGAGATTCAGGAGTCCGGTCTTGACTGGCACGAAGGCGATGTCCGCGCAAGCCCGCTTAGACAAGCCACAACACAAGGCAACATGCGATTGATCCGAGGGACAGGCTTCCAACAACCAATTGCAAGTGGAAGCGAGATGCCGGTTGGGCGCTGTGCGCTTCCAATCGGGAATACACGCGGCGGGCGTTCATCCACGCTCCCCAATAGATCAGCAGCGAGATCAACACAAAAAGAGTGGCTGCAGCCTTCGCCAGCCACTCGGGTTCGACGGCGGAAAATACGGCCTTGAGGCCAAGGGCAATGGCCACGCATGCCATTCCGGTTCTCATCCAGCCAGCAAACGTACGCTCATTTGCCAATATAGTGCGGTCTTCGGCCCAGTCGGTCCGCTCCTCGGCCAAGTTTTGGCTTTTCGTGTTTTTTTCAGACATTGCCGCCCTTTGGACTAGTCACCAGATCGGAATGTGCAGGCTTGCCGGTTTTTCGGCAAGCCTTCCCAAGACCTTAAACGCGCACAGTTGGGTCGCAAAACGACACACGCGCCCGGTCACCGCGTCAGCTTGATTTCGAGATCGCCCGCAGCATCCAAGCTGCCTGCTCATGAAATGCCGAACGTTCGGTCGCCAGATCTTCGGTCACGACGTCTTTGCGGCTTCCTGCAAGCTCGGTCAGGGCGTGCAGGCGGTGCGCCACCCGCTCGTGATCAGCAGCCAGATCTTCGATCATGTCGGCGGCGGACAGGTCCCCTTCGCGATCCTTGATGGCCGAGAAATCCAGGATGTCGGACATGCGCGAGGGCGCCAGGTGTCCCAGCGCGCGGATGCGTTCCGCGATCTCATCAGCGGCGGCGAACATGTTTTCGTACTGTTCTTCGGTCAGCTTGTGGATCGAATAGAACAGAGGGCCTTCCACGTTCCAGTGATACGCATGTGTCTTGAAGGTCAGCCGGTAGGTGTCGGCCAGAACATCAGCCAGACCTTTGGCCAAGGGTGCGGTGTCGCGCACGCCAGTGGAAACCGGGTTTTCGTTCGGGACAACGTTCAATGCGTCGGTCATGACAACTCCTTTTTTTCTACTGGGGAAGAAACGCCCAAAACCGGATTTGGTTCCACTTTCGGCGGAAAAATCAGTTGACGGTGGGCATCCCGCCATCAGCCGAATAGTCGACCGACACCCGCAGCAGGGTTGGAACGGCGACGTCAGCCGCCGCCTGCAGCGCAGGAGCAAGATTGCTGTGACTTTCGATATCTTGGTAGATCCAGCCAAAGGATCGGGCCAGAGACTCCCAATCGGGGTTGCCGAAGGAAAACTCGCGCGCACCAGGCTGTTTTTCGTCGATCAGACCATAGCCGTTGTCTTCCCAGACCAGAACAGTCACGGGCACGCACAACCGGGCCGCCGTCTCCATCTCCTGAACATTCATCAGGAAGTCCCCATCACCGCAAACGGCGATCACCCGACCCTCGTCCAACAGACGGGCAGCCTCGATCGCTCCGGGCAGCGCAAGGCCCATACCGGCCAGGCCGTTCGGAATGATGATTTGACCCGCCCGGCGTGCTTGAACCTTGCTGGCGACCCAAAGCTTGTGCAGGCCCACGCCAGACAGCAAAACGTCGCTTTCGCGAAGCGTTTCGGAAATCGCCTGACATATTTCCGACGGCGCGACACAAGCGGCATCGGAAGGTGTTGGCCCACCTTCCAGCGAGGCGTCAATCCTCCGCTGGAGACCTTTGAACCAGCTTTGCGGGGGACGTTCGGCCGTGGCCTTCGCAAGAACGTCGATGCAGTGTGGAAGGTCGCCAGTCAGAGCGGCCTTTACCGGCCAGTCCACATCAACAGTCGAGGCCACGTCCGAGATCTCGAGAACCGGCTTCTTACCGCCCATCGAAATGTTCGAGGGTGGATATTCAACCGGGTCAAACCCGATGGCAATGATCAGGTCGCACAGGTCGAAGGCTTCTGATGCCAATTCTTTGCCCGGCTGACCGATCGAATGCAGCGAGAGCGGGTGTCCCGGAGGCAGAACGCCTTTGGCCATGAACGTCGTGACGACCGGGGCCGACAGGCTTTCCGCAAGTTCCCGAACGTCGCTTGCGGTGCCGGATCGGATGACCCCGTGCCCTGCAAGAATCAAGGGCTTTTTCGCCTCAGCCAGCAGGCGCGCGGAACGGATGACCGCATCTGCCGCCGGTCGCACCTCGGCTGGCGGCGGCGCCACGAAAGGTTCGGCCAGAATCGGGACCTCGGCCAGATCCTCGGGCAGGGAAAGATGGACGGCTCCGGGTTTGTCGAGCTTGCTCAATCGCACGGCCTCGGCCACGACTTGGGGGATTTCATCCGCGACCATCAGCGTTCGGCTCAACTTGGTGACTGGCGCGAAGAGCGCTTCGAGATCGATGATCTGATGGCTTTCGCGGCCCAGCCTGGACCGCGCACCCTGCCCCGTGAGGGCGATCAGCGGCACATGGTCAAGCGTGGCATCCGCCACACCGGTGACAAGATTGGTCGCTCCAGGTCCAAGTGTCGAGAGGCATACCGCCGGGTTCCCCGTCAATCGACCGTGAACCGATGCCATGAACGCCGCCGACTGCTCGTGCCGGCACAGGACGAAGTCGATGCTCGACTTGTCGAGTGCGGCGATCAGATCGGTTGTTTCCTCACCCAGAACACCGAATGCACAGGTCACGCCGTTGGCTTCCAGGCAGGCAATCAGCAATTCGGCGGCAGTTTGGGTATGGACGGCATCTTTCATAGGGGTTTGAACCTCGGGGTACTGTTTCAGGGTGTGCGGATGCGCCGGGGTTTACCCACGGATCAGTCGCAAGATCAGCGAACCGATGAACAGGACCAGAAAGATCACGAAAAGGATCTGCGCGATTCCGGCCGAGGCCGACGCGATGCCGCCAAACCCGAAGATGCCAGCAACGATAGCAAGTGCGAAAAAGATCAGCGCCCAGGACAACATGGGATTTCCTTTCATTTTTGTGACTAGTGACGGGTCAACGCTTAGAACCCCAGATTGGTTCCGGATCATTTTGGTGGAACCTTTGGCGAACGCCCGCGTTGGGTCGATGAAAGGAGATCTGACATGACACAGAAAACGGCGAAGAAGGCCCCTCAGGACACTCCGCATGTGGAGATGGCGGCGCGGATCGACGAAGTGGCCAAGGAGGCAAAATCAGCGTTGGAAGATGGCGTAACCGCAACGCGTGACGCGTTGAAGACGGCGCGCGACGAGGCGCAAAAGCAGCTGACACAAACATCCGAGAAAAGTGCTGCATTCGTGCGCGAGAACCCGGGGTTGGCAATGGTCGGAGCGTTGGGCGTAGGTGTCCTGCTGGGCCTCGCGTTGCGCAAGGCGGACCGCGGTTAGAACACGCGGTACACCGCGACCGATATGGGCTTCGAGTACGTTTTGCCGGCCATGCTCGGCTTGGGTTTGGCCGGTCTACTCATCTGGTTTTTCATCAGGAATCGCTGACAGCGCTATTCGTCACTGCCATGCCAACCAACCCGCCATCCCAAAGACCCAAAGCGCCTCAACCGCGCTTTGGATCTTCTTCTATTTCGGGTTTGATCTGGGCATAGGCCAGCATCGTGAAGACAGCGGTTCCGCCGATGATGTTGCCGGCCAGAACGGGCAGGAAAAAGCTGAAAACGGCTGCGCCTGGTGGCAACTGCCCCTGAAGCATCAGAACCGCCATTTCCACCGATCCGGCAACGACGTGGGTAAAGTCACCGGCCGCAATCATCCAAGTGAAGATTACGATGACCAGCACCTCGTTGTTCTGTGCCGAAGGCAGCATCCAAACGATCGCCGCAATCAGGATCCCCGCCGGTATTCCGCGCAGAAAGCCAACCCAGGCGCCCATGCCGGTGGCGTGGTGGCTCAGGTCGTTGATGACCGCGACGAGTTGGGGCGACAACACCGGCGTATGGATCAGGAAGGCAGATATCGCAAACGCCCCCAGCACATTGGCACCCAGAACGATTGCCCACAGCCTCGCGGTTTTGGTGAAGCACGCGACGGACGGATTTATCATGGCCGGAACGACGGTCGTAATCGTGTTCTCGGTGAATAGCTGCATCCGCCCCAGGATGACCAAGACAAAGCCGAGGGAATAACCCAGGTTCTCGATCAGAAAGCGCCCGCTGGTTTCGGGCAGATGTGCCCGCAAGATCGCTTCGCCCAGCACCGAAAAGCTGATCAGCACTCCAGCGGCAATCCCGGACCAGAACAACGCTTTGGTCGGGCGGTCCAGTTCCTCCTCACCGTTTTGGCGGATGGTCTCGAATATCAGGCGCGGAGACAGCCCGGACGCTTCTTCGACCGCTTCGCGCTCACTCTCTTTCTCGACAAGATCGTCTCGCGGCGCGTTGTGTGTATTGGACATTTTGACCCCTTGTATCGACCTTCAAACCCAACGTTCTGCCGGTCGTTTTGGTTCCATCAGGCGCAAAAAATCCTCAAGCCTCGTGCGAGAACTGGGATCACACCCAGATCTTTGTCGGGAACTTTTAGCCACCTATCGCGTTGTGTCCTTGTAGGAACAACGACAAGTAATTCGAAAGGAACTTCGGTATGGTGGAAGTATATGGCATTGGCGGTCTGATCGTCCTGGTTTTGTCGATCTGGGCCATTATTTCGATCATCGGCTCGTCTGCGACGACCGGTGCAAAAATCCTGTGGGTCCTTTTCGTTCTGTTGCTTCCGGTCATTGGCTTCATCTGCTGGCTGATCTTTGGCCCGAAGGCAGCGCGCAGCGCGATCTGATCAGCGCGGAAATTGTCGGTATAAAAAAGCGCGGCATCGGCCGCGCTTTTTTTGAGTCAATTGTATAGATGGTGAAATGGGCCTTGTGCCAGTTCACCCAGGATCAGCGCCGATCTTCAAGCCGTTCCCACTGAAATCAATGGCTGCGATCTTGCGGGTAAGATCTGCGGCAGTAAAAGGCCGTATCAGTGCCGCACATTCAAATTGCGCTTGCACCTCGGGGGACGGGTCCAACAGCAACAGTGCACTGCCGCGCTCGGCCAACAGCCGCGCGACGGCGTCAAATGACGTCTCACTTCTGCGATAGCTCAGAACGCTCAAGGCCGGGGCGAATTCGGGGTCCTGCCAGAAATGCCCACCCGCGTGCAGCTCGCGGATATGGACAATGCGATCGGTCGAAACTCCGGGGATGGCGTCACTGATGTCCGCTGCTTCGATAAAGTTTTCCGTAACAATCAAAACATCTGCTACGCTGCGGGAAGAGGCTTCCATAAATACCATCCTAAAATCTGTTCGATGCCACCGTAGGGCAATCCCGCAGCGCCGCAATAAACTATGACACAGCAACGAAAAATTTCTCTGATCGCATGTGCGGACTGTCCGCTGAGGCAGATGGACGTCTTCCTGCCGTTTTCGGAAGACGACCTGCGATTCATGCAGGGTTTCAAAACCGGCGAGATGCAGGCCGAACCCGGAACACAACTGTTCATCGAGGGCGCGAAATCCGCGCATCTGTTCACGGTCCTGAGCGGGATGGGCGTTCGCTACAAAACGCTGGAAAACGGTCGTAGGCAGGTCATAGGCTTTGTGCTTCCAGGCGATCTCGTCGGGCTGCAGGCTGGCGTCATGGGCGAGATGCGGCACTCGGTCGAAGCGACAACCACGATGCGGCTGTGCGTTTTCAATCGCTCGCGGCTGTTCGAGTTATATCAGAACCAGCCTGATCGCGCCTTTGACCTGACATTCCTGGCCGCCGTCGAAGAGCATTTTCTGGGCGACGCCCTGACAACCGTCGGCCAGCGCGGCGCGATCGAGAAGATCGCGTGGAGCCTGCACCGCTTCTACACAAGGTCGCAGGCTGTCGGATTGGCCAAAGGCTTGCAGTGTCCGCTGCCCTACCGGCAGCAGGATCTTGCGGATGCGTTGGGCTTGTCGCTGGTTCACACGAACAAGACCCTGCGCCGGCTGAAGGATCTCGGTCTGGCCGAGTGGTCCAACAATGTGCTGCAGATTAACGATCTTGAGGGTCTAGCCGAGCTTGGCTTGGTCGAAATTACCGAAGCCGTTCCGCGCCCGCTGATCTAAACGTGGCGGATGGACAGGAATTAAAGAACCGCCGACCGAAAAATCGGCCGGCGGCTTGATCACATGCTTTGCGACTGAGGAGCCGTTTTATGACCCTTCGTAGGCCGGCATATCCTTCAGCATCTCCTTGTCAGCGTGAACGAAGGCATAGGTGTTGTCACCATTGACTTCACGCATCAGCGACACGCGCGAGAAATCGATCAGAACATCCTTTTCCCCCAAGCCGAGGAACCCGCCAACGCCGATCACGGCCCCATCGACCGATCCGCCCATGTCGACGACGACCTCTTCGATCTCGCCGATCCACTCTTGCGAGACGTCATAGACGCGCATGCCGGTCAGATCTTCGGCCGGGATGGTGCCTTGGGCAACGGGGACATAACCCTCGATGTCGATGGTGGTTGGGTCAACCACATCGGCCATCTGTCCGGCTTTTTCGCTGATGTACTGACCGGTTGCTTCGGCTGCCTGGTCGACGTCTTCCGCCGTGTTCTGCGCAGCGTTCTTGATGTCCTGCGCGGTATTCGACAGCGCATCACCGGCTGCCTCGGCTGCCTCTTCCAGGTTCTTGCCGACTTCTTCGACATTCGAGCTTTCTGCATAGGCCGATGCCGACATCACCAGAACGATCGAAGTTGTGGTCAGAAAACGTTTCATAGCTCACTCCTTTGGTCTGTTCTGACCGCATTTCCCGCGGTCTTGTTGAACAAACGAATGACGGCCCGACTTGTTCCCAAAAAATTTCGGAAATATTTGTTTTAAAATAATAAAACCGCGCAACTGCGCGGTTTGAAAAGCCGTGTCCAGACCTTCAGACCGGGTGCAGCGGGTCGGAAGACCTGGATAGAACCATGTAGTGTTCGTCGTCGGGAATATTGCGTAACTCAGCGAACGGAACACTCAGGATATCGGGTCGCCCGTCGATCAGAAGAAACCGCAGTGCCTTGGTGTCAGGGTCGAACTCAATCTCTTTGAATCTGCCCAACTCACCAGTCACGTCAAACACTGGGTTGCCCTGCAACTTCGTAAACCATCGGAAGTTGCTACCGGGTGGCGTGGGTTGCGGGCGTTGGCGGAGAGCGTCATTCAGGACCGCCCCCATCACAACCGGCGCAATCGCGTTGCCGAACGGCCCTACGACCAGGGGCGGCAGGCCTTCAATGTCCACTGCAAGGGGATCTTCGCCTCCTTCGCGTTGTCGAAGATGATTCACTTGGTGTTGGGATAACGCGCACACTACCTCGCTTGCACCAAGTTCGAGCGTATCGGCGGTGAAAGCCACCGGGTCATTCCCTCCGGCCACGCTCAAATTGACCAAGACGTACTCCAACTCGGTCTGCCCAGCGCGAATGGCGATATCGGAAATGCGACCAATTGCGTGGTCGGTTCCAGCTGGGACAACGGGCGTGTTGATGAGGGAAGACAGTTTCATGGCGCTCGTGATTACCTGTTGGGGTCGATCTTGGGAGTATGTGGGGCGCCATTGACTTGATGCCGCCCCGCGCGATGTGCGCATCCACCTTCGGGCTACATGTCCTTGATCAGGCGATCCACGATTTCCCGAACGTCTTCTTTCGAATCTCCGTATTTTTTTTGGATGATGCCTTCCAGTTGCTCGCGATCGCCGCGGGCTTGCTCGATCTCATCATCGGTCAAATCGCCGAAACGCTCGATCAGCTTGCCTTTGAATTCGGTCCAGCGTCCAAGAATTTGGTCCCAGTTCATCGTAATTTCCTTTCGATTGCTTCTTCGCTGTCGATGAAACGCGCCAAACGCGAGCTGGTTCCGGGCGCCGGCGATATTTCTGCGTTGGCCCCGGAAAAAAAGTGGGTCGGGCAGTTATCGAACTGTGTCCTCAGTGGCGTTCGAACTGGTCTTGGGAACAATCTCGCCGGCCATGCGTTGGAGGACCGAGACCTCAACACAGGAGATCGAACCATGCCACGTCGAACCGAGACCACGGAGAAAGCAAAAGCCCATGCCCAGGATCTGGCCGGCAAGGTCAAGGACACCGTGACCGCCGAAGCCTCGGCCCGGGCCGAATCACTGAAGGACAGCGCAGCGCAGGAGGTTGAGAGCGCCGCTCATGCAGCCGAAGCAGCTGCCGATGCATTTCCCGACCAATCGGTGCAGCATCAGGTCTTGTCGAGGATTGCGGACAACATGGAAGCTGTGGCTGGGCAAGTCCGCTCTGCCGACTTGGCCAGTATGAGCCGAAAGGTGTCTGATTTCGCCCGCGAAAACCCTCTATTGTTCGTCGGATCGGCTGCCCTGGCCGGGTTTGCCGCGGCCCGTTTCCTGAGCGCGCGCAATACGGGCGCGGCCCAATCCGCATCGTTTGGGGCAGATCCTTGGGACATTGATCCATCGCTGCTGCATGGGACCTCGGTCGATACCTCGGGCCACACCAGCGCGTTGGCGCGAATGAATGGTGGCCGCGATGCATAACCCCAACGATCTGCGATCTGCACCGGGGCTTTTGGCAAACGCGCTCAAACATCTGTCGGGTTTGCTTCAGGCTGAGGTAAAGCTTGCCAAGGAGGAGTTGTCCCGAAACCTGACGCGAGCGGGCTTAGGGCTGGCCTGCCTTGGCATTGCTCTGATCCTTTTGATGATCGCACTGAACCTCATGGCGACATCCCTGGTCGCATATATCGCCGCCAATGGTTTTTCGGTGGGTATGGCCTCGTTGCTCGTTAGCGCGGGCTTGGCACTGGTTGCTGGGTGCCTGGCGCTTTTTGGCCGGTCCCGCCTGTCCGCTACCGCGCTGGTCCCCGAGCAAGCCATGAAAAACCTGCAGCGCGACATCGAAGCGATGAAGGAGTCGACCCATGTCTGACCTGACACCTCTTGAAACGCAGATCGCATACGAACGCAGCGCTCTTGCACGCTCGCTGAATGCTCTGTCGGATACGCTGGCACCGCCGCGCCTGGCAGACGAGGCGAAATCGACGCTCGAAGCCTATGGCGGGCAGATCGGTGCGCAACTCTGGTCCGCGGCTCAAAAAAACCCGGCCGCCTTTGCTCTGCTCGGTGCAGGAGCAGCCCTTTTGGTTGCGGGTCCCGGGTCTGGCGCAAAAAGAACTCAATCCCCGCCCCAGGCCGTACCTCCGCAGCAGGCCTTCGACGGGTTCGACCGGCGTGTTGCCGACGCTGATAGCCGCATGAAACAGGAGATGACCGGAATGACTGAACACAGCCAATCTGCCAGCGTGCTGTCCGCCGCCTTGGATCGTGGTCTGGACAAGCTCTCACCCCAGGCCCGTGCCCGTGTGATCGAAGCGCGCAAGGCCGCAATCGGTGCGCAGCAAGCGGTCGAGAAGCGTGCGCGGAAGGCGGCGAAGGCCTCGCAGACCTTCGTCCATGATCAGCCTCTGGCGGCCGGAGCATTGGCGCTGGGCGTAGGTATTCTGGCTGGCGCTCTGCTGCCCAACACTCGCAAGGAGGACAAGCTGCTGGGCCATCGGCGCGATCAGCTGATGCGTCACGCCCAAAAGGTTTTCAACGAAGAACTGGACAAGCTGCATGCCGCGGCCAATGCACGGCTGGATGACGCGGCTGATCGGGCCTCTGACGCTTTGCGCAGTCAGTGAAGCGCGCCCATGCCAACTGTCTTCAGCTCTCCATCGGCCTTGCGTGCAATGCTGGCGATCCTGACCGGGATCGCCATCATCACCGCTTTGTACCTGGCCCGGTCCATCGTCGCTCCGATCACCTTTGCGTTGGTTTTGGGGGTCGTGGTCGCCCCGCTTGCCGACAAGCTTGAGAAGGTCGGTTGCCCACGTGTGATATCCGCCTCGGCACTGTTGTTCGTGACCAGCACCGTCATTGTCGCGGCGTTCCTTCTGCTCGAACCATTGCTGTCCACGCTGGTCGAACAGTTGCCTGCCATCAAACGCGAGTTGCGCTCTTGGGTCGCCGCGATGTCCGAATTCATTCGGGGTATCGAAACGCTTGGACGCGAGATCGAGGAAACCGTCGGGGCCGATGGGGCAGCGGAAACGGAATCCGCCCTTCCGTCGGTGATGGATGCCTTGTGGCTGGCGCCCAACTTCGGATCAAAGATCCTGATTTTCATCGGCACGCTGTTCTTTTTCGTTTTGACCCGGCCCGAGCTCTATGCCGCAGCCGGTCCCCTGAAAGAGCGGCTGTATCTGGCTGACCGTGCGGTCTATCGCTATTTCGCTGCCGTGACGTTGGTCAATATCGGCCTCGGGACGGTAACGGCTGTGGCCTTGGGGCTGATCGGCATCAATGACGCCGTGGTCTGGGGGGTGGCCGCCGGCCTTCTGAATTTTGTGCTGTATCTCGGCCCGCTGATGATCCTGACCGGCCTTCTGATCGCCGGTTTAACCCAGTTCGGTGGAGCCGCGGCCCTGTTGCCCCCCCTGGTTTTCCTGGCGATCAATCTTTCTGAAGCACAATTCGTAACACCCGCCTTCGTCGGCCAACGTCTGCAGGTGAACCCGTTGGTCGTGTTCATCGCCATCATCTTTGGGCTTTGGCTGTGGGGGCCGGTCGGCGCCATCGTCGCACTCCCGATCCTGCTGTGGTTCGGCGTGTTGATGAACCCCAAGGTCATGAGCCCGGTCGCGCCCACCTAAACGATGTTTTCAGTTACCCCCGGAAGCGGTTGCCGCATGTCGCGCGCAACGTCTGCGTCATGCGGGACCAGGAAGCCGCTGCGCGCTTCGGGGCACCGCACGCCGTTGGCCTGTACCTCTCGCCCCCACCACGCGAACATGGCATCGGGCTCGATCGGTTTGCTCAGATCATCCGAGAACCACCAATGGTCCACCAGGGCCTGCCGCAGAACCGCGACCCTCTGCCGGTCGGTGACCCGAAGGGCGACTTCTGTGTCCCACCGCAAAGACCGTCCGTTCAGGTTGGCGGACCCGACCAAAGCATGATGGTCATCCAACACCAGAACTTTGTTGTGAACGTGAATGATCGGAGAGCCGCTCAGAACTTCAGCGCTGGCATCGGCCCCACTGGCCGAAATCGGTTGGACCGGGGTCGACACCGAAACCCGGTCTTGGAACCCCTGCTGAATGATCTCCAGGCATTTGGCCTGCAGGTCCAACCCGTATTGCGCGTCCAATCCGTCATGGCCGCCAAAGGCCACTTCCTCGGGCAAGGCTGGTAAAACAAGTACCAGTTTCAGATCCTGCTTGGAATGGCCCGCCTCAGCCAAGGCCTCGGCCAGCCGGGTTGATCTGAAATACTGGGTCTCGATGTGCAGAAGTTGCCGCGCGGCTTGAAAGGCGGCTATGTGCTCATCCTCGATCTCATGCGCGATGGTCTTTGGCGACAGCCGCCAGAATGCAAACCGGCGCGGGCTGGACAGGGTGCGGCGCAGGTGGGTTGCCTGTGGGGCCGTTTGTCCGGTTGCGATTTCATGTTCGAACCGGTCGATATGGCGCGCGGCCTCGGCGGCCTCGGGTCCGCGGACCAGCAATTGAACGTCTGACCAGGTGTTTTTGGCCAGACGATCGTGATCCGGTGTGTCAAAGCGCCTTTCGTTCAAGTCCAATCCGCCGAGGTAGCAGATCTCATTGTCGATCACGGCGACTTTCTGATGGTGCGACACGGTGTGAAGCCGGGGTAACGTGTCCGACCCCAGCCGTACTGCCTGCCGTTCGCGTCGTTCGCGGGACAGCTCCTGAATCCGCTGCGCCTTTTTCCGAAGAACCGCCGGCAACAGCGCGGCCCACGGCAATGCGCCAGCCTGTGCCGGGTGCATGGACACGCGAACGGTCAAGCGCGAGGCGATTTCTGGACCCAGGATTTCCGCCAGCGCAACCGCCTGCCGTTTCGTGCGCCAGCTCAGCTCGTGCAACTCGGTCGCGAAGATCGGATCGAAATCGCTGATGACCAATTGAAACGAGACACCCTTGCGGATGACATGCTCGATCAGGTCAAACCAGGTATCGCCGATCTGGCGCGCCTCGTCGCTGCGCAGCCGTGTCATGAAATCGAATATCCGAAAACTTGCCTTGATCTGGTGCCGGGCCTCAAGAACCGCTTTTTCCAAGGCGGGCCAGGCTTGCGCGGCCGTAATCAGGACCTCAAAGTCATTCTGCTGCGGCACGGGCATCACCGCCTCTCTCATCCGCAATGGTCTGAGGTTCGCTATCGCCTTCTACTTCGGAGATTTCGAAGGTCACCTCATACACATAATGCGATGACGTCTCGGTTATGGTTTCGGAACCGTCCAATTGGCGGAGGAAGGCCTGCATCAGCCGTTGACCGATCCCGCCGCTGTGGAACAGATCCGCACCGTCGTCCGACTGCCCGCGCGTGTTGGAGATTTTCAGGTGCAGGGTGCTCTCGTCGGGTCGGGTCAATTCCACCGAAATTGTCGGCGGTCCGTCCTGCGGAACGCCTACGTATTTGACCGCGTTCGTCAGTGCCTCGGCCACCAGCATCGACAGCGTGACGGCCTGATCCTGCCCCAGTTCGACAGGCGCGATCCGGCAGTCAACCTCGACCACCTGACCCAGAATTGGCGGTCGATGCGCCAGTTCGGCGACCAAATGCCCGATCAGAGCCTCGGTGTTGATCGTCGTCATCTGCGAGTTCTGGTTCAGGGTCTGGTGCACCATGGCCAAGCCGCGAACCCGACGCTGCAACTGTTCCAGCAAGCGCCGGGCCTCGGGGGTTTCGGCCTTGCGCAAATGCATGTTCATGATCGAAGCGATCAGTTGCAGGTTGTTTTTGACGCGATGGTGCACCTCGCGCAACAGCAGCGTTTTTTCGACAAGGTCGCGTTCGTGCTGCGCCTCAGCCTCGCGGATCACCAAGACCATGCGGTTGAATGCAGTCTGTATTTGCTGAAACTCCTGCGGGGCGCCTGCGAGGCTTTCAATTGGGTCGCGCTCGCCCAACGCGAAACGACGCACGGCCGAACGCAAGCTGTCGAGATGCCGGATCACCAATCGATGCAGGCCCCACAGGGCAACTCCCAGTCCGGTCACCCACATCAGGATGGGAAACGCAATCGTCAGGGCCGTGCTGCCTGCACCGACAGAGGCCAGCGCCGCCTCGCGTGGCCAACTGCCAATCACGGCAACTTCGCCCGGAATGATGGTGGCAACTGCAAAAACCCGATCCTCGCCGCCGACCGTCTTGGCGGAAAAGGTCTTGCCGGAACTGGACAGAACCAACAGATTTTCCTGCGCGGGCGGCAGGAATTTCTGGACCTCATCCAAGCCCACATTTGACGACAGCACTTCTCCGGTCGCGTCGAACAGGGCGATGACGACGTCGCTTCCAATGTTGCCAACATCCAAGGGCGTCCGAGCCAGCGCATGCGGTATCGAGATGGAAACGAACCCCACAAGCTCGGTCCGGTTCAGGACCGGCTGGGTCACGATGATCACTGATTGCCCTGTCGCCGCCCCGGCACGACTGACAGAAAAAGTAAGCTGCGGATTTTCCGAGATCTGCCCGAAACCGGGCGCGTCCGACAAATCGATGTCCTTCTCGACGGTTGAGCAAGCCATGACACCGTTCGCCTGGATAAACCCGGCAAATACAAACTCGGGCTGGCGTTCGACGAACCGGCGCATAAGGTCCGAGCAAGCGGCTTTGTCCATACCTCCAGCCGAAAGCGCGGCGGTAAGTCCCGAACTGGCACCAACAGCTTTCTGCAGAAGCTCCCGTTCCCGGGTGGCAGCTTCGATGGTGCGCGCCAAAACCGAGGCCCGAGATCTTTCGTCGGCCTCGGTAATCACAGCGCGTGTCTGCAATACCGCAATCAGCCCCAAAGGCAAAAGCGCCAAGGTGACCAGCGCGGCAAGATAGACGGTTAGGCTGCGCGGTTTCGCATCCATCGATCGTCAGGCCGCCGGTTGCGTCTGAACGATCGCCGCCGTCACCGCATCGGTCAATTCGATGGGTTCGTCATCTTCCAAATCCATCAGCTCGGCCAGTTGCGCGCGGGCACGGTTCACCCGGCTTTTGATCGTTCCAAGAGCGACGCCGCACATCTCGGCTGCTTCCTCATAGGAAAACCCTTGTGCACCGACCAGCACCAAGGCTTCGCGCTGTTCATCCGTCAGTTGGCCAAATGCAACAGCAAAATCCTTTAACGCCAACCGTCCGTCATGGTCGGGCTTTTGCGACAGGCTTTCGGCCATCGCGCCATCCACATCCTCGACCTCACGTTTGCGCTTGCGGTGCAGCGAAAAATAGGTGTTCCGAACGATGGTGAACAACCACGCCCGCATGTTGGTGCCTTCCTGAAACGAGTCGATATTGCTCCATGCCTTGATCAATGCGTCCTGCACGATGTCATCGGCCGTGGCCCCGTTTCGGCACAAGCTGATCGCAAAGGCACGCATCGCGCCAATATGTTCGACAAGCTCTTCTCGCGGATCAACCATCCGAGCCTCCCGTGTCACCGCTTTTGGGAACACTGGTCTGATTGCGCAGTTTCTCAAGAAGATCGACGAACCGATCCGGAACCGGTTCGTTGGCTACCTCATCGAAAGCCCGCTTGAGGTTTTCGTCGATCCTTTGCTCTATTTCTTGCCGATGGCTTCGGCTGGGCTGTGGTTTTGTCATGGCATCATCAAAAATTTTTTACTTTTGCTGGAACCATAACGCCCCAGTATGCGTTTGGTTCCCGAGTTTAGAGAAAAAAATGAGGAAAACATAGATGACCGAGCTGACCGGAGTTTCCGTCGCAGATCAAATTGGCCCGCTCTTGCCGTTTCTGCGCCGTTATGCCCGTGCCCTCACCGGCTCACAGGACAGTGGCGACGCCTACGCCGCAGCATCGCTTGAAGCGATCCTTGCAGATCCCGCCCAGTTCGATGCCGATCTCGCGCCGCGGGTCGCGCTGTTTCGTGTGTTTCACAGCATCTGGTCAACATCGGGAATGCCTGTTGACGCAGATGGCCACAGCTCTGACATCCAAACGCGCGCCCACGCCCAGCTGGCACGCCTTACGCCGAACACGCGCGAGGCCTTGCTGCTGCGCACGGTCGAAGAGTTCTCGGTCAGCGATATCGCCGCAATCATGCAGATAGAACCCGCCGAGGCTCAGAAGCTGATCGATATCGCCTACGAGGAAATGGCCCGCCACACTTCTGGGCGCATTTTGATCATCGAAGACGAGGCAATCATCGCGATGGATCTTGAAACTATGGTGACCGACCTGGGCCACCGGGTCACAGGGGTCGCACGCACCGAGACGGCCGCCATCGAACTGGCCGAGCGCGAGCCGTTCGACCTGATCCTGTCGGACATCCAACTGGCGGACAAATCCAGTGGAATCGATGCAGTGAACCGCATCATTGCCCAGCACGGCGATTGTCCCGTCATTTTCATTACCGCATTCCCCGAGCGCCTTCTGACGGGCAAAGGGCCCGAACCGGCCTTTTTGATTTCCAAACCCTACACCGAAGAACAGGTCAAATCGGCCGTCAGCCAGGCCATGTTCTTTGCCTCTAGCGCCGTGATCGAGGTCTGACGCGGCAGGGCCGCGCTGCAAGACACGAAAACTCAGGCGATTAGACACGACGAGGAACCCCATGGAAAACGAGATTGCACAGACCGCAGAGACCGTGACGAACACCGTTTGGGCCGAACTGTCGCAAGTTCTGAATGCCGAGCTGTATGACGGGAAATCGCTGAGCGACCTGTTGACGCTCGAGGCCCTTCTTGGCCTCGTCGCGAACACGATTGCCGCGCTGATCCTTCTGGTTCTCGGGCTTGTGATTTCAAGATATGTCAGCCGGAAGATCCGGGGCGTCGGTGAAAAATCGGAACGCCTGGACGATACGTTGTTCAACTTTCTTGGCAATCTGGCGCGCTATACGATCCTGGCGTTTACCGGGCTGTTCATTCTGAACACGTTCGGGGTGCAGACGACGTCGATCATTGCGCTGATCGGTGCCGCCGGTTTGGCCATTGGTCTTGCGTTGCAAGGCACATTGTCCAACGTTGCAGCCGGCGTGATGATCATCCTGTTCAGGCCGCTCAAGATCGGCGATTTCGTCGACGTGAATGGCGTGCTCGGAACCGTTAAAGACATCACTCTGAACTACACCGAAATTGCCGATATGGGAAACGTCAAGGTTATCGTTCCCAACGCCGAGGTGTGGGGAAACACCATCAAGAACTATTCCGTTTACGAGACCCGTCGTGCCGAGTGGACGTTCGGCGTTGGATACGGCGTCAACTTGGCGGAGGCCGAGCGCGTCATTCGCGAGACGATCATGTCGGACGCCCGTTCGTTGGCTGACCCCGAACCGTTCATCCAGGTGAACAATCTTGGCAGCAGCAGCGTCGATTTTCTTGTCCGCGTGTGGTGCAAGTCTTCGGACTACTTCCAATACCAGGCGGACATGAAGCGCAAAGTCAAAGAGGCGTTGGACGAAGCGGATATCAATATTCCGTTTCCGACCCGCACTCTGTTGATTGAAGGCGAAAAGACTCAGCGAGAAAAAGCGATCGCGGCAGAGTAACCTTGACTGTTGACCCCAGGTGCCTGAAGCCAGCACTCTTCAGGCAAAATTAGGGGTTTGAGCAACGGAGGTGCGGTCATCGGGCTGAGTCGCTAAAATGATTGCCGCGACTGAAACGCCAAAATGAGTTGGCCTGATCCTCCCCCAATGAAGTGGTCCGCCATTATGCTTGGGAAAACCGAAGATCAGCATGGCAACGAAGAGACACAAGCCAGAGGAGATTGTCACGAATAGTAATCCTTGGGCTAGAACCTGAGCGGCAGTACCTGTCTTGGTAGGCCCAGAGCTGGTCAATATGATCCTAATCAGTCTTTTCACGCTCAGACTCCGGCTGGCTCGAAGCTCAAACATGCAATTAAGTCCACTTGGCATCCCAGGGCAGGCAAACGGTCGTGCCAACCTTCTTACCTATCTCGATGCCTGTCTGGTCGAAGCGACGCATGAACTCAGCGCCCGACTCGTCTTGTCTCCGTTGCAAAGTGACAGTTTCCTCTGAATCCGAAATGCTCACTATGGCACGATGAACGTCCTCTTTTAGATTGGGGGGCCAGCCGTTTTCGGTCGAAATTGGGTTCCCGTGCTTGTCAAAGAACTCGCCCTGAGTGACGACGACTTTGAACTGGTTTCCTGCGTCCTTTTCCAGTTTTTCCACCCTGCTACGAACACTCATTTTGAAGCCTCCAAAGCTGCTATTCGTTTCTCTAGTTCCGTCGTTTCCAGAACCCGCCTGTATTGCTCAATAAGCCCCATGACCGTCGCTCCCTCCAAAGGTGTCACGTCACCCTGAGAAACGGCTTGTAGCACCGCTTGTGCGACTTCTGAGGCGTCGGAAGCGGATTTGATGGGGGGAAGGTCGAAATTGACCGGTGCGTCCTTTCTGGTGGGTGCTATCCGCTCTAGACAAAGCCGCAGGGCCGTGCTGTCACCCTCAAGCGCCAACTCAACCGCTTTTTGCGTGATTGCCTCCGATTGCCCCTCAAGCAGTTCCTCTACTGCCCGAGTGACCCGGTTTCGGGTTCCTCTGGGCTTGCCGGGATTGCCAGTCGCAAAAGTGCCATCCGGGTTTCGTTCGTCCGTATTGGTTCCGTTTTTTCGGTCGGGTTCATCCGTCATTACTTATGCCTCGTTTGTTGGACTGTTGGTCCAGAAGGTGTCTGTTTCCCCCAGACCCCCTGGTAGATTAAGGATGTCTTAAAAACTGCGACGGGGACTTGCCGAAATCGGGCGTTTTCGTCGCAAATATTGATACGGCCCGTCGCATTTATTGCGTCGCCTCCGTCATTCTCGTCGCAAAATCTACGACGGTCTCGTCGCAGTTTTTAAGACAGGGTTTTGTTTTTCCGCCCTTGCCAGTCGGATTGTGAACTGGAGCTTTTACGACCGGGAAATCTGCCCCTTCAGACCACTGCTTGTATAATCTGCGACCTGCCTCCCCGTGTGCGGTCGGCAGCGAAATTTCGGTCAGTTCAAACAGCGGAGATGATGCGACGCCACTGGTGCCGAGTTTGGGCGGACGCGTCACGGCGATGAAGCTCTTCGCCTGTAATTCACGAAACCCTTTGGCGGCTGTGTTGTACGACACGCCTAACCGTTCAGCGGCTTGTCTGACGCTCAAGCAAATCCTGCCGTTGTTATTGTTGGCCGCTCCGTGCCATTCCAGCCTAAGCCATGGATACAAGGCCTGCGCGGTGGAAGAGAGAGCCCGCCAAGCGGGCTCCTCCATCATGTTGCGAACAAGCTTGGTCCAATGCTCGACGCGCTTTTCGTTTCTCTTGTCGCGCCCCATCTAAGCAACCTCCGCCTTGCTAAGCGCGTCTATGAATTCCGGTAGCAACTCCGCCTTGAAAGCGACGCCTTGCTTGCCCGGTAGCATCTCTCCGTCTTTTGAGGTGAAGAACACGCGGATATTGATGAGGTCATGCCCCTGAAAGTCATTCCGGCTGACACGGTATTCCTCGTGGCTGTTCTTGGGGATCTGGGTGATGAGAGCCATTAGCGGCCCTCCCCGTAGTACAGCGTTGCGACGATGCGTGCAGCAGAGTCCGAGAGGCCATGCTTGCGACGAAGTGTGGATCTGAAGTTCGCGGGTTTTCATGCCGCTAACTCCTGACCGCCAATACGGGTCACGCTGTCCAAAAGGTTGTAAACACCAAACCGGCTGCGTCCGTCCTTTGGGTCCTTGTCGAACCATACCGTCTCAATGTTTAGGCTCTGCTCTTCTCGTAGGCCCATGACGAAGTGGCTCAAACTGCAGGGTGATGCGCAGTGAACCGGGCCGTCAATCAACGAATCCAGCATGCGGCGCTTTTCTTACTTACCCAGATGTTGCGGGTTTCACTTGACTCATCGGTTACCCGGTATTCAGCCGGTTCGGTGTCTGGCGATAGGTCACGCCATGCGGTAACCCACAATGCGTTTCTTACGAGTAGTTCGGGTGTTTTGGTATTCATGCTCAATTCCTCAAGCTTGCGCTTTAGGTCAGAACACGTTACATTTCTTGCAGTCATAGCCACCGACTTACAAACGAAATGCCGCGTGCCCATGTTTGACCCATGGTGCGCGGGTTTCGTTTTAAGCAGCGACCTCTTTTGATTTCTCGTCAAACCAGCGGTCTAACTCGTTGTATTCCAAACGAGTTGCGCCACCGATTTTGACAAACTTAAGAGCCCCCGTCTTCATCTCTGCATACAGTGTTGCGCGGGACATGCCGGTGTAGGCAACTGCGCCAATGATATCCGTGGCGCGCGGCCTAACGGTGATTTGAGTAGTGCTATCCATCCTGCTCACCTCTGTGTTGCTTCGATGCACACAGGGTGTCAGGCTCTATTCGCGCCGAAAATACCGCCGAATTCGCGCCAATCGCGCCGTTTACTAATATGGATAGATTTTCGCGCGATTTACCCGCGTTTGGACTTTACTCCCGGCCTAGAGCCATCATCGGGCTTGTAGGCATCCCACAATTGGCGCTCTTTGTCCCTAGTGATACCATGAGCCTTTCGCCATTCTTCACGTTGTTTCTGAGTTGGTTTTCGACCAGGGAAGCTATCAAGAAATGTGTTGTAAGCTGCGTCTCTTTCAGCAGTGGTTGCGAACCGCTTGGCGGGCTTAGGAGATAGGTTCTTGAGTGCAACTCGGATCCTGTCTGCCTCAATGTCCGATACGATAATCTGCTGCCCTTCAAAGGGTTCCAACTTCTGTGCAAAATCTAGGGAAATTTGGTGCCCTGTCAGATTGGCCGTATCAAGGCGAAATAGAATAGCGACACCAACAAACAACTCAGGTTCCATGCCTTTTGCCGCGTCTCGAATCTTGGCGAGTGAGACCACACCGGAGCCTGCATCAATGAACGCAAACTCCATCCGTTCGCCCCATTGGATCATGCTTAACAAGTCTAGAGAAACCTGTACCGGCTGTTCACCGGGACTGTAAATCGCCACCGATCCAACTTGACCAATCTGGTTGGCGAAATCATCCCAACTGACGTTAGCACTGCGGTATTTTGAGGCAATCTCATAGAGAGACACATATCCGATTGGGTTAAACATTTTGCCGCCCCTCAAGCTCAATCACATCCGCGCTTTCCTGCGTCACTAACTCGGCCCATTTATCCAGCGCCACGGCGCGCTCCGCCAGCAATTCGGCCTGATTGTAAACACGGGCAACAGCACTGGCCTTTGATGCAGTGGCCGCGTGGTTCAACACCCGGTCAACCACAGATTCAGGTATCCCACGTTCGGCCATGTGCGTTGCAAATGCCGTCCTGAAATCGTGTAGCCGCCACGGCTCAAACTCATCGCCAAGCAATTCATCAAGCCGGGTTTTCATTTTGCTCCACCCAGATATTGGGGTGCGGCCCGTTGTGGTGAATAGGAAGTCTGATGCGGCAGGGGTCTTACCGGATTTTTTGCTTTTCTTGGCCTCTGCCTTAGCTTGCTCTTGGCGAGCTAGGACCTTTTCAATCTCAGCCATTGCCGGGGCCGATAAGTGGGTGATGTGTCCTCGGTCGTTCTTTTCCTGCGAAATGGCCTTCCTGAACCGCGACTTTGCAAGTTCCAGTTCACTTTTGCGCAGGTTATTGATTGAGGTGCGGCGCTGAACAGTCAGCAATAGAAGGCGAACAGGTGACCCCCAAAGGTCGCCAAGCTCATAGGTCAATTTCCATATTGCCCGTATCTCATCTAGGCTAAGCACTCGATCCCTGATTTGCTCTTTGGTGGCGCGTTCCAACCGGTCACCTACATCCTCGCTCAGATACTCCCGACGCCACGCCCAGCGCGTGAAGTGTTTCAAAGCCGCCCTTATCCGGTTCGCCATGAACATCTTGCCCTCTTTGGCCTTATCATCAATCGGCTTTTGAAGGCTGGCACGAGTCAGGTCGCCGATAGGCTGGGCAAGGTGTTTGCGCAATGCGTCCTCAAGCTGGCGCTTTCTCTCACCCTGACGTTTAAGGGTGGAAAGGTGCAGTTCGTCATATACGTCCAAAACGTCTTGAAGGGTTTGGGCCGTTGCGGCGGCGCGCTCCTGATCTCTGCGGGCTTGCTGGGCTTCAAGCACTCGGTCAATCCCACGTGCGGCCTCAGCCTCTATTTCTAGGGCAAGTGCCCGCGCCTCCCCCAGCCCAATCGCTCCATCCTCCCGCTTTCCGGTAGATGACCATGTGCAGTAAGTGCCAAAAGTGTGCTTGCGCTTCGCGCCGCCCTTGACGCGCTTTTCGTACATCCAGACCGCACGGGCAGGGTAAACCCTCAACCGCAGACCGGAGCGTTTCGTGTCGGATATCTCATCCCGCCCAACAGACGGGGGTTTGAGCTTCATCAGGAATGCGTTGGTAAGCTCTTTCTTCACGAAATGGCCTCTGGGGGACTTATGGGGGACAAATTTAGTTGGATTCCGCTGGACGGCCACGGACTATTGTAGACGCCACTTACCTGGTGGGCAATAAGGATTTCGTCGGAAATGCAAGTAAAATATAGCATATTTTGGACACCCTCAGACGATTTTGGACAAGTGTAGATAGTGAAGTAGGATACTGGTGCTTCTGACTTTTAATCAGTGGGTCGCAGGTTCGAATCCTGCACGGCTCACCACTTTTTTCAAAGAGTTAGCAAGAATAGGCGAGATTTTCTCACGCCTACAGCAACCACCAAGCAACCACGCGGCATAGATTGACGAAGAAACGTGTACAAAACCGTTTCGTTGAATGTGTAGTCTTATTCTTTCAAGTAAACACTTAAGGCATTGCTATTTTGACTATTTTTGACCACGCGAAGAGTTTTTCTAAACCAACAACGCACAGATCGGCGTTTTTTTGTCGCGTGCAAATACTAACACCCTAGAACATCTCACGTTGCAGGCAAGTTGTCGCGCTGGTGTCGACTTGAAGCGAAAGGTTGGGTCTTGCTTAATGATGGGTTGGTTACCTTGAAGGTGGCACTTTGCAAACTCAGCATTGAAGTAACGCACCAATGGCTGCTAAGTGAGCAAACTTCCCTCGCGGACGCAGTTCAAAAGTAGGTGGGTCCTCGTCGGCAGTTTACGCTTTGAACCGGAATTTGTTCTTGGCTTCATGCAGTTTCTTTGCGGCTCGCTGAGGATCCGCCTTAATGCTCTCTGCGAGCTTGCCTCTAACACTGTCGATAGAATCACTCAGTTCATTTTCCTGAATGCCTTCAAGTGCGGCCAATGTAACTCCAAGACCTGCCAATTGCGTCGTTATCAACCTAATATGCTGATAGCGATGCGCGCGCTTAACGCTTGTGGTGTCGATGTGGCTGCGCATTTCCAGTAGGTCATCCTCGTATGATCCAGCAACCAAGCCCTACATTGTATGGTTAGACCACCGCGCGTGGTTTCCATCGTCAAGATCAGGCTCGCAGTATCGTACCTTCTCTAAAGCCTCGGCAATGGCATCGCCGAACAAGGCATCGAACTGGGACCACGTCCTGATCTGCCAACGATCTATGGCAAGCTGTTCCCCGCAACGCGCCACACGCAGCTTTGAGACGCATCAGAAGGGTCAAATGGGGGTGTAAATACGGACATCGTCCAAGCCCGCCGACTTACGTATGCGCCGCCGCGATTTTTACAGGTCATTTCGCGGTCCACTGTCAGAAGCGCTTAATTTTATACATGGATTTCCCGGTTGACGAGGCAATTCCATCAGGATGTCATGGGCTTCTCTCGGTAGAGGAATGCGGCGGCGTCCGGTCTTGCTGCCCTGCAATTCCAGATGGTGCGACTTACATAGCCCCAGCGCAGCGTCAGAATCTCGCTGAGGCGACATCCAGTGTAAATCAGTAGCAAGAGTGCCGACACTCCGTCCCGCTTCCGGCGATTAATCTGAGTATCAGAAGACCAAAAGTATGTAGTCTGATACTGGGAAGACGTGACTCTCATGGTTGGTAAGTCATTGAAAATCAGGAAGTGGTATAGGGTGGTTGTGACCGAAGGCCGAAGGGTCGTGACAATGCGTGATCTGGTCTTTGAGAATCGATTCCCCGACTGAATCACCGGCGTGGTTGCGGTCACGCGACGACGGCAATTTGGTAGAAAGAAGTCATCCAACAGAATTGGTCAGATGACTGCAACGAGCCCGAAGTAAACGGATGCTGCGCTCCGCACAAACGACGGCAACGCGCAAAAAGTTGATCTTGCAAAGAACAGCGTGCGGCCACTGCCGGCGTTACCAGCGAGCAGACGCGGTGGCATCAGAACGGGTTTGATTTGTACTGCAACAGAGCCAGAAGGTGTCCTCACGCTTTGGACGTTTCCGAGCCATTGGAACTGGTTGCCGACGTGTTCCGTGGGAATCGAAATTGCTCAAAACCAGCTTTGTCGCAATACTAGCTTCACTATTCAGCGCTGAACCAGATCGGCGATGTGTAAGCACGGTCCTGGACTTCTGCGGGAACCGCCTCGGGCAGCGGTATATCGTAGAAAGCTGCGTCTATGGTCGTCCATCGCGGCTTTGGAATTTCGATCACTCTCACGTAGTAAAACGTGTTGTTGTTCGGGTCAAAATCTGGGTCTTGCCAATAACCGGCGAGTTCCACAGAACCGATTGAGTTGCTGTATGTCGCGTTTTCAATGTCTACCGTCGAGCCTACTGGTTCGTGTGCACGGCCATCCTCTCCAATCTCTCGGCCATCGGAGACGGCCACGTCGAAGACCCGCTCATGAGTTTCGCCACTCTCGTCGATCCAGCCTTTGATAATTTGGACTCGGTCGAGGTTCGCGCCGTCTGGGTCGCGCAGCGCCCGGATCAGGAATCTGGGAGAAACCCCATTCGGCGCGTTCCTAAGGTCTCCGCCCATCGGCACGCCGTTCTTATACCCGTTGGAAACAAAATCCGAGGCGTACAGATCATCGGCATCAAAATTCCAGCCGCCAAAGACCCGGACTCGCATTCGCGGCCCGGTCGTAGCGTAGGCCTCTTTACGCTTGATTGCTCCGTGGACTTCCTCGCGGGTGTTTTCGCGCGCCCAAACAGCGGTGAGGCCTGCAGCCGATTCTTGCGCCGTAAGGATACGCAATGCCGGGTCTTCGGCCGGGATTACATCAAAGTTGTGACGGTTCGCTGAAGGCTCTGTGTGTTGGTACTTACCAAAGTAGTTGTCTTCCCGCGTGGTCGGGAGCGCGGTGTGCGTGTCCGTCGTGCCGTAGAAGCCGAACTTGAATGGGTTAACGCCTGTCTCCCGCTGAACTTCGAGCCCGACCTTCAAGGCAGAGCGCCCATACTCGTAGCGCAACATTTCAGGGGTCTTTGCGACGGTGCCCGAGATATTCGCAACGTCCCAGGTTTCGAAATCCGCAAACTCATCATCAGGTGACAGGAATGGGTGCGTTTCCTCGTCCCCCTTGATCTGGGTTACCTCATGCATCGGTTCCCAACGAATGCGTTTGGCGGCGTATTCCGCGTCCATAGGTGAGCCGTCGAATTTCGTAGGCGCGAACATTATTCCATTGGATATATTTCCGTTATGGGGAACAGATACTGCGCTTCCACCCGTCTCTTCTTCGTACGCAGCCAGATAGTCCCACAACGGCTCAGGGTCTTCGCTTTCAAAATAGGTAAATGGGCGGGTTCGACCGGTCTTATCGGCGCCGTCTCCGAAGATCACCACCCGGTGGAGATTGTTACCTCTCGGAGTTGATGTCCACTCGTACCCAGCCAATGATGTGAAGACGCCGGGTTCGTAGTATTCGTCGACCGTTTCCACGATTTGTTGCCAAAGGTCACCGTCCAAATCCAATCCAGCGGTCGGGTCTCGCCCTTCGATTGATGCGATTTCGATGATATCAGCGAACGCCTCCATCCGACCTTCTTGCCCGGAATTGAACCTTTCGTAAGTCAAACGACCCCACTCGTCAGCCAAAAGCCGAGGGTCAGCTGCTCGAACGGCGGTCGCAAGTCCCAACATTTCCGCGTGTTCAGTAATCGCGAGGAAATCGAGGGGCCTAATGAGTTGAACAGGTTGTCCGGTATTTGAGGTTATCCTCTCACCGCGGGCCACGCGGAAGGCGTCGTGGATGTTCAAAGAAGTCCCAACAAGCCCTGCGTCGAATGAGATTTCAGTATGGAAGTGAAGATCACCAAATAGAACCTGATCAGGATAAGATCGGTCGACAAACGGAGAGTAGGTCTGTGCAGGAACCACCTTATCTGGAGGTACTTCGCCTTCAAAGCCAACTGCTTGCGTTCCTAATGAAAGCGCCAAGGCGGTTGCAGCATGCAACATAATCGTGGGTTCAAAATGAGTTTTCATGACTGCCCCCCAGACAAAAAAACCAAAGCAAAAGTGTACGACAAAGCATGCATAAAATCAAATATTCAAGTGAGTGGGGTCCGCCGTCCCCCATCCGCGCGCGTGGACCTGTCCAAGACTCGTTTTTGAAGGACCGCTTTGGGCTGATTGCGGTACTTTGGAGCAAGAATGCAGAAGGATGCAAAGTCCGTATAACAGACTTTAAAGCACTTGAACCGCTGGTTCAGGAGTGGCAACCCGAAAGGGAACCAGCGTCACTTAGGAAACGTCATATGAAAAACCTTATTCTAACGTGTTGCTTTGGAACTATTTCCCTATGTTTCACAGCGTTTCCGTTGACTGCACAGCCGCGGCTAGGTTGGGCGTATCAGGTTGATGGGCTTGCCGCTTTTCAAGGGGATGCGGATTTGAGCGGCGTTGGCGAATTCTCTGCAAGTCGAACATTTCTTCGTGCGACCGCACTATACAATCTGGACGGAGGAAATTCAGTTGGGCTTTCCACCAGCTTTGGCAAACTGGATTATCGCTTCAGCCAATCAAACAACCAGCCATGGGAAAACATCCGTGACCTCCGCGTCGCTGTTCCTGTGCGGCTTCGAGTGAGTGATACAGCAACAGTTTTTGTGTCGCCACAGATCAGATGGGACTATCAAAGCGGGGCCTCCTCATCTGAAGGAAGAACCCATGGTATTTTTGCAGGAATTGCTTGGCAACTGAGCGAGCGCTTGACGATAGGTCCGGCCTTTGGCGCGTTTTCTCAATTTGACGAAAGCGGTACAGATTTTTTTCCAGCACTGCTGATCGACTGGGACATAAACGATCGCTGGAACTTGAATACTGGCTCTGGTGTCGGAGCGACGCAAGGTCCTGGACTGACACTGAGTTACGCGTTGAATGACACCTTGGACATTTCGTTGACCGCGCGATCGGAAAGGATTCGATTCAGGTTGGATGGGGATGGCCTTGCCCCGAATGGTGTGGGTGAGGATAAAAGTATCCCTGTAGTTCTTTCTGTTGGGTACAACCCGAACCCTGGGGTTTCATTAAGTGTCTTTGCTGGCGCAGAATTTGACGGCCGCCTGACGCTAGATGATGCGAATGGATTGGAAATTAGTCGTCAGAGCTATGAAACAGCGCCATTGGTTGGGCTGGCGTTCAGAGTCAGGTTCTGACCACAGCATTGAGCCAGTTTGCCAGTTGTGTGCGGAGTTTTTCTCACGGCTGAGTTCACGCGTCTAATTTGTCCACATAGGGGGCGTTCATCCCAAGTGCAGCAAACGACTGCAACGAGCCTAATCTGTCTTATGCTTCGGAACAGCCGAAGTCCGCATGTTTTAGGCGACCATCACGGACCGCGCCTTCGCAATGACCCTAAGCCAACGTGGAATAAACCTCGGCAACTCGCTGAAAGGTCCAAAAGCAGGCGATAGCCGCACACCCACCGGCTAAACCCACTCGCAGGGACATCCACAAACTGGAGTTCACACGCCGACACATTATCAAGGCGGGCCAGAGTGCAAGAATAATGGCAACTTGGCCAAGCTCGACGCCAAGATTGAAAGCAAGCAGGCTTTGCCAGATGTTTGGAGATGTGACCTGCAAGATCTTGTGCAAAACAAAGCTAAACCCAAGCCCGTGCAAGAGGCCAATTAGCGTTGTCAGAAGCACCATCGTGACCTCAGAGCGCGCGCTGTCCTTAAAACTCATAAACGCTGCGACGGCTGCAAATATGATGGAAAGCGCGATCCCGGTTTCGACGGCAGGAACAAACCACGCGCCCGATGGCACAAACCCGAAGAACCCCAGCGACAAAGTTACGCTATGTCCAACGGTAAAACCGGTTGCACGCAGCAATAGTGCCCTGAGTGTCTGCGCTCCGATGACCAAACACACAACAAATAAGACATGATCCAACCCTTCGAGGATATGTCGTATGCCTTCCCAGACGAAACTGAGGAATCCTCCATACCCCTTCTTCTGAACCACCAATGGTTCAGTCATCAGGCCCCGAGATCGGAATATCTGAGGCGTGTCAGACGCGTAGTCGAGAATGAGGTTGGCCGTTTGGTGCTGATCCGGCAAGCCGGGGTCTAGTACGTTAGAAATGCTGTACGATTGGATCGGGCCGTCAGTCTCATAATACAGGACGAGATCGACAATCGTATCACCAACAAAAAGCGGTGGCGTTAAGGCCGTTTCGGTGTCCACGGCCTGTTGAGCTTCGGCCAAAGTTGCAAATCCGGGCTCATTTCCAACGCGATGCAAGCGAACGGACTTAACTGTTCCTCTCAAGCGCTGATTGTCGACCAACAGATGCAACGCACCTTCCGCGAATTGCCCCAGCCCATTGGGATCGCTCATGAAAGCCTGCAAGTCGACAAAGTGGACTAACTGACCGTCGCTCATGGCATTGGTCGTGAATGGTGCAGCTTCCGGCAAGGCATCACCATTCTGATCACCGACCTTATCTGCAACAAGATAAGGCATGGGCGTACGCATGTAGACACGCAGACCGCCTTCGGAATGCTCGACATGCGAAATTCGAACGTTGAGGTTAAGCAAAAAATGCGCCGAGGCTGACAGCGTCAGTGACAAAAACACACCGACAAACAGAGTGCCGAAAGTAAAAACCTTTGATCTTAAATACTTATGCATTTGGATCGCGAGCCTCGATTACAGTTAATCCATCCAGCTTCCATTGCCCTGACTCAGGTATGACCTCGGCCAGCACTCGGAACGTAACCGCGCGTATATGGGCGTGCCCCCAATGACCACCTTGGGCTTTCACTGTCCATTTTGCCAGAGTTCTGAATCCACCCGGTTTAAGGGTCGGGTCAACGCGCTCTACTTTCAGGGCACTAATATCTGTAACTGTAGCAAGACTGCCTCCTGGCGTTCGGATCACGAGACCACGCTCTACCTCTGTTGCGATGTCGCCCAGAGATGCCGCCGTTACAATGTGGGCCAGCTCCGCCTTTCTTGCTGCCGGCGAAGTTTCCAGGGTCACCGTGTTCAAGTTTTTGACCATCGAGCGCAGTATGTCTTCCGCAACCTGCTGCTCAGGGGGCTCGGGCTTATTCCAGGGTAATTCCGGCAAATATCCCGAAAATACAAACGTTGCCGAAGCAGCGGCAATCATAGTAACGCAACTGGCACACTTTGCGACTTTGTCCCTGGTTAGCAGGAGAAAACCGAGTGAGACGGCGCTGATAATCCCGGCGATCAACGCCAAAGCCGGGTCCTGCCGTTTCTGCTGCTCAACTGGAATCTGAGTAACAGATGCTCTTTGGTACTGGAGCAGGTGGTTCTGCCAGTGAAACTGCGGGTCAGCAGATGAAACAGCCCCAAAGAACGGCCCTGCGATATCGTTTGAAATCGTTGCGACGCGGGAAATCTCCTCGTCAAACATATCCCATGTGACTGTCACCTGATTGGGAAGGTCTGCCGATGAGAAAGACAGGATAGCCCCGATAAACGCATTGTTCACGGACACTTCCTTTCCAGGCTCGACAACCTGATAACCCTGCGATGTCAGCTCCAGGAGCTTTGCTGTAGCGTTCGACGGTTGCACTAATTTGCCATCAATTGTCACCGGGTTACGAGAAGCCAGGAAGGACGCCGCTTGGTTTACGATCATGGCGCTACGCTGTGGCGAAAGTGTTTGACCGACTTCGGTAGTTTCACCAATCCAAGGCGCCAGTTCACGCAAGCGGATCAGCGTCTCATGCCGAACTTCACGAGGTTCGATGTAGAGAAAGGTGGATGTCCCGTCCTGCGCTTGTCGATTTAGGCTTTCAGCAGAAAAACGGCTATCCCACGGATCAGGCCAGTGAATCCTTAACTCTGCCGGCTTTGACAAGAAGCTGAAATCGGTGACCGGAACCTGTCGGTCAAAAACCTGCATCCCGATAGTCGCCAGTGGTTCACCATCCCGCGATGGAGGCATAATAGTCAGCTCGTTGGGAACTGTGTTTTGAAACGCAAAGAACACTTTGACGAACAGAACACGCGGATCTTTTGGCGGGCTGGGAACAATTTGACCCGAGAATGGATTCCGCTGACCTGCAAGTGGCGAGGCCCGGTCGATGCGTGTTCGGTATTCTAAATTTCTGATTTCAGCGTTTAGGGGCTGATTGTCCCTTCCAACAATCGATAACGCCCGACTTTCGGCTTGGGCAAAACCTTGATTGGTCTCTTTTTCAGCCTCCGGCTTACTCTCGACGAAATCCGATGACCAACCGATTGGCAACATATCAGTAAACAACGGAATATCTTCGATATAGATCTCAAGGTCGACGTAGACCCCATCGTCTTTGATATGAAGGACAGCGATGTTGGGGGCGACTTCTGATCCGTTAGTCAGAACGACATCCGCCGAAACGGCGCGTGCACCTGAGGCCATCAGGCTCAGCATCAGAAATAGTCGGCACAGATACTGCCAAATTGGAATTTTGTTCACCCCTGAACTTTAATTTTCCGGCATTGGCGGTGGCCTGTAACCATCCCATTTTCCCGCTTTGACTTTGTCGGACGGCTCTTTTTCTTTTGAACGTTGGGCATTGATATACTCGTCGCTCACGGCTGGTGGCAGTGCATAGTCATCAACACTCGCTTCCCGAACAACGATCTGGTCCTTGGTCACGTTGATCACCTGAAGATCTCGCGCGAGTGTGAGCGGTCCATCGTAAGTCGAACGGACACCTTCCAAAATCGCCTGATAATTCTCGGGTGAAAGAACAGAATGATACCCCAGCGCCATACGCGGTTCGACCGCAGACATCACTTTGCCAAACGCCGCAGGTTCGGTATGAACGCGCGTGGCTACATAGGTTGCCTGTTTCATGTCCCAGCCAAAATATGGGGCCAAAGCATCAGGTGGCAGAAAAGCCTCGTGAGAAGCGATATCCGCCCCTTTGGCATATTCTACATACCATTTGTTTGGGTAAGTATCTCCGCCAAAGACGTATTTCAGCCCATTCCATTCCAGAGAATAACTCACCGAGCCATCTAGGCTGTGGATGGCAGGCCAGGACCGGATAGTTACGTCGTTCTCCTGATAAACGATCTCGTTTTCCTGCATGTAATCGAATTCGGTAACTTCAAGCTTGGCACCATCATCCGGCAGCGCCCCCGTACGTGTGGCCAGATCCCAAGCATAGGCTTTTGACATTCCTTCTACATAGGCTTTGGTGCCCAGTTCATCCTCTGATCCGGACGGGCCGAAGACGCGGAGCGGAGTATATCTGCCCGAAAGCCAACCCCCAACATGAAGACCCATGAAGTCTCCAACGTGGTCTACATGCAAATGACTGAAAAAGACCTTATCGACCTTCGCAAAATCCGGTCTCAATGAAAACAAGTTTCCAGTTGCACCCGTGCCCACGTCAAACAGGAAAACGTCTCCATTTCCTAGTTCAACATAAAATGAAATCGAAACGGCAGCTTTGGTTTGGTTGGGCATCCCCGTCCCCAATGCAGTGATACGCATCTCATCCGCGCCAAGGATTTCAGTGTTGGGAAAGTATGACGCGGGATAAACACCATTTTCAATTGCAGAAGCAGTTCGACCAGTCGGCAGCGCGTTTTGCGCTGAAGCGGTGCCAGCCAACGACAAACCCAATGCCAATAGTGCGCCAGTCGTGGAATTCATAATGCTATTCATTGATCCCCCCCTTTTCTGCATGTCGTTTGGGAGAGCACGATGTCGTGAACTCCCAGTCAACCATAGACTTCTCTACGGTAAGTCCATAGACTGCTCTATGTCAAACAAAGAATGCTGTAATCTGAATGTCAGAAACTATCACCCGAGCCTCACCCAAAAACGCCGCGACCAAAGAAGACTGGATATTGCTGGCCTACAAAGTCCTGAACGAGGGCGGCGTTTCCGCGATAAAAATCGTACCAATGGCAAAGCGAATGAACCTGACAAGCGGTAGCTTTTATTGGCATTTCAAAAACGTCCGTGAGCTTTTGGATGAGGTTCTCAGATATTGGGAGCAGGAACTGACTGACAAAGTGATCGCACAGGCAAAGACATTTGGCGGCCCCCCG
Organism: Ruegeria sp. HKCCD6604; assembly: GCF_013110635.1. NCBI lineage: Bacteria > Pseudomonadati > Pseudomonadota > Alphaproteobacteria > Rhodobacterales > Roseobacteraceae > Ruegeria > Ruegeria sp. HKCCD6604. Next base: position 9,155 of record NZ_WVQW01000002.1, on the reverse strand, counting down.
GAAGACCGAATTCTTCTTCTTATGAAAAAGGTCATTGAAGAGGACGCCGCATTGCCTGATCACGCTGTCTCAGTCTGGGCGAATACCGATGAGAAGGTGAAAGAATCGTATCAAAGAACCATCGGCAAACGCTTCCAATTTGCCGCCTGGATGTTTGAACAGGCCGGTTTCTCGAATGAGGAAGCGAAAGCGCGTGGAAGACTCATGGTCACGTCGCTAATGGGAGACTCTTCGACTGGTCTGAAGGCGCAAGGCGATTGGGAAAAGGTCATCGAACGGGAACACGCAATTCTTGTCGGAAAGTAGAAAAAAAGTCAGGATACTAGCCAGATTAGGATGCTTGCTGGAAACGGAACACTAGTTTTACCAGCCTCATGACCCATTGGATTAAGTTATGCGGCGTGATTCACGGTTCGAAAACGAGCGATTAACATGTCTGATCACTTCTGACTAACGGACACGCAGATGGCGCGTCTTGAGCCTTTCTTCTCGCAGTCCCACGGGAAACCTCGCGTCGATGAGAAGCGTGTTTTGAGTGGGATTATATTCATTAATCGTAACGGGTTAAGATGGCGTGATGCACCCAAGGAATACGAGCCACACAAGACCTTGTACAACTGTTGGAAGCGGTGGAGTGATAAGGGCATCTTCGCGGAAATGATGATGGGCCTGTCCGCCGATCACGGCGAAGAAAAGACCGTGGTGATTGATGCGACCTATCTGAAGGCGCACCGCATGGCATCCAGCCTCGGGGTCAAAAAAGGGGGCGATGACGACTGATACACTGCCTGGCAGGCGCATCTACAGGATGCTGCCGAGAGGGGACGCACCAAAGGCGGCATGAACACGAAGCTAGATGCCATCTGTGACAGCCAGGGGCACCCGTTGAACTTCTTTATGACCGCCGGTCAGGTCAGTGATGATACCGGTGCAAAGGCCCTGCTAAACGGTCTGCCGGACGTGGATTGGCTGCCTGGAGATCGTGGATATGATGCCGATTGGTTCAGAGAAGCGTTACAAGACAAAGGGATAAAGGCCTGCACACCTGGTCGAAGACAGCGAAAGAAGCCCATCCGATACGACAAGCGACGCTACAAACGTCGCAACCGTATTGAGATCATGTTCGGCAGGTTGAAAGATTGGCGGTGAGTTTCAACGCGATACGACCGCTGCCCGAAGGCTTTCCTGTAAGCAATCGCACTCGCGGCTATCGTCATATACTGCTTATGAGCTCTGAGGTTAGCGCTTGTAATTCCAACTCTCGAACCTTGCTAAGTTCCACCTCGCGTAACTTAGTCGTGCCGTGACTTTGTGCTAAACACCTCCAAGGCTTCTTGTGATGTTTCGACCAAAAGGTTTACCCGTCTCTGGATCAGTGGTGCCCTTTAAAATCTTGGGCGTAGACATCCTAACCCGCCAAGCTGTACCGGGTCCGCTTGGTTGCTCAAGGTTCCTATCATTACTCATGGCCTACTTTTCGTGTTTTAAATTCGTCGTGTAAGTCCACCACCCCCGTGACACCACGCACGCCAAATGATCACTAAAATAGAGACTTACAAAAACTGGCGACCCCGGCAGGATTCGAACCTGCAACCTGCCCCTTAGGAGGGGGCTGCTCTATCCAGTTGAGCCACGGGGCCACGACTATACAAACGATGCCATGCACTGTCGCCACATGCACGTTCTGTCACGCAGAAGTACCCATGTTGTCAGTAGGTTGAGTGTCGCATGCCGTACCGTGAAGTGCAACACGCGAGGTGTTCAGCAGTGCACGTGCCTCTACGACAAACACGCGATGTGAAGTGTCAAACATGATCCGAATTGCAGTGCAGTGCAGCGGAAGTGCAGCGGAACATCAAGCACAGATGCGAAGGACATCGGCCAACAACGGCAACACTCCCCCGCCAACTTCCCAAAGCCGTGGAGGATGCAACCGGTGCCGGTGGGAGGGATGTCGCACGAGCACCCCTCAGCGGCTGTCGATGCGTGTCAGTTCGGCAGTTGAACGAGCGCACAACCACGTTCACGCATCCATATCTGGGCACGCACACTTCGGTCGTCGATCCACTTCTTCATCGTCTCTTGCGTCATCTGCGTTGGTGGAGGCACCGCTTCCTTCAAGTCATCTTGCACATCATCCCAACACCTCTGCACTGCTCGACCGACAGTTAACCCAACTTGGAAGGCCTCCTCTGCATCCGCGAGAAGACGCGGTCGGTCGGTCGGCATCAAAGAACCCACGCAAATCGGCAGTTCATAGAAGTTGTTTACAACGATCTGCCCACTTCTCACAGCAGTGACAAGTTCGCGTCCTGCTGTATGGAAGACTTCTGCGATGCGCCTGTTTTCGTCGTTATCCCCTGCGGTTGACGCAAGTCCGATGCACTGTTGCGCCTGACCAAGAACCGCAAGTAACTGATTTGCACGCTCAACCGTCATCGGTTGTTCCTGCGCAACCGATGCAGCCGACGACGTGAACACAAAGGCAACGGCGGCCGCGACGTTCTTAAAGTGCATCTTCAACTCCACAACATCCCCTACACATAACGCCAGTGTGCCGCGCACACATATGATCTGCAACGTTCGCAGCCATGTTTATCTCAACCAAAGACCCGCTTTCACAGTCGATCAGTGGCGGGTTATCAACAGCAAACAGCGTGTGTGCATACCCTTGTTTCGTAAGCTCAAACCGGCACACGCGATAGCAGTGAAAGCTGCGACACTCTCTCTCGCCACTTTTAAAGTCCTGATCTGCGGTGAGTGGACAGCGAGGACAGTGATTACAACCACGCTTCAAGCCTCGCACTGCAACCATAGACCTTTGACCCACTTTGCAGGCTAGTGCAGTCTTCGACGCGATTGTTAAGCCAAAGTCCGTTCGAAACTAAGCACATGCCGTTATTTAGTAGGCTTGGCGGCTGGGTATGACACCCCGCACTCCACCGCGCGGCTCGGCAACGTCGCCTTCACGTCTCGGTATAAGATGAAAGTGAACGTGGAACACAGTCTGTCCCGCTGACGCGCCAGCGTTAACTCCGACGTTGAACCCAGACACAGACTGGTCCAGCGCGTTTATGTCGGCTTTGAGTTCACGCATCATGGCGTTCGCTGCGTTATGCTCAGGTTGGTGCAGGTCGAAGTAGTCCGCGACGTGGCGCTTAGGTATCACGAGCGTGTGCAAGTGCGTGACGGGGTAAGCGTCACGTATAGCAAAGCACAACTCGTTCTCAGCGATGATGCGTTCCTGCTCAACGTTGCAGAAAATACAGTCCTCTACGCGTTCGTCGTAGCTTTTGAGGATACCTCGAAAGTCGGTGTCGTCTGTGTCGCGCTTGTTTGCGTTGCACGTGCTGCATAGCGCTTGAAAGTTGCTGATGTCGTCACTGCCACCTTTGTTGCGCGGTATGATGTGGTCAACTTGCAGTGCCGCTTGATGCTCGTGTGCACCGCACAACTCACATCGCATCTTTGCACGTGAAAAAACTTTGTACCTGACTGACCCGGGAACGTAGCCAGAAGTGTTTCGGCGATGGTCCCAGATAGCTGCACCGCGCTTGTCGATGTAAGTGCTGATCTTCTCATCGCATAGGGCGGAAAGCCTCTCGGCATCTTCAGTTGTTAGGTTTTCAACCGCGAGCCTGTAACCGATAGTGCGCGCGCCTTTCTTGATAGGTTCGACGATACCGTTACTGGTCAACACTTTGCCGACCATCTGTTTCGTTCGGTCCTCGTAGTACTCAACTTGCGACTGATCGTGAGACAGCAGCCCTTGCGCGATGTCACGCGTAGATGCCTGTCCACCAGCTTGAAGCAACACCCGCAGCATAGCTGGTTGATAGACCTGAGACATGCGCATCTTGTTGCGCAGATAGTCTTCGAGTTCAGCCGCCGTCATACTTCCTCCACCGATACACCAGACGCCTGCTTATACGAACTGTTGCAACACTATGCTATGCGAAGGCGGAGTTTGCATGGCGCAGCGCAATAAGGTGATGAAGGTCGGAGAAGATGACAGGGCGCAAGCGCGAGGGGTTTGGTTCTGGCTAACGATCTGCGAGCGTGCCTGTTAGTTCGTTGTCACCGTTTTGTGGAAGGGAAGGCGAAAGTTACAGCGCACAGGGTAGTTCTCCTCCCACCGATCAGTCCTGCCGAACCAGCCCCGTCGAAGATAGACTACACTTATGTAAGCTTGCCCGTTGTAGTTCGTAAACGAAACATGGCCTGCGCCGCCACCTTCAAGTTTATGGCGACACCCTCGCCAACCATCACTGTTGCACGTCCAAGTGTAAACTTCAGACGGTAGTGCATCGGTTTCACCATATTCTGGAAACCCTTTCGTATGCGTTACCGTGTTATCCGAGTTAAACACGAACGTGTCAGTTGCTATGTCCTCTGCGCTGTCTTGTCTCTCACACACGTTTGCATGCGCTCCACCTGTTGCAAGAAGAAGTGCCGCAAACCCGGCTGTAAACGAACGCAGAACTCGCATCTGTCAAACTCCATAGTCTTTCAGTTGGGCAAAGACTTAGTGGAACTCGTTACTAAGGTCTTTCGCGCAACTGCCAAACACTTTGGGAAACGAGCCAGATCAGACAAACTATCTCGTGGGATGTGCCGTCAGCCGAACAACACTACGTTGTCATCACCTCCGACACTGCTTTTGGTCATCCGCCCAGCACGTCGTAGTCGATGCCCGATCACAGAGAACATCGGGTGTAGCACCACAACGCCTTCTTGGGTGCGCCCGAGCAAACCGCAGTCGATTAACTCGTTCACGCCTTGACGCGCCGACCACTCAGGCACGCCTGCATCTTCTGCCGCTGTACGCAGTATCGGGCTGTTGTCGCTGACATGATCCCCGCGCGACACCCACCGTATCATCGCCATCAGCATCGCCTGTCCATGCCGCGACAAGCCGTGAAAGGCGCGCAGTGCTGCTGAGTTCGAAAGTTCGACTTGTACGTCCGGAACACTCAGTGTTTTCGAAGCGTATGAAGGTTCAACAACGTCCGCCGACTTTCCTTGGTTGTGTGGCCTTGTAGTTGACTGACCGCTTCTCATCGTGCCGCCCTCCGACTGCTCTTTGTGGTCACATGTTCTTTCTCTGACGCCACGAAGACGCTACCAAGTGCATCGACCTTCTGCTGTGGCGTGTCGTCGCCACGTATGATCGCCATGCCTTCCTCGAACACGCGAGACAGTGCATCAAGCTTTGCAAGTGCGTCGTCTCTTTGGTTGCTTAGTTTGTAGTGCTCCTTGGCGTGTCTCTCTTCCTGAAGTTCGATCAACTCCGACTTACGCTTGCTGCTGCCTCTTGCTTCGTCTCGCTCGTTTCGCGCCTCGTCGCGTTGGGAACGCATCTTGCGCTTCTCGGCCACGAGTTCTTTGTTGCGTCGGCGCAGATACGTCACGCCGTTTGGGGTCTCTTTCGTCTCAGCCTGTTCGTCGCCAGTGCTGTTGAACCCGTCGCGCTTGGTCTTCTGTGGAGCTACCACGCCCTGTACTGGTGCGCCTTGCAACAGTGTCGGTTTCATCGTCGGCGTGCACTGCGCCATCGACAACGTGTTCACTGACGCTGGCCGCGTGCCGTTAGGGGCATCGGCGGCATGCAGCAGCCCGATACCTGCGAACCACTCAACCACGTCGTTGAACTCGTCTTCGGTGAACACCTCCACGTGCAACTGTCCGGCTACCTCTCCGTCGAAAGGTTTACCATCTCTCGTGGCGTCGTTCGCCAAGCGACCGCGCAACAAGTCCGCTGACGGGTGCAAGAAACGGCGCGCGTTCTCAAACGAGAGATCGGCAACACGCATGCATAAAGTCGGAACCGTGTACCTGCACTCGTCTGGCATCAGATCGTCCCCGTCAGGCTCAAACGTGCCGTCAGGGTTCCAACTCCCAAGCGGTTTACAGTCTGCAAAGTCAAACGGGTTCACCATCGCCTGCACCGCAGCAAGGAAGCGCGCATGTTTGTGAGAAGGCAACGCGTGGACAAGTCGGAGCGCGATGTCATCTGTCCATGATGAACTGCGTTCGCGTCGGCGATCAAAGTCAGGCTCAAACATCACCTCGCCGTTGATGAGCTTCACGCTGCCGTTTTCGTTGCGTTTCGCCTTTGGCAGATACCCAAGGACCGTCATACGTGTCGCTGTGCATGCAGCATCAAGCAGTGCATGCTCCTGTATGTTGGCCTGATCTGGCTTCTCCGAGCTTGAACAGTTCCCCAGAGAGCCGCCCTCTGTATCTGAGGAAGTGTTCAAGTTTGAAGGGCCGTTCTTCTCTATCTCGCGCTGAGTGTCGTCGCCCTTGTCGTGTTGGCCGGTCATACTGGCAGCGTGACCCTCTGAGTTTGTTTGGTCATCAGTCATCCCTTGCCACCTCCTTCCTTTCGTTCGTTTGGTTTGTATCGAGCCTCTCAGTTCGCCCAGGCATCTTCGTCCTGCTGTCGCGTCCGTTTGTTCTCTGTCCCGGCTTCGCCGTAGCCTGCACTGTCTTTGCCACTTAGTTGATGTACTGAAGTGCGCCTTGAACCGTTTGTTCAGCGTAGCGAACACGCGCTTCGCCCACTCTTGTTCTGGTCTTCTCAGAGTAAGCCAGCAGTGCCGCAGTGACCTCTTCTGGGGTCGCGCCACTTGATAGCAGGAAGGTAGCCATGTGAGCGTCGGCCTTACTCGTGTCATCAGGGAAGCGAGCAAGCACCTCGTCAAACATCGCTTGCATGAGCGCATCGTCAGTCATCGCTACAACCTCGATGTCCGATGCTTCGTTACTGGCTCTCACCGATGCTTGTGTCCCTGTCAGCGCGGCCCTTTCCTGCGCTTCTACCAGCAGGCGCGAGTTGAAACGAAGGCGCGGTGTGTGGTGGCGATCTTGGTGCACCAGAACGAGTGGTGGCTTTCCATCCGGCAACACGCGTTCTGGCTTTGGGTTGCGCGTCGTTGGCACTCTGCCGTGTTGCGTTGGTTTGGCGCTACCGCGATCAGCTGCGTACTGCTCGGCCAAGATACGGCAAGCCACTGCATGCACATCGGGCGGGTGGTTACGACCAGACAGCGTGACCCAAGCTTGGAAGTTGTCATCGCTGGTTTCCACAACTGCGCTCGGTCTTATGCCATCGCACGCCATCAGGTGGAGTGCATCGGCGCTGAAGTCGTCAACAAGTACATGGGTCAGAGGTCCGTCAGGGCGGAAGAAAACGTGATGCGACTTTGCCGACATCGCTGCAAACCAGTCGGCTGCGGCGACGAACTGCTTTGGTGTAAACTGACGGCAAGCCACGACTTTGCCGCCAAGGGAGATGATGCGTATGTCGAACGTTTCGCAGGGCAGTGCATCAACCAGTTTGTGAAGCCAGATGCGACGTCGATCAGTCATCGCTGTATCCTTGGTTCGCGTTGGTCACTGGGCCGCCTTTCTGAACGGTAATAGATCCAGACCCCTCGGCGAAGCGAAGCGCCGCCCCTGTCATCTGCTCACTTTCAAGCCGCTTTGCCTGATCTCGGGTAGCCGATCGGGTCTCACAGCCATCGTTCCGACGCCGCAGTGCTCTCAGCCAAGCATCGACCTCACACTGGTCGAACTGCACTCGACCTCGAAGCCGATACCAAGGAGGACAAGCGGTTGTGTCGCCGTTCCGATGATCCATCATCATGCGGTTCAGAGTTCGGAGTGAGACCCCGATGCGATCTGCGGTTTCTTGCTTGCTGAGCGGTGGCAAGTTGGCGGCTCCGATGTCTGGTGATCTGGTGCCGCCTGCGCAACGCCACTCCGACAGAGTGATGGCACGTTGCGGTCTTTGGTCAGGACTTCTGGGACACTTTCCCAGTACGTCCGAAGGTGGCACAAACTGGCTCAAAGGTCAAGCCAGAAGGTACAACATGATGTGTGTATGCTACGAGAATGCACTGCATGACACAACATACAGTGCTTGCACTCACGCTACATGTCACTCTGCAGCATGCAACTTGGCTACGATGTCGGCAGTTTGCAGGTGCACATAGCGTTGAAGCATCTGCAACGTGCGGTGACCGCTCACTTGCTGCACTTCGATCAGCGACAAACCTCGTTCAACAAGTCTGCTCAAGGCCTCGTGGCGCAAGTCGTGAAAGCGTAGGTCTTGAACTTGTGCACGCCTGCGCAAACGCTCAAAGCCCTGCTGTACACAGTCTCCGCTCAGTGGAAACACGTGATCATCGTTGCGTGAGAGTGCTGACAGGAAGTCAACGGCAACGGGCGACAAAGGCACAGTGCGCGCGTGGCCGTTCTTGGTCTTTGGCAACAGTGCCGTGCAACGTTGCAGATCAACGTGCCGCCACTGCATCGTAAGCAACTCACCACGACGCATCGCGGTTTCAACAGCCAACACAAGCAACGGACGCAGCAGTTTGTTGCGATCTTGATCGCATGCCTGCATCAAGCGTTGCCACTCGCCAGCTTGCAGCCGTAGTTCCCTGCGATCATCGACGCGCGGTCGTTTCACTTGCTGCACCACGTTGACGGCACCTGCATCAAGCGCGTGGCCAACTGCACCCTGTAACAGCGTCAACTCTCGAACGACTGTGCTTGCGGCAACCTTCTGCAAACGCTCGTCGCGCCACTTGGATACGTCCGCAACTGTTAGTGTGTCCAACCGAAGACGCGTGAACCGTTGATGATGCTTCAACATCGCGTCGATGCAACGTTGCTCTCGGTCTCCGCTGCGATGTGTAGGCGCTACAGTATCTCTGTACTTTGCGAGGGCAAAGCTGAGCGTGCACTTGTCCGACATGCCGCCTTTGCGTTGCGTTATCATACCGCGCTCAGCTTGGAGCTCCGCTTCGCGGGCCCACTTTATCGCGTCTACTCTCTTGGTGAAGGACTTGCTGCTGCTTCGTCCTTGATACCTTACCGTTGCCTGCCACTTGCCGCTTGGTCGCTTGTTTATCGTCGCCATCTCGCATCACTCCTTTGTGCGTAAAAGGGCGATCTGCGTGCAGCGCTACGGCTGTCAGTGCAGCGGAGGCGCAGCGCTTGTAGTTGCCCGCAGTGTTCAACAACACATGCTGAGCACGCAAACTACTGACTACGCTGTAAGATCAGTGGCGACCCCGGCAGGATTCGAACCTGCAACCTGCCCCTTAGGAGGGGGCTGCTCTATCCAGTTGAGCCACGGGGCC